>DAOUFI010000037.1:0-12128 GCA_034430175.1 Anaerolineaceae bacterium | reverse complement strand
AGTACTACATAGAAACGATTTTGCTTCATGTCTCCTCCTCAAGGAATTGGATGATACGAAAGACGTTGCCTGTGCATATGCAAGGCATAATCCTTATTGGCGCGGATTATTGTCTTTCAAAAAAGGTACACGGAGGCAAGCCCGATTACCTGCCCCACGTTACTATATATTAACTCTAATAATTCTTGATGTCAACAAGTAAGTGTTTTTTATCACGCGGTTTGGAGTTCAAAGATTAGTAAACTCTTAATCTATTATGAGAATTTTAAGGGATTATTCACCAAATCTTAATCTCTTGTAAGATTCGTATCTGGCCGGGTCCACCCGTCCGTCGGCAACCGCCCGTAGCACTGCGCATCCAGGTTCGTTGCGGTGAGTGCAGTCGTTGAACTGGCATTCAGACACAAGGTCTTTCAATTCGGGAAAATACCCATCCAACTCTTCCGGTTGGGTGTCCCAGAGAGCCAGCCTGCGCAGACCCGGCAGGTCAGCTACAAAACCACCTCCAGTCAGAGGGAAGATTTCACGCACGACGGTTGTGTGCTTGCCCTTATTGGTGACTGAGCCAATTTCGTTGACAGCTACACCCAACCCCGGTTGAAGCGCGTTCAGCAAACTTGATTTTCCGACTCCAGATGGTCCGGTGAGCGCTGAAATTTTTCCGCTCAAAACTTTACGGAGTTCTTCTACCCCCAGACCTTCCTTCGCGGATGTGAAGATCACAGGGTAACCCAGTTTGGGATAAACCGCGAACATTCCTTTGGCTTTTTCAAGGTTTAGCAGGTCGATCTTGTTAACAACAATGACCGCTTTCAGGTGTTGCTTCTCAGCGATCACCAAAAAGCGGTCCAACATTCTTAAATGGGGTTCGGGATTGGTACAGGCAAAAACCGGTATGATCTGGTCGGCATTGGCGAGCAGAATCTGGCAGTATTCTCCGCGGGGTGTTGGGTCAAGGCGTACAAGCTGTGAGTGACGCGGCAGGATCTCTTCGATCACCCCACTGCCATCTTGCAGCACCGTAATAGCTACCTCATCGCCGATCGCAAGGATATCACCCTGAATCTTGCGGCGTTTGAGTTTTCCTCGGATTCCGCAAGTGATAACCTGTTCTCCCACCCGGATCGTAAAGAAACCGGATTGGCATCGTACCACCCTACCTGTCAGTTCTGCCTCTGTCATTGATTCGCTGTTTATTCCTTCGGCGTAGGCGTTTTTGTATAGTAATATGTCAGCTCCCAGGGATATACTGCTTGCGGAGCACCGTAGAAATAGTCTTCAACGATACGTCTGAAGACCGGGGCCGCGTAAGCTGAGCCGTCACCCATATTCTCAAGAACGACTACCACCGCGATATCGGGCAAGTCGGTTCGGTTCTCCGCCGTATAACCCGCGAACCAGGAGTGGGGATCCTCTACCGAGGTTGTCGCTGTTCCAGTCTTTCCATAAATAGCGATATTCAATCCAAGGAATTTGCTGTAGGCGGTACCCTTCGAGTTGTTGACCACTTCTTTCATGCCTTCACGAACAGCGTCCAGGGTGGTTTGCGAGATCGGAAGCTTGCCACGAACTTCCGGCTCAAAGTCGATAACGGTATTTCCATTAACATCCACCACACTTTGAATTACTTGCGGACGGTAGAGCGTTCCGCCATTGGCTATAGCCGCGATGAAATCAACCACCTGAAGCGGCGTGACCAGCATATTACCCTGACCAATGCCCATTTGAAATGCATCGCCGTCACCAGTGGGATCGTTGATCGCGCCAGAATCTTCTGCCACGGCATCGATTCCGGTTGGCGATCCTAAGCCAAAAGCGCGTGCCATATCAGACAGGTAAGTAGCACTCTTGTTTCGGTAAAGATCCAGTCCAATATGATAGAAGTAGGGGTTGCACGAACGCATCAATCCCTGGATAAGTGTCAATTCACCCGATGGGGGCAGGTCCTTGTCATAAGTCCAGTCATTGTAGGGGACGCCCATTTCTGTCCACTGACTGGTACAGTTATAGATGGTATCGGGTTTATACATCCCCGATTCCAATGCCGCAGACATGGTGATGATCTTGAAGACAGAGCCCAACGGGTAAGAGGATTGAGCAGCCCGGTTCCACATAGGTAAGTCGGTGTCATTGATCAGATTATTCAATTGCCACTGGCTATTGTAATTCGCGGTCTGGAAAAGATTTGGGTCGTAAGCCGGTGAAGAGGCCATTGCCAGTATCTCACCAGTTTTTACATCCATCACGATAGCTGCGCCTTTGAAACCAAGTAAGGCTTTTTGAACCAGAATCTGCAAATTTTTGTCGATGGTGGTTTTGATAGTATCAGCTGCCTTTGGATCGACGTGCAACAGACGAGTGACCGTGGTGCCGTCGGGTGCCATTACATATAAATCCGCTTGAGGTACGCCGGCCAGGTATTGTTCGCCCCACTTCTCGATCCCCGCTGTGCCCACTTTTTCGTCACCGGCATAACCCAGTTTGCGATAGTAGTCGTAGTTATCGGCTGAGATGCTGAGTGTATAACCGATCACCTGCGATGCCACCCCGCCTGTGTAGTAGTAGCGGGAATTATATTCATTCATCACAAAGCCCGGGATGTTCTCCATGGTTGTGGCGTATTTGTCGTAAACCTCTTTCGACACCTCACCGATGGCAATGTATGCGTCACCATTATTTGCCCCATCCTGGTAAAGCTGTTCGACTACATTGATCGGCTTCTTGGTCATCTCTGCCAGTTCCTGGATGAGAAGGGAGATACTATTGCTGGAAACATTATTGGGGTCGATGCCAAGTGCGACCGCGTCGGTCTGTGTTACCAAGTAATCGCCGTTGCGATCCAGAATGTCGCCACGGCTGGGATGGGTGATGTTCAGTAGCAATGAATTCCCACCCGCCAGTTCCTTCATGATCAGACCGGTATCCCACTGCACCTTCCAGGCGCCGTTTTCCAGCACCAGGTTCATCTCCATCTGGTTTTGAATAACTCCAAACAGACTGGTCGTAAAGTTCACCTGGTAACCAACATTCGCCGACGCAGTTCCTGTATATGAAGATGTAATTCCATACTCCAAACTTGTCATTGTCAGGCTGTTTGTGGCGTCGGTATATTTCTTAGTGAAATCAACCTCAGAGATGGCATCCTTACTGGTCTGTGCCAGCATAGCGTACATGCCTGCGTAATCCGCCGCTTTCCATTTATCAAGGAAATTTTTTACAGTCGTCGTAACATCCGGTGTGCTGGTGGTGTTGACCACCGGCGTTGGCAATTCACTACTTACTCCCCCATTGCCGGTGCACGATGTAATCATAAGTAATAGCAGAATCACAATGACTATATTTTTGATTTTCATGGTAACCTCCGGGTAACAAACCGGTGTCTATCCGACATCTTCCCCATTTAGGACTCTTTGGTAGATCGGACAGTTATAGGAGAGTTTCTTTTGGCATCGAAAAGGAAGCTCTTTTCGATCGCCGTAGCCCATTCGCTTGAGGTTCCTTTCCACATGGCAAAGAGGCAATCCCATCACACTGGCGAAACAACCCTTGAATTGGTCCACCGGATTGAACGCTTCATTCTGGATCGCGTAAGCGCCGGCTTTGTCAAGAGGATCGCCAGTTTGTATGTAGGCTTCGATCTCATCATCGGAATAAGCGCGCATGCGGACCCGTGAGGAACAAAGGTCAGTCGCTGACCGTCCACTAGCCGGCGCGAGTAATACGATCGCGGTGTGGACGAAATGGACGCGTCCGCGCAATTTTCGCAGCATCAACCGCGCTTCGGCAGCATTGGCGGGTTTTCCTAAGATCACTTTACCGTCTGTGACGGTGGTATCGGCTGCCAGAACGATTTGTTTAAAACCGGCTGAACTCGACATTTTTCGTGCTTTAGCCACGGCAAGGCGCTGAACGTAAGCTCGGGGGTCTTCGCCGATCTTCTCAGTTTCATCCACGTCCGCCGGGCGGATCGTAAATTCTACGCCAAGCAGGTCCAACAGCTCTTTGCGTCGGGGTGAATTCGAAGCCAATACAAAACTAAACTCAGACATAGTGATTTTTATTCTAACACACTTAAAAAATACCTTTGTCAAGGTCATTTTTATCGCGTGTCTTGACATGTATACTAAATAGTATATAATATACTATACAGTATATAAAAGAAAAGGTTTGAATGAATAAAGAAAATAAGCTTTCAAACGCGAATGCTGAAAAGATCCTGAAGACGGCCTGGCTGCTCTTCCAACAAAAGGGGTACCGCGGCTTATCCATGGATGAATTGTGCCTGCAATGCGAGATCACCAAGCCCACCCTTTATTACTATTTCAAGGATAAAGAAGATCTCTATGTCCAGGTACTTGTGCACAAATTACGGGAGCTTCGTCCATCCATTCAGCAACCCGGCTCTCTGGAAGAACGCCTGACCCGTATCGCAGCCTGTTTTTTGGACAACTTCCAAGCTGAATATACTGGACTGGTGCATGACCGCGAACACATCCACGGTGAAGAAAGCCGGGCGGTAATCCGTGACGCATTCCGTAATGAAATGTTCGATCCGATGATCTCAATTATGCAAAAAGGTATCGATGAAGGAAAATTGGTAAAAGACGACCCTCATTCGCTCGCATTGATCTTTTTTGGCACTGTCAACAATTTCATTGGCAAGGCAGTCGAATTGAAAATGGAAAATTCTGCCATTGCTAAAAAACTGACCCATTATTTCTTAAAAGGAGTTGAAAAAAGTGGATAGTAACCTCGTAGCGATCTTCGAGACCGCGTTCAACGTTCTGTACTTATTGGTAGTTTGGGGACTGGTCATCCTGATGGCCGCCCGGTACTCCAGAGTGGAAGCAGAGAAGAAAAGTCTCGCCCGGCTATTCTTGATCTCTTTCATATTACTAGCTGCCGGAGACACCGGCCACGTCGGTTTTCGGGTGGTGGCACATCTGATGAACACTCTTGACAAGCAAGTGATGGTGCTGGGCACACCGATGGCTTTGACTGGCGTTGGCAGTATGATGACCGCCTACACCGTGACCATGTTTTACATGGTATTGGTTTACATATGGATGGAACGTTTCAACCAGAAGGCAAGCTGGTTTACCTACTTCCTGCTGGCAATCGGTATTGTGCGTCTGATCTTTATGGCGCTACCTGCTAATGATTGGGACAGCTTGGTCATCCCGCAAACTGCCAGCCTGCTGCGTAACAGTCTTTTGGTCATTCAGGGACTTGGGGTAATCGGCCTTTACCTGTATTCATCCTACAAAATCAATGATTGCACCTTTAAGTGGATAGGCTGGAGCATTGTCATTTCATTCGCGTTCTATACTCCGGTCATTCTGTTCGCGCAGCGATACCCAATGGTAGGCATACTGATGATCCCCAAGACCTGTGCATATGTGGCAGTAGCGATCATTGCCTACAACGCGCTTTGGAAAAACCAAAACGCGTAGATTTCACTTGAGGAAATGAGCCTGCTCTTTGATCGAAGAGCAGGCCTTTTCTTAAATTAATTCCTCTCCCTCGAATTCTCCTTTCCCATTTCTGCAAAGCATTATAAAATTGTCTATACAAGCCACTCGGAGGGACAAATGGATTTATTGCAAAAAAGGATCGCCGCTGAGGGTAAGATCCTTGGCAATGGTATTTTAAAGATCGACAGCCTGATCAACCACCAGGTCGATCCGGCCATCATGGACGCCTGTGGCAAGGAATTCGCGGTTCGCTTCGCCGACACAAAAGCGACTCGCATTCTCACCGCTGAGATCTCAGGGATCGCGCCTGCATTAATGACGGGGTATCACATGCACCTGCCAGTTGTTTACGCGCGCAAAACTCGCCCCATCACCATGCCCGAAACAGTTTTCCTAACCACGGCGCCATCGCACACCAAGGGGAACATGGTTGACCTGATCGTATCACCCGAGTATCTCAAGCCAGGTGAAAGCGTGCTTATCATCGACGACTTTTTGGCATCTGGCGCCACCATCCTCGGTCTCGTACGTCTTGCAGAAGCCGCCGGTGCGACAATCGTGGGTGTAGGCGCGTTGATCGAGAAAACTTTCGAAGGTGGCCGTGAGGCGCTTCAGCATTTGAACGTTCCGGTAGTCTCTCTGGTACGAATCAAGAGCATGGACAATCAGATCCTTACCTTCGAGGAGTAAATACTCTATATGGATTCGATCGCCGTTCTCGATTACGGGTCTCAATACACCCAACTGATCGCCCGCCGCGTACGTGAATTGCGCGTCTATTGCGAGATCTTCCCATGGGACGCTCCCGCGGAAAAGGTTATGGCTCTGGCTCCACGCGGTGTTATCCTTTCAGGTGGGCCTTCATCCGCTTACGGCGAGAACGCGCCTTTCCTGACACAATACCTGATCGATAGCGGTTTGCCCATTCTGGGGATTTGCTACGGTATGCAGGCTATGGCCGTTGCTCTTGGCGGGCGAGTGATTCCTGCCCAATCGCGCGAATACGGTCTGGCTGAGATTTCAGTCTGCCTCGACAATCCGCTTTTACCGTCCGTTTCACAAACAGTATGGATGTCTCACGGTGACCGCATCGACAGTTTACCCGAGGGCTTCGTCAAGCTGGCCGAAAGCAGCAACAGTCCTTTGGCTGCCATGTACGACGAGCAGCGAAAATATTTCGGGGTTCAATTCCATCCTGAGGTACGCCACACCCAACGTGGCATGCAAATCCTCTCCAATTTTGCACTGGGTATCTGTGCCTGCAAGGCGGATTGGACGCCGCATAATATCATCGAGCGTTCAATTCAGACCATCCGAAGCCAGGTGGGCGACCAGGCAGTGATCTCCGCGGTCAGTGGCGGTGTGGATTCCAGTGTGGCTACAGCGCTGGTCAGGCGCGCGGTAGGCCCGCAGCTTTCAACTGTTTTCATCGATACCGGCTTGCTGCGCCAGAACGAACGCAAACAGGTACAATCAGCCTTTACTGACGCTCTGGATATGGATCTGGTAACCATCGATGCCAGTGACGAATATTTCTCGGCGCTCAAAGGAGTAACGGACCCGGAGATAAAACGCAAGGCGATCGGTGAGCTGTTCATCCGCTTGTTTGAGCAGCAGTCATTGAAAGTTGGGCAGCCGCCTTTCCTGGTTCAGGGTACGATCTACCCAGACGTGGTGGAATCTTCCGGCACGGCATTCGGGAAAGCGGAACGGATCAAATCGCATCACAACGTAGGTGGCCTCCCAGAGCATATGAAATTTAAACTTGTCGAACCGCTACGCGATCTATTCAAAGATGAGGTTCGTGTGATCGGTGAAGCACTCGGCTTACCTCCTGAACTCGTGTGGCGCCAGCCCTTCCCCGGACCCGGCCTGGCGGTACGCTGCCTGGGCGAGATCACACGTGAGAGGGTAGACCGTCTACGAAAAGCCGATGCCATTTTTACCAGTGAGCTGACTGCCGCTGGTCTTCTCGGTAAGCCCAATACTGAAACACAAACCGTGGTGTCGCAGGCATTCGCCGTTCTGCTGCCCGTACAGAGCGTGGGGGTAATGGGCGACCAGCGCACTTACCAAGAGACGATCGCTCTGCGTGCCGTATGCACTGACGACTTCATGACCGCCGATTGGGCAGACCTCCCTACCGATCTTTTAAAACGCGTTTCCAGCCGTATCGTCAACGAAGTAGCCGGAGTTAACCGAGTGGTCTACGACGTGACCAGTAAACCTCCAGCCACTATTGAGTGGGAATAAATCCTGGGATTTTTCCAGCAAAGTGGCATACAATAACCGTGTATGCGTAAACATTACTTAATCCCGTATGTTTTTTGGATTACGGTCAGTCTGCTGCTAGTAATATCAGCGTTTCGGGTGAATCCCGTTAGCGCTGCAGACCAGCGGCACATCGACGTTTCAGCCATCAATACGCGGCAGTATCCTGAGTTCAGTTTTAACTTCTGGCCATATGATACAGATGGAATATTTATCGATACCGTCACACTTGCCGGCCTTCATGTCTTCGAGAACGACCAGGAAGTAAAAGTAACCAATCTGCAATTAATTGAACCCGGTACGCATGTTGTATTGGCTGTTAATGAAGGGCCAACCGTTGGCAATTCCTACGCGGGAAAAACCCGTTTTGACCGGATAAAGGAAGTCTGGACCGATTGGGCAATCGCGCAATCGATTACCACGGTTGATGATTTCACAATCATCAACAACGAAAGCACTGTGGTTGATCAGTTGACCACCCCCTCTGAATGGGTGGACGCCATCGCGGCTTATCAGCCTGATCTAAAATCCGCCACACCCACCTTGAATTGCCTGACGTTGTCATTGGATAAACTCACCGCAATCAATGATTCCAAAACAAAATCTCTCTTTTTGATCACCCCCCTTCCCGATGAGAACCAATTGGCCGGCTTGATGGATCTGGCAGCACGAGCAGCGGAAGGGAATATTCACCTGTATATCTGGTTGATTGGTCCGCAAAGTTATCAATCCGAGGATGCCACCACTGCGCTTCAAAATATGGCGTCAGCTACCAACGGTTCATTACTTATCTTCTCCGGCGCTGAAACTCTGCCTTCGATCACTTCTTATCTTGAACCGATCCGCTTTGAATACCGGGTCACCTACACCACCGCTTTGCGAAGTTCTGGCACCTATACGCTTGCAGTCCAGATCGACCAGACCGATTTCCAAGGCAGCTCCGGGAAGGTGAACTTTGACCTGAAGGCTTTGGCGCCGAATCCCATTTTACTCGCCCCCCCGTCAACCATCACCCGCTCCTGGACCCAGGATAGTACCACCCGGAAATGGTCTCTGGTACCAAGTCAGCAGACGATCTCTTTCATGTTGGAATTCCCCGATGCCCATACCCGCTCGTTGAAATCCGCGAAACTGTTCGTGGATGGTTCCGAGGTCGCGGAAAACACCTCCGAGCCGTTTACCGAATTCAAATGGGACTTGACCCCCTATACCAAGAGTGGTAATCACATGATCCAGGTAAAAGTGGAGGACGTGGCTGGATTTACAGCTTCCACGATCGAGTTACCGGTTTCGATCGTTCTCGAAGAAAAACCTCTCGGCGTTATAGGACGTTTCATCAAACAAATCGATACTCAAACCCTCGGTGTCGTTACCTTTTTGGTCCTTGTCGGAGCGGGATTGATCTATCTGTTATTGAAACTGCGATTGCAAACCCCAATCAACAAATCCGGTAGCAAATCCAAACGCCAATCAGCCTCGGGCTCAGAAATAATATCGTCGCCTTCTGAGACCCGACCCCAAACCAGGCATGAACCTGTGGCGAAGTTAGTATTTATGGGTGGAGGTGAAAGCGATCTGCCTGCCGGTACTGTCTTTTCGCTAACAGGCAAGAGCACGTTACTGGGTAATGACCCAACCCATTGTGCCATCGCACTGGACGCACCGACCATTTCTCCCATACACGCTGAGATAACCCTCGATTCAGCCAAAAATTATTTCATCAATGACCGCGGCTCTACGGCCGGTACCTGGGTGAACTACGAACCGGTCACCTCACAGGGCACACGTCTGGTGAGCGGTGATATCATACACTTTGGCGCCTGCGACTTCAGATTCGAGATCGTAGGAGCGAAACCTGAGCCGATCCGGGTGCAACTGCATCAAAAAGACTGATGGGATTCGCTTACTGAGATTCCCGCTCGCGCCAATACCCCTTCTGCGCGTTTGATTACCGACATGTCCACCATCTCTCCATCTATCGCGAACGCGCCTTTACCTTTCCTGGCGTAATTTCTTGCTTGTTCCAGGATCAACTTTGCTTTTTCAATCTCTTCCGCAGACGGGGTAAAAATGCGTTGCGTTGGCTCTACTTGAAGAGGATGAATGACCTGCTTGCCGGTATATCCCATTTGCGCGCCACGGGTTGCTTCGCGCTCCAATAATTCCATATCTCTGAAATTCACGGTTACCAGGTCGATAGCCTGCAACCCGAAAGCAACGCAGTGCGTGACAACGGCGCTGCGAGCGTAGATCAATTCATCTGCTTCGGGTGTTCGTGTCGCACCCATATCCGCAGTGAAATCTTCTGCGCCGAAGACGATGCCCTGGAAGCGGGGACAGGTCTCCGCCATGCGGCAGATCTCCTTGAGGTTAACAATACCAAGCGCGCTTTCCACGATCGTGATTAAAGCAATGCCGTTAATACTCCAGCCGTGTTTCGCCTCGGCCACACCGATCAGTTTATCTATCTCACTGATCTGTTCCGGTTTTGACACCTTGGGGAGCAGCACAGCGTCTGGATGGGCAGGTAGAATTACAGTCAGGTCGTCACGGGTTCGCCCGCTGGCAAATGAATTGATCCGTACCACGCGTTCACTGACACCAAAATTTAGTGATTCCAACGCCCCAACGATGATACTACGCGCTTCAGTCTTCATGTTCTCAGCCACACCATCCTCCAGATCCAGGCAAACACAATCTGCACCACTGCCTGCGGCTTTATCGATCTTGTGAAGGTCGTTACCGGGAACGTATAACAGGGCTTTCCGTGAACGCATGAGCACCTCCGGAATGATAGAATTACAACACTAAGCTTCAACCCGATTATAGCTGTATACAAACACTGAAAGAAAGCGTTAATAAATGGAAAATTCCGAACAAATGAAAGCTTGCCGTGACATTCCCAAAGGGTATACCCTGTTCTGGTCGTTTGATATTTCAAAACCCAAAGAGACGGTTAATCTATCATTTTGGGGATTAATGATCGCTATTGTTTCCTGGTTTGGGTTCTTAGCGTTAGCCCGCTCTTTGCATCCGGCAATATTTCCACGCGGATCTTTTCAAATTTCCATTTCGATCTTAAGCAGCCTGATTTTTATCGCCGAAGTACTCATAATTTCGATATTGATGATCATTATTCACGAAGGCTTTCACGGCATCTTCTTCTGGATCTTTTCAGGAGAACGTCCCAAATTTGCCTTCAAGATTTATTACGCTTATGCCTCTGCGCCTGGCTGGTACTTTCCACGCTGGCAGTATTTCTACACCGCGCTTGCACCATTGATAGGTATCACTTTAATAGGAGTAGCCGCGCTGCTCTGGTTGCCAGCGTATTGCGCCATGCCTGCTTTGATGTTGTTAGTGTTTAATACCAGCGGCGCGGTGGGAGACATCTGGGTTGCGCTTCGTCTCGTAATTTGCCCGCGCTCCACTTTGGTAAGAGACTATGGCGACAAGATCGAATTCTTTAAACCCGCTCCGTCTCTTCTCAATCAAGATTAGTCTATTCATCAGTTAGGTCACAACAGCCATCAACGCCTTCTCGACATTGGATCGACATTGTCGAGGAAGTTAATTTTTTTTCACAATTCCTTGGCACAACAATTCAATTCTCTACAATGGCTACATCGTATTCACATGATGGGTGAGTAATATTGATGCAATATCACTTCTTTTGAAAGGAGAAGTTCAATATGAAAAATATTACTCGTATATCCATTGCCAGCCTGCTCGCGGTGAGCGTGCTGCTGGTAAGCATCGGCTCGGCATTTGCAAGCACAACCGCATCATCGGTAGATGTCTGGTCCGATCCGGTGGCTACTGCCAATAATGGTACATCCTTCACTAGTGAAGTCCTCAATACAGCAAAACTTCCTGGAATTGTTGATGACGACGCAAGCATGATCCTGCCCATCGGATTCAACTCCACTAGCGGTCAGTTTGGTGGTAAAGGCATCGTGATCAGTGGTCTGGCCACCCGTACTGACACTGTGAACCTCACCTTCAGCTTTCCCACCTACCGTTATGGCTGGACCGGCGCCATTTATCAATGGAGTGGTTCAGCTTGGGTAAAGCTTCCAACATCCATCGTTGCTCCAACAGGTGAGAATTCCATGTACTACGCTACCACATCGAATGTAGGTAACGGCACCTATGCATTAATCATGGGCTATAAGGGAGTGGATGAGTAACCCTTAAGCCAAATACCTCATGTCAGGGAATTAGATGATATCAACCGGGAGTCGCGTGCTCCCGGTTGAGCTTTAAACTTAACCTACAGAGGTGCTGTTAGCCCAAAGTTAAAATGTCACCTAGTTAGACAAAGTAAGAATGTCCCCTTTAGAGGGGGCATTTGATTTAAGGTTGAACTTTCTCCAAGGATGA
>DAOUFI010000036.1:0-3918 GCA_034430175.1 Anaerolineaceae bacterium | reverse complement strand
GTTTCTTCTTTTGTTGGATCTCCACCAGGATGTAAAAGCTTAATTAGTCCGGATGCTGTTCTGCGGACTGCTTTTGCATCCCTTGTGTTTAGATCTGTACCAAGTGAGAAATATCGATCAATTACATCTGTATAATTTCGACGGCGCAATTCGCGGAAGGCTTCAGCAAGATAATCAACAACAAATCCATAATGATCTGTCATGAATTCATTTCTCATTTTGGGCAATTCCCATCCTGGGAGATAGTAATGAATTCGATCAATCAAAGCCATATCTTGCATTTCTTCAGGTAATGGTTGAAGTAAAGTGGATGTTCTCACTAATACGTCAACCGGTTGATTTAAGTTACCTGCAAACACTATCGAGGCCTCTGCGACTATTTCTTCGCGTCCCCGACTAAAGCTGCCACTTTCCATATAGTCTTTTAGAATCTGAACAGCAGATTTATCGTCAAAATTTATTCCTGCTACTTCATCAAACGCGACCACATCCCACATACCCACTAAACCAACTTTTCGCGTACTCATGTTATAGAAAAGGTTAGGAACTGTGGTTTTTCCGCCTGAAACGAGAATTGCGTAAGGCGTTAGATCCCGATACACATAACTTTTACCAGTCCCACGTGGACCTAACTCGATTAAATTGTAATTTCGTTGAATCATTGGGATTAACCGAATTAGCATTAATAATTTTGTTCTTCTCTCAAATTGGCTTGGCTCAAGCCCAATTGTTCGAACCAGCAAATCAAGCCACGCATCAGTAGATAATTGGGATCTTCGCTCTATATAGTCATCAAGATTAAAAGAAGCAAGTTGAATTGGATTTAATTCAGTTACGAAGAAAGGTCTTACTTTACCAGACACTTCCTCGTCTTCGCGATATTCGAGTTTCACCTGAGCCCACACCCCCCCTTCAAGTAACCGGTCATATTTTCGGACAATCGTATCCGAAATATGCAAAAAGTTATGGCCAAAATTCACCATTTCCGCCCAATATTTTGTGCCATCTAATCGAACGAGGATTTTGTCAATAAACGTCATCTCTCCTCGTTCTTTTACTCTCGATTGAGCTTTCATGGCCTCATCTGGCCGAATGATGTTCTCTGAGATTGTGCTATTAACTAATCGTAATCCCGCCTCAATCGCAGTTGGATCATCAGTAGCGCAGTATTTTCCCAATAAGTATTCCAATACATAAACAGGGACATTTGCTCCAACTTTTACTCTACGAACCAAATCTTTGCGGACTACTCGCCCTGCGAAGATTGAAGTTGCTTTTTGATCAAGGTTATCCATATATCAAACCTCCTAAAGGGCGAATGCAATTGAAATATTAGTGACCTGAGAAAGGGCAAGCCCAGTATCTGAATTGATTAAGTCGAGATCGACTGTGGCTATTCCAGCAGGAATATCATCTATAAAAAGAGTCACAGTATTTGGAATCAGCGTTGTTGATCCTTCTTCCATCTTCATTTTCACGTCTTTTGTAGTTTCATCTAGGCCATACGTAGCTGCTACTGGCATTGAGAGAACTCGATTCCCGGATTTCAGTTCAATTCGAATTTTTGGTGGTGTCGCGAGAAGTTCAGTTGCGTTTCCATTAATAGTAACCGAGAAAAATCTTGTAGATATTTGTTTGCTACCAAGAATTATTTCCCAATGGTAAGCAGGTTCTTTATTAGTTGATAAATAGTTTTTCCCTGGTCGAACCGATAGGATGGGAATAATTATTTCTTGAAGGGACATACCACCATGAAAATATTGAGTCGATCCACCTGCTGCCTTAAAGCACCCCAGTCCTATTGGTGTGACAAGTTCTAAATCACCACCAATGCCAAATGCAGAAACTGGTTTACGCAAGCACGTTGAGGCATTAGCTCCTCCATGACCAATCCAAACACGGCGATGTAAGTCAACAGTTTCGCCGCCTGGGGGATCCATCGGAGTGCCCACCATAAGATTATCTCCAGCAATAAAGCCATGATCAGATGTGATAATGACCGTTTGATAATTGACATTCAGCAAATTGCGAACACACCGGCGTAATTGATTGAAAACATCATCATGTAATCGCCTGGCAATTTCTGGCTGGCTTTCCCACAATCCGTCGATTTCGTCTGTCGCAGTAATGACAGCCAGCTTTGCATTGGCAAGGGAGTTTACAATCTTCTTATCCTTTAGTGGCGCAATTTGGTTAAGCTCCAATACAATGCTCTGTGGGTAGTTTGTTTCTATATATTTCACGCGGTCTGGCCGGCCTTTGAGCATTGTTGTCAAAATCACAACACCCAATTTCCCTGCTCCGGCAGGCGCAAGTGATATTCCCTTTTCCGCATCTGGCATAAGTGCAGCCATTCCCACTTCTGTGACAGTGGGTACTGTGGCTAAGGCTGGTATTACCTGACAATCCCAATCAGATTGGATTTGTTCGAATAAATCTAAAGCCATCTCATATCGAAATGAGTCAACCAGAATATATGCGATTTTTTCACTTTCCAATGGCGGTTGAACAAAATCATGGAATATATTGGATTGCTGCACAATTTCTGGAAGGTGGAAACTCGCTTTTTCATAACCTCGAATAAATTGTTCCGTCATAGCATGAACGACATCAACATAAATTGATCGAGCTGACGCCAGGAGTTTTTGAAGTGAATCATGTTGCTCAGTTTCGAAATCAAAACTGTGTTCATCCCTTTCCATTCTTCTAAATGTTGTATCTAATTTACACCATGGAGATTGCCCATCACTGGCATGAATTTGATATCCAGAATAGTTTTTAATCAATTGGGATGCTGACCATTCTTGTTTCAGGGCAGTCTTAATAGAGTTGGATTGAACGAGCACTTGACCAGCTTCAACGATCATTTGCCAATGTAATTTCAAGGTCGGGATTTGGTTCGGCCAGAATCCGTTCTGCCGCTTTCTAGCAATTTCAACCAAATCTTGATTCGGTTTTTCTATAAGTGCTTTTTCGACTAAAGATTGTAGAATATCTTCGATTCCAGCAAAAGTATCTGTATGATCCAACATTTCAATTGACCAGGCATGTTTTGAAAGGTCGATTTCCGGCTCAAATTTATTGGCTGCTTCTATGTAACTGGCGGTGTAATCACTTCTGAGACGCCATTGTCTTACAAGACGAAGAACGGATTCAATTGCGCCTTTACTCTTTGGTCCTTTGAATGTACTGAGAGAGGCAGGTAATAATTTTCCTAATTGATTCGCGAATTCAGCAAATAATAAATATCGGGCTAAAGACTCGCGAATCTTGCTCAAATCTTCTTTATCTCCCAGCTGAATTTCTAATTCATTTTTGAGCAACGCGATAAGGGTCGGAACCGCATTCTTGGCTTTAATATCTTCATCGAAGTTTCTAGAAGAAAGGAATTGAAGGCATATATCTTCAATGTTTTCACTTTTAAAGATAATTGCTAAAGCTCCAATATGGATATCCTTATGCCGGTTTGCAATTTCATCCAGTTCTGAAAGCGATAACTGCCCATTTTCAACTTCAGTAATTACTTTTGACAGGTTGTTGGCGGGTAATATTCCCCCTAAGGCTTGTCTGGCTACCAGGGCTAAACGCGTGTTGCGTTCTGCTGGTTGTTGGCCAGGCTGCATAATAACCCCAGCTGTTGTGTATTCAACTAATGCATGGTGGGATAACTCTTCAGACATGGGAACATAGATTAGTAATTTTGGCGGTTCCAAAGCACCCCAAACCTGCTCTAAGCTACGCCGCAGCGCCATGAAACCTTTTTGGGGTTCGTATGAGAATAGATGCACGTTAGGAAAATTCTCTGCAAGAACGAGGGCTTGATACTGCTTCTCGGGATCAAACCAAACAACAATATGATGCTCTTGAAGTTGTTGGCGAATTGTTTGGATCAAATATTGGGTGACAAGATTTGCAGTA
>DAOUFI010000035.1:0-3434 GCA_034430175.1 Anaerolineaceae bacterium | reverse complement strand
CGTGATCGCTGCTGTCAATGTCGTCTTGCCATGGTCAATATGACCCATCGTTCCCACATTCACATGCGGTTTGTTGCGTTCAAATTTCTGCTTGGCCATAAACCGATTACTCCTTGAGAAGTTCGATAAAAGAGAATGAATTAACCTTTTAAGACTTTTTCTTTCACAGCATCAGAAACCGGTGCATAGTGGTCAAATTCCATAGTGAAAACACCGCGACCCTGTGTACCGGATCTAAGTTGTGTTGCATAACCAAACATTTCAGCCATCGGGATCTGGGCTCTGACAGCTTGAACGTTGCCAGGATGCATATCCATTCCCAAAACAACGCCACGGCGAGATGTTACTTGACCCAATACCTCGCCGAGATATTCCTCAGGGATGGTTACTTCCACCTTCATGATTGGTTCCAGAAGGGTGCAAGCACCTTTTTGCATGGCTTCGCGGAAACCCATGATGGCAGCCATTTTGAAGGCCATTTCGCTCGAGTCGACTTCGTGATATGAACCATCGACGAGGCGAATCAAAAGATCGGTTACGGGGTACCCACCCAACACACCAGATTCCACGGCTTCTTTAACACCTTTTTCAACCGCGGGGATGTATTCCTTTGGAATGGCGCCACCGAAGATTTTGTTTTCAAATTTAATACCAGAGCCTCGGTCAGTAGGTTCAAGATCAAAAACCACATGGCCGTATTGGCCGTGACCACCGCTCTGTTTAACGTATTTGTAACTGTAACCAGTCACCGGTCGGGTGATAGTCTCGCGATAAGAAACCCGTGGATTACCAACGTTCGCCTGGACGTGGAACTCTCGCATCATGCGGTCCACAAAAATATCCAGGTGAAGCTCACCCATACCTGAGATAATGGTCTGCCCGGTATTCTCATCCGAATGGATGCGGAATGTTGGATCCTCTTCAGAAAGACGAAGCAATGCGTTGGCCATCTTATCTTGATCGGCTGTCGATTTCGGTTCGATGGCAATGGAGATTACCGGTTCCGGGAATGAAATACTTTCGAGCACTACGGGGTGATCCGAGTCACACAGTGTGTCACCGGTGAAGCTTTCTTTCAAACCAAGCACGGCGCCGATATCTCCTGCATTGACTTCGGTGATGTCTTCTCGACGGTCGGCATACATGCGCAATAAACGTCCGATGCGTTCTTTGCGACCCTTGCCAGGGTTGTAGACCATTTGACTGGCACTAATCTTGCCAGAATAGACTCTAAAATAAGCCAATCTGCCCACGTAGGGATCACTGACGATCTTGAAGACCAGCGCGCTCAATGGAGCATCATCGTCAGGAGGAAGTTCAATTTGTTCGTCGTTCTTCAGGTTAGTGGCTTTTACAGCCGGGATATCCAGAGGTGAGGGTAAATAATCGATCACCGCATCCAGTACAAGCTGGACGCCTTTATTCTTCAAAGAGGAGCCGCAGAAACATGGGGTTGCTTTATTTTGGATCACTGCGGATCGCAACGCGGCTTTCATCTCTTCGATTGAGATCGATTTCCCTTCGAGGTATTTGACAGTTAAATCATCGTCGAGTTCGGCGATCTTTTCAACCATCTGCATGCGGGCTTCTTCTGCCTGTTCTTTCAATTCGTCGGGAATTGGAGAAACGCGTGGTTCCTTACCCAATTCATCTTCAAAAAAGATTGCCTGCATGGTCATTAAATCGATCATACCCTTGAAATTGGCTTCACTGCCGATGGGTAGATGCATGGCGATCGGGTTCGCGCCCAGGCGCGATTTTATCGTGCCCAGCGTATATTCGTAGGAGGCTCCCGTGCGATCCATCTTATTGACAAAACAGATGCGGGGTACGTTATACCGATCAGCCTGTCGCCATACGGTCTCACTTTGCGGTTCAACACCCTGGACGGCATCGAAAACCACCACGCCGCCGTCGAGGACTCTTAATGAGCGCTGTACCTCGGCAGTGAAATCAATATGTCCCGGGGTATCGATAACATTGATCTGATAACCTTTCCACTCGGCAGTTACTGCCGCTGAGACAATGGTGATCCCTCGCTCGCGTTCCTGGGCCATCCAGTCAGTAACTGTCGTGCCGTCATCTACCGAGCCGATTCTATACGTGCGGCCGGAATAGAACAGGATACGCTCGGTCGTCGTCGTTTTACCGGCGTCGATGTGGGCGATAATCCCAATATTACGGCACTTTTCAAGCGGAAAATTACGTGGCATTGCAAACCTTTACTATGCTTCTCAGATGATTAAACACGGAAATGAGAGAAAGCACGGTTGGCTTCGGCCATTTTGTGAGTCTCTTCGCGTTTACGAACTGCTGCGCCTGTATTATTCGCCGCGTCCATCAATTCGCCGGAAAGTTTTTCGGCATAGGAATTACCGGTACGTCCAGAGGACGCTTCGATGATCCAGCGCATGGCCAGGGTCATTTTGCGGCTGGCAGGCACTTCCATTGGCACCTGGTAAGTAGCGCCACCCACACGACGTGGGCGGACTTCCATCAATGGTCCAACATTTTTCAAGGCAGCATCCATCACTTCGATCGGATCCTTGCCGGTCTTTTCTTTGATGATATCAAGTGCATCGTAGACGATAGTCGTGGCAACACTTTTCTTGCCGCGTTTCATGATGCGGTTGATGAAGAATGTAACAGGCACGCTATTGTAGCGAACATCTGCTACAACTTCACGTGGTTCGGGTTTAGTCCGTCGCATTTATTATCTCCGTCCTTCTTAGTTAAGCAGCCTTCGGCTTTTTGGAGCCATACTTGGAACGGCCTTGCGCCCGTTTGGCTACACCAGTCGTATCCAATGTCCCACGCACGATGTGATAACGCACGCCAGGCAGATCTTTCACACGACCACCGCGGACAAGAACAACAGAGTGCTCCTGTAACTGATGGCCTTCGCCCGGAATATATGCGGTCACTTCGACGCCGTTTGAAAGGCGAACACGGGCGATCTTACGGAGCGCCGAATTCGGTTTCTTGGGGGTCATGGTGCGGACGACAGTGCAGACTCCACGTTTTTGCGGTGCGCCTTTATCCTGGCGGGTACGACGTTGTTTCATTGAATTCAACGTGTACTGTAGGGCAGGCGCTTTACTCTTGACCTTTTTGGTCACGCGTCCTTTTCGGATCAATTGATTGATAGTTGGCACGTTTCTTAGCCTCCGTTAAAATAAATGCCTTTTTCTACAAAGTTACTTGCTTAATAGGGCGAGGCCATCGACTGCAATGATGGCCACGCCGGATTCACTCCAGAGTACCTGCATCACCAGCAAAACACAACGGCGCATGATTATAACATGGGGGGTTTTCTCGGTCAACCTCCCTGCTCTATTGTGTTAAACCAAAGTAGAAATGTCCCCTTTTACCAAAGTTAAAATGTCCCCATACGTGGAGGAAGAAAGTGGACAGACTACACACGATGAGTGAAA
>DAOUFI010000034.1:0-9006 GCA_034430175.1 Anaerolineaceae bacterium | reverse complement strand
ATCGTTGGGTGGGACTTTCGAATCTGAACAGGTATCTTTTGGGATCAAATACCCTGAGCGATCTATTGGAAAGAGCGACCAGGTCGGTGGTTGAGATCCTAGATCTGAATTACGCGAAGGTTATTCTGCTTGAATCAGATGGACAGTATTATTGGAAAATGATCTACCAGGAGGGGGATGGGGCTGTGGAATGTCCTGACCATGTTCCGGTTTCTGTGGGAGTGGAAAAATTCCTCAAAAAAGTCGCGCTCACATATCCCGCGTTGAAACCTCTCAAGGTTGATAACAAGGCGATTATTCAAGAGCACCAATCAATCTCCGGGAAGGAATTTCTCCATATCTGGCTGGTTCCACTCTCAGTGAATCAGCAACAGATTGGTTTTCTTGAGTTGGGAAGTCTCGGTGTAAAAGAAAGCAATCTTTATTTGATTAACTCCACTCATCTGGTTGAATTAATGGCTGGGCAGTTGGCGAATGGGATATTCAGGATCAAATTGAATGAGCGTTTATCCAATACTTCTAGCGAAATGGTCAGGGCACTGACTAAGGCGCTCGTCGCCCGGGACGTTGACAGCGGATTACACAGTCAAAATATGGCAACTATCTCAGACCAGGTTGCCAGGAAAATGGGATGCACCGATGCAGAATGCCAGATTATTTATTGGGCAGCTTTGCTTCACGATATTGGGAAGATTGGTGTGGAAGATAAGGTTCTATACAAACCAGGCAAATTAACTCCTGAAGAATGGGAGGCAATCCATAAACATCCTGAGATCGGCGCGAAGATTGTGCAGGGGATGACCGGACTTGATGAAGTCGCGCCACTGATCCTGGCACACCACGAAAGGCTGGATGGGTCAGGGTATCCACTGGGACTGCGGGGAAATCAAATCCCCCTGGGAGCAAGAATAATCGCCGTTGTGGATACGTTTTCAGCAGTGATCGAGGGTCGGGCTTACCAACCCAAACGGTTTGTGCAAGATGCGATTGATATCCTTGTTCAGCAACGAGGGATTCAATTCGATGCGGAGGTAGTTGATACGTTGATCAACTTGATTCAGGAAAGATCTTTTATTATCTAATTTGATTATTCGATGAGGTAACACTCACAATTTGCTTGCTGGGGGACAAAAATGGATGACCTACGCCTTCAGGTCATCCATTTTGATTTTTCCCTCAAGAAGTATCTACCGATAAATTCTTGTTTCCACCAATAATATTTCAAGGACTTTTTGTTCTTCTTGAGAGAACCGGTAGTAATTATTCCTTGTAGGCGATCAAGAAGAGTCTGCCCCAGGAAGAATTTCCATTTTTACTGATACAGGTCTGTAATACCAGCGCACCTTTGTTGCCATAAGTCTGTTTGAATACATCGGTGGCAGTCAGGGTTTTATCGGGTTTAGAAAGATCAACGAAGTTCGATTGGGTGCTGTTAGGCGAGAGCGCCTGGTATTGTTTAATTGCGCTGACTTTATAGGTGACAGTTTTCCCATCACCATAGACCACCACAATTTTGCTGCCACTTGAAAGCGAAGTGAAATATTTTCCAGCCAGATAATTGTGGGCGAGCATACCAATCGAGCCGTATGAAGAGGCAAGTCCAAATTGCGTTACCACTTCTGAAGAAGCGGTTGAAACAAAGGAGGAGTTGCCTGAAGGTTGCTGGACTACTTTGAGCGCGAAAACGCTGTCTGAATAGAGGCCAACGATCTGACCACTTTTTCCATTCTTCACTGATGCGACGAAATCATTGAGGGAAGAGATTTTAGGGCTCACCACTGCGGGAGCCTGGGCGGTGATTGCGTCACCGGTAACTGGCATTGCTAGAGCTGTTTGCACTGGGCTGAAAGCCATTGTTACCAGAACTATTACCACCAGGAAACTTTTGATTATACGGGTTGAAGTTTTCATCTCTCTCCAAAAATTACAAACATGTTACATGATAATTACAACAACATTATAGTAATGTATTGGTAATAAATCAATGGTAAAAAAGTAAATTTGCATACTTGTAATTTTCGTGAGATTGGGGGAAAACCGGGAATTGCTTTTGGTAAATCAGGTTTCTATAATGAAATTGGTATTCTTTTATCGGGGATTTGTTCAGGAGGTTGAGAGAATGAAGAAATCCGTGATCATGTTTTTGATCGTAATGGTTCTGGTTTTCGCTTTGCTCCTTGGCTCTTGTAATTTCCCTCTTTTCACCACTTCCAACGATGAAGATTATCAATCGACCATCGCCGCATTACAGGCCACATCTTCCGCGCTCGCGGGTATGGCTGTTAATACTCCTTCCACCCCACAGACTGAGCCACCAGTGATTGAAACTACGTTGGAGCTTCCCACTGCCACTTTACAGATTACCCATTACATGTCGCCTTCCGCGCCGGGAGTGAATCATGAATCTGGAATTACGGATGCCAACTCGTCAACATCTGCCGAGGAAAGGCGAGCTGCTGCTGGGGAGAACTTCGCCGAGGGTTTACTGGAAAGGCCTTTCAACGCGAATACGATGGATAAATATTTCCCCTATCTCGATATTACCAAAGCCTGGTTGAACCATGATTCCACCTGGCTGTATGTCATGATCCAGTTGGTCGGACTCGACGATAGCGGAAAATTGAGTGGAGCCTATGGCGCCGAGTTTGATCTCGATGTGGACGGCAGGGGAGATATCCTTGTGATTGCCATTCGACCTGGAATTGAATGGTCGGTTGCCGGTGTCCAGGTCTGGCAGGATTCCAATAAAGATATTGGAAACTCAGTACCGGTGGGATCCGACCCTCCGCAGAGAGGAGATGGATATGATAGATTGCTCTTCGATGCGGGCTTGGGAAATGACCCCGATCTGGCCTGGGCGAGGATCGATCCATCTAATCCACAGGTGGTCGACATTGCCATTAAATATTCAGCTTTGAACAATGATCCCGCGTATATGTGGGGAGTCTGGGCTCAGGATCTATTCCACCCCGAGTGGTTCGACTACAACGATCATTTCACCATCGCGGAAGCAGGTTCCGCTTCAACCCTTCAAGCCGATTACTACCCCATCAAGGCTTTGGCTGCTGTTGACAATACCTGCCGCTGGGTAGTTGGTTTTACTCCAACAGGGAAAGAGCCTGGTGTATGCTATGTGCCAGCTACACCCACGCCAACAGCCACGAATACCCCTCTACCCGAGCCGGGAACCATCGTGGCGGTGGTCTTCTATGACGTTAACGCGAATACCATTAAGAATGCCGGTGAGATTGGCCTTCCCAATGCGGTTGTAAAACTATCAAAGGGAGCCTGTGGATCTGGCGGTGGCGCGGTCACTTCAAAGACAACGAATTCAAGTGGTATTGCCACTTTCAACAACATTCCGCCAGGCAAGTATTGCTTAAAGGTGACCACCGCTCCCCCAGGTGGATACACAGCAGTTAGTGGAACTGGACCAGTAACCGTAACTCTGGATCCGGGTGGTACGATCACTGGATATTTACCCTACACTATCTATATCTACTAACACAAACAAGCGGAGCATTGATCTTTGCTCCGCTTGTTCACTTATGAGGCCATTATTTTTTGTGAAGGTCTCTCTTTAATTGCGGCAAGGCAGCTTCTGCGGCTATCTTTCCAGCGTTTTCGATTTTCTCAGCCTCACTAAAACTCCACTTGGAAAAGGGTTTGGTATCTGGATGGATATAGCAATCACAAAGGGATGAATCCGCGACCGCGCCTCTGGATTGCATGATGGTGATCGTGTCCATGAAAATTTCAAACGGATTGGATGGACGGCGTCCGGAGACTTTTCCTTTAGAAAGGTCAACCCCGATGATATAGTTTGCTCCCATAGGGCGTAGCTCTTCCACTGGAAAATTATCCACCACACCTCCATCGACCAACAATCGGCCATTCAATTCAACAGGTGAAAATAAACCGGGGATGGATGCACTGGCACGGGCAGCAGGCGCGAGCGGACCTTCGTTGATTACGATCCGTTCACCAGTCATGATGTCGCACGCAATCACTGCAAAAGGAATTTTCAAATCCTCAAACTTGCAGTCCCCGACATTTTTCCGAAGGAATTCTTCCATCGGAGAGGTATCAAAGAATGACAGTGATCTGATCAGGCTAGGCTTGAGCAGATTTGGCCAACTCATTTTTTTGAACATATCACTGATCTGGTCGATCGGTATCCCGACGCAATATGCGGCACCAACCAAAGCTCCCGCGCTTGTTCCTGCGACAAAGCTCGGTTTGATGCCTTCACGTTCCAACACTTTCAGTACACCAATATGTGCGGCTCCAAGGGTTGCCCCACCGCTCAGTGCAAGGCCGATTTTCAGATTCCTTCTCAGGATAAAATCAAAGATAGACATACTACCTCCCAGAGATGATTACTCTGCAAGTGTATACGATGATTTGGCGATTTTGTTACAAAATTGGGAAAGATTAATGATCGAATTGTGTTTTGATCGAACAAAAGAAATTAGAATCCTCTGACATTGAAATGGAAGTGACCGGAATTACTTCTGCCTGAGGCCATCGCTGTAAGGCGTCCTCGATTAACTCGGGACGGACGACTACAATCGCTTGCCAAAAATTACCCCTATTCACAGCAGCAATACCCTCTATCAGGCCTTGACCTCTTTCAAGTTCAATTGGTCCCAGTTCATCCAACACAAACAGGCCGCATTGAGGAAGACTAGCCAGGATTCGATTTCCCCATTCTATGGTTTGTGAATCAAATACCCAATGATCTGTCATAATGCCGCTCGAATTGAGTGTGCGAGTTTCTGCCAACCTGCGTCGAATTCCACTGTCCACCTCAAGAAGGTCGATGGCTATCTTCTCACCGTTTTCAAAGACGGCGGGCGAGAGCAAACCGGCAATATCAATCTTGTTGAAGTGGCAGTCTGCGATCAACCGCTGCAGCAGGGTGGTTTTGCCTGAGCCGCGGTCGCCAGTCAGCAAGATCACTTTACCTTTTCGTCCCATATCACAACGTGTTTTCCGTCCAGCTTTTTTACCTGGATCGGCATATTATAGAGGGCAGACAGGTTTTCACCTGTCATTACCTCACTTGAAGTTCCAGTTTTAAGAATCTCTCCCTTGCGCATGAGCACCATATGGGTGGCTAACGCTGAGGCGACATCTGGTTCGTGGGTGGTGAAGATGATCGTCACTCCGCGGGCTTGAAGCTGTCGGAGCAACTGTACCAACCGGCCTTTATTGTTAAGATCGAGGTGAGAAGTTGGTTCATCCAGCAGCAAAATCTTTGGTTGCTGGGTAAGCGCGCGAGCAATGAGGACGAGTTGTCTCTCCCCTCCGCTGATGCTTGTCATGGTTCGGCTGTGCAGACCTTTGAGCCCCACTTCATCCAGCTTCTCTGCTGCGATGGCTACATCTGGTTCCTCGGGCATTGCGAGGGGAGCAAGGTAAGGAGTCCTTCCCAGCAATACATATTCAAGTAGAGAATACTCAAAGGGCGTGTTTTCGCTTTGTGGTACCAACCCGATCCATTTTCCCAATTCGCGACGTGAAAAATTTTTCAGGGGTTCTCCATACAATTCCACCTGTCCAGGGCTGGGGTGCAGCCAGCCTAGCGCCAGATGTAATAGTGTCGTTTTCCCGGCACCATTTGGACCCAACACAGCGGTAATCGTTCCGGCGTTAATATCTAAATTTAATCCTTCCATGACCGGTTTTTCTCCGGCAGGGTAGGTATAGCTGACGTTTTGAAAGGCAATAAGTGATCTTTCCAGGTTCATTTTCTCACCGGAATCTTTTGCCTGATCATCAGATAAATAAAAATGGTTGCTCCAAGGAGGGCTGTGATTATCCCCAACGGGATCTCCCCGGAAAGCAGGGTTCTAGCGAGGTCATCGCATAAGATGGCAAAAGCAGCACCGCAAAGCATGGATCCCGGGACCATGTAACGTGTGTCAGCACCAAACAAACGGCGCGCGATATGTGGCATGATCAATCCGATCCAACCGACAAGACCCGCAACCGCGGTGACTGCTGCTGTAGCTACGACAGCGACGATCAATAATATTAAACGTTCTCTTCCTGGTGCAATACCAAGTGAAAATGCAGTCTCATCATTTAATGAGAGTAGATTCAGTCGCCAACGCATCCCAAAGATCACTGCCAGACTGACCACCACCACGGGAAGGATGAAAAGGAATTGTTTCCAGGTGATGGAAGACAGACCGCCAAGCAGCCAGAAGGTGATTGCCTGTAATTGTGACAATGGATCAGCCATGTACTTGAGCAACCCTACCCCTGATGAGAACAGCGCTGAGACCGCGATCCCGGCCAACACCAGGCGCAAAACCCAACCACCATATTTCACCCTCCGAGCCAGGAAATAGGATAATGCCAGTGCCAGACAGGCGAAAAAGGCAGCCATCCCTTCAATGGCCCAGAGCGATCCTCCCAGGAAAACGATACATAATGAGGCTCCAAAAGAAGCTCCCTGCGACACACCGAGAAAGCCGGGATCGACCAGCGGGTTGCTGAAGAGCATTTGGAATACACCCCCTGCTGCTGCCAGCGATGCGCCTAAAAGCATCGCTGTCAATACCCTTGGGATACGCAGATTTAAGACCAGTCTTTGAGCCAGGAGGTCGTCCTGCATTTGAGAAATGGTGATCAACCCAGGTTTGGGATAACGTCCCAAAAAAATGGAGAACACAACAACAGCAATTAGAAAAACCACCAGCCAGAACAAAATCTGGCTCCGGCTGGTAGTGGTCCGATCATATGATCGCGCGGGTGCTGTCGGATTCACGGTTAAGGGAGGTCTCCAGAGAACAATGGTACTATTTTACTCGTGAAAGTAGCATTGTCCATACCGTAGAGTGTTTTGTAGAATTCAGCGGCTTCGCTGGTGATATCCACACTGCTGAACAGGTCGGGGTGGATCTTGGTCGCCATCCAGGTGAGGCCCAGAATCCAGCGCGGATCAGCCTGATCCCAACTGAACACATCACCGGCAAACCCGTAGATCTTGCTATCTTTGACGGCCTGAAGTTCAGACCACTGCGGATCAGCTTTAAGACCGGTGACAACATCGCCGACCGGGCTGAAGTAGGAGATGATGAAGATATATTCTGGATTCCAGGCAGCGATTTGTTCCATCGTAACCGAGGTCCAGCTATTACCGAGTTCCATATCCTTCCAAACGGGTGTTCCACCGGCATCTGCCACTAAGGTAGTCTGAATCCAGGATACGGGAGGGACATTGAACGAAACGGTATTATCTTTGTTCTTATAATAGACCACCAATACTTTCGGTTTTTGTTTGTCAGTCAATGTTGAGGTCACACCGGTGATGGCTTTGATCTTAAGCTGATAATACTGATTGAGTTCATTTGCCCGGGCTTCATTCTGAAAGAGAATGCCCAGATTGGTGAAATCGCGGGCATATTGCTCGGGGGTTTCGAAATCAACATAGACGACAGGGATACCGAGTTGTTCAAGCGGATCGCCAAGCGAATCTTTCAAACTTGATTTCAGAATCACGCAATCTGGATTGGAGGCGGCGATCTGTTCCGCGCCGACATTGTCACCAGTCAGGGTGATTTTCGCGGCGGCGTTCTCATCTATCATAGAGACGAAATCACCGTTGGATTGGCTGGTGGAGCCCATGGCCACGATACGGCTACCAGCTTCGGGGAACGCATAAATGGCGTCCGCTGTCATGAACAGTGCTTTCCCTGCCAAAGCGATGCGTTCCGGTGATTTTTCAAAAGTGACTGTTCGCCCCAGCGCATCGGTGATCATGATCGGCGCTGCCGTGGTTGCCACAACAGGAGCTTCAGTGGGTGTTATTTCAGGAGCCTTGGTGGTGGTAGCCGGTGTGGTAGCACAAGCGGCCGTGCCGATGAGTGCCAACAGCAAAATGATGCTGAAAAACTTACTTTTCATGTTTTTCTCCTTGTATTGATTAATTCAAATCAAAAGGGAGGATCATCCCTTTTAATTACCAATCGACTTGTTCTTTCTGATTATTTCCTCTCTCATCTCTGTCAACCACTGGATGGTCGCTTGCATTTGAGAGATACGATATTGGAGCACTGCCTTTTCGTACATCTGATTTTGGTCGATATTGCCCAATGTATAGTCCATGTGGCTCATCCACTCGATGCAGCGTGAACGTTGATCTTCAATCAATTCCAACGTGATTTCTGTACCGGCTTTCATGGCGAAAAAGAGTTTGGCCAGGAATTCGATGCGAATCTCACGGCCATGTTCCACTGGACTGTTCCGCCAGGCGATAAATGTCTGCCTGCCCAGGCTGGTGATGCTGTACTGCTTGCGGTTGGGGCGCGATTCACCGGGGATAATGGTGGATTGCACCAGGTTTTCTTCTTCGAGTTTCTCCAACAGGGCATAAAGCTGGCTCTGCTTGATACTCCAGACCATGCCGATGGATTCAAGCGAATTTAACCGTTTGAACAGGTCGTATCCGTGGATGGCCTCCTGGTCAAGGAAACCGAGAAGGACGTATTCGATCGATAAGGGAGAGGAGGTTCTTGGCATAATTAATTTTATGAATACTCATAAAATGAGTATATCTATTATATCGAGTTTTTTCCATTTTGCAATTCTATTTCCAAGATATGCTAGAATAAATTATGAAAGAGAGGACATAATGACCACATCCAATTCGAACGTAACTGTTGATCTGGCGAAGATGTTCGGCGCTGTTGCCAAGGCGATGGCTGAAAACCAGTCTGATCTCAACCAGGCGGATACTTATAATCACGACCACGGCGACAACATGGTGCAGATCTTTAATACCATTACCAATGCGATTCAGGAAAAACCAACTGCGTCTGCGGCGGCTCAACTGGGAAACGCGAGCGCGGCCCTGGCAAAAATCACTACCAGCGGCTCTGCCAAGTTATATTCTGAGTGTTAGCCCAAAGTTAAAATGTCACCTAGTTAGACAAAGTAAGAATGTCCCCTTTAGAGGGGGCATTTGATTTAAGGTTGAACTTTCTCCAAGGATGA
>DAOUFI010000033.1:0-2814 GCA_034430175.1 Anaerolineaceae bacterium | reverse complement strand
TGTATCTCCTTGTTGTTTTATAGACTGGGCGTTTGATCGTCCAACCAGTGTTCAAGCGCAGCAACGAGCTTCTCGTCTTCTGCAATTTGCGCCATGAGTTCATCCATGCAAGGGAAGTGCAAGAGTTGTTGCTCCGATTCCTCGACCCATTTCTCTATTTCTTCTGACGAAAGGGAGACAGGCTTTTCCAACTTTACTCCCTGGTTCCTTTGGGTTGCTTGAAAGCGATCTGCTACTTTGCATGGCGCGACGAAAGCCCGCCTCTCAACAAGATCGATAATCAAGTGGTAGTCCGCAGGATTTTCAGAAGAACCCAGGTTGAAACCTGTCAGGTGAGGATGAACCATTTTATGTCGCACATAAGCCAGGTAACCTGGCCAGAGACCAGTAAAGGTCACCAGACCATCTGATACCATGACCTCATCTCCGCAAGGTTCCCACCAGAGGGCAAGATAATGGGCACCCCGATAATTTCGGTAACCCACTGCCTGTTCCAGAAGTGGCGCAGGCGGAACAGGGATTTTGAGTTGGGTCATCTGTTTTTCCATATATCTCCTTTGTTACAAAATAATCTTCGAGTGGGTAAGTATCCGGGTCCGGTTCAAGATTATGCTTTTTCGCTTCAATCTCAACCCA
Source organism: Anaerolineaceae bacterium (assembly GCA_034430175.1). GTDB lineage: Bacteria > Chloroflexota > Anaerolineae > Anaerolineales > Anaerolineaceae > UBA6107. Next base: position 2,178 of record DAOUFI010000033.1, on the reverse strand, counting down.
ATCAGTGAGTACATCCAGTTCCTCTTCTGTCATACGTGGCGGAGGAGGAAACCAATCAATCCAATCCCCTTCGGGGACGTACCGGTCCGATTCAGGCGGACTGTCACCCAGACACTCTTCATCAAACTTGCCCAAGATGAAATCTTCCAAAGACTTCTTGGAGCATTCATCTATTAGGGCAATTTCTACTTGAACCAGTTCCCAATTCACATCTTTTTGTGTTTCGCACAAAACCTCCAATTCTTCCTCCTTTGGTGAAATAATCCAACGTTACGCTCCTTAATAAACCAACGTTGAGGGTAAAAAAAGCCGACGTTAATGAATCTTCAGTAGAATGAAGCTTCATAGAATCAAAGGCGGAATTAGTAACCCAACCTTTTGATCACACTTGAAATAATGCTGATGAAAATTGAGCTTTTTTATGAGGCGTAGGAAATCACTTAACAGACATTTAATATCTGGAATGTTATTATAAAAAATAGGTATGATTAAGGAGGAAGTAGAATCTATCTATAAGTATTGTTGTTGGTTTGCTAATCAAACTAATGATCACTCAGGTGGATTACCCCCAATGAGAATATTAATTATCGAAGATGAACCTGATTTTGCAAATGCATTATCGCGGGGATTGAAAAACCAAGGATACGCAGTTGATGTCGCTAAGGATGGAAAAGAAGGTTGGGAGTTGGGAACTGTCAATCCTTATGATCTTGTGATTCTTGATTTGAATCTTCCATTGATGGATGGTCTTGAGGTCTGCCGTCTTTTACGCCGCCAACGACCGGATTTGCTCATTCTTATCCTTACAGCACGTGACAAAATTCGTGATCGTGTGATTGGTTTGGACATGGGGGCTGACGATTATTTGGTCAAACCATTTCATTTTGAAGAGTTGACTGCCAGAATTCGAGCACTACTTAGGCGTGATCTACGAGTTCGTGAGCCAATTTTGCATGTTGATGATCTACAGATCGATCCCGCTGAAAGAATCGCATGGAAAGGAAAACGACGCCTGGACTTAACGGCAAAAGAGTTTTCCATCTTGGAATATTTAGCGCGACACAAAGGTGAGATCATCACCAGCGAGCAACTCATTGAACACACCTGGGGAGAAGACGAAATTGATCCATTTTCGGGTAGTGTTCGAGTCCATATTTATTCACTTCGCCGAAAACTAGGTAATAAATCTGATTCCACTCGATATATTGAGACAATTATTGGACAAGGGTATCGGCTGATTGACTCGGAGACGAACCTTGCATGAAAATACTACAATTGCGATGGTATAAAATTAGGAACTTTTTTACACTAAGTCGCCGGATAATGCTCCTGGTGGCTGGCCTCTTAATCATCCTGGGTTTTTCACAAGCCGCATTGATAAGTATTGTAGCGAGAATAAACATTCCGCAAACAATCCAAGAGGAATTCCTGTCTCCTACACAGTTACCGCCAACAGTTAAATCGACTAGTAACCAAATAGATGTTCAGCCTACACCGCTTGAGGTAACTGATTCCACAGAAGGGGTTCTGCTTCAAGATGTAATTCTACGCCAAGTTCAGTCGATATCTCTTTTGATGGCAGGAGTCACAGCGATAATTGGTATTTTGGGTGCACGGTGGATTACACAAAAAGCCTTGTCACCTGTAAACCGTCTTCGCCAGATGGTAAAAAATATCCAGGTAGACACCTTAAGCCAACGTGTGCCACTCGATGGCCCACCTGATCAAGTTAAAGACCTGGCTGAGGCTTTTAATCACGCGCTTGAACGTTTGGAAAAGGCATTCGAAATGCAAGGCAGATTTGTTGCAGATGCATCCCATGAAATGCGTACGCCGTTAGCAACCATGCGTACCAATTTGGAGGTTCTTCAACTAGATCCCAAAGCCACCCTTTCCGATTATAAAGAAATGAGTGTAACACTCACCCGAACCTTGGACCGCCTGGAAAGATTGTCGAACGATTTATTACTCCTTGCGCGTGGTGAGCTTGAAGTTCATAAAGTCCCTGTGAATATAGAAGCGTTGCTGACTGAGGTAGTTCAGAATCTGATGCCCTTTGCCAAGGAAAATCATGTCATTATCAATATGAAAGTGCAAGAGGGAGCCGTTGTATTGGCAGATGAGAGACTCTTGGGAATTGCCTTCGGCAACCTCATCGATAATGGAATTCGCTACAAT
>DAOUFI010000032.1:0-233980 GCA_034430175.1 Anaerolineaceae bacterium | reverse complement strand
CGTGATCGCTGCTGTCAATGTCGTCTTGCCATGGTCAATATGACCCATCGTTCCCACATTCACATGCGGTTTGTTGCGTTCAAATTTCTGCTTGGCCATGATTCCTCTCCTTAACCTTTTTCTTAAACGATTTCAAATCACTTCCGGCATTTAGAGCCCTCAATGGGAATTGGACCCATGACCTCGCCCTTACCAAGGGCGCGCTCTACCAACTGAGCTATGAGGGCTTGCCGTTTTGAGATGAATTGGTGATTTTCACCTCATACGAGTGGACGGTGAAGGATTCGAACCTCCGAAGGCGTGTCGCCAACTGATTTACAGTCAGTCCCCGTTGGCCACTTGGGTAACCGTCCAAACTCGAGCCGTTACCGGTTCGCAAGTGAGATCATCTTTGGATGAACCCACTCACCAGCCTGTAACTGAGCCGACAATGGGAATCGAACCCATAACCTGCCGCTTACAAGGCGGCTGCTCAGCCGATTGAGCTATGTCGGCACTGAATTGTTAAGATACAAAACAGCGTTCAAAATTATACCAAAGCAAACCTGCAAAGGCAAGGTTTCATAAAACTTGTCGCCAAAAGCCATCCAGGCAAGCCGTTAGTTTATATCAAAAGGTGGGGGAAACGTCAAGGATAATGTGTTCTATCTTTGATTAATCAGAAGGTTTCTCGATTTTCTCAATCTATTAAAACAGTATATCCACCTTTTATGTAATACGCATACTTCCTCAAGCTATTCCAACCGTAGAGAGATACTCATTTAGTTTTTGGCGATCCAACAAATGATTGGTGTTGGCCTTTTGGGTGCAGCAATGTCTGGCTGCGATTTGACCGCGCAAAATCGCCTCCCCCAGAGAACATCGGTCAAATACATGCGAGGTTAGGAACCCAACCGCAAGTGAATCACCGGCGCCGTTGGTATCGATCACCGGCAGATCCATTTTCAAAGCCGGGAAGTGCTGAATTCCGGTCGAAGTGCCTAACATACACCCATCAGCTCCCATGCCCGAAAGAATAATCTGTTTGTCGTTCCTGGTTAGCAACTCCTCGATCATCCAGCGTGGATCGCCATGATTGGCAGCTGAAAAGAACAGATAGTCGGCGTAATCGATAAATTCTTTACGATAGGGGTCATGGAGGTCGCGTACATCCTGCAGGTCGACCGCGATCTTCACACCGCACTCCCTGGCAACAGCCAGCAGTTCACGCGCCCAGTTGGGAATATTGAAATGAGCTAAACGCGTCTGGGCAAGTATTCCTTTGCATATATTGAGAGGAGCGTGTAATTCCATATGGCCGCGCCCGTCGTAAAAATTCTTACGGCGACCATCCCGATACATCAAATTGACACTGCGGCTCGTGCCCATCGGGTCGATGAACAGTCCGGTGGCATCAATTCCATCACCCTCCAGAACTTCGCGTATGTACTTACCTTCGAAATCATCACCCACGTGACCAATGAACGCTGTCCGGTTTCCCAGTGCGGCATATCCGCGGCTGGCGTACCCCCCTGCCTGTCCAACATAATCAAGGTTTTGTGAGAAATTGGCCTCCACCGAAAAATCGATTTCGTCCGTGCAGAGAAAAACGTTAGTATCTAATCCAATATTCCCAATCACAGCCACATCGAAACGATTTTCACCCATGAGTTCATCCTGCTATGGTAGTGGAAAATACTGTAACTGCCTGACCGCTGATGTAAACTCGTTCACCGCTTACTCTTAGCTTTAAAACACCTCCGCGTCTGGAGACCTGTAGGGCAGTCAGGGTCGATTTGCGCAGTCGTTCTGACCAGTAAGGCGCCAGCGTGCAATGGCTGGAACCGGTGACAGGGTCTTCGTTGATACCAATCGATGGGGCAAAAAAACGCGAAACAAAATCGAATTGCGGCGAATCGGCCGGGCTGGTGACAATCAGACCATGATAATCGTAGCTGCCCAGCGCACTGAAGTTCGGGGTCAGCGCCCGAATCGTCTTCTCATTTTCATAGACAAAAAGTAGATTATCTCCACTTTGATACACTTCGTCCGGTACGGCCCCCACCGCGTCGATCACCCCTTCATTTTCCACGACGGATCGGTAACTGCGAGCCGGAAAATCCATCTCAATCCATTCGCGGTTACGGGTGATAATCAACAACCCAGAACGGGTGTGAAAACGGATCGACTTCTCCTCAGGCACGATTCCGGTTGACCAAAGAATGTGAGCTGTTGCCAGGGTGGCATGGCCACAAAGCTCGATCTCGACCGTAGGGGTAAACCAGCGCAGGTTAAAATCTTCTCCCACCCTGATTACGAACGCGGTTTCAGAAATCGCCATTTCAGCCGCCACCGACCGCATCCACTCATCAGGTTTGGCCTCATCCAGCAGGCAAACCCCCGCCGGGTTACCTTTGAAGACCTGGTCGGTAAATGAATCGACCTGAAAAAGTGGTAATTGCCTCATAATTTCCTTTTCTCTCAATCACGGATCTCACCACCGTGGAAAGCCAGCCAATAGACTGGTTTCCCGAGAAAGATGATCTCTTCCTCGCCGATGAAACGCTCCATCTCACCTTCCACTTTACAATGGTAAGTATAGTCGCCATCGCTATAATCAACCGGTCCCCGATAGGGACAGTCTGCAGGGACGTGCATCAACGCGTCCTTCAGGAATTCGCCGAACCCAGCCGGTATGGAATCGACCAGCATCTTTCCATAATAGTTCATCCCCCAGACGGGTTTCTCTTTTTCCCACACAGCCTCTTCGCCGGCAAAGTGGAAGCCACCCAGGTAAGTGTCAATATATGTGTACTCCCCTTCGCTGTAATGAAGATCATGCGAATTTGGTCGCGAAGAGGTATCTGGTGTTCTACCTGAAGCATATGTGGCTTGCTTGGCTCGAATCAGGAAGGAAATGAATTCTTGAGGATACACTTTTTACCTGCCTTGAATAGGATTGAGTTAATTATATCGGAATTATGTTCTAAATCAATAGAGTATGCTACAATCTTCCTATGGACCTTTTTGAACACGCCATGCAGGAAGATTTGAACCGCGAGGCTCCCCTGGCAGCACGGCTGCGTCCCAAGACACTCGATGAATTCGTCGGTCAGGAGCACATCATCGGCGAAGGCAAGTTGCTGCGCCGCGCCATCACTGCAGACCGGCTGTTCTCCTCCATCATCTTCACCGGGCCCCCAGGCACTGGCAAGACCACCCTGGCGCGTCTCATCGCCGTTCATACTCAGGCTCATTTTGAAAGCATCTCCGCCGTGTTAGCTGGCGTGGCAGAACTGCGCCGGGTCATCGCCGAAGCCACCGAACGCCGAAAGTTGTACAAACGGCGCACGATCCTCTTCGTGGATGAAGTCCACCGCTGGAACAAAGCCCAGCAGGACGCCTTGTTGCCCCACGTGGAAAGCGGTATGGTCACGCTCATCGGCGCCACCACCGAAAACCCTTACTTCGATGTCATCCCCGCACTGGTCTCGCGGTCGCGCATCTTCGTGCTTGAATCACTCACCGAAGCGCACATGCTCACGATCCTGGAACGCGCGCTCACCGACAAAGAGGTAGGCTATGGGAACAAGAAGGTGGTCATGGACGAGGACGCCCGCAGCCACCTGGTAACCGTTGCCGGAGGGGACGCTCGCAACCTGCTGAACGCGGTCGAACTGGCGGTTGAATCCACCACCCCCGAACCTGATGGCACCATTCACGTGACCCTCGACATTGCCCAGGAGTCTATCCAACGCCGCGCCCTTCTCTACGACCGCATGGGTGACGCTCACTACGACACGATTTCAGCTTTCATTAAATCTGTCCGCGGCTCGGACCCCGATGCCGCGCTCTACTGGCTGGCCAAAATGATCCTGGCCGGTGAGGACCCACGCTTCATTCTGCGCCGACTCATTGTCCTCTCCGGTGAAGATATCGGTCTGGCCGATCCGCAGGGCATCCAGGTGGCTGCCTCTGCCGCCTATGCTTATGAATACATTGGCATGCCCGAGGGCATCTATCCCATCGTCGAAGCTACGCTTTACCTAGCAACCGCACCCAAGTCGAATTCGGCGGGTGCTTTCTTCGCTGTGCGCCAGGAGATAGAGAAAAACGGCACCGGAGCCGTTCCCACTCACCTGATGGACGCCAACCGCGACGCCAAAGGATTCGGCCACGGCAAGGGTTACCAATATCCCCACCTCTTCCCCGACCACTTCACACCACAACAGTACCTGCCCACGACCCTGCTCGGCCGCGAGTTCTACCAACCCTCCGACCAGGGCTACGAAAAAACGGTTTCCGATCGGGTGTCCCGCTGGCGCAAGGCTCAGGCGCAGGCGCTCGGGAAAGAACCCCCTCCAGACCTGACTAAATAACAAAGCCTATTTGCAACAAATCGTGTGATTCACCGTCAATCTTTCCTGGCCAACTCTATTAAATAAGGTATCGCCGCCTGGACCGCCAGCACGCGGTGACTGTAGCGATTCTTCTCATCCATTTGCATCTCGGCCAGGGTCTTCCCCGCTCCATCCAGAACCATCAGACAATCGTAGCCAAAACCAAATTCACCACGTTCTTCGGTTTGGATCTCTCCATAGACATTTCCCTCAAACACCTTCGTTTCAACACCAGGGTGAGCCACGGCCACCGAACAATGAAAATGAGCCTTCCAAGGCCGGGGTTTGGACGCCAGTTCACCCAGCAATTTAGCTCTGCGCGCTGCGTCGCTAGCCTCAGGCCCATCCACATAGCGGGCGGAATGCAGCCCTGGCCTGCCATCCAACGCGTCTACCTCCAAACCGGTATCGTCTGCCAGTGTCGTCAGACCACTGGCATGGCAATATGTCTCGGCTTTCAAGATGGCATTTTTATCGTAAGTGTCGCCAGTCTCATCAATATCCATTAACAAATTCAGGTCAGCCGGCGTGACGATCTCAAATGTCAGCCCAGAAAGTAAGGCAACCAATTCGGCTCTTTTTCCTTGATTTGTTGTAGCGATCAGTAATTTCATAATTTTTTATATTATTCTTATAATAATGATATAAAGTTGACTTCAAATATCCAGAGTGTTATAATTTCATCGTTGAAATTATATCTCTTGTTACCGAAAAACGAATTTGGCCAGTCAACGATTCCCCCTCAAAATAAACGTCGGTTTTTTGCACAACGAACCGATAGGCAGCTATCGCGATATTCATTTTGATCTACCAGAGCTCACTTTTCCACCCGATCTGGTATTTAAAAATTTTAGCGGCGTTGCGCACATTTCTCGTACTCCCCAAGGCCTCATGGTTGAAGGAAAATTCAAAGCGGTGATTCCACTTGAGTGTGTCCGCTGCCTTGAACCATTTGAACAAACTCTGAATATTGATTTTGCGGAAATGTACGCGTACAAAACGTACGATTTTACCGAATCAGGATTGTTCGTACCGGATGACGGGAATATCGATCTAGGACCGGTAGTTCGTGAGTACCTGGTATTGGATTATCCCATCAAGCCTCTGTGTAAACCTGATTGCAAGGGTCTGTGCACGGTTTGCGGAGAAAATCTAAATTTGGGGACTTGTGAACATCGGGCGCAGATAGAATTCGATTAATCTGAGCTTTATCTTTAGAATTGCATAGTCGCACTCATGAAAGGAGAAGATTCGCGTATGGCGGATCCAGGGAGGCGCAAACGCAACACCGAAATCTTGAGCATGCTGCTTGAAAAAGCGGATGTGCAGGGTTACCTCACCACCGAAGATCTGATGGAGTTCTATCCTGACATTTCGAAGGATGCAGAACACATCGAAGCGGTGGTCGTTGCGTTACGCCGGCGCGGAGTCGAGATCCTCGATAATGATTCCGATCTAGACCTCCTTGACTCCGATTCTCCCCTGGTCGCCGACGAATTCGACCCCCTATCCAATCTGGAAAACATCTCCAGCGATGACACGATCGGTCTTTACCTCAAAGAGATGTCCCGTGTTCCATTATTGAACGTTAATGAAGAGATGGATATTGCTAGACGAATCGAAGAAGGTCGTAGTAGCAAACGAGCTCTGGAAGCAGGCAACGGGAATCTTTCGCCAGAGCAGCGACAAGAATTGCTCTCCAGTATTGACGAAGGAATAACGGCTCGCGAACATCTCATCAAAGCCAACACTCGTCTGGTGGTAAGCGTTGCCAAACGCTATATGGGTCGAGGAGTTCCCTTTCTTGATCTTATTCAAGAAGGCAATCTTGGATTGATGAAGGCGGTGGAAAAATTCGATTACCACCGCGGATTCCGTTTTTCTACCTACGCCACCTGGTGGATCAGGCAAACAATCACCCGGTCAATTGCCGACCAGGGACGCACCATCCGTGTGCCAGTGCACATGGTAGATCGAATCAGACAACTTTATAAATTAACTCACGAGATGGAGCAGACACTGGGCAGGGTTCCCACCAACGAAGAACTGGCAGAAAAGCTCGCCATCCCTATTAACAAGGTGGAATGGATGATGAAGGTTTCGTGGCTACCACTTTCGTTGGAAAGCCCGATCAATGACGACGAAGAAGACTCAGAACTTGGACAATTCGTGGAAGATCAGACCACTCCTACCCCCATCCAGAGCGCTTACAACAAATTGCTCCGCGAGAAGATCGAAGAAGTGCTCGATACCCTTCCCCCTCGCGAAGCGCGTATATTACGGCTCCGGTTTGGCCTTGAAAATGGCCACAATTATACACTTGAAGAGGTTGGCGAGAAATTCGGACTCACCCGCGAACGAATCCGTCAAATCGAAAGCAAAGCTTTGCGCCGTCTACGTCACCCCCGCCGTTCAAGACAGCTCCGAGACTACTTATAAAAACGCGCACCTGAGTCCAGGCGCGCGTTTATTTTGTATTCTTTTTTAGATTAAGAGAGCGATTCTTCCCACTTCGCGACCGCGTCTTTGATCAATTGTTGAATCTGCGGGTCGGTGACTGCGTCGACTCCTTCGTAACGAGTCAATCCAACCCATACTGTGACGCCTTGGTGCCCGTTGTCTTCCAACCGGATTCCCTTTTTGGCATTCTCAGTACCTTCCACCAATTGATCCAATACATCGTTGATTTGATCGACAATTGTCTTTGGTTTCTCTTGCTTAGGTTTAGCGATGTTTAAACTCACTACTGCTGGAATAGGCTCCACGATACTCGGTACCTCAATTCCCAGGTCTTCCAACGTTTCGCTCTTTGGTAGTAATCCCGGAATGATGGCAACATCAGGATCATCTTTCACATCCAATGCTGGCTTTGTCGGCGTCGAAATCACGGGAATTGGCTCGGTTATCTTCTCCGCGGGGATTGTTGCGGAAGATTGCGTTGGCAGCGGTGGCGCGGATTTCGGCAGCACGTTGGTCCAATCGTTGACACCCTCAATCAGGCGCTGCGCGCGTCGTTTTTGTTCGGGGGTAAGCAGTGAAAAATTCTCGTAGTAATCCCCATCCATGAACAGAACGATCTTTTTATTGGCCGGCGAGGAGAATATACGCGCCCCTTCACTATATCCATCATTCGCCAACTTATCCGGAAGCGGGTTTTCTAAAGATGATTTTGGTTCACGGTTAAATAAAGTCGAGACAAGAAGACCGATCAGTAACCCGACTACCAGAGCCAGGATGGCAATAATGGGTGTTGAAGCGGAGGACAGCATGGCCAACCTCTTTTTTGATTGAGTGAACGATCAATATACCAACAATTATATAACAATTGACAAATAAATATTTAAGTTAACTGGTTGAATATGAAATAATTACTGTTCGTCGCGGCAACTTCGTAGAGGTTGACAGACAGGACAAAAATGACTACTTCGTTGACCAATTAATTTTCGTTCAATCTTCGTTCCGCAGGCCGGACAAGGCTCGCCTGTGCGCTGGTACACTCTGAAGTGGTTTTGGAACTCCCCGCCGCGGTAAACCCAATCGATGCTGGCGCCGTTCCTTCGAATTCCCTCCGCCAATGTCTCACGGATGGCAACAAGCAGCACCTCAGCTTGTTCTACGCTAATCTGGTTCGCCACAGTCTCTGGATGAATCCGTGCGCGGTGTAAGGCTTCGTCGGAATAGATATTACCAATTCCTGCGATGACTGTTTGGTCTAATAGCAGCGTTTTAATCTTACGCGATGAGAAGTGCAGCCGCTGGTACAATCCATTTCCGTTCAGTAATTCATTGAACGGTTCCGGTCCAAGATCGCCCAAAACAGAGTTCATATCCTTCACCAACCAAACTCTACCAAATTTTCGCGTGTCATTAAACACAAGCCTCGTGCCATCGATGAAATTCAACAAGATTCTGTCATGGGTTTGTATGGGGGAATCCATATATTCAACTCGCAAGTCACCGCTCATGCGTAAATGGATCAGCAAGGAATCTGAATCCAAACCCAGCAGGATAAATTTTCCCCGTCTTGAAACGGTACGGATCTTCTGTTTTTTGATCCGCTTCTTGAATTCATTAACGGAGGGTTCAGCCACCGATTTTTGCCAGAATACTTCGACGGTTGTGATCGTCCTGCCGACCACACCCGGGCGCTCATTCATCCCCTGTCCTTTAATGAGTGGCTGCGAGACCGGGTTACGCAATGATCTGACGATGGTTTCAACTTCGGGTAATTCAGGCATAATAAAAAAGCGGCGGGGACTCTTGCCCCGCCGTAGATCACTCACTCATTGAATAATTCACCGACGCTGCGTCCCTCGTTAGCGCGTTGAATGACCTCACCGATCAGGGGAGCCACAGAGAGGACGGTCAATCTTCCGCCAAATTTGGAGAGCTTTTCAGGGGAAACAGGCACGGTGTCCGTTGTGATGAATTCGGTCACTGGCAAGGCTGCTAGATTCTCAGGAGCATTGGCTGAAAAAACCGGATGGACGAATACAACATAAATATTACGAGCGCCGCAGTTTTTGAGTAACTTGATCGCCTGCGCCATCGATCCGCCGGTATCCACTTCATCGTCGACGATGATCGCGTCGCGGTCTTTCACATCTCCAATCAGAGAAAGGGCCTGCGCTTTCGAATCGTTGCTGATGCGACGTTTTTCGATAAACGCCAAGGGAGCGTCGAGAGAGACGGCGTAATTTCGTGCCTTCTTGGCGAATCCCAAATCAGCGGTGACGACTACCGGGTCTTTCATCGTTTTCCGTTTGCTCTTCAAGTAATCGATCAGGATGTAGTAAGCAGTAAGCACGTCGCCAGCGATCGAGAAGAAGCCCTGGATCTGACCGGCGTGCAGGTCGAGCGTCATGTAGCGGTCAGCGCCAGCAACTTCGATCATGTCGCACACCAGGCGCGCCGTGATGGGAATGCGCGGCTGGTCCTTTTTATCTGAGCGCGCATAGCACAGATAAGGAACCACTGCGGTAATACGCGCCGCTGAATCAAGGCGCAGAGTCTGCATGAGGATCAGCAACTCCATCAGGTTCCGATGTACCGGAGCCGAGGTGGTTTGGATAACGTAACAATCCTGACCACGAACGCTGGAATGTAGCTTGACAAACAGGTTGTCATTCGGGAACTGGATGATATCGCGTTCCATGAGGGGAATCCCCATGTGCGTGGAAATACGGTTCGCAAGTTCCGGGCAGGCTGTCCCCGCGTACAACTTGATATCACCATACTTCATCCGCTCGTGTCGCGACACATTCACCACTGGCATAAACGCCTCCTCAAATTACAAGCCTTTCCATTCGGAATGCAGGATGCTCATCAAAATGACATCAATATATCGTCCATTCTTATACACACCCTGCCGTAAAACCCCTTCTTTAACAAAACCGGCTGCTTCGTAAGCCTTTATTGCTCTGGGGTTTGTCTCAAACACATATAAATAAATACGGTTAAGGTTCAGGTTTTCAAAGCCGTGTTTCAAGATCAACTTTGTTGCTTCACGGCCGAGCCCCTTGTTCCAAAACTCTTTCTCACCAATCATGATACCAAATTCAGCGGCGTTATTCACCGGTTCAACTTCATGAAGTCCGCAATTGCCGATATGCACCCACTCGTCTCCAACCATTGTTTCAATGGCCAGCACCTGGCCTGATGTGGGAGGTATTTCCAACTGGCGTTCGAACCACTTCTCCTCTGCCATGTGAGACAGAGGGTAATTCATTAGCAGGTTTTCGATCACCTCAGCGTCGTTAAGCCAGCGAACACAGCGATCAATATCCTCCCGCTCGATGGCTCGCAATCTGACGTTCTTTCCGGTAATCATCCATTCCTCCGATTTTTACGGGTTCAGACGCGTCGGCCCACGGAAAATGTATACCGCTTCGCGGATGTTGTTCATACCCAACAGCACCATAAGCAATCGAGACAACCCCAGCCCATAACCACCATGTGGCGGACAACCGTATTTAAAGAAGTCCAGGTAGAACTGGATGGGTTCGGCGTGCAAACCCTTTTCTTCGGCCTGCTTCAGCAATACGTCAGCGCGGTGTTCACGTTGCGCTCCAGTGGTGATCTCCAAACCGTTGGCGATCAGGTCGAAGCTGCGTGTCAATGTGGGATCTTCATCTTTACGCATGTGGTAGAACGGACGAACCGTTATCGGCCAATCGGTGATGAAAACAAAATCGTGGTTGTACTTTTCCTTAACATAGGCTGCGATTTCTCTTTCACCGCCCGGGTCGATGTCGCCCTTTTTGTCGGCCGGCAGGGCATACCCGCGACTCTTGAGGATTTCGATGGTTTCCTTCATGGTGATGCGTGGGAACGGCAGGGTGGGTACAACAATATCAACACCAAACAATTCTTTGATGGCATCGCCATGCTTATCTTTTACGGTCTGGTAAACATGCTGCAACATGGTCTCTTCTGAAACCATCACGTCTTCATGGGAATCGATCCACGAGATCTCAGCGTCCACGCCGGTAAATTCGGTCATGTGGCGGGCGGTGAAGGAGGGATCGGCTCGGAAGACGGGACCGATCTCGAAAATGCGTTCAAAACCGGCAGCCATGGCCATTTGCTTGTAAAACTGCGGTGACTGGGCCAGGTATGCTTTGCGCTCAAAATAATCCAGCGAGAACAGCTCAGCGCCGCTTTCGCTCGGTGCCCCGACAAGTTTCGGGCTGTGAATCTCCACAAAATCGTTTTTTGTCCAGTAATCGCGCATGGCGGCTTCAACAGTGGTCTCCACTTTAAAGAGAAGCGCGTTGATGGGACGGCGCAGGTCGAGGTAGCGCCAATCCAGTCGATAATCGAGGGTTGGTAGAGTCTCGGCAAACGGATCGAATGGCAAGGGCGTCTCGGCATTATTGGCCACGGTCAGGCTCTCAAGTTGGATCTCAAGACCGCCTAATTTAACCACGGGATTATCGATCACCTTACCGGTAACAATAACCGCCGATTCCTGCCCAATCTGCGAAATTTGTTCAGCTAATGCTTCGTTGTTCGGTTTCCAGTGAACCACCTGGACCAGACCGGTCGGGTCGCGCAGGATAAGGAATTGTAATTTCTTCTGATCGCGTAGAGTTTGCAGCCAACCTTTAACTTGGACGGTTTTATCGATCGAATTGCGAAGATCTTTTATGTACGTTCTTTCCATTCAACACCTCGATAATAATTAGAATGATTGCTCAATCAACCAATCGACTGCCTGGTTGGGTGACCAGCGCCGGTTGACCACTTCCTGTATCGCTGATTCCATTTTACGCGTTCCTGTCTTTTTAATCCAATCGCTCGTCAGGCGGTCTTGCAATAAATTCATAATCTCGCTTTCCAACCGCTTCGATTCAAGTTTTCGCAATTGCCCGCTGTTTTCAAGGTACTCGCGATGCTTAAGAAGCGCCCCCAACAAATCTGACATGCCCTCGCCGGTTGTCGCCACCGTCTTTACGATCGGCGGATGCCACTGGGTATCTTCATTTTTGGCTTTGGTACTCATATCCATATGGCCGGCTTTCCGTGTGATCGTTCGATTGTATCCCAACTCCAGGTTGGCGCGCAGAGCACGCTCGGTGTTCTCCACGCCGGGGAGGTCTGCTTTGTTGATGACCAGAATATCGGCAATTTCCATAATCCCAGCCTTGATTGCCTGGATGTCATCTCCGAATCCAGGGGCCTCAACGACAATGGTTGAGTGTGCCAGGCTCGCCACGTCCACTTCCGATTGCCCGGCTCCCACCGTTTCGATGATCACATAGTCGAATCCAGCGCCATCAAAAACACGGGCCAGTTGAGTCGTTGCCAGCGCCAGACCACCCAACGCGCCTCTGGAAGCCATGGAACGGATGAAAACACCAGAATCGCCTGCGAGATCGCGCATGCGCAGACGGTCTCCCAGAATTGCCCCTCCCGTAAACGGACTGGAGGGATCGACCGCGATGATCGCCACAGTTTTATTCAGGGTCTGGCGGATATGCAAAGTCAGTCGGTTTACCAATGAAGATTTCCCTGTACCCGGCGCCCCGGTAACACCAATGCGATGCGCCCTGCCGGATTGCAGGTAAAGAGTATCCAGCAGTGATCGTGCGTTCGGATCGCCGTTTTCCACCTGAGTCAAGAAACGCGCGAGACTCAGGCGGTCGCTGGTATTAATCTCCTCTTGGATTGGCATCTGACAGATCCTCTTTAATTATTGAAACGCCAGGTTCACCTGAGTCCCGGCTTGATTGAAAAAGAGACAACAATCCTGATGTTCAGTCTGATAAGGCGCTAAAACTTAATGTTCGCGCGAATGTCTTCAATGATCTTCGTTGTCAGCGTTCCGGGTCCGTAAACAGCGTTCACGCCAGCATTCAGGAGCGCGGGAATATCCTCTTCGGGAATGATCCCGCCCACGAACAATTTCACATCTCCCTGCCCGTTGGCGCGCAGAAGCTCGATCACCCGCGGCACAAGCGCCAGATGCGCTCCGGACAGGATGGAAAGACCTACCACCTGTACGTCTTCCTGCAGGGCTGCTTCCGCGATCATCTCGGGGGTTTGGCGCAGACCGGTGTAGATCACTTCCATGCCGGCGTCGCGCAAAGCCCTGGCTACCACCTTGGCTCCGCGGTCGTGGCCGTCGAGCCCTGGTTTGGCGATCAAGACACGGATTTTTTGTTCTGTCATTTACGACTCCGCTAGATTGGGTTCTGCCTCCATTATACCCTGACCTCAATTGATTAATCCTCATTCATCGGTCATTTCATTATTACGTGGTTTGTCATGACAAAATCGGCTAATATTGTTTGTATGAGTCCTCATCTCCACCCATCCCATGATTCGAAACTTGATCTTTCAGACGCTGAAATCACTGCCATGCGTGCGTTAACCATTTCGCTGGGCTGTGAATCCGGGATTCCTGATTTTGACAGGCTCATTCTACCGAATAATGAACGAAATAAGTTCCAGCTTTGGACTGCTGAGGGTAGACTTGCCGCTTACGCGGTCATCGACGGGCATATCTGCCTTTGGTTCGAGATTGATCCAAAAATAGATGTTGAGTCCACGGCAGCAATGATTATTACCTGGGGAATTAACTCCGTAAGAGATGAATCGGGTTTCACCCTCAATAGCTGCGCTTCTTCAACAAACTTAAGACGTATTCAACTTCTGGAAACCAATGGTTTTATACGCCAGAGTGGAGATACGCTCAATTACACGCGTTCACTGACCGGTCTGATCGATCCTCCAACAATGCCACCCGGCTTTATCTGCCGCTCCGTCAAGGGAGAATCTGAGGTGAAAGGACTGGTGGAACTTCAGCGCGCTACTTTCAAAACAGAGTACATGACCATCAACACCAGGCTGGCACAAATGCGCGCTACCGGTTACTGTCCCGATCTGGACCTGGTGGTCACCGCGCCAGATGGTCAATTAGCGGCTTTCTGCTTTTGCAAACTCGGGCACGCGGGGTTGATAAAGACCGGTTTCGCCGAACCCATCGGTACCCACCCCAACTATCGTGATCTCGGTCTCGCGCAAGCATTACTTATCACCGCTATGAATAAGTTGCTTGAAAAAGGGTGTCAATCCATCCGCTTGAGCACGAATGTTGAAAATATCCCCATGCGGCATCTGGCGGAATCCCTTGGATTCTCCCTCGATGATAATCTGATCTGGTATTCCATAAGCTCTTTGGAATAAATAGCAAATCATGTAAGAGTATTATTGCTATAATTAGGTATAAACTAATAAGGAGGTATTATCATGAGTTCAGAAATGCCAGTAATTCCCACCCCAACTCCCACACCTGAAAAGAAAATGAGTACCCTTGCGCTGGTAAGCACGATCACTGGCGCGCTCACTTATTTGCTGCCAATCATCTTTAATCTCGCCGATAAAAGTGCCTTGTGGGCCACTTTTCTCTCACCGATTACAGCCATTGTAGCCATCGTCACCGGGCATAAGGGAAAAAGTGAGATCCGCAACTCCCAAGGCGCTATTACCGGCAAGAAACTTGCCAACGCCGGTTTGATCATGGGCTATATTTATTGGGGCTTGATTGTCCTCGGTATCATCCTCGTCATCGCGCTTGGTGCTGCTTTTTACGGCGTGATAAAGAGTACGCTTGGAATATAACAAAGAATGTTTTTGTTGTAGTGGTAAATTTCAACTGAGAACCTGGCTTGCAAACAGCCAGGTTTTTTACAGCCTGGTAATCAGGTATGTATCAATGAATGAATCAAGTAATCAGTAGAACTTATCCTTTTACCAATTGGTTAAATTGCTACTTTCTCCGCGTCGCATCGTATATTTGATGTAATGAAAATATCCAAATTATGGATAAAGGAGAAAAGAAATGACCATTCCAGAAAATTCACAACCGGTGACCCCACCCGTCTATAAACGCGACAGTTCTCTCGCGATCGCCAGTCTTGTCTGCGGTCTGCTCACCTGGTCGTTTGTGCCCTTCTTTGGCGCCATTGCTGCCATCATCACCGGCCACGTGGCGAAAAAAGAAATCCGCGAAAGCGGGGACACTTTGACCGGAGACGGTATGGCACTGACCGGGTTGATCCTGGGATATACCCAACTTGGCCTGATCGTCCTGGGAGCTTTATGCCTGATCGCCCTCATTTTTGCGTCCGCAGCCAACACTTCCTCAACATTGATCGGAGCTTCTTCCGCAATCCCAGAATTCGCGAATTTACTGTAATCAAAACATCTCGGGTAAAAGGTTGGCAGAATTGCCAACCTTTTTGTAAATCCGGAAGTTATGTGGGGAAACGGTGAAAAAAAGAAAGTATGGGTATAATTGCCATAATACAATATTATGTTGGGTAATTCTTTCAAATAATGTCCATCAAAGTCAGGATATATGCTCCCGGATTTATAAATCATGACTCGATCGACCAGAACGGTTTCATTGAGCTGGACGATAATGCTTCAGTTAAGCAGCTCTTTCGAAAAATGAAAGTATCACCCATCGCTCGGATGTTTGTGCTCAGTTTCGTAAATTACGAACCGGCAAAGATGGATGCAAAACTCAAAGACGGCGATGTTGTCTCTTTGATGTTTCCGATTTCCGGTGGTTAATCAATCCCCCATTCTAAAAGGATAAGAGGTGAGAGGTGAAAAGCTATTCAGGTAAGATACTCTTTGTAAACCTGACCACGGGTGAGATAAAAGATGAACTCATTCCCGATTATGTCTACCAAAACCTGTTATCCGGTGTTGGTCTTGGCGCTTACGTTCTCTACAACCGCGTCCCCGCCGGGGCTGACCCGCTTGGCCCGGAGAACATCCTCGGCTTTGTCAGCGGTTTGCTCACCGGTACACCCAGCTTCGTTACAGGCCGTTGGATGGTGGTTTGCAAATCACCGCTCACTGGTGGATGGGGCGATTCAAATTGTGGCGGCACATTCTCTCCAGCCATTAAGCAATGCGGATACGACGGCATTTTCTTTAGCGGTATCTCAAAAAAACCAGTTTACCTCTTCGTTGACAACAAGGGTGCAGAACTTCGTCCCGCAGCTCATATCTGGGGAAAGGACGCCATTGAGTCTGAGAAAATTCTAATCGCTGAAAATACAAAAAAGAAGAAGCCGGCGGTAGCCGTGATTGGTACTGCCGCTGAAAAACTATCCTTGATCTCGGGAATCTGCAACGACGGTGGCCGTATCGCTGCCCGCTCCGGCGGTGGGGCGGTGATGGGCTCAAAAAACCTTAAAGCCGTGGTTCTGGCAGGCACAAAGGTGATCGGCTGCGAAGACCCTGCGACCATGAAGGAGATCAGCAAGGGTTTCGCGAACACAATACGTAAGGTCAATATACCGAAGGCGGTCCCGGGTGCGGCCCTTGGATTGTTGGGAAAAATAATGGGAAGCATGAAAAAAACCGCACCCATGGACGGTATGCTGGTTGCCTTGTTGATGAAGCGTTGGGGGACAGTCAGCAACAACACAATGGGCGTAACCTCGGGAGACAGCCCTCTCAAAAACTGGAAGGGCTCGGTCAAGGATTACAACTATTCCTACTACAAGAACTTCAATGCAGATCGCTTTACGCGTATCGAAACCAAGAAATACCACTGCTACTCCTGTCTCATTGGCTGTGGAGGCGTGGTGGACATTAAGAATCAAAGCAATGGTGAATTCACCCATACCCACAAACCGGAATACGAGACCGCGTTGGCGTTTGGCGGTCTGGTGATGAACAAGGATTTTGATTTCGTCCTTTACATAAATGAGATCATGAATCGGGCTGGTATGGACACCATCTCAGCCGGGGGAACGGTTGCCTTCGCGATCGAATGTTATGAACACGGCATCATCACCAAAGAGATGACCGGTGGGTTGGAATTAACCTGGGGAAATGCTCCTGCGATCATTGCCTTGTTGAAGATGATGATCGCCCGCGAAGGCATTGGCGACCTGCTGGCTGATGGCACCAAAGTGGCCGTCAAGAAACTCGGCCCCGAATCGCAGCAATACGCGGTACACGCTGGCGGTCAGGAACCCGGTATGCACGACTCACGCATGGACCCCTTCCTTGCCGTCCATTACAGCGCTGATCCCACCCCCGGCCGGCATACCATTGGCTCTGGCCAGTATTACGACCTGCTTCACCTATGGGAGAAGGTTTCATGGGCACCCAACCCGGGTTTCTACTCCAAGGCGGATGAATTCATTCCCAGCGAAAAGCTGGCGCTGAAGACTGTCGCTATCTCCTGCTACAAGGAACTGACTGATGGCGTCGGCGGCTGCCTGTTTGCCATGGTCACTGGTATTAACCACTGGAAACTCTTCGAGTGGGTCAACGCCGCCACCGGATGGAATAAAACACCCGATGAATTGATGGAGATCGGTAAGAATATCCAGACCCTGCGGCAGTTATTTAACATCAAACAGGGTGTTGACCCCATGAGCTTCAAGATGAGCCCACGGATGGCCGGCGAGCCGCCACTGCAGGAAGGCCCCAATAAGGGCAAGACGGTACCGATCGAAGAAATGATGCGCCTGCACTGGAAAGCCTACGGCTGGGATGAGAAGACCGGAGCCCCAACACAAGAGTGTATTGAAAATCTCAGACAAAAACAATTGATAGTAGCGGAGGCAGTATGAGCGAAAAAGGTGTAGCCCATTTCGATTATTCCCTGTGTGTGGCTTGTGGCATCTGCGTCCAGGCATGCCCGTTCGGCTGCCTTGAACTCACCAAGACCGGCATCGACGTGCTGCGCAACGCCTACCCCGAATTACAGCCCGATTCTGCCTGTACGGGCTGCGGTCTGTGCGCCAAAGCCTGTCCGGTGGATTGCATTATCATCCATCCATAAGTTTTTCCACGAATTACACGAATTTGTAAGTGCAGGGTGGATTCATCCTGCACTTTGAATTTTAACAAATGGTTCTTAAAAGCTTATTCGCTAAAATTAGATAAATTCGCAGATAGATTCTTGGCAAAGCTTGGGCTTCTACACCGGCTTGATTTGAAATTCCATTGTGGTACACTTACCGCGTAAGTGACTTCATTATTGAGGATGGACTTCGTATATGCCAGCCATTTATCCATTTACCGCGATTGTTGGACAGGAACGCATGCGCCGTGCCCTGGTCCTTAATGCTGTTGACCCCCGCATCGGTGGTGTATTGATCCGCGGAGAACGCGGCACCGCCAAATCCACTGCCGCGCGCGCCCTGGCGGCGCTGTTGCCATCGGTTAAAGTAGTGGCCGACTGCCGCTTTGGCTGCGACCCCGATCGCCCGACCACCTGGTGTACCGAATGCCGCGAACGCCATGAAAAAGGCGAGAAATTACCCGTGGTCGAGAAGATGACCCCATTCATCAACCTCCCGGTATCCGCCACTGAAGATCGCGTGGTCGGCACCCTCGATATCGAAAAAGCCATTCAGAAGGGCGTCCGCTCTTTCGAGCCCGGTGTTTTGGCCGCTGCCAACCGTGGCATGCTCTACATTGACGAGGTCAACCTGCTCGACGACCACGTGGTGGACGTACTGCTGGACGCCGCTGCCATGGGTGTGAATATTGTAGAACGAGAAGGCATCTCCTTCTCGCACCCGGCCCGCTTCATTCTTGTCGGTACCATGAACCCCGAGGAAGGCGACCTGCGTCCGCAATTGTTGGACCGCTTCGCCCTCTCCGTTGAAATCCACGGCATTCGCGATGCCCGCGAACGTGTGCAGATCATGGAACGCAATATCGCCTTCGAAGGTGATTCCCTGCAATTCCGCGAAGACTGGATGGAGAAAGAAAAAGAACTCTCCGACCAGATCGACCGCGGCCGCAAGCTAGTGGATGAAGTAACCTATAGCAAGCAAAACCTGCTCTCCATTGCCGCTCTGACCGCATCATTGAATGTGGACGGACACCGTTCCGACCTGGTCATCCTCAAGACCGCGCGCGCCCAGGCTGCCTTTGACGGCCGCACCATGATCAACGACCGCGACATTGCCCTCGCCGCTGAACTGGCACTGCCTCACCGCATGAAGGGTGGGCCCTTCCAGCGGGAAGAAATGGGTATGGAGGAACTGCACGAACGAATCGAACAATTGACCAATGCCACAGCGTCACACACCCAAAAGGAATCCTCTTCAGAACTGGACGATGAGGGCGGTTCTTCCTCAAAAAAAGCGTAACGCCGGAAGAGTCCGGCGAGCAGACCCCCCAAGAAGGGACCCCTCAACCCACTGAACAGAACATCTTCAACCAGGGTGATCCCAACTGGTGGAGCGGTGGCAAGAAGATGTCCAACGGCGAAGAATTCAATCCACGCAAACTGGACACCCCTCTCGACAAAATGATGCGTTCTTACGCCGGCCGTCGTTCGGTGACGCACACCGAACGAAAACGAGGTCGTTATATCCAGTCGCGCCCGGCTAACGGTCGAGCTGACGACCTGGCGTTCGACGCCACCCTGCGTGCCGCTGCTCCATTCCAGAAAGAACGCAGCGAGATCAAAGACACCAACCGGGTGGCCTTCGCCATTCGTCCTGGCGATTACATGAAAAAGATCCGGGTACGCCGAGCCGCAAACCTGATCCTCTTCCTGGTGGATGCCTCGTGGTCGATGGCGGTAGCTGAACGTATGGCCGCCACCAAAGGCGCCATCATGTCATTGCTCACCGATGCCTATCAGCGCCGCGACCGGGTTGGATTGATCGTATTCCAGAAGAACAAAGCCACGCTCGTTCTGCCCCCCACCAATTCGGTGCTTCTGGCGCAGGAAGCGCTTTCAGATGTCCCGGTTGGCGGCAAAACACCGCTTTCAGCCGGCTTGATGATGTCTTATGAAGTGCTGCGCAAGGAAAAGATCCTCCACCCCGATGTAATGCCACTCCTCATCATCCTGACCGATGGCGCGGGGAACGTGCCAGTCGGGCATCTGCCCCCTCAGGAAGAGGCGCACCAATTTGCCGAAATGATCGCTCGTGAGAAGATACACTCCGTCGTCATCAACATGGAGCATGCCGCCTTCGATCAAGGATTGGCTCAAGCCCTGGCAGACCATCTGGAATGCCCTTGCTACACCATTACCGACCTCAAAGCAGAAAGCCTGTTCGTCACCGTGCAAAAAGAGATCCGGCAGGTCAATTCCAACCCGGCTTTGGATTTTAAGAAATGATCGGTTGCTGTCTCCGCGCTGTCTTTTCCTTGCCACGGATTCTGCGTGGTGATAATATGAAGGACGGAGCCTTGGAACCCCATGGGAGAAGTTGATTACAAAGTAGCGCGTTTACGCCGTACGCTGCTGATCATCATATTGTCGACCATTCCCCTTTATTTATTGGGAGTGATCGTTCTATGGGTCGCTCGCTCTTCGGTGAATGTTCATACTCCCACTGCCACTTTAAATGTCATCTACGTTACAGCCACCAATCCTCCCACCGAGACAGCTCTTCCACCGACAAAATTTCCTACTAAAACTCAAGGCCCGACATCCACTCGAACCCCCACGCGTACTGTCACCGCCACACCTACCGTGATGCCAACCGATACAGAAACACCAGTACCCACTGAGACCGCGACGTTGCAGCCTACCTTTACCAATACAACAATTCCGCCGATCGATACCCCGGTCGAATCCACACCTTGATCCCAATACAGGAAACCAATTCATGGATGATCTTGTGTCGTTCCTAACCCAGCTAATTTCGTTGTCCGGCCTTTCAGGATATGAAAGCCCTGTGAGAGAAGTTCTCTCCACCCGGTGGCGTCCGATTGTGGATGAACTCAGCATCAGCAAACTCGGCAGCCTGCATGGATTGAAGAGGGCATCAGATGGGAAACCTCAGGGGAAGATCATGCTCGCGGCTCATATGGACGCCATTGGCCTGATGGTCAGCGGCTACAGCGAAAACTTGCTGCGAGTCACAAGCGTCGGTGGCATCGACCCACGCATTCTGCCTGGGCAAATGGTCACCGTGCATGGTAAAGAGAATTTACCGGGGATTGCCATCTTGCAGCCCGACCGTCTGGTGAATGAAGCTCATCGAGAAAAATGCCCGGCACTCGAACGAATCTTTATCGACACCGGCCTGAGCGAATCAGAGCTCAAAGAAACCGTTGAAGTGGGCAGTCTGGTTTCATTTGCCACACCCCCCACTCACATGGAAGGCGGATATATAGCCGGTCACAGCCTCGACAACCGCGCCTCCCTGGCTGCGCTCACGTTGTGCCTTGAGGGATTGAAAAACACCAAACTGAGCTGGGATGTCTGGGCAGTAGCCACCGTACAGGAAGAAGAAACACTGGGCGGGGCATTGACCTCCGCGTTTGAGATCGAACCGGACCTGGCGCTGGTTGTCGACGTTACCTTCGGCAAAGGTCCAGGCGCCACCGATCACCGCGCCTTTCCTCTCGGTAAAGGCGTCACCATTGGGGTCGGTTCAAATGTCCATCCTTCGCTGGAAAAACGCCTGAAAGCCCTGGCGGATGAGGAAAAGATCCCTTACGCCACCGAAATCCTGCCCGCCAGTTCCGGTACCGATGCCATCACCCTGCAGGTCAGCCGTAGCGGAGTGCCCTGTGAAGTGATCGGCCTTCCCTTGCGCTACATGCATACCCCTGTGGAAGAAGTCGCCCTGGCTGATATCGAATCTGCCGGGCGTTTGATGGCCAAATTCATCTCCTCTCTCAACGCCAATACAATGACAGAAATCCGAAAGGAGATGTTGGAATGGTAAATAAGCTTAAGATCGAACAAAAACAGCTCTCCCTGTTGGAAAAACTCTGCAACGCGGTGGCAGTATCAGGGAATGAAGGAGAAGTCCGCCGTATCGTAATTGAAGAGCTGAAGGATTTCGCTGACGAGATAACAGTTGACGCCATGGGGAACGTTCTGGTGAGACACCACGCGAAAAATGGTACAGTCGATCCGCTCAAAGTGATGCTCGACGCTCACATGGATGAGGTCGGCTTCATGATCGCCGCTGAAGAGGAAGAGGGCATCTATACCTTTGAGGTCGTTGGCGGCATCGATCCACGCCAATTACCCGGTAAGCTCGTCCTCGTCGGCAAAGACCATACCCCCGGCGTGATCGGCACCAAGCCCATCCACCTGCTCGAAGAAAAAGAGGAAGACAGTCCCATCGCGCAAAACACCCTGCGCATTGATCTAGGCCCAGCTGGTAAAGCCAAACCTGGTGATTATGGCTCTTTCGCCACCCGTTTCCTACGCTCCGGTAATAATCTGTTTTCGAAAGCCATCGATGACCGCATCGGTGTTGCCACGTTGATCGAGCTGGTGAAAAACGCTCCTGAGAACATCGAATTGTTGGCCTCATTCTCAGTGCAGGAAGAGATCGGCTTACGTGGCGCAAGAGTGGCTGCCTATACTTTCGCGCCAGATCTGGCTATCGCCGTCGATTCCACCCCCGCTTTTGACCTCCCCAGGGAGGATGGCAATGAGAATGCAGTTTACAACTGCCGTCTTGGAGGCGGTCCCGCGATCTACCTGGCTGACGCAGGCACCCTCTCAGATCCGCGCTTGATCCAATTTCTCTGCAAAACTGCGGAACAGAACAGCATCATTTATCAGTTCCGCCAACCGGGCGGTGGCGGCACGAATGCCGGTTGGATCCACCGCAGCCGCGCAGGAGTACCATCGGTATCCATCTCTGTGCCCGGACGATATGCCCACACCGCAGTGCTTCTTTCTCGGCTTGAAGATTGGGAAAACGCTTTGAATCTGGTCTACTTTACACTGCGCGGGATCACCCGCGAGATTTTGGAAACGCCACGAGGTTGATCATGACCCAATCATCCCATTTTGATGCAGGAGTTGCAATGAAAGAACTTATCCAAAAACTCGTCGCTGTCCCCGGTCCATCCGGTTATGAAGGCAAGATCCGCGATTTCATCAAATCCGAGATCGAATCCCACGTGTCCAGCGTTAAAGTGGATGCCCTGGGGAATCTGATCGCGATCAAAGGGGAGAAGAAAGCCAACGGCTTGACGATTATGCTTTCCGCGCACATGGATGAAGTGGGTGTGATTGTTACCCATGTGGACAAACACGGATTTGTGCGGTTCTCGCAGATCGGCGGGTTGAACCCCATCAACTGCATGGCAGCCCACGTGGTCTTCCTCAATGGCACCCGTGGTATCGTCAATTGCGACCGTCGCGAGGACCTCACCAAAGTTCCGGCCATCACCGACCTGTTCATCGATGTTGGTGCCTCCAGCCCCGAAGATTGCCCAGTTAAGATCGGAGAGATGGGTTATTTCGACCAACCCTTCCTTGCGCTTGGCAACCGAGTCGTTTCCAAAGCGCTCGATGACCGTCTGGGTTGCGCGATTCTGATCGAGCTTATAAAAAACATCGGCGAGACCCCACATGAACTGATTTGCGTCTTCAGTTCTCAAGAAGAAGTCGGTATCCGCGGTGTCACTGCTGCTGCTTACAGTTCCGACCCTGATCTTGGCATTGCCATCGATGTGACCGCTGTCGGCGATACGCCGGGCGCCAAGATGGAAGTCGGCCTTGGAAAAGGTCCTGCTATCAAGGTGCGAGACGAAGGTATGCTGTCTGACCCACGCGTTGTGGCAATGATGCGCGCATGTGCCGAAAAGAACAAAATTGCCTACCAATTAGAAATCCTCAGGGGAGGCACCACTGACGCCAGGGCCATCCAGGTCACGCGCGCCGGGGTTCCTGCCGGTTGCGTGTCCATTCCTACCCGATATATCCATTCACCATCCGAAATGGCCGACCTGGGTGATATAAACGATAGCTTGAAATTGTTGCAAGAGCTATTAAGGAATCCGATCGAACTCAAATGATCTCTTTACGGAACAAGAGCTCCCAAACCGAATACCACGCGATCCGGCTGCGTAAATACCTGATCCCATTCGCGTTGTTGGCACTGAGCGTTGTTGTTTTGATGGCTGGCTGCCAATTTGGAGACTTACTCACACAAGTGGGTTCACCCACAGTGGCAAACAAAGGTAATCAATCTTTGGATACCACGGCAACGTTTCAGGCCAGCCCTACAACCGTAAAAACCCTCCAGCCAAAGACGTTGGTGATCTGGCTTCCCCCTCAATTGGATCCGAATAATGGTTCTCTGGCAGCGGGGATTCTGCAGGATCGTCTGGCTTCTTTCGTTAAAAAGCATCCGCAATATACCATCGAGATCCGGATCAAATCCACTGATGGGCAGAGTAGTCTGCTCGATGCGCTGGAATCCACCTCTGAGGTGGCGCCCGCAGCATTACCCGCGTTAATTGCGCTTCCTTACCCATCTATGGATGCTGCGGTGCAAGATGGCCGGCTGCTATCGATTGGAACCAGCGCGGGAAAATTGGATGACCCGGACTGGCTGCCCTATGCGCGAAAATCTGCTCAAATCAATGGCCAGGTATATGGCATTCCTTTTGGCAGTGATGTCCTCGTTCTTGCCTATCACCATCTTATCGAATCAACGATACCTCCCGTCACCTGGAATGAACTGATCGATCGTGGTGGCATTGTCGCCTTCCCGGCAGGAGAACCCTCAGCCGTGGTGATCTCCCAAATTTACCTCTCAGCCGGAGGGCACCTGACCGATTCAAATGGCAAACCCTTGATCGAGAAAGATCCATTGCATGTCACGATCAAACTCCTCAGTGATGGAGCGCAAGAAGGAGTTTTTCCTTACTGGCTGACAAATATCACTTCATTCGATCAATCGTGGCAATCTTTTCTCGGTCAGCAATCGCAGTACGCAATTATCTGGTCAAGTCAATACCTGCAGTCTTTGCCACAGGGAATAGACATTGCGCCCACGCCTACGGTAGGCGATCAATCCATTTCGCTTGTCAAACCCTGGATATGGTGCATCCCTTCGAGTTCCCCTGTCGAGAGGCAGGATAGTATGCTGTTGCTTCAATATCTGTCTGATCCCGATTTTATAAACCGTTGGTCGCAGGCTGCTGGTTTATTGCCCGTGCGAGAAAGTGGTCTGGAATCGTGGAAGAGCATTTTGGACTCACAACTGGTCACCCAGCTTAGGCGAGAAAATCTTTTAATCCCACTCAGTTCGTCGAATCCATCGACATCTCCACTCCTGGCAGACGCAGTAATGAAGATCATCAAAAACCAGGTAAGCGTTGATCAGTTAGAAGATGACATAATCAGTCAATTTCAAGTAAAATAATCACAACACTATGAGCTCAGATAAGAAGAACCTAAGGTCTATCAAATTTGACAAAGGTATTGTCTCTAGAATACTACTGGTCCTGCTGGTGATCGGCATGGTCATCTTCACCATCTGGGTCAGTGGCCCAGTTCCGCCCAAGGAAGATGACCATCAGACCAGTAAAACGAATCACACGGCAGTAGGTACCAGTAGAAATTCCTCTACTTCACCTGATGCAACGACTATGGGGACAGAACAATCGCGCATGGAACCGGAAGTTGCTTCTGACCAGGTATCCACCACAGGTGTCCTTTTTGGAACGGCAACGGTTGTCTTGATCATCCTGGTGGGAACTCTAATTACTCTCTGGCAAGGGAAAGAAAGAAAACTAAAACAATAAAGATAGATCGATCGAGTCAAGTCTTTTTAGCGCCTGCAGGCATACCTTGCGGGCGTTTCTCTTTCCACCAAAGAATACAGCAGAAAAGTACCCCCAGAAATGACAATACCAACCCTACCCAAACATCCCAAGGGCGGTATTCGAAATGAAATGTGTGGTTTCCCGCCGGGGCAGACAGGGTCAGGAAGTCGGCTCTTTTGTCCAAATAAGCCGGTTCACCGTCGATCCACGCGTACCAACCCTGCCAGTAATACTCACGCACGACCAACGTTCCACTAACCCCCGCTGAACAGTTGACATCGATTCGCCCTCCCAACGCTTTCGCTGCGCAGGGGATACGCATTTCATCGGCTGATAGAACCGCGTATTCCTGACTATCGTCACGTACCAGTGCGAGAACCCCCATGTTTTGGATAACACCGGTGGCATTTGGTTCATTACGGCTATCGGCCACACGTAACAGCGGACCGACCTTCTCCCGATCCTTCCAGGACCAGGGTTCCGGGGGAATAATCACCTTGGCATCACTTTCTAATAAATTCGGTAACCAATCAAAATCAAGCTGTTGTACCCATTGCGAAGAATTGGTTTTCAACAATGCGATCTCTTTTTGGTCGATCAAAATCGGTCGTACTCCCAAAAATTGACTACCAAATTGATAAGGAGCTTTGATCGAAAAGAAAATCACGGCGATCAGCGCGAGCCATTTGGTGATCTTAAGTTGAACTTTGTCGTTTTGCGAAAGCTCACCTAATTTCGCAATGGGCCAGTGGAAATTAAATACTGCATCCAATCCGATGGCAGCAAGCAAGAGCAGCGGTTGAATCGCCAGACTCGCTCCCACATTGATCGATCTCAATTGCTCAATGACCGCTAAATTCCTGAATGGAATGTAAGGATCACGACTGGAGAAAACGAAGGCTAACGCCATGGTCAGCCAGAGAAAACCAAGTTCTCGTCTCTTCTTCTTCACAACGAGAATTACCGACCCCAGCACCATTAGGAAGATCGGAAGCCAGCCGATATAGTTGATATGCGCCCACGGGGTGACAGTTTTTTCAAAAGCGGTGGTGTCATAGAATGAAAGGTCGTTGATCACCAGGTTCGTAAGTGAATAACCCAGTGGCTGAATAGAATCAAGCTTGTTGGCCAAAATCTTCTGCCAATTCCCCATAAAATGAATGAGTGGAACCAATAATATGGAAATCAGAACTATTGAAAGAAGGACAGCGGAGAGCGCTTTTTTACAGACCACGTATTTGGGTTTTTCCGCGTTTAGCAGATATAAGAAAATGGTGGGAAGATACGCTAGAATAACAACTATCTGGATATACCCCTGCCCCGAAAGCCAGGTCAACGCCAGCACAACCGCTGCCAGGATGGTTCTCCGCCAACTTGGATCTTTCTTTAGGCGGATAAATACTGGCAGAATAAGACTGGCGGAGGCAATCGACAAGATCAATGGAATATCGCCTCCCTGTAACCTACCTAAGACATGCCCCCCGATCATCGCCATGATGCTTGCCCACAGACGGGCAACGCAACCAAGTTTCATTTCTCTGCCCAACCACCATTGTCCCAGACCAATGGTAGCTATACAAACTAAAATGATGACCTTCGATCCGTTGATCACGCCAAAAAGAAGTGTGGTAATGAAAACCAAAGGATGTAAAAACGCTCCCAGCAATTCGGTAAATGCCGGATAACCCCCATTAATGTATCCATTCCAAAATACGCAGGCGCCACATTTGGGTAACAATTTCCAGGCAAAATGAGAGAGCGTCGGAAGGAAGAATTCTCCCCCTTCGACAACTTTATTGGGGTCAAAGTCCAGATAGGCTCTTCCCAACCATAAAGCGATCAGAATGATTGTGGTAAATTCCAGGATCGGTCGCCAATACTTGTGGAAAATCACCTTAATATTTTCAGACAATAACTTCAGCACCTTTTTGGGCATACTCCCACCAGTTCACCAATCCATACAAATAATCACTCGCTGCCTTAAGGAATTGTACAAACAAAAGGATTTTGAGGCAAACAAAAGTTTGAAATCCGGATTCTTAAGCCCCATTAACCGAACACAGAAAATGATCTATTTATCTGTCAATAATACTTCGAGGTAAGCTTTTGCGATCTTCCTTATATCGAATGTCTGCTCGGCCCACGCCCGTGCTCCCCGACTGTAGCTCTCTCGATGGCGCAGAACCTCAGCGGCCGCATCAACCAGGGCATGTACATCTGGTTTCTGCAATTTCCACACATTGGAACCGTAGCAGGCAATACAACCCGCATCCCCTGGCACCATCTCCGGCAGCGCGCCTGTATCAAAGGCCACAACGGGCAGGCCGCAAGCCAGCGCCTCGATAACGGAGTTAGGGCAGGCAGCGTTGATATCGGATGAGAAGAACAGGTGCGCTGAACGATCAATCACCGGAATATCCCTGCGGTCAACGACCCCCTTCCAATTTATGGACAAACCATCGCGTTCCGCTTTCTGGCGTAGAGAATCCGGAACGGTTCCCACCACCATCAGTTCAAGGGGTTTCTCAAGCCTTTGGTTGAGCAGTGCTGCTGCGTCTGCCGCAGTGAATAATCCCCCTTCGTAACCATTTCCCAGGTTCCCTTCCACCAGAAGCATCCGGTAACGGTCACCGGGCAAATCATTACTTCCAGCCGGGTTGAACTCCTCGATATTCACCCCGTTGTACACCACCGATTCCGGTTTATGGATGACGCCCTTTTCCCGGTTCCACCAATCATATGAAAATTGACTCTGATAAATGATCTTGTCAGCAATATCCCTGCGGATGGTGGCCAACAACGCATTATTTACTTCAGCCCTCAAAAAATGTTTCAGCCCGGTATATTTGACTTTGTGCACCCAGTTCATACCGTTCAGGCGCTGAACGATCCGTACGCCGCGCCGTTTGGCAGCTCGAAGTTCACCCAGGTGTCTTGTCCCACCGATCACCAATATGGCCGAGTTCGATAGATCATCCGGCTCAAATACAACCCGGATCTGGTTGGAACGTAATTCTTCGATCAATCTTGATTGGAAGGATGCCGGCCCACCCAAACCGAACTTGCGGGGAAAAATGCAGATGGTTTCCATAATCTGACGACTCTTCTAGTTGGACGCTGGGATCAATACTCGTTGAATTCCAAAAGTGCTTTGACGATACGTTCTGCTGCGTGACCATCTCCAAACGGATTAGCCGCGTGAGCCATTTTGTTGTACTCGGTTTTGTCATCCAAAAGGCGGTGCGCTTCTGCCAAAATCCGTTCAGGATCGGTGCCAACCAGCTTAAGTACCCCGGCCGCCACTCCTTCGGGTCGTTCAGTTTTTTCTCTTAAGACCAACGTGGGCTTGCCGAGGCCAGGTGCCTCTTCCTGGATTCCGCCCGAATCGGTTAAAACGATCGTAGCAGCCTTAAGCATGTGAACCATAGGCAGGTAGTCAAGCGGATCAAGTAAATGGATATTGGGAACATTCCCAAGAATGCTATGGACAGGTTCCTGAATATTCGGATTGAAATGCACCGGGTATACCAGATGCAGATTCCCCGCGTAATCTTCCACAAGCCTTTTCAAAGCCGAGCAAATATCTTCAATGGGTTTACCAAAATTCTCACGGCGGTGAGCAGTCACCAACGCCAAGCGATTGCCGCCTTCTCTAATTTGCCATTCCTCCAGCCATCGATGCACCTGTTCTGGAACGGGCATTTCCAGTACCTTTAATTGCGCGTCGATCTCTGTGTTACCGGTCACCCGGATGATGCGGTCGTCGATTCCTTCATGCAGCAGGTTCTGCCTTGCCAAATCTGTGGGTGCGAAATGCAGGTCGGCAATGGTTCCGGCGATACGGCGGTTGATTTCTTCAGGGAAGGGTTGCCGTTTGTCTCCGGTTCGCAAGCCGGCTTCGACGTGACCAACCCTAATCCCGCGATAAAATGCCGCCAGCGCGGCAGTCATCACTGTAGTGGTATCGCCCTGAACCAGCACCCAATCAGGATGTTCATCCGCCAGAACAGGATCAAGGTTTTCCATCACCTCGGCCGTCAGGCCTGCCAATGATTGGTTAGGGCGCATCAGGTTAAGGTCGTAATCCGGTTTGATCTGGAACAGATCCAACACCTGGTCGAGCATCTGCCGGTGCTGGGCTGTGACACAAACGCGGCTTTCCACTTCGGACTCACGTTCCAGTGCCTGTATGACCGGAGCCATCTTCACTGCTTCAGGACGGGTGCCAAAAACGGAAAGCACACGGATCTTGTGCGCCACTATTTTCCTCGTCCCAATTTCTTCACCTGGAAACCTGCTTCACTCCAGAACTGGCTATCCCAACCGTTGACAGTATCAAGGACGAGTCTTGCCGATGTCTGTCTCGCCAGCTTGGCTGGATCAAGGCTCTTGAATTGTTTATGCCCGACCAACAGCAGAAGCATATCCGCGCTCTTGATCGCCGCTTCCAGGGTCGGTGCCGTAACCGCTCCCTTCACCTGAAAATCGGGTTTGAATGGTTCATAGGTCGATACCAACGCTCCTTCGTTAACCAGCAAATGAGCAATATCGACCGCCGGGCTTTCGCGTAAATCGTCCACATCGGGTTTAAATGACAATCCCAACGCGGCGATTCTCTTGCCTTTGAGTTCACCAAGCATTTTCTTGAGTGTCGCGATTACGAATTCAGGTTGGCTGTCATTCACTTTGCGTGCCGTGTGAATGAGCGGGGTCAGATCGGGGGCTGCTTCCACGAAGAACCAGGGGTCCACACTGATGCAATGGCCGCCCACACCAGGCCCGGGGTTGAGTATTTTCACGCGCGGATGACGATTCGCAATTTGGATCGCTTCCCATACGTCCACTCCAAAGCGGTCAGCAAGCCGTGAAAATTCGTTGGCGATGGCGATGTTGACGTCACGGTAGGTGTTTTCCATCAATTTGACCATCTCGGAAGTGGTGGCGTCAGTAAGGATAATCTCTCCTTTGACAAAGGTGGCGTATAGATCCCGCCCAGCTTCGGCTGAAACCCGATCGATACCGCCAATCACGCGCGCGTTATCGGTCAATTCCTTGAGTATCTGTCCGGGCAAAACACGTTCCGGTGAGTAAGCCAGCTTGAAATCTTTGCCCGCTTTCAGACCCGACTTTTCCAGTATGGGTTTGACCACTCCAGTTGTTGTCAGCGGAGGGGAGGTCGATTCAAGAATCACCAGGTTACCGGTACGCAAAACGGATACGATTGATTCAGCCGCGTCACGAACAAAACTCAAATCAGCTTTCTTGTCGCCATAAAATGGAGTTGGGACAGCGATAATAAACGCGTCCGCCTCCACCGCCTTATCAGCAACGCTCAATTTTCCGCTTTCAAGCGCTTCAGTCACCATCTCCCCTAATCCGGGTTCATAGATATGAACCCGACCATGCTTCAATGCGTCGATCACCTCAGGATTGTTGTCAACTCCGGTCACTTTAATTCCATGTTTGGCAAAAGTGCTGGCAGTCGGTAATCCAATATAGCCAAGTCCGATCATGCAAATATGTTTAAATTCCACTGGTATACCTCTTGATCAGGTTTTCAATATTTGATTATGCCACAGGTTGCCATGCTTGTGCAGTCAACGAATACACCAATAGTCCTCCACAGAATAGTGATATTCCATGAGGAGTCCAACTTGCATCGGATAACCCGCCGTGATACACTTTTTGTATGCAAAATTTCATCCTGGCAGCCTCCCCGGACGCAAGATTACTAAGACAACTCCAGGCACACCTGCAGGAAGGGGGCCGATATTCAGTCGTTTGTGTTGAAAGCGGCAAAGACGCCCTTGCGGCCCTTGAATCTGAAAAATACGATATCGCAGTGTTGGATGGAGAGATTAGCGATCTGCCATTTGTAACTTTAACCCGCGAAATGGTGGCTCTTTGCCCTGACCTCAAGTTATTAGTTTTTCCTCCACAGAATAACCCTCATCATCCAGTATTAACGGGTCTCCTCGCCAACGGGTTTGTTAACAAGCCCTTCTTTGGGCCGGAGGTGAGTGAGAAGATCAGTCGCCTGATAAAAGAGCAAAGCACCACTGTTCAACCTGCTTCTGAAGAGGTGGATGTAACCAGCACCTGGATCAGGTATCCCGAAGTAGGAGCCCAACAGATCGAACAATTACTCGCATCCACATCGGCGTCCGCTGGATTGCTGCTGCTTCACGGCCAGGTATTGGCTAGCTCAGGCGTCCTCACCCAGGAAACCAGCAACAATATCATCAATTACCTCAACCGGTATTGGACAAACATCCAATCCGGTGAACTTTTCCGCTATCTGACCATGGAACACGATGCCAGCAGCTACATTATCTACGCGGCCCCGTTGATTAAAGAAACCGCGATCGGTCTGGTATACCATGCCCAGAAACCCTTACCCGAGATTCGAGCCGAAGTTTCACGTTTACGAAAAGCGTTCCTTGATCGGTATTCAAACACGCGAGAGCTGCGCGAAGATTTCCCCTCAAAATTACAGGAAAAGACTGCCCCGATCGTGGACGAACCCCCTCCTCCACCTGTAAAACAGATAAACACCAGTGTTCTAAAAAATTTCACCCCTGTCGAGGAGGACGCTGAGATCGAACCTGTCGGTGAAGGACTGAGTGAAGCGGAATTGCAAAACTTGAGCAATATCCTTGCTGAAATGCCCATACCTGACCCCAATCAAGAACCGATCTCAGATACAGTTACTGGAAGCACAGATGGATCTTCCTGGGAAAAAATGGATGACATCCTTCAACCAGATAACCAATCACAATCGGTTGTTAATAACATATCCGCACCCGTTGAGGTAGGAGCTACCGAAATTCCCAGTGACCAGCAGGAAACCATTCCAATGCCCATTGTTGGACAGTTCCAACCGGCTCCTGCCGCGGAACCTTTCCCTGATTTCGACTTCAAGTTGCCCTGGGAGGAAACCCTCCCATCCGAAAAATCAGGACCAGTTCGAAACGATGAATCCAATCTACAACCCATACCAAAATCTCAAGAGGATATGGTTAATGACAACCTATCCAACACGGAACCAGTTCCCGCGGCGGTCTTTGACCCGAACACATTGCAACCCTACACCTTCTTGATATTTCCTGCCAACCCAACCCAATTCATCACCCGTGATTTGGCTGTCCAGTGTAACCGACAATTACCTTTGATTCTAAAAAGCTTTGGCTGGCAATTAAACGCGATTTCTGTTCGTCCTCTTTATCTACAGTGGTCCGCCCTGGTACCGCCAATGTGCAACCTCTCCGAAAAGCTATCGGATATCCGCTTACAGTTGAATACATTATTCTTTAACAATAATCCATCCTTGCTGCAATCCAATCCAGATGGTGATTTCTGGATGTCTGGATATCTTGGTATAAGTGGTTTACAACCTCCCTCAAACCGAATGGTCAATGATTTCCTTAGCCTGTACCGTAAAACGGAACAACAGGGAAGAACATATTAGCTTATCCACAGGATATAAAATGCCTCCCATTCTCTATCTAATCGATGGACACGCTCTCGCATACCGCACTTACTTTGCGCTGACTGCGGGTGCTCCCAACGATCGCCTTCAGACCGCCAGCGGTGAACCAACCGCGGGTGTTTACGGATTTGCCAGCGTGCTGCTGCGTTTATTGGAGCAGGAGAAACCCGAATATCTGGCGGTCGCTTTCGATACCGGCAAAACCTTCCGCAACACACTTTTCCCTGGCTATAAAGCCACCCGTGCCAAAATGCCCGATGACCTTCGCCCACAGATCGAGCGTATCCGGCAAATGGTGGATGCCTTTCACGTGCCCCGACTCGAAAAGGAAGGCTTCGAGGCGGATGACATCCTCGGTACCATCGCCACCCAGGCCGTAAAAGAAGGCTTCGGTGTCAAGATCATTACCGGCGATCGAGATCTGCTTCAACTCGTTGACGACCGTATCGTGGTGAGTTTATCTGGATCAAAGCTTTCTGAAGCCAAGAATTACAGCGCGACCGAGGTCAAGGAATCGCTTGGTGTCAATCCCGACCAGGTGATCGATTACAAAGCCCTGGTCGGCGATCACTCTGACAACATCCCCGGCGTACCCGGAGTGGGTGAAAAGACCGCAGTTGCACTTCTTGAACAATACAAAACATTGGATGAGATCTATGCGCACATGGCAGAGATCGCTCCCCGCTTTGCCACCAAACTCATGGCTGGTAAAGATTCCGCCTATATGAGTAAAACACTGGCAACCATCAAAACAGACGCGCCAGTTACCCTGAACTTACAGGATGCAAAAACCGACCATATTAACGTGCCTGCCGTGGAGGCACTCTTCAGGGAGCTTGAATTCCGAACCTTGATTCCAAAGATGCATGCCATTCTCAAGAATTTGAATGGAGCTTCAGCCTCCAGCGGCCAACTCAGTCTGTTCGGGCAGGAAATAAAAGAAGTGGGGTTGCCTTCGGCATATTCTCCGCAAACAATCATTATCGATAACGCGCAGGGCTTGAACGAACTAAAATCTACCCTCGAAAGTTCCAAACTCATCGCGTTCGACACCGAAACAGACAGTATCGATCCCATGAAGGCGAAACTGGTGGGAATCTCCTTATCCGTCAAGGAGGGCACAGGTTATTACATCCCCGTCGGGCACCGCGAGGGCAAGCAACTTCCTCTGGAGCAAATCCTTGCTGCGATCAGCCCGGCAATGACCAATCCATCAATCGCGAAAGCCGGTCATAACCTCAAGTACGATGCGATTGTTTTGGCGCAGCATGGTCTTGAGGTTACTCCCCTATCCTTCGACACCATGATCGCTGAATGGCTCATCGATCCAGCCTCCCGCAACCTAGGTCTCAAAGACATGGCCGGAGTTTACCTGAACATCAGCATGACCCATATCGAAGAATTAATTGGTAGTGGAAAAAATCAAACGACGATGGATTTGGTCTCGATCTCGTCTGCCGCTCCATACGCTGCGGCGGACGCCGAGGTCACTCTGCGGCTGGTACCGTTGCTCAAAGAGAAAATGGCCTCGCGGAACTGTACAAAGATTTTCAATGAGATCGAGATGCCGCTTCTCCCGGTGCTCATCCAAATGGAACGCACAGGCATCAGCCTGGATCGCGAGTTCTTCGCCAAATTCTCCAAAGAGATGGGAGCCCGTCTGGCCGAGATCGAGAAACAAGTCTACGACTCTGTCGGATATTCCTTTAACCTGAATTCAACCCAGCAGTTATCGAAGGTGCTCTTTGAAACCCTCAAGCTCGAACCACCCGATAAGAACAAAAAAACCTCCAGTGGCCATTACTCCACCTCCGCGGCTGTGCTCGATGAACTCTCAGGTAAACATCCCGTGGTTGACATGTTGTTGGAATACCGTGAGCTATCCAAACTGAAATCGACGTATCTCGACGCCCTGCCGTTGCAGATCGACCCTAAAACCAATCGAGTCCACACCAGCTACAGTCAAACCGGTACCACTACAGGCCGAGTAGCCTCGTCAAACCCCAACCTGCAAAACATCCCCACTCGTACCGAGATCGGACGGCAGGTGCGGCTGGGATTCGTAGCCGCGCCAGGTCACGTGTTACTATCGGTTGATTATTCACAGATCGAACTTCGTATTGTCGCTCACATGTCCGGAGATGAATCCATGCTCGAAGCTTTCCGAGCCGGTCAGGATATTCACGCCGCTACAGCCGCTGCCATCTATGGGGTTCCCCTCGACCAGGTGACGAAGGAACAGCGCCGTCACGCGAAGGCAATCAACTTCGGTTTAATCTACGGCATGAGCCCGTTTGGTCTCAGTCGCAGCACAGATCTCACCCTGGCTGAAGCGGAAAACTTTGTCAAAGATTACTTCGAACACTTCCCCGGCGTCAAGAAATACCTCGACGGCATCCGTACGCTGGCCGCTCGTCAGGGTTACGTCGAAACAATGCTGGGCAGAAGACGCTACTTCCCCAACCTGGCCAATCCCACCAATGTCGCCATGAAAAACCGCGAAGAACGTGAAGCGATTAACGCGCCCATTCAGGGTACCGCGGCTGATATCATGAAGCTTGCCATGATCGCGCTCCCCCCGGCTTTACTGGCTGCGAAACTTTCAGCAAAGATGCTCCTGCAGGTTCACGATGAGCTTGTGCTTGAAGTTCCTCAAATTGAATTAAAAGAAACCGCTCGAGTTGTTCATCGTGTTATGGAAAATGCTTATATTTTATCCATTCCTCTCCTCACGGAAGCCCGAAGTGGTGTAAACTGGGGGAGTATGCAAGTGATGCCAGATTAGGAAGAAAAAATGCCCGGAGACTCTGCAAAATTTCAAACATTAATGAATCAGGGACACTCCGCTGCCTGGGATCAAGACTGGGACAAAGCCGTCGAGTTTTACGCCCAGGCTCTCGATGAAGCTCCCGACCAGCCGACCGCTCTCGCGAGCCTCGGTCTTGCCCATTTCCAATTAAAACAATATGATGAAGCGCTGCGAGTCTATCAACGAGTCTCCGCGCTCCAGCCTGACGATCCCATGCCTTTCGAAAAGATCGCCAGAATCTACGAACGTACCGGTCTGCTGAGTGAAGCAGTCCAGTCCTTCATGCAAGGTGCGGAAATGCAGTTGAAGGCACACGATGTGGATCGCGCTATTGACGATTTTACCAACGCACTTCTGCTTGTGCCCGAAAACCAGACTGTGCATACCCGTCTCGCCATGATTTTCGATAAACTGGGTCGCAAGGACGAAGCCGTCACCGAGTATCTCGCCACAGCAGCATTGATGCAGGCTGGCGGCGATACCGCCAAAGCCACCCAGGTGGTACAGTATTCATTACAGTTATCTCCAAACAACGCCGAAGCCAAAAAAGCTCTAAACATACTTAAAGCAAATCAGATGCTCCCCCGACCCGGCCGTAAAAGCGATTCCATGGGCGCGGTCCGTATGGCTCAAGTGAAAGAAC
This sequence comes from Anaerolineaceae bacterium, assembly GCA_034430175.1. Lineage (GTDB taxonomy): Bacteria > Chloroflexota > Anaerolineae > Anaerolineales > Anaerolineaceae > UBA6107. The sequence continues at coordinate 197,615 of DAOUFI010000032.1, read as the reverse complement.
TGGAAGGTGCCAAGGAAAGCCTCGATGAAAGGGAACCGACCCATTATGACCCCATCACCGAAACGCGGTTGAAGGCGCTTAAAGAAATGGCCAGTCTGCTTTTTGACCAGACTGAGGACAATCAAAACAACAATAATCAAGTCAGCCGCCGTGGTATCCATGCTCTTACCCGTGGAACGGGCGGCCTGAACCCCGAAATGGCCGAGCGGGCACGTATCCAGACACATTTGAGTCAAGCGATCGATCTGCAAACCTCAGGGCAAGATGAACAGGCTGCCGGTGAACTGGACCGTGCCATCGATCTTGGCTTGAACCAATCCGCGTCTTATTTTGTCCTGGGGCTACTACTGCGAAAAAAGGACACCAAAAAAGCCATCCATAATCTACAAAAATCGGTCAAGAATCCAGATTACGCGCTTGCTTCGTATCTGCTCATGGCTGATATCTATGAACAATCAAACCAATATAAAGAAGCCAGCACAAATTACCTGCAGGCGCTGCGATTAGCCGACTGCGACACGATCCCGGTCGATCAAAGCGATGAACTGTTCCAGCTTTACGAACCCATTCTCGAAGCCCATCAGCGGGTGACCGATGCCAAAGACATCCGACGATTGTGTACCGTGATCAATACGCAATTGATGCGCCCCGACTGGCGCGATTACATGACCGCTGCCCGTCATCAATTGCCACCGCAGCCTGAAGGCAGCCCTCCGTTACCTCTTGCCGAGATGTTCCTGGAATCAAACAGCAGCCAGATGATCGAAGCCATGATCGCGATTAAGGAGCTGGCCAACCAGGGCAAACTTCGTTCCGCCATGGAAGAAGCCTATCACGCTCTGACGTTCGCTCCTTTCTATCTACCATTGCACATCCAGATGGCTGAATTACTGATCTCTGAAGGCCGCATGTTGGATGCTGTCGAGAAATTCCTCCTGGTTGCCAATTCCTATAACATCCGCGGTGAAACCAGTCAGGCCATCAACCTGCTGCGACGTGTCACCAAGCTTGCGCCGATGGACCTATCTGTGCGCGGGTTGTTGATTGATCTCTATAAGTCCAGCGGCCGTCAGGATGATGCCATTCAGCAGTACATGGACCTTGCTAATGTTTATTATCTGCTGGCAGAGCTTGACCTGGCGCGACAAACTTACCAATCTGCTCTGTCTTTATCACAACAATCCAGTTCCACCCAAAAATGGTCGCTGCAGATCCTTAATAAACTGGCAGACATCGAGCTTCAGAGTTTGGACTGGAAGTCAGCCATACGAATTTTCGAGCAACTACGCAGCCTGCAACCTCAAGAACCCGGCCCGCGCGCCACTTTGATCGACCTGCATCTGCAGATGGGCCAATCCAATGCTGCCATGAGTGAACTGGAAAGCTATCTCAAGATCATGGAAAACGCTGATCAATTCGCCAAATGTACTCACTTCCTGGACGATCTGCTCGAAAATCACCCTTCCGAAATGGGCATTCAACGCGCCATGATCAATTACTACGTCTCTCGCAACCAGGTTCCTAAAGCCATTGAAAAACTGGATGCGTTGGCTGAAAAACTTCTGAAAGCCGAAGACAAGAATTCGTGCCTGGCGACTATCAAGAATATCCTCTCTCTCAACCCGGCTAATGCCAACGAGTATCAGAAACTCTATAACGAGTTGAGTCTAAAATAATCCATTTGAATTATTGAAATCAGGGGAATACCGCTGTTTACCACCAGACTCTGAACCAACCGTTTCCGGTGGCGGTTTCACCACGTATGGTCACTTCAGCCATTATGGTCACCGTGGACTGAACCTCCAGGTCAGGAACAGTGAATGAAATCTGACTCACACCAAACTCGTTGGTTTCATCTAAGCGGAAGAATTCACTGGTGCCATCGGGAAGTGTAATGGTCACGCCCACCTGTGCCTGGGGGATAGCGTTCAGGTACTGGTCTTGCACGACGATATAGATCGTTTGTTGTTCACCCACCCCGGCCAATGAGTTGGCGGCAAAGACACGTACGACTGGCTTGAGCAATTGCCCGGCAATATTGCTCGCCTTAGCTGGTCTAAGCAGTTCAGGGTTAGCTACCACCTTGTCAAAATAAAGCTTACCGATATCGGTTAAAACAACGCGTTGGCCAGATTCCTTTTCGGGCCACCATTCCATACGCGCGTACTCAAAGTATTGTACATACCTGCCATCAATGACCTCGAGGGCAGAAACCGGATCGCCGAAGTGGTCAGCGCCATTGTTGGCATTGAAGTATTGTAAAAATGCATAACACACCGAATATCCGCTTTTAAAACGTCGGCAGGTGGGACCATCCTCTGCCACATCAGCGAGTTGAGCGCCATCTTCATGAAGCAAGCGTCCGAGTGGAGCCAATTTAACCTTCTGACCATCCGTGGTGTCCACCAGGTCAAACCGCGCTTTCTGAAAGTACTGAACGTGATCCTTTGTGACCGGGTCAATGAAATCGTCAGTAATGGGGTAACCAAAATACAACAATGGATCGCTCACACTGTTATACATCACCAGGAATTCGCCCCAGATCCAATGTCCAGTCTCAGGCACATAGACAGAACTGCTTTCCTGCCCGTTAACAGAGCCAGAAATGGCCGTCAACCCCAACAGGAAAGCACAAAGGATCACGGAGAGCACTATTTTTCGAACGGTTTTCATTACTTTACCATTATACAAAGAGGAATGATCCCCCGCAATAGCAGCACTTGCACTTTAGTAAGAAGGAACAGTTTTCTCAAAGAGGAATAATTTTAGCGATTGCTAGAATGCCATTTATGGATCGCCTGCGCCATAAACGCGGCTGCTCCAGCCAAACCGATAAATCCACCCCCCAACCAGGTGGCAGCAGGAAAGAACATATCGCTCAGGAAACCTCCCAACAACGGTCCAACCCCCTGTCCAACCCCGTTTGTAAGCGTGTAAACACTCATATATCGTCCGCGCATCTGTTCCGGTGCCAGCGCGGCTACCATGGTGGTCGATGTAGGCAGTAAGATCATTTCACCGATGGTGGCAATCACCATCCCCAACCAGAAAGCCCAAAACCCGTGCCCAGACGCGATGCAAAACATCGCTAATCCATAGAATGCTGAACCCAATGTCATCATCCAGCCCGCGGAGTAGCGCTTAACCCACCTGGTGGTGAGTACCTGCAGAAAGATAACCATCAGGGCGTTCGTGGTGGGGATAAAACCGTAGAGATCTTCACCGATGTTGAAGTAGGTCTTCGCGTACGCTCCAAGCATTAACCAGATCGTGGAAGAAGTAACCCGGTTGAGTGAAAACGCACCCACAATGGCCATAAAATCACGGTCGCGAAGAATCTGAATAAAACCACCCGTAGTTTTCTCTTTTTTGAGATTCGCTTGTTTGACCAGTGGCGCGGTCTCGCCAAAGAACGCCATCGCTAGGATCGCGCACAGGATCATTCCGCTACCGGAAATGACAAAGGAAATATTATAAGAAGCCGAGGCAATAAATCCACCAATTGCCGGGCCGATCGCCACCCCCAGATTGTTGCCCATGCGCAGAAGAGAATAAGCATCCATCCGCCTGTCAGCGTGTACTAGGTCTGCCATCATGGCGTCAGTCGCCAGGCGATAAAGCGGCGTAGTGGCGCCGTTGAGAATCATGAAAACAATGAACATTGGCATGGTATCTGCCCACAACAACAGCAACCACGATCCCGCGCAAAGGAAAAAGGAAAAAACGATCACCCATTTCCTCCCAAAGAAATCGGCAATACTGCCACCGAAAAAAGTGGTCACCAACCCAGCGATCGCGTAGATCGTGAATAACACAGTCAGCGTGGTCAACGGCTGGTTGAGCTTTTCACCGGCATAGATCAACATGAAAGGCATGATCATGTTGTGAAAGGTCCATGCGAGCAGGCTCACGCCAGCCAGGATCCAGAATTGGCGAGGGTATGTTCCACTGACTTGTTTCATGCGGGAAAACATATTGTTAATTCTATCATCCCCATTTGACAACATACATGAATTGATCTGAAATATTGAACTGTATAATCAAAATTACAATCGTATTCTAAATCTGGAGGAAAAAATGCTAAAGGAATTCAAGGAGTTTGCTCTGCGGGGGAACGTTCTCGACCTGGCGATCGGTGTGATCATTGGTACGGCTTTCGGCAAAATTGTCACATCTCTTGTCAATGACATCCTCATGCCCCCCATCGGCTTATTACTAAATAATGTCGATTTCTCCAACCTGTTCATCAACCTCGGAAAAACAAAATACGCGACCCTGGCAGAGGCTCAGGCAGCCGGTGCTGCCACCCTCAATTATGGTGTTTTTCTTAACACACTGATCGATTTCATCATAGTCGCGCTGGTCATCTTCCTGCTGGTCCGCCAGGTCAATCGTCTAACCGCCAAACCAGCCCCCGCCGCTGAAGCCACCACGCGCGAGTGTCCCTTTTGCTTCACCCAGATTTCGGCAAAAGCCACTCGCTGCCCGAATTGCACTTCCGATTTGAATCCTGTCAAGAAATAACCAGCCAGCTTCTATGAATAACGCCAATTATCACAAATTATCAAATGAATAAATAAAAATCACCTGGATTTGATTGAAATCCAGGTGGTTAATTTATCCTTCAAATTGTAAACCTACGCAAATCGTAAATGTGTTACTTTGTTCGACGTGATCGTTCGGTACGCCCTCCACCCCGGTAGGAAGGTACCAGGATCGCAGCAATAGTGCAGAGCCGGTTATCCAGCATACGGCTCTGGATGCGTGAATCCAGATCTTCGAGTTTCTGTGAGGTGGTAATCACGGTCGGGAGTTTGGCGTTGTAACGCTCGTTAAGAATCTGGTACAGCTTTTCTCGCGCCCAGGGAGTAGCACTCTGTGTTCCCATATCGTCCAGGATCAAGATCGGTGCCGCCTTTACCCGTTGAAACATCTCGTCATAAGAGACGTTGCTGCTCGGCCCAAAGGTGGCGCGCAAGTGATCAAGCAGATCGGGAACCACAACAAAAATGGGGTCGTCGCCCATCCCTTTGCGATAATTCCCGATGGCTGCCGCCAGATGGGTCTTGCCACAACCATAACCTCCGACCAACACCAACCAACCATGCGGATGTTCCGCGAATTCCTGCGCGTCCTTGAACGCGGATTCCAGACTCGCTTGCAGGTCCGGATCAAAGCGCTCCGGTTCGCGCAGGCTGAAATTACCAAAACTGCGATCACTCAAGAGCTGCAACTGATGCACCAGTGGGTCACTGATCTCGCGTATTGGCGCCCTGTAATCAGGTGAGGAGATATGAATAAGCGTGGAAAGTTCAGGGTCCTGCAGCCGACTGCGGATGCGGTCGTCCAGGTCTTCGAGCCGCTGGTTTGAAGTAACCACCATTGGCAGGCGACGCAAGTAGCGGTAATCGACGATCTGAAAGAGCTTCTCAATGGCCCATGGCGTGGCATTTTGCGCTCCAAGATCGTCCAGTACTAACAAACCGACATTTCTGATCTCTTCAAAACGTTGTTCGTAAGAAACATCTGTCGAGCCATAGGAATATCGCAGCCAATCCAACAGATCGGGAACGGTGAGGAACAAAGTGGACATGCCATATTCAACGCAAGTGTTGGCAATTGCTGCTGCCAGGTGAGTTTTACCACAGCCGTAGCTTCCGGAAAGCACCAACCACCCCTTTGGAGAAGCAGCGAATTGGCGCGCGGCACTCAGCGCGTTTTGCAGGGAGAAGACCTGGTAATCACCCAATCCCATGCGTCCCTGAGTTGAAAATGACTCGAAGGTCATTTTCTTGAACAGATCAAGATTGCTGGTCTGGTACATGCGCGAGTGAGCCAATTGATTAACCTTTTGCTGCTGGCACACACAGAGCTGCAACTTGCCAAAGTCGGGATGTCCTACCGGCAGATCCTGACGTAAATAGCCAACGCCTCCGCAGATCGGGCAGACCGGTGCAGCTTCCGCGTCATTCTTAGTGTTTGATGTAGTCGGCAAGTTCACCCTCGATGTATCTTCTTGGATTTTCTTGATCGTCTCGTCGATTTTCTTCACTGCGTCCTTTCTCCTTCCAGGAGCGCAAGATCGCTTCAATATATTGCCAGTTGCGAACGTTCTTCTTTACTGCGATTGTGATCGCGTCTTCGATCCAGTCAGCCGGATACTCCTTCTCAGCATCTTCCAGTGTTTCAGCCAGAATTGGCGTCAGTGGACCAATGTTCTTCTCGTAAAGGGTGAAGAGGTTGGGTTTCTCATCAGAATCCTGATAGAACGTCCTGCGGTTATTTGGAGTCCATGCTCCTTTTTGCAGGGCACGCAGAGCGCCACCGCTTTGGGCTGTATTGAGGAAATAGATACTCCTTCCGTCGTACTGCCCTGCCAGCACTGCCTGATGCTCGATGGCTTTCTTCAAAGCGGAGGACAACGTAATTTCATCTGGAAAACACTTTTTCACCACTTCATTTTCCATGAGATCGTCCAGGTAGAAGTATTTGACCGATTCGTTCTTGATTTGTAGCAAATGAAATATGCACAACAATACCTTGACTTCGTCCAAATCGGAGATGTCTGAGAGTAACTTTGTGAAAAACTCACCAGGTATTTGCACCTGTGAGGTTTTCCCTTCGGTGAAGCCCTTAAATCGGTTCATTACTTCCTGGCTCCGGCATGTTTGCCCTCTTTTTCAAACCCTCCGGTGAAAGTCGCCGCGTTTTCAAAACGAGCCAGATTGTTCAGGAACACCAGCTCAATCCCCGGATGGGTAGGACCATTACGATGTTTGGCCACGATCAATTCTGCGATGTTCTGGCGTGGATTGTCCTTCTCGAGGGCGTCGGGACGATGAATGAACATGACGATGTCCGCATCCTGTTCCAACGAACCCGACTCGCGCAGGTCGGAAAGGATTGGTTTTTTATCGGTACGCTGTTCAACGGCACGGGAGAGCTGAGCTGCAGCCAGAACGGGCACATTCAGTTCCCTCGCCAACACTTTGAGACTGCGCGAGATGAAAGAGACTTCCTGCACGCGGTTCTCATTTCTGCTGTCGCTGCCCATCAACTGCAGGTAGTCAACTATGACCAGGTCAAGCGAGTATTCCATATGCAGGCGGCGACACTTGGTACGCAACTGAAGCGGAGTGATCGCCGGAGTGTCGTCCAGCCAAATGTGGGTGTCGCCCAGTACCTCGGTCGCCTGGGTGAAGAGTTCCCATTCGTGCTCCTCCAATTTGCCGGTACGCAACCGTTGGGTGTCAATACGCGTTTCCTGTGCAATCAGACGCTGTACCAATTGTTCATTCGACATTTCAAGAGAGAAGACGGCAACATGCTTCTTGTGTTTCTGAGCCGCGTTCTTCGCGATCGAGAGCAAGAATCCTGTTTTGCCCGAGCCCGGACGCCCGGCGATAATTAGCAGATCTGATTTTTGCAAACCACCTAGCAGCTTATCCAGGTCGGTCAATCCGGTCGGTACGCCGTAGATCTCTTCATCCCGTTGCGATAATTCTGAAACATGGTCGTAAGTATCGCTCACCACCTGTGCGATGGGAACCAGATCGTGCGCCACACGCCTTTCGCTTAAACCGAAGATATTTTGCTCGGCTTCGTCGATAATGGTATCGATCGGTTTTTCCTGATCGTAAGCCAGCTTGGCCAGCTCATTCGCTGACGACAGCAGCCTGCGGCGGACAGCGTTTTGTTCAACGATCTTTGCGTAAGCCTCGGCATGAAGTGAAGATGGCGTTTGGTTTACCAGAGCAGTGAGATAACCCTGGCCACCAATCTCAGTCAATTGACCATGCTCATCCAGGTCTTCCGCGACGGTCAGCAGATCGATGGGAATGCGCCGGTCATGGAGGCGCGTAAAACACTCCCACAGCCATTGGTTACGGATAACGTAAAAATCGTCAGCATGCAGGATCTGCGCGATCTCATAATACGATTCGGGATAGATCAAAACCGAACCCAAGACAGCCTCTTCGGCTTCACGGCTGTTGGGTTGAGATTGTATCTCGGCGGATACGTGATCATCCATTGGTGGAAAATCGCTCATATTCAACTCGGTTGGTACAAAATTTTAACTACTTGGTTTTTCAGAAGAGTCAGGCGGCATATCCCCACCACCATCGTCTGCCGATTTACCTGATCCATCATCAAGATCAAGGTTTTGTAAGAAATCTTCAAAAACGGATAACCGTTTCTTGGATTCATCCGCCGCGGCTGATGGTGCCTGTTCCGATAGATTCTCCGCCTCGGCCATTTCTTGTTGAATATCGGGGGATACAAGAATCCCCGCTGCGTCCAGAATCTCCTCGGCAAGCAGAATAGGTACATGGGCACGGACAGCCATCGCGATCGAATCGGACGGTCTGGCATCGATGTTGATCATCTGTCCGTCTTTTTCGACAACAAGGTTGCCATAAAACACATCATCTTTGAGAGCGGTAATTTCCACTCTGCGCAGATGAGCATCCAACTTCTTCAACATGAGTACGAGTAGATCATGTGCCTGTGGCCGTGCCAGTTCGATCTCTTGCAAGGCGATGGTGATCGATTCGGTCTCATAAGGCCCGATCCAGATCGGTAGATAGCGTTCATTCTCAAGACTTCGCAGCAAGACGATACGTTGCTGGCTCGTGAGGCTTACGCGAATGCTATCTATCATCACTTCAATCATTTTTTCCATGATTTCTCCACTACCATACTCAATTTATTCTAACATGCAGGGATACCTCGTGCAACAATCCTGTTCGATGACCTCTCCTTGGGAATCTTAAAAAATGCTGAAGAGCTATCTCTTGCAATTATTTAAGATTAGTAGATATTGATGTATAATAACGGAAACAAATCTGACCAGGAACGGATTACCAATCTTGATAAATTTGATCCATAGCTTATCATCAATTACTAAAGCAGGGGTACATTTGGAAAAAAGGTAAATTTCCTGATCGGTATCCTTTAGACAATTAATTACATCATCGTCAAAGCTTGGACATTGGTACGGGTACCAAAGTTATGTAAATTGTTTATTAAAATGAGAGAGTAGCTGGTATTCAATCGTTATGAAACATACTATACTCCTGATCGAAGGCAAACACGCAGACCATCCCTCTTTTTCAGCAGGGCTGTTAAAAAAGGGCTACTTGGTGGAAAGCGTGCCTAATGGAGCCGCTGCCATGGTTCATCTGGATACTTCCACCCCAGACCTCGCGATAATTGATGCATCATCGATGCGCAGCACTGGAAAACGGATATGTCAATCATTACAAGATAAAAAACCCGGACTTCCGATCATTCTCATCGTCAACGAGGATGGCGACACCAACGATAAAGCCGGAGCCAATCTGGTTCTGGCATTGCCCTTTACCATGCAAAAGCTGGTAAATCGCGTTAAACAATTGCTACCCATCCAGAACAAATCAGACCTGCGTATCGGCCCCTTTCAATTGGATATCGACCAGCGCCGTCTCGTGTGCGATGACCGCCAGATCCAGTTAACCCCACGGCTTGTCACCCTGATAAAAATCCTGATGGATCATGCGGGGGAAGTGGTGGATCGTGAAGAGTTGTTCAAACAAGCCTGGGAGACTAATTACACCGGGGATACCCGTTCGCTCGATGTACACATGAGCTGGCTCCGTCAAGCAATCGAAGAGAACCCCCGGCATCCGCGCTACATCAAAACCATCCGCGGGGTGGGTTATCGGTTGGACATCGACCCTCTAAGTACCCGTCCCAGACCACGTAGAAAGCTAGACTACTAATAATCCCCGGTTGAAACAACCGGGGATTATCGTTAGCTTTAGATCCTATTTCAGTAGTTGGATCGTTGTCGACCCCTGCGAATAAAGTGTTCCCTCATCCGCGTCCATGGTCACGGTTCCCGATCCATCTACCCAGACCGCTTTTCCAATGATTTGTACATTCATCGTATTAGAAGTGGACGCGCCGGTGACTTTAACCAGAGAATTCGCCGCGTAGATCGTCCCGGAGGCGATCAATCCGCCGGACCCATTGATCTGTACATTGCTAGTGTTTGTGCTTGCCATATACACTAGCACACCGGGAATCGCGTAGACGCTATTTGATGTACTGAATGCGCTGATCGTTCCCGTGGCTGCTCCCGAGATCGAGAATGCGCCGCTCTTGATGTAAACAAAGAAATTCTCCGCGTTGAACGGGATTCCTGAACCCAGGTCGAATGTACCATTTGTGATAAAGATCGAGCTGCCATCCATTGTGGGTTTGACTGTACCACCAAAGCTAATTCCACCAGTTCCAGTGAAGTACAGTACAACACCTTTCATGATGATCGTGTCACTGCCACCACTAAGTGAGAGGCTGCTATTGAAGCAATAAACTCCCGGGGCAAATGTCAGGGTGTACCCTCCCCAGGCGCCATATGACGCGGCAGATGAATACGTCCCGGGGTAGACAGTCTGGTTGGCGCCACCTGAGCTCGATGGAAATGTCCTAGAAGTTGACGGACAGGTTGGCATGGTGACACTTTCCATATCAGCGGTAATGGTTTGCGTGGTCGGAGAAGGCCAAAAAGCTTCAGGAATATTTGGATTCGCGGTATATGTGCTCCACAATTGGTAAGACTGCGATGTATAAGTAGAAATTGAGGCTCCGGAAGAGGTATCGGTATCATTCAGGATAAAAGCTGTTGTATTGGTGTTTGGTAACAAGCCGTTTCCAACCGTCGATTGTTTTACTGATCCAGAATAGAAAGTCTTAGATCCCACACCCATGTACTGGGCAACCCCATCGTAAACAAAAATATCCGATGATCCGGTTGCCTGGATACAGGAATTGGAGAATATTCCTCCATGTCTCACTGTAATGTTTCCATTTCCGGTGGCATGAATGCCACCGTAAGGACTGCTGGAGTAACTGCAAGCTGTCCCTGTTGTGTAGATCAAATTGCCGCTGGCAAAAGTGGTATTGATATACACCCTCGCGATAGCTTCTGCGGCAGTCTTAATCGGCGCGGAGCGGATGACACCGATGAACCTTGGTTTAACCTCAGTCGTGATCACAATATGGACATCGATGTATTTTCGTCCATTATAGTTATCACAGGTAGTGGTCACACCGCTGACACTGAGATCGTTCGCGGTCAGAGTAATGCCATCCTTGGCCGCGTTGGTTATCGCAGTTGTGATCGCAGCAGAGGCAGCGCCGGCAGCAACTCCTCCGCCACAGGCAAAACCCGACATGTTGGCTGTTTTCAAGTATTGCGCCGCGGCCCCTGCTCCAGCCAGCGCTGCTGAATCTGCGGCAGCTTGATCCGAGCGTTTTTCACTATAGATCATGCTGCCATCGATTGCCAGAGCTGTGAACCCCATGATCACCACGAGCGACAAAGCGATGATTATTATGATTTGTCCCCTTTGATTCATTCTCTTATCCATAAGGTCCTCTTCTAAGTTGGCGGAGGTGGTCTCAAAATCACACCATTTGTAACTACCTTCAATGGGATCGTTTGACCACCGATAAATGTTCCCAAAAATGGCATCGTGATGTGAAAATCGGCCGTGATCTCGATCCGCATGACACGCGTGGCATATACCTGGGCATATGGGATCGAGTAACAAGACATCATCCCCGAATCACCCTGTATATAAATGGAAATCACCATGTCGTTCTCATCAATAATATTATTGGTAATGTTGTTGCGTATACGCGTGTCGATCTGGTTGCAGTCCGTCGGGAAGCTGGTACCGTAAACCATCCCCTCCTCGGCAGCGTCCTGAAGTACAAAGTAAGCCAGGATCGCTCGACCCATATCAAAGATGCCAGCCAGTAAAATTAGCAAAACCACCATACTGATCGCTAATTCGATCAGGCTTTGGCCTTTTTGTGATTGCTTCATTTTCTTCGCAAAACAATAAGTAATTTTCATCATGGGTGCGATCCATAAATATAGTAGCATTGTGCCACTGGATCACTTGAATTAATCTTAAAATACAGTTTCACAAATATTACGGTCGAGCTGTCGATCGTTGAATTGAAGACAAGATCCAATTCCTTATATGCCCAGTTGCCGTACCTGATCGAGCTGGAGAGAGTCACAATCAACGGTGAAGTCCCTGTACCGGACCAGATATTGGAACCGGCGAGGTTGATTGCGTTCATGGTCTGCCCGCCATTCCACCAGATCTCCAAACCGGAAAGATAGGGCGCAGAATTAGTTGTGTTCTGTGTGCCATCTGCCCAGGTGAGGAAATTATTGGTGATCCACGGAGAACTACCGATCGTGATCCAGTTAGCCAGACACCCTGAAGGCATTGTCGCCGATGCCGTTGGAGTAAGGGTTTTTGTGGGCGTCAGAGTAAATGTCGGCGTGATCGTCGGCGTATTCGTGAATGTGTTTGTGATCGTCGGCGTGTTCGTCTTGGTGGGTGTGTTGGTTTTGGTCATCGTGATCGTAGGTGTAAAAGTATCCACCGGGGTCAAGGTAATGGTCGGGGTTAAGGTGATCGTTGGGGTAAGTGTAATTGTGGGAGTATCCGTCGGAGTACGGGTAATCGTTGGTGTGCGTGTATCAGTCGGAGTAGGGGTAATCGTCCGGGTTGGTGTCAACGTGGGAGTCAGCGTATCGGTTGGCGTGAGTGTAATTGTAGGCGTCAAAGTGATGGTTGGCGTCAATGTAATCGTGGGGGTCAATGTAATTGTTGGAGTTTCCGTCGGCGTGTATGTAAGCGTCGCAGTGAAGGTCAGCGTTGGTGTTAATGTTATTGTTGGGGTATATGTCACTGTACGGGTGGGGGTTCCCGTCTTGGTGAACGTGGGTTTGGGGGTGTTGGTATATGGAGGAGTACTGAGGATATCCAGTTCAACGATCACAGATCGCATGCTGGTGGAGGTCAGCGGGATGGTCATGTTATTGACGATCGGAACGATGAAGTTAAATGTTTTATTCACCGTCACGACCACCCGATCACCCAATTTTAGCTTAGTCATGTATGTTCCGCAGTTGCCCAGGCTGACCGATTCGCCATTGCTGTCAGGGCCACTGTCATAATGGATCAAGATATCCGCGTCAGTTAAACCGATCGCGACGGCTCTGGATTTGGCACGCTGCCGGATCCCAGCGCAATCTTGATAGTACAGTATCCCGTCAGCGTTGGTGCCTACTCCGGCTCCATAGCGCACCGCTTCACGACTGGCGGTATATATCGAACTGTAATAATAGACAAAACGTCCGATTTCCAGAATTCCGTAAAGAAGGAGAAGAAAAATGGGCAGAACCATGGCAAATTCCACCAAAGTCTGTCCAAAGACCTTGCGGTTATGGAACTTTCTCATGAATTTCAGTTTGATATTTTCCATGCCCAAGTCTTAAATCCAATATTAGAAGAGGAAAAACAATTTCTTCCAATAGATTATAGCAATTAAATGACCGAGAGACACATAATTGCATTTCTGTAAGGAAATTTTTACATTTCAAATATGACAAAGTAACATTAATAGTAAAGCCAACAAGGCAGAGACGCATGTGCAAAGCAGATTGACCCAATCATTATCCATCCAGCGCCACCCCCTAAGGTAAACGGTAGCTGTTCCGCAACCATGCGCTATCTCCCTTTCGGTTTCCTTCTGACAGGCCGGACAAAAATAGATCGCCTGGAAACGGGCTCCAAGCCAGGAATCGACCAGGCTGCCGACCCAACCACAAAACAACACTACCGGGATCCACCAAACTCTTGCCGGCATGACGGCACCCGGCCAGAAGAACCAGGCGACCAGAACCACCACAGCCGACCCCAATACTGCCCCGATCATCCCCGTGAGCGATACCGCGCCAGAGGTCCCGGCTGTTACCGGTTTGCCACTTGTGATCAGGATAGGATCATTTTTGCTGAGAATGCCCAGTTCAGTCGCCCAGGTATCGGCATTGGCTGCCGCCAGGGCTGTAACAAATCCGGTCCAGGTCAGACGCGAATCGGGAAAGAAAACGTGGGCCACCACGAACAGACCGGCGATTGCTCCGTTGGCGAAAACCTGTCCGGCATCGCGACGTGAACTTTTTTCATACGATTTTTCAACCTGTTCTTTTTTATTCTTGAACAGGATTGAGAGCAATGAAGACGTAACGAAAAAAGCCAGTAAAACATACGCCCAGGACAATCCCCCCAAACCAAAAACGACCAAGCCGAGAATGAACGCCGCTAACGCTCCGCTGCCTTTCAGCCAGCGTAGTCCCCATGAGATCACTGCCGCGATGGCTGCCAGGATTCCGCCGATCAACAACTGCATCAAGCTGGGAGATAGCATGGGCACCAACCCTTCTTTCTAAAAAACAATGGTCAATAGGCCAGCAATCAATAAAACCGGTGTAACCACAGCAGTAACCCATATGGCATACGAAACAACGCGCTGTTCTGGTTTGCGATAGAAAAATGAACCGACACCCCAATCCATTACCACCGCGAAGGAGCCCAGCAGCGGCAGGATGAGCAGACGGTTCGAAGCGATCGGTTCCAGCGGCACACCCGATGCGTTGATGCCCATTGAAACCGAACTCTGCAAAGGGATGAGCAGACTGGTGATGACGATCAGCAGCACGGTGAGCAACAGACTCGCGATGAAAGAGATACGGGCAACCCGGTCGGCGAAGACCGAACGCACAAACTCGGCCGGTTTGGCTGAGAAAGCCTCTATCGGACTGAGGCTGCCCATCTCGAGCGCGCGGCTGAATGAATCGATGAACTTATCGGGGTTCTCTGGCGAGAGCACGAAAACCTGATCGAAGGAAGCGATCACCACCATGGAATCGGTGTCAGAGGCGATGAACTCCACCTCGCCCAGGTCAGGATGCTGCACCTTGCCCAGGTACGCTCCCGGCATGGAAAGAGGCGGCAGGTCAAGTTCCTCGGTCATCTCGCCCATAGGGCGGATCCACTCCAATTCAGTGAATGGGATATCTTCCTTGCGCAGCCCCCAGCGGATGCTCAATCCGTCGCGCTCGATGGAATAGCTGGCATGTGCCAGGGAGTAAGCGCGATAGACTACGAAGGGCAGAATCGCGAGAGGCACCAGCGCGCCAAATAGATAAATGACGATGAACTCACTTTGCGCCCGGTTGAACCCGAGCCAGAGCAACGCCGCTCCCCCGGCAGCCAACACCACTGCCAGTATGATATGCAGGGGCATGCCTTTTCTTTTTGCGGGGGAGAAAACGACAGGTTCGCTCATGGGTTGATCAGGAATTCTTGTCGATGCACTTCCGCAGCATCTGGCACACGATGTCCACCTGGCCCTCAGTCATTTTTCCTGAGAAGGGGATGGCCAGACCGCGTTTGCCCAGGTCTTCAGTGACCGGAAAATCGCCTTCGCGATAGCCGAACTGCTCGACCATATATGGCTGCAAATGGATGGGCAAGAAGTACGGCCGCACCGGAATACCAAGCTCGACGAGGTCCCGCGCGATCTTGTCGCGGTCCAGGCCGGCGTTGAAGCGGATAACGTAGACGAACCAGCTCACGCGAGTGGTCGATTCCACTAATTGCGGCGCTTCTACACCGTGGATCTCGCTGAGGCGCTCGGCGTACCAATCGGCCACCTGCTGGCGCTCGGCGAGCAGCTTTTGGATGCGGCTCATCTGCACGCGTCCGAGGGCGGCACTCATGTCGTCCATGCGGTAGTTGTAACCGAGATAGGTATGCTGCAACCAGGTGTCACCGGGAGCCCGTCCCTGACTACGCAGGGCGCGCATGTAATTGGCTGCCTTATCATCATCGGTGACGATGATGCCACCTTCGCCGGTAGTGATTTGTTTGTTTGGGTAGAAGGCAAAAACGCCGTAATCGGCCAGGTTGCCGGCCATGCGCCCCTTGTATTCGGCGCCCAACGCCTCACAGCTATCTTCAATGAGGCTGATCTTCGCCTCGTCGGCGGTGCGGCGCAGTTCATCGAAATCGGCTGGCTGACCGAAGACGTCCACAGCCAGGATACCCTTCAACGGACCGGGGTTCTCAGCGCCTTTACGAGGCAGCCAGTGCTTCATGGCGGAACCGCCCATTTTAATATCATGTACGGCGTTGGCCACCTTGAGCGGGTCAATGTTGCCGGTAACCGGGTCAATATCCACAAAGACCGGGATGGCTTTCTCAAAGAGCAGTACGTTCGAGCTGGCGACGAAGGAGAACGGTGTGGTGATGACCAGGTCGTTCTGTTCGTAACCGGCGGCACGCACACACAGGTGCAGTCCGGCGGTACCGGAGTTAACGGCGATTGCATGTTTGACGCCGGCGAAATCGGCAATGGACTTTTCAAAGGCGTCGATTTGCGGGCCCATGCTGAGGTTGGGGGTGTAGAGCACGTCCATCACGGCCTGGCGTTCGGCGTCAGTGATGTCGGGGGCAGACATGGGGACTATTGGAGTATTTTTGTTGGTCATGCTGTGTATTGTACCTTCATTTCAAATGAGTTTCTTACAAGTCAATAATGGCTCTAGTTTAGATCAGAGATCACTTTCTTTACTTCCTTTACCACCTCTTCCAGTGTCACGATCCACGGATCACCACCGGCGCGGCGCTTGAACTCGACGCCGCCCGCCTTGAGCGCGCGCTCGGAGACGGTGATGCGCAAGGGCAGGCCGATAAGGTCAGCATCATTGAACTTGACCCCGGCGGATTCCTCGCGGTCGTCGTAGAGGGGTTCCAGACCGGCCTCGGTGAGCTGGCGTTCTATATCTTCAGCCACAGTGAGAGTGTCCATCGTCTTCCCGGCCAGGACCACAAGGTATACCGGATAGGGAGCAATGGACGCGGGCCAGACGAGCCCGCGCTCGTCGTGATGTTCCTCCGCAACGCAGGCGAGAAGCCGCCCCACGCCGATGCCGTAGGAGCCCATGACCACGGTCTGCGCTGTGCCGTTCTCGTCCAGGTAGGTACAGCCGAGCGCGTCGGTGTAGCGGGTGCCGAGCTTGAAGATGTTGCCCACCTCCACGCCGCGGGCCAGGCGCATCGGCTCACCGCACTGCGGGCAGGCGGAGCCATCGCCAACAGCCACAATATCCGCTACCACGGAGGCTGTGTAGTCGCGACCGTAATTGACGTTGAGCAAGTGGTATCCATCTTCATTCGCGCCGGCCACCAGGTTGGGTGATTGCGTGATGAGATCATCGACCACCACCAGCACGTCCTTGAGCCCGACCGGGGAGGCGTACCCGGGTTCGGCGCCGACGGCTCTTATTTCTTCATCCTGGGCGGGGCGTAACTCTTTGGCTTTAACAATATTGGTCAGCTTGGTCTCGTTCACTTCCATGTCGCCGCGTACCACGGCGAAGATGAACTTTTCGCATTCCGTCTTCTTTTCCTCATCCTCGAACTTGCCGACAAAGAAGACCGCCTTGGCCGTCTGCGCCTGTTCAATATGCAGGAAATCCGCCAACTCTTCAATAGACGAGGCATGCGGGGTGGCCACTTTTTGCATGGGCAACTGCGGTTTGGGTTCCGGGATGGGCTTTTTCATCGTGGCCACCTGGCGATTGGCCGAGTAACCGCAGCCGTCACAGAAGAGCAGGCTATCCTCACCAATGGGGGTGAGGTACATATACTCGTGCGCCATCTTGCCGCCCATCATGCCGGTGTCCGAGCGCACGGCCACCACGGACAGACCGCAGCGTTCAAAAATGCGGAAGTAGGCGTCGTAGTGGGCGTCGTACTGTTTATCCAGACCGTCGAAGTCGCGGTCCAGACTGTAGCTGTCGAGCATGGTGAACTCGCGCACGCGGATCAGTCCGGCGCGGGGGCGGGGATCGTCGCGCCATTTGGTCTGGATGTGGTAGACCAGCGCCGGGAGCTGCCGGTAGGAGTGGACCGTGTTGCGCACCAGGTCGGCCACCACCTCTTCGTGGGTCATCGCCAGCACCATATCGCGGCCGTTCTTGTCTTTGAAACGTCCCATCTCCGAGCCGATCTGGTACCAGCGCCCGGTCTCCTGCCAGACCTCGGCGGGCTGGACCACCGGCATGCAGATTTCCTGACCGCCGATGGCGTCGATCTCCTCGCGCATGATAGCCATGATCTTCTTCATCGAGCGCTGCGCCAGCGGCAGATACGAGAAGATACCAGCGCCAAGCTGCTGGATGAACCCAGCCCGTACCAGCAACTGGTGGCTGACCACCTCGGTCTCGGTGGGGACTTCCCGCAGGGTCTGGCTGAACAGTCTGGATAGGCGCATAGTGAACTCCAAATAAATGATTGGTATGAGTATAGTACGAAAAAGCCTGACTGCTGTGAGTCAGGCCTTGTATCATTCATCAAAAAATGACTAAAAAAGCATCATCCACAACGCCACAGCGCGGTAGAGCGCCGGTGCCAGCACGTGACCCGACTTTTTCATGATAAAGCCGCATATCAGGCCCTGCGCCAAACTGATAACGAGGATCGGCCAGAACTCAGCAAAGGTGAGTACGCCGTAACGCCCGGGGATCTGCCAGAGCAGGAAGAACCCTGCCGAAGCCAGCCAACCCCATTTTTCGCCGAAGCGGCTGTTGGCGCGCAACTGGATGTAACCGCGGAAGATGGTCTCTTCGGCGATGGAGAGGATAAGGAGGACTCCCAGCAGCCCCATCTGTTCCTTCGAGACCCCTGACAGGATGGTGAGGAATTTGCCGCGCAGGAAGATCGTCAGAATCGCCAGCAAGGCTCCCGTGATCAAGCCCAGACGCAAATTCTCGCGGCTCCAACCAGCGCTTTTGATCGGTTGCTTGCGGGCGATCAGGAGAACCACCACCAGGATGACCCCGATCAGGGCGATCAGGGCACGGTCAGCGTACTCCCCGCCCACGAAATGAGCGGCGATGGGTTTGAGTATGTTAAAAATGTCCGAGTAAAAGTATAAATATGCAAAAACGTAGAGCACCGAGAACAACGTCAGGGCAAAATTGATCTCGCGCTTCGGATATTTGAATTCGATGCGGCGCATCCTTTTAGCCATCGGGCTGACCCCGACGATCATCACCACGGCGACCACCCCCAGCCATTCACTGATATTTCCAAGCCAATATTTGAGGTCCAAAAGCTCCTGCCCTATTCTGCCACTTCTTTGGCGGCTTTCTTTGCGTGCGGTTTGGCGGCCGGTTTTGTCACAGCTACCGAAGATCCCTCTTCCATATCTTTCTTCGCGGATTTCTCTTCCGGTTGTACCTCTTCGATGCCCAGGTCCAGCGTGTCTTCCATGCGCACCTGACCGCGCAGGAAGGCTCCCTCTTCGGTGCTGAAGGCTGTGGTCACCACATCACCCCAGACGCGCCCGGTGGAGCGGATTTCGAGCTTTTCGCAGACCACGTTGCCTTTGAGCAGCCCGGCCACGATGACATTGTTGGCCTTGACCGTCGGGCAGGTGACCCGGCCGGTTTCACCGATGACCACCAGACCGCGAATGGCAATCTGACCTTCAAACGTGCCTTCGATGCGGATGCCGCCCTTGCCGCCCAGGTTGCCCGTCCAGATGATGCCGGGGCCGAGCACCGAGGTCACACGCTCAACGGGGGCTTTCACCGGCGGAGCCGGAACAGTCGCTTTTCGAAACATAGACTACCTCCGAACGGGGACCAGCATTACCGGGAGCTGCGTCTGCTCGACGATCTTGGGGGCAACGCTGCTTACCCAGAATGCGTCCATGCCTGATTTGCCGTGTGTTCCCAGAACGATCAATTGAGATTTTTTTTCAATGGCAGATTGTACCACCTGCTGGGCCGGATCACCACGCTCCACTTCGGCGCTGACATTGACCCCGGCTGCCGTAACGACCTTAATTTTTTCTTCCAAATATTCAAGCGCGTTGTCCGCGTCAATATCCAACAATGCGGTAGTGGCGGCAGGAAGCAGGGTGCCTGTCGCTGAGTGCTGCGGTTTGAGGGTAAAGAGGGTGGGTACCACTTGAACAAGGTGGAGCTCCGCGTTCAACGCTTTTGCCAGCGGGATGGCCACGTCAAAGCCAGATTCGTGCTCAGGGTTCCCATCAAGGGCCACCAGGATGCGTTCGAATCCTTCGAAAGTGTCTCCATCTGTGGTGCCGGTCTTCAGGAGGAGTACAGGCACTTCACCCGCCGCGATCACCTGCTGGGCGATGTTGCCCACTACGAAATCGCGTACCCCACCCCATCCATGCGCGCACAGGATGATCAAGTCGGGAGCCATCTCGTCTGAATGCTGGACGATGCTTTGAGAGACCTTTTCCACCTCTTCGGTGTGGACGTGGCGATTAACCTTGATCGTGCCCGGGATATGCTCGTTGGCCACATGAGAAAGATACTCACAGGCGTCCCCCTCGTTGGTCAGGTGCGTCTGACCGTGAATGGATTCGGGGGCGTTTTTTTCGACGACATGCAGTAGCGTGATCTGCGCGCCCAGTTTTTGTGCCAGAGATACGGCGACCGGAATCGCGGTCTCAGCCAGTTCAGAACCATCGAGCGGAAGGAGTATGTGTTTGAACATTGTCAACCTCCTTTGATCGTCGAATAGACCAGGAACAAATTCAAGGCAACGATCACCCCTGCGATACACCATGCCAACACGGAGGTAATCTTGCGGTTGACCAATATGCCCATGACCTTTTTACGGCTGGTGAAGATCACCAGCGGGATGACCGCGAAGGGCAAGCCAAAGCTGAGCAAAACCTGGCTGATCACCAGAGTGCGGCTTGGATCGAGACCCAGAAAGATGACGATCATTGAAGGAACCATGGTCACCAGGCGGCGGATCCACACCGGAATCTCGCGGTCAAGGAAACCCTGCATCATCACCTGGCCGGCCATTGTACCCACCGAAGCGCTGGATAGACCAGACATCAGCAGCGAAAAACCGAAGACCCAGCTCGATGCCTTACCCATGAGCGGCTCGAGGGTTTTATACGCCACTTCGAGCGTGCCAACGTTGGTCATACCTTGGGCGTGGAAGGTGGTGGCTGCCATGATGAGCATGGCGCCGTTGACCAGGCTGGCTATACCCATTGCCACCAGTACATCGATCAATTCATAACGATAGAGCTTTTTGACCTGCTCGGGTTTCTTCACCACCACCCGCCCCTGCGTCAGTGAGGAATGCAGGAAGATGGCGTGGGGCATGACGGTGGCACCAAGGATCCCCGCTGCCAGCAGCAGGCTTTCGGAGCCGTTGAATTGCGGTACAACCGCGTGATAGAGCACCTGCCCCCAGACCGGTTTGACAATGATAGTTTCTATAATGTAACTCAACGCGATCACGCCCACCATAGCAGTGATCACTGCTTCCAGTGGGCGAAAGCCCTTGCGCTCGAGGCCAAGGATGATAAAGGTGGTGACGCCGGTGATGATACCCGCCACCCACATAGGAATGCCCAGTAGCAGGTTAAAGCCGACTGCCGCCCCCAGGAACTCAGCCAGGTCGGTGAAAATGGCCACCAACTCCATCAGGATCCAGAGAAAGATGACAAATGGCTTTTTGAAATTGTCACGACACATCTCGGCGAGGTTTTTACCTGAGGCGATACCCAGTTTGGCCGAAAGCGATTGAATGAGGATGGCCATCAGATTAGAAGCGATGATCACCCACAGCAGCGTCAATCCGAACTGCGAGCCACCAGCAATATTGGTAGCAAAGTTGCCAGGATCCACGTAGGCCACGCTGGCAATGAATGCAGGCCCCAGGAATGGCAGGACATTGGCCAGACCGCGTTTTTTGCTTTTTCCGCGTAAAATCGCTTTAGCCTGGTTGACCGTATTCTCACTGTTGGAAGTGGCGGGTGTTTTCTTTGCTTTCTCTGCCATGCTTGATTCCGCCTTATTCCGGCTGCGGCCAGATGGTCCCCGCGCGGACAATACCGTTCTCTGGTACATCCGCCTTGACCACGGCGCTGTTGCCGATACGGGCTCCCGCGCCGACCTTCACCCCCAGGTTGATGGTCACGCCCATTCCGATGAGAGTGCGTTCGCCCACAGTCACCGCTCCAGCCAGAATGGCGCCGGGAGAAATGTTGACGAAATCACCCAAAACGCAATCGTGTGAAACAATCGCGCCGGTGTTGATGATGCAGCCAAACCCGACCTTCACATCGCTGCCAATGTAAGCGTTGAAGAACACCTGCTGCCCGGGTTGCAAGGCAGCGCTTTTTTCGATATAAGCACGTGGATGGATCACCACGGGTACCTGCAGACCAGCTGCCTGAATGGCGCTGTAGATGCGCAGCCGGGGAGAAATATCGCCGATGCCGCCCACCGCGTTGACCACCTGACTGATGCCGCGCGCCTTCAAGCCTGGTAACAGGTTGTTACCGCCCAAAACGGGGATCTCCAACACCTTACTGCCCACTGGCAAGTGATCATCCAAAACACCGGCAATCTTATACTTGCCTTCCGCCTGGATTAACTCGATGAGAGCTTTGGCGTGTCCGCCGCCGCCATAGATTACCAACAAACGTGGATCGATGGCGTTGGATGGTGTGGCGAACATCTCACGAATTACTTTCTCAGTCACCAGGGTATCACCCGGCAACTGGGCTAGGTCAATGCCCATCTCGTGTGCCAGCGCCAGCGCCGGATCGGTGATGCGCAGCCCTTCGGGAACAGCAGGAGTACCGGCATCCTGCTTTGGTTCTTCTGGAACAGGCAGTGGCGTATCGAGAGTTTCTGAAAGATAACAGAGCAGGTCGCCGGTGCGCAGCGTCTCTCCCTGAGTATGGTTCAGTCCGAGCACGTAACCGGCACGGTCGGCAGTCAATTCAAAGGTGGATTTGGTGGTCTCGAAAACGGCGATCACCATTCCCGGCTTGACGAATTGTCTCTCCTTAATGGGAAGGTCAGCCAGCAGAGAATCAGACTCGTTGGTATTAATGAGGGGGACGAGAATGGGGGTCAGTTCGCTCATGAATTGGTTATACCATTTTTTTAGCAGCAGCGATGATATCTTCCACCTGTGGCAGCACGACTTTCTCAAGCGCCGGTGCCGCGGGGACGGGTAGATCGAGCGCGGCAACACGCGCCGAATTTTTGAGACCAGGTAAGCGTTCGTTGACCTGAGCCAGTACTTCAGCGCCCCATCCCAGTGCCCGAGTGCCTTCTTCAATGGTCAACAGGCGTCCGGTGCGTTCGGCGGAAGCGGCGATTGGCGCCACGTCGAATGGGGACAGGCGAGTGGGTAACACCAGTTCAGTGAAGATTTCGGATTCATAGGCCAGCTTCAATTGCACCTGGCGCGCCATATCGGCCATGTAGCCATAAGCGGTCAGGGTCAGAGAGGCAGCCGGAGCGCCATTCACCGACAGAGAGAGATATGGGAAACGTTTCCAGACATCGTCCGAACTGTAACTGACCTTCACGTCCAGGTCGGATAGTTCCTTCACTCCGAGCATGGGCATCAGGTATTGCAGCTTATTCTCGATGAATAAAGTGGGAGAATTACCTTCAACGATGATTCTCTCAAGCAGACCGCCAGCGCAATCTCCGCACTGGGGTAGGGTAATATTCAGCGGGGCGGCTATGGTAAGTCCGGGCACGCCGAGATAAAGCTTTTCCAGCGTCTGCGAATGGGTAGGACCATAACCGCGCCGTCCACCCATGGGGGCGCGGATCACCAGCGGCAGGTCCACGCTGTCGTTATACATCCAGCGGAATTTGGATATATGGTTTACGATCTGGTCAGCCAGCAGGGTGACGAAATCACCGAACATGATCTCGAGCACAGGCTTCAATCCGCGCAGGGCCATCCCGGCGCAGACGCCGCCCAATCCGGCCTCAGAGATGGGGGTAGTGAGCACACGGTCGGGGTAGGCAGTCGAACAGCCTTTTGTCACCTTGAACGCTCCGCCGTAGGGGTCGAGGATGTCTTCGCCGAGCAGCAGCACGCGTTCGTCCTGCTTCAAAGCGCTCAATATTGCGGTATTCAGTGAATCGAGCACGGTGCGGGTCATGGACGGACCTCCAGGCTGGGGGTCGGGTCAGTTAGGGCAACCTGAAATGCCCGCTGCACCTCGGCATTTACTTCTTCGTGGATATCGGCCAGCTTATCCAAGGGCAGTCGCGCGGCGGAGACCTTCAGCGGATCGCGAGTGGCGCGCAGATGTTCCACTTCGGCAGCCTCGCGGGTATCATCGCCCTTGGAGTGAGCGGAAAAACGAGCCGTGTTCAGAATCATCGCCTGAGGTCTGCCTTCGACGCGGATCACGTCTAAAATGCTTTCAGTGGCGGTGCGTACCTGCAGCACGTCGCTGGTATCCAGCTCGGTTGCCCTGACACCGAACGCTTCGAAGCGAGCCGGGATGCCCCCGGCTAGTGCCTGGGTTGTCAGCGTGGTCTGGGCAATGTGATTGTTCTCCACGACAACCAGCATCGGCAATGACCACAGGGATGCCATGTTCATGGATTCGTAGACCACCCCCTGACCAAGCGTGCCGTCGCCGATGAAGACTACCACGACCGCGTTACTGCCTTTGCGCTTCTCTGCCATAGCCATGCCTGTTGCGATTGGGACAATGCCACCCTGAACGCCATTGGAATACAAATTGCGCCAGTGCAGATGCTGCGATCCGCCACGCCCACCACAGACACCGGTTGCCTTGCCCATTAGTTCAGCGAAAAGCGCGCGCATGTCGCCACCGTAGGCCAGGTAATGCCCGTGGCAGCGGTGGTTGGTGACAATCACATCCTGCTCCTTGAGCAGGTTGATGATGCCGACCGCGTCAGCTTCTTCTCCGATGTAGGTGTGGGTGGTGCCAGAGAAAACGCCGCGTTTGAACTCCTCCAGTACGGTCTCTTCGAACCGGCGGATGCGGTACATACTGCGGTAAAGGATCAATTCATCCATCATCTCAATGTTCTTCCGGTAGCTCAGCCAAAAAACGCCACGGTTTTGACTTCCACGGCTCGGGTACGGAGTCGATGCCAACGCGCGGGGTGGCCTTCACCCATTGGTCGTCGATTTCTTCGCCTTCCTCAATCCACAATCCATCATGTTGATCACACAATGAAGCACCATTCAGGTTGCCGTCGATGCGGAGTGCCTGCGTTAACTTGGCGGGACCGTTGCACCACTGCGATCGGGGAAAGCGTCCACGGCGCAGGGCAATATCCTCAAGCCCTTCGCAAGGATGGATCGCCCGAATCAATACCGCGGCGGGGTAATCCACCGCGCCCGTGACGGCGTTGAGGCACCAGTGCATGCCGTAGGTGAAGTACACGTAGGCATGGCCGGCAGGCCCGTACATCACCGCGTTGCGCGGCGTGCGTCCGCTTTTGGCGTGGCAGGCTAGGTCTTCTTCCCCACGGTAGGCCTCGGTCTCAACGATTGTGCCCGCGAGCCTCATTCCATCGAGACTACGCACCAGGCGCTTGCCCAACAAGCGTCGCGCCACGAGGGTGACCTCCTGTTCGTAGAAGTCACGGGGGAGAAGAATCATATGTTGAATTATACTCAATCCGATGTGGGGTTATCTGGCTTTTGATTTCTTTTCTGCAAAGAAATATTCCATCGTTTTGGTCAAACCATCGGCAAGCGGGGTAATTGGCATGTAGTTCAGCTTCTCCTGTGCCAGGCTGATATCGGCGCACAGGCGGCTCAGCCCGCCCTCGTTACGCATGTTGGTCAGCACCTCGGGGTGACCTCCGGTCACTTCAAGTACCTCGTGGATGAGTTCGAGCATACTCACCTCACTGCCGCTGCCAACGTTGATAGTTTCGCCATCGACCTCTTTAGCGGTCGCGGCAGCTACCATGGCATCGACCACGTCATCCACGTAGACAAAGTCGCGCGTCTGGTTGCCGTCGCCGTGGACAACGATGGTGCCGTTCTCCCAGGCCTGCCGCAGAAAGTTGGGGATGACCGGCGTATGCACCGGTGGCACGCGCTGACCGGGTCCATAGGCATTGAAGATACGCAGGCAGACTGTCTCGATGCCATACTGGGCGCCGATGGTTTTGACATAGTATTCAGCGGATAATTTGGAAACCGCGTAAGGGGAACGCGGGTTGGGGATGGCATTCTCGCGTACCGGCTGGTGAGGTTGGTTACCGTAGACGGCGCCCGACGAGGCTAGGATCACGCGCCTAACCCCCACGTCGCGGGTGGCTTCCATTAGGGTCACCGTCCCACCCACGTTCACGGCGTTATACTCGCGTGGATAGAGCACCGATTCAGGCACGCTCACGCGCGCGGCCAGGTGATACACGCAATCAACTTCACGTAAATAGGTCCAGAATTTGCTGCGTTCGTTCACGTCCCCCCGAATGAACTTGACTTCCTTCACCAATTTTTTTGGATCCCCAAAAGAGAGGTCATCGATCCCAAGCACTCTGTGACCCTCGGACGCCAAACGGTTTGCCAGCGCCGAGCCAAGAAAGCCAGCTGCTCCTGTGATCAAAAAATTCATGATGTCTACGTCCCAAAAAAACCTGTTTTCAGATTATAGCACGCTGAAAAAGTTCAGCTATAAAAAATGGATAAGGTATTAATTAATAATTTGGTTAATTTTGCTTTTTGACAAGCAACGCTTCTTTTTCATTCTTGCTCAAGAAGGCTGTCTCGAACGCGTTGAGTTGCAACTGGCGCATCATTTTTTCGTCCAGACCAGCCTGAGAAGCGGCCACGTTGTATTCGTAATGCAGGTCGATGGCGCTAATACCCGGGTCGTCTGTGTTGATCGTGGCGAGCATGCCTCGCTCAAGGAAAAGCTTGAGTGGATGGCTGGCGTAACTGGCCACGGTGGTGGTCTGTACATTGCTGGTGAGATTGCACTCGATGCCAATACGGTGTTCCCGCAGATAATCCATCAACGCGGGGTCTTCGGGGGCGTGCACGGCGTGACCGATACGTTCGGCACCCAGCCCTCGCAGCGCCTGCCACACGCTCTCCGGCCCAGCAGCTTCACCAGCATGGACGGTGATGTGCCAGCCCGCCTCGCGCGCCTTTTTGAAGTGATCCACGAATAACTCGCCGGGGAAACGCGCCTCGTCTCCGGCCAGATCGAGCGCGATGATCTCATCTTTACAGGTCAACAGCGCATCCAATTCCTTCCAGGCGATTTCAGGGCCGTAATGACGCGAGAGGATGCCGATCTGGTTGGCGCGCACACCGAACTGCCGTTCGGCGGCGCGAAGACCGTCCGTTACGGCTTCGACCACTCCGGCAGCCTTCAACCCGTGCGCCTCGGCCATGAACCAGGGGCTATAGCGGTATTCGACGTAATCCACCCCCTCGAGCGCCTGATCCTGCACGTTCTCAAAGGCGACTCGGCGGCAGGCATCATAATCCACCAGGATGCCGGTCATCCATTCAAAGCGTTCGATGAAAGCCATGATACCCGGCTGAGGTGTGGAAACCTGCACGAACGGACGCAGTCCTTCCAGTGTTTTTGCCGGCAGGGGCAGGTTGTGCTTCAAGCCGATATCAAGAATGGTCTCGAGACGAACACTGCCGTCGAGATGGTGGTGCAAGTCGATCAGGGGGAGTTTGGGGTCGATCATGGATGCTCCTGCAGGGATGAGTTAAGGCTTGATGGCGGTGAGCTTGATACCGAGAGAGGTGCAATAAGCGATGAGTTCGTCGATCATGTCCTGCGGCGGCAGGGTGAGGTAGATGGTGCCCTCCGGCACCTGTCCGCCCAGGTCCATGCCGCTCCAGATCACCTCTTCACCCGCGGGGAGACGGCTGAGCAACTCCTTCAGCTCGTCCATGCCAACCACCGTGATCTTGACGTAGCCGTCGCCGCTGACAATATCGCCGGGAGCGATGATCTCTTCAAAGGAAATGCCGGCGTTCGTCCCGGTGACCAGGGTGAAATACCAATCTTCGCCGTCCTGCCAGGAATATAAATTGTATCCCTTCATGGAATGCGGCAATTGCGCTGGAATCTCGACCGGCTGCGAGGTTGAAGTGGGAGCAATCGTGGTCTGCGGCTGGGTTGTACCCTCACTGGTGGGCAGGGGTGTACCCAAGGACGCCAGCGCTTCGGCTGTGACAGTTTGATACGACTCAGTGATCGGCGACCAGATGGATCTGCTGGCTGGACGTTCACAGGCTGCCAGGAGACAGATCGACAGCAAGAGGATCAGACCAAAAAACGGAGTCCACCGCTCAACAGGGGCTTTTTTCATCTTTTCCTTTTACATCGTAAGACATGAGCACAATCTCTGGGCGAGTTTTCCATCCGGCGTCCGACCAGAACTTGAGACCACTTTCGTTGGAACCGAAGACCATGATGTGACTCTTATCGATGCCAGAATCCTTAAGGGCGCTCAGGCTGCGGTCGACCAGTTGCCTGCCAATTCCTCTGCGCCTTAGCTTCGGATCGACCGCCAGGTGGTAAAGATATCCCCGGCGCCCGTCGTTACCACACAGAATAGTGCCAATGACAATGTCGTCTTCGATCGCAACGAAACAAAAGCCAGCATTGCGTTCGAGAAACCGTTCCATTGGACAACGTTCATCTGCCGCGCTCAGCCCGATGCCTTCGCAGCGCTGCCAGAGCGCCAGCGCGGATTCGTAATCTTCCACAAGAAATTCGCGGATTTTTATCAACACCTTACTCCGAATCCGTCTTTTCAAGGATCTCTTCATTCCTGTGGCGTTTGAATAACCTGACCTTGCGCTCGCGAACAGGTTCGTAAAGCTGCCAGTGCACCCGTTTCTCGTCGTACTGAGTACGAGGTTCTTTTTCTTCCGCGGGGAAACCCAAACCAATCAAGTTGAGCGGAGTCACGTCAGCAGGGATATTGAGGATGTCTTTGATCTGGCGAACAAAGATTGCCACGGGGTAGACGCCGATCCAGACCGAACCCAGTCCGAGCGCGGTGGCTGCAAGCAGGATGTTTTCGGTCGCGGCAGAACAATCCTGTACCCAGAAACGATCACCAGCTTTATTCTTTTGCTGGCGTGAGCTGCCGCAAACGCAAATGACAGCAGTGTAATTTTGTTTGGCGAACATCAACGCTGACCGAAGTTTATCCAGAATCTGAGGATCGGTCACCACAATGAACTCCCAGGGTTGTGCATTCATTGCCGAGGGAGCCGCCATCCCGGCCTGTAGCAATGTGGTGATCTGATCCTCGTTCAATGCCTGGTTTGTGAACTTACGGATCGAGCGCCTGCGGTAGATCAAATCGATTAATTCAGCCATTGTATTCCTCCTCTGATTTATCGAAATCAGAAATGGTGACTTGGGTTAATGATTACTAATTATACGGTTGATTTATTAACAATAAAAAAACAGGTACAATTCAGTGACAGAAGAACTCTGTCTTCTGAAATAAATCACCTTAAATTACCAACTCATGACCTCTTCACGGATCAAACAGACATTTGCTGCGCTCAGCTATCCCAATTATCGCCTTTGGTTCATCGGACAGGTGGTTTCACTGGTGGGTACATGGATGCAATCCACCGCACAGGGATACCTGGTCTATCAATTGACTAATTCACCCGCCTTTCTTGGCTATGTCAGCTTTGCCAATGGCTTACCCGTTTACCTATTTTCACTTTATGGCGGGGTAATCGCCGACCGCATCCCCCGGCGGAGAATGCTGGTGATCACCCAATCCACGATGATGGTGTTGGCTGCCATCCTGGCTGTTCTGACGTTCACCGAAACCGTCCAGCCCTGGCACATCATAGTGCTGGCTTTCCTGCTGGGAACCGCCAACGCCTTCGATACCCCAGCCCGCCAATCCTTCGTTGCCGAATTGGTCGACCGCAAAGACATGACCAATGCCATCGCGCTGAACAGTACCATGTTCAACATCGGAACAGTCGTCGGCCCTGCCTTCGCGGGTCTGGTCTACGCGTGGACGGGTCCGGGCTGGTGTTTCACGATCAACGCCATTTCATTCATCGCGGTCATCACGGCCCTGGTACTCATGAAGCTCTCAAGCTTCACCCCCACCGAGCGCAAACTTTCAACTGGTAATGAACTAAAAGAAGCTCTTCAATTCACCTGGAACAATAAAACTATCCGTTTCCTATTCCTGAATCTTGCCGTGATCGGCGTGTTCAGTTTTAGCCTCCTGGCGCTCATCCCGGCCTGGGCAGTCAATATCCTCAAGGGGGACGCCACCACCAATGGTTGGCTGCTCTCGGCCCGAGGGGCGGGTTCACTAATAGGGGCGCTGATGATCGCGACACTCGGTTCCAAAGGGTTTCGCGGCAAGATCTGGACGATCGGATATCTGGTTGCGCCGGTGACGCTGGTCATTTTCGCGTACATCCGCTGGCTGCCGCTGTCACTTTTCATGCTCGCCATCGTGGGTTGGGCGCTAATGTCTTCGATCAACACCACGAACACGCTCATTCAGAGCCTGGTCTCAGACCAGTTGCGCGGTAGGGTGATGGGACTTTACGCCTTGATTTTCATGGGTGGCACCTCGCTGGGATCACTTTTTGCGGGCTGGGTGGCAGACGCCATCAATGAACCCATGACCGTGGTGATCTTCAGCGGTATCGTATTCGCGATGGCAGTGTATTCATTTGTTTTCCACCCCGAAATGCGCCGTTTGAGTTAGAACCTTTTCACCATCCATACTTAATCTATTTCTTATAATCAATCCTTATTATTAGATAATAATGGTGCATTTTATCGTTTTTTAATGAGGTGCTATGAAATTGACAAATACAGAAAAGGTAACACCAGAAGCGCTTTTTCTCTCCCGCAGGAAATTTCTAAAATTAGCGGGTGTTTTAGGGGTTTCTGCCGCGTTGGCTGCCTGTGGTATTCAGCCCCAAACAGAAGCCTCGATAGCAACCGGTGTTCCAATTACAGGGGTGCCCGAAAATACACCCTTCCCGGGAGACACGTTGACACCTTATGAGCTGGTGACCAACTACAATAATTTCTATGAATTCTCGTTGAACAAGGAGGATGTGGCGCAAAAAGCTGCCAATTTCAAAACTTCTCCCTGGCAATTCACAGTCAGCGGCCTTGTTAACAATCCGATTAGTCTGGACGTAAGCGAGTTGATCAAAAAATATGTTATAGAAGAGCGTGTTTACCGGATGCGCTGCGTGGAAGGTTGGTCCATGGTCATCCCCTGGTTGGGATTCCCGCTACAAAAACTACTTGCGGAAGCGGGTGTGCAGCCAGACGCCAAATACGTAAAATTCACCACTCCCTACGATCATGACCAGTTCCCGAACGATGGCGCTTATGGATTCGCCTGGCCTTATACCGAAGGTCTCCGCTTGGACGAGACGCAGCACGATCTGACTCTGCTTGCAATAGGTCTATACGGAAAAGCGCTTCCCCCGCAAGACGGCGCTCCCATACGCCTTGTCGTGCCCTGGAAATACGGTTTCAAGAGCGTGAAATCGATCAATGGCATCGAACTCGTGTCCGAGCAACCCCAAACCTTCTGGTCGTCAGCTTCGCCAACAGAATATGGGTTTTTCGCCAACGTCAACCCGGCTGTCCCTCATCCACGTTGGGCACAGGATACCGAAAGAAGGATCGGTGAACTGGAACGCCGTCCCACTGAGTTATTCAACGGATATTCTGAAGTTGCCTTCCTTTATGAAGGCATGGATCTGGTGAAGAATTTTTGAAAACCGGTAAAGCAAATGTACTCCTTTGGGTCACCACCTACCTTCTGCCACTGGCTCCGGCAGCCTGGCTGATCTTCGCGATCCTAAATGATCATGCCACAGCCAACCCAGTGCAATACCTGGAACGCCGCAGCGGTGATTACACGCTTGCCTTGCTTCTGATCACGCTTGCCTGTACGCCTCTGCGCCACCTGACGGGAAGATCATACTTTACTGCTATGCGTCGCTCATTCGGCTTGTTCACTTTCTTCTACGCGTTGGCGCATTTTTTATTGTTCATCGGTCTGGATTATGGCTGGAAGTTCACGTCGATCCAACAGGCGTTTGCCGGAAAGATATTCCTGTGGTTGGGATTGATTGCGTTGACGATTTTGCTACTCTTAGCTATCACATCATTCGGTTTCTTGCGGAGGAAAATCGGAAAGCTCTGGCAGTGGATCCACACACTGACGTACCTCGTGGGTCTGATCATACTGGCACATTTTTTCCTCTCGATTAAAGGCAACGCCGGCACTTTCACTGGAACCTACTTCTATCCCATATTCACATTCGTACTCTTGTTACTCCTATTGATACTCCGGTTGCCCGCTTTCTTATCGCTGGTTGAACAGCTTCGCGGTAAAATTAATAGGTTACTTCGGAAATGACCCGAAAATGAGAGTTCGATACCACTCGGAGATCGGATGAAGCTTTCGCGAAAATGGTATCTGGTAATCTTGACGATTTTCTTCGTTTTGAGCGCCTGTGCTCAAAACGATCTCTCTTCGGTTACTCAATCAAAACAAACCGTTATCGCAAAAACCATTGCGGTGATGAAGGAAACCGCGCTGCACACCACCCCCAGCCCGAACCCTACGGATTATGCCTCCATGACCCAGACAGCGCTTGCCCTGACCCCAACGATCTCTCCCCCAACGCCAACACCCACAGCGACTACGTATGTGGGTGCAACCTACCTGGCGACTAAAATCGGTGACATCACCATCCCGGATGGGACAGTGTTCAGCCCTGGCGAGGAGTTCACAAAAACATGGCAGATCACCAACGGCGGTACCGCAGCCTGGTCGCCCGATTTCAAGGTGGTCTTTTCTGATGGCGATGCCATGGACGGACCTGATTATGTTTATATCAACCAATACACTCCCCCCGGCCAAACTGTCACTGTTTCGGTAGACCTGGTGGCTCCTGAAACCCCAGGAACCTACACCGGGTATTATCTATTGCAAACCAACATGGGGTTTAATTTTGGCATTGGTGACAGCGGGATCGAGCCTTTTTATGTGACGATCGTAGTTGAAACCGAATAGACGATCCGAAAAACATGATACTTATCTCACTGATCCGCATCCAAGGTTAATGAACAAGAAGAACAATAAAGGAGTTCGAATGAAATCTTTGTCAAAAATACTTCCCCTGTTGTTGATCTCAGCGTTGATCCTGACAGCCTGTTCCCAGACTGTCGAATTTAGTCCTGAGATGAAGACAGCCGTCGCCAATACCGTAGTTTCCATGTCCACAAAGACCGCCGCCGCCATCCCCACCGCCACGATACAGCCTACCGCCACCATCAATCCTCTCGCGACATTTACCTCCATCCCCGCCTTGGCTGTCACAGCAACACCTATGGTGACCCAGGTGCCAGCTTTATGGATCTCCAATTGGACGGATGTTAACGTCACGCCTGGCACGAAGGTGACAAAGGGTGAAGTCTTCACCAAAAAATGGAACCTGACCAACGGCGGATCTTCTACCTGGGAGAAAGATTTTCAGATCGTATTTGTCAGTGGCGATGAAATGGGCTTTAAATCCATTCCATTGGGCGTGGTTGTCACTCCAGGGACCAGCGTGGTCATATCCATTGATTTGACAGCACCAGCCACAATTGGCAACCATACCGCCAACTTCATGCTGGTGAGTCCCGAAGGGCAAAAATTTGGCGGTGGCGTAAATTCCGGTACCCCATTTTCAGTGCAAATCCAGGTGGAGGATGTTTTCGCGGTAACTTACGCTAAAGTCATCGCCAAAGTTCCCTCAGGCGCCACCTGTCCGGTGAAAATCTCACTCAGTGTCAAGATAACAGCCACAGCCAGTGGAGAAGTGACCTACCACTTTGTCACCTCACAGGGCGATTCCAAAACATATAAACTTGTCTTCACCGAAGCAGGTACAAAGACCAGCGAACCAATCAAGTTCACCGTCAACAACCCCGGAGACCTGACCGTTAGTGTGTACATCGATAGCCCCAACCACCAGGCGTTCCCACCGATAACAGTTTCGTCGCCCTGTACCCCTTGAACTTGACGGGGATGGAGCGATCCATCCCCGTTTTTTTGTTAAAACTGTGCCCTTGTACAATGGTGAAAACCTCTTTTATAATGGACTGAGTCAATCCGTAAGGAGACACTGGAGGTTCATTTGAAAACAATTCATGTAATACTATCCCTTGTACTATTGGCCGGCCTGGTGCTGGTTGGTTGCTCACAAACCACCGCAACTGTTGATACTGGCTCGATGGAAACATCCATCGCCGGTACACTGGCAGTGATGCAAACGAAGGACGCTGAGACAAACCTGGCTGCCGCTACCAAAGCGGTCGAACAGCCCACCGAGATGCCCACCCTGGAAGCGACCGCCACAATGGAGGCTGTTGCCGTAGCCACTGAGACTGCCACCGCCGCGCCCACAATCAGCGTCGCTGTCACCGAAGAAGCCCTCGGTCCGAGCTACCGCGTGGGGCACGTCACCGATCTAAACTTCAAAGACGGCTCGTTCGTGGACATCAGATTAAAATTCACCAAGCGCTGGGAAGTAACTAACGTGGGTACCGCCACCTGGCCTGCTGACACCAAGCTCGTTCCAGTGGACGACAATCCATTCGGCGCCCCCGATTACGTCTATATTGGACAGGTTGTCTCCCCAGGACAGAAGGTCAAGCTGGCAGTCGAATTGCGCTGCCCCGAAGTAGCCGCCACTTACACCGGTCACTTCATGCTCGAGACCCCTGACGGTAAACGCTTCGGCATTGGTCCGAACTTCGATGAACCCTTCTGGGTGAAGATCGTTTGCCACGCCTAGATTCATTTTTCATCGCTACCGGGATGGAGGCTTCCATCCCGGTTTTTATTTAAGCTTCAATTGACAGGAAATTTTTTTAGATTATAATTGCTGGGCAATTTGGTCCACTAGCTCAATTGGCAGAGCAACTGACTCTTAATCAGTGGGTTCAGGGTTCAAGTCCCTGGTGGATCATATTTTATTTAATTAGGGTTCAGGCTTCCCCATTGAGGGGATAATATCAAGTCCCTGGTGGATCACTTTCTTTCTAAGGTCAGTGCGAGGCCGGTGATTTCCCGGCTGAAGCCCCCTTTTCATCCTTCAATCAAATGGTTTCTGGGTTTCCTTGTTGAGATCGCTCGCAAGTCCCTGGTGGTGCTATCCCAGCTTCATCGGGAATCACTTATCATTTAATATCCTTGCTAGCTCCCCCAAGAAGCGAGACATGCGCCTTCTGCCAATACAGGTGAGAAACTTACATTAACCCCCAATCCCTTCATCGAAACCGGTATTCTGCAAGCCAAAGCAACCCAATAAAAGTAAATAATATATCGTCTCACAGTTCCCCGATTGAACCAACGAAACCTCGAACAACCCATTTAATCCTCTTCAACGATTCTTTCTTCTACGTCCCGGTATTGAAATCAGGCTTCCTTTTCGTGATAATTCAACATATGGCTCCGTAAATTTAACGTGTGAAGTTAATTTCCGCCTTTAGTAAAAGAGGACCCGATGAGCGATTACTCAAGCTTTTCAAAAGAAGATCTGATCAAGAAATTGACAGCGATGGAAAATTTACTGCAGGCAATTAAGGTAGAAAAAAATAGCGAAGAACTGCTCAATTTTCCGTGGATTGGGAATCTAGGAAATTGGTACTGGTCAGTGGGTGATAATATCGTGGTCTGTAATGATCAGAAGATACTGGCTCTGGGGTACAGCCAGGAAGAAATCCCCGAGAAGGTCGGTTTTGAATTCTTTACGAATAAACTTCACCCCGATGATTTTGAGAGGGTCATGGATAACATGCGTAACCACCTGCACGGAAAATCTCCAGCCTATGAGACCACTTATAGGATCCAGACCCGGGAGGGTGAATGGAAATGGTTCTATGATCGTGGAAAGGTAACCCGCCGCAATGATGAAGGTAAGCCGGAGCTCGTCGTTGGCATCGTCTTCGATGTCACAGAACCATATCGCATGGAGGAATTATTATCCAAACAG
This sequence comes from Anaerolineaceae bacterium, assembly GCA_034430175.1. Classification (GTDB taxonomy): domain Bacteria; phylum Chloroflexota; class Anaerolineae; order Anaerolineales; family Anaerolineaceae; genus UBA6107. The sequence goes on along the minus strand of DAOUFI010000032.1, from coordinate 161,826 downwards.
AACGAGCAGCTTCTAGAACTATCCAGGACAGATTCACTGACCCAGGTCTCGAACCGGCGGGCTCTCTTTGAATTATTGGAATTTGAGAAGAATCGGTCAGAAAGATACAAGAGACATTTCTGTGTGTTAATGATCGATATCGATCATTTTAAAAAGGTCAACGATACATTCGGACATCAAACAGGTGATATCGTGTTAGTCAAGGTTGCTGAAATAATCAGGAAGATCATCCGCAAGGTAGACATCATCGGAAGGTATGGCGGAGAGGAATTCATAGTTGCTCTAACTGAAACAAACCTGCCTGGCGCACTGGTCGTGGCTGAAAAGATACGCAAGGCAATTCAAGATACCACCTTCGCCGATAATCTGCGTGTCACGGTCAGCTTGGGTGTGGCTGTTTTTCAGCCTGGCAGTTCTATAGTGGAATTGATCAGTGAGGCAGATATCCATCTATACGCTGCCAAGAAGAATGGCAGAAACCGGGTCGAATATCAAGTATGATCCACTCAGAATCCAGTTAAATAAAAAAGTGATTGATTTCAGATATTTAATCTACAATACTCTCTATAAACTTGGGAGAGTTACTGCCATGAAAACAGATACTATCCGTCTGGCTACTATCGAAGACACCGAGAGTATCCTCGCCATCTATGCCCCTTATGTGAGCAATAGTGTCATTACCTTTGAATACGAAGTGCCCACGCTCGATGAAATATGCTGCCGCATCGCGGATACACTTAAGGAGTATCCCTATATCGTCGCAATTCTAGATAACCAGATTATCGGCTACGCATACGCCCATCGTCAACGCGAACGTGCCGCCTACCAATGGAACGCGGAGTTATCGATCTATCTGGATGTCGATTCGCAAGGCCGGGGGATTGGTAAAACTCTGTACACCTGCCTGATGGAGCTCTTGAAGCTGCAAGGCATCGTTAACGTTTACGGCGCGGTAACGGTTCCCAACCCGGCCAGCGAACGGTTGCACGAATCGCTCGGCTTCAGACGTTTGGGGAATTTCGTTAATACAGGCTTCAAGATGGGTAAATGGTTGGACGTGGCCTGGTTCGAGAAGGCGATTAACGATTATCCTGCCAACCCTGAACCATTCCTGCCGTTTCCAGAAGTGGAGAAAGCTGAAGTTCAATGGATTCTGGGGCAATTCTCACACGATCTTTGATCCTTCCACCTTGCTAAATATAAAAAGGGTAAAATAATCTTTAGTCGCGGTTTTTGCGCGCATAAAAGATGCTACCTTCGCACTTTACACAAGCAACCCCCTGATTAGCGCCTGTATCGTTCAGGCAATAGGTGATATCAATTGGAATCCAATAAACCTAAACGTGAAAAGACCAAATTAGACCCTTCGATCATTTTTGTTGGTCTCGCTTTACTTTTTGGCGGTTATGTTCGTCTTTCAGTCGTCCTGGGCGCATCAGCCCCTCTCAATGACGGCGGATTGTTTTATACAATGACCAATGACCTGATCGCCAATCATTTCAAAATTCCATTAACGACCACCTACAACCACCTGAACATCCCCTTCGCCTATCCACCCTTGCAATTCTATATCGCGGGTTTGATGACCACCTTTCTCCATTGGAACTTGTTGGACATCTTCCGGTTACTGCCCGCGGTTATCTCGACACTCTCCATTCTGGCCTTCTTTTTTCTCGCGAAAGACATGCTCAAGAACGACACACATGCCGGGATGGCAACTCTGATTTTTTCTCTTATCCCGGCAGCTTTTGATTGGCCAATCATGGGCGGAGGGATCACGAGATCTCCCGCGTTCTTTTTTGCGCTGTTAACCTTGTTATGTGTTTATCGTCTCTACACAAAGCAGGAAAAGAGATACATCCTGCTTACAGCACTATTTGCCGCGCTGACCGTGCTCTCTCATCCGGAGACCGCGCTTCATACCGCTGCCAGCACCCTGGTCTTCTTCCTGTTCTTCGGTAGAAACAAACGCGGTGTGATCCGCTCGGCCATTGTGGCGGGTCTGGTGCTCCTGTTCACCTCGCCGTGGTGGTTCACCGTTCTCTCGTCTCACGGTCTGGCTCCCTTCCTGGCTGCCGGTGGGACAGGGTGGCATAATCTAGCCTCTCTTGTGAAAATTTTCCTTCTGAACCAATTTAGCGAATATCAATTAACACCCATCACTGTTCTCGCCTTTATTGGTCTTCTTTTATTTATTGCTAGTCGAAATTTCTTCTTTCCCGTCTGGTTCGCGGTGATTTTCCTTTCTGAACCACGAAGCGCTCCTCTCTTTCTCACACCAGTAATTTCAATTTTCGCTGCTTATTCATTAATTTACATCCTAAATTTATTGAATACAGCCGAGGGAAAAAAGAGTAGCGAATCAGATACCGATTTGATTTTCTCAAGTATTTCTGCAAAAATACTTTTCGCGATTCTTTTTGCTCAATGGTGCTTTTCAGCGTTTTCAACTGCGACTATGCTTAGCCAATCTGAAATTCTTAAGCAATCAGAGAAGAATGCATTTTCATGGGCGAAACAAAATTCGCCACAAAGTTCAAAATTTTTAATTCTGTCAGGCAGTTATCCTTTATCTGATCCAGTCTCGGAGTGGTTCCCTGCCCTATCCGATCGGATCAGTGTGGGGACAGCGCAGGGGCATGAATGGCTCTCAACCAAGAATTTCAATGACGTTTTGGAGGAATCCGCCGCATTGCAGGAATGTTATACGCACTCTCCTGCCTGTTTCAACGATTGGTTGGTCGCGAATAACGAGAGTATCGATTATATTCTGATCGTTAATCACCTCCTGGAGCAAAGTGCCGCTCAAGAGACGACCGTGTATCCTTCTGCACTGATCGAGTTGCTGCGCCAGGATCCGGGGTTTGCCGTGGTGTACGATGCGGATGGTGTGGTGATCTTCAGAGCTGCAAATGAATAAACACGGGTAAAACTCTACCGAATTCATCCAATTTCTATTCTCGAACCACTCCAAACCGTGCTAAACTCAAATTAACAATCAAATTGCCTAAGGACGAAAGTTCAACACGTCCAGCTTTACTGCCAACTTCGGAAAAGGATTACGATTCTGGAGGTTGTGACAATGAGCGATGGTCAAAAGGGGAATTCGCCATTATCAAGAAATGTTTTTGAACGCGACGATGGCCTGTTGAACTGGCTGAGCAAGCCGTCGCAAAACATCATCGCTCCGGTAAAACGCCGCAAGGCTCAGTTGCTGTCCATCTTTGTTATTTTTCTTTTTCTCCTCTTCCTGGTCATCAACATCATTTATGCAATCACCGTTCCGGATTATAGATTTCCTCCGGCCGATTTGATCGGTTATGGTTTTCTTGTTGCCATTTATTTACTCAGTCGCAGCCGGTTCTTAAACCTGGCCATATTCCTGATGCTGATCATGTTCCCGATGAATGTTTTTCAGAACATCCTGGGAGGAACGTCGATCAACCCGGTGGCCACACTTTCTTATCTATTACCAAGCTATATTCTGGCGAGCATCTTCCTCGATCTGCTCTGGATGGCAATATACGGTTACGGAATTAATCTAATTGTCCTTCTCCTCCCTCTAATCTCACCGGGATCGGTACCTTCTTATCTCGATATACAGGGGTTCCTCTCGGTGGGCGTGATGGTGGTAACGCTTTGCATCATCTGGAGTATTTACAGGAACAAGATCGAACGCGACCATCAGGCAACTCTGAAGAGCGCTTATGACAGCACGCTCGAAGGCTGGTCACGCGCCCTTGAAATTCGCGATAAAGAGACACAGGGACATTCCAATCGTGTTACTGAGATGACTTTGAAACTCGGCAGATCGCTTGGGTTGGACGAATCCAGTTTAGAAGACCTTTACCGCGGCGCCCTGCTGCACGACATTGGCAAGATGGCTATTCCTGATTCTGTCCTGATGAAGAAAAGCAGTCTCGATGAAAATGAGCGAATACTAATGCAAACACACCCAAAGATCGCCTACGATATGTTGTCGAAGATTTCATTTCTCGAACCAGCGTTGGTGATCCCTGCCTACCACCACGAATGGTGGAACGGCGACGGGTATCCCTACGGTTTGCGCGGGGAACAGATCCCAATCGCGGCACGCATATTTGCCATCGTCGATGTTTGGGATGCGCTCCTTTCCGATCGCCCCTACCGTAAAGCCTGGTCAAAGGAAGAGACGATGAAATATCTACTCGAGCAAAGCGGCAGCCAGTTCGACCCTAGAGTTGTGGATGCTTTCATGAAATTATAGAACCTGAGATTAGATTAATCGTGCTCAAAATGGTATAAATAAGCGATGATCGATTTACCCGGTGATGCTCAAAAATACTTCTGGGGGGATGACCTTTCCGATCTTTCCTGGGAGAAGAATCGAAACTATATTATCCAGACTCTTCTTGAGCAAGGTGATATTGCCTCATTACGTTGGCTTTTCACCAAAGTCTCAAAAAGTGAAGTACAAAAATTGCTTCCTGACTTGCATCTGGGACCAAAATCCAGCAACTTCTGGAAAGTTATCTTGTCATGAACCCAATTTTATATCCTCAGATATTACCCGATCACACCGCGCGTTTGCTGCGCTTACTTGAGATTAAACAATCTGATTTTTTGCGCCAATTTTACCTCTCAGGCGGCACAGCTCTATCTTTACAGCTTGGCCATCGGGAATCAGAGGATTTGGATTTCTTTTGTGAACGATCGTTTCAACCCCAAGAGATTGAACATCAGATCAGTTCACTAGGCGCCCTTACCCAAACAGAGTTGGCCAAAGGGACATTTAATTGCTTTCTCGATGGTGTGAAACTTCAGTTTCTGGAATATCCATACCCTGTACTGGAACCATTTATTAAGTGGCAGGGAATTCAGATAAGTTCATTGATCGATATTGCCTGCACGAAATTACAGACAGCAGGCATGAGAGGCAGTAAGAAAGATTTCGTTGATCTATTTTTTTTGCTTCAAAAATATTCTCTGGAGACACTATTAACATACACAAAAAAGAAGTATTCCAGAGTCGATTACAGCGAAACCCACATCCTCAAATCATTGGTTTACTTTGCCGACGCAGACGGACAACCCATGCCCCGGATGCATGAAAAGGTATCCTGGGACCAGGTAAAAAACGGATTGATTGCCGCGGTGAAATCCATTGATCTCCTCTAAATAAAAAAGTGGAAACCTAGGCATTATCAAGAGTCGAAGACAATTTTCCAATCCTCGAAATTATATTCCCGCAAAACTCGAACATATTTTCTGATATAATCAGGGCATGCCTCAAACCATCACTCACGAGTCCGCACGTAACCTGGTACTGCATACCCAGATGCTCTCTAAAACCCCAACGAAACCCGCGAAAAAGACCTCGGTAACGACGGCCATCCGAGAATTGGGATTACTGCAGATCGACACCATCAACATCGTGGCCCGTGCGCCATACTTCGCCCTTTTCAGCCGTTTGGGGGATTACAACAAGGATTGGTTAGACGAATCACTTGTGGATAAATCGATCTTTGAATATTGGGCTCACGCGGCCAGCTTCTTACCCATCGAGGACTACCCCTATCACCGCAGGATGATGCTGGAAAAACTGCGCCTGCCCCATTACTTCAAATGGTACGAGCGCAATAAGGATGCCACCGATGAAATGCTCGAATACATCCGCAGGAATGGCGCGGTACGTTCCGCTGATTTCGAGCGCAAGGATGGCAAAAAGGGCACCTGGTGGGATTGGAAATTCGAAAAGGACGCCCTGGAGTTCTGGTTCTGTGCCGGCGAGTTGATGGTCACGCGGCGTGAAAAATTCCAGCGCGTATATGACCTGCGCGAACGGGTGAAGGAACAGTGGAGCGACGACGATGTACCCAACCTGGACGAGACCATGCGCCACTTTGTTGAGCAAACGATCCATTCTCTTGGAATCGCCCGGCTTGAATGGGTGGCAGACTATTTCCGTTTGATGAAAAAACCTGTTGAAAAGGCCATCTCTGAACTGTTGGCAAATGGCACTCTGGTGGAAGTGATCGTGGAATCCTGGCCGGAACCCGCGCTGATGCTCAAAAAGTCACTGCCCCTGCTCGACAGCCGCAAACACGACCTTACCCCCACACTGACGACATTACTCACGCCGTTTGATTCACTCATCTTTGATCGTAAACGAACCAAGCAGCTTTTCGATTTCGATTTCAGCATTGAATGCTATCTGCCGCCAGCCAAGCGCAAATACGGTTATTATCTCGTCCCCATCCTGCACCGTGGTCGCATGGTGGCGCGCGCCGATGTCAAGGCTCACCGGCAACAAGGCAGATTCGAGGTGAAGGGGCTATTCTGGGAACCTGGCGTAACCGCGGATGAACAAATGCTCACCGAGGTGAAAGAAGCCATCCAACGCTGCGCTGACTGGCACGGCACACCTGAGGTGGTTGTCAATAAATATCTACCGGAAACCCTGACATTGTACTGATATTTCTCTTACATTCATTGTCTATAATGAGGACACGGTAAGGAAGGGATATACGATATGTCTTCAATCCGGAATGAACCAAAGCAGGCTTTCATCGTCATCAACCCTGCGTCTGGTATAGGCAACGGGATAACGATCAAGAATATCTGCAAGCAGCAGTTTGCCAGAGCAGGCTGGACCTGCTCCTTCCACATGACTCTCAAAGGCGAAAACACAGCTCCGCTTGTGAAAAAAGCCGTTGACGACGGTGCGGACCTGGTGGTCGCGGTAGGCGGCGACGGTACCATTGCCGCTGTCGCGGCAGGTCTGGTTGATTCAGAAGTTCCTCTGGGAATCATCCCATCGGGTACCTGGAACGCGATCGCCAGACACCTCTATATCCCTTTTAACACAATTCGGGCAATTGCCCTGATGACCGGCAAGCATACAATCCGAGAAATGGACATGATGAGCGTTGGCGATTCATATCACGCCATGAACCTGAGCGTGGGATTCAGCGCGAAAATGAACGAGAACGCCAGCCGCGAGATCAAGAAGAAAATAGGCGCGCTCGCCTACATCCGCCACTTCTTTAATCTGATTTTTGGTCTGGAAATGCAGCGGTACGTTGTTCAGGCGGATGGATTCACCTATCGCGGTCGCGCGTCAGAAATTTTTATCGCAAATTACGGCGTGGCTGGCCTGCACATCCTGGAAGACCGCCTGGATATTCACCCCGATGACGGCAAAGTGGACGTCTTGATCATCCGTGCCCGCACCCTGCTGGATATGCCCGCGCTGCTCTGGCAGATGTTGATCCGCAAAGACAAACGCACGCCGAAATATCGTCAATTCACCGCTTCTAACACTGTGACCATTTCCACGTATCCGCCCAGTCTGGTACAAGCTGACGGTGAACTAATCGGCATGACCCCCGTTAACATCACAGTTTTGCCGCGTAAGATCAAAGTGATCGCGCCGCTACCGGCTCCGATAATTCTCCCACAATTTTTGCAAAGTTGAAGCCAACCGCTGCCCCAGAGCTTCGCCACGCGGGGTGGTGACGTCGTCAGTGTTATCGAAAACCACATATGGTACTTTTTTACCCTGAATGGTCAGATAATCAGGATCGCCAGCGCTGATCTGCTGCCAGTCCACCTCGCGATAGAGACGTTCCAGTTTGGCATCGGGTAGACCGTGTTCGAGGATGCTATCGGGTTTGTTGGGGTTGAAGCGTTTACGGTTCTTACGCAACGACTCCTCCCAGCTTACATCAATGTAAAGTATCGCCATGCGCTCCACCATTTCTTTGGATAGATGCTCGAATGCGCTTGCATACCCGCCGTGCTCACTACCGCGCGAGAATTCCACGATCGTTGTGTAATCAGAGGCGAAATTAGGCACATCGCGCAGCTTCTTTTTATATTCCAGACCAATACGCTCGATGAGCAAGTTCCACAGGTGATTACCAAGGAAGTAGCCATCCGCGTCAGTATGCAGGCGGGGATATCCCATCCGCTCCAAGAGCGCGTCTTCCTCGAACCAGGTCCACAGCATCGGAAAATCGTCGATCTCTTCAAATTTTCCAATGTGAAAGCGCTGCAATCGCTCTTCAACCTGAGTGTTTTTTAGATAGGCAATCACTTCGCTCTTTCCAGCCGCCGGGCGGGCAATGAGCAATAGAATATCAAATGCGTTTTTATCGAGCATGTGGGCTCCCTTTCGTGTCAATGAATTATACGGCGTGAAGAGTAAAGCGGCTATAATTTACTTGAGAAGACCCTTATCATTATGACAAGGAGAAATAAATGGTCGAAATTAGAAAAATGAATGAGAAAATCCCTCCCAAGATCGTTGTACGACCGGACGGCCCATTGATTGTCCAGGGAGATATTCCATTAGTGCACAAGACCCAGGTGGTCTCTGAATACGGCGAACCATTAACCTGGAAAAAAGACGGCGAATTGAGACAGCATGGGCCATATTCACTTTGTCGTTGCGGCAAGTCGAAGATCATGCCATTTTGTGACAATACCCACGATGAGATCGAATTCGATGGTTCCGAAACCGCGGATACCGGTCCAGCTTCCGCGCGCCAGGTGACCCTCGAAGGCAGTACAGGCATCGTCGTACGTAAAGACGATTATCTTTGCATGGAATCTGGTTTTTGTGGAAACCGGCGTACCAACATCGACAAGATGATCTCTGAGACCGCCGAACCTTGCATTCGCGCCGAGATCATGGCCATGATCGACCGTTGTCCCTCCTCGGCGTATGTGTTCACAGACAAGGAAGGCAACCCCGACATCGAAGCCGACCTGCCGATGCAAATCGCTGCAACGACAGAGATCACCGAAGAAGGACCAATCATGGGACCATTATGGGTGACCGGCAACATTCCGGTTGAGCGCTCAGATGGCCAACCCTTCGAGACTCGCAACCGTACCACGCTTTGCAGCTGCGGACTCTCCAGCAAGAAGCCTCTGTGTGACGGCACCCACCGCGCGGTGGAACAGGAAGAGTTGAGGAAGAACAAAAAGTGATCAGTAATTAGGGATCAGAAATCAGGAAACGAAAAAGGAATCCTTTTGAGATATAAAGGATTCCTTTTTGATTACGAGATATCCAAGATCAGGAAATTTGGTTGCTGTCCTTCAGTAACACGTCATGCGCGCCGCCCTCGACAATGCTGGTGGAAGAAACGAGGGTGATTCGGGCGTTCTTTTGCAATTCCGCGATGGTCAGACAGCCGCAATTACACATGGTGGAACGCACCTTCTCAAGTGTCAGGTTGACGTTGTCTTTCAATGATCCAGCGTAGGGTACCAGTGAATCGACACCCTCTTCAAACGAGAGTTTCTGTTCACCTCCCAGGTCATAGCGTTGCCAATTGCGGGCACGCGCACTGCCCTCGCCCCAGTATTCTTTCATATAATTGCCGCGAACATTAATCTTTTTCGTCGGGCTTTCATCAAAACGGGCAAAATAGCGCCCAAGCATCACGAAATCAGCTCCCATGGCGAGCGCAAGGGTGATGTGGTAATCCTGAACAATACCGCCGTCGGAACACACCGGCACGTAAACGCCAGTTTTCTCCAGATAGGCATCGCGGGCCTTGGCCACATCCATCACGGCGGTTGCCTGACCACGCCCAATGCCCTTTTGTTCGCGGGTGATGCAGATGGCACCGCCGCCGATGCCCACCTTCACAAAGTCAGCGCCGGCGTCTGCCAAAAAGCGAAACCCGTCGCCGTCAACCACGTTTCCGGCGCCGATCTTGACCTGGTCGCCGTAATTCTGACGCACGTATTCGAGCACGATCTTTTGCCATTCGGTAAAGCCGTCCGAGCTGTCGATGCAAAGCACATCCGCGCCAGCCTCTATGAGCGCGGGGATGCGCTCGGTATAGTCGCGCGTGTTGACGCCGGCGCCAACCCTGAAACGCTTGGACGCGTCGATCAGTTCATTGTCGTTTTCCTTGTGGGCGGTGTAATCCTTGCGGAAAACCAACGACACCAGATTCTGCTCCGAGTCGATTACTGGCAGACAATTCAGCTTGTGTTCCCAAATGATGTCATTTGCTTCCGACAAAGTCACTCCATCGTTTGCGCAAAACAGGTCGGCAAATTTCGTCATGAATTCGCTGACCTTTAGGTCGGGGCTCATACGGCTGACACGGTAATCGCGGCTGGTGACGATACCCAGCAACCGCCCAGTTGGCGATCCATCAGCGGTGACAGCCACGGTAGAGTGACCGGTACGTTCTTTGAGCGCGAGGATATCCCTCAATGTATCATCCGGCGAGACGTTGGAATCACTTACCACAAACCCGGCGCGGTGGTTCTTCACCCTCGTTACCATCTTCACCTGGCTCTCAATGGGCTGCGAGCCGTAGATGAAGGAGAGTCCACCCTCCTTGGCGAGGGCAATGGCCATATTATCGTCGGAAACGGACTGCATGATGGCAGAAACCAGTGGAATGTTCAAAAACAACGGAGCTTTCTCTCCCTTTTTGAACCTGACCAGCGGTGTTTTGAGGTTGACATTATCGGGCACGCAATCCTTTGAGGAATACCCTGGGATAAGCAGGTATTCGCCAAAGGTTCGCGAAGGTTCGTGAGTCAAATTTGCCATTTCTATCTCCGGGTGTGGGTTGTGATCAAATCTGTGCGGTGTTGTTCATACAACCGCTAATTATAGTAAAGAAACGGTTTTTACGAAACCTGAATGAAATGATTATCTGTTCTCCCCTTTCTTAACACCATCTTAACCCAACGCAGCGTATAAAAGACGCTGAAAAGGAGTAAAAATGTTGGATCTTTGGTTAGTTCTGGGAATTGTGATCTTCTTCGCTGTTTCGACAGCGCTAATTTTCGGCATCGCTCGGATCAAGGAGCAGGCATGACCTGGCTTTACTGGATCGCTGGAATTATTGCCTGTGTGCTTCTGATGTACTTGTTCGCAGCCTTACTTAAACCGGAGAAATTTTGATGACGTTGGTTGGTTGGCTTCAAATTACGCTTTATTTCCTTATCCTTCTTTTGCTTGTCAAACCGTTGGGAAGTTATATGGCGAAAGTGTTTCAAGGGGAAAAGACATTCTTTTCCCGTTTGCTTTCACCGATTGAAAAGTGGATGTACAAGGCTGCCGGTATCGATGTTTCAATAGAAATGAATTGGAAAACATATGCAATCGCGCTGCTTGTTTTCAACTTCTTTGGCATTCTCTTCCTTTACCTGCTGCAGCGGGTGCAAGGTTTTTTGCCGCTGAATCCCACCGGCGCAACAGCCGTACGACCCGACACAGCTTTCAATACTGCTGTCAGTTACGTCACGAATACAAATTGGCAAAACTACAGTGGTGAATCAACCATGGCTTATATCAGCCAAATGGCTGGTATGACCGTGCAGAACTTCCTTTCAGCGGCTACCGGAATCGCAGTCTTTGTGGCCTTTACTCGCGCCTTCATCAGGCACGGCGTGAACACTCTTGGCAACTTCTGGGTAGACATAGTGCGCTCTGTGCTGTATGTACTATTGCCCCTTTCGCTTGCCTTGGCCTTGGTGCTCGTCTCCCAGGGTGTTGTGCAAACGCTATCCAACTCAGTGCAGGCAGTTTTGCTGCAGACCGGTGGCGCGACCAATGTTCAGACGATCGCGCTCGGCCCGGTGGCCTCGCAATTGGCCATCAAACACCTGGGAACGAACGGCGGTGGTTTCTTCAACGCCAACGCCAGCCATCCCTTCGAGAACCCGAATGCATTAACCAATTTGCTGCTCATGCTGGCCCAGACGGTCATTCCGGCTGCGCTGACGTATACCTTCGGAAAAATGGTTGGCGATACGGGTCAGGGTTGGGCCATCCTTGCAGTGATGGTCATTCTGCTGGTTATATTTGTCGGCTGTATCTATGCCGCCGAAGCCTCCGGTAACCCGCTTTTCTCAAAACTGGGAGTGGATCAGAGCGCATCCGCTCTGCAACCAGGAGGCAACATGGAAGGCAAGGAAGCCCGCTTCGGAATTTCGGACTCCGCCCTTTTTGCCGGAACAACCACCGCTACATCAAACGGTGCTGTGAACAGCATGCACGACTCGTACACCCCGTTAGGCGGGCTGGTCTTGCTATTACTCATGCAGTTGGGTGAAGTGGTATTCGGTGGGGTGGGATCTGGTATGTATACTATGCTCATTTTTGTCATTGTGGCTGTCTTTGTCGCTGGGTTGATGGTGGGCCGTACCCCCGAGTACCTGGGTAAGAAGATAGAACCTTTTGACATGAAGATGGCTGCTCTGGTCATCCTCATCATGCCCATCGTAGTCCTCGGTTTGACCGCGCTGGCTGTTTCAACCTCTGTCGGACAGTCCGCGGTGCTCAACCCCGGGGCACACGGCTTCAGTGAGATACTCTATGCCTACACATCACAGGGAAACAATAACGGCAGCGCCTTTGCCGGATTGAATGGCAATTCGATCTTCTACAACCTCACCGGCGCACTGGCTATGCTCATTGGCCGTTACTGGCTGGCCATCCCCACCCTGGCTTTGGCCGGTTCGATCGTGTCAAAGAAAAAAGTCCCGGCTGGTGCAGGAACCCTCTCGACGACTTCTCTATTATTTGTCTTCTGGTTGATTGGCATCATCCTCATCGTCGGCGCATTGAACTTTTTGCCGGCGCTTGCGCTTGGTCCAATCGTTGAACATATGATCATGATCGGTGCTTGAAATGAAGAACGTTTTTCGCAAAGGGAATTCTCCCCGCTGGGGACTTTACAAGAGAGCGATCATGGATTCATTCGTGAAGCTGGATCCGCGCTCAATGGTACGTAACCCTGTGATGTTCGTGGTGGAGGTGGGCAGTCTGCTTACATCTGCCTTATGGTTTCAATCGCTCACCGGACAAGGCGAAGCTTCGCCCTGGTTCATCGGAACGATCAGCATCTGGCTATGGTTCACGGTACTGTTTGCCAATTTCTCAGAAGCGCTGGCTGAAGGCCGGGGTAAAGCTCAGGCAGATGCCTTGCGTCGCACCCGTAAAGATACCTCTGCCAAAAAATTGGACCGGATACCTGCAAAAACTGAACATCCCGCCAAATATAGCGTTGTACCCTCCTCCACACTGCGCCAGAACGACCTTTTCCTGGTGGAAGCTGGCGATATTCTACCTGCCGATGGCGAGATCGTGGAAGGGATCGCTTCCGTGGATGAATCGGCTGTCACGGGTGAATCCGCACCAGTCATCCGCGAGTCCGGCGGCGATCGCAGCGCAGTCACCGGCGGCACAAGAATCATTTCAGATTGGCTGGTAGTCAGAGTCTCGGTCAACCCGGGCGAAGGATTTCTCGATAGGATGATCGGCCTGGTCGAGGGTGCCAAACGCCAAAAGACACCAAACGAGATCGCGTTAAGCATTCTCCTTGCTTCATTCACAATCATCTTCCTGACCGTCTGTATTACTCTGCTGCCTTTCTCCCTTTACAGCATTAAGACTGCCGGCCAGGGGTCACCAATCACGATCACCGTGCTGGTGGCACTGCTTGTCTGCCTGATCCCCACCACCATCGGCGGATTGCTTTCAGCAATCGGAATTGCAGGCATGGACCGCCTGATCCAGCGCAACGTCATTGCCATGTCTGGTCGAGCGGTGGAAGCTGCCGGCGATGTGGATGTGTTGCTGCTGGACAAGACCGGCACAATCACCCTGGGGAATCGCCAGGCGGTGGAATTCATTCCCATCCAGGGTGTGACCGATTTTGAACTGGGTGAAGCCGCCCAGTTGTCATCGCTTGCCGATGAAACCCCGGAGGGCAGATCCATCGTCGTGCTCGCCAAAGAGAAATTTGGATTGCGAGGCCATACCCTCACCCCCACAATGGAAGCCCCTGAGGGTATGAAATTCATCCCTTTTACGGCTCAAACCCGGATGAGCGGGGTCGATTTCGACGGCATCCACATCCGAAAGGGTTCGCCCGACTCGATGTTCGAGTTTATCACCGCAAATGGTGACGCGGTTCCACGTCAATTGACCGAACTGGTCGAGAGGATCGCCCGCTCAGGTGGAACACCGTTAGTCGTGGTGAAAAATAATCAACCCCTCGGTGTGATCCACCTGAAAGACATTGTCAAGGGCGGTCTGCGCGAACGATTCAACCAGCTTCGCAAGATGGGCATTAAGACCGTAATGATCACCGGAGACAACCCTCTCACGGCTGCTGCCATCGCTGCGGAAGCAGGGGTGGACGATTTTCTGGCACAGGCCACGCCCGAGAAAAAACTGTCGCTGATCCGCCAGTATCAGGCGGAGGGCAAACTGGTTGCCATGACCGGGGACGGAACAAACGATGCGCCTGCCCTGGCTCAAGCCGACGTAGCTGTCGCCATGAACACCGGTACCCAACCCGCCCGCGAAGCTGCCAACATGGTCGACCTGGACAGCAATCCAACCAAGCTCATCGAGATCGTGGAGATTGGCAAACAACTGTTGATGACGCGCGGTTCTCTGACCACGTTCAGTATTGCCAACGATGTGTCGAAATACTTTGCTATCATCCCGGCTGCTTTCGCTTCGACCTATCCTCAATTGCAGGGGTTGAACTTCATGCATCTGTATTCGCCGCAGTCTGCCATCCTTTCCGCGGTGATCTTCAATGCGTTAATCATCATAATGCTTATTCCACTTGCGTTAAAAGGCGTGCCATACCGCCCCAAGGGTGCTGAAAAATTGCTCCGTGAAAATCTGCTGATCTATGGACTTGGCGGTTTGATTGCACCTTTTATCGGCATCAAGCTAATAGATATGTTGTTGTCCGTTTTAAATGTGGTTCATTGATATTGAGGAAAAAATGAAAAAATTCATTTCGATCATTCATTGGCTGATTCCACTCACACTACTGGGCCTTTTGATATTTGCGATGGTTTGGGTTCAAAATCTGAAAGTACCCGAGGTAGATAATGAATGGATCACAATCGGATTAATTGGCATCTTTATCGTGCTGATTAACCTTTGGATCAACAAAAACCCCTCTGAATTCTTGGTCGATAACTCTTTATTGTCCCTACCAGAAGAAAAGCATAACAAAGAGGGAAAAAATGAAAGCCTATATTAAACCCGCTATTGTCATCTTGCTGTTGATGACATTCCTTTGTGGTATTGTTTATCCGCTCCTGACTACCGGATTGGCTCAATTGATCTTCCCCAAACAGGCCAATGGTAGCCTGATAATGATGAATGGCAAAGTAGTCGGGTCGGAACTGATCGGGCAGCAATTCGATCAGCCACAATACTTCTGGGGTCGACTTTCAGCAACATCCGACAGTCCGTACAACGCATCCGCATCAGGTGGATCAAATTTCGGTGTTTTGAACCCTGATCTTGAAAACCAGGTCAACGAACGCATCGCCGCGCTCAAAGCCGCGGACCCGGGCAACATTGCCCCCATCCCGGTCGATCTGGTAACCTCTTCTGCCAGTGGTTTGGATCCAGATATCAGTGTGGCCGCGGCCCGATATCAGACTGCGCGGGTAGCCAAAGCGCGCAACTTGAGCTTGGATATTGTAAATGCACTGATTGACAAATGCACAACCCGCCGCTGGCTCGGAATCTTCGGTGAACCAGTCGTCAATGTTCTCAAGCTGAACCTGGCTCTTGATGCGCTACAATAAAGTGGTGATGAGAGAAGACAATCGACCAGATCCTGACGAGCTATTGGCTCGCATTCAAGCTGAAGAAGCCCAATCCAAACGGGGAAAGCTTAAGATCTTCCTGGGTTATGTTGCCGGTGTGGGTAAAACCTACGCCATGCTTGAAGCAGCGCACCAACGTTTGGCAGAGGGGGTCGACGTCGTTGTCGGATATGCCGAAACCCACGGGCGTAAGGAGACCGAAGCCTTGTTGGTCGGCTTGGATGTGATCCCGCGCAAATCAATTGATTACCGTGGCACCAACCTGACTGAAATGGACCTCGATGCAGTTATCAAGCGCCACCCCCAACTGGTATTGGTGGACGAACTTGCCCATACCAACGCACCGGGTTCACGGCACCATAAACGTTATCAGGATGTAGATGAGATCCTCGCAGCGGGGATTGATGTCTATTCCACCGTCAACATTCAGCATTTGGAAAGTCTATCTGATATTGTCTTGCAGATCACTGGCGTTTCAGTGCGCGAAAAGATCCCAGACCAGTTGGTAGACGAAGCTGACGAGATCGAACTGATCGACCTGCCCACAGACGAACTCTTGCAGCGTTTGAAGGATGGCAAAGTCTACATTTCTGATCAGGCATTAAGGGCCTTGGAAAAATTCTTCCGCAAAGGCAACCTTACCGCATTGCGAGAACTCGCCTTGCGTCGAGCTGCCGATCGGGTGGATAACCAGATGCTGAGCTACATGCAAAACAAAGCCATTCCTGGTCCCTGGCCAGCTACTGAACGTATTCTTGTGTGCATCAGTTCGCACCCGCTGGGGGAACGGCTAATCCGCTCTGGTCGCCGCCTGGCGGAAGACCTGAACGCCGAATGGTATGTGATGTTCGTGGAAACTCCGCAGCATCTACACATGCCTTCCGAAAACCGCTTGAGAGTTCAGCGTTTCTTGCATTTAGCCGAAGAACTGGGAGCGAAGGTTTCGGTGATGCCGGGTGAATCTGTCGCTGATACGGTTATAACCTTTGCCCACGAGCACAATATAACAAAGATCATTGCGGGGAAACCATATCGACCACGCCTCACAGAAATGCTTCGCGGTTCGGTGATCGACCAGATCATGCGTGAAAGCGGTTCAATCGATGTTTATGTGGTAAGCGGCGAATCCATCATTACTAAGAAATCAACCCCCGGGGGGATGCCAATCCACCGGCCTTTATGGCGTTACGCGGTCAGTGTTTTGTTAGTGGTGATTCTCACTCTGGCTGGATTGCCATTGAAGAGTGTGCTCGATCCTACCAACCTGGTGATGATTTATTTGCTTGGTGTGGTACTATCCGCCATCTATCTGGGTAGAGGGCCGTCTATCCTTTCGTCATTTTTGGGTGTTATGGCTTTCGACCTGTTCTTTATCAACCCAGTTTACCGGTTGACCGTGGACGACACGCAATACCTGCTTACCTTTGCTGGGTTGTTTACCGTCAGCCTCATCATCAGTTCATCGGCTGCCCTGTTACGCGATCAGGTGGATTCCATGCGCCACAAGGAACAGTTAACACAATCCATGCTGAACCTAAGCCGCGATTTGACGGGAGCTGTATCGCTCGAACAAGTGCTACGTATTTCTCAAAGCGCCTGTGTTTCTGCCATGAATCGCGATTGTGTCATTCTGTTACCCGAAAATGGAAAACTGACAGCCAAAGCGATTGCTCCAAATGTAACGCTGGACGAGAACGAACTGGCTGTTGCTGATTGGTCATTCAAACACGCCCATCCTTGCGGACGCGGTACAGACACCCTGTCTGCGTCTTCATTTCACTTCACTCCACTCGTTACTGCAAATGGCCCTGTCGGTGTATTGGGCGTCTTTCAACTAGAAGATGGCCCTTCATTTCCGATCGAACAACGACTTGAACTGGAAGGGCTTGCCAACCTGACTGCCCTCTCCATTGAACGCGCGGAACTGGTCGAATCAGCCGCCCAAAGCGAGATGCTTCGCAAGACCGAAAAATTACAGTCGGCGCTATTGAACTCGATCTCGCACGAGCTGCGCACACCGCTGGCATCGATCACTGGTGTATTAACCTCTTTGACTGAAGTGGAAAATAGTCATTCAAAAGTACGAAAGATGGACGCATCCACCCGCTTGGAGTTGCTCACTTCTGCCACCGATCAAGCCAACCAGTTGAATCGGCTGGTCGAAAACCTGCTGAATATGACTCGCTTGGAATCTGGCAATGTTCAACTCAACCTAGGGGTCTGCGATTTGCAGGATTTGATCGGTTCCATTGTGCGGCAGTTTTCAAACCGTCTTAAAGATCGTCCGCTTGAGCTGATCATCCCGGATGACCTGCACCTTGTATATTGCGACATCAATTTAATCGCCATTGTTATCACAAATCTTCTCGATAACGCTTGCAAATACTCGCCAGACGGTTCACCGATCAGGATTTGCGCAGAAAATTGCGGCAAAACCGTTGAAGTTGTAGTCAGCGATAGTGGCAATGGGTTACCGGATAACGAACTTGAAAAAGTCTTTGCGAAGTTCTACCGCGGTCCCAATCAAAGCAAATCGAGCGGCACCGGCCTGGGTCTTTCCATCTGCAAAGGGATCATCGAAGCTCATGGTGGCTGGATCCGCGCCGAATCGAAGCCGGGTCAGGGGTTGAGCGTCCGTTTCTGTCTGCTATCAGACGAGACCAAGGCGGAAGGAAAATGAACAGTCACACCCGTAAGATCTTATTAGTGGATGATGAACCCGAAATCAGACGGTTTCTCCGTGCTTCTTTTAAGGTCTACAACCACATAATTGAAGAAGCTGGCACCGGTATGGAGGCCCTCGAAAAACTCGCCAGCTTTAAACCCGATCTGCTTATCCTTGACCTGGGTCTGCCTGATATGGATGGTGTGGAGGTCACCCACGAAGTTCGTGAGATGAGCAACGTACCCATCATCATCCTTTCGGTACGCAGCGACGAAAACAGTAAGATCGAAGCTCTTGATACCGGAGCTGATGATTACCTGACTAAACCTTTTAGCATGGGAGAACTACTGGCCCGAGTGCGGGTGGTGATGAGGCGAAATGAATTCGACGCTTCCAACACGGTGGTGCGAGCGGGTAAACTGACTCTGGATATTCCCAAACACCAGGTAACCCTGGCGGGGAAAGTTTTGCCACTCACGCCTACCGAATTCGACATGCTGGCAGTCCTGATGCAGAATAAAGGTGTGGTGGTCACCCACCGGCAGCTAATCCAAAAAGTGTGGGGAAGTTCCTATGAGTTCGGCGATGAATCTCGCCTGCTGCGGGTGAATATCAGCAACCTGCGTCGTAAATTGGAAAAAGACCCCAACCGCCCGGAATACATTCTCACTGAGTTGGGAGTGGGATACCGCTTTCACGATTTGGAATCTGAAACTGATTCGCTATAGACCTTTGCTCAAGGGACAATCAGTTTTTATCCCTCTTTTTTCTTTGCGATCTTTGTGACAAAAAGCACTTGAATCTATATCAGAATTCGTTATAATGATTAATGGCTGGTGGTTTTACCAGATTATTCAAGGATCATATGAATCTTCCCATACAACCTCTGCGAGTGGAAAGCCTGAAAGACGCATGTATTTCGCGTTTAGAGCAGTTGATCCTTTCGGGAGAGTTAAAGGCAGGAGAACACCTTCCCGCTGAACGCGACCTGGCCCTGAAGCTCGGTGTGAGCCGCCCGGTGCTGCACGAAGCGCTGGTGGACCTGGCTGCCAAGGGTCTGGTGACAATCCTACCGCGGCGTGGTGTGGTGGTGAATGATTACCGCCAGTCAGGATCGATGGCCATCCTTTCCTCTTTGCTAAGTTATCATCAGGGTGAGTTCGACCCGGCTTTCACCAACAGCCTTTTCGAGATGCGCATGTTGGTCGAATCCGAAACCGCTCGTCTGGCCGCGCAAAAAGCAACTCCCCAACAGCTTGCCCGCCTGGAAGAGATCACCTTGGCTGAAAAAGCTGCGGATCGAAATGACATCGCTGCTCTTACCAAACTCGATTTCGATTTCCACCTGCAGGTAGCGCTGGCCTCGCAAAACCATATCTACCCTCTCATCCTCAATTCGTTCAACGCGGTTTACACCCACTTCACCGGACTTTTCTTCGAAGGCTGCCATGGCAGCTCTGTTTTAGACGAGGTTTTTACTTTTCACCAACGCCTGATCGCTGCTATCCGTCAACACGAACCAGACAATTCGGCTCGCATCATGACCGATCTTCTCGCGCACGGATCAAAACATTTGTTAGCACACATGCAAGAATCCACGACAAAGGAGTAAAAGATGGTTACCGTTGCTTACGACAAACCGAAGTACACGATAAAGCAACCGAAGAATCTCTCAAATCGCGTGCGTTGGCTGAGAGATTATTATTTCCAGGGTGTGGAGCGCAAATGGAACAATGAGTTCACCACCTGGACCACCGGCACACCGTGGGATTTTCAGTTCAACGAAATGACCTTTTACATTGTGCCGGAAACTTACTTCTACATCCCCACCTTCCGTTCTTCATTCAACCAGACTGCGAAGGTCGTGGATCTTTGCCCGGATTTCTGGAAGATGAGCCTGCCGGAGCGGCGCGCCTGGTTCCTCCGCGAGGTGATGGTCAAGTACGTCCCCAAGGAAGTACAACCGGGCGACTTGATCGCCGGCGGGCGTTTCAACGTGCAAACCTCGATGTGCCTGACGAAAAAGGAAGCCAAAGAGTTCGATCGTCTAGTCTCCGGTAAGGGTGGTGCCCGCGAAGCCATGCTGTGGTATCACAATCATGGCTTTGGCAACTGTGGTGCCACCAGCGGTCACCTCGTGGTGGGTTACAGCGAGGTGATCAAGAAAGGTTGGAAAGGCATTCACGCTGACATCCAGGCGAAGTATGACGCGCTCAGCCTGGCTGAGCAAAAAGGAAAGAAAGGCGCGCAATTGAGAGCCATGCTTACCGCGTGCACGCTGCCTGCCGAGCTGGGCAAGGAATACGCCAAAACCCTGCGCGATCTGGCCGCGAATGAAGCCTCCAAGACTCGTCAGGAAGAAATGCAACAAATGGCCGCCAACCTGGACCGCGTTCCCTGGGAAGCTCCGCAAACTTTCTGGGAGGCGCTACAAACACTATGGCTGAGCCATATGCTCGTTATGTCCGATGAGAATTATCCCGGCCCGGGTACCTCCTTCGGGCGCTTCGACCAGTACATGCACCCGCTGTGGCAAAAATCCCTCAACGAGGGCATGGACCGCGAATTCGGCAAGGAGCTGCTCAAGTGCTTCTGGGTCAAATGTAATTATGCCTACGACGCCATGATCAAGACCGGCCCCGCCGGAGTTACCGCCGGTTATGGCCAACTGCTGACCATCGGTGGGATGGGCGCGGGCGGTAGGGACATGACCAACGACCTGACCTACGCCGTCCTGGAAGTCATCGACGAGATGACTCCCATCCTCGAGCCCAAGCCCAACGTACGTTTGCACCGCGGCTCTCCCGAGAAGCTGCTCGATAAAGTAGTGGATATGGTCTCCTCCAGTCAGGGCGCTCCCTTCCTGCTCAACTTCGATGAGCGCTCCATGGCCGGCATGATGCTCGAAGCGCGCAAGGCCGGTGTCGAGAGATACATCAACGAAAACACCGTCTTCGATTACGCCCCGGTCGGCTGCCTGGAAAACACCATGTCCGGCAACGACCGCTCAGGCACTGTGGATAACAATCTGAACCTGTTGAAGGCCATTGAGCTGACCCTCACCGGCGGTTATGACATGTTCCCCTACGTGGATTCGATCACCGGCAAAGCCGAACCACAGAAACTGGTCGGCGAACCCACCGGCGAACCGCGAAACCTCGCCACCTGGGAGCAATTCTGGCAGGCGTATGCCTTGCAGACCAAATCCATTGTGAGACGCAGTGTGGAGCTTTACGAGCTTTCTGAATCTGTTCGCGCGCGCTACTTCCCGACCCCCTACCTCTCCTGCCTAACTAAAGGCTGCGCTGAGAAGGCGATGGATATAAACGAAGGCGGCGCTGAACTGGGCTTTGTTACTATTGAGGCCGTCACCTACGCGACCACCGTCGATTCACTGCTCGCCGTTAAGTACCTGGTCTACGATAAAAATGTTTGTACCATGGACGAACTCGTCCAGGCCCTGCGCGACAACTGGGTCGGCCACGAGAAACTCCAGACCATCGCCCGCAACAAAGCCCCCAAGTACGGACGAGACGACGAGGCCGGCGACGCAATGGCCAGCCAGGTGATGGAACTGTGGACGGAAGAAACCTGGAAGTACAAAACGAAATCGACCAACCGCCAGTTCCGCCCCGGTATGCTGAGCTGGAACTACTGGATTGCCTATTCTGACATCCTCCCCGCCAGCCCGGACGGGCGTGCCAAGGGCAAATTCCTCTCCAATGCCATCTGCCCCTCCGACGGTACCGATATCAAAGGCCCGACCGCCAATGTCAATTCGGTAGGCAAGGCCATGGGCGGCAAAGCTGCCAACGGTAAAGGTGATTGGGAAGAATACCTGAACCTGCTTCCCAACGGCGCCAGCCATACCATCACCTTCAACCCCACACTTCTGCGTGATCCTGAACACAAGGAGAAATTCAAAGCCTTCATTAAGGGTTACATCGAGAATGGCGGTTCCGCGCTGCAAATCAACATCCTTGACGCTGCCATGCTACGGGAAGCCCAGAAGCATCCTGAGGACTACCGCCACCTGCTGGTACGCGTGACCGGTTACAACGCCTACTTCACCGTCATCGGCAAGGAACTACAGGACGAGATCATCGCCCGCGAAAGCCACAGCCTTTGCTGAGTATGGAAACCGTCATGACCGATACCACCACCGGCCTCATTCTACACCTGCAGCGCCTCTCGACTGAAGACGGCCCCGGACTGCGCACCACCGTCTTTTTCAAGGGTTGCCCGCTGCACTGCCAGTGGTGCCACAACCCCGAATCCATCTCTCCAAAAGCTGAGGTGCAGTGGCTGGCCGTGCGCTGTATTGGATGCGAAAGTTGCATCGAGGCCTGCGGGCAAAATGCCCTCACCCTGACTTCGGATGGCATCATCCGTGACCGCGCGTTGTGTTCTGTTTGCGGAGAATGCGTGGAAGCCTGCCCAAGCGGCGCAATGGAAATCTTGGGTACAAGGGCCAGCGTTTCTGAATTGGTTGATGAACTCTGCAAGGACCGCGCTTACTTCGAAAAATCCGGCGGCGGTGTCACCTTTTCGGGCGGCGAACCGACCCTGCAACCGGTATTTACCATTGACTTAGCGCGACAACTCAAGAGCCGGAATATCTCCCTGGCGCTCGACACCTGCGCCCTTTGTGCCCGACAGACCCTGGAGGAGATGTTCCCCTTCTTCGATACCTTCCTGGTGGACCTCAAGCTAATCGACCCGGCGGAGCATCAAAGGTGGACTGGAGCTCCCCTGGAACGTATCCTCGACAATCTCAAATGGCTGGCCGAAGAGATACGTACCCGTTCACCCGAAAAGCTGCTGTGGATTCGTACCCCGCTAATCCCTGGCGCCACAGCCACACAGGCTAACCTCACTGGTATTAGCGCCTGGCTGGCAGCCAACGTCGGCAACACCGCCGCGCGCTGGGAACTGTGCGCCTTCAACAACCTGTGCCGCGACAAATACTCGCGCCTGGACCAGGAATGGCTGTTCAACCAGACCGAACTGATGACCCAGGCCGACCTCGACCAAGCCGGCACCTGGGCCCGCTCCGGCGGGTTCTCCCCTGAGCGCGTCTTCGTCACCGGCGCTGCCAGACTGGAAGATTGATCTATACTGGAGGATTATGAGCAACGACCGTTACCCAAACAAACAATTTTCTGAACAGGATATCACCGACCTGTTACCCGCCATGAAGATCGGTATCCTCGGCACCGTCACCCCTGACGGCCTACCGCACGTCACCCTCATCACCACCCTGATGGCCGCCAACCCCGGCGAGGTGGTCTGGGGTCAATTCATGGAAGGCGTCAGCAAGAAGTACATCAAGGACAATCCAAAGACCGGATTCCTCATCATGGGGCTGGACAAGAGCTTCTGGACCGGGCAGGCGGTCTATACCCGTTCCGATAAGCACGGCAAGGACTACGACTATTACAACAACCAGCCGCTCTTCCGCTACAACTCCTACTTCGGCGTCCACACTGTGCATTACATGGACCTCAAGGGACAGTCGGGCAAACACCCCCTGCCGATGAACCAGGTGATCTTTGCTGCCATCCAGACCATGATCGCAAAGACGCTCACCTTGAAAAAATCGAAGAAACCCGTAATGAATAAATGGACTCAGGCATTCTTCGACAAGATCGACAACCTCAAGTTCCTGTGCTATGTGGACGCGGAAGGTTACCCGGTGGTGATCCCAGTCATCCAGGCGCAGTCGCTCGACCCCGAACACCTTTGCTTCTCTTTTGGCGCGTTCGGCGATGACCTGAAAGCCATCCCGCCGTACACCAGCGTGGCCATCCTTAGTATGGCGATCTCATCTATGGAAGACGTGCTCGTCCGCGGTACCTACCAGGGCAGCAAGCGCGTCTGCGGCATCCAGATTGGCGTGCTCGAGGTGGATTGGGTCTACAATTCGATGCCACCCAAGCCGCAGCAGATCTATCCGCCCGTTCCGTTGGAGGCGATCACGGAGTTTTAATTGCGAGGAGCGTTCTTCGCGACGAAGCAATCCCCAATAATTTTATATGCTCGTTGGGGATTGCTTCGCTCGTTGAAATCTCGATCCTTGTTCATTCAAGTACTACGCTCGCAACTACTTTTTGCGTTACAATTCCCCCAATCTTTGCAAACGATTGGAACCATCAATGCCTAAATCCATCATTTTTGACTTCGGTGGGGTGCTGCTCGACTGGAGTCCGTACTACCTGCTACGCAAGGTGCTGACCAACGATACCGAGATCGCCGCATTCCTGCAGGAGATCGATTTCTGGAAATGGAACATCGAGTGCGACAAGGGGCTCTCGATTAATGATTCCACCGAAGACATGTGCCGAAAATATCCCAAGCACGCTGCAGTACTGCGCGTCTACAACGAGCGCTGGTTGGAAACGCTTGGCCGGGTCTTCGAGCAAAACGTGGCGATTTTGAGAAAGCTGTCCGATCAAGGTGTTCCCCTTTATGGCTTGAGCAACTGGTCGCCTGATAAATTCGCCATCGTAGAAAAAACGTACGACTTCTTCTCAGTTTTCAAAGACATGGCTATCTCTGGCCGAGAGAAAACCGCAAAACCCGACCCTGCCCTGTGCCGAATTTTACTGCGGCGCAACGACCTGGACCCGGCGGACTGTGTTTACATCGACGATTCCGAAGACAACATCCGCATGGGCAACCAGCTCGGATTGAACTGCATCCAGTTCCGCTCCTCGGCGCAATTGCGGGAAGAGTTGATTCAACACGGATTTCAACTATAAAAAAGACAGAGCGCAAGGCTCCTTCTTTTCTTCTTAATCGTTGTGTACTATGATTTCTGCGTTTCCTGTTTGAACAACACCGGCATGAATGGAATGACCAGGAAAATCAACAGGGCAAAAGCCGCGAAAGCGTAGATATATCCGAGATTGTCTGCCAACACACCGCTCAGTGCCAGACCAATCCCCTGACCAATGTTCGTGACGGCCATCAGGATCGAGTACATCGAAGCCGCAATGGAGGGTTGCGTGTATTTCATGGCCAGGGCAAAGTAACAGGCCTGTGAAATGCCGTAAGCCACTCCGAACAACGCCGCCGTGACGAACGCTGTCGGGATATTCGTTGCGAAAGCCATGAGCAATAAAGTTGGTGCCACAGTGAGCATGGAAATCCACAACGCTTTCTTATCACCAAACTTATCCATCACGATACCGCCAACAATGGCTCCCAGCGTCACGCCCACTCCCCAGACGGTAGTGATCAGCCCGGCTGTGCCCAGACTGAGCTCCATTTTATCCTGGAAGGATGGGTTAATGATCTGGTTGGCGCCGACAATGACCATGAAGACGATCAACCCCACCCCCGCTGCTGCCAATACCTGGCGATCTTTGAACGCTCCAAACGCTTTCCAGTTAAAGTCCTCGCCCGGCTGACGAACAGTTTCTTTGACAAAAAAGAGAAGAATGAATGGAAGCAGGGTTAGAATAGCCAGGAAGTAAAAGACCGATGACCAGCCCAGTTTTTCGGCGATGAACCCGCACGTAGAGGCTGCTACAATCACACCGATGGCGCGGCCGCCGACCATGAAGCCCTGAAGGACACCTTTCTCGGAAAGCGGGGTGATATCCAGCGCCAATCCATCGGCACAGGTATCGAAGAAGGCCATGCCCAACTGCAGCAGGAATGCCATGCCCACAAATAACCAATATTGCTTACCCGGGTTCAACTGCGCCACCACCAGCAAGCAGGCAATCTGCACCAACAACCCGATGACAATATAAGGTTTGCGGTGCCCCAATCCAAAGAAGTTGAATTTGTCACTTAACATTCCAAAGAAGATCTTCAACACGAATGGGATAAGCGCAATTGAAGAGAAGATACCCACCTTGGTCATATCCAGGCCGCTTTCGATCATGTAAAGCGCATTGATTGAAGCAAAATAGCCCAGGATAATCCCTTCAGCAAAGTAGATCATTCCAAAAAATGAAAAACGCAAATACTTGCTTTGACTGGTCATGGCTGATTCCTGTATTCGGAGATATGGGTAATTTATTTATTATACAGGAATCAGTCGGATGAATAATTATTTATCAGGCAATTTTTTGTTGCAAGGGTCCTTCCGCTGGCGACTTTCGACCCGCGAAAAGCCGTCGCATGGCCAGGTCTGCCTGAGATTTCGTCCAGCGGGCTGCCACGTACCTTACTTTGGAGATTGTCGGTACGCAGGTGCTGATAGCCTGAAGCCATTTGTTTGTGAAGCCGGGGATATAAATCCGGCGTCCCTTAATCGCCTTTTGCAGAGTCGTCCGTGCCACTCTATAGGGATCGACAGTGGTAGCCCAACCCCAGAACCCCTGGGCGAAGATGGCGCGCATGCACTCTTCCGTGGTGGGCATTCCTCCAGGGCAGAGCGCCGTGACCGAACCAAATGCTCGGATCTCTTCGTTGAGCGCCAGCGAGATATCAAGCAGAAACCGTTTGGTAGCCGCGTAGGTAGCTTTGAATGGCATAGGGTAGAAACCTGCCATACTGCAGGTATTAATCAATCTGAATTTGCGTGAATCGTCACGCATGGTCAACACCTCATGGCTGATATCCATGTTGGCCAGCAGGTTAACCTTGAGGATGGTCAGGATTTGGCTGCGACTCTTTTCGAGGAAAGCGCCTTCATGGTCCAGTCCGGCCACGTTGACCAGCGACCAAAAGCGTAGCTCCTGCTCTCGGAAAGCCTCAAACAGTTCCGTCCGCGCCGGTTCGGAGGTCAGGTCGCAAGGAAAATACCGCGTCTCCACCCCAAACTTTTCGGTCAGGCGGTCTGCCAGGGTCTGCCCCTGCGGACAAACATCAGTCAGCACCAGGTCGAATCCCATTCGCGCGGCTTCCACCGCGAAAGCGCTCCCAAGTCCACCGGTAGCACCGGTGATCATCATGTAACTTTTCATTGTAAACTCCTATCAATTGATTCAATCATTTGATTAATATACATATATTCTCCCGATTTGTCAATCGCTTGATTGAATCAATTGTTTCAATCGTCTTGACAAATCAGGAGAAACACATAGAATCATTCACAGGAAAGGAAGACTCATGGAACACGAATTTGATTTCACCGGAAAAACCATCGTCGTCACCGGCGCCACTGCTGGGATCGGTTACCGCACCACCCTGGAATTCTGCCGAAGAGGTGGGTTTGTGATCGGGGTTGGTCGCGATGAAAATCGCTGCGCGAAAGCCCGTGAAATGATCCTGCGGGAGGTGCCAAAAGCACAGGTCGCCTTTGTAATCGGTGATCTGTCACGCCAATCTGAGGTGAAGCGGCTGACCGGTGAGATCGAATCAATCCTGAAATCTGAAGGGTATGAGAGTCTGGACGTACTGGTGAACAACGCTGGTCTCTTTATGGATCGATTGGTACTTACGGAGGACGACATTGAAACCACCATTGCCGTCAACCACCTGGCGCCCTTCCTGCTTACCCACCTGTTGTTACCCCTTCTACTGAAATCGCCCAGTGGCCGCGTTATCACGGTCAGCTCCGATTCGCATCTACGTACCTTCCTAAACCCTGAGCGTATCCGCAAACCGGGCATCTTCATCAGCCTGTGGCAGTACAAGGTCTCCAAACTGGCCAACGTACTCTTTAGTTACGAATTCAACCGTCTTCATGCCGGCTCATCCGTTCACGCCTTTGCCGTGGACCCTGGCTTGGTGAACACCGACATCGGACTCAAAGGCACCGGCTCCCTTTCCAGCTTTATCTGGCGAAAACGTCAAACGCTGGGAGTGGATCCCATCGAACCAGCCACGACAATCCTCTTCCTTGCCGGCGATCCGGAGGCTCCGCAATCAACTGCCGTCTACTGGCGCGACAGCGCTCCCAAGAACCCCTCCCGTAACGCCATTAATCCGGTGCTGTCATTCAGGCTGTGGCAGGAATCAGCTAAACTTTGTCATATCGAAACAAAAGAGGAGACCAAATGACCGATCCGGTAGAAACCTCAGTGGAAGAAAAGATCATCAACGCCGCCATCAACTGCCTTGAAAAATATGGAGTGGAAGGCACAACCAACCGCGTCATCGCCAAGGAAGCCGGCATCAACAGCGCCGCCATCAATTACTACTTCCGCAGCAAAGATGTGCTCATCCAAAAAGTGATGGAACGCACCATGGACCACGCTTTCGACTGGTCCGATTTTCCCGATGACCCCGGTTTGACCGCTCAGCAGCGCTGTTACAACATCTTCAATCACCTTATCGAGGGAGGTGTGAACTTCCCGGGAATCACCCGGGCTCATTTCCACGACCTGCTGGCTGAAGGGAATTATGACGCGCTGGTGGTTAAACGGTTGAACATTTTTACGCGCCAATTGGTCGATGATCTCGAATCTCACGGTTACAATGGCAGCAGGGCTGATCTTGAACTGTCTATTATGCAGATTATGAACGCGGCATTTATGTCCATCCTGGTTCCTCACCTGTATAAAGACAGCCTCAACCTAGACTTGAGCGATCCAGATACCCGCCACAGTTTCCTGGAAAAACTTACCGCAATTCTAAAATAAAAAAGCCAGGCACTTAGCCTGGCTTTCCTCTTAAGAAGAATGACTTTATTGCTTCTGTGTTTTTGGCATCCACACGATCATCAGAAAAGCAGCGATCAATGCCAGGCTCCCGCCGAAGAAGAAAGGTGCCGAAGGACCAAAACCGTTCCAACCCAGGCTGGGAATCCCTTCCCACAACACACCAGCAATGAAAGAGGCTGGGAAAGCTAAAAGACCGATGACAGCGTTATAAGTTCCGTATGCCGTCCCGCGCAGGTTCTCTGGGACCAGGTCGGCCACCATGGCATTGGCGCTGCCATAGGCCATGCCATAATAGACGCCATATGCGACGTAAAGCAGCCAGATATGCCAGGCTCGGGTGGCGAAAGCAAATCCGAGATAAATCACAGCGTAAACCAACCAGCCGCTGATGATTAACCTGCGCCGGCCGATCCGGTCAGAGAGATTTCCTGCCGGGGTGGAAATGATCGAATACACCAGGTTGAAAACAAGCAACATGATCAGTATCCCCAGGACAGAGACGCCCAGGTTTTGCGCGCGCAGGGTAAGGAAGGCATCCGATGAATTCCCCAAGGTGAAGATGCTGACAATGACCAGAAAGATGATGAAGGGAGTGCCCATCCCTTTAAGAGAGAATTTCGGCGCAGTCCGTTGTCCTTTGATTTCGACGTCTTTGGCGCCAACCACAAGCGAAAGCACTGCTAAAAAAGCCGGCAGCAAGCTGATCAAGACAATGACTTTAAATGTATCCCTCGTGAGCAAACTGGTGTTCTTTTGACCCAGCCAAACTGCCAGAGCCGCAATGCCAACACCAAAAACTGCTCCTGCGGTATCCATAGCGCGATGGACACCAAACGCTACGCCGCGAGAATCAGCCGTGACTGAATCAGCCACAAGAGCGTCGCGGGGTGCGGTACGGATGCCCTTTCCCACCCGATCTGCCCAACGAACACCAGCAATGAGCCCCCAGCTATTGGCGATATAAAAGAATGGTTTGACGATCGCAGAAAGGCCATAACCAATCACAGCCAACCATTTACGTTGGCCCAATTTATCAGAAAGCCATCCCGAAAACAGCTTTAAAACACTTGATGTTGCCTCGGCGATCCCTTCAATCAAGCCAATGATATTCGTCTTGATACCCAATACATTCGACAGAAACAATGGAATGATATTTACCACCATCTCGCTGGACACGTCCATGAAAAAACTGGTGAAACCCACTGCCCAAACATTGCGGGGTAATTTCTTCACCCGTTCCATTGTCGTCGGTTTCTCGATGTCGTCTGCCATAAATGATTTCTCCTTGTACCAATATGCTATTTTTTTGGTGTTTTCTTCGGATCTTTAGCGCTCGGTCGCGGAATCAACCCGGGGTCGAACTGCATGTTACTTTCGTGATCGAAGTTTTCGTTCGAATAAACTTCCGCTGTAAAAGTCTGAAACACTTGGCGGCATTTTTCCAGCCACTCGGCGGCTTCTTCAGCATGAGTGCCACCCAGAAAATCTCGTTCTTTTAACTTTCCCATCCAGGTTTCCAATTTGACCAGGTCCTGCTCATTTTCTTCAAATTCGGCGAAACTGAAATTCTTGCGTCTTGTCTCTTTATCGATCTCAACCACGAAATCAGCACACTGTTCCTTAAATTCGGCGTACGCTTCTTCGCGGTCCTGACGAAAACGTTCCATGATCTCGTTTTCGGTTTCGCTGTCGAACTCGCGGGTCAGGAAAGTTTTGCTCGTTCCCCCCTGGGTTTTGACGTAGTCTTTCATTTCCTGGACAAGTTCAACAGCTGAGTCGGAGTAGGGAAGCAGCCACAACCCATTATCCAATCCGATCGAACCGGCTGAATGCATGCGCCGCCAAACGGTCACCCGTGGACTGGACGGGTTCGCCGGAAGTTGAGGACAAAAAAGCAACCATTTATATTCCATGGGTTTCATATGCAACACTTGTTACATTTTATCAATGAAATTTCTTTTTTGCAACACCTGTTACATGGATTATTGAGAGCTTTTGATACTTTTTCTTCCTTCACACGGTAAAAATTCTCAGCTATACTCACCCAATGACCAACGAACCGAAGATACAACAAAAAAACAAGCAACAACCTCCCGTTGACGATGAAACCAGAAAGAATCGCCGCAACCAATCGATCTCAATACTCGTTTTCTCTGTCTTGATCATGATTCTGGTGGGAGTGTTTTTCACCACTGACCTGGCACGGATAAAAGACTTTATCAGCTCGGCTGGAGCTTGGGGGATCGTCATTAGCATCATTTTTTACGCGCTTA
This sequence comes from Anaerolineaceae bacterium, assembly GCA_034430175.1. Lineage (GTDB taxonomy): Bacteria > Chloroflexota > Anaerolineae > Anaerolineales > Anaerolineaceae > UBA6107. The sequence goes on along the minus strand of DAOUFI010000032.1, from coordinate 130,714 downwards.
TGGGGATGACCCTGATCCCATCAGAACCATTTACATTGTTCATTGGCGCCCTTTTTGGCCCATTTTATGCGACACTGATCGCTGGGCTTGGCAATACCCTTTCGGCGCTGGTGGAATATTATCTGGGTACGCATATCGGCTCAGCCACGAATTTTATAGAGAAGAAAGACAAACTCCCGTTTGGGCTTGGCAAAATGAAAGTCGAATCTCCGTTATTTCTGATCGGTGCCCGGATGATCCCTGGGTATGGACCCAAAGTGGTCAGTGTGTTAGCCGGCGTCTACAAAGTCCCCATTCTGCGCTATATCTGGACAACAGCGATTCCTGTATTTTTGGGTTCGGCCATTTTCGCGTTTGGCGGATTTGGAATCGGAAAATTAACCAAAACAATATAGACCTCTCGAAATACACAATTGACTTTGGATAAAAGGATTTGTAAACTAAAAGAGTCTGAATATCATCCTGATGCAGATGAGGCAGATTAAGACTTACATATGAACCTGCAACCGCATGCAATCGTCTACATCATAATTTTCTTTTGCGCCACGGCACTATTCCTTCTCGCCTGGCCGCGAAGAAAAACATACGGGGGTAATTTTTTCGTTCTACATCTCGTCGGTCTGGCAATCTGGGATATTGGATTATTGATCGAAGCAGAAAACAAGATCATCGTCAACAAGATCTTTTGGTCGCAATTTTCATATATCGGATTAGTATTTGTAACACCCCTTCTATATCTATTCCTGGTGGCGTATACAACACAAGAAAAGGTCAACCTGCGGACAATCATCGTGCTAATGATCATCCCGGTCATTGTGCTGGTAGGCGCCTGGACAAACAACCACCATCACCTTTTGTGGACATGGTTTGCCTGGGGAGCGATCCAATATAATATCCTTTCGTATGGTCACGGCATTCTTTTCTATGTCAATATCATTTATATTTACTTCCTGGTTGCGTTTGGTATGGCCTTACTCATCCGAGCGATCCCACGCAACCAACCCCCTTTCCGATCGCAATTGATTGCCATCCTGATCGCTTTCATCTTCCCGATCATTACGGGTTTTATGTATGTCTTCAATATCGAGCCAGTACGCGGGATGGATATCTCGATCTTTGGTTTTTTGATGACTAACATCATTCTGGCGTTTGGTTTTATCCACTACCGTTTACTCGATCTGGTACCGGTCGCCAATGATAACGTGGTCCAACATCTGCAGGACGGCATGATCGTAGTCGATTGGAGAAGAAGGATCGTCAAGATCAACCAGAACGCTATCGATTTACTGGCTCTTTCAGGTGGCGCTTTCATTGGGAAGGATTTGTGTGATATTTTGCCCAGGGAAATTGACCTGGATCGATTGTTGAGCAATCGGACTCCCTACGATCTTACACTCAAAAAACCTAAGACCAGGTATCTCGACTTGAGAAGCGCGCCACTAGCAGCCAACGCCACAAACAGTCCTGGTAGTTTGCTCATCCTTCGCGACGTTACCCAGCAAAAAGAGGCAGAGATCAATCTCAGTAAAGCAAACCGGGATTTAAAAATTCAACTTAAAAAGATCAATGGCCTTCAAGAACAATTACGAGATCAGGCTTTGCACGACCCCTTGACAGGATTATTCAACTTTCGCGGCATGGATGAAATTTTGGACGATCTTCTGGAGAAATGTAAGCGAGAAAACCAGACCTTCTGCCTCATCGTGATGGATATCGATCACTTTAAGCGAGTCAACGATGTTTTTGGCCATCAAACCGGTAATTACCTCCTGCAGGAATACGGTAAATTCATTCGTAGTTCCATTCGTAAAGATGACTTTGCCTGTCGTTTCGGCGGGGATGAAATCTTGCTCAGTTTTCTGGGAATGCCACAGGAAATTGCTCTGGCAAAAGCAGAAGAGATCCGTCTTGGAATTAAGAATATCAAAATAGAAAATCATCAATCCAAAATCTTCACCTCAGTATCCATCGGAATCGCGTTTTATCCGGAAAATGGAAGCACGATCAAGGAATTGATCAGCGCGGCCGATCAGGCAATGTACGAAGCTAAAGAGAAGGGCAGAGATGCCATCGTAAAAGCAACCATGAAACCAATCTCGCAATGGTAATACGGTGAGACTTTGGTCGCTGTCGCCTTCCTATTTGGACGTCAAGGGGCTTGTAGCCGTCTGGCGTGAAGGTCTGTTAGCCAAAGCTGTGCTTTTGGGTCAAACAAAGGGATACACGCATCACCCCCAGCTCGTACGATTTCAAAAACACCCGGAGCCCATCACTGCGATCGACTATTACCTTGAGCATGTCTTGCTGGAAGCCAAAAAACGCGGCTATCATTTCGATGAATCCAAGATCCAGATAGGTCATTCGCCAAAAAAAATATTGGTGACAATCGGGCAGATCGAATATGAATTTCAACATCTAAAACAAAAGATCGCAGTACGCAGTCCCGAAAGGCTCCCGTTGATCCAAATGATCCACGAACCCACAGCCCATCCACTCTTCAATATCATCCCCGGTGAGATCGAGCCATGGGAAAAAGTAATTATGAACTAGCCCAACACCAAGCAGCGCATCGAGAGAGAACCAAAATAGACTGTTTCGCAATAAAAGTGGCAGGTATCTTCTACCTGTCGAAGCCCGAGAATATATAAGAGTGGCAAATAATGTTCAGCACTATTGATCGATAGCGCCGCAGCCTCACCCTGCTCCTGGAAACGAATCAGGGGCGAATGATCGGAACGCTTGATGCAATCCTTGACCTTCGCGTCAAATTCGATCGCCCAATCATATGCTCCGTCACCCCAGGAAATCCTGCCAAGGTTGTGAACCACATTACCGCTCCCCAAGATCAAAATCCCCTCATCGCGTAACGGCAGCAATTTTGATCCGAGATCGTAATGATATTGACCCTCGCGGGTGTGCGCCAGACTCAACTGCACCACAGGGATATCCGCGGTGGGATACATGCGCGTCAGTACCGACCAGGTACCATGGTCCAATCCCCAATTCCTGTCAGCACAAACCGATTGGTCTGCCAGCAACTCCATCACCCGCTCCGCCAGTTGCGGCGAACCGGGCGCTGGGTATTGCATTTCATTCAATTCCTGCGGAAATCCATAGAAGTCATGGATGGTTCTTGGTTTCTCTATGACCGTCACCCGCGAATCAGGAGTTTCCCAATGAGCTGATACGCATAAAATCGCACTCGGTCTGGGAAGTTCTTTTGCCATCTGCTTCCAGGCCAGACTGAATTCATTCTCCTCGATCGCGTTCATTGGGCTTCCGTGCCCAACGAAAACAACCGGCATGCGATTTCTGCTCATAATCTCTGCTTTCCATACACAACCATACCTTTAAAATAATCAAACGGAGAAACAGGTGAATTGCGCGGTTTATCCTTTTTCAGCCAACTTTTTTTCGATCAGCGAGACCAGGGCTCCTACATTGACCAGGTTAGCAATCTCATACGGTTTGAATTCGATGCCAAAATGGTCCTCGACGGCCATTAGCATGGTGACATGCGACATTGAATCCCAGCCGTCAATATCGTTCGAGGTCGTTTCATTGGTAACGGTCAAATTCTTTTGATCGAAAACTTCTTCAAATACTGTGGTCAAATCATCAATCACTGCCATGGTTAATCCTCCATTGTTGAAATATCACCAACATCCTTGCCTAAATATTGCGCCTTGAGTACCCTGCGCATGATCTTACCACTGCGGTTCTTTGGAATTTTATCAATAACAACAAATTCCGAAGGAACTGCCACTGGCGATACCTGCCTGGAGACCGCGATCCGGCATTTCACTTCGAGACTTTTCGACCAGGACAGTCCTTCCTTCAACTTCACAAAAGCGACAATCTTCTCCCACAGCATGGGATCTGGCGCGCCGATCACAGCCACGTCTACGATTTCATCCATAGCCAGTAAAACACTCTCCACCTCGAAGGGTCCCACAAGGTGGCCGGAGGTGTTAATCACGTCGTCGTTTCGGCCGAGGAACCAGAAGTAGCCATCGCTGTCTACCTTGGCCAGGTCGCCGGTATCGTAATAATCGCCATGGAATTTTTCTTGATACACATCTTCCATGTTCAGATAAGTGCGAAACATGGAAGACCAACCCCGCCTGACGCGCAGGCTGCCGATCTGTTCCGGCCCAAGGATCTCGTCCTTCTCACCGGCTGTGATAGCCTCGATGCCACTCAATGGTTTGCCCATGGAACCCGGCTTGATCTCCAACCCCGGACGGTTGCAGATCATCACCCCTCCAGTCTCGGTCTGGAACCAGGTGTCATAAATCTCTTTATGCATCACCTTGCGAACCCAGAAAAGGATTTCCGGGTTTAGGGGCTCACCCACGCTGTATACTCGCTTCAGTTTCGGCAGATCGTATTTACCAATGATACGCGCTTCGTCCTGAATGAGCATGCGCAGCGCGGTTGGCGCCGAGTACCAGATGGTAACCTCTTCGCGCTTGAGGATCTCGAACCAGTCGACCGCATCGAATTTGCCGGTGAAATGTACCTGCGTAATCCCTTTTGCCCAGGGGCCAGTGATACCGTAGGAAACACCGGTTACCCAGGCTTGATCTGCCGTACACCAGTATATGTCATCCTCTTCAACCTGGAAGGCTTCATCCATTGTGTCGATTTGATGCGCTATTCCACCATGGACATGGAGCACACCCTTCGGCCTCCCCGTTGACCCGGAGGTGTAGTGCAACACCGAGGGGGTTTCGGGATCGACATCCTGTACCATAAAGTCATTACTGGCCTTGGATGTCAGCGCCGCATAGCTCAACACTTTTTCGTCCTGGTTCGTCTCAACATCGGTCAGGATAATCTTTTCCAAAGCAGGCAGGTTGGGTAGTATTTCGCTAATTCGATCATAGAAGGATTGCTTGGTCACGAGAACTTTCGCGCCCGAATCCAGCAGCCGGTCAAAAACAGCTTCCTTGCCAAAGTTCGAGAACAGGACGCCAGCGATCGCCTCGTATTTCAACGCGCCAAGAAAGGCAAAGAAAACTTCCACTTGTTTTGGCAGGAAGACAAATACCTTATCTTGTTTATGCACGCCTAATTCTTTCAACACGTTGGCGAATTTATTGGATTCTCTATCAAGATCTTTGAAGGTGTAATCCACCCTCGAGAGGTCTGGATTGATCAAACGCATGGCCACCTTTGTGGCTCTGCCCATTTCACATTGCATTCCGGTACACATGTAACCAATATTTTTTGCCATCGTCAATTCTCATCTCCTACTGAAAAATACGCGGAAATCTGGTAATCACCTTCAGGGTTCATCACCTTAATATTAACATGAAAAGATCCATCATTAGGAAGCGAGAATATAAATGTGCGTCTATTACTCCAGTCATCATCATAAATGATTTCCTTGGTATTTATATCCTTGATTGACCAGTGATATTTGAGCGGCACAGTTGGATCAGACGGAAATAGTTCTAGCTTGTATTGCCCGTTGTCTTCTGTAAGCTTGTAATCTGTAAAAACAAAGGTGTCGAAGTAATTGAGCGCATCCTGATCTACGGGCAGATTCATTATTTGAGCCAGTTCCCGGGCTAATTGGATGGAGATTTTTATTGAACCAAAACTGCTCGGGTGCGATGAATCGGCAAAATCGATATGGTTAAACTGGTTCTTGTCAAAGATCAACGTATCCACTTGGTAATCATTTACAAAACCCGATATATTGTATGGAGCGTAATAATCAACCTGGCTCGAGGTTATACTAACTATCGGCACTTTCACCAATACCAGCTTGATGCCATAATCTTTGCAGAGTAGATACATTTTACGTAGATAGATATCGATATCAGCTTGTGGTTGTTTGTTGCTGCTGATCACCTTCTCTTTGCTGGCCAGATAATCGTCTTCCTTGATCACATTGTCTTTTGGGGTTGCTCCATTCATTGGATCGGTGATCACCTGATGTTTGGAGGAGAGTTGATCATCCAGTTGATTAAAGATCGTTGAAATCTTATTCCAATCTATCCTGGTGCGCAGGGCTGGAAAAACAGCATAAGCTGTTTCAGGGGTGAGATAACGAGCCGCAATTGCCATCTTATTCAAGCTCCACGGACCCGAGTCCAGGAACTCATAGATGTATCCCTTTTTTACGGAGTCATCCAGATCAAGTGCGTAGGTTTCAAGCACCACCACTTTTGGATGCTGATATTTCAGGGCTTCTCTAAGTTCATAATAGGAGATGATCACATTTTCTGCATTGACGCCAAGCACATAAGAATTGACCGGGATGATCTGATCAATGATCTCCGGTTGAAACGACGTGAAATTATGAGAGTTGCCAAGGAACAACACATCCACTGAATTTTTGGGAAGATTATAAAAATATTCCCAACGATCGCTCGGGCTTTTCATCCCCAGGTTGAGCATATCGAAAAGGAATGAACTGAGAATTAGGAAGATTGATAATCGAAGTAGGTGTTTTTTCATCAATGTGTCCACAAATCTTTTATTGTCCGGCATCAAAATAGTTGACAGCTAGTCAGGTTTATTGATCTTAAAAACCGCGGAAATACTGTAATCGCTGCTTTTGTTGCGAATTTTCACCTGGATTGAGAGTTCACCATCATCGGGAACCTGGAATGTAAAGTATCTTTCTTTTTGCCAATCTGTTTGATATATCTTGCCTGTGGCTCCACTTAAAGTCCATTTATACAATAGATCGGTAGTGGAACTTTTAGGATACAATTCTATCCGGTATTCACCACCAGTCATTGTGATCTGGTAATCCGAGAAAATCATTGAACTAAAATGGTCTACTTTTTGTTGATTGATGGGCAGATCCATCACACCAGCGATCTCTTCAGCCATTTGCAGCGAGATGATCAACGAGCCAAAACCGTTTACATGATCCAAAGCTGAAAAATGCAAATGATTGAAAGCGGCGGTGTCATAAGTCAACCAGGGAAGGTCGTATTTTTGAGCGAGGCTCTTAATATCCACAGGGGCATAACGCCCTAATGTGGTCTGAGGGGTTGTTACCATTGGCGTGGTGGTCAAGATCAATTTAATGCCCTCATCCTGACACAGTTTATAGAACTTATCAAAGTAGATCAGGTTGTCTTTCGCCGGGGGAGTAACGCTTTTAGCAGTAGCGGCCTTATCCGCAAGATAATCTGTTTCGGAAATAACGTTGGTAATCGGTAAGGAATTCTCAGAGAGTAGTTCGTCTGTGCTTGCAGGAGAAAGCCATTCATAGTTATTCAAAAACAACGAAATAAAACCAGATGGCTTGCTCCAATCCATCCGTTGTCTCAAGGCGGGAATAAGTGTGTATAGCATATCAGGCTTTACGTATCGGGCAGCCACAGAAATTCGAGAGAAATTCCACATACCTGAATCCAAAAACTCATAATAGTTTTGGGTAGGCATGAAACGATCATCAAGATCAAGCGCGAATGTCTCTAAAACAATCACGCGGGGATGCTGGTATTTCAATATCTCTTTTAATTCGAAATAGGAAAGAACTATATTCTCGCCACCAATGCCAATCACATAAGAATTGACCGGGATGACCTCATCAATAATCTGCGGCTGGAATGTGGCAAAACTATGAGAATTCCCCATGAACAATACATCGATTGAATTTCGGGGAAGTTTATAAAATTTTATCCAGCGTTCATTGTAATTACTGAACGCAATATTTGGGATTGAAAGTAACAATGTAAATAAAACAAAAAAACAAATAAACCTGAACCATCGCATACGCATATTTTTACCCCAAAAACCAGTAATTCCAGAACACCCAACTAGAACTGCGCATAAATGAAACTATCGATCGTGTATACACCAAAATACCCAAACAGAATCACCGCGAAGATCAAAGCAAGATAGACCAGCCACCTAAAGGCAAGTGGCTGTGAATTTAACTCTTTGATCAGATCTTGTTTCCGTCCTGCGACTTCAAAAATTATTAAGATGATCAACCCAAACACCATGATTAGAATATCAGGTAGCGGTAAGCCGGTTGCTGTTAAATTCCAAGCAAACGACAATCCGAGGTCTTTGAAACTAAAGAGGGATTTAATAATCTTTTCAGCGACGTGAATATTTTCCGCTCTAAAAAAGATCCAGGTAAAGGTGACTAGCAGAAAAGTGCCGGTAATTTGGAAGAAGCGGTGACCGAAACTTTCGCGATTTATGGAGAAACGATTGACAATGCCGTTGCGAACCTTCTGCGTAGCCAGCTCAATCACCTGGTATAACCCATGCAACACTCCCCAGATGATGAATGTATAGTTGGCTCCATGCCATAAACCGCTCACCAAAAAGACAATAAGAATATTGATGTATTGGTAAAATTTGGAGCGCTTGCGTCGGGTTGCAAAATTCAATGGGGTAAAGATGTAATCGCGCAGCCAGCTTGTAAGCGAGATGTGCCATCGCCTCCAAAAGTCTGTAATGCTAGTTGCGAAGTATGGCGTGTTGAAATTCTCCATCAAGTCAATTCCGAGAATCTTCGCGGCACCGATAGCAATATCACAGTAGGCCGAAAAATCGATATAAATTTGCAAGCTATAGGCCACGACTGCCACCAAAATAACCGGATTGCGAAAATCACCCGGAGCATAGAAAACTTTATCCACGATCACGCCAAGGCGATCGGCGACGATTAGTTTTTTAAAGAAACCCCATCCGATCCGGACAAGACCATCCAAAAGCCTTTGATAATCAAACGGTTTTGGGTCGAATATCTGCGGCAACAAATTACCACCGCGTTCGATTGGACCGGAAATTAACTTTGGAAAAAATGCCAAATACAATGCATAACGTCCGGGATTCCTTTCAGGTTCTATGACGTCATTGTGCACGTCGAACAAATAACTCAATGCCTGGAACGTGTAAAACGATATACCGATTGGTAAAAGAATTTTTATGCCAGGAAAATTGGCCGGTCGGTGCAGTACTTGCAAGATGTCATTGAGAATACCAATCGAAAAGTTTAAATACTTAGTCACAAAAAGCGGAGCGACCGAAAGAATCACTCCAAGGATCAACCACAGTTTTTTTCTCTTCCTGTCAGAGGCGCCTTTTATCAGAATACCCGCCGTATACGAAATCGCAGTTACCCCAGCCAGCACCACTGCGTACTTTGGATCAGCATAGATGCAAAACAAGTAGCTGACGACCAACAACCAGATCCAACGAAATCTTCGCGGGATCAAATAATTAAAAATAATCACCAGGAACAGAAAGATCAGAAAAAGGAATGAAGAAAGCTGCATTTAGTTAATCCATGGCTAAAAATTATTGAATTTCTAATAATAGCTTCTGTTCAAGTAATTCGCAAGGTAAACAAAAGCCTGGTTGATAAAAGGATCGAACACTTCCATTAGAGAAGCAATAAATCATCTTGGCGTTTTCCGCTTCACACGCAGAACCACGATTTTGGTGGCATGATTAAATGGCGCCGGGTCGACAGGCCCAGTAGATACAATCGTTTCAGGATACCCACAAATGTCCAACGGCACCGGTACGATCGTTTCGACCTCCAGGTATCCGTCCCTGCACAATTCAAACAGGCTGTTCATGTAATCTGCGCCGCTCAGGAACAAAGCGTTGTTGATCACGACCAGTGCGCCGCCGTCTTTCACCAGAGGTCTGATCTTGTTGATGAGACGCGAGCTCTCATTGATCATATCCACTGTGCCACGGCCGGTTACAGAGAAAAAAGGTGGGTCGAGCAGTGCAATATCAAACAGTTCGCCTTCCTGCTTGAATCTGCCCATTTCATTGAAGAAATCCGCGGCACGTAATTTCATCTTCCCAAGATCCAGGTGGTTTAATGCCGCCGATTGCCGCGCCAGGCTAAGGTAGGTTGCGTTTCGGTCCACTTGCACCACTTTCTTCGCGCCTCCGGCCAGGGCAGCCACACCCAGACTGCCAGAGTAAGCAAAAGTGTTTAATACGCTTTTCCCGGCGGAGTTGTCACTCAACCAGGTACGCAAATTACGTGTATCAATATAAAAACTTGCGTCCTGATTCATGCGTAGGTTCACAGCATAACGGATACCGTTCTCCACTACATACGGGTCGGTATTGTCGCCGAAAGAGAATTTGCCATGCTTAAGCAGGTTGTCCGTGGCGTAACGTGTCTTTTGGATGGCACAGGTGATCCATGGAAAGCGTTCCAGGGCATAAGCTTGCGCGTTATCGAGCAGGCCAACACTTGACACCAGACTTTTTCGAAAATTATTGAGAACCAGGGTTTGACCGTACAGGTCGATTACCAGGTCGGGATCGCCTTCATAGAATCCACTATAGAGCCGTAATGCGTGATGGTGCTCAGGATCGATCAACGATTGCCTGGCCTCAAAGGCTTTTTCCAGCCTGGATTCCAATAAATCATCTCTCATACCATCAATTGTACTGATTTTGAACATGGATTGAAACAGGTCTACAATGAAGATATGAGAATCAAATTTTTTCTATATATGTTACTTTTTTCATCCCTGTTGTTAGGGTGCACGCAAGAGTATCCACTGGAACCTACCATAACGCCATCCATAACACCTTCAACGGTGGCGAATACATCAACACCGATACCCACTGCGACAGCCCTGCCTCTTTCCGCTCGAAAATATCCCTACCTCATCATGACCGGCGACCCAGCCAGCCTTAAGATTTGCTGGCAGTTCTTTGCCCCCGCTGATGCTGTCCTGTTGTGGGGATTGGATGATTCTTATGGAACTGGATCAGAAGTCGTCCCGGCGAACGCGGTAGATGGACCCACCTGCGTTCTTTTGACTGGATTGCAATCCGCGACACAATACCATTATGTTTTACGCAGTAATAGCAGCGAGTACAAGAGCAGCTTTACCACCCCTCCCGATTCCAACTCGACGGACTTGATCTTCTGGGGCTACAGTGATACCCAGTCCAACCAGGATGTCCACGACGCCATCGACGCGTCGATCTTGAAAGAGATCGGTGATGATCCCTACCGCCAAACTTTTGTATTCGACGCGGGAGACTTGATGGACAACGCATCGGAAGAAAGCCTGCAGGAAAATGAATTCGATGCGCGGAGGATAAACATAGTGGAACTCTCCAGCCGGCTTCCGCGGGTAAACGCAATGGGCAACCATGATGGCACCAAATTGTTCATCAAGTATTACCCCTATTCGTATACTCAAACCTTCGACTGGTCTTTCGACTACGGTCCAGCGCACTTTGTGGTGATCGACCTCTATTCGAACACCGATCCCACCTCACCACGCTGGCAGTGGCTGCGGGATGACCTGGCCGCCTCATCCAAACCCTGGAAATTTATCCTTCTTCACGAACCAGGCTGGTCAGCCGGGCCGCACGAAAACAACAAAGTGGTGCAAAAGATCATCCATCCAATCGCGGCGCGTTACGGCGTGTCCATTGTTTTTTCAGGCCACAATCACTATTACTCCCGTGCTGTGGTGGATGGTGTTACCTATCTCACAATTGGTGGCGGAGGAGGTGAGCTTTACGACCCGGAATATGGCTGGCCTAACATAGTCGATTCGTTCAAGGCGTATCACTACCTGCGCATTGAGATCAAAGACAATCTCCTGACCGTGACCGTTCTCTCTCCTCAAGGGGAGCAACTTTCTCAATTTCAAATCAACAAATAATAAAAACCGGATCAGCCAATATTCGATCGATCCTGATTTATGAAGATTTTGCTCGTCATTTTTGAGGTGGAAAGCGATAAACAATGGCCAAACCACCCTCAGCTGTCTCACGGTAGACATGGGGGAGATCGCGGCCTGTCCGAGCCATTACCTTAACCACCTCATCGAACGAGATACGGTGACTGCCATCTGAATAGAGAGCGAAGGTGGCACAGTCGAGCGCGCGTGTAGCCGCGAAGGCATTGCGTTCAATACAGGGTATCTGCACCAGGCCATTCACCGGGTCACAAGTCAAACCAAGATGATGCTCCAGCCCCATCTCCGCGGCATATTCGATCTGGCGGATCGAGCCACCCATCAATTGAGTGGCAGCAGCCGCTGCCATGGCACAGGCGGAACCGATCTCTCCCTGGCAGCCCACCTCGGCACCCGAGATGGACGCGTTGGCTTTGATCAGATTGCCGATCAACCCGGCAGTGGCAAGCGCATGCAACAATTCACGCTTGGGCGTTTGAATGGTATCTTCGATGTGCCGCAGTACCGCGGGCAATACCCCTGCCGAACCACAGGTGGGTGCGGTGACGATCTTGCCGCCAACGGCGTTTTCTTCAGCAACTGCCAACGCGTATGCGGGAAGGTATCCTTCGGCCTTTAGTTTTCCACCGGCCATCTGGATCTTTCGGTACATCGTCCAGGCATGTCGCGCCAAACCCAACCCTCCTGGCAGTACCCCCTGGGTATTCAGTCCCCGGTCAATGCTTTCGTGCATCGCGTTGAGGATTCTTTCAAGGAAGGGCCAAATTCTAGCTCCTTCGTTATCTTCCACAAATTCCCAAAAGGTCTTGCCTTCCTGGGTGCATACACGCAGAATATCCTGCATCGTTGTTAACTTATACAGAGGTTTTGATTCTAGATTCTCACCTTCAGCGAGGATCGCCCCACCACCAATGCTGTACCCCTGCCAGCGTTCGTAACAATCTCCATTATCGTCGAATGCCTCAAAGAGCATACCATTGGGGTGTTTCGGCAATTCCTCGTCCGGTTTCCACACAAAATCCACCGGACAGGGAACGAAAGCGTCGCTGATGGCGACATCAGTCAGGTGCCCTTTACCCGTTGCGGCAAGGCTACCAAACAGCGTTACCCGATAGCGCGCAGCATGAGCCGTCTTTTTGCTGAATTTTTCGGCTGCCAATCGCGGTCCCATGGTATGGCTGCTGGATGGCCCATGGCCAATCCTATACAATTCTTCAATCGATCGCATAGCCGTAATTATAGCCAGTTAATTACTGCTCTGAATCATTTTTTGTCACGCAAGTTGGCCATTGATTCAATAACAACCAGTACATACCCAAAGTACGAACAGCCTCAACAAATTTTTCGAAATCAACCGGCTTGACGATATAACTGTTTACCCCAAGACGATATGATTCAACAATATCGCGTTCTTCGCGTGAAGAGGTCAATACCACCACTGGGATCATTTTGGTACGGTCATCTTCCTTTAGCTTTTTCAACACTTCCAGGCCATCCACTTTGGGAAGTTTCAGATCCAGGAGGATGACCCGTGGATAATGCTCCAGATCAGCGGTTTTCTCTTGATCTCTACCAAAGATTATTTCGAGAGCTTCTTCACCGTCTCTGGCGATTAAAATATTATTGGCCAAGTGATTTTTTTTGAACGCGTGCATCGTCAGTTCGACATCACTAGGATTATATTCAACGTACAAAATTTCAATCATGTTGGTCATTTTTCCTCTCTTTACCCAACGTGAAATAGAAAGTTGTCCCAATATCGATCTTGGACTCTGCCCAAATAATACCGCCGTGTTTTTCGATAACTCGCTTGACGATCGCCAGGCCAACTCCGGTGCCCTCGTAATCTTCGATACTATGTAAACGGTGAAAAACGCCAAACAGTTTATCGTAAAAGCGCATGTCAAATCCTACACCATTGTCTCTAACATAATAACATCTGATCATCTCACCGTAACTACCATCTTCCAAACGAGGTTTACATGTGGTTTGCCCGATCTCGATCAAAGCTTTTTCCCGATTGCGGGTAAATTTGACCGCGTTCGAGATCAGATTCACATAAGCCTGTTTGAGCAATCCGGCATCCGCCAGGCAAGGCTTCATTTTCTTAACCGTGAAATTGATTCGCCGGCTTGGATTTAATTGCTTAATATCGGTGATGACTTCCTTGACAAGGAAATTCAAATTTACTTCACCTTTTTGAATCGCTTGTTTGCCAAGCCTCGAAAATGCCAGGAGATCGTCCACCAATTGTCCCATGTTGTGAGTGTTCTTGCGGATGATCTGGAGATATCTTAGAGTCTCTGCGTCGATTTCATCCTTGTGCTCATCGAAAATGATCTGTGAGAATCCGTCAATCGCGCGGATGGGCGCGCGCAGGTCATGTGAAACGGAATATGTAAATGCTTCAAGTTCCTGGATGGCTTGCTGCAATTCTGCGGTTCTTTCTTTGACCCTTAACTCCAGACCTTCATTCAACTTGATGATTTCGGCTTCGGCTTTCTTGCGCGCTGTAATATCTTCGAAAATTACCGTGAAGTATCCCTTTTCTGCGCTATAAACATGGATTGAATAATACCGATCAAGCCCTGCCACGAATGTTTCAAAGGACTCCGGTTGACCTGTTCGCGCCACTCTACCATAAATTTCAAACAAATCAGGATTGCTGTCCCGGATCCCCGGGATCGCTTCGGTGATCCTCTTCCCTTCAACGCCTTTTAACCCGGTGAGTTGTTCGAATGATTCGTTCACCATGATATTGACGTAATCGATCGCATTACCGTTTTTATCGTAGATCATTTTACAGAAAGCCATTCCGTCCACCATGTTTCTGAATAACTCACTGTAGCGGACTTCGCTCTCGCGCAGAGCCTGTTCTGTCTTTTTTCGCTCCGTGATGTCTAGGATAAAAGCGATTGATTGTTCACGATCATCTCCAACCAAAACGAAACCAACCAACACCCAAACAATCGTCCCATTTTTGCTTATGTACTGTTTTTCGTAGGGTGTACAGACTCCTTCTCGTTTTGCTTGTTCAATCGCCTGTTCATCAAGGGAAAGATACTCTTTCGGGGTGATCTCGTCCCAGAAGATTCGACCAGCCTCGAGGTCTTCTCTTGAATAGCCGATGATATTCAGATAGACATCGTTGGCAGAATATATATGGCCATAGACATCACCAAAAATGATTCCAATCAATTTCGAATCAAATAATGCCCGCAATTTTTCTTCAGATTCGCGAATTTTCTTTTCCGCTTCCAGTTTTTCAGTCACGTCGATAGCTGTGTTCATCATGGCAATCAATTTGCCTGATTCATCCCAGAGCGGCGTGTTGCGCCATTCCACCATGATGCGACGACCTTCTTTGGTAAAGTTCTCGTTGGTTGATATCAGCATTTGGTTATGTATAAGCGAACGTTCTATCACATGTTTTACTGTCTGTGACTGGTCTTCAGGAATGATCGTACCGAATTCTGACTTACCGATCATCTCTTCCCTTGAGTAGCCGAATATCTTTTCGGCCTGTGGGTTCCAATCCAGAACAGTTAAATTGGCATCTGTGAGCAGGAATCCTACCGGCAAATTTTTAAATTGAAGCTGTAACCGGGTCAACAGGGAATCGCGTTCTTCTGCCAGTGCTTTTTGAGTTGCCTCAGCCAACTTAATCTCGGTAATATCTGAAAGAATCCCTAAAACACCCTTGACCTTACCTTGGTAATCATGGATAGTGGATGCCGATACAAGCACATTAATCAGACGGCCATCCTTCCGCTTGCGAATCCCCTCATAACTGATCGCTTGATCGCTGTGGAAAATTCGATCAAGAACCGATTTCAGGTTGTCTCCCTCAGAATCAAGGAATATCTCGGGTTTCTTTCCAATAACCTCTTCAGCTTTCCAGCCAAATATTCTCTCGGCTGCATTATTCCACAAGGTGGTATTTCCCTTTTTATCCAGTGTGATGATCGCCAAGGGTGATGTATCAATAATGCTTTGCAAATTACTCAGGTTCTCTTTAAGAGTTTCTTCAGCGTGTAGTTTATCGGTGATATCGATCTCAAGCACAATTCGGGCAGGTTTTCCATCAAAATCGATTAGGTGACTGTTCAATTCAACGAAAACTTCACTGCCGTCTTTCTTTTTGTGCTTTCGAGTTATTAAAGTTTGCTGATCATGATTACTGTCAAAATTATGGGGTTCTCCAGGTTGTTTAATTTGGATACTGTCAACATTCAACCCGATGAATTCGTCTTTAGCATACCCATAAAATTCCAACGCCGCTCTATTTGCGTCCAATATCTTTCCATTCTCAATGTCAAAAACATAGGTGGAGATGGGGTTCATTTCAAAGAATTGCCGATATCTCGCTAATGCCGCTTCGATCTCTTCATGATGTTTTACTCGTTCACTGATATCCCGAACGATTCCCTGTATTCTGTCATCCGGAAGCCTAAATACGCTGATCTCAACAGGAATCAAACTTCCGTCTTTTCTTTTTACTTTTCTTTCTGTGACGAAATAATTGTTTGTCCCTTTGGCAATCTCCCAAAAATGAGTTGGCTCTTGAATTAAGCTTTCTTCACTGATTAAGTCAAGGACATTTTTTTTAAGGATTTCTTTACGCGAATATCCCGTTATGTCACAACCCACATCGTTAACTGATACGAACCGACCGGTCAGGTCCGCGGTAAATATTCCATCGGTTGAGTGTTCGATCAAGCCACGGTATCGGGCTTCGCTTTCTTCCAGTTTGTTCTGAGCTGCTTTACGTTCGCTGATATCGCGGATAATATCAAGGAAAAATCTTTGATCCTGTATCGTGATTTGTCGGATACTTCCTTCGACTGGAAAAGAACTGCCATTTTTTCGTAAGTGCTCAGACTCAAAACGCATGGCTCCCAGCCTGTTAATCTGTTCGAAAAACTTTGCAACTGACTGTCGTTTACTGGGAATTCGTAAATCCATTAACGACAGTTGTTTCAATTCTTCCCAGTCATAGCCATATGCTTCCAGAGCTCGGTCATTCCAATCAACTATCCGTCCCAACTCGTCGAACATTAAGATAATGTCATTACCCCCATCGAAAATCAGTTTGTAGCGATCTCTGATCTCCTCGCGTTCTTTTACCAATTGGTGCATCTCGCTGACATAGAGTCTGCGTTGCCTTTCGAATAAAGTGAATCCGACCGAGATGACAGAGATAACCACTGATACAAGCACTGACGCTAGAGCCCAACCCTGCTTTCTGACTCCGGCAAAAATCTCGTCCCGATCCATCTTCGCCAGTAAAAACCAGTTCGTGCCGGGAACAGCTCGACCCGTGTAGATCACCTCGTGATCCCGGTAGTCCTTTCCTTGATGGACATCTGTGTTCCCTCTTGCGACAACAGCAGCGGGTAAATCTGGCGTATCTAGGGGCAATTGCAGTTTCAACGCCGAATACGGTTGAAAGCGCAATGAATTGAGGTACGTGATTAATTGTCCATCCACCCGAATCAGTACTGTCTCTCCGGTCTTGCTTTGTATGGGCCACTGTGTGAGTATCGGGTAAAGGTTCTGGTTAGGATCAATCCGGAGATCGATAACAGCGATTACTTTTGTGTAATCCACATAAGGCTCATTGATCGGGATAAACAAATCCATGAAAACCGTGCTGTTGTCTGGGTCCAAATGCAAGTCAGATAAATAGACTTTGTTTTGTTTTATCGCAGTCTCAAGATCTGACATTAATTCACTGGATGGTGAGACCTGGTTTACTGGATCCCCCATCACTTTATTACCAAAAGTATCATACAAAACAAACGTCCGGTATCCATAGGATGATCGGGTGTCGCTCATCCATTGCAAATTTTGTTGCTGATAACTACTATTTGTTGGATCATCAAGAAGCTTCTTAACCATTAATGCGATCTGCTGATTGGACTGGATGATCTTTCCGTCTCCCACCCGGGCTGTTCGCCATGCGACAATTTCTGAAATTTTACTGTCACAGATGATTCCAAGTTGTTTTTCCTGATCTTTGGTTAAATGCTGAACTTGGAGGAAGTAGACTGCAACGGCAATCGAACTAAGCGAAACTAGTAAAAAGATTACGAGTACAACGATCCATCTCTGTACCCGTTTATTCTGTAAATCCAACCGATCGCTGATCCCGGCATTCTTTTCGCTGATTCTGGACATTTGAATACCGCCTGCAGATTATGAAACAATTAAGTAATTACAGTATAACGAAATTGGATTCAGTTTTCTATCACCCAGCCACGACCTTTTTAATATATCTGAAGCCGGATTGGCCATTTCTTGAAGCCAACGATAGACATAAAATTTGTGCTGCCACAGCATCGAGCAGCGGCGATAATCCCCCATCGACCTCCGCTACGGTTCTTTGCAACTCACCCCACTCCAAAGGTAACCCATCTAGTACTCGGATTACCCTACCACCGATCTCATGTAATTGACCAATTCGCTCTCGTTCTTGTGGAGTCTCGTGATCTGATGACTGGAAAACCAGTACAGTCGTGTGGTCATCAACCGTTTCGATCAGACCATGGCGAAATTCATCAAAAGAACAGGCCAGGGTTGGCAGCTTTGCCCATTCGGCCAGCAAGAGCGCGGTTTGTCTGGCAGAGACCGACTGAATTCCGCTTCCGAGGATCACCAGCCGTTTATCGTCACCTAATAGATCCAGCCATCGCTTCGAAAGAGACTCTCTGGCTTCGAGGATGACCTGCAAGCGCTGACGAATCTTCTTGATATCTCCGAGGACGCGATCAATGGCGTCGTCGCCATCTATCCAGCAACCTGTCACCAATCGGAGTAGCGCAAGGGAGTTCAGGTAGGTCTTTGACGCGATCCATTTTTCCTCGCCAGCACAAAGCGGCAATGTCAACACTGCGGCTTTGCCCAGCAAGCTGGCAGGATCGTTCGTGATGGCGATCAGCCTGGAAGGATCCAATTTTTCAAGCAACGGTGTCACTTCGCCGCTGGCACCTGATTGCGAAAGGTAGATCACCCAGTCATACTGGTTTATGATTGGACCTGACCAGTCGATCACATCGCTGGCAAGGGCAGAAGTTCCATCCATACCTCCCCTGCGGCTTAATTCAGCTCCAATCATCGCTGCATGGAAAGAAGCACCCATCCCTGTGAACAGTACTCTCCTCTCACCTGATATACTCACGCGATGAAGCAATTCACGGCAATCGGGTAACGCGTAAAAACGCATCAGTTCATTCAGAGCGCGCGGCTGGTCCGCAATCTCATGTTCCACCTGACGATCTATTTCATTCTTTTGCATTCGTGATTCCTCCATGAATGACGGTTATAATGGGACAAATGAGACAGGATATGGACAACTCTTCCCAACCACAACTTGAATTTCCCTTGGTGTACCCACTTAGAATCATCGGTGAGAACCTCGACGATTTCCAATCGTTTGTCATTGAGATCGTGCGCCGTCATGTCCCTGACCTGCTAGAGGAGAACATCGTCTACAATTTGAGCGGAGAAAAAAAGTACCGATCGGTTTCGGTGGAATTCCTCGCGCAATCACGGGAACAGGTCGATGCATTATGCGCCGAGCTTGGCAGCCACAAGCGGGTTTTGATGATTCTATAATAGGTTTCGGTTTGGCGGAATCCCTGTATTGGTCTTTTTCCCAGGTAACTTTCCCAAATGGTCTGCATCTGATAAAGGGATAAGGATAAACCATGAACGGAAAAACCACTTTCGTGATCTTTGGCGCGTCGGGAGATCTCTCCCGTCGCAAGTTGATCCCCGCGCTGTTCAATCTCCAGACGAAAGGCCGCCTTTCATCTGATCTCAACATTCTGGGTGTGGCCACCCGTCCCTGGACGGATGACGATTTCCGCACCCTTTCGCACGAAGGGTTGACCGATCTGAACCACATGACGGTGGATGAGGTCGCCTGGACGAAGTTCACGCAAAGGTTGACTTACCTGTCAGGGAATTTCAACGACGATACGACCTATAGTAACATCGCCGCGCGGTTGGATGGAGCTGAAAGCACTTCCGATAACCGGGTCTACTATCTGGCCACGCCTCCTGAATACTTTCTGGAGATCATCAACGGGCTGGCAAAAACCGGCCAGTTGCGTGAAAACGGAGGTTGGCGGCGTGTGGTGATCGAAAAACCCTTCGGTACCAGTCTCGAGACCGCCCGCAACCTGAACGACGCCATCCACCAGGTGCTGCGCGAAGACCAGGTTTTCCGTATCGACCATTACCTGGGCAAGGAAACTGTCCAGAATATTTTGGTGGCACGTTTTGCCAACACCATTTTCGAACCCCTCTGGAACCGCAATTATATTGACAACGTTCAGATCACCGTGGCCGAGACGGTGGGGGTGGAAACTCGCGGCAAGTATTACGACAAGGCTGGTGTGATCCGCGACATGTTCCAAAACCATCTGCTGCAACTACTCACCCTGGTGGCCATGGAACCGACCAGTTCTTATAAAGCGGACGCCCTGCGCGACGAGAAGATGAAAGTCATCAGCGCCATCCGCCCCATCCCGGCAGCAGAGGCTGCCAGCGAGACCGTGGTGGGTCAATACCGCGGTTATACCGCTGAAGCCAACGTCGATCCCGCTTCCAGAATCCCCACCTACGCAGCTATGCGCCTCTATGTGGACAACTGGCGCTGGCAGGGAGTGCCCTTCTACCTGCGCTCAGGCAAGAAGCTGGCAGAGAAGGTCAGCGAGATCATCATCCAGTTCAAGAACGTTCCGCACCGCATTTTCCCGATGCAATCGGAATTTACCGCTTCCTCCAACCTGCTTTCCCTTAGCTTGCAGCCCGATGAGGGTATTCATTTGATCTTTGCCGCGAAAGTACCCGGAACCATTGCCGACACACGCCCGGTGACGATGGATTTTTACTACCGCGACGAATTCGGCGAGAATTCGCTGCCTGAAGCTTATGAGCGCCTGTTGCTCGATGTGACTTTAGGCGATGCCTCCCTGTTCACCCGTGCTGATCAGACTGAATTTTCCTGGCAATTAATCGATCCCATCCTGCAAGGGTGGGAGAACCCGGATGCGCCAAAGCCCATCCTTTACGAACCGGGAAGCTGGGGGCCGGTCGCGAGCGACCAATTGCTGGAGACCGACGGCAGGCACTGGAACCAGGCTTGCGGCGGTGGATGTAAAGGACGATAAGAAAAATCCCCTGACGAAAAAGCCAGGGGATAACGTTTACTTCCAATCTTTTACGCAGAAGCCCGGTTCAGCCCACAAACATTCAGGAATTCCGCCCGCAGCGCCGGGTCATTGGCGTACACCCCGCGAAATACGGTAGTGCGCGTGGCGGGTGAGATTTCGCGCACGCCGCGCATCTCCACGCACATGTGTTTGGCGCGGATAAAAACAGCCACACCATGGGGTTGCATCAGCGCCTCGAGCGTGTCGGCTATCTGGTAGCCAATGCGCTCCTGCACGGCAAAACGTTTGGTGTAGAGGCGGACCAGCCTCGTGAGCTTGGAGATACCGAGAATGCGTTCGTCAGCCACGTATCCCACATAAGCCTCCCCGTAGAACGGAAAAACATGGTGTTCGCACAGGGCATGGAAGTGAATGGGGCCCTCAATCACCTGGCTCAATCGGCAATCGGGTTCTCCGCGGCATTCCTTTGGAAAAGCCTTAATGAGCTTGGGGTCACCATCGTAACCACTGGTGGATTCATAAAGCGCTTCAAGAAATCGGCGCGGCGTATCCACCGTGGAAGGTGTCTGAATATCCATACCAAAAGCAGAAAAGATCTCTGCCATATATCCTTCATATTTCTTCATTTCGGCCGACGGAATGTTGCGTTGGTTCAATTGCAGTAGTTCGTCCATACTGAAATCATCCGGGGTCAATCCATTCGTCATTTTGCACTTCCTTTCTATGTAAGAACAATTATATGCGCTAAAAGTCGAAATTCAATGTTTGTACAATGATTGTACATAAAAATTTGTATATAGTAGCAGAAAAAGGTAAACTAGACTCAAACAAAGATCGGAGGCGACCATGAAGGTTCTTTTTGTCGGTGGTACCGGCATCATTAGCTCTGCCTGTTCCGAACTGGCACTGGAACGGGGTATCGAACTCTATCTGTTGACGCGCGGTCAATCGATTCGCCCCGTCCCCGCCGGCGCCAAAGTTCTTACCGCGGATATCAATGATCCGTCCTCCGTGGTCAAGGCGCTCGGAGGAATTAACTTCGACGCGGTGGTTGATTGGATCGCCTTCTTGCCAGAACAGGTTGAAAGGGACATCAAGTTGTTCGAGTCGATCACCGGTCAGTATGTTTTTATTAGTTCGGCGTCGGCATATCAGAAACCCCTGGCGGCGCTTCCGATCACAGAATCGACCCCTTTGAAGAATCCTTTCTGGAAATACTCGCGCGATAAGATCGCTTGTGAAGACCGCCTGGTACGGGAATACCGCGAGAAAGATTTTCCGATCACTATCGTGCGCCCATCGCACACCTATGATAAAACCCTTTTACCGTTCGAAGGCGGTTGGACAGTGATGGACCGAATGCTGCGTGGAAAACCGGTTATCGTCCACGGCGATGGTACCTCGCTGTGGACCCTCACCCACAACCGCGATTTCGCCAAAGGTTTCACCGGCTTGTTGGGGAATCCGCACGCCATTGGTGAAACCTTTCAGATCACCTCAGACGAGTCACTCACCTGGAATCAGATCTTCGAGACGATGGCTCATGCCGTCGGGGTGGAACCTCATCTTATCCACATCCCCTCGGAACGGATCGCAATGTACGACGAAGATTGGGGTGCCGGGTTGCTGGGTGATAAATCATACAGCGTGGTCTTCGATAACAGCAAGATCAGAAGATTGGTACCGGACTTCGTCTGCACCATCCCGTTCGCGCAGGGAGCGCGCGAGATTGCCTCCTGGTACATGGCTGATCCCAACCGCCGTAAGGTGAACCCGGCACTAAATTTGATGTATGAAAAGATGATCGACGATTATCTGAGTTCGCAACCGGATTAAGAGCATAAACCGGGTTTCAAAAACAGAAACCCGGTTCTTCTATTTACATGTATTCTTATTGCAGAAACCGATTTTGTAGTAATTTCTACTCGCCGCTTGGTCTGGCGATCAGGTTAACCTCCACATTGATGGCTTTTCCATCCCGAATCACTCCAAGTGTCACCTTTTGACCAGTCACGGTATGGAATAACAGGTATGAGATCAGGTCATTATAGTTTTTCACAGTGGTGCCATCGATGCTGGTGATAATATCACCACCGATGTAATAGCTCACTCCGTCAATTGATGCTTCGCTCGAATAACCTTTCAGTCCGGCTTTTTCAGCGGGACCCCCGGTGGCCACCTGGGTGATCAAAACGCCGCGTGTGCTGGGATCAAGATTCATGGCTTTGGCAATATCCGAGTCCATGGCCGAGGCGGCAATACCCAGGTAGGTATGCTCGAATTTTCCATTTTTAATGAGGGTGTCAGCCACTAATTTGACAATCGCGCTGGGGATTGCGTAACCGATACCGGCATTGCTGTCGCTGGTCGATTCAATGGCTGTGTTGACACCAATCACGTCGCCATTCAAGTCAAGCAGCGGACCGCCAGAATTGCCGTGATTGATGGCCGCGTCCGTTTGGATGATATCGGGAATGCTGAAGGTAGCCGCCCCTGAATTACTGGTCGATGAAGCTTCGATCGTCCTGCCCAGGGCTGAGATGACACCGGTGGTCATTGTGCCTTGAAGCTGGAAGGGGCTGCCAATGGCGATGGTGATCTGCCCGACCATCAACGCGGTGGAATCCGCCAGGGTAACCGGTTTGAGAAGGGAAGGATCCACGTTCACTCGGATCACTGCCAGGTCGCTTCCAGGATCGGTGCCAACCAGGGTGGCTTCCGCTTCAGTGCCATCGTTGAAGGTTACGATGATGCGCTGGGCGTCACTCACAACGTGGTTGTTGGTGATGATATCGCCATCCATATCGTAGACAAAACCAGCTCCCTCCACCTGGCTGGGGGTGTTATCCTGCGGTGAGCTGAACTGAGGAAAGCCCGGGAAGCTGGGAATCGAATACTGCGAATCCTGCATAGACGATGAATTTTGTACCACGCGGATATCCACCACCGATGGATTCACCCTTTGGTAGATCTGCACATAGGCATCCTGCAATTCGACCGTCGTAATGTTCTTGACCACGGCCGGCTGCGACTGGGTCGCGGTGCTGGCAGCTTCCGTAGGTACATTTGCCAGAGATGAACATCCAGCCAACATCGCCGCGATCACAAGGATGGAAGAAGCAATCATGATCTTTTTTGACATCTTTTTACCTCCACGAATAAGATTTCTCAAAAATTATCTTCCTCGAGAAATTTCCTTTCATGGACTGAATGTTAGTCATCTGGGGTAAAAAAACGCTTAATAATTCCTTAGAAATTATTAATTGAAGATGAATTCAATACAATAGTGCCGGGGGATGATCCGGGTTTTCGAGGGACTCTATCCAGCCTTATTTACAGTCAAGAGCATAACCTGTCCCGTCTGCGGTGATATTGATTTCCGTGTATCGATCCAAACCCATCCAGCCAGGGTCAGGAACTAATGAGACGTCGTTCCACAGTATGACCTGTGCGCCATAATTCGTCCACATGGTGGCGGGGAGGTTGGCGATGTCTTCGCGGTTGAGGATCAACACTGAAAGAGAGCCGACTGGTTGAGAGGTCAGTTTCTCCGGATTGATCCCGCCGGGAATGAGGATACGTGTATTGCCGTAAACGATCAGCAAGGCAGTGTGTTCGCCGTCCTCAATAATCGGGGTAACAGTCACTCCGTCGTCCAATTGAATAACTTCACTACCTTCCAGTTGTTTGACGGGCATTCCTGCTGGCAAGGTGACAGGAACCAGGTCATCACTGATGCGATGGACGGGCAGCGTCAGGATCGCCTGATGGATAGGGAGCTTTTCGTAAATACTCTCCAGATCATCCACTGAATTCCGGTTGGTAAGGAGAGCAGCGTCCACATGGAAGTTCCACGGGGAAATCTGCTGGTTTACCGCAGCTGCCAGTTGATTCGGACTGCCACCCGGGTCGATCAACAGCGTCGCGCCATCCGGGGCGCGCAAAAAAATCCCCGTCCCGTCTCCCGCGCGGATCAACTCCATGTGCAGTCTCCCATCCGGCAATCGCAGCAGCAGCGAACCGATCACCGCGGCGACAACCATCAAGGTCAGACTAATCGACAGCCAGTTTACCTTTTTGAGCATCCTGGTAAGATGCTCTCTCAGTGTGAACAGCACAACCATGATCACCACTCCTATTGCCAGAAGGATGGAAACAGTTTTTGATAACGCAATGGAACCCCAATGCCATCTGTTGATCCAGGCTGAGACATCATTGCTCCAGGCTAGCAGTACCCAAACGGGCAACGCGAGCACCCTGCCCATGCCGGGCAGGATCATCCCCACCAAGGTGGCTGTCATACCGCCGACGAGGATGGCTGATTGAACCGGCAGCACCAGCGGATTGGCAATGAGCGTGGTCAGCGAAAAGCGTTGGAATTGCAGCGCGATCACGGGCAGGGTCATCACCTGTGCCGCTAGTGAATAGAGAAAATATTCACAGACCGGACCAGTGAGTTTAGCCGCGGTTTGTTCCGAGAAACGCCGTTCCAGCCGGTTGTTCAGCCAGACCTTCATCGGATCGGCGAAAAGCAGCAATCCAAGCGTTGCCGCGAAGGTGAGCTGGAAGCTGGCATCCCAGGGCAGGTATGGATTGAAAGCGGTCATTACCCCGGCGGTGAGACCAAGCACGTTCAACCCGGCGTGTTTGCGTCCAATAATCTGTCCGCCAAATGCCAAAATAGCCATCACTGCCGCTCTGATTACCGAAGGAGAAGCTCCGACAAACAGGGTGTAACCCACCAGCACCAGCGACGAGACAAGCATGGTCACCCGTTTGTTGAGCACCCGCGAAAAGAGTGCCATGCACAGCCCTGCCAGCACGGACATATTGAAGCCGGAGATAGCAATAACATGAGCTGTGCCCGTGTTACGGTAAGCCTGTTTGAGCGATTCAGGCAGGTCTTTGTCATTCCCCAGCAGGATTCCCGCCATCAACCCGGCTTCGGGTTGCGGAAAAATGTCGAAAATCGTCCGTGAAGCTTTTCTCTGCAGGCTATCCAGCGCGGCGGCAAACCATCCCGCCTGCCCGGTGCCCACCCGTGTGACAGAGCCAGGATAATAGATCACCGTATGAATGCCGAACCGCTCCAGGTAATCGCGGTAAGAAAAATCCTCGTCCTCCTTTGGCGTCTTGGGGGCGGCGTTGAAGTGGAGCACGTCACCCAATTGCCAGTCGCCGCCGGGTGCGATGCGGATCAGCGCTTTGCCGCCAACGCGGTGAAAGGTGAGTGTCGCCGGGTCATACAGCTCGCGCATGGATACGGTCAGATAAGTGGCGTCTTCTCGCATATCCGGGCTTTGACTGACGACAGCCGTCAAGGTGTACATGCCGGTATCGTTATACCAGGCAATATCCGATTCACGCCAATGCGGCTGCTGAAGTGAATATCGCAGTCCTCCCAGCGCCACGAACAGCGCCAGGACCAACGGCCAGACGCGCAGCACCTTTCCTTCATTCCTGAAGAACCAGTTTTGAGAGAGGTATTTTCTTCCAATAATAATCAGGAGAAGAAGAAAAACGCAAATCCCCAGCCAGACCAGCCACGCGAGGGCGAAAACTTTCGCACAAAGCAATCCGGAGACGAAGGCGAGGGCGATCCAGAAGAGGGGCATCATCAGGATACTGGAGCTGAAAATTTACTGATATGGATTGGCATCAAGAGTGATTCTGCTGCTCTTAATGAATAACCCCCAAAGCAATAAACAGAACCAACCAGTAAATATTGCCCTGAATAAACTCTTCGCGATCTTTTGCATCAATATCACCCCTTTCAATCAATCAGTGGAATGAGTCAATCTTCCTTTTGCCAGCACATGTGGGTATGCCAGTCGCATTCCGCAGGCTGCTGAATCTCAACAACGATTCCCCAGTCCTGACAGCGGCTCGGTTCGATCTTCCAGCATAATGGTTCACCCATCTGGACCTCGGCATAAGCGTAATCCGTCTGCGGCTCGATCCAGATTGTACCTT
Source organism: Anaerolineaceae bacterium (assembly GCA_034430175.1). Taxonomy (GTDB): domain Bacteria; phylum Chloroflexota; class Anaerolineae; order Anaerolineales; family Anaerolineaceae; genus UBA6107. Next base: position 103,875 of record DAOUFI010000032.1, on the reverse strand, counting down.
TATCCGTAGTGGGAAAAGCGACAAACGCATGACCAATGTCAGAATCCTGGAACATCACCGTAACAATCCAGGCGTTGATCCCCTCAGCGCGGGCATTGGATACCAACTCCATGGCGTAATTCACACAGTTATAGGTCTCGAAATCGTACTCGTGCCAGTTCGTATGATCAGCGGCCAAAAAATCGTTCAACTCGATCCATGAAATCAACCGGTATTCAAACGTGGGTGTTGCGTGCGGAGTGGCGGTGTATGTAGGGAAAGGAGTGTAAGTGGGATTTGGGGTATAAGTCGGCAATGGGGTATAGGTAGCCGCTGCCTGATTCGCGTATGAAGCACTACAGGCGGAAATAATCAGGCAAATAACCAGTATACCGATACTGACAAATAATCGTTTGGTTGGCTGCATCGTAACTCAAGACCTCACTAGAATATACTATCCCACTTGACATTGTTACATTAAATGGACAAACCCATTATATTGCATATCGAGCGGTTATAAGATCAAAACGGAAAACCATGGTTCTGGATCTCGAGAACTTGTAGAGTCCGAGATCAACACTACCTTGACGCTCAGATTTGGATTTATTACTTACACAGGTAATAATAGTGCTCGGTTTCACCAACCAACGAATAGCCAGAATACTCCTCAACCAGTGATTTGGATGCCACAATGCAATAATCTTCCGTGGCGCTGCTCAGCGATTTGATCGGGTAGATATCCCGAGTTTTATCCCTTCCGAACAACGAATAGTCCAGTTCATTTTGATTCAGGTAAACGTAAATGGATCGAACGTTCTCAAGGTATGGCGCGAGCGCTTTGATGTCTTTGCGTTCGGAACCGCTTTGATAATAGAGTTTTGAGTAATAGTCTGAAGAGAGGATCGTGCTGCGGTTTGGAGCGGTCTTGATCAGATCGTTTGAGATCAAATAGAGCCCTCTGCGGTAGAGGCTGGAGAAGATATTGTTCACTTTGATGTTATTGACATAGTTTTCACGAAACTCGACCAGGTCGTTGCGGTTGACCAGGAGGCGTGAATCATTGAAGGTCAAAGAGGTCACGCAAAGTAAAAGCGAAATTGCGCACAGCAGCGCAGCTACCACGCCGCCAAAGACCTTCTTTTGGGGAACAATGAAAGCCACCAGAGGCATGAATGCGAGGGTCGGGATGATCATATACCGACCGCGGTTCATGCCCCAACCGCCGCCCTTGAGTACCAGTTGGCCAAAACAAAACGTCAGGAAAAGAAGAATGGCCACCCAAAGATACAGCCGTCTCGACTTATTTTTTGAAAAAGCACAAACAAAGAAGGCGATCAGGAAGACCAGCAGGCTGAGCGGCCCAAACAACGAGGCGTCCTCGTTCACCGGGAAGGGATTGGTGTATGAAAATAGTGTGGAGGATTCCGAGAGATACTCCTGCGATTCCAGATCAAGGTTCAATTTTCCGGTTACTGCCTGGAAAACTTTGTTCTTCAGATCGGTCGCATCGATCTTTGTCTGCCCGGCGAGTCCATCCAGAGACACGAATTGATACAGAAAACGAAAGCCATTGATTGTGTACCTTTCCAACAATGGACCGTGGTCAGGGGAGAAAAGATAGGAATAGAGCGATTTATTTACTATCCCAGCTTTTGAGTATTCGGTTTCCAAGGAGTTCTGAATGAATTTAAAGGCGGAGAGCGCCATAAACGAAGCCGCAAAGAAAACAAGGCTGGCCAAGAATACCCGAAGGGACATTTTCTTCTTGACCAAAAGGATCAATAGCACCAACGCAATTATCGGGAGTGCCATGTAGATCGTCTGTTTGGTGCCAATGCTCAACCCGACAACGAACATGGAGAGATACAACCCCGATCTTTCTGATGAACAGATGAATTCGAGCAGGAAATAGAAGATGCACAGCGCCAGAGTCGCGATCGCCACATCTCCCTGAAACGAGTAAGTCTGGTAAAGCACGACAGGGAAGCCAAGCGTGATCACGTTCGCAACAAGGGCTGACGGTGAAGACGCGCCAAGCAACCGTGCCACTTTATAGATCAGGCAAAGCGCGGTGACCAGCGAAAGATATGGGAAAAGAAAGAAGAAGGATTCCGAGCCGGTCATCAAAAAGATCCACAAGCCCTGCAGCGGAAGATGGATCGGATAACTGGTCTGCCCTCCCCTGGTCGCCATCCACCCGGAAAGTGATCCGTGCTGGAACCAGTAGTAGATGCGAGGAAGGTGTGTGTGCAGCGAGTCTAAATTATTGATGGGTCCAGTGAAACCCAAAACAAGTAAGACCGTCAGAACGAGCACGATCACAACCCACAGGACGATCTCTGTCACTGTGGGGCGGGGAATCGAGATTTTGATTATGCGTAAACGCTCATGAAAAAATAATCGGAATGGGTCAATGAAAACGAACGCTCCGATCCCGCAAAGAACAAATTGCAGGATCAGAAAAGTGATTGGTTGGTTGATCGCGGAGAAAAAGTGGAGAACTTCAAAAACGAGAATATTGATCGAAAACAGGGAGAGGAAGAAAGCGATCAACCATTCACTGAGGTGGATCTTCTTTTTTATTCGCCAAACAGCTAATAAAGAAAAAAGAAGATAAATGGCGGAAGAGATGATCAGTTTCATTCGTGCTCCCTAAAAACACAGGTTTTGTCCATGTGACACAATGAGACTTGCGATTTCTAGAAGTTTTGGTACACAAAAGGTGCAAGTTGGTGGGTGAAAACCGACAGGACCGCCACCAGCATCAGGATCACGATCAGCAGGACCTGTGCCCAGCGCGGCCATTTCTGGATGAACGTTTCTTCACGACTGTGGTTTTGCAGCAGGTCAAAGAGCATGGCCAGGGCCAGCACCAGGCACAGGATTGGGTTGGGGATGTCGAAGGCCGTCCAGGTGAGCAGCAGGGTCTTTCCCTTGAGCACGCGTTTGAGCAGGAAGAAGTCGGGTTTATCCCAGTCGAACATGCTCTGCCAGTAGACGAGGGTGTTGAACACGCTGGTCTTGAATGGCACCCAGGCCAGCATGGCAAAGGTAAATGTGGCACCGATACCCAAATTCTGCCGCCAGCGCGGATGCTCGTGCATGGGTTTCTGGGTTTTGAAGAGCGACGGGACGCGCTCTGCCACCAGGTACAGTCCGTGCAGCCCGCCCCAGAGCAGCATGTTCCAACTCAGTCCGTGCCACAGGGCGCTAACGAATAGGGTCACCATGGGCGGGAGGACGAAGTTGAAGAAGGCTTTCTGGTTGGCGTTGAGCTTGTTCAGCTTCCACGAGAGCGGGAAGTAGATGTAATCGCGCAGCCAGTTGGACAGGCTGATGTGCCAGCGTGTCCAGAACTCGGAGAAATTGCGCGACAGGTAGGGCAGGTTGAAGTTGTTGGTGAGTTCGATGCCGAACCACAGGCTGACGCCGCGTACGATCATGGTATAGCCGGCGAAATCGTTGTACAGGGCAAAGCCGAAAGCCAGCAGAAAGAGAAAGAGGTGCTGACCGGCGTATTTGGATGGGTCGGTGAAGGCGTTGGCCGGGATCATGTTGAACATGGGGTCGGCGAACACCAGCTTGCGCAGCAGGCCGGTGAAGATGAGCACGACGCTGCGTTCGATGAGGGCGCGGTCCACCTTCAGCGGGTTGTCGAGGCGCGGGAAGAACACGCGTGCGCGTTCCACTGGGCCGGAGAGCAGACGGGGGAAGTAGAAGGCGTACAGGCTGAACTTGACCAGGTCGCGCTGCGGGGGTAGCATCTGGTTGCCCACGTCCACCAGGTACGAGATCCACTGCACGACGAGGAAAGACAACCCCACCGGCAGCAGGATCTGAAAGCCGTCGCTGAGCGGCAGTCCGAGCGAGGCCAGCAGCTTCTGCGCTTCAGGCAGGTAGAAGTTGGAGTATTTGAAGACAAAGAGTGCCAGGATATCGATGACGATGCCAGCCACCACCCAGCGCCGCGAGCGCGGATTCTTGGGGTGGGCAAAGAGTCCGAGTTGATAGTTGACGAGGGTCAGCACGCCCAGCACCAGGATGAACTTCCACGACCAAGTGGCCAGAAAGCCAAGCGAAACTACCAGCAGCCAATATTTGCGCAATTTTTCAGGCAGCCAGTGCCATAAAAGCGCCGCGGCGATGGCGGCGAGCAGGAAGATTGCAGAGGTCACGGTCATGGCTGCACCTAGCCTTCAGCGAGCAGGCAGACTTGCTGCAAGGTACAAAGGTCTGCCAGTTGCCCACCGAGCAGGGCTGAATAGATGGGTGCGCCTTTGAAGTTCAAGTGGTGGTTGTCCACGCGGTCGGCCAGGGGGATAAGGTCCGATGAGACGGTGGGCAGCAGGTACCCGCCGTTCGCTTCGACGATCTGCTGAAGGTCAACCTGATATTTCTGCTGGTCCGATGCATTCTCGAGAAATGCGTAATACGTCGGGTATGTGGGCAGTTCGGTCACGATGACCACCGTTCCCTGCTGCTTATAAGCCAGGATACTTTCCAGGTCGGCAATACGGCCGGGGTCCATTGTATAGTTCTTGAACAGGGCGAAGGTTTTGGCATCGTTTGGGTCGGCGGGATTGGGCAGGGTGTCGATGTTTTCGCCGGTCTGACGGTCGGCTTCATATCCCTGCGCGGTCGTCTCGCTGAAACGGCGTGCGTCAAGGATATAGGTGTCAAGAAAATCAGCGCGGCTGGCATAGCGGAAAGGCAGCAGGCGCTGCAGCGCCGCGGAGTTGCTTTCCAGGTAACCCTCGATGGAGGGGTTCCCCAGTTGCTGCTGGATGAACGCGTTGGCGAGGAACTTCCGGGTCACGTCATCCCCGTTGCCGGCGATGTAATCGCGCATTTCGGTGTACAGGATGATGACGCGCGGATGATACTTTTCCACCAGGATCTGCGCCAGGTCCGACATGGGAGCAATGGTCAGACCCTCCACGCCAAAGTTGAAGATACGCACGTCCTGGCCGGTCAGCTCTTTGTACTTGGCCGCCACCACTTCGGGGTCCACGCCGGTGTTGACCATGGAGTTGCCCAGCAGGATGACGTCCACGCCGCCATTTTTCTTGACATAATCTTCCAGCTTGAACCATTTGATCTCGAACTGGGTGTGGTAATTACCCACTGAGCGAAGCGGAAACACGCTTTCGCCAATATCCAATCTGAATGCGCCTTCCAGCAAGCCGGCAAGGATCACAAAAACAAGCAGACCTGAAAAAATGGCAGTCAAAATAGAATGTGAATGTGATTTCTTTTGCGCCGCTTTGGGTGGAACAGGGGATTGATTGGACATAAAAAATGGACCGATCCTCTAATAAGATCAGTCCATAATTATAACCCAAGCGATGAATTTCACTTTATGAAGCAGAATTCCCTGATTGCTGTTCGCGCAAGATTTCTTTCAGCCGCGGATGGTCTGCGTAAAAACCCCGGTAAGATTCGGGCAACAAAGCTGCAATCTGGCACATGACCTCTTCGGTCAATTGATTCAATTGTTCCTCGCGTCTGCCACGCTCCAACACCGGAGGGGGGATCATTTTTCCAAATTTCGCGGTGATCTTCGGTTTTTGGAAGGTAATGGCCTTCTTGAAAGAGCCAAGTGTTCCTGTGATGGCAACGGGCACGATAGGGACATTGGCCCGTACAGCCAGCAACGCGGTCCCCGGTTTACCTTCCAACAAATAACCCGCCTTGCTGCGAGTACCTTCAGGGGAAATGCCTACTGCTTTTCCTTCTTCCAGAGCTTCCATGGCAGAGCGAAAAGCGCCAAAATCGGCGCGGTCGCGGTCGATCCAGATACCCTCCGCGGTAACGATAAACCAGCGCAGCAATGGGTGTTTGAGATATTTGGTCGTGACCAGCGCAGTCATTTCAGGCCGGTTGGGGATGGCAAAGAGCACGGGGATATCCATGCGGCTCAAGTGGTTGGTTGCAATTAAAACTCCGCCGGTATCGGGAATGTTCTCTACTCCTTCGAATCGGGTATCGGTCAAGACATGCAACAACCAGACAATGAATCTGCGTAAATTATGCGACTTCTCGCTCATGCTACCTCCGTTTGCTACAACCATTTATGATAACACAACGGTTAAATAAAGTTACGTGATTATTGCCGGATGTTATTTTTTTTCACATGGCGGAATCCTTGCTGATTGTGATGAATTCGATCCAACCAAAGTCAAAGAAAACAATGGTTTATTGTGAGAGAACTGGTAAGCATATGAAAGAATTTGTCATGCAAATCGCATTTTTGTTGTATTGGAATTGAAAATCTTATTCAACTTGAATTCCGGGATTATGATAGAATTTTTCGTTGCTCTTTACGCTCTCAAAAGATAAGGAAATTCATATGTCAAATACAGAAACGATCACCAAAGAAAAAGGTGGTCTGGTAAGTTGGATCATCCGTTTGGTTAAGGGTGTGCTGGTTGGTATTGGCGCCATTGTTCCGGGGCTTTCCGGCGGTGTGCTGATGGTGATCTTCGGCATCTACGAACCGTTGATCAAGTTCCTGGCCAATCTCAAACACAAATTTATCCAAAACATTCTCTTCTTCCTGCCGGTCGGGATTGGTGGAGCGATCGGCGTCGTGGCTTTTTCAGCGGTAATCGATTATGCCTTTTCACATTTTGCCGCCCAATTTATTTGGCTGTTTATCGGCTTTATCGCCGGTACGATTCCCTCCTTATGGAAAACCGCCGGGAAAGAAGGCCGCAAAACCTACCACTGGATCGTTTTGGCCATTTTTGCAGTCGGAACCTTCATCTTTATGCGTTGGATGGAAACCATCGGAAGTGTCACCATGACCCCGAATTTCTTGGTCTGGATCATGAGCGGCGCTATTTTCGCCCTTGGTATGATCGTGCCCGGCATGAGCCCTTCAAACTTCTTGATCTATCTCGGCTTATATCAACCCATGGCCAACGGAATCAAGTCGCTGGATTTCGGCGTGATCATCCCCTTAATGATTGGCGTTGTGTTGTGCATCCTGTTGTTTTCAAAACTGGTGGCCTGGCTCTTTAAAAAGGCTTATCCATTTATGTATCATTTCATCCTGGGTATCGTGATCGGCAGCACCGCTGCCATCATCCCCTCGGGTGTAACCGGTTGGACCATTCTGGTATGCGCAGTAATGTTCATTCTTGGTGGAGCCGCTTCGTATGCTCTGGCAAAGGTGGACGAGAAACATCCCCACGAGTCGATATTCTAGTTTCCAAATCAATCAAAATGGCACCTCAATTTTGGGGTGCCATTTTTTTGTTAAGTTCTCATTATTCAGATTTAATTCTAATTATATCCAGCCGCAGGTGAAAAAAACTGAAAACTTACCTTCATTCGAATGGAATTTCAGAACTCCCTGAGGTTTGTTGAGGATTCAGCGCGATCAGAAATCGTGGCGGTTTGGAATCTTTTTGTAGTCGCCTGTTGAGCAGCGTCAATAAAACGATCATGCCAACAGCCAGACCGCACAGCACCCACTGGACATATGGCAAAAGTGCTTGCACCCAGGAAAAATCAATTGGGGCCACGGCGCTTTGCAAAGCCAGTAAAACAGCAAAAAAGTTCCATGCGCCATGAAGAAAGATCATTCCAAGGTAGGTTAACGAAATTCGTTGATATTTGCCGTCCTGCCAGGTCTTTGCCATAGCCCATCCGAGGATACCGGCTGTGGTGACGTGTAGCAGACCTGTTCCGGTTCGACCGATCACCGTGGAGACCCACGCGTCACTGGCCGAACCCATCACCAGCAGGCTTTCCACTAAAGCAAATCCAGCGCCTCCAAGCAATCCAGCAAAGAAGCCCTCAGAAGGAGTGATATTCTTTCCCATTAAGAACCAAACCCCGAGCGGTTTGAGCAACTCTTCCACCATCGGGACGAACAGGCACATACCCAGCACAACAATCGTGTAGATGATGGGGGTACTGATCAATGGTTGAATATCGTAGACCAATGATTGTATTTGCATATTGGTCAGATTGCCCTGGTTTTTGAATAGCGTCAAGTAAGGGGCAAACTCCGTCTGTTGAGCAAGCCACCCAATAGCAGCGAAAATCACCAGTAACGCCATGAAGATCTCAATGATCATGGCAGCGGAAGTGGAGACGAACTCTGACAAGTTGAAGATTCCCCACAACCTTTGAACGCTGTGAGCCTTTAATCCGTGAGCGCCGATGATCACCCACGCAACCACAGGAAACGCGATAACCAAAACGTCCAGCAACCCAGTCAGAGCAACCGGGATGGATTGGATTTTCAGGCGATAGACCAGATAGATCAACCCGCCTTCGAGCAGCAATATGCCACCAGCTATAAAGAGACTATTATTCGATAAAGTGAAAACTTTTGGTTCAACCCCTTTGAGGTGCTTGATGGAGAGGAGCAACGAAGGGATACAGGTTGCGGCAAACAGAATAAAGATCCAAAGGACGACATTCATCTGAATCATGCTTGGACCTGTTGCGGAATAACCAGAAAGCGCCAGCAGAACGAGCGCGATCACCACGAGGCTGCAAACCAAAGCGACCACTGCCAGCACAAGCTGCCAGACACTTAAATGATCAATCTTTTTTACCGGTTTCCGTGGTATGGAGGGGATTGGTGGGGGCAAGTTCCGCGAAACCTGCGGAGGTATTACCTGCGAAGGTGGAAGTGGAGGCATTGCCTGTGGAGTTGAGTGTGAACCCGGGGGCATCGGTGTGGGCAGCGGAGGAGGAAGAGTCATTTCACCTCGATGGTGATGGAGGTAATCGGATCCGGCGGTAAAAGAATACTATCAGTGCTGGGGTTTCGAGGCCTCATCTTGCTGAGTACATCCATGCCCGAAATAACCTGCCCAAAAATCGTGTATTTTCCATCCAGGCTGGGAACAGCCGTATACGTGATGAAGAATTGAGAACCGTTCGAATCGGCTCCGGTATTGTTCATAGCCACGACGCCTGGCTTGTCGAAATGCAAGCTGGGATCCAATTCATCGGTGAACGAATAACCCGGCGAACCCAGTCCTGAGTTGGAAGGATCACCTGTTTGAGCCACAAAGCCCGTGATGACCCGGTAGAAGGCAATTCCATCGTACCAGCCATTTTGGGCCAGGAAAACAAAGCTGTTGACCGCCCAGGGAGCCTTGTCGGGATAAAGCTCCATCACGATGTCACCTTTTTCGGTATGCAGGGTTGCCGTGTAGGTTTTGGTGGGATCGACTGTCATTGGCGGGCATTCTGTGTATGAACGCTCGGGCAATTTGTAGAATTCGATCACACTAGAGAGCGAGTCCAGGTTGTAAAGCAGCGAAATTCCAGCCCCGTTAAAGAAGAGGAAGGGATCATAGAAATTGGTGTAAACCTTGTTCATTTTCACAGCCACAATACGTGAGTCTTCCACGCGTGTAAGGACAGCGTCTGAAACCATATCCTGCTTGAACTTTTCGGCGTCCAGACCCAATTCGGCGGCTTTTTCGTACGCCCAGGCGGAGAAATCATCGGTCGAGAGGCTGACCCAATCGGCTTGATAGGTATAGAGCAGGTTGTGATACTGCCAGAACTTTCCCTGCAGTCCGGCAGCTTCGGCAGCCTGGGCAGCAAGGGTGTCTTTGTCATATTGCTCAGGCAGTGGGAAATGGCGAAAGACCAACCGGACTTCGGTTGGATATTTGGCCAGCAATTCATTCAACATAACGGAGAGTTTGGCGCTGTTCTGGTCTTGAAAATCGCCATATTCGACGATCGTCACCAATGCGTCATCCGGTCCGAGAATCCAATCATTTGAGGTGACCTCGGGCAGGTAACTTTGCGCTGAGGGATCGGGGGTGGGAATGATCGGTTTGGCGGAACAGGTGGCCGGCGCACTCTTGGGAATCATGATGGTGGGTTCAGAGGTGGGTGTGATGGTAGGCGTCATCGAAGGTGTGAGGTCAATCGTCGCGGTTGGAAAGATCGGCAATGTGGCAGTGGGAAGCGTTACCGTGCCAACTGTGGGGGCAGCCGGCGCGCAGGCTCCAAGCATCAATGAAGCGATCAGCAAAACTGCGAAAATGGATTTACGCATGTTAGTTTCCTCTCACAACTTATTTTTTACTAAATTCGACGATCCGCTGCAAAACGATCTTCTGCAGTTCGATTTGCACATTATCGGGAGGCTGTTTTCCATCCACCACCACCCAACGCTCCGGTTCCAGCTGGACCAGCTCGTGGTAACCCGCATGTACACGCTGGTGGAAGGCAAGGTTGTAGGCATCGAGGCGATTCCACTCGCCACCACTGTTCTGACGCCGGCGCAACCCCTCTTCGGCATCAATGTCGAGTAGCAGTGTCAGGTCGGGTCGAAGGTCCCGGGTGGCGAACTTGAGGATCTGCCGCAGCACATCCAGATCAAGGCCGTGCCCGTATCCCTGGTAGGCCAGAGTGGAATCGGCGTAACGGTCGCTGATGACGATCACACCGCGTTCCAGGTTGGGGAGGAGCACCTCAGAGACGATCTGGGCGCGGGCAGCGCAAAAGAGCAGGATTTCTGTGCGGGGGTCCATCGAGGTGTTGCCGAGTTTCATGATCACCTGACGGATCTGGTCGCCAATAGAGGTGCCGCCGGGTTCACGGGTGGTCAGCACTTCATAACCCTGCTTGCGGAGATACTCCGCCAGGGGAGGGATTTGCATGGACTTGCCACTGCCATCGGGGCCTTCGATTGTGATGAACATACCGTCCTCGTTTACTCGCGGAAGATACGTACTCTGCGATTGGGTTCTTTACCGTAAGATTGCGACACCAGTTCAGCCTGGCGCGCCATTTCGTGTTGGATGCGCCTCACATTGGCCGCAGCTGGGGGCAGGTCCACCCAGCGTTGACCATTGAGCACAGCCTGGATAGCCGATTCCGTCTGGTTGGTGATGGATTCATAATTGGCGCTCATGCTATCCTGGGGCAGGTTGAACATCTCTGCCAGGGATTGTTCCATCTGGTTGATGGTGTTGGCGCGCAACACAAAGATGGGTATTCCGCGTGACTCAGCGTCCACAATGGGTTCCTGGCGCGAACGGTAATAGGTGCGCAGGGTGATAACAACATCGGCTTCATCCACGTTCTTGCACACCTGTATCGGTACACCAAGGTGATGCGCAGATTGTTCCAGACGGTTGCGGGCTACGCCGTAAGGATAGATACGTAGCGTGCGCCTCGACCCCAACGGCGAGCTGTGTTCATTGGCTTCAGAGACCACCCGCTCGTAACGGGAAGATGTTGTACGACGCGGTGGATAGTTCTGTTGCTCATTCAGCGTTTGTTCTTCAAAACCATTGGCATAGCTGCGGCGGGTGCCTTGCGAGGAAGACCGGTTGGCCGCAGGTACCTTGGCAGCCTTTTCGATGTGGATTTCGTCGTTGGCGTCGCGTGAGCGAATCTCCGGCTGGATGGGATAGCCGCGTACCAGCGTATCGACCGCGGCGGCCACGTCTGGATGCACCACCAGACGGTCGCGCTCCTGCAATTCGATCAGTACATCAAAGGTTGGCGGGGATCGCCGTTCAAGCACGGTCTTCTGGGTACCGCGGCGGCGAGCTTCTTCATCTGAAAGTGTCACGGATTCAATACCGCCCACCAGGTCAGACAGGGTGGGGTTGAGCAACAGATTTTCGAGTGTACGTCCGTGCGCTGTTGCCACCAACTGCACCCCGCGTTCGGCAATCGTGCGAGCGGCTAAGGCTTCAAGCTCGCGACCGATCTCGTCAATGACGATGACTTCGGGATTGTGATTCTCCACAGCCTCGATCATCACCTCGTGCTGCAATGATGGGGTCGCCACCTGCATACGGCGCGCCTTGCCCACCGCGGGGTGCGGCACGTCGCCGTCACCGCCGATCTCGTTGGAAGTATCGACGATGATGACGCGTTTGCTCTCAGCCAGAATACGCGCCGATTCACGCAGCATGGTGGTCTTGCCTATACCCGGTTTACCGAGCAATAATATACTTTTCCCCGATTCGACCAGGTCTTGGATGATGTCGATGGTGCCATAAACGGCACGGCCCACCCGGCAGGTGAGCCCGACGATGGTGCTGTGGCGATTGCGGATAGCGGAAATGCGGTGGAGGGTACGCTCCAGACCGGCGCGGTTGTCGGCGTCAAATTCACCGATGCGTGAAACCACGTAGTCGATATCGGCGCGCTCCACTTCTTTGTCGCTCAACGCCAGTTCCTTGTCCACGAAACGGGCCATGGGCAAACGTCCGAGATCAAGCACGATCTCGAGCAGGTTATCGCTGTTGTTGGCTTCGGTCAACGCTTCGACAATACGCGAAGGAAGTACGGCCATCAGCGCATGCAGGTCATCTGTAATTCTCTTTTGTGTCATACTACCTTTATTATCTGACGAAAATTGATTCTTGGCTACTGACCAATTTGCGAATTCTTCTGAACGATCGGAGAGGTAGCCTGAATCCGTCTGTGCTTCACGACCAGTTCCGGCTGTTCCTCGGTGGCGTACTGGGGGATGGCCAGACGGTGCGACATTAATGCAAAATGGGTGGTTGATTCGGCCTTCATGTCTTCCAAAAACGTGGTCATCCAGGCCTGATAGGAACGCATCTGCAGATAAACCGGTTTACCCGTTGAGCCGAACAGACCTACCAGTTCAACCAACATTCCGCTGGGATCGCTCAACGACGGATGGATGACCGGCTTCAGGTAAATTCCTCGAGGACCGATCACACTCATCACGCATGCCAGGATATCGCCACCCTGCCGGTAAACCAGGGTATGGTCAATGTCGCTCTGGTAAGGTTCCACGGTCTGCAAGATCGGCGGCACCAATGTGCTGTAAAGCGAATGCACCGCAGCCTCTTCCTTGAGAGAAGTTTTCGCCCATCCATTTTCGGTCCCATCAACATGTTCCACCGCGAATCCCATTGGGAAGCGCCAGATGGTCTCCCATCCGCAAATGTTGAATCCGCTACGGCGGAAGGTCTCAAGCAGTTGACTCGATTCGCGCACCTCAGCCAGCAGGCTGGCCGCCCCCATCTCACCAGTGCGGATGCACATGAAGTCGAGGAGCGCCATCAGGCCAGGGTGATCTTCAAAGGGTTCAGGGGTGATGAAATTCAGACGGGCAGAACGGTCGCCCAGCGAGTGCTCAGCCTGGGCGATGAGCGTTTGCTCTTCCCCGCTGCAGACGGCTTCCACGCTGCCAGTGGCAGCGTCATTCAGGCGTGTGGTGATGGCCGTAAAACCGATGGGGTTTCCATGGGTGAGAAGTTGGGCGTGATTGAAGCTGGAAACTCGGCTGCGGTACATTGCCAGTTGTGGCAGGTCGTACCAGGCTAACGGTCGAACATTTATCGCGACATCTCCAAAAAGTATCGGTGGAAGCGATCATCGCGGGTTAATTCCGGATGGAATGACGTTGCCAGCAACTTACCCTGGCGGGCAGCGACGATGCGTCCATCATCAAGCGTCGAAAGGATCTCCACACCCGTCCCCACGCTCTCGATCAACGGGGCGCGGATAAACACAGCGTGGTAAGGATCCTCTGAGGTCTTACCGGCAATGGCCGGAATCTTCAGGTCAACCTCAAAGCTGTCCACCTGGCGTCCGAAAGCGTTTCGTTCGACAACGATGTCCATCAACTCCAGCAGGGGCTGCTTACGGCGCGCGTCCTTCGAGAGGAAGATGGCTCCGGCGCAGGTGCCCCAAATGGCGTGCTTCCGTCCAAACTCGCGTAAAGGCTCCATCAAACCGAAATCAGTGGCGAGTTTGCCAATCGTGGTGGACTCGCCGCCGGGGATGATCAAACCGTTCAGGTCTTCCAGATGGCTGGCCAGGCGCACCTGCGCCACCTCAGCTCCGAGGGTTTCGAGCATAACCTGGTGTTCCGCGAAGTCTCCCTGTAATGCCAGGACGCCGATCTTCATAGGGCTTACCAACCTCGCGTGGCGAGTTTTTCCTCTTCGGGGAGGCTGGAGACGGAGCGACCGACCATCGGTCCGCCCAGGTTACGGCTGACCTCAGCCAGGATCTTGGCATCCTGGTAGTGGGTGGTGGCTTTGACGATGGCGGAGGCGCGTTTGGCTGGATCACCAGACTTGAAGATGCCGGAGCCAACAAAGACGCCATCAACACCCAACTGCATCATCAGGGCAGCGTCGGCTGGAGTGGCAATGCCACCGGCGGCAAAATTGACCACAGGCAGACGGCCCAGTTTACGGGTTTCCATCAGCAACTCGTATGGAGCGCCGATCTCTTTGGCGAAGGCCATCACTTCTTCTTCGGGCATGTTCTGCAGCTTGCGGATCTCGCCCAGCACGGAACGGGCATGGCGTACGGCTTCGACAACATCACCTGTGCCGGCTTCACCCTTCGTGCGGATCATGGCAGCGCCTTCACCCACACGGCGCAGGGCTTCGCCCAGGTTACGGCAGCCGCACACGAACGGCACTTTAAAATCGTGTTTGTTGATGTGATGAGCCTCATCCGCGGGGGTAAGCACTTCGGATTCATCGATGTAATCCACACCGATGGCTTCGAGAATCTGGGCTTCGACAAAGTGACCGATGCGGCACTTGGCCATCACGGGGATGCTGACCGCGTCCATGATCTTCTGGATCATTTCAGGGTCGCTCATGCGGGCCACGCCGCCATCAGCTCGGATATCAGCAGGGACGCGTTCGAGCGCCATCACAGCGCAGGCGCCGGCATCTTCGGCGATCTTGGCATGCTCGACGTTGACCACATCCATGATCACGCCGCCTTTCAACATTTGAGCCAGGCCTTTCTTGACTTCGAATGAACCAGTTGTCTGTTCCATAGCTACCTCCAGATATATCTCACTGCCGCTCGGGCAGGAGGCAATTTACTCCACCGTGATTCTACCACGTGGTCAGAGGGCTATCAATGTGACCCTTAGCGGAGATTAATATAATGAAATTCCACTTTTTATAGAAACGACTAAATAATTATCAATCATTAAACCATTGTTCAAGGATTCCCATTTATAATAATCGTATGGCCGGTACCCAAAACGCGAACCCCACTCTTTCAATCATCTTTCCCGCCCACAACGAGGAGAACCGCCTGCTTGCGGCGCTAACCTCAGCGGATTCATTCATCAAAAACCAGGGTTTTCCCGCCGAAATATTGGTCGTTGAAAACGCCAGCACCGACAATACCCTGCAGATTGCGTCCGATTTCGCGTCCAGTCACCCTTACGTCAGGGTGCTGCATTCAGATACCCCCGGCAAGGGTCTGGCCGTGCAACGCGGCATGCTCGAAGCGAAGGGTGACTATCGTTTCGTCTGTGACGTGGACCTTTCCATGCCCATTGAGGAGATCGCGCACTTCCTACCACCGCGGCAAAGCGGATACGATATCGCCATCGCCTCCCGTGAGGCTAAGGGTGCCGTCCGCTACGATGAACCGCTTTACCGCCACCTGATCGGACGCGTCTTCAACGGTCTGGTCCAGTTTTTGGTGCTACCGGACCTCAACGACACACAATGTGGTTTCAAGTGCTTCACCGCTAAAGCCGCGGAGATCCTATTCCCTAAAATGACCATCCCCGGTTGGACCTTTGATGTAGAGATACTGGCCATCGCCCGTCAGATGAAAATGAAGGTGACCGAGGTACCGATCCACTGGTATTATCACCAGGGTAGCAAGGTACACGTGCTGCGCGACTCGATACGTATGGCCCTGGACCTCCTGCTCATCCGCCGTAAGCTGCGCCGCGGAGATTATGCCCGGCCGCATTGATCCGGCGCTCATCCCACCCGCGCCCAACCTCACCTTCGAATCCGCGCTGTGGGCGCAGGGGGTGAACCTGGTAGCCGGACTTGACGAAGCCGGACGGGGTTGCTGGGCTGGACCAGTGGCTGCCGCGGCAGTGATCCTCCCCAATGATGAAAAGGTCTTGAATGCACTGGAGGGTGTGCGGGATTCAAAGCAATTAAGCCCGGAACGCCGTGCTGAACTCACCCTGGTCATCGAATACCACGCACTTGATTGGAGCTGTGGATTCAGTAGCAACAACGAAATCGACTGCTATGGTATTGTGCCGGCAACCAGGCTTGCCATGCAGCGCGCCTTGGATAGTTTGAAGCATACCCCCAAACACCTGCTCATCGATGCTCTGTTCCTGCCAGACACCGACCTGCCGCAGACCGCGCTCATCAAAGGCGACCAGCGCAGTTTGAGCATAGCGGCAGCTTCGATCCTGGCCAAGCATACCCGTGACGAGTGGATGCGCGATCTTGATCTGAAATTCCCGGGCTTTGGCTTTGCCAAACATAAGGGGTACGGAACCCATGTCCATCAGTCCGCGTTGAAGGAACTGGGTGCCACACCACTGCACCGCATGACCTTCTTCCCTATGGCGACTATGCGCCCGAACGATAAAGTATTCGACCTGCTCAGAAAACCAAATGAAGATGATCTTCCCGTATTCAATAAAGGCCGATTGAAAAACCAATAATGATCACAGGACGAAAAAATCCGCCGGATATCTTCCAGCGGATTTTATGAAACGTGGTGTTACTTTCTTCTTCTGGCGACCGTGCTCTGAATCACCTTGGTCAACTCTGCCACAATCGAGGGGACGAGTAGCAGTGGTAGGATGAGTTCCCATTCAGCCAGACCCAAAGCCTCGGTCTGGAAGATGGGTTGCAGGAAAGGCACGTAGATCACAGCCAGGATCATGATCAACGAACTGAGCACAGCCAGGTTCATCCACTTGTTCTTGAATAAACCGATCTTCAGAACTGGGTAGCGTTCAGAGCGCGCGGTAAAGGCGCGAACCAATTCTGAAATGCTCAGCGTGGCAAAAGCCATGGTCTCGGCATAGGGCAGGTCGTGACCAAGCCGCAGGGCATTGAAGAAGGCGAAGAGGGTAGCTCCGGCAATGGCGATGGTTTGCGTAATCACGCCCACCAGCATGGTTTTGTTAATGATCGGTTCCTTTGACGGGCGGGGTTTCTGGTCCATGATATCTGGATCGCCTTTTTCTGTGCCGAGGGCAAGCGCCGGGGCACCGTCGGTGACCAGGTTAAGCCACAACAACTGAATTGCGGTCAGCGGTGCTAGGGCTTCAGCGCCAAGCCCCTGCAGCCCTGGAATCCAGTTCACGAGCAAACGTCCGAAGGCGGTGGGCAGGAAGATAATGAAGATCTCACCCATGTTGCAGGAGATGAGGTAATAAACAAATTTTCGGATGTTGGAGTAGATGATACGTCCCTGCTCGACTGCGGAGACGATACTGACGTAGTTGTCATCTGTGAGCACCATGTCGGCGGTTTCTTTGGCCACATCAGTGCCGGTGATCCCCATCGAGACGCCGATATCAGCGCGTTTGATGGCCGGTGCGTCGTTGACGCCGTCGCCGGTCATGGCCACAACCTCGCCGTTCTCCTTGAGGGCATCGACGATACGCATTTTATGTTCCGGTGAAACCCGGGCGAACACATCGGTGACTTCCACCTCTTTTTTGAGCGTCTTGTCATCAATCTCATCGAGTTCAGATCCAGACATCACCTTGTGATGCGGACGCAACAGGCCAATACTTTCAGCGATGGCACGGGCAGTGTTGGGATAATCGCCAGTGATCATGATTGTGCGGATACCCGCCCTAGCTGCGGTCTGCAACGCTGGTTTCACTTCCTGGCGAGCCGGGTCGATCATGCCAATCAAGCCAACAAAGATCATGTCTTTTTCAAGTTCATCCGGGGAGATGTCTGCCGGTAGGTCGTCCACTAATCGATACGCCACGCCGAGCACGCGCAGGGCGTCTTTGGTCATGGCATCGTTGGCTGCCAACACACGGTCGCGGGCGATCTTGTCCATCGGTTTAGCGTCGCCATCATCGATTGGCTGGTAGGAGGTGCAAAGGTTGAGCACCATATCGGGCGCGCCTTTGATTGCGATCACATGGCGATCTTTGTGTGTCTCATCGACAAATGGAGAGATATCCGCTTTCGTTGGGTCATCGATTGAGTGGATGGTGATCATCCGTTTGCGTTCCGAATCGAATGGGACTTCTTCCACTCGCGGATATGCTTTGTTCAAGGCTGAGGCAAAACCACCAGCTTTCAGTGCAGCCACAAGGATCGAGCCTTCGGTGGGATCGCCAACCATTTTGTAATCCAGTGTTCCATCCTCGGATTCGGTTTTTTCAAGGAGGGCATCGTTGTTCAAAGCGCCCACCCACAGTGCTGTGCGAATGCCTGGATATTTATCGAGGTCTACCTTCTGACCTTCGACCAGAAAGTCGCCTTCGGGAGCATACCCCTGGCCAGTAACTGCAACACTGTTGCCGTCCACCCAAACGCGAGTGACGGTCATTTCGTTCTGCGTGAGTGTACCGGTCTTATCCGAACAGATGACCGTGGTCGAACCGAGCGTTTCCACTGACGAGAGGCGGCGGATAAGCGCATGTCGCTGGATCATTTCCTGCATGCCCAGCGCCAGGCTGATGGTAACAATAGCCGGCAAACCTTCGGGCACGGCGGCAATCGCCAGGCTAACCGCAATCATGAATAGCTTGAGAGGATCACCACCTTCGATCAAACCGGTGACAAAAACAATGGCACAGACGACCAGACAAGCCCATCCCAGGGTTTTTCCGAGTTTGTCGAGCGCCTTTTGCAGCGGGGTTTGTTCGTTTTCAACTGCCGAGAGCAATTCAGCGATCTTGCCAAGCTGCGTGTTCATGCCAGTTTCAACAACGATGCCTTTGCCACGGCCATAGGTAACTACGGTGCCGCGGAAAGCGATGTTCTTGCGGTCGCCCAGACCGCTTTCTGCCTCCACGTGAGCCAGAGCATTCTTCTGCACTGAAACCGATTCTCCGGTAAGCGCGGCTTCGTCAATGCGCAAGTTCATCGATTCGATCAAGCGCAGATCCGCGGGGATGAAGTTGCCGGCTTCCAGGAACACAATATCACCGGGCACTAGTTGGGTGGATCGAACAGTGATCCGTTTTCCACCACGCAGTACCTGTGAATCGGGAGCGGCCATTTTCTTTAAGGCTGCCAGTGCTTCTTCAGCGCGCGATTCCTGAATGACACCCAATACGGCATTCAAAATCACAATTGCCATAATCACGCAGGCGTCCACCCATTCACCCAGGATTGCGGAAATAATCGATGCCACCACCAAAAGGATGATCACAAAACTCTTTAATTGATCAAAGACCAATGCCAAAAAAGAGGCACGAGGTTTTTCAGCCAGTTGGTTGGGTCCGAATTCAATCAAACGTTGTGCAGCCAATTCCGAGGTTAGCCCTTTATCAATCTGACAATCCAATTTTTGGACAACCTCATGGGCTTCCATCGTATGCCACAATATTTCCGGCTTCGCGGGCAGTGCCGGAGCTGGTTGCTTGTTGCTTGCCATCGAACTTCTCCTTGAAATTAATTGTGCGTCATTTAACCATTGAAAACAACAAAACAGGTATACCTAAGGAGCAATTTTAGTGTTTGGAGGAAGCAAGGTATTTTTGGGGATCACCACGATCCCGTCTCTGACCATCCAACGGTCTCCCTCAAGTTCGGTGCCGGGTGGGAAAGGTTTGATCACCGTGCCGGCGCCTATACGCGCATTCTTATCGATAATGGCACCCTGGATCTTGCAGTTGGCTCCCAATCCAAGCGGGATAGAAGCGTCGTCCAGGTTATCCTCATTCTCATAATAATCGGACCCCATCATGATGGAATCTTTAAACACCACCCCCGAACGTATCTGGCTGCGCAATCCAACCACGCAGTGGTTGATCTCCGCTTTGTCGATGCAGCATCCCTCAGCCAGGAGCACGTTTTCAAGCATACTGTGATTGATCGTCGAACCGGGCAGGTAGCGCGGCCGCGAGAAGATTGGTCGTTCTGGATCAAAGAAATCAAAAGGAGGGTTTGGACGAGCCAGTGCCAGGTTGGTTTCATAAAATGAACGGATCGTCCCGATATCTTCCCAGAATCCCTCAAAATCGTATCCAAAAACATTATGGGTGTGAATGGCTGCGGGGATCACTTCTCCGCCAAAATCATCCACATCGGTGGATTCAAGTATTTCTGCGAGCACATCAGCATTGAATAAGTAGATACCCGCTGATGCCAATAACGGTTTTTTTGGGTCATCGCGACTGACGAAATCTTGCAGCACCTCCTTATCTTTCGGTTTTTCAGCAAAATTCGACAGACGCATATCCTTATTGCGTTTGAGAATCCCAAAACGTTCGCCGTCGGCCATAGTGGCCGGAAGGACGGCCAGGGTAATATCCGCGTTATTTTGGACGTGGAACTCAAACATTTTGGCGAAATCCATCCGGTAGAGATGATCGCCAGCCAGGATGAGCACGTACTTGGCTCGCGCGGTACGAATCTGAAGTAGTTGTTTGCGGACAGCGTCCGCGGTACCCTGGTACCAATCGGTACTCGACATGGTCTGCTCGGCAGCCCAAATCTGCACCCAGCCGGAATGGAAGGCGTCGAAGTTATAGGTACGCGCAATATGCCGGTGCAACGAGATGGAATTGAATTGGGTAAGAACGGCGATACGGTATATTCCCGAATTAATGCAATTACTGATTGGAATATCGATCAATCGGTACTTCCCGGCCATTGGGACTGCCGGTTTTGAACGTTGTTTTGTCAGTGGATACAACCTGCTCCCCCTTCCACCTCCAAGAATCACCGCCAGAGTATCTTCCAGACCTGTCATAGCATTCTCCTCACGAATAAATAACAGAACAGGTAGTGCTGGATCGGTAAACTACGTCTGCTGAATCCTGACAAAAAGGCCGGTTGTCATCCCGAATGTGTTCCGATAATTTTACTAAAAAAATATGACGAAATACAATAGAAAAATTGTTGAGCTTTGTATTTTCCACGATCGAATTTCTCAGACAACTACCTCCATTTCAGGATAAGTGGATAGACAAATTTATTGCCAGCTAGAATTGTAAGGCAATTGTGGAGGGCCTTCACGCTTGCGGAAAAAGAAGGTGAGCACGAAACCGGCAATAAAACCTCCTACATGCGCCATGTAAGCCACTCCGTCTGCGGCATTCCCCATCACATACAAGACCTGCAAACCAAACCACAGACCGATCACAAGGAAAGCCGACATGGGGATGACCCAAACCCCCATCAGTACGCGCACGCGTTGACGCGGGAACATCACCAGGTACGAGGCCAATACCCCAGCGATAGCCCCCGAGGCGCCCAGGTTGGGAACAGAGAGGTTGGAAGATGATGTGGTGAAAAGTTGTGCCATCGTCGCTGCCAGACCGCAGAGCAGGTAAAAGATCAGAAAATTAAGATGACCCATGCGGTCCTCGACATTATCACCAAAGATCCACAAGAAAAGCATGTTCCCGATGATGTGCATCCAACCACCGTGCAGGAACATCGAAGTGAAAATGGTCACCCAATACACACCCGGATTTGAAAGGAACAGGGATGGCGTGAATGACCAGACGTAGATGAATTGATCTCCCCGAACCTGCTCCATCCAAAATACCGCCAGGTTAACCAGAATCAACATGTAAGTAACCAGGGGAACAGTCCGCCTGGTGGAATTATCATCGCCAATGGGGATCATGGATGCTCCTTGTTCAGTATTTAAGCATTATTACATATTTCTTCGTGAAATTACAATTCTACTCACTGGCAATGATTGACAATTTTAAGAGACTCATGGTAAATTTGGGCATAGTTATTTTTAGGAGAGCTTTTTGGTTATTACAGCTTTGGTCATTGTAAGCAGAAACGTTCGCAGGGTGCATCCGTAGGAGTAGACGCCAGGCTTTGCCTTTAACGCTTATCCACCACGGGTGCGGCACTCTGCCCCGTGGTTTGCATTTAAAGACATGACCAATTTTTGAACGAGCAATAGCTACATTCATTATTTGATTGTCTGATCAACTGAGTTTGATCTATGCAGCCAGCCACGGGTTTCCCGCGGCTGGCTTTTTCGTTGAGGTCCCAATGAGTAACCGAAATTCCCGGCGCTGGAATCTTAGTGATTCCGCGCCTTTTGAAAAAAAATACCGTGTCCATAAAGAGAAATGGCACGAAGAAACAAACAATCGAAAACAAGATGAGTCGCGGTTCAGATGTCTGAACTGCTCCCTGATGGTCAGCGCCGAACATGAACTCTCTGGCGTGAACAACCGTAACCACTGCCCCAATTGCCTGTGGTCAAAACATGTCGACCTGAACAAGGCCGGTGACCGCAAGGCAACCTGCGGCGCACGCATGCAGCCGATCGGGCTGACGGTGAAGCACACCGGCAAGAAATATGGCAACGCTGCCCAGGGTGAGCTGATGATCATCCACCGCTGCTCAGGCTGCGGCAAGATCTCGATCAACCGCATCGCTGCGGACGATTCCGCCGGCGCGATATTGGCACTTTACAAGCGCTCGCAAAAGATGGACGTGGATCTGCTTCAATTACTGGCGGAGATGGATATCCAACCCTTGCAAGCGCACAACCTGACCACTGTGTACAGTCAGTTGTTTGGCTGGCAGTCGATCCTGGGTGAGTTCACGCCGCCTGTGGAGTTGCTGGAAATTGAAGAGAAAATCTTAACCGCTAATGATGCTAATTTTGGCGAATGACACTAATAAACCCTTTATATAGAACCTATTAGCCTTCATTAGCAATAATTAGGAAATTTCGCGGTTAAGTTCTTTCGGTTACCGCTAATGACGCTAATGTATACAAATTCCGCTAATTAACCCTTTTCTGGGTTATTAGCGGAAATTAGTCAAAATTCGGAAAATTCGCGGTTAAGTTCTTTATCTCGCAGGATGAAAGTTCATCATCCACTGCAGACCGAACCTGTCGGTGAGCTGACCGTAGATATCGCCCCAGAATTCCTTTCGCGCAGTCTAGTCGACTTTGCCGCCTTTGGAAAGGGCACTAAAATTGGCGATGGCGCCATTGCATAGTTTAGTGTGCATCAGAAAGTTGGCGGCTTCAGTCGGGAATTGGGCAGCCACCGGGGTATCCTTCATCGCCATGAGGTGCAATTATCCACCCAGGGCGGATTTATAGAACTCCATTGCCTCGCGGCAGGTGCCATCAAAAGGACACGGAATAACTTATTTTGACATATTTATCCTTATCTCTCAAATCAATGCACAAATTTTGCCTTCATTTGGAAGAATATTATCCAATTTAGAAAAAATTATACAATCTAAAGAAAACAAAATGGCGGTTGGCTCAACCGCCATCTGGCCATTCTTATTAGGAAGTTGCCTGCACTTCTTTTTCAGGTTCCGGCTTGGGGAGCGCCGGTCTTTTCTTCTTTTCACGCTTCAACACCAGGTTCTTCTCCTTATCAACATCAACGATGACCGAATCGCCGTCGCAGAATTCGTGCGAGAGCACAGCATCGGAAAGATGGTCTTCCACTTTGTCCTGGATGATGCGGCGCAGTGGACGGGCACCCATCTCGGGGTCGTAGCCTTCGGCGACCAACTGATCCAGGGCTGCCGTGGAGGCATGGAGCTGGATGTTGTGGTCGGCCATACGCTGAGCCACCTTGTCGAGCTCGAGGGTGACGATGTTGCGCAGGTGTTCCTGATTGAGCGGATGGAAGACGATGACGCCGTCCAGGCGGTTGATGAACTCGGGACGGAAGACCTTGCGCAGCGATTCGAGCAGCTTCTTTCGCATGTCTTCGTAATCGTTCTTTTCCTTTTCCTTCTCGTCACGGTTGAGGTCGAAACCCAGGTTGCCCTGGCGGCGGATCATCTCGGCGCCGATGTTGGAGGTCATGACGATAATGCAGTTGCGGAAATCGACCTTGTGACCGCGCGCATCAGTAAGCTGGCCCTCCTCCATAATCTGCAGGAGGATGTTATGCGCCTCGGGATGGGCTTTTTCGATCTCGTCGAAGACGACGATCGAGTACGGGCGACGGCGGATGGCCTCGGTAAGCTGTCCGGCTTCATCAAAACCAACGTATCCCGGAGGGGCGCCGACCAAACGGCTGACGTTGTGCCGTTCCATGAACTCGGACATGTCGATCTGCAGCAGCGCGTCTTCACTTCCAAAGAGGAATTGCGCCAACGCCTTGGTGAGCGCGGTCTTGCCCACACCGGTGGGTCCGAGGAACATGAACGAGCCGATCGGGCGGCGCGGGTCTTTCAACCCCGCGCGGCCGCGGCGCACGGCTTTGGAGATGGTTTGGATGGCCTCGTCCTGGCCGACGATGGATTTACGGAGTTCGTCCTCCATGTGCAGCAGGCGCTCCGATTCCTCGGTGGCCAGTTGCATGACGGGCACTCCCGTCCACATGGAGACCAGTTCGGCGATGTCGTTGGCGGTGACCACCGGGCTGGTGGACCTGTCCCATCCGGTGCGCAGTTTTTCAAGCTGAGCCTCAAGCGAGGCTTCTTTATTGGTCAGTTCCTGAGCATCGTCGTTCCGTCCGGTTTCAACGGCGACGGTGCGGTTGGCGCGCACATCCTTGAGCTGGGTCATCAGGTCTTTGAAGGTCTGGGCGGCCGGGCTCTTGTACATGCGCACACGCGACGAGGCTTCGTCGATCAGGTCGATGGCTTTGTCAGGCAAAAAGCGCTCGGTAACGTAACGCGAAGAAAGATGAACAGCCGATTCAAGAGCCTCGTCTGAGATGATCAGGCGGTGGTGCTCTTCATAGGCCTTGCGGATGCCCTTGAGGATCTGGATGGCTTCATCCACGGTGGGTTCGACCACCAGGATGGGTTGGAAACGGCGTTCGAGCGCCGCGTCGGATTCGATGTGTTTGCGGTATTCTTCCAGAGTGGTGGCGCCGATCACCTGCAGCTCGCCGCGAGACAGGGCGGGCTTGAGGATATTGGCGGCGTCAACCGATGATCCGGCCGAACCGGCGCCGACGAGCATGTGCAGCTCATCGATGAAGAGGATGGCTTTCGAGGCTTTCAACTCGTCGATGACGCGTTTGAGCCGTTCCTCGAACTGGCCGCGGTACATCGTTCCGGCCACCAGGGAACCCACGTCAAGCTGGAGGACACGTTTGCCAATTAGCGGCGCGGGGACGTCGCCCTCGGTGATGCGCTGCGCCAGCCCCTCGACGATGGCAGTCTTGCCTACCCCGGGTTCACCGATGAGAGCGGGGTTGTTCTTGTTGCGCCTCGCCAAAATCTGAATGACGCGTTCGATCTCTTTCTGACGCCCGATGACGGGGTCCAGCTTGCCTTCCTCAGCCAGGGTGGTGAGGTCCACGGCGAGCTGGTCAACGAGAGGAGTCTTGGCTTCCTTCTTGTCTTCCTTACGCGGCTGCGGAGCGCCACCGGCGGTAGCCGGAAGGTTGCTGTTCTCCTGCATGATGCGGCGGGTTTGACGGCGTACCTGTTCGGGGGTGACGCCGAGTTTCTTCAACACTTCCAGGGCCATGCCCTCAGTGACGCGGGTGAGTCCAAGTAAAAGGTGTTCGGTACCGATAAATTGATGTCCGAGCATACGGGCATCTTCGATGGCGAATTCAAGCACCTGCTGGGCTCCGGTCGAGAGCTCGATGATGCCAGATTCCTGTAAGCCGTAACCACTCAAATGTTCCACCGTCTCGCGGACGCGATCGGTTTCCAGACCCAGGTCGCGTAAGGCGCGCCCGGCCACTCCACCATCTTCCATGATCAAGCCCAATAAGATGTGCTCGGTATTGATATAAGGCTGACGCAATCGTTCAGCTTCTTCGTGAGCCAGCGTCAACACCTTGCGCGCGCGCTGGGTAAATCGTTCCATGCCTGCCAAAAAATTATCCTCCTGAACTGCCCGAATATAGAGACAGTTCGATACTGACCAAAATGGTCAGGTTTGATTCGATTTTACCAGTTTTTGAGCGAAATTTCCTCTCATCCGCGAATGACGCGAATTGAGTCCACTAATGATACGAATTACACTAAGTAAAAACCATTCACGAGAATTAGTGGAATTCGTGGATAAAACTTTAACTCAATAAATAGGCCATGATCCAGCGGGTGGTGGCGATGAGCGCATCTACGTGGGTGCGCTCGTAGCTGTGCGAGGCGTCGATGCCTGGACCGATGAGAGCCACCGCAGCGTTACCGCCGGCGCGCCACAAGGCTTCGCCGTCGGAGCCGTAATAGGGATAGATGTCCACTTTGTATTCGATGCCATTGGCTTCAGCCAAATCGCGCAGGTGATTACTCAGACCGTTGTGATAAGGACCGCCCGAATCTTTGACACAGAGGGTAGTATGGAACTCGTCAGAGTTCTGGCCGGTGCCAACCGCGGCCATATCCACTGCCACCAGTTCATGCACATCCGCAGGAATGCCGGCTGCCGCGCCGTGCCCGACCTCTTCATAGTTACTGATGAGGATATGGACGGTCTGTTTTGGCTTCAACCCTGCGGCAGCAATCTCCTTGACCGCTGCCAGGATGCAGGCCACACAGGCTTTATCGTCCAGGTGGCGCGAGCGCACGAAGCCGTTGACCAGCTCCACGCGCGGGTCGAGGGCAACAAAATCGCCCACTTCGATACCCAGCTTGCGTACATCATCCGCTGATTTGACCACGGCATCCAGGCGCACTTCCATGTTGTCGCCGGAGCGTTCCGTTTTCCCCACCTCGCTGCCAAAGACGTGCGACGAGGCTTTGGTGAGTAGAATGCTGCCACGGATTTTATCGCCCTTGCGAGTGATCACATAGCACCCCTCGGTCTCGATGGAGTTCCAGGCGTAGCCGCCAATCTGGGTGAGCGAAAGGCGCCCACTCTCCTTAATCTCCTTGACCATGGCGCCCAGGGTGTCAGCGTGAGCGGTGAGGGCACGGGGAGCGTCATTCTTTTCGCCATCCCAGCTTGCCACCAGCGCGCCCTTATAGGTCCGATGCGTCTTAACGCCATTAATTGCGGTAAATGCCTTCTCGGTGAAAGCGATTGCCGGCTCAGCCAACCCGGTGGGGCTGGGGGTGTTCAACAGATCAGCCAAGAAGCTGACCAGGGCTTTATCATCTACATTAGGAAGCGCCATTTCATTCTCCTGAAAAGTTTTTTCCCTCGAAGTCGCCGATGATTTTGCGCAGTTCAGGGCTAACGGGAACTGATTTCTTGGTGTGATAGTCATAAGCCACCATTACCGTCTCAGCGGTGGCGAACAGGCGGGAACCGTCAGGCGTGGTCACTTCATACTCCATGATCACACTCTTGTTGCCGATCTTCGTCACACCCATCGAAACGACCACTTCGTCCAGGGGTTCGATCGGTTCCTTGTAGCACACGTGCACATCGGCCACGATGAACGGCAGGGCGTTGAAATCCTTGCCATCGAAGAGTCCGAGCTTGCGGATGTACTGCAGACGGGCGGTCTCGCAGTAGGCCAAAAAGCGGCCGTTATTGACGTGCCACTGCGGGTCCAGGTCGCTATAACGGATGGTGACAGGGGAGGTGAATTTAAATCGGCTCATAATTGAATTATACTAGCGGATGACCTTCTAGACTGCCATCTCGGTTAGAAACCTGTAAGTTGGCAAGTTTACCTATTGCGAAAAAAAAGAAAATATGAGATAAATAAGGTATTAATACCTAAATTGTCCAAACAGAGGTACGTTTTATGCAGATCACACGTCAAGCCGACTACGCATTGAGGGCAATGCTGTATTTGGCAAAATTAGAACCCGCCCACCGGGCAGCCACCAGCCAGATCGCTGACTCTAAAAAGATTCCCCCGTCATTCCTGGCAAAGATTATTTCCCAGCTTTCGATCGCCGGACTGATTCACACCTCGCGCGGAGCACGCGGCGGCGTCACCCTGGCGCGTGATCCGAAAGACATCACTGTGCTGGAAGTAGTGGAAGCTATCGATGGTCCAATCGCTCTAAACGAGTGCACCCTTTCCCCTGAAGGCTGCCCGTTCTCTGAAGAATGTCCCATCCACGATCTGTGGTGTGGCACGCAGGCGGAACTGATCGAGAAGCTGCGTAAAACCACCTTTGCCACGTTTGCCAAATAATCGCACAGACTTATCGCTCTTATTCATCATCGAATTACCATATACATGTAAAGAGAGGCGTATATGTCAGCCGGTACACCAATCAACCGCCAGTGGGTGATCGTTCTTAAAGATGGAAATATCGTCATCGATTGGGGTGATGGCCTTTATCAGGACGTGCGCACGGGTGATTTCGTTAAGGTCACAGAGAAAGAATTCAGCCACCATGTGCTCAACGAAGAACTTGAGCTTTTAGTGCGTGCCGGACGCGTTGCCGCCTATACCAACCTGGTTATCTATTTCAACAGTCTGCCAGAACGTCCGCAGCGAACCATTGAATAGGATTTTACGGGATACCAATTCTCCCCTCCTCAGAAACGAACTGGAGGGGTTTTTTATTAGCAGCAAACAAGATTGACGGATGTAATCCTATGCCAGAAACCACACCCAGACTTCGTCACCCATTGCGCCTACAAGTCGCCCTGTTTTCAGCCGTGCGTATGGTGGTCAATATCTCCACCCGCATGATCTACCCCTTTTTGAACACCTTCGCCACTGGTCTGGGTGTGAACCTGACCTCGATCTCAATGGTGCTTTCGGTACGTTCTGCCACGGGCGCGCTTTCTCCATTTATCACCCCCATCGCGGACCGGCGTGGGCGCAAACTGAGCCTGCTAATCGGCCTGGGCATGTTCACAGCTTCCTGCCTGCTCTTCATCTTTTGGCCTACATTTACCTCTTTCTTTATCTCTGTCAACCTGGCTTTCCTGGGTATGTACGTATACGTCTCTTCCATGGAAGCCTACCTGGGCGATAACGTGCGCGAAAGCCGCCTGGGATTGGCCCTGGCGATGGTGGAATGGGGTTGGGCGCTGGCATTCATCATAGGCATGCCACTGGTGGGGGTGGTGATGGATAAATACGGCTGGAAAGCACCCTTTCCAATGCTGGCAGTGCTCGGCGGACTCTCCATGGCGCTCATCGCCTGGCTGATCCCCAATCAGAAGCCACCTTCCAATTCGTCGAACGGCATGCTGGCGAACATAAAGGTGGTGCTACAATCACCCAGCGCTCGCGCGGCGCTGATGATGAGCCTGCTGATGGTGGCTGCCAACGAAGCCATCAACCTGGTTTTCGGCGTGTGGCTGGAAGTGTCTTTCGGACTTAAGCTGGCCGCGCTGGGAGCCGCCTCAGTGCTTATCGGCATCTCGGAGCTTTCAGGTGAATCGCTCGGCGGCGTGCTCTCCGACCGCATCGGCCGCAAGCGCAGTATCTGGCTGGGCTTTGGTTTCATCGCGGTTGTAGCGGGTGCACTGCCGTTCATCGGGAAATCGCAGGTGGGGGCGCTGATCGGACTTTTCCTGTTCTATCTCGGCTTCGAGTTCGCCTTCGTGGCCGCGCAACCGTTGATGACCGACCTGGTGCCCGAGGCGCGCGCCACCATGATGGGCGTGAACAAGACCGCCCTGTCGCTGGGGCGCATGTTCGGTACCCTGGCAGGCCCCTTCCTCTTCGCGATTGGCTTCTGGGCCAACTGCGTCGCTGCGATTGTTTTTATATTTTTGGCTGGTTTGGCATTGACGGGAGTGAAGTCGAATAAGTAGCAGGCGAAAGCTCACTGCGCTATAATACCCTCACCTGCACTTCACCTGCTGCAGCGGAGGACCCCATGCTGATCGTCAACAGTTCCCAATTGCTCACCCTGGCCGGCGGACCGCAGCGCGGCGCCGATCTTGGCCGCCTGGGCATCATCAATCGCGGTGCAGTGTTGATCCGCAGCGGGGAGATTCTCGAGACCGGCACCAGTGACGAGTTGCTCCGCAAATATCCCGACGAAGAGCGCCTGGATGCCGGGGGCTTGGCCGTGCTGCCGGGCTTCGTCGACCCGCATACCCACCTGGTCTGGGCCGGGGATCGCGCCGCTGAATTCGAAATGCGCCTGCAGGGGAAGACCTACATGGAGATCATGGCCGCGGGCGGCGGCATCGCTTCCACAGTGAAGGCCACGCGCGAAGCCTCGCCTGACAAGTTATACCGGCAAACCAAAACCCGCGCTGAAGCGCTTTTCCACCACGGCACCACCACCGCCGAAGCCAAGAGCGGTTACGGGCTGGAGATCAACGCGGAGCTTGCCCAACTGGAAGTACTGCTGCGACTGGATGATGAAGGTCCGCTCGAACTGGCGCCCACCTTCCTCGGCGCGCACGCCATCGCTCCTGAATATAAAGGCCGCGAGGACGAATACACCGAGCTTGTCGCTGCCGAGATGCTCCCAAAGTTAAAGGATTGGTGGCCGCAGCACGCCGGTTCCCGCCCGCTGCCCTTCGTGGACGTTTTCTGCGAGGACGGCGCCTTCAACCTGGCGCAGACGCGTCGCATCCTCACCGCCGCGAAGAAATTGGGGTTCCCATTGAAGCTGCACGTGGACGAGTTCGCCAACCTGGGTGGGGCGACCCTGGCCGCTGAACTGGGTGCCGCATCGGCGGACCACCTGGTCAAAACCTCGACTGCTGACATCCGAGCGCTGGCTACCACGGATACAGTAGCCGTCTCGCTGCCGTGCACTCCCTTTGGATTGGCTCAGCCGGAATATTCCCCGGCCAAGGAGATCATCGCCGCGAACGGACTGCTGGCTATCGCCTCTGACATTAATCCCGGCACGGCCTGGTGCGAGAGCACGCAGTTCGTCATCGCACTGGCTTGCCGCTATCTCAAGTTGACCCCGGCGCAAGCGGTCGCGGCCGCCACCATCAACGCCGCGGCCGCCATCCGGCGCGCTGATCGCGTCGGCTCGATCGAACCCGGCAAACAGGCCGACCTGATCATCCTGTCAGTGCCCGATTACCGCCACCTTGCCTATCGTTTCGGCGGAAACCTGGTGAAAACTGTGATCAAACGCGGATGCGTTTATTAATTGATCATTCGTAGTAGGGCACAGCGTGCTGTGCCCCTACCCAAATTATGTGAAATTTGTGGTAAGGGTAAAAATCAATGCTCACACTCGAAGAAGCCAGAAATTGGTACGTCGACACCGACCCGGTGCACGATTTTTCGCACATCGAACGGGTCTACCGCATGTCTGACCGGCTAGCGCGTATCGAAGGCGCTGACCTGGAGATCGTGCACGCCGCGGCGCTGCTGCACGATGCCGAAGGGACGACCCCCGGAAGCGAGACTCGCCTGGAGCACCACCTGCGCTCGGCGGAATTCGCGCAGAAGATTCTCGCCGCTGAAGGCTGGGATCAGGCGCGCATTGACGCGGTCAAGCATTGCATCCGCGCCCACCGCTACCGTGACGACCGCGAACCCCCGGCCACCATCGAAGCAAAATGCCTGTTCGACGCTGATAAACTGGACGTACTGGGCGCCATTGGCGCCGTCCGCGCCGTGGTCTATGCCGCGCTAGCTGGTACCCCCGCCTACGCTGAACCCTCGCGGCAGTTTATCGAGACCGGTAAAGAGATACCTGGCGAATCACACAGCGCCTATCACGAATATCTCTTCAAGCTGCGCAAGGTTGAGACCCGCCTCTTCACCCAGACCGCGCGTGAGCTGGCCAAAGCCCGCCGCGAATTCCTGGACGACTTTTTCACCCAACTAATCGCTGAATATAATGGAGAACGCTGAACATGACTGAACCCACCCAACCCACCCTCGAACAAGTCATCTCCTGGGCAAAGGAAGCCGGCAAGATCATCCGCGCGAAGTTCTACGATGAACACACCATCGGCTACAAAGGCGCCGTGGACGTGGTCACCGAAGCCGACAAAGCCTCGGAAGACTACCTGCTCGGCGTGATAAGGCGATGCTATCCGGATCACGCCATCCTGACCGAAGAAAGCGGCAAGCTGGAAGGTGACATTTCCAGCCGATGGATCATCGATCCACTCGACGGCACGGTCAATTACGCCCACCGCCTGCCCATTTACTCCGTATCCATCGCCTACCAACACAACGGACAACTGCAACTGGGTGTGGTCTACGACCCGACCCAGGATGAGTGCTTCAGCGCCGAACGCGGTAAGGGCGCCTTCCTCAATGGCAAAAAAATCTCGGTGTCGCAAACCCCCGAATTGATCCAATGCCTGCTGGTCACCGGCTTCCCGTATGACCGCGAGAGCCCGACCTACAAGCGCGGACAGCGCCTGTTCACCCAAATGACCACCATCACCCAGGGAGTGCGCCGACTGGGTTCGGCTGCCCTGGACCTGTGCTACGTGGCCTGCGGACGCATGGACGCCTACTTTGAGCTCTCTATCCACGCCTGGGACATCGCCGCAGCCTCCCTGCTGGTGCAAGAAGCCGGCGGCGTGGTCACTGATATTGATGGCAATCCCGATTTCATGACTCCACCGTACGCGCTCATTGGATCCAACCCACTGGTTTACGACAATCTGCTGGCCGAGATCAAAAAAATCGATTGATATCTCCTGTATAATCCTCTTGTTCTTGTTAATGAGGATCATTCTAATAACGAGGTGTTTCATGGCACAAAAGAGTAAAGGATACACACAAAAACGCTGGAGCCTGGCAGATCTATATCCGGCGACCGACGGTCCGCAAATGAAGAAGGATTTCAAGGACCTGGATAAGAAAGTTAGTGAGTTTGAGAAGGTACGCGCCAAACTCTCTCCTTCGATCAGCCAAACTGACTTCATGTCTATCGTCAAAGCGTTGGGAGAGATCTACGAATTGGCCAACCGCTTGAGCGGTTACGCCGAACTGTTGTTCACCGAAAACACTCAGGATCAAACCGCACTGACCCTGGTGGCACGAACGCAACAGACCATGGCCGAGATTGAGAATCGCGCCCTGTTCTTCGGGTTGTGGTGGAAAGACTTATCCGATGAGATTGCCACCAAGCTGATGAAAGACAGCGGCGATTACCGATACTGGCTCGAAGAAATGCGCCATTTCAAGCCACATACCCTGACTGAGCCCGAAGAGAAGATTATCAATACCAAGAACGTCACCGGCAACAACGCCCTTGTCACGCTCTACAACTCCATCACCAACCGCTACACTTTCAAAGTCAAGGTGGACGGCGAGGAAAAAGAAATGACCCGCGGCGAATTGATGATGTATGTACGTGAAGGCGACCCCGACCTGCGCGCCGCTGCCTACCAGGAACTCTACAGGGTCTATGGCAACGACGGTCCCATCCTGGGACAGATGTACCAGACTCTTGTGCGCGACTGGCGCAACGAGAACGTGGAAATGCGCCACTTCAAGTCACCCATCTCCGCGCGCAACCTGTCCAACGACCTGCCCGACGAAGTGATCGACACCCTGCTCAAAGTGTCCGAAAAGAATACCGATATCTTCCAACGTTTCTTCAAGCTCAAAGCCAAATTATTGGGTATGAAGAAACTGCGCCGCTACGATATATACGCCCCCATCGCCAAATCGGACAAGCGGTTTGAATTCGACAAAGCTACCGAAAAAGTCTTTGCCTCATTCCGCGAGTTTGATCCGCGCTTCGAAACCCTGGCCAAACGCGTGTTGGATGAAGATCATCTGGATTCAGAAGTGCGCAAGGGCAAAGAAAGCGGCGCCTTCTGCGCCACGATTGGTCCCAAACTCACACCGTGGGTGCTGCTCAATTACCAGGGCAAATCAGATGACGTCTCAACGATGGCTCACGAACTGGGTCACGCCATCCACTCAATGCTGGCTGAAGGACACACCATCTTCACTCAGCACGCCTGCCTGCCTCTGGCAGAGACCGCATCGACCTTCGGCGAAATGATGCTGGTAGACCGCCTGCTGGCCGAAGAAACGGATGAAAGCGTCAAACGTGACCTGCTCTTCCGTCAGATGGACGATGCCTATGCCACCATCCAGCGCCAGATCTTCTTCGCCTTGTTCGAGAAACAGGCACATCAGATGGTGATCGACGGCGCCTCGGTGGATGAACTTTGCGATGCTTACCTGAAGAACCTTAAAGAGCAATTCGGCAACGCGGTGGAAATCAGCGACGAGTTTAAATGGGAATGGGTTTCCATCCCGCATATTTACAATACTCCCTTCTACGTGTATGCCTACGCCTTCGGTCAATTACTGGTCTTCGCTCTCTACAAGCAGTTCAAGAAGGAAGGCGAATCGTTCAAGCCGAGATACATCAAACTGCTTTCCGCGGGCGGCTCCGAAGCTCCGATGCAGGTACTAAGTGAGGCCGGCATTGACGTGAGTAAGCCTGAGTTCTGGCAGGGTGGGTTTGACGTGATCAAGGGCCTGGTCGACCAGCTCGAAAAAATCACAAAGTAGCAAGGCTTTCGTTAGTTGTTCGTTGGGTCACAGTGAGATTGCTGTGACCCATTTTTTTGTTGATATCCAATTTTGCATTCTGTATGATGAATATATCAATGGGCCGCGTATTTATATGGAGGTGTTTATGTCCACCAGAATCGCTGATCCGTTACGCAAAATTTTTTTCATTTTTATTTTCATCACTCTCATAATCTCCGCCTTGAATGCATGCACCCCTAATAACAAGTATTCGGGCACACCAGTGACTGTTCTGGTCGTTTTTATTCAATTTGTCGATTTTACTGACGATTGTCCGGATCCGGCAGAGTGTGCCGGTTTTTTTGGCCCAACCAACCAGGCACTTATGAACGAGCCCAGGCACTCCGCCAGTGAGTATGTGTCCATTTTAGACAAAGGCGTCAATGGATATTATCAAAAGGCCACTTTTGGGCAGGTTTACTTCGATTTTCAGTTGTTGGCCAGTTCCCGCCCCAATGGTTGGTGGGCTTCCGCGCACACATTGGCTGAATACAATCACGAAAATCCCAGCGTGAAACAGGAGGCTGTTAATATTGCTTATACAGAACTGGGAGACAAAGTATTTGACTACGAAAGGATCCTGGTGATCTATGGCATCCAGGGACGAGCTGGACAAACGTTTGCGGTCAACAAACCCACCCCATTTTATGCTTTTCCGGTCAATTTCAAAAAAGATAACCTGAACGTACCCGATTCGCAGGAATCTGGTTACATTCCGATGATTGTCTCAGACGCCGCTGAAGATGTTTCTGACGCTGAACTCATCACTCTTGTCAGCCATGAACTGGCACACCAGATCGGCGCTGTCGATCAGTATTACGATAGTTATACGGGGATGGGAACCTGGGATTTGATGGATGCTGACTGGGATTTCCATCATTTCGGTGCCTGGACAAAACTTGACCGACGATGGTTGAGTTGGGATAAGAACACCACAAAAATGCCCTGCGACAGTGGCACTTGCGCGATCACCACCGTGCTTGATCCGGTGGAGACCATGGGGAATAACGCACTGCTGATCCCTATCTTTCATCCCTCGATTTCTGATCTGTTCGAGCCGGACAACTTGCCCGATCCTGCCTCAGGGCAAAATACAGGAGCGAGTTCCTTCATCGGAATCATGGCGGAATGCAGGATGCCTATTAACGGTGATGAGACGATCCCTGAACAAGGAGTGCTCGTTACTTTCAGCAATCCTTATATCGATTTTGCGCTGGCAGGAACGGTATCTGAGGTATTAACGAACGAACCCAATCCCTACGCGTTGCTGCAGCCGGGGGAAACTTATTACAACTCTAAATACCACATAACGATCATCAATATATCTCAACCGGGCGACACCAGGTGCACGGTCAAGGCGGAACGAAATATGATCCCCTTGCCGGATGTGTATATCTCGCAATCCTCGACCCCGGGTGACGGCGGTTACGATGCGTATCGTTCGATCGACATATGGAACGACATCAACGCCAATGGCACCGAGGTCTACCCCCCGTATGAAAAGATCTATAAAGCCAGCACGATCTATGGGTCGGTCGATGTCCCGGAGAACCTTGGCGACCCGATCTCTTTGACCAATTACAACTTCGTGCATTACATGATCCATAACGGCGGGGATGCTCCCGCCAAGAATGTCCGGATAAACGTCTATATCCGTCAGGAGATCAATCTCTCGGTTAAAGGCTCGAATTGCGGCACCGAAGACGAAGGTCTAAGTATCCACAGTTTCTCCCTACCCATTCTGATTGGCACATATAACCTGCCCGAATTGAAGCCCGGACAATCGTTCAGCTTCAACGAACACTTCAAGACCACCTCAAGCGCGCCTGTCGAGATCGAGGTGGAGATCGAACCGGTAGCCGGTGAGATCAACACATTCAATAACATCGCCTATGAAACGAACAACCATGTTTATGGTAAGGAAACCATCATCCTGGCCGATCAGCCCGGTTATAACGGCATGGGGGTCACTCTGGACCCGGCATGTTTGAACGACATTCCCTTCATCGCGCAGGAGATACCAGGTCCAGATGGCGAAACTTGTGAGGGATGGGATCTGTCGATCGTACCTGCCAGCGGGGTATTGAAACCCGGGCAGAACATCCAATTCAACGTCACTGGAATTCCCGCCGAGGGAGCCAAACCCGGAGATTCGTGCCGGGTGAAGATGTGTGTGATCGCCAGCCTGAGCGGGGACACGACCTCTCCCATCGCCTGCACCGATTTTGATGCCCGGGTGGTCGATCCCTCCAGCCTGAGTTGTTCGATCGCCAATCAATCCATCGCCCTCGGTGAGGCAGTGCGGGTGACAGGCGCGCTCGATCCCAAGATCTCGGACACGATTGGGCTGACTTATACCCCACCCACAGGCGACATCATCTCATTGAACACGCAGACCAACGCCAATGGTGAATACGCAGATAATTTCACACCCACCCTGCCTGGCATTTGGACCATGACCGCATCCTGGGTGGGTGACGAGACCCATGGGCCGACCGATTCACCGGTGTGCCGGTTTGTTGTGGGCGAGCCGGCCGTGATACCCATCTTTACCGCTCAGAAGCCAGCCAATTGCCGGGAAGGAACAAATTCCTTCTGGAGCTCGCTTGGCATCACCGCGCCGGGGCAAACCTACCCGATCCTCGGGATTAATGATGACGGTTCCTGGCTCTATATCGAGCTCAACAAGCAAACACATTGCTGGGTCAAATCCGACACAGGTGGAACAGATGACGACCTTTCGGGAGTACCGATGCTGCCGGTGCCGGATATCACCATCACCCCAACCCTGATCCCGTCGATCACCCCCACCAAACCGCCCAAGATCGATTGTTCGAAGCTCCTTGATCAGCGTGCCTGCGAGAAGTACGATGCGTGCCAGTGGGTGCCTGATCCTTCAGGGTTGCATCATTGCACAAAGAAATGAAAGGGAGAGGGAAAACCTCTGTCAATGGTTTACAAGCAGCCGGGAAATCCCGGCTGCTCTTTTGTAATCAGCTTGAATTATCTATATAATGTAAACAGAGTGTTCCTTCACCTGAAAAGAAAGGATGGAAACCATGAAAGACTTCCGTTTTCTTTCTGTGGTGATCATAACAGCTCTGATGCTCATAAACGCATGTAATTTCCCTTTGGTATCCACTGTCACAACATCGAATACACCAGAACCTGCCACGGCATTCGCCACAGAAACTTCCAACCCGAATTGTCCGGATATTTCATCATACGGCCGTATTTATGACCACTGGCCAAGTGGCTTTAAATTAGTGTCA
The DNA here is from genome assembly GCA_034430175.1 of Anaerolineaceae bacterium. Lineage (GTDB taxonomy): Bacteria > Chloroflexota > Anaerolineae > Anaerolineales > Anaerolineaceae > UBA6107. Next base: position 66,405 of record DAOUFI010000032.1, on the reverse strand, counting down.
ACCGCGCCGGAATTGACATGGTTTTATACCTCCGCCCATGGCAATCTTGCTAATGCAGACGCCTGGGCGAATGAATGTGTCCCTGAATCGTATACTGTGTATCTTTCAACCGGTCCTGATTTCGCAGACGTGATCACGTATGAGGTGACCGATCCGGTTATCACCGCAGATCCCACAAAATTAACCATCGAATGGACAATCCCCGGTGGATTGGAATCGATGAAAGTGTATCGCTGGATGGTAGTCGGCCACACCAATGGTTTGGTTATCGAAGAATGGAAAATCAACGATATTCATAATGACGAATTATGGCCTCCGTTGAATACGGTCAACATGGCTTACAAGCGTTGCACATTCAGAACTGGACCTGAATGCACATCCGGCCAGATCGACATTCCGTTGCTGGTTTTTCCAACCAATGGAACTGTCATCAACTCGCTTAACCCGATCCTGCTCTGGAACATTGATTCATGTATGCCGTTGGTATTTATGTTGCAAATTTCAACCACGCCTGATTTCATTGATCCACAATTCAGTGTTGATCCGAGTTTGGGCGGTGATTATACGTGGCAATCTCAAAGGAACTATCCCTACGCTTTGGTTAACTACGCCTTGCGCGATTGCACCAAATACTATTGGCGGGTACAAGGTGGTATTGGAGAAGGTGGAGCGGGCGGCTATCGTGAATGGGGGGCATTTTCAGAAATTGATTCTTTTTTTGTTGATATGAATAACGCGTGCCCCACACCCACGCCCACGTTTACACCCATTCCTCCCACCAAGACGCCAACACTAACCATGACTCCCAAACCAGTTGTCTGCGCCGGACTTGGCCACGATGCATGCCTCAGACTCTCTGATAAATGTGTTTGGGTTCTCGATATGACCCACTTACCGGCCGGAGGTTACTGCAAAGCAAAATGAACTTCCCTGATGAACCATTTTCTGCCAATGATCATCAAGCAGCTGGAAAATCCCGGCTGCTGTTTCGTCTACATCAGTCGATTTTGCAATCTATGGTATATTTTATTCTTGTAGAAAACATCCCCCATTGGAGCGTTTCATGTACTTTGCGATCGAAGGTGTTATCGGTGTTGGCAAAACCACTCTGGCACGCATGCTTCAGGCGAATTTCGACGCCGAATTGGTGCTGGAAGTTTTCGAAGAGAATCCCTTTTTGAGCGACTTCTACTCCGACCGCCAGCGTTACGCCTTCCAGACGCAGATATTCTTCCTGCTCAGTCGTTACCATCAGCAGCGCCGCAACATCAGCGAACGGCTGACCGAAGCCAAGGCGCTCATCGCCGATTATACCTTTGAGAAGGACGCCCTATTCGCCCGCATCAACCTGAGCGGCGATGAATTGGAAATGTATTACCGCGTGCAGGAAGCCCTGGCCGAGAAGATCTCAAAGCCAGACCTGGTGGTCTACCTGCGCGCCAGCACGGACACATTGATGAAACGCATCGCCATGCGCGATCGCTCCTACGAACGCAACATGGAACGCGCTTACATCGACCAACTTAACCAGTCGTACGAAGAATATTACCTGGGCACAGATCACAATACCCCCGTGCTCATTATCGATTCGAACGATATGGATTTCGTCGGCAACCCTGAAGACTTTCAGACCATTCTCAACCGCATCCGTGAAGCTTTACAGCTCGCTCCATTCCAGCCGCAATTGCTTTAACCAGGAAGGGGTACCATGCGCATTACCCGTGACCTTTTACTCTCGCTCGCTCGCGATAACGCTGCAAAATTCGCAGCCAAAGACAGAAGTCTGGTCTGCGTCTATCTGGTCGGTTCGCTGCTACGCGAAGGAGCCTTCCTGGGCGGAGTGACAGATATTGATCTGGTTTGTGTCCACGATAAAGATATTGAACCCTCCCGTGAGATTTTACGGGTGAACGCTGACGTGCATTTTGACATCACCCACCTGCCCCAATCGCATTTTGAAGACACGCGCAAATTGCGCCTGGACCCCTGGATCGGCGGTTCCTTCGATGAAAGCCCGCTGGCACTGCGCGACCCAACCCACTGGTTTGACTTCACCCGCGCAAGCGTGACCGGCGCGTTCTGGAAACCGAACTTCCTGTTTGATCGCGTCAATTCCTTTGCCATACGCGCGCGCCAGACCTGGCAGCAGATTTCCGATGAAACGATACCTCAGGGGTTAAAACGAACCGAGTCCTACCTGGAAGCGTTGAGCGACACAGTGAACGCCATTGCATGCTTTAGCGGCCCTCCACTGACCACGCGGCGTCTGGTACTGGAACTTCCCAGCCGCGCGGAAGAGATGAACCTCCCCGAGTTGACCTCGAGCTTTATTTCACTTTACACCAACGACGCCTTTACCGAAGAAAACTGGGCTCTGTGGATCCCGCAATGGTTAAACTCATTCGACGCCCTGAAAACGATCAAAGAAGCTCCGCTGGATGTGGTTCCAACCCGGCGTAATTATTATGAAAAGGCCGCCGATGTGTTTTCGGAAGATCATCCCGCTGCCGCGTTGTGGGTCGTGCTGCGCACCTGGACGACGATGGCTGCCGTCCTGCCGAAATCAGAGGAACCCTACAAGAATTGGCAAGCCTTCATCAAGACGCTCGGCCTCGATAGCCGTGGACTGCGCGATCGGATCCAGCCGCTGGACGAACTGCTCGAGAGCGTGGAAGGCGCCATCGAAGCCTGGCGCACTGAAAACGGTTAGTTTTTCATTCGCAGGGGGTGTGGATAACCGGGAATAAACTGTGGATAAAACCTGATTTTGGTGGAGAAATCCATCCATCAAATCCTTTTTATTGTGGAGAATTTGACCTATTTCTCGAATCGAACGGGGATAGATCGGCTTCGAATCTTGCATTTTTTGGGATTATCGAGCGATCTAACTGCGCCGCACAAATTATCCACACCGGTTTCAGAACTGATTTTTTAACAGGTACCGAATAGGAAGATTTAACCTCAAGTTCAAAATGGGCAATTTGACGCTGGTCTATTCTTTAAGGTTCGTTTTATCCACATTTCCACAGCCACTACAACTTCTACGATACTGATTAACTAACTATATAGATAAGTTAATTAACCAGCCAATCCGCGATTTCCTTAATGTGGAAAAATGGTTTGATGAGTTTTTACAGATGATTGAAACTACCCTTGGAATTTTGTACAATTTATATAAGATTTACTGAATTACGCCCCTAATTGTTACTTAACGTCATTCATTAATGGGAGAGGAACAATGGACGTCATCAAGGTCAAAGCGAACTCAAGGACTGCAGCCGTTGCAGGGGCAATAGCAGGTGTGATGCGTGAGCATAAGCATGCTGAAGTGCAAGCCATCGGTGCCGGTGCAGTCAACCAGGCAGTGAAAGCCCTGGTATTGGCCAGGGGGTACTTATCTGAAGATGGCATTGAAATCATGTGTACCCCGGAATTTGTTGATGTAGAGATCGATGAGAAAGTGCGAACAGCCATCAAGTTGATAATCGATCCTAAGTAGAGATAAGAAAACAAGATAACAAAAAGGGCAGAAGAAAATTCTTCTGCCCAGTTCACTTTTAATCATCCGGGATTTCTTCTTTTTTGAAGATCACCACTTCCTTGCCGGTTAATTTTTCCTTAACCTTGGAAGCGATCAGATCCAGGTGGTGAGGATGCGCCACGAAATCAAGGTCATCAGCGGGGACGGTGAGGATGGGACACAGGGTGAAGTGGTCGATCCAGCTATCGTATAAGCCGTTGAGGTTTTCGAGGTATGCTGGGGCAATAGATTGTTCGTAATCGCGGTTACGCAGGGCGATGCGTTTGAGCAGGGTGGGCACTGAAGCCCGCAGGTATATAACGAGGTCAGGCGGCGGCAGTGTCTCTGCCAGGGTGAGGTAGAGCGAACGGTAGGTGTTGTAGTCGCGGTCGGCCATGTTGCCCTGCACGTAGAGATTGCGGGCAAAGACCTCAGCATCCTCGTAGATACTGCGGTCCTGGATGACCGAGCCCTGCACGTGCAGCAACTCGTGATGGATTCGCAGCCGGTGGGTGAGGAAGAATATCTGCGACTGGAAACTCCAGGCGGGCATATTCTTGTAGAAGTCCGAAATGTAGGGATTCTCGGTAACCGGTTCGTAAAAAGGCTGACACTCGAGGCGATCACTGATCATTTCCACCAGAGTTGACTTTCCTACGCCGATATTCCCAGCCACTGCGATAAACTTCTTCATGTGATCTCCTCAAATTTGGTGTCTAAAAGATTATAACATTCGCGCTTAAAGCATCAAAAAAGACAGCCTTGCGGCTGCCTTTTTCACGTATTAATCATCCCTATGCGGGTTGGGCAGCGCCAGTCGGACAGACGTCAGCGCAGGCACCACAGTCTTTGCATTTGTCGGGATCGATCACGTATTTGTCGGCACCGGCAGTGATGGCGGCTTCGGGGCACTCGGGCTCGCATGCACCGCAACTGATGCAATCATCGGTAATCTTGTGGGTCATTTTGAAAATCCTTTCATGAAAGGTTTACGAATTCGTGCCCGTAGGATAGCACAGCCCGCGATAAGCGTCAATAGACTTTTTTCATTATTACATTGAATTTCATAATAATTTATCCGCTAATTTCGCGAATTTTTCCTAATAAAACCTAATAAACCTAAAATAGAAAAATTTGTGAAATTCGCAATAATTAGCGAAATTCGCGGTTAAGTTTTTCCTCTGGTATATAATCAAGTCTTATTTAATCAGGTTAATTCATGGAAGAGACCAAACCTCGACAAGGACTGCTGCAGATCCTCACACCGGCGCTGCCGGTGGTGATGGGTTACCTGCCGATCGGGTTCGCCTTTGGTGTGCTGGCGGTCAATGCCGGGTTGAGCGTTTTTGAAGCAGTTGCCATGTCGGTGATCGTCTATGCCGGCTCAGCGCAGTTGATGGCGGTGAGCCTGTTCGAGGCGGGGATCAACCCGTTCTCGATCGTGGCCACCACGTTCATTGTCAACCTGCGCCACCTGCTGATGTCCGCTTCGCTGGCGCCGTACCTCAAGCCGTGGCGCAAGGCGGAGGTGGCTGCCTTTGCCTTCGAATTGACCGACGAGAGCTTCGGGGTGCACAGCTTACGCTTCGAACGCGGCGAGAACCAGCCGGGGACGACGCTCGGCATCAACTTCATCTGCCAGCTCTCGTGGGTGGTCGGGACCCTGTTGGGCACGCTGGCCGGAGGGCTGATCACGGACGTGAAGCCCTTCGCGCTCGATTACGCGCTGCCGGCCATGTTCATCACACTGTTGATCCTGCAGATCAAGGGCAGCCGCTACCTGCTGGTGGCCGCGGTGGCAGGTGTGCTCTCGATCGTGATCTGGCTGGTGGGGGTAACGCAGTGGAACGTGCTGCTGGCAACCTTGATCGCGGCAACGCTGGGCGCGGGAGTGGAGACATGGACCAAACGACGGTGATGTTCACCCTGCTGGGCATGAGCCTGGTCACCTACCTGCCGCGTCTGCTGCCAGCCTGGTTCCTGCGCGGGCGCGAGCTGCCTCCGTTTTTGGTGGCCTGGCTGCGTTACGTACCGGTGGCGGTACTGGCCGCGCTGCTGGTTCCCTCACTACTGGTGAGCGACGGCGCAATCAACCTTCACTGGAGCAATCTCTACCTGTGGGCGGCGCTGCCCGCCGGGTTCACCGCATGGAAGAGCCGCAGCATGTTCCTCACCGTGCTTGTGGGCATGGCGGTGGTGGCTCTGATGAGGTTGTTCCTCTAATTGTCGTTGCGAGCCCGTGCTTTTCGGGCGCGGCAATCCCCAACCTGATCAGCAGACAGTCGACTCTCCATTCTCGGTTCTCGCATTCTTTTCTCGCTTGACACTTTTGTCGCTTGCATTATAATAGTGGGCACGTTCCTCGTTAGCTCAATCGGCAGAGCGGGCGGCTGTTAACCGCTAGGTTCGAAGTTCGAGTCTTCGACGAGGAGCCTAAAAAATAAACTGGCCTTAAGGCCAGTTTATTTTTTATAGAATTCTTTACTCCGAGTCGTCCCCGAGCTGATTTCGCGAGGGGACAGAGGAGCCATCACCTTGCTCTGAGTCGTTCAGCGATCTGTGCGTCCCCGAACGTTCTTTGTGAGAGGGGCCGGAGCGTAGCGCAGGGAACAGAGGAGCCCGCTCCACACTCCTAGGCACTCTACATTATTTCATGAGGGGATTGAAAAGGACGCATTAGAAATTTGGAATCTAGATTTGAAAATCGTTTGCAATTAGAAAATAGTTTTGCTAAAATTATAGAATCAATTTCAGGAGGAAAAATGATCGTAGAAAATGACAGATTATCAAGGATTAATGAGATTATTGAAAAAAATGAGAACGAAGTTGGTCTCTTAAAAAATTTTTTAGAAAATCCTTTTAGTCGCGGGGATTATTATAAGAAAATTAAGAAATCACAATCGTATCTAGAAGATAATTCGAAGAGTTTGTTATCGATATTCGTTTGGGTAGTCAACATAATTTTATGGGGAATATTGATTATTGGTTTATTAAATATAAAAAAATTAATAATTGAAGGATTGATTTTTGCACTTATATCCTTTTTTTTCACTTATTTGCTATCTACGATAAGAATTGTGATTTTTTGTAAACGGCGAATAAAAGAGCTTCAAGAACTTATTTATTTAAATAAGAAAAAAATTCTAGATTTCAAATAGGAGGATAACAATGCCAGAGAAACAAGTAATTAACGGACTCAAGAAAGCTGGATTTTTTTACTATGTTGATTCTCTTGAGGGTAATATTCCATTTGAAGGAGCAAAGGCAAATGATCTCTTTGAGAGGTTTTATGAACTTGTAGAGCATAGAGGCATCCCAAACACAACATTAAAGAGAGAAAAAATTGAAAAAAATAATTACCTAATCATCTCTCATAAAATAAATCCTGAGATCAATGTTCACTTGGCCGTAAATACAGAACTGTACGGCAAAGATCTAAGGATCAATCTTCTATTTGCTCAATGCGATCTTAAAAAAGTTGGCAACCAAACAATGTGGGGTACAGTATTAACAGGAATGGGAGTAATTTTTTGCTGGACAGGAGTCGGTTTAGTTGCATTAGCAATTGGAATCGGAATGCTTGTAGGAGCAAAAAACAAATTTCGTACCGAATTTGAAACTGAACGAGATGCTTTTTATTCAACAATTTTAGGTATTTTTTCAAACGCATGTGATGAATCAGGAATTGATTTTGATGCAGAAAGTAAGAAAAGAGTAGCTTAAAAGAAGCTTTCAAAAAAATCTTTTTGTGGACTAGAAAGATATATGCATCATCTCGATAGGTTCGACGCCCTGAAGGGTGCAGGCGTTCAAGTCTTCGACGAGGAGTTATTGACCAAAAAGACACCTAAAATCGTTCAAGGTGTCTTTTTATTTAATTTAATCCATGCTATAAATAAGTATCAAATAGGGAGGGACTATGGATATCTATACTATCATCAGTGCATTTTTAGGTGCAGTTTTTTCTTTCTTCTTGTTGATTCCAATTGAAAATCAAAGGAAGCCTAAACTATCAATTACTTTGGCTGATTTTAATTTTGATAATAATCTTCCTAAAGATAAACCAGCGAGAATTATTAAGGTTTTACGTGTTAAATTGATCAACCGAAAAGTAAAAGAATTTTACTCTTGGTGGTTGAAAAGAGAATCTGCTGTACATTGCAATGTGTCCATTCAGCTGTTAACCATAGAAGGATTAGCACCACTCTTTTCAAAACCTGTTCATGGCAGATGGACAAATTCAGATGAGCCTTACACTGTCCAAATAGACACTAATACAAGGCAGCCGCTAATAGTTTTTGATCCAGCAAAATACAATTCTGTAATGACCCGCAACTGTTTTCCAGGAACAGATGAATTAATAGACATAGCAACTCGTTATGACGCTGAAGATGAATGCTATATTTGGAATAATGATATCTACTACAAAGGTTGGCGAAATGCTGATCTTCAAATCCCAAAAGGAACCTATTATTTAATAGTTACCGTATATACAGCTGGCGAAAAAACTTATGGGTTCTTTAAGCTCCAAAACCTACTAAAGATTAATGATTTTCAGTTACTAAACATTGGCAAAGATGAAATAAAGAAGATCAAGAGCCAATATCTAGAGATTCCGAAAACATAGAGTCAATTTTTGACTTTTTTACATCATCATCCATATTTGAATAAAACTGATCGGTAATTCCAGTAGTGGAATGCATCACATTTTGACTAACTGCTTTGTAATCTTCTTGCGTCTTTGAGTGCGCCTGGCCATAGTGAACATGTCCATGCCTGAATTTGTGAGGTGTATGATTTGGTGAGAAAATTAACAAAGATCATGCCTACGAGAGCATGAAGGTAAAATACTTTTTTCTGGGTTGATTTTTTGTCTCTAGTAGCCATATCTCAAATTGAATCAGGAAAACGGGCAGTCAGCACAGAAGAGATTATCTATTTGAGCAATGCTCTAAACAAACCTATTCAATACTTCTTTTCAATGGATATGTTGCATCCTGTGAACGAGGCTAGTTTGTTGATCTTGGAACAAGAATTGATAATCAATGCACGAAACTTGGACGAGGACGACCTAAGAAAAATAATTGCTCAGATCAAGGCAATTAACAGTCTTTAGAATCGCTTTTGATAACCAGAATTAGGACAAGTTCATATTTTCAGGAGCTGAATAATGGGCGACCTAGAAAAAATCACTCTGTTTCATCGGTGGTATGTAGAGCCAATTAAACGCTTAGAGAAAATACCAAATGGTGATGGTGGATGGGTGGTTTTTATTGTTGGGCTTGCTCTCTACGAGAGGCTAATCATTGCACGACTAAAATCAAAAAACATTAAATCAGATGAAGAGACAATATACAAAGCAATGTGTAAAGATTTAGATATATCGGAAAAAGAACGTTCAATCTTTTGGGGAATGTGTAGAAATGGATTATTACATCAAGCGATGCCGAAAATTGGACCGACGCGTTTATTTTTTAAGGATGACTTTTCAGACAAGCCCGTGTTTTCGAAAATTAATGAAATAAACATGATTTGTATAAATCCTATGAAATTTACGAATCGAATAATTAATGAGTTTCTATCTGAACCTAATTTAATTGATATGTCTGAAAGCAATCCATTGGCTCGTATTGTTTAAGTGAATAAATAATGTGCCTAGTTTTCAAGAACAATGTATATTGAAATCATTAAACGTCAGGAGGATATATGAAAAAGTGGGATATTTTGGAATTCAGAATTGGTTCCATCAACACTCTAAATTTTCTTTGTACTAATCCTGATGAAATACAAGAAATCTGCGACGATATCATTAAAGAAGGTTATGAATACTTTGCTTATGTTGAAAAAGCAGGGAAGCATAAATTAATAATCGATCAGCCTAGGTGGTCAGCAACAGGACACCATGCGACTCTAGGTATTCAACCATCCCACACAGATATTTCATTTGCTTATCGTTATGATGACAACATTCATCCTGATGATTTATGGGTTTTTGTCCTGAGTATTATTAGCTTACATGGATGGGAACCATATCCAGGAGATGGATCAGGAAAGCGATTTATTAAGTATCAGGAGAAATAGAAAACCTTCAATTAAGAAATATATACTCTCAGAAGACTAGAATATTATCTCGCTAGGTTCGAAGTTCGAGTCTTCGACGAGGAGCCTGTAAAAATAAAAACGCCCTACAGGGCGTTTTTATTTTTATATAAGTTCACTACTCCGAGTCGCCCCCGCAGCGCAGCGCAGGGGACAGAGGAGCCAAAGTTAACTCACTTCTCGGCACTCCGGAGCGAAGGAGAGCAGTCGATGAGGGTTCAATTCATCCTGAGATGGAATTGTGATTGAATTTTGATTGGATCCGCGTTATAGTGAAAAAGATTTATAAATTGGATTTGACTTATCTCCGGGGTCATTCGTTCACAAATTCAACTATTATAAAAATTCAGGGAGGAACAAATGAAATCCGACTCTATCTCCAAGGTTCTGGTGACTGGCGCAAGCGGATTCATCGGATTGCATACTGTGTTATGTTGTCTGCAGAGGTCGTACCGGGTACGGGCAACGGTGCGATCGAATGCAAACGAAGGTCATGTTCGCGAGGTGCTGCAGGAACACGTGGATATTTCAAGGCTCGAATTTGTCCATGCCGACTTACTGAAAGACGAAGGTTGGGATGCCGCCGTGAAAGGCTGCGATTCGGTGATCCACACGGCTTCGCCATACAAAGCTGAAAACCCGAAGGACGAAAGCGTTTTGATCGCACCGGCGCTGGACGGCACAATGCGCGTCTTGCACGCAGCAATGAAAGAAGGCATTCATCGGGTGGTTTACCTTTCTACCATTGGCGCGATCTTTGACGGTCACGAAGGCGAAAACAGGGTGTTTACCGAGCAGGATTGGTCGGACGTGGATCATCCGCGCTTGATCTATCACAAGGGGAAAACCCTGGCGGAAAAAGCAGCCTGGGACTTGATCAACAGTGATCAAAACCAGCGCAAAATGGAGCTGGTGGCCGTGAACCCAACGAATGTGATGGGGCCGGTCCTGGATGGACATTTGCATACCTCCACGGAATGGTATCTCACCCTCATGCGAGGTGAGGTCCCCGGAATTTCACGCTCACAACTTGATCTTGTCGATGTGCGCGACCTGACGGATATCCTGATCCGGGCCATGACCGAACCCCAGGCAGCCGGGAAGCGGTTTATCTGTAACGGCGCTTCCATACCCCTCATCGAGTTCGCCCAGATCCTTTACGATCATTTTTCAGAGCGCGGATATAAAATTCCGCATAAACTCATCCCGAGTTTCGTCATTCGTTTGCTGGGTTTGTTCGATCCAAAGGTGAAGGCCGTGGCTGATTCCATTGATTGGGAATATCGCCTTTGCACCGATCAAATTAAGGAAGTCTTCAACTGGCAGCCAAGACCTTATCAACAAACGATCGTTGAGATGGCTGAAAGCCTCATCAAATTTGGCATGGTGTAAACCGATCGATGCAATAATTATCTATTTTTGTGCAAAGACTCCCATTTATACAATGGCGCAATCTGCTCTTTCGTCCGCATTGTGAATGGCAAAGGTAATCCGTTATCCATCCGGTTGGATGATTCTATCTTGGATGACAACTACGGCCAAATCCTGGTGATGATCGAAAAGAGCGAATGAACCTATTCGACTACCTTATTCAAGATATTTGCGATTCCTTGAAAGGGGAAAAACTCACCTTTGTGGGTATGTTTTCCATTCCATGCTTGTATAATTACTCAAAATTGGAGCTCAAATGATCGACAATCCGGTTACCGTAAAGATCGTTCCTGAGGTACTGCTGGTATCGTATGAATTGAGAGTCCCAAATAATGACCTGGTGCCTGCATATTTTGACAAGGCGCATACAGCTCTTTGGGATTTTATCCACGCCAATAACCTCAAGGTGATCGGTCCATACATGACGCTCTGGCACCAGGGGCCGGAGGTGATGCAAGATGAGGTGGTGGAAGCCACTTTTCCGATTGATAGAGAAGTTGAAGGCGCCGGGCCGGTGACGGTGTTTACCCTGCCTGAAACCCGGGTGATATCGTATACACATCGGGGCAAGTTTAGCGATTTCCTGATCGCGCACAAGGTGTTGGCAGACTGGCTTGAAGAGCATAATCTTCCCGCCGCGCAAAGTTACCGTGAGGTCTACCTGCACCATGAGCCGGGGGATATGGACAATTCGATCACCGAAGTCCAGTTTCCGATTGATTAGGTACGGAATAGCCAGAAACTGAAAAAAAGAAAACCACCCGAAAGGGTGGTTTTGTGGATCTTTATCCAGACCGATCGGATTTGGTCATATGCAAATATACTGAATAACCGATCGAGGCCAGGGCAACAAACAAGGCAGCATAAGCAATCTGGTCGAGCCATAACCAGTTATACAATCCAAAGAAGAAAAGGATGATTGCGCCAAGCAAGAACAGGAATCTAAGATATTTCATACTGTTCTCCGAGTTTTAAAGTCCATTTAGCCGATAAGCTTTATACGTGCCCGAATAGGTATAGTACGAGCTCTGCTTAATGACGCCGGTTTTGGTATTGAGCGTGAGGGTACGCTGAACGGTACCATAACCGGTGTCCTCTTCCTCGTAGGCAATGAAGGTGCCGGCACTCTGGTCGACCCATTGCACGAAGATCATGGCGTGTGAGGACGAGATCAAGGCGTCGCCGGGTTTCAATTTACTGAAGTCGATCTGGTAGGAAGATTTCGTTAATCCGCTGGGTGAGGTACCCGGCTTGGTGAGCTGCCATACGAACGAGACGAAGCCGGAGCAGTCCTGGCGGTAGCCGTCGTGCCGCGAGGTGGAGCTGTAGGCCACGTTGTCGGTCACCCAGGTGGAAGCGCGCCAGATCATCCAGGTGCGTTTGCTGGGTTGGGTTACCGTAACAAGGGCATAATCGCTCAACTGTTCCATGGCGGAAATGGTGGTTGAAACGGTTTGCCCCTTGAAGGCGGGATACTCGGACGAGACGTAGTAATACGCCGTCACCTTCACCGTGCCGGTAAAGTAGTACTTGGTGATCTTGTTGGTGCCGCAATCGGAGGCGTCTTTGGTGAGGGTATACTTCACGGCCGTCCCGTCCATGGCGGTGCCCTTGATCACCAGTTTGACAGCCTGACAGGCGGTGATCTTGATGCGCTGTCCGCCGGTACTGGCCTGGACAGGTACAGCCGAGGTGAACAGCGAACCGATCATTACGGTCAGCAGCGAGAAGATAAGCACGATACGGGAGATGGATTTCATAATGTCTCCATGAAAGCGGAACAATTATTTGTTAAAAGTATTGTAACCATCAGATTTGTGTTTTTCATGAATTCTTGCAGAATTGTAAATCCCGTACTTTATGATAAAAAAACCCGTCTTAACAGAATTTTCCATGAATTCTGTATAATTGGCTCATACCAACTTTAAGAGGTTCCATGAGCGGACAATTTGTTGACCTGCTGCAGATTTTCCCTTCCAGTAGCATCGAAGAAACAACGAAATTCTATGAGAACATTGGCTTCAGGGCTGTGCGCTATCTGGATGTGACTGAACCCCACGTCTGTCTGTACCGCGACAATATCGAGATCGTGCTGACGAAGTCGGCACTGGCGAAGATCGTGCCCAACCACATCGTCCACGGTTACGGCGAGGACGCATACTTCATCACCAACGACCAGGAAGCGCTGCAGGAAGAACTGCGCCAGAAGGGCGTGAAGATCGTACGCGAACTGGCAGTCACCGATTACTCCAATCTCGAGTTCATCTTTGAAGACAATGAAGGCCGCTGGATTGCCGTCGGCCGCAAGATCACAAAACAAGGAGACTAGCATGGTGAAGTATTCGGGCGTGCTGATCACTGTTGCAGATATCGCCATCTCGCGTGCTTTTTATGAAGATCTGCTCGGGCAGCGGGTTAAATTTGATTTTGGCGTTGACGTTCCCTTCGAATGTGGTCTCACCATTCACCAGGCGGACCATTTCCAGGGGCTGCTTGGCAGCGCGGCGGATTTCCCCATTACCAAAAAAGCCAACAACGGCGAACTGTTCTTTGAAGAAGATGACATCGAACTCTTGCAGCAACGCCTCAAAACTGCCGGAGTCGAGTTCATTCACGAGGTTCGCGAGCAGCCGTGGGCACAGCGGGTGATGCGCTTCTACGACCCCGATGGTTTCATCGTAGAAGTTGGCGAGACCATGGAAGCTGTGGTTCGTCGTCTGCACGCGCAAGGGTTGACTGATACGGAGGTCAGTCAACGCTGTTCTATGCCGGAGGAATTCGTGCGTCAGGTGATCCAGGTTGCGGGATGAATCTTTGTTGATTCTTTTCTACGCCACAACAAACTTTTTTGGGCTAACCACGTATATCAGATATATATCTTTTCCTGCGTAAAAGAAAAATTGAGGAGGAATGATGAGCAAAAAATGTCTGGTAGCCTATGCCAGCGAAGCTGGTTCCACCCGCGAGGTGGCGGAGAAGGTCGGACAGGTGTTGGCTGACAAGGGTCTTAGTGTGGATGTGCGCCCGGTCAACCAGGTGCGCAATCTGGCGGGGTATGATGCAGTGGTGTTGGGCACGGCGATCCGCATGTTCAGACCCCTGGGCAAGATGATGACTTTTGTTAATCGTCATAAAAACGAATTGGCGAAGGTTCCCACTGCTGCATTTACCGTGGGGCTGGCCATGAAAGACGCTGCTACAAAGGGTACTGCTGACGCTGAAAAATACGCTACCCCCTTCCTGGCGCGGCTGACCAATCGAAAAAGCACAACCTTTTTCGCCGGGAAGTTGGATCTCAATACCCTCACTCCTCTGTTCAGGATGATGATGTCCAAGATGACCGAAAGCGACCCATCGTCAATTGGTGATTTTCGCGATTGGAACGTCATCCAGACCTGGGCGGAGACATTGCCAGGTAGTCTTGGTTTGGCTGACTGATTTTTACATTCAATCCGGAGTCCAGCCTGATCGAGACTCCGGTTTGAAAGGATTTTATTCATACTTCATATGACAGGAGATAAACAATGGGATCCAGTGCTGCATTGCCAGTAAGTGGTATTCTCATCCCGGTGCTGATCGGGGTGATCATCCTCGTTGGGGTCGTTATTATTATCGTCAAGCGAAAAAAGTAGTACTTTACTTTTATACACCAGCACAGACGAATACCGAGAGGTCAACTGATATTGCACTGGAGATTTGGATTTTCACCGGGGTTTATAATTAATCCACCTGGAGGTGGAGTGTGCAATTCGCGATCAATCTCATGAGAAACCTAGCGCTGCTGGTTGTTGTCAGCCTGATACTCTTTTTCTCGAAACCCGATACCTTCGTTGACGTGGTGGCGGAATATGGCAAGTACTTCGGACCGCTACTTCTGATGTTCGTAGTCATTTTCGCGATACCTCTACGTAAAACACAAAAAAGAAAATAAACGAACCTGGATAACTGATTATCGCATTCCATTTGCGTATAACAACTCTGAATTTCCAAGAATTGCTTCTGTAAATCCATCTTTCACAATCCTGCCGGCGTTTAGTAATACCGTGCGCGGAGCAAGACGGTTGGCCAAATCAAGATCGTGAGTGGCAATGAGCATTGTCTGGGGCAATTCTTCGAGCAGTTCAATCAACTCACGACGCGCGCGCGGATCCAGTCCCGCGCTGGGTTCGTCGAAGGCGAGCACTTCGGGCCGCATTGAAAGCACGGAAGCAATGGCAACGCGTTTCTTCTGTCCGCTACTAAGGTGATAAGGGTTGCGGTCAGCAAATTCGGTCATCTGCACAGCTTTCAGGGCGTCACTCACCTTCTCTTTAATCACATCATCGTCATATCCCTGGTGAATGGGGCCAAAAGCCACGTCTTCATACACAGTGGATGAAAATAGTTGGTCATCGGGGTTCTGGAAAACCAACCCGACCATGGCGCGAATGCGACCGATATTCTTCTTCTCGAGCGCAAGTCCGCTGATACAGACGCTCCCCTCGCCGGTGAGCACACCGTTGAGGTGCAACAGCAGGGTCGATTTACCAGCACCATTGGCGCCCACCAGGGCGATTTTCTCACCGGGCATCACACTGAGGCAAATGCTTTCAAGAGCACGGGTACCATCGGGGTAACTGTAAGATAGAGCATCGATCTCAATCATCGGTTTCACGGTCGGCCTCCAATAAGCATACCGAATAAAGTCAATACAAGGAGCAGAACAGATCCAAACCAAAGAATGCGGCGATCGGCATCAGAAAGCGGACGATTGTGGTTGACCGGGATCTCAGTACCATAACCTCGTGAGAGCATTGCAGCATAGACGCGGTCGCTACGTTCCAGCGCTCGCAGGAACAGGCTACCTGCCATTCCACCAGTTACCCGAGCTCGCCAGGATAGACTACCGCCCGACCGTAACCCGGTTGGCGCGGAGGCGCTGCGGCTGCTGCGGGCGCGCAGCATGCGGGTGACTTCGTCAAGGATCACAAAAAGGTAACGCCACATGAGGGTGATGATGGAGACGAAAAGCAACGGCACTTTGAGCTGGCGCAGAGCGGTCATCAGATCATCGAAGCGCGTGGTCATAGCCAGCAGCACGGCAATCTGGACTGAGATCCACGAGCGCACGACGATGGCAGCAAAACGTTCCGTCCCAGGCAGACTAAATTTGAGAAGAAAGCCACCAAAAAGGGTGAGTGAAGCCATAGGGGGCGAACCGGTGAAGATCAGTGGCAGCGCTGCCAGAGCAAAGGGTAGTGCGATGAGCGAACGCTTGAGGACAAGCCCGGTTCGGAGTTTAGAAAGCAGCATCATTGAAACAACAAGGGATAGAAAGAGGATATATATAGCCCAGGCGCGGGAAGGCAGCAAGTTCAAATAAACGATGAACGCAAGAGTCAGTACCAGCTTGGCCCTTGCGTCCATACGGTGGATGAGGCTGTCTCGATGAGAGTACAGTTCGATCAAGATTTTTCCTGTACTTTTTCGTGGGAAGTTCCGTGCTTTTCAGCGCGGGCAACACCGAAAGCCACTCCAAAAACAATGGCTACTCCCAAGATTCCTGCAACAATGGTTGTCAGCACAGGGTTTTCTATGCCGGGCAGAGTGTAATCAGGTAGGATATTGAACAGGGCAGATTTTGCTGTATCCAAAAAGCCATGTTGCTCCGCCACCCATTCCAATCCGTCAGGATGACTCGAAGCCAGCGGTGAAAGCACGGCCAGCACTACGGCGATGAGCAGACCGCCGACGAAGATCCCCTTGCTGCCGATGGATGAAGACGCATCCTCTTTTTTTAGCAGGTCCTTACGCGCTGCCAGGATGAACCCCAGTGCTGCGGTGGTGATCAGACCTTCACCCACACCGATCAAAGCATGGATACCGGCCATTGCCGGAACGGCTATATTTGCTGGGGAAGTGCCCGAGAGAGCCAACTCCAGGGCACACGCCAACGAGGCGACAAAAATGGAACTCCAGGCAGCAATGAAACCTGAGACGATCATACCCCAGGATGTGTTTTTGAAAAGACGAATTAGAAGTTGGTAAACTGCGTAGGCAACGAAAACGCCGACGATACCCATGTTGAAAATATTGGCTCCGAGTGCAAGAAGACCGCCATCCTGGAAGAAAAGTGCCTGCACCGAAACCACCGCGGTCATCACTAGAACAGCCGGCCAAGGACCAAGCAGAATGACTGCGATGGCGGCTCCCAGCAGATGTCCCGAAGTTCCACCGGTGACACTGAAATTAAGCATCTGTCCGGCAAAAATGGCGGCAGCCAGTACGCCCATCAGCGGCACTTGACGATCAGCAAGTGTCTCGCGAGTTTTTCGCAAAGCGATTACCAGAACAATAGCAGAAATGACCCAGAACACAATGGATACCACCACCGAAAGGAACCCATCTGGGATGTGCATGGGCTGTGGAGAGAACAAAATTGAATATGGCATGATGAACCTCACTATTGGATGAAGTGATAGAATGGTATCAAGTGATAGATGAATTATAATGCAAATTTATGCAATTGCAAATACTTGCATTATAAATTAGGAGAATGAATGCGCACGTCGTCGGTAGACCAGGCGATTATCGATTTGCTCTCACACGAACATGTCCACCTCACCTCGAACCAGGTATTGGCTGACATTCGCGGTAGACTACCGGCAGTCAACCAATCAACGATTTACCGCTCACTGGAGCGCCTGGTTGAACAGGGTAAGGTGTCGGTTTCGGATATGGGTACTGGTTCAGCGGTATACGAACTGGTGTCTGGTGAACGGCATCATCACCTGGTTTGCCAGAAATGCGGCAATGTGATCACCATAGGTGACGATGATGTTTTGCGATTTTTTACCTCACTGAACGAAAAACACCATTTTGAAATAGCTACCAACCACCTGATCCTGTTTGGCACGTGCGGCAACTGTCTTCAAAAGACTGATAAACCCGTCGTTTAGCCTGTTGAGTTGAACGATGAGCGATGAAGAATTCAAAAAATTCTCTTACCCGCCAGTGAGGCAGTTCACTGCCGACATCGGGCGCCTGGACCACGACAGGCATTTCGTGCGTGCTTTACTCGAGGTGGATGTGACCGACGCGCTGCAGAAGATCAGAGCGTTGCGGGCACCAGGAAAAAAAGGTATCGTTCCTGGCCTGGTTCGTCAAAGTAACGGCTGACGCGGCGGCACAACATCCCCCCATCAGCGGGGTGCACCAGGGACGGAATCGAGTGGTTGCCTTCAAGAGCGTGGATATCTCCACTGTAGTTGAAAAGACCGTGGAGGGTGTTTCCGTACCACTTCCGCTGGTATTGCGTGGCGCCAATGAAAAGACGTATTTTCAGATCAACGATGAGATTCAGGCTGCGGTCGATCAGGCAGTACTGAATGAAGGGAATCTGGTACTGGGCAAAGGTGAAAATGAGTTTTTCATAAAACTTGGGGCTGCCCTACCTCAATGGTTGCGTTTATGGATCATGCGCCGCTTCATCCTTTGTAATCCGCAGCGGATGCAAGCCATGATGGGCACTGTGATGATCACCTCACTGGGTACAGTGAGCCGTTACACAGGCTGGATCATCCCCACTTCGATGCACCCGCTCAGCATCGGCATCGGAACACTCAACAAAAAGCCTGCCATCCACGAAGGCGAGATCCAGAAGCGTGATATTTTTCACTTGACTATTGCCATCGACCATGACGTAATCGACGGCATGCCAGCTTTCAAGTTTGTCGACGATCTGGTCAGCCGTCTGCAGGCTGGCGAGGGTTTGGACTTATAGTTCCCATTAATTAACCAAACCATAAGAAATCAAAGAATCCTTGAAATCAGTCTCACGACACGCTAAGATGGTGTGAGAAACATGTTTGTGTTTCCTGCATACGACCTTTAGGAGGTTACTCATGGCTGTGTCAAGAATTACCGAAATCAAAGCAAGTTCGTCAAATAGCTTCGACGATGCCATCCGCGCCGGGATTGCTCGCGCCAACAAGACGCTTAAAAACGTCGTTGGCGCCTGGATCGAAAACCAGGAGGTGGTGGTTGGTAAAGACGGTCAGATCAGCGAGTACCGTGTGGAGATGAAGATCACCTTCATGCTTGAAGAGTAAAAAAATCCCCGTGTCGAATCCGGGGAATCAAGCAAGCGTTTTCGCAGATTACTTTTTGGTCAGGTTCATCACCCGGCTACCGTCGGCCGAGGTGAGAGTAAGGGTATTGCCGTTGGTTGAATAATCAACCGCCCCCGACATCAAGCCGAAGGTCGCGGTCTCCTGGCTCATCCGTGGTTCTTCGCAAGCCATCATGGTGGAAATGATGTTTCCAAAAACGATTTGTCCGTTCTTGATCTGATAATCACCACCAAAGCCATTACAACCCATATTGCCGCTCACCTGGACGTCGCTGCCGAAAACGAGGCTGGTATCCACTCCGCTCACAGCCGCGGTGAGGTTGGAGGGATCTCCATAAGATACCAGCGTCCATGAGGTACCGGCAAGGGAATCACCGCTGCATGCGCTGAGCACGAGAGCTGTTAAAAACATCAGAGGAACTAACGTTAAAATAATTCTTTTCATTTTTACTCCGATCTTTCTCTTTCTTTTATAGACGTCTTTATAGGCGCTGTGTTCCACAGAATCGCAGTCTTTGGACGCGCGGAAGAGTATAATGCAACGGAATCAATCCAATCTGGTAATCGAGGTATCCACTATGGACTCCAAGACGATACAACTGAAACCCCGCGCGATCGACCTGCCCGTAAATGGCGAATCCTACCTTCCCTTATTACATGGCGAACCAGATTCAGCCGGGATGCGTTCCGGATACGTCAGACTGATGCCAGGGGAATCCGTCGGCATGCACAGCACCGAAGGCAATGAGGAAGTGGTGGTACCCCTCTCTGGTAATGGCGAGCTGCGCAGTCCGGGTTGCGAAGCGCTATCAATACACCCCGGTCGGGTTCTCTATAATCCATCGCACACCCCCCACGATGTGGTCAATACCGGAAGCACTCCCCTGTGCTATGTATATATCGTAGCAAAAGCGGGATAATTTTTAATAAAATCCAAGTCAAATCTTCAATAGTAAGTATCAATTCTTACTTTGAGGTTTTAAAGACAATTGTTTGCGTATTGCACGAAACCACTTTCCGGATTTGGTGTTAACCTTAGAATAATCATGATGTATTTATTTTCCTTCTGTGTTACAAACATACTATCAAATTCATCCAAGGATTTATTCTTATGACAATTGAACTTAGCGAAGTGAGAACCACGAAGGACCTGAAAGCTTTCATCCGGTTTCCGTTAGACCTGTACAAGAACAATCCCTACTATGTCCCCGCGCTCTTTGACGACGAGATGAATACCCTTGACCCGAAGAAAAACCCTGCTTTCAAAGAAGCCAGAGCCAGATATTGGCTGGCATTTAAAGATGGCAAAATTGTTGGAAGAATTGCCGCAATATTAATACCAAAGGAAGAGATCAAATGGGGCGCCAAATTGATGCGCTTCGGTTGGATTGATTTTATCGACGACCGTGAAGTGAGTAGAGCTCTGATCGGCGCCGTGGAAGCCTGGGCGAAGGAAGAAGGCATGGAAGGCATCCATGGTCCGCTGGGCTTCACCGACCTGGATCGCGAAGGAATGTTGGTCGAAGGGTTTGATCAGGTGGCCACCCTGGCGAGTAATTATTGTTTTCCGTATTACAAAGAACACATCGAAGCCCTGGGATACGCCAAGGATATCGACTGGGTGGATTATGAGATCACCTTGACGGACGAGTATGCTGAAAAGATCGCCCACGCGGCGGATATTGTAGCGAAGCGGAATAACCTACATCTTTTTAAAGGCAAGAAACGTGATCTGCTCAAGATCGCCCCTGAGATCTTTGAGGTCCTTGAAGAAGCCTATCGAAAACTCTACGGTACGGTTCCCTTGAGCCGCGAACAGGTAGCCCATTACATCAATGCTTATTTTGGTATGGCAAATCTGGACTACATCCCCGTGGTGATGGATGAGAACAACAAAATTGTCGGTTTCGGCGTCACCTTCCCGTCTCTTTCAAAAGCCCTGCAGAAGAATCGCGGTTACTTGCTCCCCTTCGGTTTCATTCCTCTGCTTTGGGCACTCAAAAAGAATGATAAAGCCGACCTTTACCTGGTGGGCATCAAGGATGAATACCTGGGCAAAGGCGTCAACGGTATGATGATGAACCAGATCTACAACACGTTCAAGAAGAATGGCATTAAGACCGTCGACACCAATCTGAACCTGGAAACAAATAATGATATCCAGGTGATGTGGAAGTATTTTGGCAACCGCATCGTCAAACGCTTCCGCTGCTTCATCAAACGGTTTGCATAATCACGCGATCTATAATCTCCCCGCCGACATAGACGACGGGGAGATTTTTTACCCATTCCTCCAGAGTCTCCAGCGTGGATATTTTGTGATAATCTAAAGGAGATGAAAAAGCAAATCGTTCCGATGCTTGGTTTACTGATCGTATTGTCGCTGGCTGCCTGCGCTCAGGGAAATATGACGCCGGTTCAACAGACGGCTGAGGCGATTGAATCTTCCACTCAATCAGTGAACACAGCAATTACTTCGCCGACAGCGACGGTCACCGCTGTGCCGGTCAACACGCGCACGCGATACACGATCTCAGCGGTGCTCGATTACCCCAACCGTAGTCTCTCGGTGACCGAAGAAATGCTCTACACCAACCGCTCAACCGAAGCGATGAACGAACTGGTCTTCGTGGTGGAACCCAACCTGACGGACGGCGCCTTCGAGTTGATTACACTGACCTGGCAGGACGGTACCGCGGTGGAAGGATATATCCTGAACTCGCAAAGGTTGACCGTTCCGCTGCGAGAACCCTTACAACCCGGCGCAAATATTCGTGTGAATTTTAGTTTCAATCTCTATCCCCCGGGGATGGAAGGCGTCTTTTGCTTCACCGTTACCCAGGTGAACCTTTCGGGATGGTATCCCTATGCGGCACCTTATATCGAGGGGAAGGGTTGGGTGGTGCACGACCCGGGCAAAGTGGGCGAGTACCAGGTTTACGAGCTGGCGGATTTTACAGTGGATCTACGGGTGGATAACGCGCCGGATGATTTCATGGTGGCAGCCAGCGCCAGAGCGACCATCGATGATTCAGGCGTTTTCCACTTCGAACAGGAGGACGTCCGAAATTTCACCTGGTCAGGCAGCAGTAATTACAAGATGTTCGAAGCCTTTGCGGGTGATATCCGCGTCAGAGCGTTCGTGTTCCCAACCGACCAGGTTGCCGGGCAGGCCGCGCTCGATGCTACTGTCCAGGCGCTAAATCTGTATTCATCGTTATTCGGACCGTATACTCACAATAGCCTGACGATCGTTGAAGCGGGCTTTGCTGATGGTATGGAATATGACGGCTTGCATTACCTGGGAAGGGAATATTTCAACGCTTATGAAGGGTTGCCCAGCAGTTACCTGACCGCGATCTCGGTACATGAGACGGCACACCAGTGGTGGTACGGGATGGTGGGCAACGATCAGGCGTACGAACCCTGGTTGGACGAGTCGTTGGCGGCTTACAGTGAATTACTTTACTATGAAAACACTTATCCCGACCTGGTCAAATGGTGGTGGGAAACCCGCGTCAATTATTTCAATCCAAAAGGATGGGTAAACAACACCATCTACGATTACAGCTATTTCAGACCCTATGTGAATGCCATCTACCTGCGCGGGGTGCAATGCCTTGAAGCGATCCGCCAGGAGATCGGCGATGAAGCCTTCATGGCGTTTCTGAAGGATTACTTCACCACCATCCATGAACGTGGCGATGAAGATCATCTAGGTCTGGCTTCCTCCACTGATTTTTGGGAGATTCTTTCACGGCACACAGACGCAAATCTGAGCGCGATAAAGGAGACGTATTTCTCTCAACCTTGATGTATAATGCACAGGTCTAGACAAGAAAAGACAAATAAATAACAAAAGCCGCAGGAGGGCGCACCATGCCGCGTCGTGTTTTCTTCAGCTTTGATTACAAGAATGTGTATAAAGTTGGGTTGATCGTTAAGAATCTACCTGGCATCATCCCCACCGCCGCCGCTGGTTTTAGCGATTCAACCGAATGGGATGAGCAAAAGGTGAAAGGCGATCTGGAGATCAAGGACATGATCGATAGAGCCATTGACGGAACGACGGTCACGGTTGTGTTTATCACTGAAGGGGCCGTGAATCGCAAGTACATCAATTACGAGATCTACCAGTCTCTCGCGAATGGCAATGGTCTGGTAGCGGTACAGATCCATCACCTGCCCAACCAGGACGGTAGCCTGGACGCGCCTGGGGACATTCCGTCGCAGATCGCGGATAATGGATTCAAGGCCTATAAGTATTCCACTCCAGATTCTCTGGCTGGCTGGATTGAGGAAGCCGCTCTGATCGCGGGCAAGTAACGACGCGATTAATAAGTCTCCACCACCCCGGTAGTTCGTTACCGGGTTTTTTAATATTAGAATTTGGTAATTTTAATGTTCTGTCGCTTGCGTATGCAGAAATCTCTTGTAACATAAATTATCATCAAATCATAAAGGCGATTTACTCCATGGAATTAGTGGTTAAAGAAGCAAAGACAAGGGCGGAACTCAAACGATTTGTTCAATTCGCGGGAAATTTGTATAAAGATAATCCCTATTGGGTACCTCTTCCATTCCAGGCTGAAATGAAATTGTTAAGCAAGAACAAAAATCCCTCGTTTGATTTTTGTGAAGCGAAGTACTTTTTGGCATACCGGTCAGAAAAGATCGTCGGACGGGTGGCAGCCATCCTGAATCATGCTCATGAGGAAAAATGGGGTCAAAAATATTTACGCTTTGGTTGGTTGGAATTTGTAGATGACCCACAGGTTTCTGCGGCGCTGATGGGAGCGGTGCAGAACTGGGCAATTGAAAAAAGAATTACCGCCATCCATGGACCGTTGGGGTTCACTGATTTTGACCGCAGCGGTTTACTGGTCGAGGGATTTAACGAAATGGGTACCATGATGGCGAATTATTCCCAACCCTACTACCCGCGCCATCTGGAAAAGCTGGGGTACAAAAAGGATATCGATTGGCTGGAATATCTGATCGAAGTGCCGGAAAAACTGGATAAAGAAATCGCAGATCGGGCGGAGCAGATCCTGAAGAACAATCATCTTCGAATTTTTAAGGCAGAGAACAAGAAAGAGTACCTGCGGTATACCGACCAGCTATTCGATCTAATCAACGAAAGTTATCAAAATAGATATGGGTTTGTTCCGCTAAATCAAGAACAACTCCAGGTTTATATGGATTCTTTCTATCCGCTGGTAAATCATAAATTTATTGCCTTGATTGTTGATGAAAATGATGAACTGGCAGCCTTCAGCATCACCAACCCCTCGCTTTCAAAGGCACTTCAAAGTGGAGGAGGCAGATTGTTTCCAAATAGATTTTTCAACCTGATCAGGTCAAAAAACGCAAATGACCGGGCAGAGCTCTTACTCCACGGTGTAAAAGAAAAATATTCCGGGATCGGGATGTCTGTGGTGATGATGATAGCCATGCTCCAGAATTTCCATGAATTCGGCATCAAGACGGTGGAGTCCAACCCGGAATTGGAGAATGACCAGAACGTGCAGATACAATGGCGGGTGTTTGAAAAGAGGCAGCATAAACGAAGGCGCTGTTACATTAAAAAATTGACAAATGAGTGAATTTTCTCCACATGGGGATTCAAAGCCCGCTAATTTTCAAAGCATGACGTTATCGTGAGTCGGTTCAATGAAGCCATCTGATAACAAGAAAAAAATCTTCTTTTCCATTCGTAACAATCATCGACCTTTACAACTGGGGGGTGGAATTCGCTACTTGTTTGTGGTTCAATCTCTTATAAAAGATAGACAATCTTCTGTTATCATACATGTGCTTCAATAGCGATACAGACGAGAAGAAACAACCTGACTGTGTTCTTGGCTCGATGAAAGGAACCTGTGAACGAACCACGAAAAACCAACATCAGATTCCCGGCACGCAGATGGATTCTCCTGGCCATCGTGTTTACATTATCGCTTGCCATAATTCAGGCATTGATCGGTTGGGCAGTTGGCTATCAGACGTCGGCGAAATTCAGCAACATCTACTTCATCACCGGATCTGTACTTTGCCTGCTTGGGCTATTAAGCGCTTTTTTTCGACCCCGCTTCAGCAACGCGGTTGATGAAAGAGCCACTGCCCAAGATTCAACCCCAGCCCCCAAAAGCAGCTCCTGGCTCACAGAACTGCGTAAAGGGTACAACACAATGATCATCCTGGTGATCTCAGGCGCGCTTTTCGTTGGTTTGTCCGCCCTGGTCGCGTTGATCCATTAATATCGTGAAATTTCTAGAGAAGGAAAAAGAATGACTGAAGAACCCAACCCCCCCTCCCAAGCAACCATCGCGCGTGAGGTGAGCAGAAACAAAAACAAGGCTGAAGATTATTTGAAGGATCCTGAAAAATCCAAGAAGCTTCTTGATCAGGCCATCAAAAAAGCTAACAGCAAGGAAGAGAACAAGGGGCCACTGGCGGATGTATGGAATTCATTGAAAGCACTTGTCCGTATGTTCCAGGCATATATTCACAAGGAATACACAGTGGTACCCTGGGGATCGATCGTGCTGGTGGTGGTGGCGATACTATATTTTGTTTCTCCGATCGACCTGATCTTCGATTGGCTCCCCCTGGCTGGTTTTGTTGATGACGCTGCGGTGATCGGCTTTGTCATAAAGGCCATTCAGAATGATCTGAATGCCTTTCTCAAGTGGGAGAACCTCAACAAGTCGATCAACGAAGTGCTTGACCAGGAAAGCTCGATCTAATCCCAAAAATTTAGCAAAAATCCGGCCTGAAAAAAGGCCGGATCTCTTGTTAAAAACCATCGTTGCGAATCAAGCGGTGGTAACAGTAGTCTTTTGGTGCTTCTTTTCCTCTTTCGCTTTACGTTTCTCCTTGATCGTCATCTTGGGTTTCTTACGGTCTTCGCGACCACCTTTATCTGCCTTGCCTTTATCTCCCATAAATTACTCCTTTCATGTCAGTGAATCTTCACAGAGTCACATGATTAATATACACAATTTTTGGGAAAAATGCCAAGGTTTTATTTACACGGTTCATAGTAAACTGGATTTTTCACCCGCAGGTATAATACCCTTATGCCAAAACTGATCACACAATTTGTCTGCCAGCAGTGCGGACGCACTTCGCCTCGGCCGCTGGGCAAATGTCCCTCCTGCGGCGGCTGGGATACGATGGTCGAAGAGCTCATCGAAGACACAACTTCCTCAGCCAAAACCCCGATCCGAGGTCTGAACGGGCGTTCAACCCCAAAACGCATGGCTGATATCGCCGGAGATGCCGAAGCGCGCATCTCGCTGCCTATTGGTGAGTTTGCGCGGGTGCTGGGCGGTGGGGTCGTACCCGGTTCCATCGTGCTCGTCGGTGGCGACCCGGGCATCGGCAAATCCACCTTACTCCTACAAATGGCGCTGGAGATCACCACCCCGACCGCGAAGGGGCAAAAGGGAATGAAGGTGCTCTACGTCTCCGGTGAAGAGTCGGAACGCCAGATCAAAATGCGCGCGTTGCGCCTCACCCGCCTGGCCGGCGATGAAACCAAACCTTTTAGCGAAGAACTGCTGCTACTTACCGAAACCAACCTCGAGGCCGTGCTGGAACAAGTGACAGCGCTCAAGCCGGACATCCTCGTGGTCGACTCGATCCAGACGGTGTACCTGCCTGACATGAATTCCACCGCCGGATCGGTGAGCCAGGTGCGCGAATGCGCCAATCGCCTGCGCGAACTGGCCAAGAGCAGCAACATGGCCGTTTTCCTCATC
This sequence comes from Anaerolineaceae bacterium, assembly GCA_034430175.1. Classification (GTDB taxonomy): domain Bacteria; phylum Chloroflexota; class Anaerolineae; order Anaerolineales; family Anaerolineaceae; genus UBA6107. The sequence continues at coordinate 39,479 of DAOUFI010000032.1, read as the reverse complement.
GGGCACGTTACCAAAGAAGGTGTCATCGCAGGTCCGCGCGTGCTCGAGCACATTGTCGATACCGTCCTCTACCTGGAGGGCGACCGCTTCCAGTCGTACCGCCTGCTGCGTTCGGTGAAGAACCGTTTCGGCGCCACCGCCGAGGTGGGTGTGTTCGAGATGCGCGAGCGCGGCATGATCGAAGTATCCAATCCCTCCGAAGCGTTTTTAGCCGAGCGCATGATCAACTCTCCTGGTTCCGCCGTGGCCGTGACCATGGAAGGCACGCGGCCGCTGCTGGTGGAGATCCAGGGCCTCACCAGCCCCTCCAACCAGGGCAATCCGCGCCGCACCCCCAACGGGGTGGATTTCAACCGGCTGCTGCTGCTCACCGCGGTGCTGACGCGTCGCCTGGGGCTGCGCCTGGGAGAGCAGGACGTCTTTGCCAACGTGGTGGGCGGGCTGCACATCGACGAACCGGCGGCCGACCTGGCTGTAGCCGCGTCGATCGCTTCCTCCTTCCGCGACGTGCCGGTGCGCGCCGATACCGTGCTCATCGGCGAGGTGGGTCTTTCGGGCGAGCTGCGCTGGGTGGGACAGATGAACGCCCGCCTGCGCGAGGCCGCCAAACTCGGATTCAAGACCGCCATCATCCCGCACCGCATCAGCCACGGAGAGGCACTACCTGACGGCATCGAGATCAAAGAGGCGCGCTCGCTGCGTGAAGCATTGAAATTCGCCCTGCTGGAAGAATAAGCCGGCAGATGGAGTAAAAACATGACAAATACATTCAATCCCCTTGAACTGGAACCGATCTCCAAAGTCCGCCGCAACCACGGCCTGGAGCACGCCACCATCAATCTGTTGAGCAAGGCGCACCCCGACCGGGCCTTTGCCGGGCATTCGGATATCAATGGCTTCTGGATCATCGGCAACATCGACACCGAAGAACTGACCCTGACGGCCAGGGATGCCCTGGCGCGCATGAACGCCGGGCAGCACAACCTGGCCATTCACCCCAACTGCGGCACCAACGCCGCCACCACCGGGGTGATCGCCGGCAGCCTGGCCTGGCTGGCCATGCTTGGCAGCGGCAACAGTTGGAAGAAGCGGCTCGACCGCCTGCCCTGGGTGATCGTGCTGGTCACCGGCGCGGTGATCCTGGCGGCGCCGCTCGGTCCCAAGGTGCAGGAAAAGGTAACCACCTGCGGCGTCCCCGGCGGATTGCACATCGTCCAGGTGGTGCGGTACGAACGCGGCAAGATCATTACACACCGGGTGATAACCACTGACGAAATCCCCACCACTCTGGAAGGCGGCACAGGCGCATGAGCCCGGAAAACTGCGCGAAACACATCCACCTGCTGCACGGCGACGACAGCTTCAGTCTGTCCCGCCATATCAAAGAATTGCTGGCCTCCGGCGGCGACCTTGCCGAGGTGGACATGAACACCACCCGACTCGACGGCAAACTGGCATCGTTTGAAGATATCCAGACCGCGGCAGCCACCCTGCCCTTCTTCGGCGGCGCGCGCTGGATCGTGGTCGACAGCGCGCTGGCAAAGATCGATAAATCCAAAACTGAAAAATTCACGAAACTATTGGAAGGCCTGCCCCCCACCAACCACCTGGTGTTAACGGTGGAAGATCATACCAAATGGCGCAAAGACGCTGACGGCCGCTGGATGCAGGTGTGGGAAACCCTGAACGAGAACCACTGGCTGATGAAGTGGGCGGCGGCGCATACCGACGCGATCGAAGTATTCGATTTTGCCCTTCCCGATGAGAAGGCGATGGACGCCTGGGTGATTTCAGAGGTCAAGCGCCAGGGCGGCAAGATCGAACCCGACGCTGCCCATGAGCTGACCATGCACGTGGGCAACGAAACCTGCATCGCCGGCCAGGAAATCGGCAAGCTGCTGACGTACGTCAATTTCGCGCGGGCGATCAGCGCCAAAGACGTGATCGAGCTGGTTTCGGTCGAAGGCTCGGCGGACGTGTTCGTGATGCTCGACGCCATGATGGAAGGCCGCGTCAAAGAAGCGCAGGGGCTGATGCACCAACTGCTCGAGCAGGACCCCCCCGAGGTTATCCTCGGCGCGCTCAGCCATCGCCTGCGCCAATTGCTCCAGGTGCGCGAGGCGCTTGACGCCCGCGAGGATCTGAGAGTCTTGGTCGACCGCAAGGTGATCTTCAACAACCAGGTGGGCAAATACACCAACCAGGCGCGCCGCTTCAGCATGGCCCAACTCCGGGGCATCTACCGCAGACTGCTGGAGATCGACCTCAAGGCCAAGACAACGTTTGCTGAGATGGACGCTGACCTGGAGACGTTGGTGGTGGAGATCAATCAGTAATTCGAGAATCGAGAATGGAGAGTGGAGAGTCGAGAACCGAGAATGGAGAGTAGTAAAAATCGGTTGAACAATCAACCGGTTTATGCAATTACCCAAAGCGAGGGCTACCTTCGCTAAGATGGACATGGACCTCGAAATACTGGTGGTGGAGATTGATCACTAGTTATTGCGAAGTTATACAGTCTCGCTGCATTTATTTTGGTTGCACGGCGAAGACTCGAACGTCTGCACCCTTTAGGGCGTCGAACCTTGCGAGATAATGTTCATGCCTTATAAGTAGGCACTTTTTTGGTTGGTGTAATAAGAAGTTACAAAAATGACACCAGAATTATTTCTTAATCAAATTGTGAATGATTTGCCAAGTGACTAATTCAAAAAACATTGACAAATGATAATAGTTCTCCTGTTGATAAGGAAAAGGTTTTTTATCCTTTTGCTTACTATTAAAGTGATGTATGTTGCCACGAGCATTAGTAATAAATTTTGAAATATTTTCGGGTGTGGGTTCATTCAAATCAAAATTTGCAAATTTTATTATATCTTTTTTAATCTCTTCATCCTTAATCATCCGCGATAAAAAGGTTTTACATATGTCAACAAATTCAGGTTTGTTTCTTATTATTTTTTCAACACCCGTTGACTTTCCTCCCAAAATTGAATCTTCTATAATGAAATAAAAATTGTAAATAGATTCGATAAAACGGTTATGTATTTGATGATATTTTCCTTCTCGCCAAAAAGCTGTCAAAACTTGGGCTTGAGGATTATGGAATGTGGATGCAAATTTAAACAAGTCTTGATCTATCTTGGAAATATTTTGATAATCACGAGGACCAAATTCAAAAGAGTGTTCAACATTTTCATGTTCTCCATCCTCTGATATGCCTAGGATCTCAACTTTTGGATATTCCCACCAAATCTTCCTTAATCCAAAAAGAGTAAAAAAAGCGTAAATTGATTCCAGAGACTGTAATTTTTCTTCAAGTTTACGGTATGCGACCTTGCCCCCGACTGAGGAAACATTCCATATATTCTTTTCCTTCTCAATTTGATCGTCAGAATTTAGATTTTTTTCATCGCCATTTAGGATTATAGTTGTGACTGAGACTTGTTCAATTCTTCCAATATCCCCTTTGAACTTAATTTCAATATCACCATCACATATTTTTAAGGGGATTTCGGAAAAATAGAGATCACCTTCAATTTTTGCTGTTAAACGTAAATACATTGGTTCTTCTTCATTTGTTTTCATAACTAATTTCCTCCTCATCGTAATCAAAAGATAAACGACTGACGACATACTCTAGCATAGGCATTATCTTAAGCTTTTACTAAACCTAATTATCAAAACTATTGGATGCCATTTTCCATCACAAAAAGTACTATTAAAAACAATATTCCTTCTCTGATGCGGTTTTTATAAGCAAATCATAACTTTTGCAAACTTGATTAGCCATATTATTAATCTTGTCTTTTTCTGTCCAATATGCTTCTTCATTAGAAAATTCTTCAGGCGACTTCATCTTATTCACTCGGCTGCCATCATGTGAAATTTGCCAAGTGTGTCTTGATAAATATGAATTAAATAAAGAGGAGGCCTTCACAAGTTGGACTCTTAGTTTTTCCAATTTTCTATTTACAAAATGATACTCTGGGCTTAAAGAAAACTCGTAAAAACTATCAAGCTCTTGTAATTTATCGACATCGAAACTTGCACCAAAATCGTGTTGCCTCAAAAAGAGAATTATATTATCACTTGGTAATTTTTTCATAAGTTCAGTAATCACTTGTTTGTCATGTATTAACAATCGATCATGAAATGCCCAATATCTTCCTGCAAGTAATGCAATTACTGCTATAGCTGATGTTATGCCCCATTGGATTATTGGATCCATTTTCCCTCCAAATAAACCTATTCTTCAAAAAGCGATTATTTAAACTTAATCGCTGTAGTATAAATTTAAATGGATTAAAGCATCTATCAAAGACGATATATTACTCTTTTGTAGGGTATTTGCAAGAGACTTCCTGCGTTTATAATTCTCAACTCTCTTCTGCTGTTCTTCTTTATCCCTACCCCCTATTTCCCAGATCCCAGCACCTGTGTATGCTGTGCTTCCTAATTGAGCGCATCGGAGATGCCCTGCTCGATGGGGAGTTCGGTCTGCCAACCCAGCAGACGTTTGGCGGTGTCGGCGTTGCAATAGGAGCCGGCCACGACACCCGGAGGCGCTCTGAACTTGATTTTGTAAAATGACTAATAATAGATTCGCCTGAAATTGGCGATTACTTTTGTTTGACAATTTATATCAATATAATCAATAATTCATTGGGCGGAAGAACTAGCTAGAAGACATTTCTTCTCCTTACTAAAAAAATGAGGGAAAAAATGAGAACTGAACCTGAGACTGGATCAAAAACTTTATTTAAAAGCAAAATCAAAGGTTTCTTTGCCAGGTTCAAGAATCTACCTAAACAATTTTGGTATATCCTAATATCTGTTTTTGGAATCGTAGATTTTCTAACCTGGTCCATTTTTAGTGAATATGATCCAAAGGATAGATATGTCGTCACATTTACAGTAATTGGTTTTTCTCTGCTATTTGCAATTATTTATGTCCTAATTAGGCCATCTGAAACAGAAAAAGTTGTTGAAGCAAGAAGGTTAACAAAGGAAGCGAGGGAATTATTCAATCAAGGTCAGTATTGGCCTTGTATCCCATTGTTGGAAAAATCCTCTTTGCTGGATAAAGAAAATACCCACACTTTCACTCTTTACGGACGGGTTCTTGTAAATGTTGGCAAATTTTCAGAGTCTATAGCCCCTTTGAGTTATGGATTGAAAATCAGCCAAATCCAAGGAAACAAACATAAAATCCTTTTACATCGCGCGATTGCATATTACCATTTGGGAGATTTTGGGAATGCCCACGATGATCTAAACCAAATATTACAGAATTCACCATCGCATATTGAAGCATTGACTTTAAAGGCATTAATTTGGCTAAAAACTGGAAAAGAAGAGCTTGCTTTGCAGGAAATTGATAAAGCATTAGATAGACGGCCGACATATTTATGTGCTATGGCGGTAAAAACCATGATTCTGCAAAGACAAAATAAAGGTCGTATGGCGCGAGAGCAGTTAAGGAAATGCGATTGCACTTTACCTGAAGAGGGTGAGGATTTATATTATGTTGCAATGGCGAATAATGAAATGAAAAATTTTAACGAGGCATTATCCTGCCTCGAGATGGCGATACAAAAAGATTATAAATGTGCGTATAGGGCGGTTAAGGAACCTTTTCTTAGCAATTTGTTTAGCAACAAAGAATTTATCCGGATAACCAATCTTAAAGAAGATGACCTATTAAATAGAAAAATCGGCACTGATTGAAGTATTGATTTCAGTTTGATGTCAAATACTCGGTTTTTAAGAAAATAGATATCTTATTTTTTCCCCAATAACTCGCTTCTCTTTTCATCCCACTTGAGCGCATCGGAGATACCCTGCTCGATGGAGAGTTCAGCCTGCCAGCCGAGCAGCCGCTTGGCGGTGTCGGCGTTGCAGTACGAGCCGGCCACGTCGCCGGGGCGCGGCTCGGTCTCGACCTTGTTGATGGTCTGACCGTAGACCTTCTCGAAGGCGGCGACCAGTTCCTTGACGGTGACGCCCTTGCCGGTGCCCAGGTTGATGACCAGGTAGTTGTCTTTGGGGTCCCCTGCGCGCTGGAACACGGCGTCGAAATCGGCCAGGGCCTGCACGTGCGCGCGGGCCAGGTCCCAGACGTGGATGTAATCGCGGATCCCCGTGCCGTCACGGGTGGTGTACTGGGTGCCGGTGATCTGGAAGACCGGCAAACGGCCCTGGGCGGTCTCGACCAGCTTGCCAAGCACGTGGGTGGGGTTCTTCACGTAGAGTCCGCTGCGCATTTTTGGATCAGCGCCGATGGGGTTGAAGTAGCGCAGGGCGATACCCTTCATGCCGTAGGCGCAGCAGAAGTCCTTGAGGATCATCTCCATCATATACTTGGTGCGCGCGTAAGGGCTTGATGGCTTGAGCGGCGCGTCTTCGGTCACCATCCAACCGGGGACGACGTCGTAGAGCGAAGCCGACGAGCTGAAGACCACCCTGCCCTTGCCAAGCTTGCGAAGGGTGTTGAAGAACTCCAGCGATTTGGAGACGTTGTCGAGGTAATAGTCGTAGGGTGCCGAGACGGACTCGGGCACGATGATCAGCGCAGCACAGTGCACCGTGGCCTGGATGTCGGGGTGCTCGCTGAAGATCTTTGTCACCAGAGCTTCGTCAGCAATGTCACCCCGGTAGAAGATACGTCCGCGGGTGAACTCCTCGCGCCCGGTGACGAGCGAATCGAGGATCACGGGGGTGTGCCCGGCCTCTTCGAGGGCCGAAGCGATGGTGCTGCCAATGTAACCGGCGCCGCCGGTGATGAGAAATTTCATGTCAAGGCTCCATTTTATGAAGATTGCATCCCAAGTATAACGGAGAAATCCAGTCCATGGATTACATTTTTGCTGTCACGGTTTCGTTTGTTCTCAAGAGGAAGATAAAATTATGGCACTCCAAAAAAGGAGTGCCATTATGGATCAACGAAGTTCTATTCAGTGATTATTTCGGTGCTTCTGTTTTCCTTACCGGAGCAAGCGCCGGGTCAAAATAACCGAAGAATGCGTATTTGCCGGCAGCCGGGGCTACCGCGCAGGCAGTGAAGGTCCCTTCTTCATTGGGGATCCAAGCCAGGGTCGTGGGGAGTTTTACCCAACTCCCGTCAACGAGCTGATAGATCGATCCGGTCCATCCGTACGAGCCTTTCCTAAACGGATGGCAAATTGTGCCGGGTTCGGTGATCTCTACACCCTTTGAAAGAGCCTGTTCCCATTCATGTGGAAGTGGGTTAAGGGAGAAATCAATCTTGAATTCGGTACCAGTATTCCAGGTCTCTGGTTGGGGTGTTGGTATCCAATAGGCCTGGACACTTCTTGTGTCAAACGCAGTCAATAAAAGGACAATAATTGAAATTACCGAAATCGCCAGAATAAATTTTTTCATTGAAACCTCCTTGTCATTGAAAGTAGGTTTATTATGATCTTTTTTTTCAGTTCTTACAAGTTTTCTTATTATTCTTTTAGATTAATTGTTTATCCACGGTGATTACTGGTTCATTTAGCTCATTACAAATAAGCCATTATCAAAACGTCTGTTTATCAAATGGGTACCATAAATGATTATAAATATTGATTAGCAGCCAATTATTTCGACAACAGCTGGATGATCAAAAGAGCCAAACCCACCCCCACGAAAATAAAACCAATGGTCAGCAAGATCACACCGCCGGCGGCCTTTGTCTCGAGCACGGCGTTATTGGGATCCGCTGGATCGTAATGCACGGTGACCTGGGCGCCCCGTGGATAGGGAGTCAACTTGCGGGAGGCAATAAAATGATCGTAGTTGGCCTTACCCACAGCCAACTGGCGGGCAATATGCATCTGCCCATCCACAGTGTAGCTGTATTCCACCTCAGGGGAATAAGTGATTGATGAGCCGCCATCGGAATCATGGCTGTAGTGGCTTTCCAGACGGGATGAAAGGATCACACCGGGAGTGGTGGGCCAGAGTTTTACTGCGTTGGCTTTTCTCTGCTGAATCACCGCCAGGGCGATCAAACCACCCCCAACCAGGATGAAGACTATCGGAATTGCGAATTCCATAAGTACACTCCTCTTTTTATTTTCAGCGAACTCTTGAACGAGTATATATTAGTGAATTGCACCGCTCCCGGATTGCGCATATTCTTTCGATCAAAATGTATGCATTCATTATCCAGTCAGAACACAAGAAATTCAAGCCTGGTAATAATCAGGTTTATTGATTTTGCAGATATGCCTTTATATAATGAAATTTGAAACATATCCCTAAAGGAGGATTAATGAAAAAGCAGATCTCAGTAATTATCACAATTATGTTTTTGTTCAGTTTGATGGTCACTGGAATAACACCCGCGGAAGCTGCCAGTTGGCCACCACCGACAGCAGTAGCGATCACTGGAGATACATCGTTCACGGTTACCATAGTCGACCCAGCAAAGATCATGGGCGCTTCGATCGTGGATGGTGAAAAGATTTACCCGACAGGGTTCAATCAGGGCGAAGTTCAATTTGGCGGGAAAGCTCTGATCCTTTCAGGGATCGAAAGTGGATCGCAACAACTTTGTTTTGCCTTCCCAACTTATTCTGCTGGTTGGAGAGGTAATGTCTACCAGTGGAACGGAGCGAAATGGGTGAAGATGGCTACGACGATCGCTGAAGGTGAAGATGGTACCATTACCAAAGCTTGTGCTACCAGTTATGGCAACGGAACTTATGCCCTGATTATCAGTTATACTGAACAAGCGAAAACTTTACCGCAGTGCGATATGGAATTTGGAACATCGCTTGAGTATGATGGAAATGAAGGCTCGATATATGAATTCCATTGGATCATGGGGTTGTTCCCAGAAGATTGGTTGGGCAAGAAAGCAAGCTTCAAGATTATCGTTGAACCCAGTTCGGCGGCCTGGGGACCTGGTCTCTCCGACTCTGGACCGATCACGGTAGGTGAGCCTGCTGAGCCGGGTGATTATCATTTCTGGTCAACCAAAACATTCTTTGTCGATATGGAACAGATGGAAAGCTGGAGAATCCATATCACGCTTCCGGAATGTCAGGTAACGATGAATCTTGGGATAGGTTGATTTATTGTAAGAATCCATAAAAAAAGCACTTCTGCAAATGAAGTGCTTTTTCCTTTTTTTGGTCATCTCACGATCAATCGATTGAAATGCTCCCCGAGCCGCGGTCCACGATGTGGATATAGATGGGATTGACCGCTGTAGCGTACCCGGCTGATTCCCAGACGCCAGTTTCCACGTCTCCAGAGACGCGGGTGAGAGAATCGGGCAGGCTCAAGCTGCCGGATCCGCTGTCGCTGACCTCGATGCGGACTTCAACACCATCAGGAATGTCGATATGGATCGAGCCGCTGCCACTCATCAGCGTGAGGGTGATGGTGGTGAATTTTGGTAATACGATATTTACCGAGCCAGATCCACTGTCAAAAGAAGCCTCGATCGGAGTTTTGGATTCGGGCAGGTAGAAACTCGATGAACCGGAACCGAGACTGGCGGTAAGAGATCCCAATTGCAAACCACTGAGGTCAACATTGAGAGATCCGCTGCCGCCGTCCAGGCTCAAGTCGGTGGGAATGGCTGGCGCCAGACCAATCTCCCATTTAGTCTCATCGAAGGAGAAATTCCAGTTCAACCAGGAATCGGAATTATAATTCTCAGAGAGGAAAACCGTTTTGTTGGTCTCACCGCTGACGTCAAAATTAATCGTCCCCTGGTGCGCCAGCCTTGCATAAATCAAATTGGGGCTGTCTTTAAGGGCTGAAATTTCCACGGATTCAGAGGCGGTTTCCAGGTTGTAATTGACGTGGGTTGTATTACCGAGCGGCGCAGAATAAACATCTACTGATGATTGCGGGGAAGTGGACACACCGGTACTCGGACCGAAGATCAGGAAAAAGATCACCAAGCCAACAGTCAGGATGCCAACCACTCCACCTACCCACGAATTTCTTTTGCCGAAGAGTATCTCTAAACCGATCAGAACGAGCAACATAGGCCAAAAACGTACAAAAGTGCCAACGCTGACCGGAGCAATCACATTGAAGTTCACCAGTAAGCAGATCACACCGATACCGATCAGTAGGATCGGCCAAAATAAAGAGTGTTGTTTCTTGGGGTTTTCCATTTTGTGCCTCAACTTGCAATATTTGATACTAAATATACGTGAATCGTCCGGTTTGGTTGCGGACGAATCACGTATTCCAGGCTAATTTTATAGCAAATTGTAACGATTGAAAAATCGAGGTTTTTTCAAGAAATAATTCAAAAAGGCGTTTTTTATAGTGAATATTTCTAGAAATAATTATTTTTACCGAAGATATGCCGATGATCTCTTTTCTATACCCCAGATTTTGGGCTACCAGATAAGTATCAAAGCTAGAAGAATCTCGGTCACCAGGCTAATGATGTTGGAGCGATCGGTCGAACGGTCCACAACGATTGAAACACCGCGAATAGCGGCGATAAACGCATAGCCAATGCCAAGCATCTTGTAGACATCGGGCGTGTTCAAAATAAAAGCTGCCACGCCAAGGCCAACGAAAACTCCGCCCATTACCGCGCGGATCTCTGAGATCGCTCGTGGGCTGGACGCTTCAAGCCCGGTGAAGCCTTTGATCGATTTCGGCCAAATGATTGAGATCAAACCGGTGGCAAGGGTGACAACAACAGACAGATATTTAAGGACGGTCAAGACGATCATATTTTCTCCTTATAGGTTGTATTAATTATAGCCATCCCAAATGCAAAAACTACGTTTCCCGAGGTACATGTATAACCTTTCATGGGTTTTGGAAACTCTTATACATTTCTAATCAAAACCAGTTGAAATATTAGATAATTTGGAGTATTATTATCATAAATAAACAATAAATCATTCAAAAGAGAAAATCTTATGTCAAATCTTTACGAACTTCCGGAACTAAAATTTTCTTTCAACGCTCTTGAACCGGCTATAGATGCCATGACGATGGAGATTCATCACGACAAACACCATGCCGCTTACGTCAATAACCTGAACAAGGCGCTGGAAACCGCTCCCGATCTTTATGGAACCCCAATCGAAAAATTGATCAGCGATCTGAACAAGGTTCCTGAAGCCATCCGCGTCGCTGTGCGCAACAACGGCGGCGGACACGCCAACCATACCCTTTTCTGGGAGATATTGAATCCAGGAGGCAAAAAAGCCCCCACCGGTGAGTTGCTGGCTGATCTGGTGAAAACCTTTGGATCGCTCGACATGTTCATGGAAAAATTCAACACCGCAGCCACTACCCGCTTTGGGTCGGGATGGGCCTGGCTTGTGCTGGATGGCGAAAAGAAATTACAGATTTATTCCACTGCCAACCAGGATAGCCCTCTCAGCGATGGTCATAAACCTTTGTTGGCACTGGATGTTTGGGAGCACGCCTATTATCTGAAATACCAGAACCGGCGTCCGGACTACGTCAAAGCTTTTTGGAGCGTGGTCAACTGGAGTTTCGTTGAAGAGCAATATCAAAAATACAGGTAACAAATTGAGCACCCTTCGCTGACCCGGTCGTAGATGGATCTAATTTCGGTATCGTCTAAACAGGGTGGAAGCGGACGAACCAAAGGACCCCCCGATGGTCCTCCCCTCTGAGTCACAAGGTGCACTCAATCGTACATTCCCCGGTTTTCGCCGGGGAATTTTATTTATACATAGGTTTACCCTTGACAGGATCGGTTCTGATATATACAATGATACAATAATACAATGATACAATTGTAAGGAGGCATAAATGTGAACCCGCTTGATTTGACATTGGACTTGCGTTCCGGGGTTCCAATCTATGTTCAGCTGGTCGAACAGATTCAGCAACTGTTGGCCACCGGCAAATTGAAACCTGGAGACCAGCTCCCCACTGTTCGCCAGTTGGCTTCAGAGTTGCGAGTGAATTTCAACACCGTTGCCCGCGCTTACCGCATGCTGGATGAGGCTGGTTTGATCTCGACACAACAGGGCCGGGGTACTTACATCCTCGACCAGCCAACTGAAGGAATGGCAGAGCGATTGAAAGCCGAGACCCTTGAAGTTCAGGTGGCACGGTTTTTATCTGATCTGGCACGCCAGGGAAACGATCTGGATACAGTGAAACGAGTCATTAACCGGCAGATAAACGAGTGGTCTGACGGAGAATCAGAATAACGATTAAGAGAAGCGAGGAGAAAAATGAGAAACAAGAACAAAATAGAAATCAGCAACGACGACATCGATAATACCACGCTGTCGCCGGTGAGACCGCAAGCGAAGATGGGTAAACCGACTGGAGATTATTACCACATCAGTCCGGTGGGAATGGCGCTTTTCATCGTCTTGTTGATCGTTGCCATCACAATTGCCGCGTTCATGGATAACAGCGGCAAGTACAGCGATGACCTGATCGCAAGCATCGTTATCCCTATCATCCTGCTGGGAACTTATTTCCTGTTCGCCATCAAGATGGCAAATCAGTGGGAAAAGGCTGTTGTGCTGCGAATGGGCAAGATTCATGGATTAAAAGGTCCGGGCATCTTCTGGATCATCCCCATCCTGGATTCGGTTGCCAGTTGGATCGACCAGCGTGTCATGGTCACACCGTTCTCGGCTGAAAAAACTCTCACCCGCGACACCGTCCCAGTCAACGTGGACGCCGTGCTCTTCTGGGTGGTTTGGGACGCAGAAAAAGCCGCGCTTGAGGTACAGAATTACCGCAACGCCATTGCCTGGGCTTCCCAGACCGCGTTGCGCGAAGTTATCGGTCAGATGAGTCTGGCGGAGATCCTGGTGGGACGAACCAAGATGGATGAGCAATTGCAAAAGGTCATCGACGAACGTACCACTCCCTGGGGCATCACCGTGCAATCCGTCGAGATCCGCGATGTCATCATCCCGCCTGACCTTGAAGACGCCATGAGCCGCCAGGCACAGGCCGAGCGCGAACGCCAGGCCCGCATCATCCTTGGCGAATCAGAGATGCAAATCTCGTCGAGTTTTGCCGATGCCGCCAAGGCTTACACCGATAACCCAACGGCGCTACACCTGCGCGCTATGAACATGCTTTTCGAGGGCATGAAGGATAAGGGCGCGCTGGTGATCGTCCCCAGCAGTGCGGTGGATTCGATGAACCTGGGCGGGTTGAGCGGACTCACCGCCCTGGCAAAGAGCGAGATGGAAAAGAACAAGTAATCAACTTCCTGCCGCTGCAAAGCGGCAGGAGCATGTAAAGGAGAGAGCATGTACAACATTACTGTAATCAATCAATATTTACCCTGTTTCCTGGCGCTGCTGGCTCTACAAATCGGACTGCAGGTCTGGGCGGTCATCGACCTGGTTTACCACGACAACATCCACGGCAAAAAGTGGATCTGGGTACTGGTGATTATGTTAGGGGAAGCACTTGGCCCGATCATCTACTTTATTTTTGGTAAGAAACGATAGACATTTTTTTAAAATGAGTATGTATAAAAATGGAAAACGTAATTGAAATCAAAGATCTGACTCACCGCTTCGGTGAACGGGAAGCCATCAAGGGTTTAAACCTGGAAGTTCGGCAGGGAGAGGTCTTTGCTCTGCTTGGACCGAACGGTGCTGGCAAGACCACCACCATTCGGCTCCTCAATGGGTTGTATACCCCCAGCAGCGGCAGCATCCGTGTGTTGGGAAAGGACCCTGCCCGTGAGGGTACGATTATTCGCCGACAGACGGGAGTGTTGACTGAGACGAACGCGCTTTACGAGCGTCTGACCGCGCGCGAAAACTTACTTTTTTTTGGCGCGCTTTACGGCTTGCCAGAATCGGTTCTGTTAAAAAGAATCGAGGAGAATCTGTCATTTTTCGCGCTTACCGCGCGCGCAGACGATCGTGTGGGCACGTACAGCAAGGGCATGAAGCAGCGTCTGGCATTGGCTCGCGCGCTTTTAACCCAGCCAAGCATCCTCTATTTGGATGAACCCACTTCAAGCCTGGACCCCGAATCCTCGCTGCAAGTTCACGAGCTGATCGAATCGATCCGCAAGAATGACGGGCATACCGTCTTCCTGTGCACTCATCATCTGGAAGAAGCGGAACGGCTGGCTGACCGTATGGCCATCCTCAACGGCGGCAAGTTGCTGGCGATGGGAAGCCTGGATGAATTGAAACAAAAACTGGCCCCGGGACTTTGGGTCGAGGTCAAATTCACCGATGCGGCAAAGATCCGTTCCGGTATGGACCTGTGCCGTGGATTATTGAGTTTTGAACAGGATAGAAACGTGATCCGGGTAAAGGTGCAGGAGGAAAACGTTATCCCCGATCTGGTCGCCGCGCTGGTGACCGCCGGAACAAGGATCACGAGTGTGGAACCGCAGCGAATCTCACTTGAAGATATCTACTTCAAGCTGCAGGGATCGGTCAAAGAAGGTGCAAAATGAACTGGAAAACAATATTCACGATTGCCAAAAAAGATATTCAAGAAGCGCGGCAAAATAAATCGGTCTGGATGCCGATCCTGATCGTCCCGCTTTTCTTTGTTTTGCTCATCCCGGTAGGCACAATCATTGGCATGTCACAGGCAGGACCAAAAGCAACAGAAATGTTATCCGATTCGGATATGGCAAAGTTCTTGATGAACATGCCGCCTGCCATGACACAATCCATTCAGGGATTGACCCCCGTCCAGAGTGGGCTGGTGGTCATACTTGGGTACTTCTTCGCGCCATTCTTCCTGATCATGCCGTTAATGTATTCAACCGTAATCGCCTCTGAATCTTTCGCGGGCGAGAGGGAACGCAAGACAATTGAAGCGATCCTTTACACACCGGTTTCAGACACGGAATTGTTCCTTGGGAAGGTACTGGCCGGGTTTATCCCAGCAGTAACCATTTCATGGGCAAGTTTCGTGGCGTACACGATTGTTCTCAATGCGGCTGGTTTCCCGATCATGGGCCGGCTCTGGTTCCCGCTTACGAACTGGTACCCGCTGATATTCTGGGTTTCACCCGCCCTATCACTGCTTGGTATCGCGGTTACCGTGTTGATCTCTGCGAAGGTACAAACCTTCATGGGAGCTTACCAGACAAGTGCTTCTTTGGTCGTGCTGGTGTTGGCTCTGCTGGTGGGGCAGATCACTGGTGTGTTATACCTGAGCGTTCTGGTAGGTTTGCTGCTGGGAGTGGTCATCTGGGTAACAGCCATCATAATGATGATCTATGCCATTCGCACCTTCAACCGAGAAAAGTTGTTAATTTCTACTGTTTCATAAAATGTTTCACGTGAAACAATTTTGATAAAAAAGATTGAGGAAAAATGATCCAAAACGTACCCTTGTTCGTGAATTATCTACTGGCCATTCTCATTGAGATTGGCATGCCGGTCACATTGGCTATCTTGATCATCAAGAAGTTCAAAGTGCATTGGCTGGTCGTCGTGACCGGAGTCTTGACCTTCATCGGCTCGCAGGTGGTACATATTCCCCTATTGCAGATACCGAATCTGTTGCAAAAAGCCGGATTGAACATCGTGTTACCTTCCGAATGGGCTATCGGATGGCAGGCGCTCTACCTGGGACTCTATGCCGGACTCTGTGAAGAAACCGCGCGCTGGGTTGGTTACCGCGCGTTAAAATCCAAGGCCGCGTCTTATCGTTCAGCTTTTGGACTTGGTGTTGGGCATGGCGGCGTAGAAAGCGTGATCGTGGGTGTGGTAGTCCTGGCTTCCGTTCTCTCGGCGGTCTTGTTCAACCCCACAACCGCCGCCGCTCAAGGAATGTCTGGAGAGATGGTTAAGCTGACAACGGCCAAGATCGCTGAGTTTTGGTCATCTCCCTGGCATTTGCCCCTGGCTGGCGCGGTGGAGCGCGTCACAGCCGTCTCAGCCCAATTGCTGATGTCTGTCTTTGTATGGAAAGCGGTGCAGAAGAGGTCTTGGCTGTGGTATCTGTTGGCGGTGGGCTATCACGCCCTGTTGGATGGGACTGCGGTAATTTTGACCTCGCTAACCTCGAATTACTGGGTAATCGAGGCGGTACTCGCCATCTTCCTGGTCGTCGATGTGATCCTCCTGGTGCTTTTCTGGAAAAAGGAAAAGCGCGAAGAGTTGGAGCGAATCCCAGCGCTGACTGAGGAAACAATTTCGCAGAAGTAAAGTTCAAAGAACAGCCGATGAATAATCGGTTGTTCTTTTTGTTTCACGTGAAACATCCACAATTGGAGGGGCTCCTGTCACTAGTAAGTTTATTAAAAAACGAATATACTCAGGGGGAACCTCCTGTTGAGGGGGGTAACCCGAACCATTTGAAGAGGTACGCATGATTTCCAATTTTGGACTGTTTTTCGTATATCTCATCGCCATTCTGCTTGAGGTTGGATTACCAATTTGTCTGGCAGTGTACTTAATCAAGAAGTACCCGAATGCCTGGATCATGATCGTAACTGGTGTTTTTACCTACGCGATCGCGCAATTAATCCGTATTCCTGCGACGACTGGAATCCAAACGCTGTTCTCGAATGGTACACTAAAAACACCATCAGCGACGGCGACTCCATGGGTCAATGCTTTGATCGCTGGTTTACTGGCTGCCATGATTGAAGAGGGTATGAGATGGATTGGTTATCGCCTGACAAAGGATTATGCAAAACCTTTTCGGTCGGGTATCAGTCTGGGTCTTGGTCACGGCGGTTCTGAATTATTGATCGTTGGGGCGTTGGTCGCGTACAATCTCTGCACGGTTGTGTTCTACAATCCCGGCCATCAACTGAACAGCGGTGTTTCAATGGCTACAGTTCAGGCAGCGATGGATAAAATTGCCACCTATTGGGATACCTCCTGGGTGGTTGGGTTTATGAGCATCTTCGAGAAATTCGTCCAGTTCTCGATCCAGTTGGTACTTTCTTTATTGATGTGGCGAGCCGTCACCAAGGATGCGCCAGTCTGGTTCATGGCTGCTTTTGTCTTCCACATCATCGCTTCTGGCATCACCACCCTGCTCTCCGGTCTGGGTTGGTCATTCTGGCAGGTTGAAGGCATTCTCTTCATCATTCTGCTCTTAAACATTCTGATCCTTTACTGGTTCTGGGGCGACCAGGGCGGCCTCGACAGCGAGCCTGATGATGAAGATGATGAAGACGACGATGAAGAGGAAGACGAAGATGACGAAGAAGACGAAGAAGACGCTCGTACTAAAGTCATCGTTGCCAAGAAAAAGTCAGCGGCTTCCATGGCGGATAAAATGAAACAGAAGGCTACTGGCAAGAAATCCGCGCCAACAAAGAAGCCGGCTGATAAAACGAAGGTCGCAAAAAAGAAATAAATAATAAGTAATGAAAAAGACTGAGCCAATCGCTCAGTCTTTTCTTTGTTCCAAGAAAGCCACTGCCCGGCTGCTTTCGCCGTGCATCAATACCTTGAGTGCTGCGCCCGGTTGGAAATCGCTCACCTTGATCAGGCGCAGGCAGGAATCAAAGTCTCCACTTGCAGGCAGCCATTCGCTCAGCCGATTGGGAGTCTGCTCGAAGAATCGAGTGTTGAACTCGGTCTGCGGTGAATCCAGTTGTAACGCCAGGGGGTAGATTTGCGACTCCAACAGGTCCTGGAAGAAGTGCGTCCCCAGGGAGGGTTCGGGAGGCAAACCGCAGCCTTCACCAGCCATCTCAACCAACGCACGGGCGTGGTATACATCGCCGTAGGCAATGGGGACACCCAGGTCGGAGTTCGAGCTGCCCCATCTTCCGGGGCCAACGCAAATAAATTGCTCATCAGCCAATGCAGCGTTGAGCTGACCGATCTGCCTGGCAATCTCAGCGCGGCTGTTGTTCGTGGTAAGTTTGAAATATTCTGAGGGTTTGACGTAAATGACGTAATCAATCGGGAAGATCTGCCCTTGAGGTACCATGAAATCTGTTGAGAAGATCACGTCTTCATGGCTCAATGTGCTGGGGATGGGCTCGACAGCCGTCTCAGAAAGCTGGCTCTGTGGGCGGCATTGCAGCAGGGTGATCGAAAGGTCGGGTTTTCCGGAGCGGTCCGTCTCGATCTGCAGGGTGAATTCCAGGTCTACCGGCGAATGGTAGGCCATTTCCAAAGAATGCAAGATTACGCGCATCCTTTCGGCAAAAGGGGTACGACGCAATAGTTCATCGTAGGTGAGAACCAGACTTTTAATGTCATGGATCACCGTGCTGCGTATGGATTGGAAATAACCATCCTCTTCCTCTTGAGCCAGGTAACGCAGGGGTGGGTAATCACTGGTCAATACGTCCATCACTGGCACTGTTCGGAAGGCATTCTGCTCCAGGTCGATCAGGTCCACAAAACGCTGTGAATAACTACGAATGGATTTAGGATCGTTGGACGGGCGCAGGTGGGGATGGCTAAGCGCGATGAGGCGGGGAAAATCGTTGCCCACCCGGTCGACCGCCCGCGTGCCCAGTCCCCAGACCAGACGGACAAAGCCATCTTCAGCACGTATCTGCGGCGCCCAGCGATAAAGATTACGGCTGAAGGCCACCCCCGCTCCATGTGGCATAAGGTAATGGTCAAACTGCTCGCCTTCCACCACCTGGATGAGAACAGCCATGCGTTCGTCGTAATCGAGCAATCCGCGCGCGCGGCGGTAGAGCAAGGCGTTGGGGTTGAGGGTGGACGCGAAGATCTCGGCAATGGCGTCGGTCAATTCCTTAAGGTTCGTCTTCAAGTCTCGTTGGTTGGGTAGGAAGATGCTTTCGTATTTTCCCGCAAACGAAGTGCCAAAGTTGTCTTCCAGAAGACTGGAGGAACGTACGATGAGCGGTTTATTGCCTATTTTTATCAACAATGTCTGCAATTGATCAAGGATATCCGGGGGGAAAGACCCTCGTTTAAACTCTTTTACGATTCCCGGGTAGTCGGCGCGCATCTCCGCTTCGGTCTTGTATTTCTGGTCGTTCCAGCCGATCAGGTTGTTGATCGACATGAAGGTATACATCTCGTCGGAGCCGACGAAGTAGGACTCTGGCGTTTTGATACAGGGGATGGTGTTCAACTCAGCGTTGTTTTTGAGGATGTGCTGGGCCAGCAGCATCCCCGCCGCTTTGCCACCGATCCTTCCAGCTCCGATCTTGCGGCGCCGAATCTCTCCCAGGTCGCTGATCGTGAACCATTCCTTGGCGATGTTGATGTAGCGCAGTTGATCGCTGATCATGGTGCGGATGAGGACCACGCGCGATTCTTCGAGGCGAGCTTCGTAATTGGCCCGCTCAGCTTCATTCATGTTCTCGATGGTCAACGCCTGCTCGAACACCATATCCAGCGGAGCCAACTCGGGGTTGAAGGAAAGGTGGCTATCCTGGCTGGGAATGCCGCGTTCCAGCATGACTTCGCCGATCAGGTTTTCGAGAATCTCGAAATTCAAGTGTCTGCTGAAGAGCAGGTCCGTCAACTGGTTGCGTACGGCGGTCTGGCGAATCTCCCAGGTCTCTTTTGGTTCCTGGATATAGGGGTTCTCAATGCCCTCCACGTGCTGAGTCTGTACAGCCTCATCACGAACCTGGGCTTCAAAAGAAGCCGCATCGATGACACCACGTTTGAACAGTTCCTCGCGCATACGGGCACGAATACGCGGCGCCAGGGTGGGATATTGCCCAAGGGCCAGCATCAGGCTTAACAGTCGTTCAGAAGAGTTGGGAAGGAAGTCCATAATTATTTCTAGAAATAATTGTCTTTTGAAATGGTAATAAGAGTATACAACCCTACTCAGCTCTTTGCGCAATCAAAATGTGATCGGAGAGTTGCTTTTTTAAAAATGGAATTTTGGCGGAGTAGCCTTTTTCCACCATATGTTTCAGGTTCAACACATATAGAAAATCATCATAGAGTTGACGTCTGGTCTCGAACAACTCATCCCTCTGGGGAAGGTAATTCTCATATACCGCGTTCAGGAAATCCTGCCCATAATGGGATAAAAAAATGAAATCAACGGCTGGATCATTGAGTTCCAGGTCGCCGTAATCGATCACACCGTTCAGGCGGTGTGCCTGCGGGTCGATGATCATGTGCTCGGGCAGCAGGTCGGTGTGGGTGGGCCTGACCCTGAGCGGGTATTGAGAGACAATGACGCGGAACAAATCCAACCGTTCGGTGAGCCATTTTTGCTCCACCTTATTCATCAATGGGAAAACCAGTTTTTCGGTTTCGCGGATACGGTTTTCATGCGCGGCAATGACATCCGTCCGCTGGAAACCCAGTCGGGTCACCCGTTCTGGCGGGTACGAATGCAGGGCAGAGAGGAACATACCCAATTGCGCCGCGATTCCCCACAGATCTGATCTTGTGAACCCCGTGGCGCTCTCCACTGAGAACGGCTCGCCGGGGATAAAGTCATAGGTCACATACGGCGATCCGTCGGGGAGGGTTTGGAGGGTGGGCACAGGCACACGGACCGGGCAGATTGGCGCGAATTCCCGTAGGAAGGTGACCTCGTTGGGCAATTGCCGGGCGTAATGTTCGTTGCGCGGGAAGCGGAATGCTGTCTGCTCTTTAACCGCACAGACGAAATAGTCCCAACCAGCGTCGTGCTCACCGAGGTCTTCACTACGAACGTCGGGGAAACGCTTTTTGATCTCTTCCAGATACCGTTGTTCCACTAAGACCGCTCCTCTACGAAAAACCCCTCTCGGCTGAGAGGGGATAAGGGTCAATTTTTTGTTCAACTTAGCCAATGTGCATTGGCATGATGACGTGAACGAAATCATCGTCACCCACCGGATGAATAACGCCGGGAGCATTGTTGGTGTTCGTTTCAAGGGCGACCTTGGGGGAGCGCACCACATCCAGCACTTCGCGCAGGAACTTGACGTTGAAGGCGATGAGGATGGCGCCGCCTTCGATCTCGGCTTCCATCTGGATGTCGCTTTTACCGGTCTCTTCGGTCTGCGAGTTGATCTCCACCCGGCCGGGACCGCCTTCTTCGGGCAGTACGTTGAGGCGGATAACGTTGTTGCCCTCGCGGGCGATGATCTCGGCCTGCTTGCAGGCTTTGAGGAAGGCCGGTGTCGAGACCACGGTGCGGGTCTTGTAGCTCTTGGGCAGGATGGCGCGGTAATCGGGGAAATTGCCGTCGATCAACTGTGAGACCAGTTCGGCGTCTTTGAGGTGGAAGATCACCTGTCCGCGTCCGGCGGGGACGACCATGGTGACGTTCTTGTCGTTTTCACCGGCGATGCGCGCCAGCTCATTCAAGGCGCGGGCGGGGATGATGATCGAGAAATTTTGTTTAATGGGGTTGACCAGGGTCTGCTTTCGCACTGAAATGCGGAAACCGTCAGTGGCGGCCAGGGTGAGGACGTTGTCGGTGACTTCCATCTTCACACCCTGCAGCACCGGGCGGGCTTCATCCACCGAAGCAGCAAATGCCACCTGCTGGATCATCTCTTTAAATGAAGTGAGGTCAAGATCGATGCCTTCAGAAAGATCAGGCACGGGGACAGGCGGAAAATCCTGCGCGTCGATGCCTTTGATCTCATGGACGGAACTGTTGCAGGCAACGTTGAGGGTCTGGGTGCGTGCGTCTAGTGCCAGGTTCACCATGTCGGGCGGGAAGGTTCCCACCAGGTCGACGAAGGTGCGGGAAGGCACGGTAATTGAGCCTTCCTCCTGGATCTGAGCCGGAATCCAACAGGTAATACCGAGCTCCAGGTTCGTTGCCGAAAGGCGCAGGCGGCCTTCATCCGTGGCCAGAAGCACATTGGCCAGCACCGGCAGGGTACTGCGGGGAGATACGGCACGGCTGACGATGCTCAGCCCGTGTGCCAGATGTTGTTGGGTGACAGAGGCTTTCATGGGCGCCCTCACGATTCAGGATTTAATCTATTTGAGTATACAACGAGAAGTTAAATAATTCCAGTCAAGGCAGTATGCTGGCTTTCTGTTATTTCCGTTCTGAAATGAATGTAAAATTGACAAAATGATCGAGCAGAGAGGATGCAGAGATGGCGAAAACGATTGATCCCGGAAAATTGATCAGCAAACCGCTGACCCCGGCCACCTGGCCTGACTTTGAACGCTTGTTCGGTGAGAATGGCGCTTGCGCGGGTTGCTGGTGCACCTGGTGGCGGTTGACATCGGCGGAATTCACGAAATTCAGTAAAGATGAGAAGAAAAATGTCATCCGAACGCTCGTTCAGGGAGGCACCATCCCCGGGCTGATCGCCTATGTGGACGATTTCCCGGCCGGGTGGGTCTCGGTGGGGCCGCGCGAGAGCTTCGCCCACCTCGAACGCTCCAAAGTGCTGGCGCGCGTGGACGATAAGCCCGTCTGGTGCATCAATTGCTTCTTCATCGACCGAAAACATCGCCGCATGGGGCTGACCAGCTTCCTTATCGAAGAAGCGGTCAAATTTGCCAAAGCCAACGGTGCCAAATTGATCGAAGCCTACCCTATCGACGCACAGGAGAAGATGCGAAGCCCCAACCTGTATTACGGCGTGGCAGACAGCTTCCGCAAACTCGGATTCCATGAGGTCGACCGGCGCGAGAAGGGTCACGTGATCATGCGGCTGGAGATATGACGCCGAAACTCGTTTTTTCAAAATGCAAGAAACCAGAGATTTCGACTTTTGTCGATTCTCTACTCTCTATTTTCTTTTAAAGAATTCGTGTAATTAGTGGATAAGTTTTAAAATGCAGGCTCCCCGCAGGTCAGCGGGGAGCGCATGTTATAATGAAGGTGCCGAAGGTGGGAATCGAACCCACATTCCCGAGGGAACACGATTTTGAGTCGTGCGCGTCTGCCAATTCCGCCACTCCGGCAACTTGCACGTCACAGTATATCTGACAAATCAATCATGGTCAAGGATTTATTTTTATGAGACTTGGTATCATTGGACTTCCACAAACCGGAAAAACCACCCTGTTCAACGCGCTCACCCGCGGCAGCCAACCCACCGGAGCAGCCAGCGGCAAGATCGAAATGCACACCGCCGTTGTCGACGTGCCCGACCCGCGCGTGGACAAGCTCTCTGAAATGTTCAAACCCAAGAAGACGATCTACGCCAAGGTGACCTATGTGGATATTGCAGGCCTGGACGGCAGTGCCGGCAAGGCTGGTATCTCTGGCGCGCTACTCAACAATCTCTCCCAGATGGATGGCTTCATTCACGTGGTACGCGTCTTCGCCGATGATAACGTGCCGCATGTGCGCGAAACCATCGACCCGCTGCGTGACATCCAGGCCATGGACAGCGAACTGGTGCTCAATGACCTGATCGCGGTCGAGCGCAAGCTCGAACGTCTGGCCGAGGAAAAGAAAAAAGGTGCCGGTCGCGACAAGGCCGTGATCGAACGCGAGACCGTGCTCTTCGAGCGCTTCCACGAGGCCCTGGCTGCCGAGACTCCCCTGCGCGACCTGGACGTGAGCGCCGAAGAAATGAAGATGCTTTCCGGCTTCGGTTTTCTCAGCCAGAAACCGATGCTGCTGGTACTCAACCTGTCCGAGGGGCAGGCGGAACCGACCATTGAGTACAGCCACAAACACACCAAGATCGTTGCGCTGCAGGGCAAGCTCGAAGCCGACATCGCCCAGCTCTCCCCCGATGAAGCGCAGATGTTCCTGGCTGAGTATCACATCGAAGAACCCAGCCTCAACCGCATGATCCGCCTGTCGTACGACCTGCTTGGCCTGCAATCCTTCTTCACCGCCGGCGAGGATGAGTGCCGCGCCTGGACGGTACACCGCGGAGCCACCGCCCCTGAGGCGGCTGGCGAGATCCACACCGACCTGCAGAAGGGCTTCATCCGCGCCGAGGTGGTGGCTTACGACGATCTGATGGCTTTGGGCGGCATGGTCGAGTGCAAGGCCAAAGGCAAGCTGCGCCTCGAAGGCAAGGAATACATCGTCCAGGATGGGGATGTGCTCAATATCCGTTTCAATGTATGAAGTCTGAGAATAGAGAGTTGAGAATAGAGAATCGTCAAAACCAGTTGATAAATTCAACTGGTTTTCATTTCAATCCTTCGCGTCAAATTGTATTCATTCGGTAAATTCGCGGATAAATGTTTTGTTGAAATACTAGAGGTTTATGAATCATCAAAACCGGTTGATAAACTCAGATAGTCCTCATTTCAATTGTTCGCGACAATTCGCAAAAATTCGGAAAATTTGCGGATAAGTGGTTTTTCGAAATAGTAAATATCGAAAATTGTCTAAACCGGTTCTCTTTTTTTATACTATGATTAGGTTATGGAAATCGAGATTTCTCAAAATGACGCAGATGCACAATTCATCCGTGAACGGCTGAACGAGTTCAATTATGCCCGTGTGCCGCACGATAATCACGAGACGCTGACGCTGGTGGTGAGGAATGAAGGCAAGATCGTCGCCGGGCTGACCGGAGACACCTATTGGGGTTGGCTCTACATTAGCCTGTTTTGGGTGGACGAGAGCTTGCGCGGCCAGGGGCTGGGAGGTGAAATCCTCGCCAGAGCTGAGGATATCGCCCGCGAACGAGGTTGTCACAGCGCGCATCTCGAAACACATGATTTTCAAAACCTGGAGTTTTATCAGAAGCGGGGATACGCCCTCTTCGGCCAGCTTGATGATCTACCGGTGGGGCATACCAAGTATTACTTGTGGAAAAGATTGAGAACTAAGAATTGAGAGTCGAGAATGGTTAAAAACGCAACCGGTTTTACGATTCTCTACTCTCTACTCTCGTTTTTGTTAATCCAATTTTCCAAACGATTTCTGCAGTTCTTTCAGATCAACCCGTGAGGTGAAATCAAGGCTGAGCGGGGTGATGGAGACCAGTTTCTCTACCCGCAAGGTGTAGACGTCGCTGCCCTTTTCGCTGGGGTCGTCGGCATAGACCTTAATGTCCGAATCGATATCAGGTGCCTGGCCGGGGATCTGCTTGAGGCGCGGTTCAAAGTAGCGGTGGCGGCTCAGACGGGTGACCTTCCACGGGGTTGCGGGGGTGGCATGCGCTGGCACATTGAGATTGAGCAGATGTACGTCTTCGGGCATGGGGTGTTCGAGGATCCATTTGGCCAGTCGGCGGGTGAAATCAGCCGCGGCTGAGAAATCCACCTTGCGCGAATAGCCAAACCAATCTTCGTCTTCCAGTTCGAGCGAAACAGCCATCGAGGGCACACCGTGAGCGGCGGCTTCGAGCGCGGCGCCAACCGTGCCCGACATACTGATGTCGGTGGATGGGTTTTCGCCATAATTGATGCCGGAAACCACCAGATCGGGTTTGTTCTTGAGGATGGCATGAAGTCCGAACTGGACTGATTGGGCGGGCGATCCCCCCACAGAGTAGCAGGTCCATTCCTGCTCGCCGATCTTCAGGAGGGTAGGTTTGATCTCGCGGTCTGAGGAATTTGACAGGCTGCGCCCGGCGCCAGAGTATTGTTCGCGTGGAGCGGCGATGGTGACGAACCCAAGGGTGGAAAGGGCTTCCGCGGCTGCCCATAATCCTGGTGAGTGGATGCCATCGTCATTGGTCAATAAAATTTGAGGGGTTTCTACATTCATAATTATTTCTCGAAAATATTCCATTAGGTTGATAAAGAAAAGGGCGGTGGAAACCGCCCATTCGATGGTGCCCCCGGCAGAATTCGAATCTGCAACCTTTTGCTCCGCAAGCAAACGCTCTGTCCAATTGCGCTACGGGGGCATTTTTTTGAGCGGTACAAATATACCGCGTCCAGAAAAAAACGTCAAGGAAATAGAAAACGTCTCAATTTGGTTTTTCAGCTTTATCACGTAGCGCGCGGGTGTTTTCTTCCACTGCCAACAGAACGTTGCAGCATTCTCCCAGCGCGTATAGGAGAATTCCTACCAGTGAAAACAGGAAGAAGCAGACCACCCCGATGAAAATACCCAGCAGCAGGCCCGTTCCTGGGTGAGAACCAGAATACACGGCAGCGCTGACGATACTGTCTGCAGTAGAAAGCGCCAGCGGAGCCACGATGAGTGTGACGAGCGCCAAAACCAGGCTGATCACGCCAATCAACTTTAAGAATGAGCCAATGAATCGTAAGGAATTGAAACGTTTGGGCATATTTCCTCCGCTGCGAGAAACAAACATATTTAACCGAAAATTATAGTATCCGGGTAATTAAATGCCAAATGCCGGGGTGAGGGGGGCACCCCGGCATTTGACTTTGTTATATTATCAAAAAGTTCTTCGTTTGTCCAGTGATTTCATTATGACATTTGTCTACTTTTTTGAAAGGTTTGTAAAGTATATCGATTAGGTGGTCGTGTTTCTAATTTATAAATGAATATACAAAATGGGTAAATCATGTAAAATATTAAAAATCCTGGATGATCATAATAACTGGACGTGACACAGAGAAATACTCCGGGCGATTTTTACTGGTTTTGCGATTATTCGCTAGGTGTTGACATCATTGAAGCTTGGTTGAAACCATGGGTTTATCGGAGATATTCTCCGAAAATTATTTGGAGTTTCTTTTGAATGGTCCATTGACGCCAAACAGCATTGACCTCACCAAACAGATGGCTAGGGGAGATTTTTTTGTCATTATCGGTGAATCAGAAAGGATTCTTTTCTCCAGCCCCAACTGTATGCAAGAGTACGGATTATCCGCGGGCAACAAGCTCAATTGGGTGGAAAAGGAATCGCGCGTTTTTGTAAAACTGGGGGAGCGGGCGAGGATCAACCTTGGTCTAGAGGATGTAGCCATCCATACTTTCACGGATCAAATCTGGCAGGGAAAAAAAGCTCGGATGTTGATTTTGGACGACACACCCTATCGCATCAGGATGATCAACAACATTTCCAGCGAAAAGAATCCACGTATTAAGAGAGAATATTCTCAATGGATTTCATTCCAGTGTAAATTTGATAACACTCTTGATCTGATCGGAATCGGCGAGCAACCTGAGGAAATGACTGGTTATTCCGCTGAAGAATTAATCTCCTCTACGGATAAGGCTTTTCGAAAACAGATCCCGGAAAATTATCGTGCCGCCATTTGGGAGGAGATTCGCGAAAAAATCGAACTGGGGCAACCTTATCAGGTCTATTATCCATTTCAGAAAGCAGGGAGTCAGATACGCTGGTTTCAGGAACAAGGTCGAGCCAGAAAGGGAAAAGAAGATTCAACAATTACCATCGTTGGTTGGTTGTTGGATATAACCGACCGGAAGATCGAATCAGAGACATTGAATGAGAGTGAAACCAGATATCGTAGCCTGATCGAAGCTTCACCCGATTCAGTTCTAATGTTGGACAATACTGGCTGTATATTGCTGGCAAATAAACATTTTTGTGAAATGATCGACGTCTCCGAACCGGAGTTGGTTCTGGGGAAGGATATCTCAGAATTCTTTGACGCCGATATGGGCGGTATTACGGCAGCCACAGTGGAAGAAGTCGTAAATTCGCTTCCAGCTGTTGGAAACAGGATGACCCTTAAGTTAAAAACAGGAGAGTCAATTCCTGTTGAAGTGAATTTCGCGTCAATCAAGAACGATATCGGCGATACTATGGCTTATATCGCCGTCTCGCGTGACATTCGCCAACGGGAAGAGACTCAAAAAGCACTTCGAGAAAGCGAAGCGCGCTATCGGGCGATTGTTGAGGAAAATCCGGAAATGGTTGTTCGGTTCGACCATGAAGGGAAGATCACTTTTGGTAACTCAGCCTTCTGTAAGTATATCGGTCATACACCCAATGACCTGGTCGGGAAGAAACTTGATGGCAAGCTGACTGGGCCTGGGCATCACCTCCTACAAAAATTAAAAGCTCAATTGGCGGCCGGAATGGGCGTCACGGAGACAGAGTTTTCTCTACGTAATTCAAAAGGCGGAGAGAATTGGTACCGCTGGAAAACCATTGAAATCAAAGATACAAGCGGACAATTTATCGAATACCAGGCGGTTGGCGAAGACATCACTGAACAGAAGAAAGCCTATCTTAACGAGCTTGAATCACAAAATCGTCTGCGCGAGATCATGGAGAACGTCAAGTTGATCTCGATCATTCTGGATGCTGAAGGAAAATTGACTTTTTGTAATACTTGTTTTCTTGATATCGTTGGGTACAAACGCGAAGAGGTTCTACAAAAGGATTGGATTGCCACATTTATTCCCCCGGACCAGGCTACCGAGTTGAGAAAAATCCTCTTTGAAAGTGCCACGAGGGGTAATTTACCAATACGAAATGATAACCCAATTCTGACCCGTTCTGGCGAATCACGTTTGATCTCGTGGTACAACACAATCTTGCGGAATACTCACGGCGAATATGAAGGAATCGCAAGTATTGGCGAGGATATCACTGAGAGGACCCTTTCGGATGCCTTGCGTGAAACTATTTTGAAGATCGCGCAATCTGCCAACCAGGCAGAAGATTTGGATACACTGTTTCAATCGATTCATGATGCACTCAAGAAATTAATGCCAGTGGATAACTTCTTTATTGCGTTGTATGATGCTGAAAAAGATATCCTTTCTTTCCCATTTTTCAGAGACGCTTATGATCCCCAGCCCTTACCGGATAAACCCAAACGCGGATTAACCGAATATGTGTTGCGCACAGGGAAAACCACGTTGGTGAACCCTGAGACTTTTGAGAAATTGGTAGAGGCGGGTGAGGTCGAATCCATCGGAACGGCATCGCTTGATTGGATCGGTGTGCCGTTAAAGATAGAAAATCGGACCATTGGGGTGATGGTGGCGCAAACTTATTCACCGGGTGTGCGGTACGAAGCCAGGGAGCAGCAACTCCTCACCTTTGTGTCAAATCAGGTGGCCATGGCCATCGATCGAAAACGGGCGGAACAAGCGCTGCGTGATAGCCAAAAACGGAGCGAATTGCTGGTGGCCGCATCCAAAGATGCGATTCTTATCGGGACTTTGGATGGAGCGATAATGGACTTCAATGAAGTGTCCACTGAAATGTATGGTTATTCACGAGAAGAATTGCTTCGCCTTAATATTACCGATTTGATTCCCGCCGATGTTTTGGAAGAACATCCCAATTACATCGATTGGGAATTTCAAATGGGTGGAGAGATCCACGATGTCAGAAACAAGCGAAAAGATGGAAGCGAGTTTCCAGTGGATGTCAGTATGCGGAAGGTAACCACCACGGATGGAGAAGTATATATTGCGTATATCCGCGATATTACCGAACAAAAACAGGCTGCCCAGGTGATTATCGAAAGCGAAGAAAAATTTCGAACTTTGGCGGAAAATTCAGCGGCAGGTATTTTTATTCACTCGGGTGGTCGCCATATCTACGTCAATCCAATGTGGAGTGCCATCACAGAGTTTTCGATGCTCGAGTTGCTGCAGAAAAAACCAACCGATTTCATCGATTCGCATCTACCCAAGCATGAAAGAGAAAAATTAGCTTCTCGACTGATGGGTGAAAATCTTCCAGACCGTTTTGAGTTTGAACTGATAACACACTACGGCGAAAAAAGGGTGATCGACCTGAACCTGACCTCTATCCGATTTGAGGAAAAGAACGCGATTATGGGTACCGCCATCGATATCACCACACGTAAACAGCGAGAGCATGAACTGGAAGTGATCGCCCAGATGAGTGAAGCGCTACGGATCAGCATCAACCAAAACGATGTAATGGAAACAAGCATATCCAAGATTTGCGATATTTTGAAGATCGATGGCGCCTATATCGCGATTGGCAATGAACAAAGTCGGGAAGTTGAGATGAAGATCGGCTGGGGAGTATGGAAGCAACTTGAAGGTACGATCCTGCCCATTTATGAAGGTTTGAGCGGGCACATCATCACAACCAGCGAATTTTACATTAATCACCATCCCCAGAATGATCCATACGTCACCCGGCCTGACCTGGCAGTGAACATGAAAATAATCGCCGGTATGCCCTTAATCGCTGCCGGTAGGACGATCGGTGTCTTGGTGATCGGTTCCAAGCAGAACCTGTCTGAGAATGAGATCCGATTGTTTCAGGCCATGGGAGATTTCACCGCCAGCGCGCTGCACCGCGCCGATCTGTTCGAGCAATCCAGTTTGCAGGCCAGGGAATTGGAACAGGCCTACAACTCCACTCTGGAGGGCTGGGCTTTGGCGCTTGAATTGCGCGATAAAGAAACCCAGGGCCATTCGGTGAGGATTGCCAACCTGACGCTAAAACTGGCGAAACGTATGGGTATCCCTGAGACGGAAATGGAAAATATCCGGCGTGGAGCGCTGCTGCATGATATTGGCAAATTGGGTGTTCCCGATACCATCCTGCTAAAGCACAGCACCCTCACCCCAAGCGAGTGGGCGATCATGCAGCGACATCCGACCTATGCCTTCGAAATGCTTTCTCAGCTAAAGGACTTCAAAGATTCAATTGATATCCCTTACTGCCATCACGAATGGTGGGACGGCAGTGGATATCCGCGTGGACTGGAAGGGGAGGACATTCCCCTTGCCGCGCGAATATTCTGTATTGTTGATGTCTGGGACGCGCTGACCTCGGACCGTCCCTACCGCCAGGCATGGGACAGGCAGGAAGCCCTGGCGCATATCATCAACCAGGCGGGAACGCATTTCGACCCACGAATTGTTAACGAATTTATCAAGATGATCGTCGAAGATAAATAAATGGACCCCGATTCAATTGAATCAGGGTCATATCTATCTCAACGAACTTACTCCTCGATGATCTCCACTGTTTTAAGTGCGACAGCGGGGCTGTTCCGCTGACTCGGGTCACGGGGTGGGATGGATAAAAGCACATCCAACCCTTTGACCACCTGACCGAAGACCGAGTGTTTGTTATCGAGCCAGGGGGTGGGCACGTGGGTGAGGAAAAACTGGCTACCGTTCGTATTCGGGCCGGCATTGGCCATTGAAAGCACGCCCGGACCGCTATGACGCAGGGTCGGGTCGAATTCATCGGCAAATTTATAGCCTGGTCCGCCCATGCCTGTACCAGTGGGGTCGCCGCCCTGTGCCATAAAATCGGCAATGACACGGTGAAAAATGGTATTGTCGTAAAAACCCTGTCTGGCCAAAAAAACGAAATTGTTGACTGTACGCGGCACCTTGGCGGCATACGGGCTTACAGTGATATCTCCCTTATCAGTCTTGAAGACCGCGGTATATTTCTTCTTTAGATCCAATTGCATCTCTGGTGCTTTTGACCATTGCAAGTTGTTGTTTGGCATAAGTATCCTTTCAGATAAGTAGGTAATTCATTTTAACACAATCACCGGGTTGAGTTCGGCTGATGGGTTTGTTTTGATATACTAGAACAATGATTGAGATTAGACCGGGGATTGGTATAGACGAAAACGAGTTGCAGTTCACCTTCATTCGCGCTGCGGGGCCGGGAGGGCAGAACGTGAACAAAGTTTCTACGTCTGTGCAACTACGTTTCGATGTGCTTCATTCCTCTTCTATCCCTGATGAGATTAAGCCGCGTTTGATCCAACTTGGGGGTAGCCGCATGACAGAAGATGGTATTTTGATCATCGAGGCTCGGCGTTATCGTACCCAGGACCAAAATCGGACCGATGCCGTTCAGAGGCTGATTACATTGATTCAAAAGGCTGCCAAACAAGAGGCGCCAAGGTTTTCAACCCACCCAACCCGGGCATCGCAAATAAAGAGGGTGGATTCGAAAAAGAAGCGGGGGGTGATCAAAAGGAATAGAAAATCCTCACCAATCGATTGGGAATGACCGGCATACTGGAATATCAATTCTCTTCAATATGCCGTATAATATTTTGATAAGCAATACTCACACTTATGGAGGAGATTTCTATGTGGTATTACACACTAAACAATCAGCAATTCGGACCCGTTGACGAGTCCAAAATTAAAGAATTGGTTGCATCTGGAGCTATCAATGGAGCAACCATGGTCTGGACCGCCGGTATGCCGAGTTGGGTCCCCATTGGTCAAAGCCCTCTGGCTGGTCTGGTAGCCAATTTGCCCCCCTCAACACCCCCCATGTATTATGCGCCTGTCATGGTCGATCCTCGGGTGAAAAAGATCAACGATCTGTTCCTGTGGTTCTGGTTAAGCCTGGCGATCGGTGGCGGTTTGATCCTTCTCGGTGGTATTTTCTCCATAATTGGAGCCGCGAATTTCTCACTTGGTCTGGCGATCATGGGTTCTATCTTTATGGGTCTTGCGTCAGTAGGGTTCGTCGCCGCGGTGGTACTTTTCTTCATCCTTATCTACAGAGCCTGGGGACTTGTCCAGGATGGTGAAGCTCGCACGACACCTGATCAGGCAGTGGCTTTCTGCGGTATTCCTGGCTGGAACTTCTACTGGATCTTCCCAGCGTTCAAGGGTTTGGCGAAGGATTTGAATCGCATCATGGCAAAAGAACAGATCGCTGCACAGCCGGTCAGCACGGATATCGCGCTCTGGCTCTGCATTATGATCCTGGCCACTCCGCTGGGTTTACCGGCGATTGCAGGTATCGTCTTCTGGATTATGTTTGCTGCTCAGGTGAAAAAGGCAATGGTTGCCATCACCATGGCTCGAAAGTAAATTTCCTAGATAGATATGAGAAACAAATCCGGCAGAAGATGCTTCTGCCGGATTTTTGATGGCGGGAATTTATTCAAAAGAATCCAATAAGAGGTATTCTTACGGTTTTATATGAGCAATTTTGATTTAATCGCGATTATGTTAAGCCATTCTTCGTTGACAAATGTATAATCATGTTTTTGGAATCATAAACACATAGATCATGTTGAGGAGAGAGTATGTGGTACTACAACGTAAATAACCAACCAACCGGGCCCGTGGATGACGCGATGATTCAATCGTTGATCAAATCCGGGACAATTTTGCCGACGACACTGGTCTGGCAGGAGGGGATGCCCAACTGGCAGACTGTTAATTCTACCAGCCTCGCAACACTCATCCCGACGGTGACTCCAGCACCCTCTATGCCGCAGAACGGAATGCCTCCGCAGGCAGCGCCGATGGCTCCTTTGCAGCAACCTCCGCAGATGGGATATCAGGGAGCTCCAATGGGGTATGCTCCTACCCAACCCGGATATGTTGCGTATCAATACAAGCCAGCCGCAGTACAGATCAAAGAGCTTGAAGACCTGTTCATGTGGTTCTGGATTTGTCTGATTGGAACGGTCGTGACCTTTGGCGCGAGCGCTATTGCTTCACTTGTACTTTTCTTTATTATTTTGTATCGGTCGTGGAGCCTGATCCAGGATGGTTATGCTCGTACCACACCTGGCAAAGCTGTTGGTTTCTGTTTCATTCCCTTCTTTAATCTTTACTGGTTCTTTGAGGCTTTTGGTGGGCTTGCCAAAGATACGAACTCGTTCATCTATCGACGCCAATTGCCCATTACGCCATTTAATGACGGATTGGCAACTGCGTTTGCTGTAATGACACTTTTAAATTATGTCCCTTATATCGATTTCGTTACGGGGATCGCCTGGTTCGTTCTCTGGATCATCTTCACTAAAAACATGAAAGATACAGCAGTAAAGCTCATCCAATTTACCCAGAGGTAATCTCAAGAACAACCCCGCTGTCACGCGGGGTTGTTCATCTCTCCTTTGCTATAATTGCAAGGGAACCGTTTTCTGGAGGGAAAATGTGGTATTACACCTATCAAGGGCATCAGCTTGGACCGGTGGATATCAATGGGTTTAAGAACCTTATGCGTTCAAATGTGGTCAATGGCGCGTCCATGATTTGGCGGGAGGGCTGGGAAGAATGGAAACGTTTGAACGAAACCGATTTGATCTGGCTTTACGAAGAATTAAAAGGACAGCCACTGGAACGTGAGAAGATTCAAGTACCTGAGCAAGATGAAGAATCATCTGATGAAAATGAAGAGAAGATCTGGTATTACCAACAGGAAGGCTATACCCACGGGCCCGTTTGCGCAAGCGCCATGCAGCGGTTGCTCCGGGAAGGCGAGATCGAGGAGGTTTCACTGGTGCGCCGCATCAACGAGGCAGCCTGGCACCACCTCGATGAGACCGATCTGATCTGGCTGCTTCAGGAAGACTTGCTTGATGAAAAAGAGGATGAGGATTTCGAAGTAGATGATTCGGCAGAACTTTCAGAGCCACAAGATGTAATTGAAGAGGGAGAGCAGCTCTGGTACTATATCAGTGACGACAAGATCTACGGACCAGTAACTACAAGAGAAGTCGTGGTCATGAGAGCGAAAGGCGAGCTTAACGGGCACACACAGGTTTCATCATCCCAAAATGGTCCGTGGAAAATGTTAGGTGAAACCGGTTTGGCGGATTCGCACCCGGGTGTTATTGATACAGAGGAGGAATAATGTGGTACTACAGTTTTAATAATCAACCAGTCGGACCCGTCGATGAAAATGAATTAAAAGTGCTGTTCGCACGGGGAGTGATCAATTTCGACACCCTGATCTGGCGTGAAGGCATGCCTGATTGGAAGCGGTACGGAGAAATCACCATGGCTGTGCCCAGTGTCTCTCCAGTGAATCAAACATCCGCGGTCAACATAGCCATGCCCGAACCCGGCCGTCCAAAGCGCACGGGTCTCAAGTCGCTCTTTACATGGTGGTTGGTAACCTTGATCTTGAGCGTGGTGGCGATGGCGTTAATTATCTGGGTTGACTATCAGGCAATAAACGGGATGAACACCGGCATGATGGCGGGCCTCTCCGCCTTGATGTGCGTCAGCTACATTCCGTTTATAGCTTATGTTGTCCTCCAATTCATCCTGATCTATAAGCTCTGGAAGGTTGTCCAGGATGGTTATGCTTCGACTTCCGCGGGCAAGGCTGTCGGCTTCCTTTTCATCCCACTTTTCAATTATTATTGGATGTTCCGCGCTTTTTGGGGCCTTTCCAAAGATCTGAACGCATACATCGACCGCCATTTTGCGAACCGGCCGGAACTCAACCTGCGCAGGGCAAGCGGTTGGATTTCTTTGACTTACCTGATATTCACACTAGGCGGTGGCCTGGTAGGGAATATTATCTATATGCAAACGATCAGCCAGCGGCTTTATACCATGACAGGGATTGATCCATCATTTTCTACAGCGAATTTGCTGGCGGTTTTGGCCCCCATGATGATCTTTGCTGGGATTTTCTCGGTTATTTGCTTGGCATTGATGATCGCCATGTTTGTCGATTTTTACAAAACCGCAGATAGTATTCTTGAAGCTGAAGAACACCAGTAATTCAAACTATCCCATACCGGTCCTGAAGTTTTTGATATCAATCAGGACCGGTTGTGTTTCTAACCTAAGCGTCAGAGAAAGAAAACCGGCAACATCGCAGCCGAGGAGGAAGGATGTGGTACTACTGTTTCAACAATGAACCCACAGGTCCGGTCAACGAAGACGCCATCCGTTCTTTGATCGATTCCAACACGATTCAACCCGATACCCTGGTCTGGCGCGAAGGCATGCCCATCTGGCGACCCGTCAGTGCGACCAGCCTGGCAGCTCTATTTGCGGACTTATCCCCCCTGCCGCCAACACTTCCGCAGAACGCTGCGGAGAAACGCATGTCGAACAAGTCGCTTTTCATTGCCTGGATGGCAACGAACGCGTTTTATCCGCTCATGCTCATCGCGAGTCGTCTTTCGGGACCGCTTGCCAATTGGGGGGTCATGGAAGATTTCGGGGTGGCATTTTATACAATGCTTTGCCTGGTCTTCTTCCTCGTGCTCGCTTCGATGGTCCTTGAATTGATCCTGCTCTATCGATATTGGAGCATCATTCAAGATGGCCACGCGTCCACCACCCCCGGACGGGCGGTTGGATTCCAGTTCATTCCCTTTTATAACTATTACTGGTTTTTCCGTGCCTACTGGGGATTGGCGCGTGACAACAACCGCTATATCCAGCGTCATTTTTCCAATAGACCCGAGTTGCAGGTACGCCGATCCAGTCCCGGATTGGCGCTGGCCAGTCTGATCTTCCGGTTTGCGGGTGGTTTGGTGGTGATCTTAACGATGCTAATATTGGTCCTTACCTCTTTCTTCAGTTCTGTATATAGTGGAGATGGAGCACAGGTGCAATCCACCTCGGAGATCATCGCCTATACCGGGTTGGCCTATGGTCTGATCGACTGGGTTTTGATGACTTTGATGCTCATTAACCTGTATCGCTCGGGAGACAGCATCCTCAAGGTGGAATCTTTATAAACAAATTAGCCCGGAGTAGCTCCGGGCTGATCTTTTTACGTAAAGAATATTACGCTCCGAAGAGCGCCCGCGCCGCCAGGTCGAACAACTCGCCCGGGATGAAGCTGAGCACCACCACGCACAGCGCGCAGAAGATGGCCACGAACGAGGTCCAATAGGTGAGGTTGATCTTCGGCTCTCCCTCGGTGAAGAACATCATCACCAGCACGCGCAGAGAATAGTAGGCCGCCATCAGCGAGGTGAGCAGACCGATGATGGCCAGCCACAAGTACCCGCCTTCGATCGCGGTGCGGAACAGGTAGAACTTTCCCCAGAACCCCAACGTGAGCGGGATGCCGGTGAACGAAAGCATGAACACGGTCAGAGCCACTGCCAGGATCGGTGAACGATTCCCCAATCCCGCCAGGTCCTGCAAGTCCAGTCCTTTGCCGTCCGGCTGTTCCAGACCGGTCAGCACAGCCCAGGCGCCGAACGAAGCCAGGGTGAATGCCAGCAGGTAGAACAGCGCCGAACCGATCGAGTGCGCCTGGATGGCGGCATCGCCAAAGGGCACGAAAGCCATCAGCACGTATCCGGCTCCGGCGATTCCGATGAAGGCCATTAGCCGCTTGAGGTTGGTCTGCACCAGCGCCATCAGGTTGCCCACCAGCATGGTGAGGGCGGCCAGCACGGCAAAGATGGGCATGAATACGTCAGCCTGCCCCTTGAAGAGCATGCCGAACACGCGCAGCAGAGCGGCGAACCCGGCGGCCTTTGCGCCCACGGCCATGAACGCGGTTACTGGCGAAGGAGCACCCTCGTATACATCGGGCGTCCAGGCGTGGAAAGGCACTACCGCCACCTTGAAACCGACGCCAACCACCAGCAGGGCGCCGCCCGCCAGCATTAGCGGGACGATGATCGTACTGTTACCCACTTTGCCAAGGATTACGTTGAAATCGGTCGAACCGGCCGCGGCGAAGATCAACGAGATGCCGAAGAGCACGATGCCCGAAGCAAACGAACCGAGCAGGAAGTACTTCAATGAGGATTCCTCGGAAGCTTCGTTCGGGCGAGCGATCCCGGCCAGGATGTAAAGCGGGATGGAAAGTAGTTCAAGCGCGAGGAAAACAACGATCAGGTTTTCAGCCAGCGACATCAGCATCATGCCGCTCACCGAGAGCAGCAGCAGCGGATAGTACTCGTAATGATCGATGCCGAAGCGTTTGAGGTAAGCCGGGGAGATGATCACCGTCAGCAAACCGCAAAGCAGGAAGAGCCCCTGCAGGAAGAGGGAGAAACCATCCACACCGATCATACCGCTGAAGGCAAGCGCGGGTTTGCCAATTTGGAAGAAGAGCAGCCCACCGGCCAGGATCAAACCAATGGAAGCCCATATCGGATGGATGACCCGCCACTTACCGCGCACAAAAAGTCCGGAGATCAGCATGAACAGCGCCCAGAGGATCAGAGCGGTCAGCGGGAGGATGGAGAAAAAGTCAGTAAATGTCATGGTTCCTCTTCTTCCCTTAATGAAGCGCCACAAAAGCTGCCTGAAGTACAGCCACCAGTTTGTCGACCGTGGGGGTCATGAGAGCGAAGAACAGTTTGGGATAGATACCGATCCAGAAGATGAGCGCAAGGATGGGTGCCAACATGGCGATCTCGCGGACGCTCAGGTCTTTAAGACCCTTGTTCTCGTCAGCGGTGACCGGGCCCAGGAAGACCTTCTGGTACATGTGCAGCAGGTACACCGCGGCCAGGATCACCCCTAGCGTAGCAATACCGGCGATCCAAGGGGAACCCAGGGCGGTGGAACCGAATGCGCCAAGCAGGATGGTGAACTCGCCGATGAACCCGTTGAGTCCGGGTAAACCCAGCGAAGACAACGTGACGATCAGTGCCAGGCTGCCGAGCACAGGCATGACTCTCCACAGACCGCCAAATGCATCCAGATCACGGGTGTGACGGCGTTCGTACAGGAAGCCGACGATCAGGAACAGCGCGCCGGTTGAAAGTCCATGGTTGACCATCTGCAGGATGGCTCCAGAGATGCCCTGACTGTTGAGGGCGAAAATGCCGAGCACCACGAAGCCCAGGTGGCTGACCGAGGAATAGGCCACCAGCTTCTTGACGTCTTTTTGGCTGAAAGCCACCAGCGCGCCATAAATGATGCCGATCACGGCCAGGATGCCCATCCACGGCGCCAGCTTAAGCGTCGCCTGCGGGAAGAGCAACTGTGATAAAAGTCAATGGGGAAAAGGATAATATCAGGCAGGTTGGTATCTCCAAGAAGTGGAAGAACATATCATAGAATTAACGATCACCAACAATTTTCGCATACATGCAGTAAGAGCGACTTTTGGAGGTTTTCCTGCAAGAATCAGGCGATGATAAAAATCTTTGAGCAATGGGTTAAAGCGGACAGATGAGAGAGTAGCCATATACAAGGCACATCTAACAGGAGCTCTACCTCCCCAAATTGCTCTCCTTCCTTGCATATTTCCACTGTCCCGGTTGAATGGAGCTACCCCCACGAGTGCTGCAATGCTCTTGCGATCCAGAGATCCCAATTCTGGAAGGCTGGCAAGGAGTACACTGGAGGTGACCTTACCAATGCCAGGAACACTTTCTAATAGTCTTTCTTTTTCATGCCAAATAGGGCTCTCTTGAATAGCTTTTGCGATCTGAATATCCACTTCTGCAAGTGATTTTTCCAGCCAATCAACGT
This sequence comes from Anaerolineaceae bacterium, assembly GCA_034430175.1. Classification (GTDB taxonomy): domain Bacteria; phylum Chloroflexota; class Anaerolineae; order Anaerolineales; family Anaerolineaceae; genus UBA6107. The sequence goes on along the minus strand of DAOUFI010000032.1, from coordinate 650 downwards.
GTTCAACGATCATCTCTCGTACATTTTTGTCACATAGGCGCGCTCGATTCTTTTCTGAAACCTGCATTTCGATGATCTGACGGCGTCTGCTTACCAAAGATTTCAATTTTCTAGATTGTTCATCGGATAAATAATGAGGTTCAGGATGAATCGCTTCCGCAAAATGAGCTAAAACTTTTGCGTCCAGAGTATCTGTTTTAGCCAACTTTCCTGTTGACTTGGCAAAATCCCTGACTTGTCGTGGATTCACAACAGCTACTGGAAGGCCATTTGTTGCCAACACACTGGCAACTTTTTGCTCAAACCCTCCTGTGGCTTCCATCACGATCAATTCTGGTTCCAGGTCTTTTAACTGCTCTGCCAGATCTTCAATACTTGTTTCTTTGTTGGGTATTGTCCAAACTTTTCCCTCTGGACGGACTGCCACATCGAGGTGATCTTTCGCAATATCTATTCCGACATTCCTTGACGATTTCATTTGCCCCTCACTGTATAATATATTCGTGCCCAACCTTGCGGGATACGGGCTTTATGCCCTGGCAACTGTTCGGGCTCATTGGGTGATGGACACGGCGACCCTTGCTCTCCCACGGTCTCCTAGACCAAGGGGTGGACGGCCTGCCGTGTCCTATTAATTATCATACAAGGGG
>DAOUFI010000031.1:0-5232 GCA_034430175.1 Anaerolineaceae bacterium | reverse complement strand
TCCTTGGAGAAAGTTCAACCTTAAATCAAATGCCCCCTCTAAAGGGGACATTCTTACTTTGTCTAACTAGGTGACATTTTAACTTTGGGCTAACAGGGTGGCAAATAGGTTCCCTATCGCAAGATTAGTAGATTCTATCGCGGTTTCAATAATCCCTGCCAACCTTCTTGACAATTGACCTGATTAATTACGGTATAATACCCCATTATGTCGACAAGTAAAAAAATAGAATCAAAAACAATCAATAACACCTCAGATGCCGAGACGATTTCGTCAGCAGCGCATACTGCAGATGAGTCAGCCATAACGGCTCCACGGAAGCCCCGAGGTAAGAAAAACATTCAGACTGATCCTGAAGAGGAGAAAGCGTTATCAGTCGATGAATTGAACGAACTGGTTAACAAATCACAGGAAACCACGGAGAAGGCTTCAAAGAAGGCAAAAAAGGGGATCGTCTTGGTGGATATTGGCGAGGCGATCTTTTCCATCGATCTGGACAAAAATTCACCTGCGAAGATCAACAAGGCGATTAAAACTAATACCTTGCACAAACTTGCAGTAAAGCCCAAACGTGGAGGCTGGATCGCGCTTGGAATTCTTGCGATCCTTTTACTTACTGCTGTGGGATGTGCCATCGGTTACGGTGCTGCCATTAAAGCCCGACAGGCAGCCGAGCTGAACCAACGGCTGGTTGAGGCGACCACACAGTTTATGCTAAGTCAGGATGACATCAAAAACAACAATTTGTCCATGGCGAAATCAAGACTGGAATATGTCTTGCAGATCTACCCGAATTATCCAGATGCCATGAATCAGTTGACTGCAGTGATGGTCGAAATGGCAAAAACAAATCCTGAAGAGGCGCTTCAATCCTCAGCGGCTACCGCGATCCCCACAGTGGATACCAGCAACCTGGAATCCCTGTTCCAGAAATCAAAGAATTTAATGGTGAATAAGGATTGGGAAAACCTTCTGGCAAACGTGAATGCTTTGCGAAATACTGACCCGACCTACAAGTCGATTCAGGTCGATGGTATGTATTACATGGCTCTGCGAAATGTAGCCATGAAGCGAATTTCATCCGGACATCTTGAAGTGGGTATTTATTATCTCACTCTAGCACACCAGATCGGTCCGATCGACAATGAAGCACAGGGATACATGAATAACGCAGTCATGTATTTGAACGCGCTCGAAGGTTATGGCGTTTATTGGGAAAAGACAGTGGTTGCGATCAAATCGCTCTACGACATGGGGCTTTACATAATTGATGTGAATGGGGTAACGCTTGCTCAACGTTATGCTGAAGCTCTGGCTGGCTATGGAGACTATATGCAGTCACAGGGAGAATGGTGCGAGGCAGTAAAGCAATATGAAGCCAGCCTGAGTATCATGTCTCTTGAATCCGTCAATGCGATCATGGAAGACGCCAGAAATAAATGCGCGAATCCACCAGCAACCCCGACTCCAACGCTTGCTCCTGGAGAAACACCAAAACCAGGGAAGAAGAAGTAAACAATAATCCGCATGACCAAAATCATGCGGATTTTATTATTTTTCCTGACAGGTCATGGACAAGGGCGCCAGTGACCTGAACTGGATAGATCTGGCCGATTTCAATTTCACTTTCCACGATCACCAAACCGTCAATCTCGGGTGCGTCACGGTATGAACGGCCTACCGAAATACCATCTCCATTACCCTCAATCAACACATCCATTTGTTTTCCGATCCAGGCTTGATTTTTACTTAATGAAATCTTTTCTTGCAGCGTCATTAAACGGCCAAGTCGTTCCTGTTTGATTTCTTCAGGAATGGGATCACCCAAAGGTTCACTAGAAGTTCCCGGTTCAAATGAAAATGTGAAAGCTCCAACATGGTCAAATTTGATAGCTTCCATGAAATCTAATAGTTTTTGGAATTCTGTTTCGGTTTCTCCCGGGTAACCAACAATGAAAGTAGTTCGTAACGCCAGATCAGGCATCGCCTGGCGCATTTTTTCGATGGTGCGATAAACCCACTCTATGTCTGAAGGTCGTTTCATGTTCTTCAACAATAGCGGTGACGCGTGTTGAAGGGGGATATCTAAGTAATGAAGAAGTTTCGGCTCATTTGCCATCAGATCGATCAGCCGGTCTGTAACGTAGCCTGGGTAAGCGTAAAGGAGTCTTATCCAGGGGATTTCTGGAATTTCTGGAATGAGTTTCTGTAAAAGATTAACCAACCCGTCTTTCATCCCCAGGTCAAAACCATAATCAGTTGTATCCTGGGCAATGAGGATCAATTCACGAGTACCGTATTCCTGCAACTGGAGCGCGTCTTTAATAATGAGATTAATCGGTCGACTGACTATGGTGCCTTTGATCAACGGGATCGAGCAAAACGCGCACGGACGTCTGCAGCCGTCAGCGATTTTCAGATAAGCGCTACCGCCTTGAATGGCTACCCGGTTGATACCTTTTTCATCTTTTCCAATGGTGGCAGGTTCGGGCAATTCAAATCGGGGTTGGCGGGGATTCTTTCTCAACTCGGATAATAAATCGAGAATGTCCATCCAGCGGCGCGTGCCAATAAACCCATCCACACCTTCGATGTTGTCTATCATTAGTTGGCGCGAACGCTCGGTCAGGCAACCTGCGGCGACCAGTATCTGACCATTTTTCTTCCCATTGGCAAGTTCCTGAAGAACGCTGAGAGACTCTTCTCTCGCTGCGGCGATAAACCCACAGGTATTCACGATCATGACAGAGGCTTGTTGCGGTTTTTCAACAGCGCGAAAACCATTTTGGTCGAGCAGAGCAGCCATAGATTCTGAGTCGACCGTGTTTTTGGCGCAACCCAATGAAACCAGATAATAAGTGTTCGCCTTCATGGGGTGGGTGTTTCTTGAACTGTCTGTTCCTCACCAATCGAAGTGGGAGTTTCCATCATCTGTGTGGGAGCGCTGGTTGGATTGGGAGTCAGGGTGGCAATCTGTGTGATCGTCGGCGTCGGGGTGAAATTGGCGGTCAAATCAATGGCCTCGCTGGAAGTGAAATCCATCATAACCACTTGACCGGTAATTCCCAGTGAACCGAGATAGGTTTTATTGTAATAGATTTGGATCGCTGAAGCATCACCGCAGACCACGTTGATCTTGGTTTTCCCTGAATAATTGTAGACAGTTCCAGGTGTGATACGACCCAGAAATACCGTTTTCCCATCAACGGTCACTTTAAGGTAAGCGCGTCGGTTGGCCGCGATCGTCAATTGAATGGGATCATTATTCGCGGCTGTTTGGGTTCCTTCCTGCGAAGCATTGGGAGTAAAAATGGATAGGTTGTTAATGATCGCTGTAGGCACAACCGTCTCTATCGAAACATTCTCCCCCGGTGTGGGTGTTCCGCTGGAAAGCAGCAGGTCTGAGATGGGGATGACCGTTGCAGTTGTACCGTTTCCACCAACACCTAATAATTGGAATGCTCCCCACACTATGAAAACAAAAATCGCCAAAAAGATTCCGCCCATGAAGATCAGATCAGCCGAAAGCAATCGTTTGAAACCAGTAATTTTCTGTTTCTCTGGTCGTTGTGGAAGGGGTATGCCTGCCTGTGCTTCGGGCAAGTTTTCCAATCGTTTTTGTTGCAGCACCTCTGCGAATCGCGCGAGGAAGGTTTCTGAATTCAGGTTCAAGAAGGCGGCATAATTGCCGATCATCCCTCTGCCCTGGACGGTGGATGGAAGATCATCGAAATTACCCTGTTCGATGGCAAATAGGTAATATTCGCGAATGCGTATTTGGCGTTCGACATCAGCAAGCGAGAGTCCAAGCGCTTCACGCGCTTTTTGCATATCTTCGCCGATGGCACGACTCATCGCCTTATAAGTAGCCCCCGCGGTTCTTTGTTTGGCTTTTATTTCTTGGTTTTCAGATCTCTCTTTGGGTTCGTATTGGATGGCGGCATCTATCTGGTCTTTTTTGACGATTCTGTAAGGAATCTTATCAATCAGTTGATGAAACGAATCCTTTACCTTTCGGGTACCGTCAGCAATCTTTTCTTCCAGCCCTGAAGTGCTTTTTTGCTTCAGATCAGTAAGGTGATCCTTGACCGTTTTTGTAGTGCCTGATGTGATTGTTGGTTCTTCTACAGATTGCGGTTCAGTCTCTTGTTCAGTTTTATTTACTGAAGTGTTCTCCAGAAGAACGTAGGGGTCAATCCCTAGGAAACTTGCGTAGAGGCGGATGAAGCCTCTGGCTTGTGCAATGGATGGAAGTTCATCCAATTGATCGTTTTCAATGGCTTGCAGGTAAATGGTACGTATCTTGATTGCCTGGAAGACCTGATCGAGTGTAAGCCTTTTTTCTTCGCGCTTTTGACGCAGGATTGAACCAATAGTTTGATCCGACATGCTTCCTATTCTAATACAAAAAACCGGCCTTTCGATTTCTCGCTCGTAGGGCCGGTTTTTTTTGATCAAAAAATTTACTCAGCTTTTTCTTCTTCGGCTGCGGAAGCCTCTTCAACAGGGGCTTCTTCCGTAATGGGAGCTTCCTCAACGGGTTTCTTTGCTTCCGGTTTTACGGATTCTTTCGCTTCAACGGGGGCTTCACCTTCGCGGTAAACGGTCACTTTTACCTTGGGATTCAAATCCATGGTCAGGCGAATGATGGCAGTGTGTTCACCCAGGGTACGGATCGGCTCGATCTCGATCTGGTGGCGGTCGATCTTGGTGCCCAATTTGGCGTTGATCGCATCAGCGATCATTTGGGTGGTGATGGAACCGTAAAGTTTACCAGTTTCACCGGCTTTGCTGGTGAAAGCAAGTTCGACGTTGTTCAAAAGTTCAGCAATGCCGCTCATTTCCTGGTTCAGCGCGGCGCGGGTTACGGCTGCTTTTGCTTTGATCTTGTCCACGTTCTTCAAAGCACCCGAAGTGGCTAAAACTGCCAGGCCCTGGGGAATGAGATAATTGCGTCCAAAACCATCTGCGACTTTCTTTACGTCACCGCTGTGACCCAGCTTGTATACATCTTTGATTAATAAAACTTTCATTTCTCAAGCCCTTTCGAAATTAGATTTTATCTGCGAAGGGTACAACGCAGAGCGAAAGGATTTTACCTTATCAAAGAAGAATGGTCAATGCAATTATCTGGGGTGTTAAACCAAAGTAGAAATGTCCCCTTTTACCAAAGTTAAAATGTCCCCATACGTGGAGGAAGAAAGTGGACAGACTACACACGATGAGTGAAAA
>DAOUFI010000030.1:0-28164 GCA_034430175.1 Anaerolineaceae bacterium | reverse complement strand
TTTTTGTTAGTAGAGCACACGACCTTTATCATGATGTCCCAGTTCCGATTCCCAGTCTCGGCACTGGCACTCCCCTTCGCGGGAGTGTTTTTTTTTGTTGGTAGAGCACACGACCTTTATCATGATGTCCCAGTTCCGATTCCCAGTCTCGGCACTGGCACTCCCTGAATAGGGAGTGTTTTATATTTTTATAGAGGCACAGTATACTGTGCCTGTTCATTGGTAGAGCACACGACTGTTAATTATCATGTCCCGTTCCGATTCCCAGCTTGAATTATTCTTGTTTGGAATTTCTATGGTGATTACATAGAGAAAATTGGGAGAATTCCAAAGAGTCCGGATTTCGATTATCATTAACCGGATAAGTGAACCATGACTCCAAGTAAAATTCGCAATCTCTCGATTCTCTTCTTTAGCCTCGCGCTGGTTGCGCTTGCAATGTTATTTATGATTGGATCAGGCACGAAACAGACTGAGACACAAACACAGTCGGATGCCTTTGCTCAAATCCCCACAATTGACACCACACAGGTTGACCTAGTCACCGAAGATGTGAAAGTTACAGAGATTGCGACTTTAGAACCACAGGCTACCGAAGTTGGTTTTAATTATCCCGATTCCTTTTACATCACCGGCATCACCGGACACAAGCAAGCATACAGTTTGGGTTGTGAGGCCGCTGCTGCCGTGGATTGGGCCAACTATTTTGGCGTCTCCATCATCGAATACATCTTCCAGGTATCGTTACCGCATTCAGACAACCCCGATTACGGATTTGTCGGCGACGTGAACAGCGAGTGGGGACAGGTACCGCCCTTTGCTTACGGTGTCTACTCAGGGCCAGTGGCTGATCTTTTAGTGCAATACGGTTTACCTGCAAAGAGTGTAAAGGGTTATACGCTGGATGAAGTAAGGCAGAAATTATCGGAATCGAAGCCAATCATTGCCTGGGTGATCGGAAGGATGGTCTACAGCCCACCAATGACCTACATCGATGGCGCCGGACGATCCGTGGTGGTGGCTGCCTATGAACATGTGGTCATCCTCACCGGGTACGACGTAAAAGCGGATACCATCCGCTTTATGAGCAACGGAATATTCTACGATGTGCCAACCCAGACCTTTCTCACCTCGTGGGGTGTGTTGGGCAATATGGCAGTGATCCATGAATAACAGCAGTGTTCACCATTCACCTGCCTGGATCGGGGTATTCGCAGCAGAAGCGCTTACCTCATCAAAAGAAGGTAAAGTAGCAGGAGTGACTTCAAGCGGTGTATTCCTGTTAGCAGGGAGAAATGCCATATTTCTCACCAAACGAGGTGAGAAAAGCCCTTTTAATATATTTTTAAATGAAGAAACAAACCTCTCTGAGGAATACTCCACTGGTGACAGGTTCATTTGTTCTTCATCTGTTGTGAATTTCATACACACGGGCTCAGTCATTGACCTCAGGGATGCCGTTCAATGGACTCCTCCAGTACCTGTGGTAATGAAGAATTCGATCAAAGAACAGTCCAGGAGAATTCGGCTGATTCTAGATGAACTCAAGCGCGAAATCCCTGCTGAAAAGGGCTTGTTCTATCTCGTAGGCGCAAAGGATACTGATGAAATCTCACATTATGTGTCCCGACTGCAATCTGCCTTTTCACACGAAGATTTGGCGTCTTGTCTGGATGCGGTCAACGGACTAGTCGGTTACGGAGGTGGACTGACTCCCTCCGGGGACGATCTGTTGGCGGGGTTTCTGCTTTACCATGTCCGATCAGATATGGCTTCTTCTCGTGAACGGATGTTTGTTAGATCGCTGGGAGAATCGTTGACCGAGCTTGCCTATCAAAAGACCACCTGGATCTCGGCCAATCGCATTGAGGCAGCCTGCCGCGGATGGTCGGAGAGCGTGTTCCTCGAATTATTGGACCATCTGTTTGATAACTCAGTCGAGTTGCCGCATCAGCTCACCATAAGGTTACTGGGTTTTGGACATTCATCGGGGGTGGATACGTTGATAGGAATCGCCGCGGCCGTGGGAGCGATATAACGAAAACGGCGCGCCTTGCGGCGCGCCGTTTTTTGGACAATTACCAGGGATTGATTATAGATGTCCCTAAATTAGTCACTTAGACCAAAACCTCATCCGGAACGATCATCTTTTCATTGGCTTTGACGACTGAATCGGGTACATCGAAGTTCAGGTCAGCGCCGACCATCTGGCGGACGTAATTCTTGACTGTTGAATCCCAGTACTTCTTGGTGACGTAGTAGATCTTGGCGCCGCCAAGTTCATGCTGCATATCGGGCCAGGGATAAGAAGGTTGTGCCATGCCGAGACCCCAGCGCATCCAGCCATTGTAAGACTCGTAGGTGGCCCACCATTCCTTGTTGCCAAGGATTTCAAAGCCGTAGTAGGCTTTGGCGTAGTACATGGCTGCGCCGATACGTCCACCGCGGGAGATGGCCATTGTGTGCAGAGAGATGTTGATGTCTTCGCTCATGAGGCGGCCGTTGGCGAAGCCAGCCCATACACCATCGATCAAACCAACGAGGGTATAGGGGTCTTTGAGACGTTTGCGAGCCCAGCCGAGGATTTCAGAGTAGACACGTGCGCCGACGATATCATAGAAGTCATGATCGACGTGCATCAGTTTTTCCATGTAGGGCAGCATCAGGGGAACTTCGTCAAGGCGTGCTTCGCGGATGTAGAGGGTACGACCATCTTTCAATGTTACAGTGGCACCGGGCCAGGGTTTCAATGCAAGGGCAGGACCCTGGAGCATGGCTTCCACTTCGCGAGCATCGATTTCTAGCGTTTCTACTGAAGCTTTTTCGGGAAGATCGACTTTCATTTTTTACTCCTTCTGTCGTATCAGTAATTGGCTATTTCAAGTTGGCTGCTGTCAACTTGTTAAGCGACTCAACGTGTTTTGGATCGTAACAATCGCCAAATTTCGTTTGCGGCATGGTGGCTTTTTTGGCCATCAATTTGTCATATTCAGCGTCTTCAACGAAGGCAACGCAGCGGCCGATGGAAGATTCCCCATCAACGAAGCGCCACGGGAAGAAGCCCACCTGTGCGCGGCGGTTGAGCAGGAGATCGAGGTCGCCGCCGAGGCATTCAGCGTGCAGAATGTGCTCGTTGAACATTTCGAGGTGCATGAGTTGATATTTGTCGTCAGTGAAGTACTCTTCAAGTGATTTACCGAATTTTTTCTGGAATACTTTCTCGGCAACCTTGGCCTGACGGGGCATCCAATTACGAATAATGGTATTCATCGGATGGTCGGCAGAACCGCAGTCCACACCGATCCAGCGCAGTTTCAGTTTCTTGGCCCATTCAGCGAATTCGCGATCCGGACCGGGATGCTGCACCATATAGCGGACTTCGTCGCCGGTGGGCATGTCCCAACCAAAGTGGTGGTAGCCGGTGTGGATGATGAGGATGTCGCCCGGTTTGACTTCGACACGGTCCATCACCATTTTGCTGGTGTAGACGTCATAATCGCCAGAGACGTCGCTCAGGTCGACGATGGCGGCATCATGTACCAGGTAGTCCATATCAAGCGAAGCAATGTCTTTACCAGGGGTCCAGAAGTGGCATTCTCCATCCAGGTGGGTGCCGAGGTGGTTGGAGTGGGTCAGCAGTTGACCATTAGCGCCATTGGGTGCAAGACGTTTAAAGTACTTGACCTGCAAAGGTTCGTAGGTCGGCCAGGCGGGGGTCTGAATGCCCAGGGGGAGGGTTAAATCAATGATTTTCATTTCTTTTCTCCTTTACTTGAAATTGGGTTAACAAAGTTTTGAAAATTCATCAAACGCATCTTTAAATGCCTTCTCAGGTGCGCGTAGAATACCTGCGCCCACGCCGCCGATACCTGGATCTTTGTGGGCAATGCCGGTGTTGATCTTCGGGAGGATACCCGTTTCCATCACCTTTCGGATGTCCATACCCAATGGAGTCCCGCGGAAATTCAACGCCGGGATGGTGAAGCCTTCATGCTCGCTGAAGGTGATCTCATACATTTCTAGCGTCGTAGCGATCGCGTCAGAGGGAGTACCACCAACGAATTTGACAATGGCTGGCGCGGCTGCCATTGCGAAGCCACCGTAGCCGGCAGTTTCAGTGATAGTGCTGTCGCCAATATCCGGGTTGGCATCTTTTTCGCTGAAGCCCGGGAAGTACAAACCCTGGACGATACCAGCAGGAGCGGTGAACCACTTTTCAGGCATGGCCGAGATACGAATACCAAAATCGGTACCATTGCGAGCCATGATGGTGACGATGCTACAGCCTTCGATACCTTCAGCCGGTTCCAAAGTGGATTTACCGGCGGGCATGGAGAGGTTGAGGAAGAAATGGTCGTTCTTGTCAATGAACTCGATGACTTTGGCCAAACGTTCGCTGTCTTTGCAGGTGCGAGCCAGGGCGGGGGCGATGGCGCGCAGGAAGAGTGAAGTGGCCGCGCGATTGCGATTGTGGCATTCGTCGCCCATGTGCAGTGCCTGGGCGATTAGCGATTTAATATCGATGCCATCGGGGAGGGTCTTGAGCGCGTCGTTGAGGGTGGGGTAGAGATCGGTCTCCATCCACTTCAATTTCGCGTAGACATCAGGACCCATACCACCAAAGCGCAACACCTTGCCGAGCCCTTCGTTCTGGGTGCAGTACGCTTTATTACCGAAGGTCTTGTTTTCGATGATAAAGACAGGCATGTTGGAGGATACGACGCCAGCCATGGGGCCGACGGTGTGGTAATGGTCGCAAGGAGCGAATTCGATCTTGCCTGATGAGGCAAGCTTTTCAGCTTCTTTTTCATCTTTTGCTTTACCCTCGTAGATCAGGGCACCCATTACGGCACCTTTGGTCGGGCCGCACATACGATCCCAGGTGATGGGAGGGCCGGCGTGGAGGATCAGGTTTTCATGGAAGCCGGGGATAACGTCCTTGGCGAGCCCCATCCCCACAAGCACGGGGCGTCCCTTCTTGATCCGATCACAGGCTTCAGCGTTAGCTTCGTCGATGATCTTTCCACTCTTGGTCATGCGCAGATGTTTGACGCCTTCCATCGGCGGTTTCCAATCGACATCCACTACGGGAACATTTTGGTCTTTCAAAGGGGTGACCATGCTTGCAAGACCCACATTTACCACTTCAATGGGTTTACCAAACAGGTCCTGAATTTTTCTGTCTGCCATAATATGCTCCGTTTCTCAGCCTAAGAGATAATGTATCCGGCCAGGCGTGAGGCCATGGCGTTACTCTTCATCACATGCACGCCAGCAGCCTGAAGGATCTCGGTGGTACGAGTGAGACCCTGGGGATCCTGTTCGGTGCCGGTAACGGAAGCCACGAAGACGATCTCGCGGCCTTGCGATTTAGCCAGGGCAGCGCCTTTCCGAATGGCTTCGGTCAATTCAGCAGCGGGGTCGGGATGGGCGCCGTAACCAATTACTACATCCATAAATATCACAGCCACTGAGGGATCAGAAGCTTCCTGGATGATGCGGCGCATGCGCAAGTCGTTATCGATCATGGGATGTGGACGTCCAACGGTGAATTCCTCTTCACCCAAGTCGACGGCTACATTGCCTTCACTGCGGGTGGAATCTTTCATTTTGAATTTCTTATCTAGAGGAGCGTTGGAATACACTTCGAAATTGAAACTGTCACGCCAGATCACCTGGGATTCGTAGCAAAGCGTGCCGCCAGAGAACAAGGCACGCATATGCTTTTGACCGGGTTTGAGCAGTTTCTTGAGCTCTTTGGCAAGAGTTTCTGCTTCTTTAGTTTCCTTGGCGATTTTTTCTTGAATGTCGCCGATCTTAGCGCCGGCCAATTTGGCAGCGGTGAGAGCGGCTTCTTCAAGGGTGCTGCAGACGACAGCATTGGTAGGGATGTGAGCATCACGAGTCTTACCGCCAAGAAGGCAAATGACGGTGGGCTTCTTGCTGGCAGACACCTGTTCCATCAATACTTTTTCGACTTCGATATCGGGTAGTTTACTAACCATCAGAATTACTTTTGTGGACGGGTCAGCCTGGAGGGCTTTGAGACCCTCGATGTACATGATGCCGCCGATTTCTTTCTTGACGTCACCGCCACCGGTGCCGATGCCTTGGGTAATGCCGACACCGTTTTTGGCCAGCAGAGTGCTAGTCTCTTGTAAACCTGTACCGGCTGCGGAAACAATTCCCACTGGACCAGCGGGGATGACGTTAGCGAAAGCCAATGACACTCCATTGAGGATGGCTGTACCAGCGCCAGGACCCATTACTAGCAGACCGTGATCGCGGCCATATTTTTTGAGGGCCAGCTCATCTTCCTTACTGACGTTATCGCTGAAGAGGAGCACATGCATGCCTGATAAGAGGCATTCCCAGGCTTCTTCAGCGGCATAACGACCAGCAATGGAGATGATCGCCACGTTGGCGTTAGGGTGCGATTTTACAGCACTACGTACTGTCTTTGGGCGGAACTCCAACTTATCGTCAGCCGTGATTTTTCTATTCAGAAGAGCCTCTGCCTCAGCCAGAGCATCATCGACGTTTCCTGCTGTTTTTACTGAAATTATCAGGTCGTTAGGGGTGGCTTTCTTAGCTTCAGCTGTTAACAAACCCGATTGTTCGAGCAGGGCCTTGTTCGAGTCTGTTCCCATGACCACCGAGGCATCCTGAACGCCGGGAAACTTTACCAGTTCCTTTGCTACAAGCATCAGGCTGACCGAGTCGTGGTACTCACTTGTTTTTACTATCGATTTTGTGGTCAATTTTAAATCCTCCTTTCATAGAGATCAGTGTAAAAACATGGGGAATATCATTTGAATCAAAATACCAGCAGCCAAAACCGATGCGACCTGTCCGGCTGCGTTGGCGCCTAGCGCATGCATCAGAATGAAATTATTGTTGTCAGTTTCAAGGGCAACTTTTTGAGCCAAACGACCACTCATTGGAAAAGCGCTGATTGCTGCGGCGCCGACAAGGGGATTGATCTTGCGTCCGGACAGCAAGCAAACCAGTTTTCCGAAGAGTAGACCACCAATGGTATTCAACGCGAAAGCGATCAATCCAAGCAGCAGAACAAACAGGGTGCCTTTGTTTAGGAACTGATCTGCCTGCATTGTTGAACCGATGGTGATTCCCAGGAAAATGGTTGCAACATTAGTGATCGTGTCTTTTGCGGTGTCGACCAAACCTTCAACCACGCCGGATTCCTTGAGCAAATTACCAAGCATCAAGGTAGCGATCAGAGGAGCAGCCTGGGGCAGGAAAATTCCGGCGATGACCGTCAACAATATTGGGAAGATGATGACTGTTAGCTTTGCGACGGGACGAGGAGTATATTCCATGTGGATGCCTCGCTCTGCTTTGGTTGTGAACAATCTCATCAAGGGAGGTTGAATGATGGGAACCAAACTCATGTACGAGTAAGCAGTAACAGCGATCGCGGCTGCCAAACCGGGCGTTTGAAAGAAACCACCCAGCTTTGAGTTGACATAAATTACCGTTGGGCCGTCGATTGCGCCGATCATACCAATGGCAGTTGCTTCTGGAAGATTGAATCCAAGAATCAATGCGATGACCAGGGTGGCAAAAATTCCGAGGTGAGCCAGGGCACCCATGATGAACATGATCGGTTGGCTTAACAGAGGGCGTAAATCGAGCATTGCACCTACGCCAAGAAAGATCAACAAAGGAAATAGCTCATTCGAGATGCCTGCTTTGTATAAAATACCAAAGAGCCCATCTGGGCCGATCATATTGGCAGCAACAGGGAGATTTCCCAGAATACATCCAAAACCGATCGGGATTAAAAGATTTGGCTCGTACTCTTTGAAAATTCCCAGGTACATCAAAACTAATGCGACAACGATCATGATGATTTGTGGGAGTGTTATGTCCAACAAACCACCAAGCAATCCTGTCAAATCCAGTGTCATGGTTTAATCCTTTTCCGATCTATTCAATATCCAGCAAGGGGGCACCATGAGCGATGTGACCACCAACTGAAACATAGATCTTGCCGATTTTTCCATCTTGTTGTGCCCGGATTATGTTCTGGGCTTTCATGGCTTCTATCACGACGAGTGGGTCGTTGACTTTCACATTTTGACCGGTGCTTACTTTGACGGATGTGATCTTGCCAGGCAGTGGGGCGCGGACGGTGTTGGATCCGGCAGCGGCTGCGTCAACTACGGGAGCGCTGGCAACCGGTGCGGAAGCAGCTCGGGTAGGAGCGGGGGTTGAAGTGACGGCAGTCTGAACGCCGGTAGTTTGAGCGGTATCCAAATCCTCTGCCTTTACTGTGTAAATGGTGCCATCTACCTTGACCTGAACTTCATCAGCTCGTGGGTCATTGAGGATTTCAACCTCATAAGTATTGTTTTCTACTGCTAGACGAAAATGATTCATTTCGATCTCCTGATGGATGAAGAAAGGTTTAAACGTCGAGAAAGGTGGAACTGTCCCCAAGAATTCAAAGACATCGTTTCCGATTTTGTTTTGATGGATAATTCTGATTGCGTACGCGCGATGGCTACAGCAATGGCCGCGATTTTTGCCAGATCACTCGTCTGGTTGGCAATGACGGGTGCGGGCTCTCCTTCAATATCCGCGTTTTCATTTTCTTCCTCTTCGGGTTTATCTTTAATTACCCGTGTTAAAAAGCCAACAACTAACGCGAGAAGAGCCAGCACAAGAAGTAGTACAAGGATACCTACTCCCGAAATCTTTAAAGCTAATAGTACTGTTTCCCAGTTGACATTCATAATTTATCCTCTGATTACAAAGGAATATTGCCGTGTTTCTTCGGCAACGAAGTAGATTGTTTGTTTCTGAACATTTCGAGTGCAGTGATTACGCGCTGGCGGGTTTCGCTGGGCAGAATTACCTCATCGACATAACCGCTAGCGGCTGCTGCATATGGATTCTGGAATTTTTCGGTAAACTCCTTCACCAACTCAGTGCGCATGGTGGCAGCTTCTTCGGGGCTTTTTGTCTTTAATTCACGGCCATACAAGATGTTTACAGCACCGGCAGCACCCATAACAGCGATTTCAGCGGTAGGCCAGGCAAATACCATATCGGCATGAATGTGCTTTGAACTCATAACAATATATGCCCCACCATAAGCCTTACGGGTCACAATGGATATCTTTGGAACCGAAGCTTCAGAGAAGGCATATACGATTTTCGCACCATGACGTATGATGCCGCCGTGCTCGGTGACTGTCCCCGGCATGAATCCCGGGCAGTCAACAAATGTTACCAGCGGGATACTGTAAGCATCGCAGAAACGAACGAATCGGGCGATCTTGTCTGAGGCATTGATGTCAAGAACGCCAGCCATATTAGCAGGCTGGTTGGCAACCACGCCGATTACTTCTCCGTTCATACGGGCAAAACCGACAACTGCGTTCTGCGCATATCCGCTATGAACTTCAAAGAATGAATTGCTGTCAACGACCTTGTTAATGACATCAAGGATATTATAGGTTTGGCTGGGATCATTGGGGACGATGGAATTCAATTCCTTATCAGCACGCAGGGGGCTGTCTTTGCAGTCGATGATCCTGGGGGAAGCTGTATTGTTATCGGGTAAATATGACAGTAATTTCTTTACAATGGCGAATGTATCGGTTTCGTTCTCACCAACAAAATGCGCGACACCGCTGATACTGCCGTGGGTGATGGCGCCGCCAAGAGTCTCAGCATCCACTTCTTCGCCGGTAACCGTTTTAATAACTTCAGGTCCCGTGATGAACATATTGCTGGTGCCTTTGGTCATGACAATGAAATCAGTCATAGCGGGGGAATAGACTGCGCCACCGGCTGAAGGGCCAACCATTACACTGATTTGGGGAATCACGCCAGAGGCTTGTACGTTGCGATAAAAAAGTTCGCCAAAAGCAGCCAGACTATAGATGCCTTCTTGAATTCGGGCGCCACCGCCATCATTGATGCCGATCACAGGTACACCGGCAGTGAGCGCAAGATCCATGACACGGGCGACTTTCTGGCCGGCTACTTCACCAAACGATCCACCCATGACCGTGAAGTCTTGTGCAAAAACGCAGACTTTACGGCCATCGATCGTGCCGAATCCAGCAACCATACCATCACCAAGGATTTTCTCCTTGTCCATTCCGAAATCTGTATGGCGATTGAGCATCAAGCCGTTGATTTCCTGGAAGGAGCCTTTATCTAATAGTTCATCCACACGTTCGCGGGCAGTCTTCTTGCCTTTCGCGTGTTGGGCTTCGATACGTTTATCTCCACCACCCAATTTCATCTGATCGCGAAGCTCAACAACCTTGGCATTTACAGCCCCGAGATCTGTTTTCGAATTTTCCATTTATTCCTCCAAAGATAAATTTGGGAAAGCTAAAATGTTTCCTTTAGTTTATGTTCGCATGTCTGACATTACAAGTGATACACATAGCATCATATAACGTTGATTGTCACATTTCTTCAGATGATATAGTGGCTGTTGAGGCCAATTAACCAATATTCTTCACCTGACTAGAAATAATTACCGTCTCTCAATCCTGTGGATACGATACTGTTCTAAAAACCAATTTCTCAGGCGGTATTTTTCTTATTTGAAAAAGTAGTTTTGCATTGCTGCAAACGATCCGGTTTCCAAAACCTATGGTTAGAAGAATGTTTTCATTGAGGTAAGCGTTATACGAGATTGAAACAGAAAAATCATGCCGGAGTCCCCTCCGGCATGATTGTGTTATTCCACTATTCCCTTGTCCAAGAGCGCCAGGTATATCTTTTCAGCCGAGTAAGGTGGACCTGGCAATCTGATCTTTGTGGCATCGTAGATGGCATTTCCAAGTGCCGCGATGGTGGGAACCATTGGGTGTTCACCAATTCCGCGCGCTCCCCATGGCCCGTCATCCTGTGGTACTTCAACATAGGGGGTCTCGAGCGGAAAATCTACATCTGGAGCGGTGGCAATGCGATAATCGACGAAGCTTGGGTTGGTCATCACGCCCTGCTTGAGTTTGATCTCTTCGAACATGGCTGAGCTCAGACCCTGTACAAATCCGCCTTCGATTTGGGCTTTGACAAGGGTCGGGTTGATAGCATGACCTACGTCAAAGGATGCGGCAGCATTGAGAACGGTGATCTTGCCGGTGTCCTTGTCGATCTCGATATCCAGACCTTCGCATCCAACCGTGTAGTGAACGACCGATCTGGTTCCCTGTCCGGTCTCGGGATCCAACCCGGTAACATAGGTGGGCATAAAGGTTCCGCGACCGATGATCGGACCGCCGATCCAACCCTGGTCGTTCTCTTTTGGCATACCGTAGATGGCGATGTTTTTGAGAGAGGTTTCATTCTCAGATTTATAAGAAACCACAACGCCGTTCACGATGTCCAAGTCTTCAGGTTTCTCGTGCCATGCCTCAGCAACTATGTCCAAGATTTGCTTGCGGGCGTCCAGAGCGGCTTCGCGTATGGCGTTACCCATACTCCATGTCAGTCGGCTGGCAACAGTTTGCCATTCGTAGGGGCTGTATTGGGTATCGACAGGACCGGCAATTCGCACGTGCTCGTAGGGCACACCCAAAGCAGCTGCGGCCATTTGAGCCATGACTGTAAAGGTACCCTGACCGATCTCCTGACCGCCAACACCGACAGTAACATGTCCATCTTCAGCCAGCTCTACCCAGGCGCTCGAACCAGCGTTGGGAGGCATGGCGGGGGCTTTCCAGGCGATCGCGATACCGCGGCCGCGCAACTTGTTGGGAGAACTGGGAGTTTTGGGCTCGTCCCAGTGGATGGCTTTTGCGACGTTGTCGATACACTGGGTCAACCCGTTGGCGTGCATCTTCATTCCGGTATCGAGCGTTTCACCCTCTTTGACACCGTTCATCTTCAGGAAGGTGGGTTTATCAATGCCGACGGCTTCAGCCAGTTCATCCATCGCCTGGTCCAAACCTGTGTGTAGCTCAGACATGCCAAAGCCGCGATAGGCACCGCCGATGGGGTGATTGGTGTAGACGCAAATAGAGTCGGTTCTTACGTTTGGGATATCATATGGCCCAGAGCTGGAATAGCCACCAGCGCGGGTAACGTTCACGCCATATTCTGTGGAACCACCACCATCCCAGTACATCAGGTTCTTTAGAGCAAGCAATTTACCGTCTTTATCGCAACCAACCTTGACATGGATGACGAGGCCCTGACGAACGAAGTTTGTGTAGAATTCTTCCTCGCGGGTGAGCAGCAGTTTGACTGGATAACCTTTGCACTTGGTCGCCAGAGCCACCGGGATGGCTTCCATGGTCACGCCAGCTTTACTGCCGAATCCTCCACCAACAAACGGAGCAATCACGCGGATGTCAGTGGGGGAAATCCCCAGGGATTCAGCGATAAGAGCGCGTTGAGCAAATGGTGACTGCGATGACGCCCACAAAGTAATTTTCCCTTTTTCATCCTGCAGCGCCACAGCCACATGGGTTTCGATGGGGACATGTTGAATGTGTGGAATGCGGAAAGTTTTTTCCACTATGTGGGCGCACTTTGGCCAGGCAGCTTCAACATCACCTTTTTGGATTTTGAAATGGTTGGCAATGTTGGTTCCGGGTTTGGGGAAGATGAAATTTGGCCAAGAATACTCACCAAGTTTCGGATGGATCAATGGAGCTTTTTCAGAAGCACCGTATTCGGGGTCGAAAATAGGCTCGAGTTGTTCATATTCGACATCGATCAAATCGAGTGCCTTCATAGCGATTTCATTACTTACTGCTGCAACTGCCGCGACGGGTTCACCGATAAAGCGAACGCGGTCAATTGCCAGGATGTTTTTGTCTTTCAAATAAAGACCAATCTTGTTCGGAAAATCTGTCCCGACGATTACAGCTTTGACTCCGGGAAAAGCGCGCGCTTTGCTGACGTCCACTTTTTTGATGAGCGCGTGCGGGTATGGACTACGTTTCACTCGCGCGTAAAGCAGCTTGCCGCCAAACTGAATATCATCTGTGAACGTCGCAATACCGGTTACTTTTTCGTAGACGTCATTGCGCGGCAAATTCGCACCGATTGGGCTGGAACTTTGTTCTTTCGATTTCACGTTTGCCATAATTTGGCTCCTTGGATGATTGTGCCTGAAGATTACGCTTTCGCTGCTTCTTTGATCGCTTCCACGATGCGGACGTAACCGGTGCACCGGCAGAGATTGCCGACAATCGCCTGGCGTATCTCCTGTTCGGTAGGATGCGGATTACGATCAAGCAGTGCTGTCGCTGAGATCAGCATACCAGGTGTACAGAAGCCACACTGAACTCCGCCGGTTTTGATGATGGCTTCTTGAACCTTACTCAATTTACCATCTCGCGCCAGGCCTTCGACGGTAGTGATCTTGGCACCATCGCATTCAGCTGCGAGTACCATGCAACTGTTGACGGGTTCACCATTCATTAAAACGGTACAGGCACCACACTCACCGGCTGTGCATCCGTTCTTTGTTCCCGTTAATGAAAGTTTTTCCCGTAGCATTTGCAGAAGTGTCATATTATGAGGTACGTCCACTACTTCGACGAGGTCATTTACTGTGATTGTGATCTGTTGTAAAGCCATGCGTTCCTCCAAAATAAGTCAATTGCATTCCTTATTTGCTGATCGAATACCAGACCTCGGTGATAGCTTCACGAGTCAAGTTTCTGACCATATATTTGCGGTATCGGGCTGAACCACGGACGTCATCGATCGGATTGATCTCGTCCATGGCGGATTTCGCGGCTTCAGCGATGACCTCATCAGAGATCTTTGATTTTGCCAGAATTGCTTCCGCTTTGTGCGCTTCAAATGGAACCGGGGCTACCGAAGCGAGAGCGATCCTGAAACCATAACCCGAAGCCGAATCTTTTTGAGGATAACCCAAAACAGTAACACCAACGATTGATAGATCACCGATGGTATTCCTACCCAGTTTCTTGTAAACCCCAAACGAATGGTCTGGAGGAATTGGCAATGATATTGAGACTACGACATCGCCGGGTTTAAGGACCGTTTTTCCAGGAGCCAGGAAGAATGAATTCAGGGGGATCTGGCGGAATCCGGAGATGCCATGGACGTTTAAAACACCATTATAAGCGATGCACGCGCCAATCGTATCTCCTGCAGGAGAAGCGTTGCAAATGTTGCCGATGACTGTCGCGCGGTTGCGTAATTGATAACTTGCCACTGTTCCGGCTGCCTCAGCCAGGACAGGGTAATGATTGACTACATCATTGTTTGATGCAATGCGATTCATGGTGATTGCTGCGCCGATGGTTAAACCCTTCTTCGCGTCGAAGGAAAACTCATGTGTTTCTTTCAATCCTTTGACGTCTACAAGGTAATCCAGCTTGAGAATTCCATCGCGCAATCGAACAAAACAATCAGTTCCTCCCGAGAAGGGACGGGAAGTATCTTCGTGCTCTGCCAGGAATTTACTGGCTTCTGCCAGGGTTCCCGGGCGAAAATATTGAAGTTCTGGAAGTCCTGGATGTGGATTGATCATAATAACTCCAGTCTGAAGAAATTTTGCGGTAATTTATTACCTGCAAACCGGACAAAAATCCCTCCCCCGATTAAGAAGGAGGGATTCTTCGGTTGTTTTAAGGGTTATTCTGCAACATTAATGCGTTCCTTAACACCGAACCATGACGGTTTGATGAGGAGGAAGACCGCGTTAAGCAAAATACCCACGAGCGCAGCAAAGATGATATTCGGAATACCATTCGGGAAGATACCCGGGATCGAGATATCGTATACGCCGTATCCGATGGTGTTGACGGGGGTATCCAAATTGGCATCAGCGGCTTTGATGTATTTGTAGAACTGGCCACCAATACCAAGTACCAGAATGGTCGCGCCAACAGCCAATTGCCTGGGGTCAAACAGATTGACCTTTTCGCTCTGGATAAGCGCAACACCCTGCATGCCGATGACACCGAACAAGTAGATGGAAAGACCACCAACAACTGGGGTCGGCAGTGATTGGACTGCGCCGGCGAGTTTACCGACGAAACCCAACAGGATGGCGATAACGCCTGCTGCCATCAAGACCGCGACAGAGTAGTTGCGGGTAATGGCCATCAGAGAGTTATTTTCACCGTAATTTGTTCCAGCGCAACCGCCAAGGAAACCAACTACGAGGTCATCGCTACCATCGGCGATCAGGTTGAGACCAATGAGTTTCTTGATTTCAACTGGTTTCTTGCCAACTTCGATTGCTAACTGATCGATGTAAAGGCTCATCTGATACAGGTGCGCAGTCGATTCGGGAACCGTAGCAATAGCGATCAGCGCGATACTGATGGCGTAACCCCAAACACCAGGAGCAGCAAAATTGGGGAGAGTAAAGTGAGGAACCGCGAACCACTTGGCAGCCTGGAAGTAAGACATATTAACAATATCAGGCCAGAAGATCGCAGCCACAGCCCAACCAACGATGGCGCCCAGCAAAATTGGTAGCATGCCGATGAGGCCTTTGCCCTGCAGGTAAACGGAGAATGCGATGGTTGCGAAGAGGGTGATAAAAGCGACAGGCCAGTTGTAGGATGCTTCGGCAAGCGCGGTACCAGCAAGCGCAATACCGATCACGATCGCGATCGAACCGGTAATGACTGGGGGCAGTACTTTGTCAAGGGCTTCTTTACCGACAGCCATAATGAGGAGGCCAATGAGGATTTCGACAACCGCCGTGCCGATAATACCCACCTGGACCACACGAATGCCTTCATAGCAAATCATACCTTGTTGAGACATGCAATCGCCTGCAAACTGGTTCATCACTGTGAAAATTACAGCGATATAACTGAAGGATGAACCATAGTACATAGGGATGCGGCGGCCTGAAACCAACAGGGCGACGATCGTGCCAATGCCTGATGCAGTCAGTGTCACACTGATGTCAAAGTGGGTAATGACTGCCACCAGCACTGTTGCGGGGAACATGGTCAGAAATTGCTGTAAACCCAAACTGACCAGAGCGCCAAAAGGTGGTACATCTTGTGGTAAGTAGCCGACTAATTCATTCGACTTTTTTTCGGCAGTTTTTGCCATATTCTCACTCCTTTTTTTTTGATGGTAAAAGAACGGTCACGAACAGCTGACGATTTATCTCAGTGGCACCTCCGTGAAATTAGTCTGGGCATGCAACAACAACACCTTAAACCTGAATGGGAGATTGTTGCTATTCCGCATGCAGGAAAGTATGAAAACAAAAAAGTTTCCAATTGGATTTTTGACCAACGGGAAACCTTTTTGGGCGTCACGGCATAATGGATGCGAGAAATCGTCTTAAAACATGAAAGCCTTTTTGGCAATATCATCAGTTAAACGCCCTTATTAAAAGATTCGTTAGGTTATCAGCATTAGGTGCTTATCTAGCTAGTTGTTGCGCGTTAACCAAGAATTTATACAAAACTGCTATTCTATGATAATTATAGATGTAAGGTACATCTTTTATACAAATAATGTGTTGAAATTTCAAGTAGTATTGACAAATGTATGACATTCTTCCATAATGCTTCAAAGTAATATATCACAATAAATTTAACACAAGGATTGCTTATGGGATACGATATTGGCACCATCGTGATCATTGTTGCGGTTCTGATCTTTTATCTGCGATTGATCATCATCCAGCGCCAGCGGATCAAGCAGGCCAGGTACCAGTATGCGCAGGTAAGCGCGAAATTAAGTAAGAGAAAGAGTACCGCCAATACGAAACCCGAAGTACGATATTCCAAATTGGGTGTTCAGGTTAGGAATTGGTGGTTGATGGGTGCGGGCATCATCATGCTCATGGCAGGAGCATGTGTAAAATATTTTGGATTAAAGATTGGAAATTTCGATTATTGGTGGATTCCTGTTTTGCTTGGTATCCTTTCAATGGCGTTTGGTGTCGGTTGAGGAGAAATATGACTGCAAAAGCAATCGTGTGTCCGAAATGTGGAAGTGAAGAACATGTCTACAAAGTAAGCCAACTTTACCTGGAAAGCTTGATGCACTTAAAACATAAAGATGCTGCCGAAACCCCAGTAATTGATAAATTAAAAGCGGAGGCTCCAGAAGAGCGGTTAAAGAAGGAAAGTGATGAAGATTACTACCGAAATGTAGTCCAGGCGTTTAAACCCCCTGAAGGAGGGGCTCAAGGAACCCGAACGATCAATCCCGATTGGGTAGCGGTTGCGCTTGCCTTTATCAGTGTCTATTTCTTAAACCAAATATTTAACAATAATCACGAAGTATTTTGGTATATGGTACTAATGGTTGTTGTTGGCTATGGTTTGTATTTTGTTTTCCGTAAACAGATTATGGGTAGATATGAAGCAATCAAATCCAAAGAAATGGGTTCCAAAGACTTGGTCGAAAAGGCTGTCGGTGTTTGGATGAAGCTTTACTACTGTTCTGCTGATAATGTCGTCTTTGACGTAAAAAAGGGCGAGGCGATTCCGCTCGCAGAGTTGAATGGTTATCTGGCTATGAGATCGAATGAGAAGTAGAGACGAAAACAACCAGCCAAAAGCTGGTTGTTTGTTATAAGCTCCCAATTATTCATTTCTAATTTATTTGCCCATAAATCTATCCAATGGCACATGGACTTCTGTTTGTTGATATTTATAATGCTACAAAAAAATGAGAGAAGACATGTCAAATAACATAGCCATTGTTACAGACAGCACAAACGATATCCCGCTGGAATTGCGTCAAAAATACAATATCTATGTCGTTCCTCTGACCATTTATTGGGGAGACAAACAATACCTGGATGGTGCTGATATATCACCTCAGGAATTTTATGAGAAATTGACGATTAATGAACCGCTACCAACCACCTCTCAACCTGCTCCTGCGGAATTTTTACACATTTTTGAAAAGGCCCGATCCGATGGCGCCAATGAAATCATCGCCGTCGTTATCAGTAGTGCCATGAGCGGAACGATTGGTTCTGCTCGAACAGCTGCCGAAAGTTTTGATCTACCGGTGCATATCGTGGACTCTAAATCGAATTCCATGAGTCTGGGCTGGCAGGTGCTGGCTGCCGCACGAGAACGTGAAAATGGCGGTAATGTGGAACAGATAATGGAAGCGTGTGAAAAAGTGCGCCGAAATTTGCACTATCACATTATCCTTGAATCGTTGGATTACCTTTTTCAGGGAGGCAGGATCGCCGGTGCAGCACGATTGCTTTCTGGTGTATTGAAGATAAAGCCACAGATCCGTGTCAATCATGATTTGGGGACGGTGGAACCTGGCCCAATCTCTCGAACGCGATCACAGGCAATTGAAAAACTATACGAGAGTTTCTTTAGAATGGTTGATACTACCAAACCGCTACACATCACTGTGCTGCATAACGCGGCACTGGAAGAAGCTGAAAAACTTGCTACCAGAGTGAAGGAAGAATTCCATCCGGTAGAGCTGATTGTGAGTATTGTTTCGCCTGTTTTGGGGGTTCATACGGGACCACATGCTTTAGCATTATGTGGTTATTCCGAAGAGTAGTGATCTGGCACTAATTTTAAGACAAGAGGCAGGCTCCTTGCTTGCCTTTTGAATTCTTCTGATATATGATTAATCTGCGTTTAAGAACGCGAATCGTCAACATATGTTATGGAGGAGGAGAGAAGTGAAAAAAAGAATTTTGTTCGTTTTGATCTCGGTGATCATCATAAGTTCAATGCTACTAAGCGCATGCGGGAAGACATCGGCAAAGACGGTGACCTGCGGCACCACGGATAATCCTTGTGTGATTACCTTTGTCCCGTCTGGTGATACTGGCAAGATCACTACTGCCGGGCAGGAGATCGCTGACTGGTTGAGCGCTGAGACAGGATTGTCCTTCAAGATTGAAGTTGGCACCAGCTTCGCAGCTTCAATCGAAGCTATGGGCGCGAATAAGGCTCAGATCGGTTTCTTGAATACCTTCTCGGTTCTGCTGGCTGAATCCAAATACGGCATCGAGCCCGCGTTGGCTGTCGTCCGCAAACTCGCGGTGAATGACATCAGCCCGGATAAAGATCTGGCAGGTACCATGCAACCGTACTATCGCGGCCAGTTCATCGCCAAAGCAGATTCAGGCATTAAAACCCTTGCCGATTTGAAGGGGAAGACCTTCTGCTTCGTAGACCCGAACTCTACCTCTGGTTACATCGTGCCGAGGATCATCCTCGCGGCCAACGGCATCAATCCTGATACCGACATCACCGCCACCAACGCCGGTTCACACAACAATGTTGCCATCGCCGTTTACAATGGCGACTGCGATGCTGGCGTGACTTACATCAATGTCATGACCGATGCATCTGCTGACCTGGCTTCGACCTATCCTGATATCGCCACCAAGGTTGTTCCCTTCTACGATACTCTTGCGATCCCCAACGATGGTGTTCAATTCGTCAAGAATTTCGATCCCGAATTGAAAGCCAAGATTGTTGCCGCTTTGTTGAAGATGTCTGAAGATGAGACTGGCAAGACCTATCTCAAAGACCTCTACAACATCAATGGCCTCGTCGCCATCGATACCACTTTCTACGATGAGTTCGCTCAGACGTTGAAAGACGCAGGTGTCGATCCTGCTTCTCTGGTAAAATAGAATAGATCGCCTTTCTGGCAGGTCGAAAGGCCTGCCAGATTTTTTTTAGCTATTATTAATTTCGAAAACAAAATTCCAGGTTGGTAATCAAAATGCTTAAAATTGAAAACCTCTGTAAAACTTATCCCAATGGCACCCAGGCTCTCCAGAACGTCAGTTTTGAAGTCGCTGAAGGCGAATTCCTTGCCATAATTGGCTTAAGCGGTTCCGGAAAATCCACGCTGTTGCGCTGTATTAATCGGTTGATCGAACCTACTTCCGGAAAGATCATTTGGAACGGTGTGGATGTCACTGCTGCATCGGGGAAAGAGATTCGAAATATCCGCCGGCAAATAGGGATGATCTTTCAGCAGTTTAACCTGGTCAAACGCTCTTCTGTCAACACGAATGTATTAACCGGAAGGCTCGGGTATTCGCCCACCTTGCCAAGCCTTTTTCATGTTTTTTCAAAAGAAGATCATGAAAATGTGAAAAAGAACCTGGAGATGGTTGGGCTGTTGGATAAGATTGATGTTCGCGCTGACTCTCTCTCAGGAGGTCAGCAACAGCGTGTCGGTATTGCCCGAGCGTTGATGCAAAACCCGAAGATGATTCTGGCGGACGAACCGGTTGCTTCACTGGACCCAGTCCTGGCCCATTCAATCTTAAAATATCTGGAACAACTTAACAAGGAATTTGGCATCACGGTACTTTGCAGCTTACATTTTCTGGATCTTGTCCATCGCTACGCCACTCGAGCTATTGCGTTGAAGGATGGTCGCCTGGTTTTTGAGGGGTTGCCGAAAGAAATTGATGATGTTCAATTCAAGCAGATTTATGGAAAAGATGCCGAACGAGTTGAGATTGTTTGATTCCCCATTTCTTCTATTATGAGATCGACTAATGACATCTGAGACATCAAAGAAAGCTCATCTTCCTGAACTTGAAGAACTTGCACCTTTCTGCTCAATTGTTCTTCCGGGTTCCGGTCAGTTTCTCCAGAAGAAAACCTGGCGTGGAATAACCATATTCGCCTTTTCATTGATTTTAGGCTTTCTGGTATTATGGGGATTTGCAAATTATGAGATCGGTGCTGTGCAGATCGGGAACATGATCTATTCCTGGCTGGTAATTCCGCTGATCTTTTATTATCTTTGGAATATTTACGACGCATTTGTTCTGTCTACCAGCAAGAAATCGCCAATTCTGATTGCTTTTCTGGCTGGAGCGATCATTCTCTACGTGGTAGGTTGGTACGTTACTGACATCAAGCTGGACCGGCTAGTTACCCGATTCGATGCTGCCAAGACGGTGATGTACAAAATTGCCAATCCGGATTTCTTCTCCACCCAAGAAGGCGATAAGGTGGTGGTGTGTGGTTGGAAGTGTATGTGGAATGCTGTTGACGCCAAACTTCATGGCGAGACAGGGCCAACCATATTTGTCAGTGAGAACGTTGGTCGGATTTTTGGCGGTAAGGGAAAAATCACCGCGACCATTTGGGATGTCTGGTTCGGCAACGCGAAAACGCCGGGTGAAAGGATACAGGGATTCCAAACTGGGAAGATCGTTGAAACAATTGCCATTGGGTTGATGGCAACCATATTCTCGACAATTCTTGCCATCCCCATTAGCTTTCTGGCAGCACACAATATCATGCGGCGTGTACCCGGTGGATCGGTTATCTATTACATTACCCGAGGGATCTTAAACATTGTTCGCGCGGTCGATACGGTGGTTTGGGGGTTAATTATTATTGTCTGGGTTGGTTTGGGCTCTTTTGCGGGCGTGATTGCGTTGACCATTCACTCGATTGCCGCGTTGGCAAAGCTTTTCTCGGAAGAGATTGAGCATGTCGACCCGGGTCCGATCGAAGCCATCGAAGCCACTGGTGGAGATTTCTTCCAGGTAATTCGCTTCGGAGTTATCCCGCAGATCATTCCTCCGTTCCTCTCTTATACGCTTTTACGTTGGGATATAAATATGCGCTCAGCCACAGTGATCGGTTTTGTGGCTGGTGGAGGAATTGGCTTCTTCGTTCTTGAAACGATCCGGCAGGGTGGATATCAGCAATATGCGGCCGCGTTGTGGGCTATCGCGGTTGTGATCATTATTGTTGACTTCATCAGTAGCCGATGGCGCAACCAAATCCTCAAAGATCAACCACCCACGGAAGCAAAAGTCTCTGTCTGGAAGAAGATACGCAAAGTCGTGTATATCCTGATTGGCGCCGTAGCTTTTATCTATTGCTGGACCATTACAGAGATCAACCTTAAAGACCTTTTCAATCCGGGTTCGACATTTGGGCAATTATTGCTTGATTTCATAAGCATTGATCTCTCGTCTGGAGTTGTCAAAGGTGTCACTGAGCAATTGGTGATCACCGTCATGCAGGCATTCATGGCCACCACGATTGGCGGTATCCTGGCAATTCCCTTCAGTTTTCTGGCAGCCAAAAACCTGACAGGAAAGAGCAGGTTCTCCAGTTGGATCTTCTACATCAGCCGGGCTTCATTCAATATATTACGTTCCATCGAAGCGTTATTATATGTGGCGATCTTTGTCTTCTGGGTAGGTATTGGACCATTCGCAGGGATGTTGGCTCTGGCGATCACTACTTTCGCGTTAATGGGTAAGCTATTCTCTGAGGCGATCGAGAGCATTGATCCGGGTCCTATCGAAGCGGTCAATGCCGCGGGCGCCAACAAGCTCCAAATGATCGGCTACGCCATTGTTCCACAGATTGTCCCGCCGTTTTTGTCTTACCTGATCTATCAATGGGATATAAATATTCGCATGGCAACGATTATTGGTTTCGCGGGTGGCGGCGGTATCGGCCTAATGTTCAGTACCTACTACAATAGCCTGCAGTACCATAAAGCAGGGACGGTTGTTGTCGGCATCGTTCTCATCGTGGCATTGATGGATTTCACCAGCGCGAAGATTCGCGAGAACTTTGTTTAAGATACTTTATTCAGGAAGAAAGACTGCGCGCAGTTTATTTGCGCGCGGTCTTTCTTTTATAGCCAACCTTTCAGTCGGTAGGTGATCCAACCAATGTACTCTTTTAGGCTCTTGGTGGTCAAAGAAAGGTTGCTGTAGCTGGGTACAAGGTTGATCATGAATTCTTCAAAGTCTGAATGCCACAGGTTGTTCCAGGCTGCCTCAGTGATCGTAAAATCGGTGGGGGAGGGAATCACATCGCATCCTTGTTTCTGAAAAACTGCAACGGAGCGGGGCATATGCATGGCTGATGTGACCAGGATGACCGTCTTTGCTTCCTTCTCTTTAAGCATCTTGCAACTGTAAAGGGCATCTTCATAGGTATTTTGCGATTCACCCTGAAGCCAAAGAGCGTCTTCGGGAACGCCCAGCATCTCCATCACACTGGCCATGTCTTTTGCTGGTGAAATGTCACTCAGGGTGAGAAAATCGATATCCCCACCGCTTAAGAGAACGTACGGAGCTTTCCCTTCATGATACAGCGCTGCTCCATGGAACAGGCGATCCGCAGCGGAGTTCAGTTCCACTTCGGGGCGGGGATAGAGTGCCGATTCAGTCGCACCTCCCAGAATCACGATCGCATTTGCCCGGGCAGGCAATTCCGCTGGTATGTATTTCCATTCAAGCGACTTTGCCAGAGAAAAGGCGACATACTTGTTCCCACCCAGGAAGAGCAATAGAAAGGCAATCAGGATGAAAAAAAAGGTAGCTTTCCTTTTTTTCCAAAAGATCATAGCCAGAAAGATGAGCAGACTGGCGAACCCGATCGGGTAGACGAAGAGTGGTAAGAATTTTGATAGAAAGGTGAACATCATTTCCTCATAATTGAATCGTTCTACAATGATTGACTGCTGCTGAATTTGCCCTGCGCTGGAACTCATTATAAGAGGATTTATCATTTCAATCTCCAGCAAAATCATGTTCGTTTCAAGTTAGGTTTGGTTGTAAAATCACGATCACTAGTGTATTATCATGAAAGAATAATTCCTTGATAATTGCAAGGTAGTTTTACCGTTATGAAGATGGATACTGCGGTAATTAAAACCAAGATTATGATTCCCCGTCGACGCAAGGAGGTTTTATCGCGGCCACGGTTGCTTGAATTCCTACAGAGCATTTTGGATTACAGACTTTTGATTCTGGCTGCTCCGGCAGGTTATGGAAAAACCTCGCTACTGGTTGATTATGCCTGCACCACGAAACTTCCGGTAAGTTGGCTTTCTCTTGATTCGCTGGATTGTGACCCACAACGTTTCATCGCTCATTTTATTTCGGCTTTGACTTTAAGATTCCCAGCATTTGGCAAGAAAGCAATGGCAGCGCTTTCAGAGCTCAATCAGGACAGGTTGAACTACGATCCTGTCATTGCTGCCATTGTAAATGACGCTTTTGAAAACATTACCGAGCATTTTGTTTTTGTTATCGAAGATTATCACCTGGTACGAGATGGCAAACAGATCGAACCTTTCATTAATCGTATCGTTCAGGAGATGGCAGAAAACTGTCATTTCATCATTTCATCCCGTGTGCTATTGACTTTGCCAGACCTTTCTTTATTGGTCGCGCGAAATCAGGTATCTGGCCTGAGCTTTGAGGAGCTGGCTTTTTTGCCTGAAGAGGTGAAGCAACTTCTCCTGGAAAATTATCACCAGAATATTTCGGATAGCCGCGCGGTTGAGCTGGTGACACAGACTGAGGGTTGGATCACTGGATTGCTGCTCACGGCACAAATCAGTCCTAAGGGCGCTGAAGATCGTTCCAGGTTGAACAAGGTTTCTGGAATAGGTGTTTATGAATACCTGGCTCAACAGGTTTTTGACCGACAATCCGAAGAGGTGCAACATTTTTTGCTGCGTACTTCATTGTTGGAAGAGTTCGACGCGCATCTCTGCGAACAGGTAATTGGAAAGACACTTTCTCTTAGGAATTATCCCTGGAACGAACGAATTTCACAGATCATGCGGGACAATCTCTTTGTCCTTTCTGTGGGAGAAGATGTTCTATTCCTGCGTTATCATCATCTCTTCCGCGATTTCCTACAGAACCGTATGCGTCTGCAATTCCCTGAAGAAACTGAGAAAATTGAAAAATCTCTTTCCCAATATTACATTGATCAAAACCAATGGGAGAGGGCGTATGAGATTCTCAATCGTCAGGGAGATCAAGCAGGAATTTTTAACCTGATCTATAAGGCGGCTCCATCTTTCATCAATGGCGGAAAATTGGTGACTTTATCGAATTGGGTGGATAACCTGGCGGATGATTTTCTCAAAACCGCGCCAGAATTAATCTCGATCAAAGCGACGATTGCCTTTTTTAGAGGAAAGACAAAAGAGAGTCTTGATCTTTTTGACCAGGCAATTGCTGGATTGAGGTCACCCGGAAAAGAGTTGGATCTCTGCCGTTCACTCAACCGACGTAGTATTTTACGAAATCATATGGGCGACTATTCCGCCTCGCTGCAGGACGCTACAGAAGCCATCGGAATTGCGGAGAAGTATTCAGGGATGGAAGAGCTCTGCGCTGAAGCTTACCGCGCTCGTGGATTGAGTCTGTTCCAGCAGGGTGATCTTATCTCCGCGCTTGATTCATTATCCAAAGCCCGATATTTGTTTGACTCATTTGGGCAGAAGGAAGAGATTGCCGGTGTGTTGATGGAAATGGGCCTGGCGCAGCGACGTCTGGGCAACTTTGAGAACGCGGAAAAAGCTTACCAAGAGGCACTCAAACAATGGCAGTCATCGGGAAATTCAATGTGGCAGGCGAATGTTCTGAATAATTTGGGCTACTTGCAACATCTCCGTGGACAATACGAACAAGCCGCACTCTCATTTGAAAGGTCATTGCAACATGCTCGCTTAACAATGTATCCCCGAGTCGAAGGCTTTATATTAATCAGTATGGGTGATCTGTTCAGAGATTTGGGAGCCTTCAATGAGGCTCAGCAGGCATATTCATTGGTCAAAGAAATTGTTACAGCGCTTGATGAACCTGAAATGAGTTTCTATTTGGAGCTATCCACTTCAGTCTTGAATCGTGTTGAAGGAAAATTTTCAGAAGCCTCTACAAACCTTGATTTAGCGATGAAAAAAGCGCTTGATAATGGATATGAATACGAGAAAAACATTTGCCGATTGGAGAAAGCTGCACTCGCATTACGGATAGGGCAAGTTTATGGGGTTGAGGATGACCTAGACAAACTAATTTCCAGTTTTAGTCATCAAAGTGAGATAACTGAAAGCTTAAAAGCGAATTTGCTTCGAACAGTAGCTTTACTGATTGAAAAAAAATGGGCACAGGCACGCGTCACACTTCAAAATGTGCGCGATTCACGGATGGTGGAGTCAGCTAGAAATATTCTGGTGCAAATTGGTTTTGAATTCAAATATATATTTGAAGAAGCAAGTCAACAAATGGTGGGATTTGAACCATTGCTTTATTTGGTTCAACTTGTAAATGAGTTTCAAACTAAAACGCCTGAGATCCGAAGGAACATTCGCCGGCAAAATTCAAGTATACAATTCACGAGTTATCAGCTTTCAATTCGTGCCTTCGGAAAAATGCAGGTGAAATTGGGTGATCAGATAATTAGTTCGACTGAATGGCAATCCCAAACTTCACGCGATCTTTTTTTCTTTATTTTATCAAACCCTAACGGAGTAACAAAAGAGGAAATTGGCGAAGCTTTTTGGCCGGATTCATCGGCGGAGGAATTGAAGATCAGATTTAAGAATGCCATCTATCGGTTACGTCGGGCAATTGGTAACGATTCAGTTACCTTTACGAATGAAACATACGTATTCAATCGTGCCATCGACTATGATTACGATGTCGAAAGGTTTACCCGTGAATTGTCACAAGTTCATTCTGAAGATGAAGAAGACATCCAGATCAAGCATTTAAAAGCCGCAATGGCTGTCTACCAGGGGCCATTTCTTCCGAAAATTGATCAAGCCTGGGTTTTGGCACAGAGGCAAAACTACGAGCAAATGTTCGTTGAAGCGGGATTGCGCTTGGCGAATCTCCTGATTAAAAATGAACACTCTTCAGCAGCAATTCAGGTCATCAAGAAAGTGCTTGAACAGGATCATTGCAATGAAGCCGCCTACATCCTCCTGATGCAGGTATATGCCTCACAGGGAGACCGATCTTCGATCAGACGGACATTCGAGACCTGTAAACAAACTCTGCTGGTTGAGCTGGGAGTTGAACCGGGATTGCAGACCAGTGGTATGTTTGACGATCTAATGCGATAGAATTTCCAAAATCTTAAAAATTACTTATGAAACTAAACAGGTTGAAGCCCTTATTGAAGCCTGTTTTGAAGCCTATCCGGATGGATAATCATTGAAATGATCAAAATCTATTTCTATACGGAGGCTATAATGTTCGCTCAAATTTCCGCATCTACCAAAAAAGCTGCTCGCCTGGTTATCTTTGTCTTGACCTTAACCATGCTTGTGATTGCTGCCAGTGCTCCTGAACTTATCGGCCCCATCATTCACTAAGCAATTGATCGATGATCCTGCTCCTTGCAGTAGTCATAGGTCTAATCGCAGGATTGACCAGGGCATGGGTTAAAAAAAGAGAGTATCGATACGACGGTTTGAGATACTCGTGGCTGGTTTTGGTCGCGTTTATCCCGCAGATTCTCGTCTTCTTTATTCCTTCGATCAGCCGATCGGTTTCTGATTCCCTGGCTGCAGTTGTATTGGTAAGTTCGCAAGCTTTATTGTTGTTGTTTGCGATCTTTAACATCAAGTTAACCAGTTTCTGGCCTATCTTCACGGGTTTCTTGGCGAATTTTCTTGTGATCTCGCTCAACGGCGGATTAATGCCGATAAGCCCTGAAACAATAAAGAAGATGACCACGACATTACCAAATTTCACATTTCAGTTGGGGTCCAGACTGGGAACGGGAAAAGATATCGTCCTGAACGAGGCGGCTACCAGGTTGGCTTTTCTTTCTGACCGGTTTGTGGTTGACGCAAAGATTTTTATTGTTGCGTTCAGCGCAGGCGATATCCTGATTTCACTCGGCGTCATCTGGCTTTTATGGTCTTTGGGTGGACCAAACGAGTCAAAGACAGTGGAGAAAAAATGAGCAATTACTTCAAAGCTTTTGACCAGCATAACCCTGATTTCGTTTATCCTCGTGAGAGGGAATATAGCCGAATTCTATCGGCTGCTGTTGTAAACACCAATTTTCGAAATTTGCTTCTGGCAGATCCTGAAAAAGCCATCTCGGGAGGGTTTGCTGGAGAAGACTTCCATCTGGCGAAGGATGAAGCGAAAAGGTTGGCAATGATTCATGCCGCTTCTTTGGCTGAATTCGCATCAAAAATGAACGGTTTTTCGGTTTGATTGTTTAGAAGAATTGAACCTATCATCGTAGCAAAATGAATTAAAGGTAATCATTATGTCTCAATTCACAAACACAGTTCGACCTGCAACCCCTTTGGGGCATCACGCGGCGCAAAATTCAGTCGATCGTTGGGTGGGACTTTCGAATCTGAACAGGTATCTTTTGGGATCAAATACCCTGAGCGATCTATTGGAAAGAGCGACCAGGTCGGTGGTTGAGATCC
>DAOUFI010000029.1:0-12261 GCA_034430175.1 Anaerolineaceae bacterium | reverse complement strand
CACCAAGTTTATGGCGCAGGTCTACATTCTGAAGAAAGAAGAAGGCGGACGCCACAAG
This sequence comes from Anaerolineaceae bacterium, assembly GCA_034430175.1. Taxonomy (GTDB): domain Bacteria; phylum Chloroflexota; class Anaerolineae; order Anaerolineales; family Anaerolineaceae; genus UBA6107. Next base: position 12,203 of record DAOUFI010000029.1, on the reverse strand, counting down.
CCGTTCTTCAGTGGATATCGCCCGCAGTTCTACATCCGCACGATGGATGTGACCGGTTCGATCAAGTTACCGGAAGGTGTTGAGATGGTCATGCCAGGCGACGATGTGTCCATGGAATGCGATCTGATCATTCCGGTTGCTTTGGAACAGGGTTCAAAATTTGCTATTCGCGAAGGTGGTCTGACGGTTGGCGCCGGTGTGATCACAAAAATCATTGCCTAGTAAAAGGAGCGCCAGTCTTAACGACTGACCGCAAGGTGAATTATGGCTTCGAAAAAGAAAGATGTTCGCCCGGTAATCACACTGGCCTGCGGTGATTGCAAAGAGAGAAATTACACCTCTGAGAAGAATCGCCGCAACGATCCGGGTCGTATGGAAATCAAGAAATATTGTCCGCGCTGCAAGAAACACACTTTACATCGCGAGACTAAGTAGGTGAAGCTCGTGTAAGGCGAGAGGCAACCCTCGCCTTACACTTCTTAGGCCAGTAGCTCAATTTGGCAGAGTGCCTGTCTCCAAAACAGGAGGTTGCGAGTTCGATTCTTGCCTGGCCTGCCTGGAAGATCCGCGAAGAGCGGTTACAAAACAAGGCAGCGCCGTCCATCGAGGCGGCGTTTTAGACGTAAGTAAAGGAGTCAACATGACCGATAAACCAGAAAAAGCAAAAAAAGAAGGCCGCCTAAAGAAGTGGTGGCGTGAAACTATCGGTGAACTCCACAAAGTGAATTGGCCTACTCGTAAAGAAGCCCTTCGTTTGACCTGGATCGTTATTCTGGTTATGTTTATTATGGGCGCTGTACTGGGATTACTTGACTTTGGCTTTACAAAATTGATCAGTCTATTGGTTGGTAAAGCTTAAGTCCGGAAGGTTCGGTAGATTATGACGGACGAACGCGACGATTTCGATCGCAATGAAATTGAAGGTAATGAACCGCTGGAAGATAACAACTTATATTCCAGCGAGTTCGACGCGTCTCGTTCAGAATCAAGCATGGACGAAAGCCATTCGACCACTGAGCCCATTTACCCACTAGAGTCCATCCCCGAAGGCACCGCCACCGATCGCGCGTGGTATGTTGTCCATTGTTATTCTGGATACGAGAATAAGGTTAGATACAACCTCGAGCAACGCATCGAGACAATGGGGATGAAAGACAAGATCTTCGATGTTGTCATCCCAACTCAGGAAGAGATCGAAGTCAAAGATGGAAAACGACGCACAGTTGAGCGTCATGTGTTCCCCGGCTATGTGTTGGTGAACATGATCCTTTCTGAAGAATCATGGTACGTTGTCAGGAATACCCCGGGTGTGACAGGCTTTGTTGGTATGGGTAACGACCCAACCGCATTGCGCCCTGAAGAAGTCGCTCAGATCTTACGTAGAATGGAAGCGGAAGCTCCACACGTAAAGGTAACCTTTAAGGTTGGCGAACGTGTCCGAATCGTGGATGGTCCGTTCAATGACTTCCGGGGTCAGGTATCTGAAATTGATGTTGAGAGATCCAAAGTCCGGGTCATGGTGAACTTTTTCGGCCGGGAAACCCCAGTTGAGCTGGATTTCCTGCAGGTAGAGAAAGCATAACCAACCGGTTGGAAATTGTGGGAGGGTGCTCCCCTATCACCCGTTACAACCACCAAGGAGATAAACTGTGGCAAAGAAACTGAAAGCAATCGTTCGTCTGCAGATAGCGGCTGGAAAAGCCAACCCTGCACCCCCAATTGGTCCTGCCCTCGCTGGGCATGGTATCAATATCATGGCGTTCTGCAAAGAATACAATGCCCGTACGCAAAACCGCGCCGGTGACATCATTCCTGCAGAGATCACCGTCTTTACTGACGGATCGTTCACCTTCATCCTTAAATCCCCCCCGGCTTCCGTGCTTCTGTGCAAGGCAGCAGGTATTGAAAAAGGATCCGATATCCCCAACCGCAATAAAGTGGGTAAAGTGACCAAAGCTCAGATCCGCGAGATTGCTGAGCTGAAGATGAAAGATATGAATGCCATCGATCTTGAAGGCGCCATGCGCCAAATCGAAGGTACTGCCCGAAACATGGGCTTGACGGTAGTCGAAAAATAGTTTGTGGGAGGGTAACCCGGTTACCCGCTCGTACCACGAAGGAGAAGAAATGGCGAAACACGGAAAGAAATATTTGGAGGCTCTCGCCAAGGTTGACAACGAGAAACTCTATTCACCAAAAGAAGCAGTAGCTCTTGCAAAAGAAACAGCCTATACAAAATTTGATTCAGCCATCGAAGTGCATTTGCGCACGGGTTTGGATCCCCGTCAGGCCGATCAACAGGTACGTGATGTGGTTGTGCTACCCAATGGCCTTGGTAAAACCGTGAGAGTTTTGGTCTTCACCCAGGGTGAAGGCTCAACCAAAGCTACCGAAGGTGGAGCCGATTTTGTTTGCGATACTGACGAAATGATCAACAAGATCGCAGCCGGTTGGACCGATTTCGATGTTGCCATTGCCACGCCCGATATGATGGGCAAGGTCGGCAAACTTGGCCGCGTTTTAGGCCCCCGCTCATTGATGCCAAACCCAAAAGCCGGAACAGTCTGTTCTCCGGATGAATTGCCGCGCGTGATCAAAGAAGCCAAAGCCGGTCGTGTTGAATTCCGTCTGGATAAAACCGCGAACATCCACGTGATCATCGGTAAAGCCTCATTCGACGTTCAAAAACTGTTCGAGAACTTCGCGGCATTGATGGAAGCCATCAAAAAAGCTCGACCGTCTGGAGCCAAGGGTATTTACATTAAAAAGATCTCGATTGCCGCAACAATGGGTCCTGGTGTCAAGGTAGATCCATTGCAGGCAGTTTCAATTAGTAAAGAATTGTGATATAATTCTAAACCGCTGAAATAAAATTCGCCGAAGAAAGCTGGTGCCCAAAAGGGCTTAATTTCCCGCCGAGGTGAAGACTGATAGAATCTTGAATGCCTTATGGCATTTGAAAGGTCTTTGCCTGGTGATACCAGACAAAGACTTTTTATTCTTAATGGAAGGAGGTATTTTTCATTGGCCTTTACAAAGCAGAAAAAGGGCGAAATGACCGCCCAATATGAACAGTGGTTGGATAAGAGCCAGGCGGTTTTCGTGCTCACCTATAAGAAGATGAACATGAAAGAGATCGATGCTTTCCGGAATAAAGTACGTGAAACTGGAAGCGAAGTCCACCTGGTCAAGAACACTTTATTCAATCGCTCGTTGATTGCCAAGGGTTTCCCCGGGAATGCGTTCCTTGAAACCACTTCACTGGTCGGTTTTGCGTTCAATGATATCCCTGGTCTGGCTAAAGTATTTGCTGAAGCCACCAAAGGTAACGATCAGATCAAGATCAAAGGTGGATACATTGGCAAAGAGCTGCTGACCGATAAACAGGTCAAAGCTCTGGCAGATCTTCCGACCTTACCAGTCATGCGCGCCATGCTGCTGGGTGTCATCTCAGCCCCGGCCAGCAAGCTCGTACGCACACTAAACGAACCTGCCCGCTCAACGGCGGCAGTTCTCAAAGCTTATTCAGAAAAAGCGGGAACCGCTGCCTGAAAAGCTGTCAAATAAACTATTAAACAATATACGAAGGAGTATTTGAAATGGCTGATTTAGAAAAAATTGCTGAACAGTTGAGCGGGCTCACTGTTCTCGAAGCTGCAGATCTTGTAAAAATGTTGGAAGAGAAATGGGGCGTCTCTGCTGCCGCACCCGTAGCCGTTGCCGCTGGCCCTGCCACCGCCGCAGCCGCCGAACCTGTTGAGGAGAAGACTGAGTTCGATGTCGTCCTCAAGGATGCCGGCCCCAAGAAAATTGATGTCATCAAAGTCATCCGCACTCTGACCAACCTTGGCCTCGTCGAAGCCAAAACCATGTCTGAGACCGCTGGCGCCAAAGTTCTGTCCGCAGTTGGTAAAGAAGCAGCCACCGATGCTAAGAGCAAACTTGAAGCAGCCGGTGCCGTTGTTGAACTTGCCTAGTTTTCCAACGAAATAACAAAAAATCCTCCCGCAAGGGAGGATTTTTTTGTTAGCAATTCGATTAGCCAGCCACACCGCTGTATTGACGAATTACCATTACAACTTTACCCATGATACGCAGGGCTTTTGGATTCTCGACGAAGATGGGTTTCATGGTGGGGTTGGCAGGTTGTAAACGGATTCCGTTGTTTTCCTTATAGAAATATTTAAGGGTGGTTTCGTCTTTGTCGTCCAACCAGACAGCGACCATCTCTCCGTTATTGGCGGTTTGAGCTTTTCTCATGATGACAATGTCTCCATCGTTGACCATGGCATCGACCATTGAATTTCCATCCACTTCGAGGGCGAAGAGGTCATTTACATCACGAGTGGGCAGCAAGCTGCGTGCGATGTCAATACTGGTCTCAGGATCCATGTAATCAAAATCAGTGGGAGGCATCGGTAAAGGTTCACTGGCAACGATACGACCGGCAACCGGAATGCGGACCATCCCTGCCAATACCTCACCAGCTTTATGAAAGGCATCGCTGACAGCTGATGTAAGCGAAGTCTCTGGGGTGATTGGCTGCAAAACCCGAATGCTGCGGGAAATACGATCTTCGCGTTCGATCAACCCCATCTCCTGGAGTTGAGCCAGGTAATAATCCACGAGTGATGTAGATTTTACGTTAATACTGTCACCGATCTGGCGTATGGACGGTGAATATCCGTTCGATTCCTGAAATTTTGTTAAGAATTCCATGATCTTGCGGTGACGTTCACTCAATCCTTCACTTCTTCGCGCCATGGGTTCCTCCTTGAACAATAATCGTTCATTTGTACTATTATAATACACGAACATACGTTCTGTGTCAAGCGCTATTAAACATAGATTCTATTAAGGTATATTAGCTATAATTGGACTGAGTAAGAGCATGAATGAAAGAGAGGATGAATGAAATTGAAACGCGAAATCGCAATAATGCTTCTTCTGGGAATTTTCCTGGCATCTTGTCAAACACCAGTGCAACCCACGGTCACAAGTGAACCAAAAGGCAACACGCCCACCCCGGGAGTGACTTACCTGGTGGTCACCAATACCCCAACAGCTACCGCGGAATTACCAACGGCTACCCAAATGCCCACCGCGACAGCCACAATGGAACCGGTAACCCTGCCCGATTATTCTGGCCACGCATACATCGACGATCGCAGTACACCGGCAGCCCTAATCTTTTCATATATCAACGCAATCAATCGGCATGAATATTTACGAGCTTACAGTTACTGGCCCAATCCAGGCGCTGCCTTGGGTACATTGGATGCCTTCACAACCAGCTTTAATAATGTAGAGAGCGAAATAGTCACGCTTGGCCAGGTGACTTCAGAAGGGGCGGCTGGAAGCATTTATTTCACAATTCCAGCAGCTCTTACTGACAATCTTACTGGAGGCGGGGTAAACAAATTCGCAGTTTGCTATACCCTGAGATTTCCACAACCTGCGAACTATGGTGCACCCCCGATCCAACCGATGCATTTTGATCAGATGAATAAAGTATCGGTCGATTCATCAATAAGTGATACCAATATTGTCTCTGCTGCCTGCCCGGCCAGTGAAGGTCTGCCTATTTACGATGCAACGGTTGAGGATCTTGCCGATCTTTCTGATGGCAATTTCATCGACAACCGCAGTGGGCCGGTAGAGGTGATCAGTTCACTTTTGAATGCGATCAACCGCAAAGAATACGTACGGGCTTATTCATACTGGGAAAACCCGACCCAAACGTACACAAATTTCGCCAACGGATACGCTGACACAGTATCGGTGACAGCCATCTTTGGAACAGTGATCAGTGATGCCGGAGCCGGCCAGTTCCACTATCAGGTACCGGTCGCAGAATATGTGTTACATACTGACAGTACGACGAAAATCTATGTGGGTTGCTATGTGCTGCACCTCTCGAACCCCGGTATGCAAGGGATGTTGCCCTTCGAACCAATGGGGATTGTCAGTGGCAAATTCACGGAGTATCCAGCGGGCACAAATGTCTCTCCACTGCTGACGACCGTGTGCCAGTAGCAAAAGGTTTAAGGCGTTTTTACCAACGATTAATGAATTAACAAAGTAGGGGCTCAGCATGCTGAGCCCCTACCTTTATCTCTTAGAGGTTAATGTTATTGAAAATTGTTCACTCAGATCGGCACACCAATGCAACCCAGTCGCCACTCTGACGTTTTTCGGTGAAGGTGAGGCCGTGACCACCAGCTGATGCGATGACAGAATCAGCCTGCTCGGCAAGAATGCCCGCAAGGATGATGCAGCCGCCGGGTTCCACAAGGTCAGCCATGCCGGAATCAAAGAGGCGAATGAGAATAGGGGCAAGGATGTTCGCCAGTACTACAGGCGCCTGTTTGATGCTGTATTTGCCTTCTTTGATCTCTTTAACAGAACCCTGACCGCACTCGATTTTATCCAGCACGCCGTTCGATTCAGAGTTCTCCCCGGTGGCTTTGACCGAAGCGGGATCGATATCGACGGCCAACGCGTGGCTGGCGCCCATCTTTATCGCCGCGATCGATAAGATGCCAGAACCGCAGCCAACGTCGATGACAGGAGCGCCGGGGTGGGTATACTCTTCCACAAGTTCAAGGCAAAGCTGCGTGGAAGGGTGAGTGCCGGTACCAAAGGCCATGCTGGGGTCGATCTTGACCGCAATCCGGCTATTATCTTCCTGTTTGATCCAGGCGGGTAGCACAAGCAATTTTTTCCCAATTGGAATGGGATGATAATGATCTTTCCAGGCAGCCATCCAGTTTTCATCGGCGATGGGTTTGTACTCAGGCTTAGGCAATTCCTTAATTACATGCAAATGCCACAAGGCTTCTTCCAGTTTCTGACGGCGTTCTTCGATCTTATCGTCATTGATGAGGTAACCAAAGACCTTTACCGGTCCGGAGGGTGTACCCTCATCCTCATCGTTCATAAACTTGACGCCGCTCTCAACTACCACCCCGCCGGATGTGTAACGGTCCATTACCTCAGCAATGGCTTCAGCTAATTCACCATCGACCACCATTGAAATTTCAAGCCATTTGATTTCAGCCACCCAGCACCTCCTTGAGCATGTCAATGAAGCTTTTTTCCTGAGGGCGCACTTCAGTACCCAGTGTGGCCGCCAGTTGTTCGACGAGTTTGCGTTGTTCAGCGCTCAGTCTAGAGGGAATCTCTACATTAATAATCACCAATTGATCACCTCGAGCACTGGAACGCAGACTTGGCGCTCCTTTTCCACGAAGCGTAAACACTTTGCCAGGTTGGGTCCCCGCGGGAATGGTCAATTTTGCTTTTCCGTCGATGGTGGGCACCTCAATCTCCGCGCCGAGAGTCGCCTGAGCTACATTGATGCTTAAATCAAGCAAGAGATCGTTGTTGCGGCGACGGAAGAACGCATGTGGCTTGACCTTGATATCCAGGTACAGGTTGCCATTCGGACCACCGTTGACGCCAGGTTGGCCTTCGCCAGCCAAACGCATTTGCGTGCCGTTGTCCACCCCACCAGGGATAGGGATCGTCTTTTTGATGGTCTTTCGTTCCAGACCTCGACCGTGGCAGGTGTGACAGGGGGTCGCGATAATCTCGCCGCGCCCATTACACGAAGGGCAGGTGACCACCTGTACCATTGAACCCAGAAAAGTCTGATGCACCTGACGAACTTCACCACGACCATTGCAAGTGCTGCAGCGCGTGGCTGAAGTGCCAGGTTCAGCTCCCTTGCCGTTGCAGGTAGAGCAAACCTCATCACGGGTGATTTCGATCTCTTTGTCCACGCCAAAAACAGATTCTTCAAATGTCAGCGTGGTTGAATAGTTTATATCCACACCACGGCGTGGGGCATTCTGACGTTGGCGGCTTGATCCGGTGGCGAACCCGAAGAATTCACCAAGGATGTCTGAAAAATCCATCGAGGTCCAGTCTGGCACGCCGCCCGCGCCATTCAATCCAGCCTGTCCGTATTGGTCATAGACCCTGCGTTTTTCGGGATCAGAAAGGACAGCGTATACTTCGTTGATCTCCTTGAATTTTTCCTCAGCATCGGGTTCCTTGTTCACATCCGGGTGGAACTTACGCGCCAGGGTACGGAAAGCGGTCTTTAATTCATCGGGAGAGGCATTTCTTGAGACACCTAATATGTCGTAGTAATCGCGTTGTGTTGTCACAGTATCAGCACCTTTGTTCCTTATTTATCCACGAATTGCGCAAATTAATCATCGTGATAATTAGTGAAATTCGTGGATAAATAGCCAAACAGGCGGACGTTCTGAAGTAAAAAATTCCAAAACGTCCGGCCTGTGTATATCTTACCGAGGGATCTCAGATCCTATTCGGATTTGAATTCTCCATCCACAACATCACCACTGTCACCACCTGGAGTGGAACCACCGGTTCTCTGGTCAGGTCCAGTTTCGCCGCCAGTCTGTGAACCATCGGGGGCAGGACCTCCTGTCTGGCTGTACATGGCAGCGCCAACCTTCTGAATGCTCTGATTCAGTGCTTCGGTGGTGCTGCGGATGGAATCAGCGTTCTCTTCAGTAAGCGCGGCGCGAACCTTGGCAATAGCGTCTTCCACTTCCTTCTTCAGGTCAGCAGTGACCTTATCGCCGCCGTCGCGGAGCATTTTCTCGGCGGTGTAAATGGTATTGTCGGCAGTGTTCTTTACCTCGACCAACTCCTTGCGTTTGCGGTCTTCTTCAGCGTGCGCTTCAGCTTCGGTTTTCATCTTCTGGATCTCGGATTCGCTTAAGCCGCTGGAAGCTGTGATGGTAATGTGCTGGCTTCGATTAGTGGCCTTGTCGAGGGCGGTAACGTTGAGGATACCATTGGCATCGATATCGAAGGTAACTTCAATCTGGGGGATGCCGCGCGGAGCGGAGGGGATGCCGTCCAGTATGAATTTACCGAGCGACTTGTTATCAGCGGCCATGGGGCGTTCGCCCTGCAGCACGTGGATCTCTACCTGAGTTTGACCATCAGAGGCAGTCGAAAACACCTGACTTTTACGAGTGGGGATGGTCGTATTGCGTTCGATGATAGGTGTGGAGATTCCGCCATAAGTTTCAACGGAAAGGGTCAGCGGAGTGACATCGAGCAATAAAATGTCTTTGACCTCGCCACCTAAAACACCAGCCTGGATGGCCGCGCCGACGGCAACGACTTCGTCGGGATTGACACCCTTATGTGGTTCTTTGCCAAATTCCTTCTTTACGGCTTCCTGTACCGCGGGCATACGAATCATGCCACCCACGAGGACGACTTCGTTGATCTCGTTGGCCTTGAGGCCCGCGTCTGAAAGGGCGCGGCGGATGGGATCAAGTGTTTTCTGTACCAGATCACCTGTCAATTGCTCCAGTTTGGCACGGGTCATGGGCATGACGAGGTGTTTCGGTCCGGAAGCATCCGCGGTGAGGTAAGGCAGGTTGATCTCTGTCTGCTGGACCGTGGAAAGTTCGATTTTGGCTTTCTCAGCGGCTTCCTTCAAACGCTGCAGGGCCTGACGATCACCGTGTAGATCGATGCCATTCGTTTTCTTGAATTCATCGATCAGGTAATCCATCACGCGCTGATCGAAATCATCGCCACCAAGGAAAGTGTCGCCGTTGGTGGAACGCACCTGGAAAACACCGTCTCCAACATCCAAAACGGAGATATCGAATGTACCACCACCGAGGTCATAGACCGCGATGACTTCGTTTTTCTTTTTATCGAGGCCATATGCCAGCGATGAGGCAGTAGGCTCATTGATGATGCGTAGTACTTCCAGACCGGCAATGCGACCGGCGTCTTTGGTGGCGTTGCGCTGTGCGTCATTGAAATAAGCCGGCACGGTAATGACGGCCTGTGTGACCGGTTCTCCCAGATAGGCTTCAGCATCACCTTTCAGTTTGGCCAGGATCATGGCACTGATCTCTGGAGGACTATATTCCTTGCCGTCGAGGACTACGCGGACGTCACCGTTGTTGGCCGCGGTGACTTTGTAAGGGACACGGCTAACCGTGCGTTGCACTTCTGGATCCTCGAATTTTCGGCCCATGAAGCGTTTGATCGAGAACACCGTGTTTTCGGGGTTGACGATTGCCTGGTTGCGGGCTGCCCGACCAACGATACGTTCGTGATTTTTGTTTACGGCTACCACAGAAGGCACAAGTCGTTCTCCTTCTGCGGATGGGATGACGGTGGGCTCGCCGCCAGTCATAACCGCGACGACCGAATTCGTTGTTCCCAGATCAATACCAATGATTTTTCCCATTATTCCTCCAAGTTATCTTGCGACACGCACCATTGCTGGGCGCAGGATTCGATCGCCAAGTTTGTATCCCTGGCGGACCACTTCAATTATTTCACCACACTCAAAATCAGGGTTGTCTTCGTTTGAGATCGCTTCGTGCAAATTCGGATCGAACTGAACTTTATTCTGGTTGATCCGTTCGATGCCTTCTGAATCAAGAATGGATTGCAATTTACGGGTGATCAGTTCAATGCCCTCTGCCCAGGCAGCCCCTTCGCCTTCTTTTGGACGGGATTTCAATGCCAGTTCAAGATCATCCAGAATGACCAGGTATTTCTTAATTACAGAACCGGTGATGGTCTGATGTAATTGCTCATTCTCCCGGTTGATGCGTTTCTTGTAATTCGAGAATTCAGCGCGTTCACGTTGCCAACCATCCAGGTTGGCATAGGCTTCCGCTTTGGTTTTTTCAAGTTCTTCCTTCAGCGTGTCTACCTGTTGGTGTAATTCTCGAGCCGATCCCTCTGATTTTTTCTCGTGGGATTTGGGAGTGCTGGAATTCTCTTGTGGGGTATTCTCTTTATTTTCGATGTTTCGTTTTTTTTCTTCAGACAAAATATCACCTCTGTGAGGAATTTATTCGATTATTGTGTCGTTTACCAGATCGCTCAGCAGTCCTGAAAGGTAACGAACGATGGAGATTGTATGCCCGTAGGGCATACGCATTGGTCCCAGCACACCAAGAGTGCCGGTAGCCAAACCTGGGGTGCCGTACCTTGCAATTACGATGGAACATTGGCTGAGCGAATCCCAAACCCCTTCGCCACCAATCATCACGTAAACGCCACCGATGGATGACCCGGTGAGGATGGTCTGTGAAAGGAGACTCTGCAGGAGAGGCTTTTCTTCGAGAACACGTAATGCCTGACGGGCTTTATCGGAGCCGGAAAATTCCGGTTCCTTCAGAACATTGGTGATGCCGTCAAGCACCACTTCGCCTGACACAAGCGAATCTGCCTGTTCCATCTGTTCACGGACAAAACCAAAAATCTCTGATTCGAGCGCCATCAGGTTCAACGTGGACGATTTCAACTGGTCTGCAGTCATATTAGCCAACAGGTGATTCAGGTGATTGGCTACTTCTGAGAGTACATCCTGTGGAACTGGCTCAGCCAGCAGAATGAAGCGCTGTGTAATCTCGCCACCCATGAGGACCAGAACCATTAAAACCTGACGTCCGCGGGCACCAATCAACTCAAGATGTTTAAAACGGGCCTGGTCGGGATGAGGAGCCGTGACCAATGACGCGCCATGGGATTGGTGAGCAAGCACCGATGCTGCCAGGCGTGTCCACTGTTCAACGTCTTGGCGCATTTGGTAAAACTGATGACTGATGGTGCGACGGGTGGAATCGGGGATCTCAATATCCTGAACCAGGTTGCTGACGAATAGTCTGTATCCCTCTTCAGTTGGGACACGACCTGCTGAAAGGTGTGGTTGGCGCAAATAACCCAACTCGGTCAGTTCCGCTAGATCATTGCGAACCGTGGCTGAGCTGACGTCAAGATGATACTGCTCCACGATGTGTTTTGAACCCACAGGTGCGGCAGTATGGAGATATTCGTGGATTACCAGCGATAAAATCGCCTGTTGTCTTTCTGTCAGGTCTTTCATTTCTCTCTTTTTAGCACTCGAAGGTCGAGAGTGCTAATTCAATGTCAATAATCATACCATGCCAAAAAAATCGAGTCAAGATAATATATGAAGGAGTAAGTAGTTCTGATAAAGAATTAACACTTTTGGTCAATATACCGCAGAATAATCGTTCTGTTGGATATGGCTGGTTTTGGAGAATACTTCCGTTTCTGTTAGCCCAAAGTTAAAATGTCACCTAGTTAGACAAAGTAAGAATGTCCCCTTTAGAGGGGGCATTTGATTTAAGGTTGAACTTTCTCCAAGGATG
>DAOUFI010000028.1:0-14402 GCA_034430175.1 Anaerolineaceae bacterium | reverse complement strand
CTTCAAAACCTGCACTGGCAAACACATCCACAAATAATCGGTAATCATAGACAATCTTGTGGTCAGCAGCCGGGTGGTCTTTCTGACCAGGTCCACCAATCTGTGCCTTCTTCTGATACTCGGGATTGGGAAAATTACCATCCGGCACTGCGCAGCGGAGAAAGCCACCAGGCTTGAGATATTTAAGACACAAGTTGGCGGCAGATCGTCCTTCCGATTCAGTAAGATGTTCCCAAACATGTTCGCATAAAAAAGCATCAGCCAAACGAGAGTGGAAACTCAACTCCCAATCTGATGGACGCAATAAATCAAGTTCATCTCTTTGTGTGGGAATCCAGCCTTGCCAACGCTGTTCGCCAGCTCCAATAATTACCCGTAAAGGTACTGACTGTGGTATTTCACAAATGTTAATCATAATAAGCGATGTTCTCAATCCCTAGTTTGTGGAACATTGTTTTTTGAGAGGGAAAGCTCAAAAATCACCAACGGATTTTTGAGCTTTCCAAATCTGGTAAATTAAATTTTTTTCGCTATTTCTTCTTTAGCGCGTTCGATGAGTACAGAAACTGGGACTGGTCCGGGATTTTCACCATTTCGCAGGCGTAAGGAAACTTGGCTATTTTCAATCTCCTTATCGCCAATGATAAGCATATAAGGAATCTTCTGATTTTGTGCATCCCGAATCTTGGCGTTCATTCGTTCCGATCGGTCGTCCAGCATAACTCGCAGACCCGCTTTACGAAGCTGCCCAGCCACATCCTTGGTATAGTCCAAATGCCGATCTGCAATTGGGATTAAAGCCACTTGGATGGGTGATAGCCAAACGGGAAAAGCTCCCGCATAAAATTCGATCAACACTCCAAAGAAACGTTCCAGGCTGCCCAGTAAAGCGCGGTGAATCATGTAGGGCCGGTGAGGTTGACCATCTTCAGCGATATAGGTCAGGTCAAACCGATCGGGGAGGTAAAAGTCAAACTGGATGGTGGAAAGCTGCCATTCACGGCCTATAGCATCCTTAATTTTCAGATCAATCTTCGGACCATAGAAAGCGCCACCGCCTTCATCCATGTCATAATTGATCTGAGCGCGTTTTAATGACTGCTCCAGAGCTGCTTCGGCAGCATTCCAACGCTCGGGATCCCCAACAGATTTCTCCGGCCGGGTGCTTAGATAGGCGTGGATATCTGTAAAGCCAAAGCTGCGTAAAATATGCAGGCTGAAATTGAGAACAAAGTCGATCTCAGCGGGCATCTGATCCGGACGGCAGAAGTGATGAGCATCATCTTGCGTAAATCCACGTACACGCATCAGGCCGTGAAGCACGCCGCTGCGTTCATACCGGTAAACCGTTCCTTCTTCGGCATAACGCATTGGAAGGTCGCGGTATGAACGAATCCCGCTTTTATAAATATTGAGATGGAATGGGCAATTCATCGGCTTGATATAATACTGCTGGTCATCAATTTCGATGGGAGAATACATGTTCTCCTTGTAGAAACCGAGATGCCCACTTGTTTCCCACAACTGGGCCTTGCCGATATGAGGAGTATACACAAAATCATACCCATTTTTTTCGTGCTCTTCCGTCCAGAACTGCTCGATAATCTTACGAATCCTGCCCCCTTTGGGGTGCCATAGAATCAATCCCGCACCGATTTCATCGGAGATGCTGAATAGATCCAGGTCGTGGCCGATCTTGCGGTGATCGCGTTTCTTTGCTTCTTCGATGCGCCACAGGTAATCTTTCAATTCCTGTGGGGTATTCCATGCGGTTCCGTAAATGCGCTGCAGCATGGGACGTTTCTCATCGCCGCGCCAGTATGCGCCGGCGACCGAGAGCAGCTTGATTGCCATCGGGTTGATTTCTGTGGAAACCTGCACGTGCGGACCACGGCACAGGTCGGTGAATCCACCTTGCGTATACAGGCTAATCTCTGGCTTCTCCAAAATGGGGTTGCCGTCGTCATCCAGTTTGCCTTCCTCAAGTCCGGCAATCAGCTCCAGTTTAAATGGCTGGTCTTTGAAAACCTGTCTGGCTTCTTCGGCGCTGACCACCTTTCGTTCAAAAGTAAGCTTGGATTGTATGATGCCACGCATGCGTTTCTCAATGCTTTCCAGGTCCTCGGGAGTCAGTGGACGAGGAAGGTCGAAATCATAATAAAAACCGTCCTCAATCGCTGGTCCGATCGCAACTTTTGCATCGGGAAATTTTTCAATCACAGCCTGCGCCATGATATGCGCTGCGGAATGCCGTATGCGGTAAATCGTAGTTTCTTCGTACTTATTTTTCGTGTTTTCCATTATTAATCTCCAGACTAAATTTATCGAGATAATGCCTCTTGAACTCGTTCTTTGGTATAGGGTACTTCTCTCATCCATATACCAGTCGCATTATGTATTGCGCTTGCCATTGCGGGTGCTACACCATCAATTGATATTTCTGCAACGGATTTTGCTCCGTAAGGACCGGTAGGTTCATCTGTTTGAACAAAAATCACATCCATGACTGGCATTTCTTGTGCTCTTGGGATCTTGTATTTTGCTAAATTGGGGTTGGTGGGTTGTCCATCTGAAGTGAACAGCATTTCTTCCTTCAAAGCAAAGCCAAGGGCTTGCGCCATTCCGCCTTCCACCTGGCCGGCTGCTGTAACAGGATTTATCACTCTACCGCAATCAACGACCATTAGCATACGTTCAACTTCAATTTCTCCGGTTTCGGTATCCACCATGATTTCCACAAACTGGGCAGCTGTCGGTGGGGGGCTTACAGGGCTTACATGCGATGCAGTTGCCATAATCTGGTGTTGATTTTGCTGGTGGAGACTGTTCAGCCCAATTTGCTCAAAAGTCACTTCCCTGCCATCCGGTGCCATGACCTGGCGATTCTCAAGTTTCAGTGATTGGTAATCTTCCACATTCAACATCAATGCGGCGTGTTGTTTTATTTGTTCCGCAATTTCCTCCGCCGCTTTTCTAACCGCTTCACCGCTTAAGTAAGTTGTGCTGCTGGCATAGGCACCTTTATCAAACGGTGTAAAGTCAGTATCTGACGAATATACAATAATATCTTCCAGGGGGATACACAAAACCTCAGCCGCAATTTGCGCCAGGATAGTATCTGAACCAGTGCCAAGATCAGTGGCACCGATCAACATATTAAACGACCCATCATCGTTCATTTTTAATGTTGCCGCGGCCATATCCAGCCCAGCCACACTGCTGCCATGCATGACCACGGCCATGCCAATCCCGCGTTTTATTTTTCCAACCTGATTTTGATAAGTTTTTCGCTTCCTGTAGAAATCGGTTGCTTTCACTCCAATATCTACACATTGCTCCATTCCGCTTGACGCCAAAGCCTGTTTTACGCCTGCTCTTCCCTCACCTAACTTTTCTGATAGATGCATTTCTTCACCGATCTTGATCCAATTATTTTTCTTAAATTGGACAACATCTACCCCAAGTTTTTCTGCAATTTCTTCCATTAATATCTCAATGCCATACTGGCATTGCATTGTCCCATATCCCCGAAATGCACCCGCCGGGGGAGTGTTGGTATACACCACATCACATAGGAAATGGGCATTAGGTGGATTATACAGAGTCAATCCCTTAAACCCACCAACCATGTTAACTGTCAATCCATGCGCACCATAAGCTCCTGTATCCCCAATAAGGTACAATCTGGCAGTGGTCACCTTACCGCTCTTTACCCCAACCTTATAACGGATAATGTTCGCATGCCTTGAACGCGAACTTGTGAATTCCTGCTCACGAGTGTACTCCATACGTACTGGTCGTTTTGTCGCCAGGGTCAAATGGGCGCAAAGATCTTCAAGCAGTATTTCTTGTTTATTTCCAAAACCTCCGCCTATGCGTGGTTTGATAACCCTGATTTTTTTTACCGGTAAACCAATCAACGGAGCAACTATTCGACGAACATGAAAGGGAACCTGTGTACTGGTACGAATTACTAGACGCTCGTCTTCATCCAGGTATGTAATGCAAACATGGGGTTCCATATGCACATGCTGCTGTTTAGGGGTTTTGTACTCTCCTTCAAAGATATGATCCACTTCTGAGAACCCCTTTTCCACATCTCCAACTTCTGCATCTATGTGATAAACCACATTGTGAGTGCGATCATAAATCCCGTCTGTATCCGTTTCATCATGAATGATCGGCGCTCCTTCCCGCATGGCTTCCTCAGGATCAACCACTGCTGGCAAAATTTCATAATCCACATCGATCATTTTCAAGGCCTGTTGCGCAATCTCTGCGCTCTCAGCAGCCACAATTGCCACTCTATCACCTACATGCCGGACTTTATCATCCAGACTGGCCTGGTCATACGGAAGTGGTTGCGGATAACTCTGCCCTCCACTGGCATATTTCACGCGTGAAATATCCTGGTAGGTTAAAACAGCATAAACACCATCGAGGGATCGAGCTTTTGAAGCGTCAATTCCTCGGATACGTGCATGTGCGTGCGGGCTGGTAAGTAAAGCGCCATATAACATTCCTGGCAACCGAAAATCGTCAGTAAAAACTGGTTTTCCTAACGCCAGTTTTCGGGCATCAACCTTCACTTCTGGTTTACCAATGATATTGGTTTTCTTCATGTTAGCAGGCGTAAATACCAAGGGTGGTAAGTGATCGCGGTTGCCATCTTTGCGAAAATAAGCTTCCGGAATTTCTATTCGTTCATTGGAAACTGGCAGTTCCTGATCGATATGTGAATACGGGGTGACTTTTTCTCCGCGCCTGATAGCAGCTGCTCTTTGGACTGCGTAAATACCTCGCACATAACCTGTGCACCTGCATAGTATCGGGTTTAGAGCTTTACGAATTTCAGTCTCGGTTGGATTAGGATTATTATCAAGCAAGGCTTTTGCAGAAAGGATCAGCGCGGGTGAACAGTAGCCGCATTGAATAGCACCAGTGTCTATGAAAGCTTTTTGAATGGGGTCCAAATCGCCACTTTTGCTAAGCCCCTCTATTGTGGTGATTTCCCTTCCTTCCGCATCCAGGGCTTTGATCTGGCAGCTTTTGATAGGTTTTCCATTGATTAAAACGGTGCACATCCCACATTCGCCGCTGCCGCATCCAAATTTCACACTAAAATAGCCAGCATTACGCAAAACATCCAGCAAGCTTTCATTCTCGCTGACATTGATCTTCTGAAAAATTTGATTGATCGTTAGGGTTACTTCCCTTGTTGATTTCATTTTTCACTCCTTATTACCAGATTGTGCAAAGCAAAAGTATGAATGGTCAATGGTCTATTTATTAATATACATCTTCAAATGCTCTTATTGTCATACTTTTACCATCGATATTGTCCGTTTTGTTTCAGAGAAGATGGAATTTATCTCTTCCTGTTCCCATGTCCTTCAATAGCATCGATTACCGCTTCGCGTAATGTCATCACCGCCAATTCGGCACAGTGTAAATGGTCTTCCGGTAAACCCTCCAGTGCAGAAATCAAATCATCAGAAGTAATCTTTTCAGCTTCTGTAATTGTTTTGGAACATGCCATTTTTGTGATCATGCTACCGCAGGCAAGCGTGGCTCCACAACCGTCAGCCAAAAATCTTGCACCCAAGATCCGTTCATTGACGATTTGTAGATGGATTTGCATTCGATCACCACAACTTCCAAGGAAATACCCCTGGGCGTCTGGATAATCAAAAGTGCCTACATTGTCTTTGTTTTGAATAAGGTGCACGACAATGTTTGAAAATGCTTGCCCGGTATGAGTAGATTGCTGGGAGGATGTATCTATGTCCATATAAACTTTGTCTCCCTGGGTTTTTTCTGCAGGAGGAACAACCGCTTCTTTTGGATGTGCTAATTTTTCCGCATCAATTCTTGCCAGGGAATTGTTTATTGCATCCACAAGATCATGCCCATCAGGCAGAAGGATATTTTCAATTTTTCCCAAGTCACATAAATTGGAAAAATCAGGAGAATAGGGTAACTTGGCCAAGATTGATAAGTTAGCGATTGAAGAAAGAGAATCAATGTGCGAAGGGCCAAAGAAGAACTGCTTTTCATTGGAGTTCGGAGCAAGATAATAGGATTTATTTTCGATAACGCCAATGATGTCTACATTCATTTTTTGTGCCAGGCGTACTGCTTTTGAGGCGATTCTTGTGGATAATTCCTGAGGTTGGGTAACAATCACCACGCCGGCAAAAGGGATAGATTGCAGAACCTCAACGGTCACTTCAGAAGTCGCAGGGGGAAGATCAATTACTAAATAATCAAGGAGACCCCACTCAACTTCTTTATAAAGCTCTTCAATAACTTTGCCTGCCAGAGCGTTTTTCCAAATAAATGGCTGTGTTCCATCCTCAACGAGCAGATTGGGTGAAATAATCTTGATTCCGGATCCTGTTTTAAGAGGTAAGAAACTATAATCCCCTCTCTCAACAGGTCCTTGTACGCCAAATAACATTGGGATGATTGGAGCAGTCAGGTCCGCATCCAATATTCCTACCTGGAACCCTGCTCTGGAGAGTTCAGTAGCAAGTAACCCGGTAATAAAAGATTTTCCAACCCCGCCTTTGGAACTCATTACTCCTATTACCTGTTTGATCTTCATATGGGATGAAATTGGGTTGGGTTGATATGAGTTCATCATTTTCTCTGATAATTCAGCCTTTCTGGGTTTACTGGTTGCACTTCAGTAAAGTTTGGATGTGCTATGCCTGTGATGGTTTACTGTGGTGCGAAAAATATTTTCGTTTTTTGCCCGATTAAGAATATTTCCTTTTCTGATACCACCCGGTTTTTGTGACCTCAAAGATGTCAAAATTGGGTATGTAAGGCTTAATATCTAAAAGAGGGGTCCCGTCCAACATATCCGCGCCACAAAAAGTCAGGCGATTATTGTCCCTTCGAAGCAACCGGACGATGGATAGTCCAATTGGATTTGGCCGGCATGGGTGGCGGGTTGTAAAAACGCCGTGAGTCTGGTCATCCAAAAACGGTTTTACATGCAACGATACCGGTTGATCAGATTGATTCAAGTGATACAGCAGGTAGATATGAGAAAATTCCTCAATTCCATCCAACCCTTCTGTGAATTCCGGGAATACCTCGACATCACCATTGATCTCAGATCTCGCGGATTGAATAGGGGCTTCCTCTTTTAACTTGAATGGAGTATGGATGATACCGATTGGATTAAAAGTGATACTCATTCCATCAAATTCCTTTTGTCATCGTAAAAAGCCTGGTTCCCTTTACCTGGGGAAAACTTGCCCCCTGTTGAATTGTTGTAATTGCTGCTTCTTCATCTATAACCCTGGAACCTGAAAGAAAAGAAATTCCATGATCAAATAGAAGCGGGGTCATGGGTGTTGAAGGGCCTAAGACCATAACAATCGAATCAGATGGGCAAAGTGAGAGTAGACTCTCAATGGAATGATTGATAAACGCTGTGCCGGTAATGGCAATCACGTCCGCCTGTGGGATGAATTCCTGGGCTTTTTCTTCTGGGAAATCATCACCGAATGGGCGTTTTTCGATAACCCAACAGTTCCGCGCAATTGTTTTCATTCGCTCCACAAACGGAAAATGTCCAACTACCACCAGGTTTTTTTCTTTACAATGTCTCGCAATCACCTCGGATGCATTGACTTCTTTCAATGAATGTTCATCTAGTTCTATCAAAGAATTGATCGCTGCCATTCCGATACTGGCTTCCAGAAGATTATCCGAAAGAACCCAACTGGCCAGTTCTTGGGCACTTTTTTCGGTGAGGGTACCTACATCTCTTACCTGCGAATGACCATGCTGTTCTTCTCTCACCATAGTAGAAGCAAGACCGCAATATTTGCTTGCCACCAGCGTCCAGTGAACCCCAACAATTACATTTCGGATTGGTATCTGTTTTTCTGGAAGCGCAGTTAAGATTTCTTCGAGTAATTTCATATCATTACCTCTTAATAAACGATCAACATATCTGGTTAAACGCCTAATATTCCTGAAAGAATAAAGACAAAAATTGATCCCAGAATGATTCCAATTGCCACATAATGCTCATGACCAAATTCTCTCGCTGTCGGGATGAGCTCATCCAGGGTGATAAAGACCATTACTCCGCCCGCAAAAGCCAGCGCTCCAGGTACCAGCTTTTGAAATGTAACCAGGAAGAGGCTGGCGATAAGCGCCCCAACCGGTTCGGCAAATCCAGAGAAAAAAGCCACTCGAAACGCATCCCATCTGCAAACGCCTCCTTTGCAAAGGGGTAATGCGGTCGCTATTCCTTCAGGGATATTGTGCAGCATGATGGCCAATGCGATGAACAAACCAAATTGCGGGTTATGCAAGTAGCCGGCGCCCACGGCGATCCCTTCGGGCAAATTGTGCAATGTAATGCCAACTGCTAGTAGGAGCCCAGTATTGACCAATCGTAGATCGAGATTTTGATTTTCCCATCGTCTGCGGCCAAACCTTCGTCTGCCAAAATGGGGCTGTTCAGTAGGGATGTTCGGATCGATTGGTTGTTCACTTCGCACTTCTCTTTCTGAAAAACGAATGTGTGGTGCAAAATGATCCAGGATAAACATAAAGGTTGCTCCGATGGCAAACCCGATGGTTGCCGTCCAAGGGCCAGCAAGACTCCATGCCTCATTGACCAGATCCAGAAAGGAAAGACAAATCATGACGCCGGCGGTGATTCCCATTAATAAGCCATACATTCTTTTACCTGGCCTGCGGATGACAGCGATCAATCCACCCAATCCGGTGCCCAGGCTGGCCACCAGGCTGAGGAATACGATATTAACCAATGGAGGTATATCAGGAATCATAATGGAAGTTCGTCGCTCCTCTGAGGAAAATTTTTAAAAATGACGTAAGAAATATCTTTCATTTCGGTAATCGATGGAAGAGATTTCTTCAGTAGCCAATAATTCTTCAACAGTCCTCCATGAACCCCCAGCCCTTGAGACCATTGTTCTTAAGGCTTCTTCACGCAAGGGATGAACAGCGGTAATGCTGAGGATATCTTCCGCAAGATCTCCAGTGGAAATAAACGCCCCTACTTCAGTCTCAAAAAGCAAATCCATAAATGGAATTTGAGCAGAACAGATCTTGATTATCTGCTGGAGTGAATCGGGAGAAGGTGGAGTTATCCCGGGTTCGGCAGGCGGGCGGGTGGGAATAGACAGGTAAGATTTGAGCGGCTGCAGTTCGAGAAGAAAGTCGCAAAGCTGGTATGTGTTTTTTTCGCTGTCATTCAAACCGGCTACCAGCATTGATTCTGTGGCCAACTCACCACGATACTTTTTTTGGAAGGCGAGCATTCCTTCGAGAATATGATATAAGGACAACTGGCGGTGAGGCCGGTTGATCTTTCTCCATGTGTTCTCATCCACAGAATCCACTTTCAAGGAAACCCAATCTGCCTGTAATAGATCTTCCTGAACATCCGGCCGGTCGATCAGCGAAGCGTTTGAAATGACCGCAATCGGTATTTCGAACTGCTTTAGCGCCTCAATGAGTTTGCCTAGATTTTTATCCAGGGTCGGTTCGCCATCCGGAACAAGCGTTAGGTACTCGATCTCTTTCCCCAATTGTCCACATTCCGCAATTTTTCTCTCCACATCCGCAAGGATCTGATCGATCGGGTAGAATTCCTGGCGTTCAAGATCCATGTGCGTCGTTCTACCGACTTGACAATAAACGCAGGAAAACGTACAGTATTTGGCTGGAACATGGTTGATGCCCAGGCTGTATCCCAGACGGCGAGAAGGAACGGGACCGAACGCGATCAATTTATACCTCTCTAGTTATAGGCCTTCCGCATCGCTTCATCTGTTAATGAAGCAGAAAGGCGCGGTTTCCACGCCGGATCATCCCAGCTGCCGAGCTGCGCGTGCATATCTAAATATTTCTGCGGAATTGGATGAGTGCCTATGACAACTGTTACGCCGTATTTTTTCTCCAGAAAATCTTTGAACGTATCGATATACGGGCAGGGCGGATAACCCACCACCATCCCGGTGGCCAGGTGAATCACCTGTGCGCCATTCTTGACCATTTCTTCGCCGGTGTATTCGATATTTCCTCCTGGACATCCGTCACAGGTAGTGTAACCTACCAATTCAACGTCAGAGTCAGCATAAATGCTGAATGCGCCTTCTCGATTTCGCATCGCTCTCAGGCATTTTCCGCCTGCGCAGGTGCGATATCGATCACAAATGATGATGCCTATCTTTGTTTTTTCACCCATTTTCAAGCTCCCGTTTCCTTTTAAAATTATTGTATTTCCGATGATTCTCTTATATCCATCGTCTGACATCCTTCTTGTATTTCATATACATAGAAGAAAAATTATGTTCCAAATTTTTTTCTTCAACAGCAATGAACATGCGATCCACTAGAATTGCAAAGGCAATCACAATCAGATAGGGGCTTAATGTTCCTAATAAAAGGGCTATTCCGATCAGTATCGCTACAAACCCCAGATACATGGGATTGCGGCTAATTGAAAATACACCCGACGTGATGAGTGTATTGGGTTCTTCAAAAGGTTTGACGGTCGTTCCATATCGATGAAAAGCCTTATCGGCAGCCAGATTGATCCAAATTCCAAAACCGAGCGGAATGATTCCCACCAAGTTCCATGGAATAGGGACCAATCTGGTAAGTGGAAGGATGAAGTGAATTAACAAGATCATTAACATGGCTATCAACAGATACCCTGTAGGCAATAGACTTATTTTTTTCATATCATCCTTTCCTTTCAGCAAACGAAAAAGATCGACGGCTTAAAACTTTTACATCTTTGGCGGTTGACAATCGGGTGTACTTTTTTCAATCCATTCCACAACCGATTTAAATTCTGGTACCTGGCATTCTTCTACTTTTCCTTGATCACACAGCACTGCAATACGGCTATCGATAGGCAGCCGGGCCAAAACAGGGACATTGAGGGCATGAGCAGTTTCCTCAGCATGGCTTGGCCCAAAAATCTCATATTCATTTCCAGTATCTGGCGCCTTGAAAAAGCTCATGTTCTCAACAATTCCTAAAATGGGAACGCCAATTTGATTGGCCATATTTGCCGCTTTTCGCACCACCATACCGGCCAGGTCTTGTGGGGAGGTTACCAGCAATATTCCGCTCATAGGTAAAGATTGCATTATGGTCAACGGCGCATCAGAAGTACCTGGTGGTAAATCCACAATAAAGAAATCCAGGGCATCCCACAATGTATCCGTCCAGAATTGTTTAATAGCACGACCCACAAGGGGGCCTCGCCATACGACCGCCTGTTCTTCATTTTCAAGCAGAAGATTGATGGACATCACTTTGATTCCCGAAGTTGTGATAGGCGGTAATATTGCTCGTGGTGTATACGAGACTTCTGGACGGTTTTCAAAGAACATCTTGGGAATGCTTGGACCAGTAATATCCGCGTCCAGAATTCCAACGCGGTATCCTGCCCTGCGAAGAGACACGGCTAAAAGCCCTGTGACCAGCGATTTTCCCACACCGCCCTTTCCACTCATCACAGCGATGACTTTTTTGACGTGGTTGAGGTCTTGAACACCTCCAAATTCCTTTTCCGATTGCATAGGTTCCTTTCCATGGCTTTGATCAATGACCACATCTACTTTTTGAATACCTTCAATTTGGCGAACCGCTTGCTTGATCTCTGAAGTGAAGCGGTCCAGCAATGGGCATTTCATCGTGTCAGGGCGAAAATGAACAATAACGTTGTTTTCCTCAATTTCCACATCAGCAATAAAATTCAGGCTCACGATATCCCGTTCGAGTTCAGGGTCTTTTACCTCTTTAAGTGCTTGTAAAATAGCATCTTTTTGAATCATGTTGTCTCCATTATTCTTCTAAAACAGATCGGAGGATCTCATTCAATTTATCCGCCTCAACGTAATCGACGACGGTCATGCTCTGCCCGGTTATTCCTTCCACTTCACCGATAGCCTGAATAATCATCACAGCAAGAGGAACAGCAATCGGGCATAAAGGTGAAGAAGGCCGAAAGGTGTAGGTGGCTTTTCCTTTCTCGTCGATTACAAGATCCAATACCAGCTTCATGCGGATGACATCCGCTCCCGTTTCCGGATCAATCACTTTACTCAGTTTTTCAATAACAGCTTTCTCAAGAGCTACTTGATCCATAATGGCCCTCCTGGAGTTGAAGTAGCTGAATGGTTTTTTGCCACACATCTCGAACTGCTCGTGCAGCGGGTGAATCGGGAAACAATAAAGTAATCGGCTTTCCTTCGATCATTGCCCTGGGAAGGTTTTCGTCATACGGAATTTCGCCGATCAGATCAATGCCTTCAGCGATGGCGAATTCCTGGATGGCCCTGGTGCCTTCCGGATAAATATCCGCTTTGTTGATGCAAATGACTGCCGGGACGCGGAAATGGCGCAACGTTCCCAGTACCCGTTTGAGATCATGCAGCCCTGCCAGGCTGGGTTCGGTCACGATCAATCCCAAATCAGTGCCGGCACAGGCAGAAATGACCGGGCAGCCGATGCCCGGCGGACCATCGATGACTACACACTGCGACTGAGTATCTTCGGCGAATAGACGCGCCTGTTGTTTGATCAAAGTTACCAGTTTGCCGGAATTTTCTTTCCCCGGGAATAATTCCGCATGAAACAGCGATCCAAAGGAAGTGTTTGACTGAAACCAGTTTCCTTCCTGTTGCTGGACCATGCTGATGGCGCCCTCCGGGCAGGCATACACGCACGCAGCGCATCCATCACAGGCAATGGGGTCGATCCATTGCACTTGCGCTTTTTGGGGATCCGGAAAGATTGCATCGTACCGGCAGACGGGGGAGCAGGCTCCGCAGTTCACGCATTGATCCGGGTTAATCACCGCCAACGAGCCGCCCCAAAACTCTTTGGGGTCCAGGATTTCCGGCTGGAGAACAAGGCTCAAATTAGCTGCATCCACGTCTGCGTCTACCAATACAGCGGGAGGGACAATCCCGTAAGTGGTGCCCAGGTGAGCAAATGCAGCGGTAATGCTGGTCTTCCCCGTGCCGCCTTTTCCACTTAGAATCACGATCTGCTTCATGATTGGTAGACCTCAAGTTCAGGGTGGAGCCGCGCCTCATCCACAATCGGACCTCTCAATAGGAAGCCTAATGCCAGATTGCTGCCACGAACGACCAGGAGCTGTTCACCGGGATTTATATCAACGGCTGGTGGAAGAAAAATGTGCATTTCTTTGCCGATAAGACCTTCTCCAATAATACGCGAGCGGATAAGTGAAGAAGCCACTTTTTCTTTGTGCCCTAAACCAAAACCGCCAGATCGCTTGCTTCCGAGAGTAAATACAACAGGGGCGGCTTGGTGAAATCCATATTCCAGAAAGGCTTGCGTTGGGATCAGGACATCCTTATCCTGGCCAACGATTGCCCAACCGAACACCCACTTACCACCTTTGGATAATTGTGGCATTTAGCAATCCTCCTGAATTCGGCTGATCAATCGTTGAAATACCGTTGAATATTCCGGGAAAATATCAACCAGGGTTTTTCCTTTGGAAATGCCTTCAGCAATTTGGCGGTCAAAGGGGATGCGTAAGAGGATGGGCAGTTTTTCGGCCAGGCAGTACATCTCCACTGCATCATCACCAATTCCATCACGATTAATGATTACGCCGGCTGTAATATCCATTTCTCTTAAGATGCCAACGATTTGTTTCAGGTCATGCAACCCAAAAGGAGTGGGCTCAGTGACCAATAAAACATAATCAACCCCATGCAGTGTCTCGACTACTGAACAGGATGCTCCGGGGGGAGCATCAAGAATATCAATGCTACCTGATGATGGATGCACCAATTTTTTCAACTGTCGAATCACCGGAGTTGGCATGGGTTCGCTGATCGTTAGTTGTCCCCGGAAAAATTCAATATTTTCCAGAGTCAGCCCTTGCTCCAATGTTCCTATTGGGTTGGGAACTTCAGTAATGGCGTTTTCAGGACAATTCCACGTGCAGCTTCCACAACCATGGCACAATTGCGGAAAGACAAGAATGTTTTTTCCAACTTTTGCGAGCGCATGGAATTGGCAGATGTCCACGCACCTGCCGCTAGCAGTGCATTTCTCATTTTGAATTTGTGGAATTCGAATGACTGCCGGGGTGCTTTCGGAAAAAGCGGGTTTTAGAAACAAATGCCCGTTTGGCGCTTCAACATCACAATCGAAATAGCGCACCTTTGCCAGGCTTGCCAAACTAAGCGCAAGGCTGGTGGCAATGGTCGTTTTCCCTGTACCACCTTTTCCACTGGCGACTGCAATTTGCACAAACACCTCCTGTTCAGTCGTTTACTGAAACTTCGGCAGTTGATTATTCTTAAAATGATCTACAGCCTCTTGCACTGTTGTTGTGGTTTCAG
>DAOUFI010000027.1:0-8039 GCA_034430175.1 Anaerolineaceae bacterium | reverse complement strand
GTGGGGCATGATGTTATCTCTAGCTGCTCTGGGTCCAATTTATTCATTTGTTTATACCGAAGTTGGCATCCACCCGGATGGAGCTCTTGCGCGAGGCACCGCCCCAGATCCAGATATCCCTAAGGATGTCGCAAATGCTAAGTGGTATGAAGTGCCTGGCATTTGGTGGAATACGGTTGAAAGATTATCCTGGACAATGGTGGGTAAACAGGCAGCCTACGGATGTAAGTTTAGAGAAGTAGATGCGCCAGCGTAACGGTGATAACTGATACTTATTTGAATCACCGTCATTAATACTCTGCCCCTGATAACCTTCTCGTGGATAATATCAAGGGCATTCGTATTTTATTGGATATCGAACCTTACATTCAAAACAACTTATTTGCGGGAATCACAATCGCTTCGTGCGCAGTAACTGAGCATTGATAGCCACGATAACTGTGCTCAGCGACATTAAAATGGCACCAACAGCCGGAGAGAGCAAGATGCCCCACGGTGCTAGCACTCCAGCTGCCAGAGGAATAGCGACGATGTTGTACCCCGCCGCCCAGATTAGGTTCTGGCGCATTTTGCGATAGCTAGCCCGACTCAGTGCGATTATCTTGACCACATCCAATGGGTTCGATCTCACCAGAATGATGCCAGCGCTCTCCACGGCCACATCCGTTCCACTGCCAATGGCAATACCCACATCTGCGCGAGTTAACGCCGGGGCATCATTCACGCCATCTCCGACCATCGCCACGCGCCGTCCCTGCCTCTGCAATTCGATAACCTTCTGATCCTTGTTTTCCGGCAGCACCTCGGCAAAGTAAGTATCGATCCCCAATTCGCCAGCCACTGCTTTTGCGACTGCCTGGCTGTCGCCGGTCAGCATAGCCACTTGCACACCCATCTCATGCAGCCGTTGGATGGCTTCATGACTCTCCGGGCGGATCACATCTGCCAGAGCAAGCGATGCCAGTGGCTTGCCATCCTGCACAAGGTGCACCACGCTTTGACCTTTCGCGCTGGCTGCCTGATCAAAGTTTGACAGGGATTCAGGTAAAGTGACATTCAGCATTTGCAGCAAACGAGGTCCGCCGACGTAGACATCATGTTCATTCATTTTAACGTGGACCCCACGTCCTTTGATGGCTTCAAAGTCCTGCACTATGGGTAGGTCCACGTCTTTCTGCTGGGTAGAGCGACGGATGCCCTGGGCGATAGGGTGCTCAGAATCACCTTCCACAGCGGCGGTCAACGCCAGAGCATCCTCTGGTTTGATCCCATCAATAGTTTCGATGCCAACGACCCCAAACCGACCTTCTGTTAATGTCCCGGTTTTGTCAAAGATGATGGTATTGATCTCGCGTGCTGCTTCAAGTGCCAGTCGGTCGCGCACCAAAATACCATTGTTGGCTCCCATTGCTGTGGTTATCGAGACCACCAGAGGGATGGCAAGACCCAAAGCATGCGGGCAGGCGATCACCAGCACAGTGGCCACGCGCTCGATCACTTTAACGTTAAACCCAACCCCTATCGTCCAGGCAATGGCTGTGATCACAGCAGTACCTAAAGCGATGTAGAACAACCAACCGGCAGCGCGGTCAGCAAGTAGTTGCGTACGGCTTTTTGACATCTGCGCTTGCTGCACCAGGCGCATGATACCAGCCAGCGCAGTTTGGTCACCAGTAGCCGTCACCCGTACACGCAGGCTGCCATCCCCATTAATTGAACCCCCCACAACTTTTTCACCTGGATGCTTATGAACCGGCTTTGACTCGCCGGTGATCATGGATTCATTTACTGCCGACTCACCGTCCTCCACTATGCCATCCGCCGGAATACTGGATCCAGGCCGGACAAGCAGAAGATCTCTGGACTTCAGTTCAGACAAAGCCACTTTCGCTGTCTGACCATTCGCATCAATGCGTTCAGCAGTGTCAGGCATTAATTTGGCGAGAGCATTTAATGCACCAGAGGCTTGGCGGATGGAACGCATCTCGATCCAATGTCCTAGGAGCATGATGTCAATTAATGTCGCCAGTTCCCAGAAGAAATCCATTTGGTTCACCAGGAATAGAGAGGCCACACTATAAACAAATGCGACGATGATGGCCAGGGAAATCAAAGTCATCATGCCCGGTTGACGGTTGCGTAATTCAGGGATTGCCATTTTGATAAAAGGCAGACCACCATAAATAAAGATGATCACTGCAAGGACGGGCGTGATCCAGCGCGAGCCAGGAAAAACTGGCATTGAAAATCCCAACAGAGCTTGGAAACCCTGGCTAAAAAGCAGCACCGGCAGGGAGAGAATCAGCGATACCCAAAACTTGCGTCGGAACATCTGCTCGTGCCCGGAGTGATCCACGTGTGCGCCGTGATCTTCATGTCCGCCATGGCCCATGGACATACTATGTTCAGCATGTCCTCCCGTATCCATCTCATTCATATTCTTACCATGATCAGTATGAGTATCATGAGTTGCCGATATCTTACTGTGATCGTGTTCCATTCCCACCATATCATGCATTTGATGCACGTGCTCCATGCTTGAGTGATGCATTGAGGAATGATCCATATTCTGCGTTTTCTCATCATTTTTTTTACGTTCTTCAGTCATCCTTCACCTCATGTAACAACAAATAGTAATGTCAATTACGCTTTTCTCAGCTAATAAAAACCGCCGACACATTCATCTTGGCTGGATGACGGCGTCGGCGAGGATATATTTATTCTAACCGGTTTTCTCTGATGATCAATTTACCAAATCACGATCGATGGGTGGGGAAAGGGAGTAAATCTTGTACCTTGGTTTTGCCCCCCTGAATTTGGATCATCAGTTAAGTTGAAGTGCTGTCGTCAGGCAGGTATTGCTTCCAGCATATGTTGAGATTTGCGTCTGTGCGACCTTCCCATCAAAACTGACCCTGACAGTACCATCGATATTTCGGGGCAGCCACACTCCCACAAAGCCGTTCGCCATGGTGGTCAAATCGGAATTGACGATCTCCTTTCCTTCTTTATCGGTAATGACCGCATGAATTTCCTGGTTGACAAGCTCACCCTGGCAAGTAGTCAGGCTGTGGGTCCCGCAAGGATGCGTTTGTGAGATATAAGGTGCAAAGGAGAGGTAAAACTTATCCTTGGGCAGCGTCACCCTGACCTCTCCTGAATCATCTGAGAGGATAAGATAATCACTTGTGATGCTGGCTCGAAGCCCAGAAGGATCTGATGTAGTGTTGTCAAGCTTTTGCACTATTTCCTCAACGGAAAGTCCGCTCAACCCGTATTTTTCAAGTAACGCTGTATCTGATTGGCTTATGGGTTCCTTTACCAGAAAGACACTGACTGCAATCACTACGACTGCGATAATTACTGTAATTATCAAGCCTTGAGATTTTTTCATCGAAATGGTTTCCTTTACCAAAAAAATTAGTGGGTCTCTGATCGAAATGGGAGAGCAAAGCCAGACAAAGTACCTTGCGCTACCGAATTCGTATCTTTTAATGAATATCTTTTATCATTGTCTGGTATTGTTCCTGAGTGATCTCGCCTCTTGCATACCTTTCGTCCAGGATCTTTTTTGCGCTATTTGCGTTGTCTTCTGAACGCGAGCCATTTGAGTTGAATAATCCTTTTACCAGCAAGACTGCCAGAACAATGATAATGACCCAAAAGACCAGCATGCCACCCATCATTCCAAATCCCATCATCTTTCACCTACCTTGTTCCCAGGTCTGTCAATAATTTTTGAAATTCTTCGCGGGTAATCTCACCCTTCGCGTACCTTTCCTTGGCAATTTCGACCGCGGCTAGTCCAGTATTATTAAGCATTCGTGTTGAATTGTTATTGCTCAACCGCTTCACGATCCAGATTACCAGGAACACTACGCCGATGATCAATACAACCGAAACAATTAGGTTGATGACCATGCCAATCCAACCAAGACCACCGTACCAATAACCCATCATATTATTTCATCCTTTCGTTTAGCTCATCAAGAGCTTTCTTTTTTGCTTACTGACTTATCTTAAACTAGGAGGATGAAGCATTATTAAAGGGTTTGTAAAGTTTCGTTAAAGAAAACCAGGAAGTAACCCCTGTTAATTGGGAAGGGGGATCAGGAAAGAAAAAGTACTGCCTTTTCCTTCTCCATCACTCTCTGCCCAAATTTTCCCCTGGTGAGCCTGCACGAGTGCCTTGGCGATGGTCAGACCAATACCGCTGCCACCGCTCGCCCTTGTACGCGATTTGTCCGTGCGGTAAAAACGGTTGAAAACATATTGAAGTTGCTCTGCGGAGATTCCTATTCCGCTATCTTTCACAGTGAAGAGTATCTGTGACTTTTGTCGACGAACATTCACTAACACCTTCCCTCCACTAGCCGTATATTGCAACGCATTTCCCACAAGGTTCGTCAATACCTGGATGATACGATCTTTGTCCAACAAAAGGTCAGGCAAATCGGGTTCCACATCTATCACAAGCTGGATGTTCTTATCTTCGAATTGCCGGCCAAGAGTACTCTGTATTCTCTCAATCAGGCTGACAGGTGATACTGGAGTGAGATGCAATTGAAACGCGCCGGCTTCTACCCGGCTCAACTCCTGTAAATCACTCACCAGACGCTGCAAACGGTCAATTTCAGAGTGTATCTGATGGTAGGTCTCGGGGTCGGCAGGTAAAACGCCATCCATTAATCCCTCCAGATATCCTTTAACAGCGGTAAGGGGTGTCCGCAATTCGTGGGTAACATCTCCAATCAGTTCTCGACGCATAGTTTCTGTCTTATCTAGTTTTTTCGCCATCTGGTTAAAACTGAGTACCAGTTGACCTAGCTCATCTATCTGATCCGCTCGCTGACCTCCTGGGAGAGCCAATCTTTCTTTGTACTCACCTTCTGCGATGCGGTGACTGAGGCTCATCATTCGTAGCATGGGGGTGACAACCTGGCGGCTGATAAAAAAACTTGCCAGGATTGCTGCAATTAACGCCGCAAGTGCTGCATAAGTAACTGCTTCATATACTGCCATCGTGTATTGTGAAAATAATTCGGATTGCATTTGCTGATTATTGCCCATCGTGTTTGCGTTAGTCATGATCGCGTTCATACTGGCCATGTGTCGTTCAAAGGCCGCAGGGACGGATATGCTTGCTGCGGTTATTAAAATCATTGCACCGACTAGCACGACGAGAACATATGAAAGGAAAACCTTCCAGACGAGATGCGTGCGCAAAAACTTCATCATAGCATCACCTACTTATCCTCAAATCGGTAACCGACCCCGCGGATCGTTTCGATCATGGATTCATTCCCTAGTTTTTGACGAATATGCCCGATATGGACGTCCACCACCCGGGTATCACCAAAATAATCGTATCCCCATATCTTTTCCAGCAGTTGTTCTCTGCTGAGCACCATGCTCTGATGCTGGGCAAGTGCTAATAACAAATCAAATTCAACAGAAGTCAGGTCGATTAAATTCTCACCAACCCAGACGCGTCTTGCGGCAACATCGATGCGAAGATGCGCAAAATTGAGAATAACAATTTCTCCGGTATTCCCAGTTGGGTTCTGCAAGCGCCGGAGAGCAGCCTTGATGCGGGCAACCAGTTCGCGCGGGCTGAAAGGTTTGGTAAGATAGTCATCCGCGCCGACGGAAAGCCCCACGATCTTATCTGTTTCCTCAGACCGGGCAGTAAGCATGATCACGTAAACATTCGACTCCCGCCTTAGGTTGGCAAGCAGCTCAATTCCGTCCATGCCAGGTAGCATGACGTCCAGTACAACGATATCCGGTTTGAAGGAGCGGGCAGCAGCCAACCCTGCTGGTCCGTCATAAGCTGATTGAAATTCATATCCTTCAGTCTTTAAATAGGCGCTCAGAACGGTATGAATCGAAGGTTCATCATCAATAATGAGTATTTTGGAAGCAGGCATCACAATTTCCTCGCAGTAAAATTATTTATGTATTCATTTTACATATAAACAGGGATCGGCAGAACTGCCAATCCCTGATAAGGAGGAGTGTGGATCAGATCATTCCCACATTTCAATAAAGGTTCCGTGCCAGGTGTGAAGGAGAATCTGTCCACTATAGCCATTGACGCTTAGCATTCCGACTGGTTGGTTGTCTTTCATAATATCGATGGTGTAGTAGCCATAGAAGGGATCTGCCTCCGTTGCAGTCGTGTAATCGGGATATTGCTTGTCTAGATATTGCTCTGCGAGTTGCAGTGCTTGTTCAGTGGTCACTGTCATCTCTGAAGAGATAGAAGAGGAGTTGGCAAAGTAACCTTCCATCATACCCGCGCCACCCATCATTCCATATCCGCTCATGTGTCCATATTTTTGATTCCACATCATATTCGGACCATATTCGGGATAAACTGACAGGGTGGTGGGGTCGACTAGCAACTCCATGGCACCGATACCGGTACTTTTCTCGACGATGCGGGCATAGGCGTTATTGTTAAAGATCATGATCTCTTTGAGTTCAAGATCGGGATTGTTCAGGTTCTTTAAGTAACCCTCAACAGATTGTTTTGCCTGGTCGATAGTCAGGGGTGTTAACGTAGCAGTGTTGTTATTTTCGAGTGAGGCAGCCGAATAATAACCACCCATCATGTTGTAGCCGCCCATCATTGAGTAGCCCGGATTATTGATCGCCTGTCCATTGAAACCATTCACAGCGTAATTATTTGCGAAAACATTGGTATGTCCAAGAAAGAGTCCTGTTCCAAAGATCAAACCTGCTATGACAACACCACCAATTATCGTTAATGTTATGCCTAAAGTTTTATTCATAATACTTTCTCCTATTCAATTACCATTCTCAATTACTGCTATAGTGTATCGAAAATAGGTAAAGGTTCTTTGAAGCATACATAAAGTTTTTGTAAAGATTTGGAGGATTTTTTGTTTTTCCTCTTTTACTAAGCCTTCACTCTGTAAAATTGTTTCTATTCTTGATTTTTCTATTTGGGTTTCATCCAATTGACATTATGTGGATGACCACTTATTAAGGTAAGAGTTGCATGTGTTTGAGCAATAGACTAATATTTGTGCTCATTATGGCCATTTATTTCGGCGGGAGTATCCCATTAGGCCAATCATAGCGAATTCCTTCAAATGGGATCCTACCCAAGACAACCAACTCTTTGCGCTGTTTCTTGTAATGCAACGAATATCAGATCGCAACCTATGGCTTACTTCTATTCAGAATATTTCTGATGCTGAGAAAACCAGGCCATTTTTTGATTTAGGGGATTATGGATTCCCTACAGATTGGCGTTCCTATTTGGTCTAAATTTCCATTCAGCACACTCTTCCCCCTTAAGACTCTAGAGGAACGATGCAGATAGAACGGAGCGCACACCGTTCTATTTTTCATTTCCTCTCCGTTGAGAAATCCAGATGCTTCCATCCTTTCCAGCACGCTTCCCATTTCGTAATCCGTGGAGATTCGTCAGAAAAGAGTTGTAACTTAACCCACTTAAAGCAAGATTGATTTCTCCCTGAATGGCTCTCTGGCAATTCAAGTTGTCGCAAAATACATACAGGTTTCCATTTGAAGCTTCGTAAAACTTCATCCATTTCGTTTTTCGGGATATTTGATCCTTACTCACATCCCGTTCTACTTCAACGAATATTACCTCGCCTGTTTTTGGATCCACAGCAATAATATCTGGGATATAAGTTTCACCATTGGATAAACTAATTGCTTGTGCCCGTCCTTGAATTCTGTAACCTTCATCTACCAGGATTTCCCCGGCCTGAATATTCAGGATGGTATGTTCCGGTGAAGAATGGTGTCTTATTAGGATATCAAATTCATTTTCCTTGGGAATTTTGCCAGTTAATACCTGGTATGCAGCTTGACCATCGCGAGTCAAATGCAGCACAGCAGGCTGATGTCCACCAGAACTGGATCCTTGCTCAACAACACCATTTATCTGTTCAACCAAGATTGGAAATTCATTTCCTTCCGGTGACATTAACCAATTCAAGGCTTCATCCAGGTTTTTGTTTGCGGCTGATAAGGAAAGG
>DAOUFI010000026.1:0-167963 GCA_034430175.1 Anaerolineaceae bacterium | reverse complement strand
TCCTTGGAGAAAGTTCAACCTTAAATCAAATGCCCCCTCTAAAGGGGACATTCTTACTTTGTCTAACTAGGTGACATTTTAACTTTGGGCTAACAGGGTCAAAAAAGAGGGTCAAAAAAAGAGGTCTGACAGGCAGACCTCTGCGTGCTTAACCAGTAATTAATCTATTTTTGCATTCCAAACCTCATTAGCAATAGATAAACGCCAAAGATAATCAATCCTATCGAACCTGTGTTACCAACAAAATCTACCGCATTACCTGGATTACCACCAATGTACAGCCCCCACCCTGTCATAGCCAAGACGCCACCTGGAATCAAAGGCCACCAGATAAACCTTCGAAACATAATTCGCGAGAATACAGTTACCAGGAACCAAGCTAAAGAAAACCATACCAACATAGTTCCTGTCTCTATTAAACCTTGAGGATTTGTCGAATGATGCCATCCCATGTATATTCCGGTGCCTGTTGACATAACCAAGCATCCCGTAATTACCAAACCAATCAGCCTCCTGCGAAAACCCCAAACGAGGAATACCAAACCAAGAGGCAGTGCAATATCAAGGACAAGATCGAAGGCATTTGCCCCTTTGAAAAGCATGGCAAATGCGGAACCACCAAAAATGCTCGCACAAATTAGTGCCCACCATGCAGTATTTTGGTAAAGCAACTTTAAAAGAATAAATGTGATCAGCCAACCCGCCGCCAGGAACATTAACAAATAACCAAACCGGTGCAGCAGGTTTATTTCCTTGAATTTTTGTAACGCGAAGAAAATTCCC
The DNA here is from genome assembly GCA_034430175.1 of Anaerolineaceae bacterium. Lineage (GTDB taxonomy): Bacteria > Chloroflexota > Anaerolineae > Anaerolineales > Anaerolineaceae > UBA6107. The sequence continues at coordinate 167,180 of DAOUFI010000026.1, read as the reverse complement.
AATCCGATACCAGTGACAAGGCTGCCGGCGATCAACCACCCTTTTTTTGCTGATAACAAGCCGTACATCAACAAGATCAAGCCCATCAACCCCGGTATTGCGAGGATCAGCCATCCAGTCTTTATCCTTAATTCAAGGATGATCATCAATCCGGCAATGACCAACATCAAGCCAAATAATGAGGTGATCTGGATTTTCGATGAAACCTGTTTGGTTAAGTGCTTTTCGTTCATTCGTCCTTCCCCAGAAGTTATATCGTGATAATACCTAATTCTTTTGCTTTGAGTACGGCTTGCATACGATCTCTGACACTTAATTTACTTAAGATACTCGAAAGGTGATTCTTTACTGTGCCTTCCGATATGACCAGCTTATCTGCGATCTCTTTGTTACTGGCTCCGGTAGCCACCAACTTGATGATTTCAATTTCACGCGGCGAGAGAGGATCCGGCAAGAACATTTCCTGGCTCTTTGCTGCCGGTTTGGATATCTTTGAGAATTCCGAAACAAGTTTGGCAGTGATTGATGGAAGAAGAAAATATTCTCCCTGGTTGGCAGCTTTTATTGCTTCATAGAGTTTTTCAGAGGAAACGTCTTTTAAGAGGTAACCTACTGCCCCGGCACGAAGAGCCTCAAAAACGTTTTCATCGTCATCAAATGTTGTCAGTACGATTACTTTTACAGATTTTCCCATCTGCAATATCCGCTTGGTGGCTTCCACACCATCCATGATAGGCATACGTAGATCCATCAAGACAATATTTGGAGAATGCTGTAAAACCATTCGTAAAGCCTCTTCACCATTGGATGCATCTCCGACAATCTCAAAATCTGGCGAAGCGTTCAACAAGGTTTTCAATGCTTCTCTGAATAACGACTGATCATCAACAATTAATATTTTTATCAATGCGATTCCTCTTATCCCGGTACAACGATTTCGATTAAGAATCCTTTTCCTGATCCCGTCTCAATTTTCATGTCGCCGTTGATCAATCGAACTCTCTCTTTCATACCAATCAAACCAAAACCGCCTTGTGGATCATCTGTGCCCACACCATTATCGAATATTGATAATAATATGTGGCCGGGATCTTCATAGCTTAGAGTAACTTCGACTTTACTTGATCTTGAATGCTTGTTGGCATTATTAATGGCTTCTTGCACAACACGGTAAAGTGTTACATCCATTTGAGAAGAGATCGATCTAGGAATCCCCAAAATATGAAAGAAATATTCACGATTCTTTACTTTCGAGGACTCAAGCAGCCAATTGATTCTCTTATCAAGCGACAGCGGTGAATCTTTTCCTTCACGTAACGATTCAACGCTATTACGAACATCGACTAACGCTTCAGAGGTCAATTGTTCCGCTTTTTCAAGTAAAGAATCCGCTTGTTTGGGATCTTTTTTCATTATTGCCTGGGCAGCTTTGATCTGCATATTAATCGTGGTGAGATAATGTCCCAATCCATCATGAATTTCACGAGCAAAGCGGTTGCGCTCCTGACTGATGGTAAGGTCCTTTACCTGACTTGCATATTCGCTCAAGTGCTTGTTGGCTTCAGAAAGCTCAGTCGCCAGTTTTTCCATCTTCAAACGGCCTTTTTGTTCTGTCACTGCCATTTGTGTAAATATCAATATAAATACCTGCCCGGCAAAGAATATTGGCATTCCCGACCACACTGCGCCCCAATTGTTTGAGTAACCAATTACTGAGATCACGTAGACTAGAAATATCCCGATGTTTGTTGTAAACATCCACTCCTGGTTCAAGGTCATCGCAGTATGCGCTGCAAGAGGAAGCAAAATATACGCGTTGAATCCCCCACCCTTGCTGAAAAAGATGATCAAACCACCAAGGATCAATTGGATGGCAAAATAGAGAAGTTTTGGTGATAGATTCTCAGACTGATTGATATATGCAAATCCATATATACCATTGGCAATATACGCAATCCCCAGAAAGATCAATACAGTGATTAAGAAAACTGAAATTTCCAGCGCTTTTGTGAATGCCGTGAAATATGAGATCAACACGACTAGCGCAAACGCCAGATCGGTCCCACTGGTGATATTGAATTCAGATTCGCTTTGTTTCCCATTCATTTATCCAATTATAGCATTAGGGCTTTTTAGTGATGATGAAGAAAGTAATAGTCCAAGTCAGGTTACCAAAGCAGATATGTATTGTGGCATGACCTTTTTCACATCCTAATTCAATTTGGCAAGGATAGACTTCAAGAAAGATTAGGAGCAAAAAATGAACATCTTGATGGTTTATCCTGAATTTCCTGATACCTTTTGGAGCTTCAAACATGCCCTGAAATTTATTAACAAAAAGGTCAGCAATCCTCCGCTTGGATTGATGACTATATCAGCGCTTTTACCAAAGTATTGGAATAAGAAATTGATCGATATTAATATATTCCCTCTAACTGAAAAAGACATACTTTGGGCTGATCTGGTGTTTGTCAGTGCTATGGACGTACAACGAACATCGGTGGAATCGATCATCAACCAGGTCAAACAACTTGGAAAACCAGTTGTTGCCGGTGGCCCGTTGTTCACAGAAGATTATGAGCAATTTGATAATGTAGATTATCTGGTTCTAAATGAAGGTGAAATTACATTACCTCTCTTCATTGAAGATTACTTGGCGGGAAATGCGAAGCATATCTACAAGACCGATGATTATGCCAATATGAGTTTATCTCCGCTCCCGGATATTTCTCTGATTAACCTACGCGATTACGATTGTATGAGCATCCAATTTTCCAGAGGATGTCCATTCAATTGTGATTTTTGCAATGTAACTGCCTTGCTTGGCCACAATCCCCGGTTGAAGACCAGCCGGCAGATTATCGCTGAATTGGACCAGCTCTACAATGCCGGTTGGAGGCGTAACATTTTCTTTGTTGATGATAATTTCATCGGAAATAAAAGGATTTTAAAAGAGGATATACTTCCAGCTTTGATCGAATGGCGTAGAGGAAAGAAAGGTTGCAACTTTCTTACTGAAGCATCAATCAACCTGGCAGACGATCCAGAGTTGATGAAACTACTTGTCAACGCAGGTTTTATGTCGGTATTCATCGGTGTAGAGACACCAGACGAAGAGAGTCTTCAGAATTGCAACAAAAAACAGAATACGAAACGTGATCTGATCGACAATATCCATACCATCCAACACGCGGGTATCCAAGTCATGGCAGGATTCATCGTTGGATTTGACAGTGACACGCCCTCGATTTTTAATCGTATGGTAGATTTTATTCAGAAGAGCGGAATTGTTACTGCCATGGTGGGACTTCTCCAGGCGCCTAATAGCACCGAACTTTACCGTAAACTCGATGAACAAGGCCGGATTATAAAAGAAATGACCGGGGACAATACTGACGGTACCACTAACATCATTCCGGTTATGGATGCTAATATCCTCAGGAAAGGTTACCTCTCTATCCTTGATAAGATTTATTCTCGTAAATTATATTACCAGCGGGTCAAAACCTTTCTACGTGATTATCAAACTCAAAAATCTGATGTGACAATTGAATTTTCAGAGGTTGTCGCGCTGCTTAGAACGATGGTTGTTATGGGGCTGAATCCAAAAGAAGCATTCTACTATTGGAATTTATTCTTCTGGACTTTGTTCAAGTTTCCAAACAAATTTCCGCTAGCGATCACCCTTACTGTATACGGTTATCACTTCAGGAGTATCAATCAAAAGAACCGGAAAGCTGTTTTACACCATCATCCCAGAACAACGCCTAAGGACGCCCTTTCGGTCTCTTCGTAACTAAAAAAGGAGAGCTCATCACTCTCCTTTATTTCGTAAATCAATATCTATCACTATTGGATCATGATCACTGATTTGATCTTTTTCCTGTTTCCATGTGTTTATGTGTATTGGTTGTACCATCACGATCGAATCAATCAAATTTGAAGTGACCAAAATTTGATCAAACAAGCTGGCGTTTCCTTCATAAATGAATGAATATGCTTCCCGCTTATCAATGAGGAAATTGGTATTGCACATACCTGAACTATTCAATTGCAATAGTGTCGTTGACCACGGAGTGTCATTGAAGTCTCCCAAAACGATTACTGAGACTCCTGAATCTGACATGCTAATTTTATCTACAACTTCACCTATCCAAATCGCTTGTTTGATACGCTTCTCTTCCTCAGGTTTCTGAGGGGGCTGTAAGTGCCCAAATAATGGAGTATTGAGATTGTTTGATACGAGATGAACCCCAACAATATACAAATACTCTGAGTAAAACTTGAATTTTACAATCGTCGGAATCCGGCTATTCGAAAATTCATTTACATCCCCAAGATAATGATCGTTTTCAATTCTAACTCTTTCAAGACCCCGATCATTTCGATAAAGTATCACGGTTCGGATATTTCCCCCCTGCGCACCACCGCTTGAATTATTCTCCACCACCGGATCAACGTAGTGGTAAAGTATGTCATTATTGTCGAACAAGGCTCCAATCAATGATTTAATATTCTTTTCCGCGGAGATTGTGCCATCATCATCAAGAGCACTATCATCCTGAACTTCCTGTAAGACCAGGATATCGGGTAAACCAAGGTCATTTTCAATTTGGTCTGCCAATTCGTTGAGTTTGTCCTCATTGAAACGATTGTAATTATTAACATTGTAAGTGGCAATTCTGAGTGTACCATCCTTCGCCGCTTTTACCGTTTCTTGCTTTTTCCTGTTCATTGAATTTAATTGAAGAAAGTTGATCTCAAGAACACGATAATTCCCGTATTCGTAATCCATAATGCCAATTATCGGTTCATTAATCCTATCACCTACCTGGATCTTCTTTTTATAAGTGGACGGGATATCTACCAGAATTCTTTCGGGGTTATTGTCAGACTCGGTCTGAATCAACGCGCCCTCTGCAGATATGATGTTTTGATCAGAAAAATCTGATGGGATAACGAAGATTTCACCGTAGGAATTCTTTGCCTGTACAACAATCGCTGTGGAAATTTCTACTCTCATTCCTTCAAGACTTTCGTAAAAATCTAACCCGTCCGTTTCGGGATCGAATACAGACATCTCATCATCTTCAATAATATTTACAGGTGGGATCCTTCCGCCCTCTCCGAGGACGATAGTGGCGGGAAGTGGGGAATGTTCTGCTATCAATTGAACATTCTTTGCTTCTATCTCAGTGACACTCAAATTCTCATCAGGTTCTCCACCGGAAATAAACTCTGAAACAACCCCTTCCACACTCACTTCGTCACCTGGTATCACATCAGGATAGCTGTCTGTAAAAACAAAAATGCCTTCCGAGCTGCAATCCTGATCATCAGGGATTGGATCTTGCATGAAGAATCCATTCTCAACCTTCCAGGTAACTATGCCTTTTACACCACTTACCGATTCGCCTTCCATAGGTGAAATATGAGCGCAGCCTTGAATATCGTGGATGGACACTCTACTTGAACTAGAATTCAAGCTGCTCTCCTGAAAATTACAAGATACCAGAAGCAGAGTTATGAGAATGTAAACGCATCTTTTGATCTTCATTTCAATGCCTTCTATAAAAGAATTCCTTAATTGTATAATGAACTCACCTATTCTTTCCAAGTTTTGGAGGGTTATATGTCAAAATTCGTTGCAGCCATTGACCAGGGAACGACCAGCACTAGATTCATTGTTTTTGATTTTCAGGGTAATATTGTCGCAATAGATCAAAAAGAGCACAAACAAATTTACCCCGCGCCGGGATTGGTTGAACATGACGGCTTGGAGATATGGCAGAACACGCTAGAAGTGATTACCAATGGAATGCGTAAATCCGGCCTCGTTTCAGAAGATCTGGCAGCGATTGGCATCACCAATCAAAGAGAAACAGCGATCCTGTGGAACAAACAAACCGGGAAACCTTACGGAAATGCCATTGTCTGGCAAGACACACGCACACATGAAATTATCTCTGATCTCGAAAAACATGGACTTTCTGAAGAAATTCGTCTAAAAACTGGTCTGCCACTCGCAACCTATTTTTCCGGTCCAAAGATCAAATGGATGCTCGATCACAATCCTGATATTTCGGATGATCTCATTAAAGGGGATGTTCTGTTTGGAAACATGGACACCTGGGTAATTTGGAACCTTACAGGTGGACCGATGGGCGGTATACATGTGACTGATATTTCAAACGCGTCTCGTACTTTATTAATGGACATCAAGACTCTTACATGGGATTCAAAAATGCTTGAGATTCTTGGAATCCCTGTTTCAATTCTTCCCAAAATCGTCCCCTCTTCTGCGATTTATGGATATACCCGGGTTGCACTCGAGAATGTAGCCATCGCTGGTGATCTTGGAGATCAACAGGCAGCTTTGTTTGGCCAGACTTGTTTTAAGCCAGGCGACGTTAAAACCACATACGGAACAGGCTGCTTTATGCTCATGAATACTGGTACAGAACCCGTTACCAGTAAGAACGGTCTCTTAACCACGGCGGGTTATAAACTGGGCAATGATCCAGCGGTATATTGCTTGGAAGGCAGTATTGCCATCGCTGGTGCCCTTGTGCAATGGCTCCGAGACAATCTTAAGCTTATAGAAAACTCAGCAGATATTGAACCCTTAGCGCGTACCGTAAGCGATAATGGTGACGTTTACTTTGTTCCAGCTTTCTCAGGACTTTACGCTCCATATTGGCGATCAGATGCGCGCGGTGTGATCGTTGGACTTACCCGTTTTGCCAATCGCGGTCATATCGCCAGGGCTGTTCTTGAATCCACTGCGTTCCAAACGCGTGAGGTGTTGGATGCCATGGAAAGTGATTCAAACGTTAAACTAAACAGCCTAAAGGTCGATGGTGGGATGGTTGTGAATGAATTGCTGATGCAATTCCAGGCTGATATATTGAATGTACCAGTGATAAAACCTCGCGTGGCTGAGACGACCGCATTGGGTGCTGCATACGCGGCAGGTCTTGCTGTTGGCTACTGGCAGAACCTGGACCAGTTATCGGCTAATTGGGGGAAGGACAAAGTCTGGCAACCTGACATGTCCGAAGAATCCCGTGCCTCTCTATATAAGAAATGGAAAAGCGCAGTAACACGCACTTTTGACTGGATAGATGGTACTCCATCTTGACCGAATGTACCTTCTCGGCTAAAATCTACAGTCGCGTTCTCGATGAACGCAAATCTAAACCAGACGAAGGTAACCATTTTAAATGGTGAGAGGCGTCGAAGGATATAAAGTATGGAAAAGATTGTAATCGAAGCAGTAAAACGTGAGATCAAGGGCAAGAAAGTTAGTACCTTGCGCCGCGAAGGAAAACTTCCAGGCGTCATTTATGGTCACCACTTTGAAACCGAATCCATCGTGATGGATTTAAAAAGCGCCACCAAGATCTTGAATACTGCAACCTCATCAAGTATTGTGACCATCGTGATCGACGGAAAGGAGCATTCTGCTCTGGTTCGTGAAAAACAGCGTGATTATATTCGCAATCAATATATTCATGTAGATTTCCAGGCAGTTTCTCAAACCGAAAAGATCCGCACCAAAGTTGGTATCGTCGTTACTGGTGTTGCGCCAGCAGTGAAAGATTTCAATGGTGTAGTCGTCGAAGGATTGGATTCTATCGAGGTTGAGGCTTTACCGAAAGACTTACCCGAACGCTTTACTATCGATATTTCAGGACTAGCCAACATCGGCGATGCCATTCATGTATCTGACGTCAGCGTTCCAGCAACAGTTACGGTTTTGACGCCTGCGGGGGAAATGGTCGTTCTTATCACCGCTCCTGCGTCTGAAGAAGTTGAGCAAGCTTCTGTGACTGCTGAAGGTGAAGCAGTTGAACCTGAAATGATTGAAAAAGGCAAAAAGGAAGAAGAAGGCGAAGAAGCCTAATTCTGTTCCATTATTTGACAAAAAAGCGGTCATCCATAGGATTGACCGCTTTTTATATTCCGTCAACAAGCTCTATTGTCATTCTCGCAGTGATCCCCCACAAAACCTCATTATCATATGATTTATAAAAGATGGTATTCCCCATTTCTCCATTAAGCATGACAAAATCGCGGTTTGTCCAATTCGTTGAATCTTTCAACCAATCCAGTGGAATCGAAAAGACTCTTTCGACTTCATCTTCTTCAATAACCAGTCGTAGTGGCCATTCTATTACTCCAATTATCGGGGTGACCAAGTAATTGGAGACCGTTGGAAAGGGACGGATAAAACCTAAGATTCTTACTTTGTCGTTGGGAATACCCAATTCTTCGAATGTTTCTCGAAGAGCAGTATCCGCCAGATTTCCATCTTTGCTCTCTCTGGCTCCACCGGGAAATGCCACTTCACCCTTGTGAAACACCCCTTTGTTGGATCGGTGGATGAATAGCAGTTTCCACTGTCCTTGATCAAGAATTAATGGAATCAGAACCGCTGCTGGTTTTAAACCATTACTGGTAATGTCTTCCAATTGGTCAATTGGAAGTACCTTATTTTGAACTTTCTCGATCAGGTTTAACTGTTCTTCCATATAATCGTTTAACCCGATTATTCTACGATGTCTTCCGTATTTTCTTCCTCGTCAGGAACCACACTAATGGCTCCTGTTTCCATAAGCAATTTTTTATCCGCACGTTCCTGGTCGATGATGATTGGACGACCAAATATCAAGAATCCTGTATGCGCCACCATCCGATCTGTTGGCCTGAATCTTAAGGGTTCCGGTTTGTAATATCGCAGTGAAACTTCACAGACATCGATAAATGCGTATTGATTCCGCCGTAGCTCTGTAAGCAGTTTAACAACTTGGTTGGTTGTTGGAAGAATACTGCCAAAATAACCACCCGGCTTGAGAGCGGCTCTGGCTTGACTGGTGAATTCATAAGAATTGGCTATGTCCAGAAACACACAATCCACATTCGTTTCATCAAATCCTTCACGAATATCGCGAAACTTGAAATCCACTCTATCAGCCAGACCGATCCGTTCGATATTCTTTCGAGCTTTTGCCTGATGCTCACTACGGTTTTCGTAACTGATCACACGTCCCGTCTTCCCTACTGCGTAAGCCAGGGCTGTGGTCAATCCGCCGCTGCCTGTACCGGCTTCGATGACTACTGTACCAGGACCGATACCCATCGTCAGAAGGATTTGCCCAATATCCTTCGGGTAAAGTATTTGCGTGACCCGTGGAGTGTTCTTAATTAAATCCGGTAAAGAAGGTTGGAGCAAAAAAAACGGACTCCCAATGTGACTGAATATCTGACTTCCCCATGGGAGTCCAATCAGTTCATCGTGTTTGACTACTCCACGATGTGTGTGAAGTTCCTTGCCGTGCTCTAAGATGAAAATATAGCTTTTGTAGCTCAATCCCACCAACTGGATAAGATCGCCGGCTTCTGCATTGCTCTTTGATTGTTCGAATGTCAAGGTAACTCCATAAACAACTATTTTTTTAGAATATCAGATGAATAAGAACCCAACCAGGAACCGGCGATTACAAACGCAATCGAGAAAATCAAAGCGCTCCCCAGATAAATTGGGCCAAGCTTTAGGAACGTCCACTGCTGCCACAGCGCTACCAGGTGTCCCAACCAAAAACCGATCCAAGATAGCACTATCAGTAACAATAATCGTTTAAAAGTCCCCCCAGACAGAAAATGCCACAGAAAGGCTGGTATCAATCCGATCAGCAAACCTAAAAAAAAGGATGCGACTGTCATTTTTTCTCTCCGGCGAACCCTCTAGACTCAATCACCGCGCTACCCAGTACATATTCATCCTGATAGAAAACAGCGATCTGCCCTGGTGTAATGTCTCTTTGTTGCTCTTCCAATGTTACTACAAGTTTATCTTCAAATGTTTCGGCGATCTTTGCGTTCCTTAACGCCGATTTGTATCTGGTTTTTACTTCGCATCTCAATCCCGCATGTAGAGGAATAGATGGCGTCCATTCTTGAATTCTGGCTGAGAAATTAACACAACCGAGGTTCTCTTCATACCCAACGATGATCTCATTCTTTGACGTATCCTTATCTATCACATAGATTGGTTTTGAAAAGCCAGCTCCCAATCCCTTCCTTTGGCCAATCGTGTAGTTCTCCAAACCATTGTGTTGTCCAATCACCTCTCCATTAAACATGCGAATATTTCCTACCTTAAAGGACTTGGGGGAATGTCGCATTAAGAAATCTCTATATCCACTTTTGCCAACAAAACACAAATCCTGAGAATCGTGTTTTTCAGCTACAGGAATTTTTAGGCTTCTTGCAATTTCACGTACTTCTGTCTTGCGTAATTCTCCTAAAGGGAAAACCGAATGTTCTAGTTGCCTTTGATCCAGGCCTGATAAAACATAAGATTGATCCTTTAATGGATCATTTCCTTTTTTCAATCGGAAAACTCCATTATCATTTTCAATCCTCGCGTAATGGCCAGTGGCAATTCGATCAACACCTGTGGATAGGACTCTGTCTAACATGAATCCCCAACGAATGTTTTTATTGCAGCTAAAACATGGATTGGGAGTGATTCCACTTTTATAAGCAGTGATAAATTCGTCGACGATTTCTCTCTTGAATTGTTCTCTTACGTCCAAAACATAAAAAGGGATCCCCAATTGACCAGCTACCTGTCTGGCTTGCGCAATCGCTTCCGGTGGACAGCATGAGTTTTCCGCGCAGGTCTGTTCATCCGACCAAAGCTTCAGCATTACACCCGAGACGGAAAAGCCCTGTTCGACCAATAATGCGGCAGCAACAGAACTATCTACACCACCACTCATGGCGATAACAATTCGTTCTTTCTCGCTCATCAATACTTCATTTCCTCAGTTTCTTGACCAAACCTGGCAGTACATCCAAGAACCGATCAATATGTTCGTCGGTTGTCTGGTTCCCCAAGGTAATCCGAAGTGATCCTAATGCAAGATCTGGCGACAGCCCCATTCCCAATAATATTTTCGATGGTTTGGGATCACCTACTTTGCAAGCTGAACCGGAAGAGCAAGCAAATCCGGCCATGTCCAGTGCAACTACAAGATCGTTCCCAACAATACCCTCAAAAACAAAACTGGCATGGTTTGGAAGACGTTTCAACGGGTGCCCAGTCAAATATGAATCCTGAATTGTCGAGCAAATACTATGAATTATTCTGTCTCGTTTCTTAATAATCATTTCATTGTTCTGAACCAGGTTGTGTGTTTTCTTCTCAAGAGCTGCCGCCATGCCTACGATTCCTGGCACATTATGCGTCCCGGCTCGGAGCTTATTTTCCTGCTTTCCCCCGGTGATTTGAGGTAACATCTCGATACCTTTTCGGTGAATTAATGCTCCAACACCCTTAGGTCCGTAGAATTTATGAGCTGCCAAGGCTAGTAAATCGATTTCCTCCATATGAAACCTGACATCCAGATGGGCACATGCTTGAACGCCATCTGTGTGGAACGGAATTCCTTTTTCATGACAAATCACTGCGATTTCATGAATTGGATTGATTGAACCAATTTCATTATTTGCGTACACAGTGGACACGATCGTCACATTCTCATCAATGACTTCTCGCAAAAACTCAAGGTCAATAATTCCAAACTTGTCTACGCGTAATAACGTGACCTCAAATCCAAACTCATTTTGCAATTGGAACGCAGTCTCAGTTACTGCGCTATGTTCAAGAGGACTGATTAGTATTTTGTTGGCTTTAGTTTTTTTTCGACGCTCAAAAGCCGCACCCTTGATTGCGAGGTTATCTCCTTCAGATCCAGATCCGGTGAAGAGTATCTCCTCGCCTGAGGCATCGAGAAGCTCAGCCATAGTCCGTCTGGCACAATCCACTGCCGTCTCCGCTTTTTGCCCAAAGAAATGGCTTGAAGATGGATTTCCGAAATCCTCAAATAAATAAGGTTTCATTTTTTCAAAAACATCTTTGTCTAAGGGTGTTGTGGCTGCGTAATCCAGATAGATTTGATCCATTTTGACCTTCTTCCGGAGTGAATTATAGCATGTTGATTTTCTTACGATTGAGACGATTCTAAACCCTGATATAATATTTTTATCTTATAGGATAAATTGGAGCAAAGATGATAAAAAATATCATTTTCGGAACAGATGGTTGGCGCGGTGCGATCGCTGAAGATTATACGTTTGAGAACGTTCGCCGTTGTACTCAAGGTTTTGCACAATATTTGATCAACCACAATAAAAAAGGTGAAGCTATTGTAGTTGGACATGATAAGCGATTCCTCTCCGAAAATTTCGCGCAGACTGTGGCTGAAGTGTTGACCGGTAATGGCTTTCATGTTTACTTAACTGACGGTGCCACACCAACACCTGTTATTGCCTATTCAGTTCTCGATAAAAAAGCCACGGGCGCGGTTAACATTACCGCTTCACACAACCCTCCGACAGACAATGGCTACAAGGTTCGTGACGAAAATGGCGGAGCTATTCCCCCTGAAGGTCTGAAGGAAATTGAAAGTCTCATTCCACCAAGCGATGAACAGGCGAAAAGCTTACCATACAGTGAAGCCGAAACAGCTGGGAAAGTTGAAAAATTTGACGCGTCTATCAATTACATTAAGCACCTTCGCGATCTGATCGATGTTGAACCACTTCGTAAAGCAGGTTTACGCATTATGCTTGATCCCATGTGGGGAAATGGCGCGGGTTGGTTCCCAAGACTGCTAGGTGGTGATAAAACCCAACTCTTTGAAATCCACAATACTCGTAATCCTATCTTTCCCGAAATGAAAAGGCCTGAACCGATACGCCCCAATATCGATGTAGGTCTCAAAGCGACTGTCGACAACAACGCGGATGTTCTCTTGATCACTGATGGTGATGCAGACCGGCTCGGTGTTGGTGATGAACATGGAGTGTTTGTTAATCAACTCCAGGTTTACGCCCTTTTGGCTTATTACTTGCTTGAAGTCCGAAAAGAACGGGGAGCGATTGTTAAAACACTTTCCACCACAAGCATGCTTGAAAAGTTGGGGAAACTGTATGGTGTGCCGGTTTTTGAAACTGGCGTTGGCTTCAAATATGTTGCTCCGAAAATGCTGGAAACCAATGCTATGATCGGTGGCGAGGAATCTGGTGGTTACGCATTCCGAGGCAATGTACCTGAACGTGATGGAATTTTGGCCGGCCTTTATATGCTTGATTTCATGGTCAAGTTGAACAAAAAACCATCTGAATTGCTCGAGCTGCTCTTCTCCAAGGTTGGCGCTCATTATTACGATCGTGTGGACCGCTCGTTCAAAGGCGATCGATCTTCCCGTGAACAATCCATCTTGAAAGCCAATCCCCCTACCATTGGTGGACTAAAAGTGATTGGCCTGAACTCTATGGATGGTTTCAAATTCAATTTGGAAGATGGCGGTTGGTTACTAATCCGCTTCTCAGGCACAGAACCCATCATGCGAGTCTACTGTGAGACCACTCATAAGGATAAGGTTCAGGCAATTTTGCAAGATGGTTTGAAAGTCGCTGGACTTTAATTTCGTGAATTATTTCGATACACACTGTCACCTGAATCATTCCTCTTTTCAACCTGACCTGGATGAAGTTTTACAAAGAGCGTTTGATTCAGGTGTTACTAATATTCTCGTACCAGGCTGGGATCTGAATTCCAGTCAAGCGGCAGTAGACCTCGCTGAAAAATATCCACAGATCGTGGCAGCAGTCGGAATTCATCCCACCGAAATTATGTTTGACCACGCTTTACCGTTGCATGAAATTTGCGAATTGTGCAAACATCCAAAAGTTGTCGCAATCGGTGAAATTGGTCTGGATTATCATCATGACCCTGATCATGTTCAGGATCAACAATCGCTGCTTGCTGAATTACTTGAAATTGCCACAGAAGCGGATAAGCCTGTAATTCTTCACAGTCGGGAATCCATGGATGATGTCAAACAGATCATTTTGGAGTGGGTAAATCATTTACCGCTCACGACATTCAAATTGCTGAAATGCCCCGGAATCTTTCATGCCTTTGAAGGAAACCTTCATGATGCAATGGAGTTAATACAATATGGTTTTCGGTTTGGGGTCGGAGGTCCACTCACTTATAAGAACGCGAGCTTGAAAAAAGAAGTCTTTTCAACATTGCCAGTTCAAAATATTTGCCTTGAAACTGACGCGCCTTATCTCTCACCCGCAAAGCATCGGGGAGAAAGAAATGAACCTTCATTCATACCAATCGTAGCGGATACTCTCTCGCGATTACGAGATGAAATATCAGATGCTTTATACAATCAGATTTTTGAGAATAGTTATAGAATATTTATAAAGGAAAAAGCATCTTGATTGCGACCATTCAAATCCCCTCCCATGTTCAGGCTGAAATTGACCTCGTTGAGAGGAATATGCTTTTACAAGCAGAAGACTTTCATAGTGATCTTAAAGATACTCTAAAAGCTCTCATTTCTTCCGGTGGAAAGCGTATCCGTCCTCTGATCATTATTTTAATCAGCAAAATGCTTAATTCCAATTCAAAGCAGATTATTAATCTGGCAACAGCCATCGAATTGCTGCACACCGCAACTCTTGTTCACGACGACTTGATTGATGGATCATTGCTTAGACGTGGGGTTCCTACACTCAATTCGAAATGGTCTCCAGCGGCTACAGTGCTTACCGGCGATTTCCTCTTTTCATGTTCTGCTACCATAGCTTCACGCTCTGAAAATTTTGAAGTAATTGAACTATTTTCAAAAACCCTGACCGTTATCGTGAATGGTGAAATCAATCAACTTTTTTCCAGCCACTGCAACACATCCAAAGAGGATTATTACCAACGGATTTATGCTAAGACTGCTTCTCTCTTTGAAACGTCAGCGAAATGTGCGGCAATATTAAGTAATCCCCCAAAAGAAGATATTGAACGCCTGCGCAAATTTGGTTATTCGCTGGGAATGGCTTTCCAAATTATTGACGATATTTTGGATTATACCGGTGATCAGTTGAAGGTCGGGAAACCAGTCGGAGGTGATTTGCGCCAAGGTCTTATCACCCTCCCAATGCTCTACTACATTCTGGAAAACCCCACCGATCGAGCTGTCCTTAGAATCCTTGATGGAAAATGCATCACAGACGAGGATGAGATTGATCGAATCGTGCGTGCCGTTGCCAAAGGGCCAGCCATCGAAAAAGCAATTGAAGAAGCCAGGGCATTCGTTGTTCAGGCAAAAGAGTGTCTTCAACCTTTCAACGATTGCCACGAGAAGGAATTATTGCTTAATCTCACTTCTTATACAATAGAGAGAAACCTTTAGACCTTTAAAAATAAAAGCCGAAGTCTCGGCTTTTATCAGTGCGCTGGGAGGGACTTGAACCCTCACGTCTTGCGACACATGGCCCTCAACCATGCCTGTCTGCCAGTTCCAGCACCAGCGCAAACGCTTCGATATTATAATCGGCAATCATAGTATGTCAAGCAAATTAGTTAGTCCAATTTACTAGCGAGGTTAATATGGCGATTGTCCTTGATGCAATGGGTAGTGATGACTATCCGGAACCCGAAATTTTAGCAGCGATCGAGTTAAAGCAGAAGTTTAACGAAAATGTCATTCTTGTGGGTAAAAAGGATCTGCTGGAAAGTAAAATGCCAGTTTTAAATCCCGGCAATGTGGATCTGCAAATCGTCAACGCTCCAGATGTGGTTGAAATGACCGATAAACCAGTGGAGTCTGCCCGTAGCAAACCCAACAATTCAATGGCAATCGGTCTCACCCTTGTCAAAGAAGGTAAAGGAGAAGCTTTCGTTACAGCCGGTAATTCCGGTGGCGCGTATTTCAATGCTGTTCGAACTTTAGGTCGGATCGCTGGGATCAACCGGGCAGCGTTGTGCGGATCAATCCCCACCCGCACTGGTCATTGCGCCTTTTTAGACACAGGCGCGAATGTCGATTGCCGGCCTGAGTTTTTGCTTCAGTTTGCAGTCATGGGATCGGTTTATGCCAATAAAGTTCTCGGAGTTCAATCACCCAAAGTTGGATTGCTCGCAAACGGCGAAGAAGCCGGTAAAGGAAACGAACTCGTTAAAGAGACATATCCTTTGCTGCTGGAAAGTGGGTTGAATTTTTACGGTAATGTTGAACCTAAAGAAGTCTACGCGGGAAATATCGATGTGTTGGTAGCAGACGGTTTTTCGGGTAATGTTTTTCTAAAGACAAGTGAAGCGGTCGCGCGGTTTATAACAGATCTTTTAAAAGAGGGGATTTCGAAAAGCTTCATTCATAAAATTGGTTATTTACTTGCTAAACCTGCTTTTGGGGTCTTGAAAACAAAAATGGATCCGGCTGAAGTAGGTGCCGCAATCCTTTTAGGTGTAGACGGACCAGTATTTGTCGGTCACGGTCATTCAAATGCACGCGCTTTAGTTTCTGCGGTTCGCTTGGCCCGAAAGACTCTTGATGCCAACCTGATCGAATCGATGAAAGCAGAGATTCAAGAAAGAATTAATCAAGGTAGATGACAATGAAAATATATTCCAACGA
The DNA here is from genome assembly GCA_034430175.1 of Anaerolineaceae bacterium. Lineage (GTDB taxonomy): Bacteria > Chloroflexota > Anaerolineae > Anaerolineales > Anaerolineaceae > UBA6107. Next base: position 150,678 of record DAOUFI010000026.1, on the reverse strand, counting down.
CAAATTAATAAAACGTAATCATAAACTGGGTAACATATTCTCCATTAGCGCTTTGGTGATTCTTGGTGTGGGTATGTACCTGTCGTATAAAATGGCTAACGATTTGACAAAAGTTATCATCTCCTATGCTTGTCTGATCGGTGGATTCCTGATTTTCCAAATGGGCACGTTCTTCTTGAATCGTTGGGGGCGCTCTCCACGTCCTGATGAGATCCTTTCCCAAAGTCTCAAAGGGTTAGATGACAAATACACCTTATATCATTATATGACCCCCCTTTCGCACCTTCTCGTGGGACCCGGTGGTGTTGCAGTTCTGCTCCCGTATGGGCAGAAAGGTATTTTACGTTACGACGAAAATAAAAAAGAATGGAAGCAATATGGCGGTAACTGGTTCCTTAAGGTGTTTGGTCAAGAGGGTCTGGGGCGTCCAACATCTGAGGCAAAATACAATCAAGAAGATCTTGAACGTTATCTCTCAAAAATTGGCGCTGATATTAACACAGTAAAACCCTTTACTTTGCTCGTTTTCACAAACGATGACGTAAAAATTGAGGGGAAGGGATCGCCAGTTGAGTTCGTTGCGGCAGCCAAACTAAAAGATTATCTTCGAAAAAAGGGCAAGGAAAACCCCATCGATGTTGAAAGAGTTGTTGAGTTAATTGGAATAAAAGAATAGTAATCGTTAAAAAAGCTGGTCGACTTATCGTCGATCAGCTTTTTTTCTTTTGTGTGTTAATTTCTCTTGGTCTTTGTTCTTTCTTAAACGTTTCTTTGGTCTTGGTTTTTTTTAGAGAGGCTACTTCAACCTCAGACAACTCGCGCCATTCTCCCGTTTTAAGTGTCCCCAATAAAATTGTCCCGATCCGAATGCGCAAAATGCGAACAACAAAAAGTCCAAGTAACTTTGCTGACTCGCGAATTTGGCGTTTATGACCCTCTTTCATGATCACGCGCAGCCAGGCGCCTTTCCCCAAAGTGGTAACGATGTCTACTTTTACTGGAGAAGTCCGGTGCCCATCTTCAAGCACTAAACCTCGCCGCCAGGCTTCCAATTGCTTAGGTTCTGGTTTTGTTGTGACAAGTACCTTGTATTCCTTCTCATGTTCATAACGCGGATGGGTTAACCGATTAACCAGCTCGCCGTCATTTGTTAATAAGACAAGGCCTTCGCTTTCGAAATCCAATCTACCGACAATTGAGAGATCGTTTCCGCCTGGTACCATTTCAAAGACAGATCGACGGTCATCTCCCTGGACTTTATCGCACAACATGAACCTTGGTTTGTTGTATGCCAGGTAGACCATGGCCGCAGCCTGCGGAATTCTGCTGTGATCAACTTCGATTTTGTCCTTCATGGAATCGGCTTTTTGACCGATCTCAGCTCTCACACCATTTACAACAACACGCCCGGCATTGATTAACTCTTCACAATATCGCCTCGAGCCGTATCCACTTCTTGCTAAAATTTTTTGTAACCGCTCTTCAGCCATGATTAATCCTTCAGGATAGTGTTTCTGTTTTCCGTTGACTCTTCTTGTGGTACCTCAAACGGCGGTAATTTCTCGAGAGATGAAAGCCCAAAATGCTGTAGAAAATCCAGTGTTGTCGCAAATAAAACCGGCCTTCCAGGACCTTCAGCGCGGCCTACCTCCTGGATCAGACCCTTACTGAGCAAATTTTTCATCACGCCATCGCTGCTGACACCACGAATAGCTTCAATCCCTGGCCTTGAAATCGGTTGTCGATAAGCAATGATCGCCAAAGTCTCCACCGCAGCGCGGCTTAACCTTGAAATTGATTCAAGTCCTAAAAAACGTTCCACATCTTTCGCATACTCGGGAGCAGTTGTTAATTGAATACGGCCGCCATGCTTTTGGATGGACAACCCCCGATTGGATTCATACTCCTGTTGAATCAGTGCTAAATTATCCTCAACAACTTTCGGGTCTAATTCCAGAGAATCAGCCAATTGAGTGATCGCGACAGGGCCGGAGGCGACGAATAGAATAGCCTCTATGCGTTTTTTAATTTCGTTTGGATTGGGTTCGTTAGGGTTTTCACTCATGCTATAATTATCGAATTGATTTTGATAGGTTCATTATAACCGATGAATATCAATCCCTGATAAATCTTCAAAATGAAAAATCGTTTTGTCATCATTCTCTTAATTATCTTCCTCCTTCTCTCCTCATGCTCAACTGGCACTGATGTATCAAGCGTCAATGTATCAATCACTCATGATGGAAAAATCGAGAATCTTTCTGTTCCTTCCAATTCGACGATCAGCCAGGCAATTGCGATCGCAGGAATTTCTCTTGGCTATTTGGATAGGGTGGAACCCAATAAATCGAACCTTGTTTCCGAAAATTTAATCATCAAAATTATCCGAGTACAGGAAACCTTTATTTTGGAAGAGACAGTTCTTCCTTTTGAAAGTCAAACGATAAAAAACGAATCCCTTCCAACCGGACAAACAATTTTGATCCAGGCTGGCCATAATGGTATGCAAAGTATCACCTACCGGGTTGTTACAGAAGATGGTATTGAAGTTTCTAGATCGATCACAAAAACTGAGATCACCCAGCCCGCCCAACCGGAAATCATCATGATCGGCGTCCAGTCTGATTTTCGCGCAGTCACAATCACCGGTGTGATCGCTTATATCTCATCTGCGAATGCTTGGTTAATGGAATCCACAACAGGCAATCGCCGAGCTCTGGTCTCAACAGGCGATTTGGATGGCCGCATTTTTTCAATTTCTCCAGATCGGAAATGGTTGCTATTTTCAAGAAGTAATTCTGGAGATGATGAATCCTTGATCAATTCACTCTGGGTAATCAGTCTGACGGATACAGATGCTCAACCCCTGCCTTTGACGATTGGTGGCATTCCGATAAAGAATGTCGTCCACTACGCAGAATGGGTTCCGGGGAAGACACAAACTATCGCTTATTCAACGGTTGAACCCAGACCAACTGCTCCAGGTTGGCAAGCAAACAACGATTTACAGGTTGTGAAATTTAATGACACTGGCGCGTCATCAGATTTTAAGACAATCATAGCAACCAACCCCGGTGGTATTTATGGTTGGTGGGGAACCGTTTACTGTTGGTCGCCGGACGCTTCAGAAATAGCTTATGCCAGACCGGATGGAATCGGCCTTATCGATTCGAAAACAGGCAGCCTCAACCCAATTATTGAATTCACTCCATATAATACACAGAGTGATTGGGCGTGGGTATCGGGAATCACCTGGTCACCATCGAATCACGCTCTGCTATACTTTGTAAAACCAGCTTCTGATGAATCCAATAATTCAGGATTTGATCTGAACGCTGCTGTCATTGGTCAAAATGACATTATTACTCTGAAAAATAATGTCGGATTATTTGCTTATCCAACAACATCACCTGCCAATCAGGGTGGGGTTTTCAAAATCGCTTACCTGTCTGCGATCCTTCCTGACCAGAGTGAAACCAGTAAATACGCATTACACATTATGGATCGCGATGGCTCGAATGATCAAAAACTCTATCCCGGTGAAGGCGTTCAGGGTTTGGAAGCTCAGCAGGTTGTCTGGTCGCCTTTGTCGGATTCTGATTCCGCTCTGTTTATTGCATTTATTGCTCAAGGAAACATGATGTTTGTCAATCCAACAACAGGTGAATTGAACCAGATCACTGGAGATGGTTCAATCAGTCGAATCGATTGGAAATAATTAAATTCAGGAGAAATCATGCGTATTTTAGTCACAGGCGCGGCAGGTTTTTTGGGATCACATCTCTGCGATAGACTTCTTTCTGAAGGACATAAAGTCGTCGGTATGGATAATTTTATTACAGGTAGCCCTGAGAATATTGCTCACCTGGCCGCGAATGACAACTTTGAGTTCTTCAAACATGATGTTTCACAATATATTTTTATTTCAGGAAAACTGGATGCAGTAATGCATTTTGCCTCCCCAGCCAGCCCCAATCCGGCCTCTCCGTATAGCTACCCCAACCTGCCAATTCAGACAATGAAGGCAGGAGCGCTTGGCACGCATAACACATTGGGTGTGGCTAAAGCCAATAACGCCCGTTTCTTTTTGGCATCGACGAGCGAAATTTATGGTGACCCTTTGGAGCATCCACAAAAGGAGACTTATTGGGGGCATGCTGACCCAGTTGGTTTCCGATCCGTATACGATGAGGCCAAACGATTTGCCGAAGCTCTCACCATGGCCTACCACCGCTTCCATAATATTGATACACGCATCGTGCGAATTTTTAATACCTATGGACCGCGTATGCGCCTTGATGATGGCCGAGTAGTTCCTAATTTCATCAACCAGGCCTTAAATGGTCAGCCACTCACGGTTTATGGCGACGGTCAACAGACTCGAAGCTTTTGTTACGTGGACGATTTAATTGATGGCATCTATCGCCTTTTGTTGTCGGATGAACACATGCCGGTAAACATCGGTAACCCTGCTGAGATTTCTATCCTTCAATTCGCTGAAGAGATCAATAAATTAACTGGCAATAAGGCTGGCATTGAATTTCGCAACGATCAGCGATTGGGAGATGATCCCCAACGACGACAACCTGAGATCAGCCGCGCCAAATCGATCTTAAATTGGGAGCCAAAGGTTGATCTGGAAACTGGTTTACGAAAAACCATCGAATATTTCAAAGAGAAAAGATAAACCATGCCCGTCAAATCACTGAAAAATCCCGTTGAAATGAAGCGTTTCTTGAAGTTTGCGCTTGTCGGTATCAGCGGTTCCGTTGTCGATTTCGGCGTTTTTAATATATTAGCTTCCTGGCTTCAAGTGAATTCCACAGTCTCTCAGGCGATCTCATTTACTCTGGCTGTTTTCAATAATTTTATTTGGAACCGATTGTGGACTTATCCTGAAACAAGGAAAACCTCACTATTAAAACCATTTCTACAATTTGGCTTCGTCAATGTGATTGGACTGGGAATTCGTACACTTCTTTTCACACTCATTGAGCCCTGGATGATCAAGCTGTCAACGATTGTCTTACCCAATTTCAACAAACCCACGATCATCGGACATAATTTGACACTGGCATTCGTCATTCTTGTTGTAATGCTTTGGAATTACTTTGCCAATCGGTACTGGACATTTAAAGATGTTGATTCTTTTCAGGAGCAGCTGAAATGAGCGTTTCACACCGTTCCAGGCTTGAAACCACTCTGTCTGGTCAAAAACCTGATAGACCTCCAGTGGCACTTTGGAGGCATTTTCCGATCGATGATCAATATCCTGAGGAATTAGCCGCGAGCATAGTCCGCTTCCAGGAAAAATTCGAATTTGACTTCGTCAAGATTACGCCAGCTTCATCTTTTTGTCTTCAAGATTATGGATTAAGGGATGAATGGCAAGGAAATCCCGAAGGGTCAAAACAAGTCAAAATACATCCTGTGGTCAATGAAGGCGATTGGCTAAAAATCAAGCCACTAGACCCACGAAAAGGTTCGCTTGGGTCTCAATTGAAATGCATTCGGTTGATTCGAGAATCTCTTCCAGACTCCACCCCCATAATCCAGACAATCTTCAGTCCACTCTCACAGGCGAAAAATCTGGTCGGTAAGGAAAACCTCCTTTCTCATTTGCGTATGTATCCGGAACAGGTGAAATCCGCGTTACACGCGATCTCTCAAACCACACAAAATTTCATCAATGAATGTATTACTCTGAAAGTTGATGGGATTTTCTATGCTGTCCAACATGCTCAATACTCTCTTATGAATCTTGATGAGTTTCGCGAATTTGGAACCTTCTTTGATAAACAGATTCTGGAATCAACAAAACCGCTCTGGTTGAATATTGGTCATCTCCACGGGTCGAACGTGATGTATGATGAGCTATGCAGTTACCCGATCCATGTGCTCAACTGGCATGATCGTGAAACTTCTCCCAATCTCAAAGAAGGTAAGTTTAAGTTTGCCGGCACAGTCTGCGGTGGGTTACGTCAATGGGAAACATTGGCTTTTGGATCTCCAGATCAGGTCATCAAAGAGAGTCTGGAAGCTATCCATCAAACCAATGGCACACAGTTTATTTTAGGCACCGGCTGCGTCACTCCAGTGATCGCACCTGATGTCAATATTTTCGCTGCTCGAAAGGCGGTCGAAAAATGAGCAACCCCCGCATCATCAGCGGATCTGCCCGTGGTATCCGTCTGCAGCCTGTTCCCGGCGATACAACCCGACCGGTGACTGACAGGGTGAAAGAAGCAGTATTCAACATCATCGGCGGAGATATCTTCGAATCGAATTGGTTGGATCTATTTGGAGGCACTGGCAGTATTGGCATCGAAGCACTCAGCCGTGGTGCTTCCAATGTTACATTCATCGAGATGGCTTCCCAAGCAGTCACGACTATCAAAGCTAATCTCAAAACAACACGCCTCGAAGCAGGCGCTAAAGTGATCCAATCGGATGCATTCAGATATCTGAATAGCCCCATCCCTTCACAAGCTTACGACTATGTTTATATTGCTCCTCCCCAATATAAGGGCATGTGGTTGCAGGCTCTTAAAATTATTGATAGCAATCCTGTCTGGTTGGTAGACGATGGTTGGGTAATCGTACAAATCCATCCCGTTGAATTTGAAGAAATTGAACTGAAGAACCTGATTGAAATCGACCGTCGTAAGTATGGGTCAACAATGATTTTAATCTATACCCCATCGGCAGGTCAAAACGTCTAATTAAATACTTCTATCCTCTTTCCATCTGGCCCATACGTATAGTATCCTGAAAATGGAATATTACCCTGATGTCTTTTGACACGCTCAATCATCGATGGAATGTCATCCACTACTGGCAATTGTTTCACTTTTGAGATGGGTATCCATTCCGGTACACCTTCATCCGATGCGCGAATTTCACCCGCGGGATTCATGCCGCTCAAAACAAACATCAATATCCCCTCGTCTTCATTTACATCAATCATGACCATCCCGCAAATCCGTAAATCCGCGCAAGTCAGACCTGCTTCTTCAAGCAATTCGCGCCTGGCTGATGATAGGACGTCTTCTCCCCGTTCAATATGACCACCTAATCCATTGTATAGTCCAGCCCAAAGCTTCTTCGTTTGGGATCCTTTTTGTAGGAGCACCCTATCGTCTTTAAATATCAAAATAAGGGTTCTTGGCACAACATGATATCGCCCATGAAGTATCTTTTGCGGATTTTTAGTCATGATTCCTCTAAAAAGACCTGGATAAGTTTATTCTTATCCAGGTCATGTTTTATTAGCTCAAAAACATGGGAACGCCCATGAAATCGCGAATCTTTGGCTTGTAGCTCTCAATATCATAGAAGCTGGCAACATCCACACGCTTTTGTCCTGCAAGAACCATGTTAATGGGTACTGTAGTGTATTTTCCACCATGCAGGGCCACCAATTTACCGGTTTCATTACGCTTGATCAACTGTACAGCCAGGTTACCATAAGACATGGCTACCATACGGTCAAGTGAATCTGGCGCGCCGGAGCGCATCAGATAACCCAACTGTTGATACATGATGTCCTGACCCGTTAATCGCTTGAGTTCCGAAGCTGTGACTTCACCCACGCCACCTAGCTTCTTGTGGCCAAAAGCGTCGGCTTCACCGGTCTCGACAATATCGCCGCCTTCGATGATGCCTCCTTCGCTGATTGTCATCATGCAATAGTTCGATGGATTATTGCGTTTATCTTCCATCAGGAAGTTGGCTAGTTTTTCCATGTTGAACGGTACTTCTGAAATAATCGCACGATCGACATAGGATAGATACGCAGTGATCAGGCTGGTCTCGCCAGAATTTCGACCAAACAACTCGACGATTCCGATTCTTTCATGAGAGCCAACCGAAGTACGCATGTTAGTAATGAAGTCAACACTTCGTGTTACTGCGGTTGAGAAGCCAATACAATAATCCGTTCCAAAAACATCATTATCCATGGTCTTCGGGATTGCAACAACCGGGAAATTTTCTTTACTTAAGCGTACTGAGAAGCTCAGAGTATCATCACCACCAATGGTCACTAGCGTATCAATCCCTAGGTGCTCCAAAACTTTTAGCACGTAATCTGTGTAATCCATCGTGCCGTCTTCATCGATCTTTTTACCAAAGCTAGAGTTTTTCAGGAAATCCGGGACATTCTTTGCTTTTACCTTTTGCGGATTTGTCCTGGATGTATGCAAAAAGGTACCCCCACTTCGATCGATCGTACGAACATCTTCCCTGTGCAGAGGGCGAACATAATAATCATGAGTGGAAGGTTCGTCAAGATTGTAATTGAGTAACCCTGCCCATCCACGTCGGATACCCACCATCTTGTATCCTTCTTCGAAAGCACTCATGGCTACAGCTTTCATACAAGGATTGAGGCCGGGAACGTCACCCCCGCCTGTTAAGATACCAATTGTCTTCGTCATGCTACTCTCCTGCTAGATAAAATGTTGGACGAATGAGAACTTAATCCGGTACGTCCTAAACCGGAATTTGAATCGTAACTTCCGTACCTCTGTTTACCGATGACTCAATGTTGATTGCTCCACCGAGCATTTCTGTTCTTTCCTGAAGAATCTTCAATCCAAGACCACCAGATTCTTTAAGCTCTCCAGTATTAAAGCCTTTGCCATTATCTTTTATACTCACATTCGCTGAGGAAGAATCTATCACAAGAGAAACATCAATCTTTACTTTGCTTGCGTTATCCATATTGTGTTTGACTGAGTTCCCCACAAGTTCCTGAATCGCACGGAAGATGAATATTTCGATATAAGATGGAAGTTTCTGTTCTGATCCACTAATATTTTCACTGATCTCGATCCCGGTTTGCTCTTTGATATTGGCGATATACCGCCGCAATGCAGGTACCAATCCAAGATCATCCAGGATCATGGGGTGCAATTCAGCGATAAATGAACGAATTTTTTGAAATGTGGAAAGCGCTGAATTTTTTAGTTTGTTTAGTTCTTCCTTAGCTTTGATTGCATCCAGATCGAACATGCGATCTGCGATCTCAGTTTGTACAATAAAATTCGAAAGCGCTTGCGCGGGACCATCATGCATCTGTCTGGATAACCGTTGTCGTTCAGCTTCCTGAGCATTAATTAGCATCTCAAGGGTTGACTGATTTCCAGGCCCTTCCTTCTTTCCGCCCTTAAGCAATGGAATGCTTCCAGCATTTTGTATGGTCATTTCCAATAACTCTCGATACTTCTCGAGACCATTGACTTGTTCTTCAAGTTTATCCATCTGCGCACGCATGACCAACAACCGCTGCTGTGCATCCATTGCTTCTGTGAAGGCGTCGCGCAATTCTTTTCGAGTAACTTGCTCCCCATTGGTTTGGATCATTTGCAGTTGGGCTGTAACCGTGGCTTTTTTGTTTGTTAACCTGTTGAACTCGTTTTTACTTTGCTCAATGGTTGTACTGATATCTTTAATAGAAGATTTGGTCTGAACCAACTCATCATTCAAAAAGGCAATAAAATTTTCAGGGTTACCGTCGTATGTAAATGCAGCATTCGTCATAATTTTCTCCTGGTAAACTACCAGTTCAATTCTTTAAAATCGAAGTATAGCATAGCCCTGCAATTTTCTGGAATTATTTAATAGTCAATTTTAATAATATCAACTTCTATGTTCTTTTCATCCACAATCATGTTGAAAGCTTTTATTGACTGACCCCAATTGACGGATGATCCATACCAATCGGAGAATCCAACAAAATAATCTGCGTTACGCTTGCGGATATAATCGCCTAGCAATTCTTCGTCTCGAATAAATGGGATGACTTCTGGATTGATCAATCCAGCGAGATCGATCAGTTTTCGATCCCCAAAGAAACCCATAGCACCAATATCATGAACCGCGACAATCGAGTTTTTATCAGTGTTTTGATTTATCCATTTAGCTGGTTGAACCATGAATGTGTTGATGGTTTTTACATCCGATATATAGCTACCCATGCCTCGTATATAAAAAACAACTGAGACTGCGATCAGTGTAACCCACACTCCGAAACTAGCAATTCTTTTGGCTTTTATTGACTTGACACTTTCTAAAAATATGTACCACCCTTCAACACCAAACAAAAGCATTATTGGAATCACTGGAATGACATAACGTCCATGCTGGTAGATCACTGGCAAACGTGTAGCGAATAACAGTACATATCCGATCGCCCAAAGCAATAACCCGAGGTTTGTCAGATTATGTTTTTTTACCGATGTTATAAATGAAAAAGCTAAACCAGGGATAAGGAATAGACAGACTCCCACCCATATTGGCGAAAATTCGTTGATTATTCTTTTCCAGAGAGGAAAATCCAAAAGGTCTTTATATTCCATTTGCTTGGCATAAAACGTATTTGGGAATATTGTTCCAGTTAAAACATAATTGAAAACCAGATAACTTCCAGTAATGATGAGATATGGAATTGAGAATTTAATCGCTGTAATGAGCGAATATTTCTTACGAAATATCGTATCGATTGTTATCAGCGCGAGTGGGCCAAGTAAAGTCAGTCCATCTGGACGTATCCAGATAATCAAACCTGAGACAATTCCTACCGCTGTCCAGTTAATGTCCTCTAACGTGGTCAAATAAATAAATAAAACGATGGTCATAGAATACAAGACCGTTTCCATACCTGATGCAGTAGCCCACTGAAGATGCCATTCCAGAGCGGATAGTAGTCCAATAAAGAAAATGAGTCTTGGTTGGTTCCCGCCAATAATATTCTTTAAACTTCTGCACAAAAAATAGATCAACCCGCACAAGGCCACGCAGGATACGAACATAGTCCAAATATAGAAAAAGCTGCCACCTAAGAAGAACCCCGGCGCGAGCAAAATCGTCCACAGTGGCGACGTGGATCCACCAGATACAATTCCGGGGATAAAAGACCATGAGCCGAATTGAACCAGGTTGCGCGCGTAAGTCTGATGGATCCACGCATCATCAAGAGGAAATCCAATACCATTTTTTATTATTCCGGGGAGAATGAATGCAATCTGAAGGAGAATTGTTCCCAGAATAATTTTCCAGGATGTGTTTCTATTACCAAAATTAAAGAGCCTTTTCGCTTTCTTCATTTTATTCCTGAGTGTAAACGTAATACCCGGCTACGACTTGGTTAATAAAGGTGAAACCAAATTGGTCTCCAGGCTCGTCTACCATTGATTTAATGCTGTCTGGACAATCCTTATTAATAATCAGGTATTTAATTTCAAATCTCCTCATTAGCTCTCGGATAGATTCAGGTGATCCACTGCTTAATTGAATCGCTTCCCTACCCGTGGCTGCATAATAACTTGGAGAATCATTTACCATCACCGAAAAGTCATTATTATCAGAGATCATTTGTAACTCTTCATCGACAGTTTTAAAGGTTTCGGATTGAACATTCCACTCTTTGTTCAATCCTATCTTTTGCATATACGCAATCGCACTCATCGCTCCGATACCCAGAGTAAGCGCGACAGCAAACAAAATCCTTGATTTTGATTCCACCCATTTCAATTTCACTACACTCCATTGAACCGTTACATCTAGCCCAACGATGGCAATTGCCCAGAAGAAGATTTGAAAGGCTGACATCGAATGGAAAAATCCGCCTCTAAAACCAGCATAGGGGAAAACAAATGTCATCAAACAAAATAGCATAACGACCAAAAAAAGGACAAATCTTGTAATGTGGGTTTTCCTGGTCTTCCATAATCCTATACACATAAACGGTAAGAGGACAATGTTTGCTACCACTCCAACCAAATTTTTTAGATTTAGCAGGCCAACAATTACCCTTGTCTTAAGTATTCTGCCAAGACCTGCGCTCCATAGATGGGACGGAGTAAGCTCTGACGCTGGATACATGAAAAGATCGTTGTAACTGGTAAACCAAACTGCCAGACTCGATCCGGAGGGAAAAAGAGTGCCTAATAAAACCAAATTCCGGATAAACCATCCTGCCATAATGACTAGATAACCAAATAGGAAAAAAAGTAAATTTTCTAGAGGCAATTTCTTATTCTTCCTGGCTTGGAATAAGATGAGGACCAACCCTCCCAAAAGCCACAATATACCATCCGCTCTGGTAAGGTGCATCAATCCGGTAACAATCCCCAATAAGGCGAAAGACCATTTACTTTCAACTCTTTTGTCGCTTTTTTCGAAGATTGCCCAAACAATCAACAGATAAATTGCCCCCAGAATAAAGAAAGGGAGAAATGTTTCTGTAATAGTCAAATAGGGCAAATATGCTCCACAGAGAATTGAAAAAATCGCCGCGAGAATCAGATTCACCCGGTAAGCTGAATAACGAGATGCGAAAATAACAGTTAAAACCGGAATAATTGCAGCAAAAAGGAAAAAAAACAACCTGGCAGAAAGAAATGACACTGAGCGCAGTAACCACATACCAAATGCAGCTAAGAAAGCGGAAACGGGCATCCAATAGGTAAATGCGGCTGTTGGGATTTGTTGCGGGTCATTCAGGTAGTTCCAGAGAAAGGGTTCGATTGCTCCTTTACCGATTGCCAGCTGCTGACCAGTTACGTAATAATAAGAAGCATCCATATAACCTGGCGTTGTTTGAAACAAACCGATAAAAATAAAAAATAACAAAGCTACCAGGTACAAGATAAGATATTGCCTGAACTTCATAGGACGCTCAAATTCCGATCGCTCGTTTGTTCAATTCGATCTTGTCCGCTTTTACTACCCACCAACGCACCCAATATAGCAGAATGAAACAGATGATTGGCATTGGGAAGAACATCGCAGAACTTTGCACAGGTTGATATCCCTTTTGTAAGGTGGTCAGAAAAATCACCCAAATTCCAGCTCCAACGAGTGCCGTGAAGATGATAAAGAATCGATTCGCGCTTTTTCCCCACCGATCGGCAATCATGAAGAAACAATAGAACATACCCGGATAAAGCAAAATAAAATTTCCCGGGTCCGTTTGAATCCCAATCCATTGACTGATTGCTAAAGTAAGGAAAACCACCCAGAGAAATTTTTTTGTAGTCGCGAAACGTGAGATCCACCACTCTGCCAACAATATCACCAGAAGAATAAAGGAGATCACCATCGATATCCTTTCTCCTATCGCGCCCCATGCTGTTTTTAATACCGCTCCTACCGTTCCATCCGGGTTGTAGCTGGGATAAAGTACAACTTCTTTAATATTTTGTGTCAACCAGTCAGGAATCAATAAGAATGAGAAACCAACAAGTACCACCATCGTAGCGGTGAACCAGGTAATCAATTTATAGCGTTTATTCATGAAAGCCCAGAAGAGGATAAAAACAAGGAAAAGTAGCGCATTTTGCGGTTTGATTGTGATCATTGCCAGCATAATTCCAGCGATTTCATCGTGTTTACCCCGAATAGTCAATAGAATTAATACCATCAGAAAGGTTACAAGTATCACCGCATTGCCATTTATCAAAGGTCGCATACCGTGATAGGAAAACAATGTAAACACAAGAAATAAACCGATCAACCATGCCTTGGGTGTCCAGAACGTCAGGCGCAATGAGTAGAATACAATTCCAAATAGACACAACTCAAGCAGGCTCATCCATAACGCACGGGCGAGTGTAAAATCGCTTACGGCAGCGAAAGGAGCAAAGATTATTATTGAATATAGGGGGTATGCCACCCTCAATTGGTGTTCACCAGCCTGGGCTGCTCGCCCATAGGCTATGGTCTGAATCTTTAGCGCAGTGTCATCAGAATATGGACTTGTTCCGGTCGTCAAGAAATTTCGAGTCCCCATCCAATGGACCAGGAAGTCATTTCCACCCGGATTTTGTTTCGCGTATTGAAAATTGGCAAAAGTAAGTAGCGCAAAAATTATTACCACCACCAATGTTATTACCAACCATTTGTTTTTTTCAATAGTATTTAGCAAGTTAGTTTTCCTTTGTTTCAGATTACATAATTATATCTACTTATTATGGATTATGAAAAAAGCCCGGCATCAAGCCGGGCTCATGAAGTAATAAAGTTATATCTTCTTGTGGAATATTCGATGGTTTTTGTAAGGTTGCCCACCCAAATTGATCAGGTCTTTTCGCATTTGGACAGCGGTCTCTGCGACCTGCGTCATCTCAAGGTGTTCGAAGCCAAAATCGCGGATAGTCTTCTCCATTTCAGCGTACATCAATGCGTTACCACCGCGACCCTGATATTCAGGCAGAACGCCTGCGCCATTGACGGAAACCCACTTCGTCTTTTTCATGCTGATGAGCATATCAATAATGGAAAGCGGCGTTATCCTTCCACCATGTCGCTGTAAAGCTTCGGTGATGTCAGGAAAAGCAAGGAGAAAACCTACGATTTTTCCTTCATGTGTGATTAGCTTGATCATTTTTGGATTGACCACAGCCATCAGGTTTTCAATTAATAGATCGATTTCGTCATCACTCAGTGGGTAATATTCCCAATTATTTACAAAGGTATCGTTGTAGGTGTGCCCTAGTTCAAGTGCGTAATTCTTCATCATCTCGCGTTTGTTCTTGAACTTCAAGACTTTAAAGGTCCCCCGTTTTTCCACGATCTCTGCAATTTCTTTTACTTTTTCGGGAACCCTGAAAAGATCACTTCGAATATAGCAAGAAACAAAATCCACTTCTTTTTCAAAGCCAATATTCTCGAGTAATTTGGCATAGTATGGAAAGTTATAGTTCATCATGGTCATCATCTGGTGATGCTCGAATCCTTCCACCAGAACACCGTAACCATCAAAGGCCGAAAGTCCTTTTGGTCCGACTACCTCATTCAATCCATGCGCTTTAGCCCATTCAAAGCATTTTTCCCACAATTTGTCTGCCACTTCCTGATCGTCGATTACATCGAAGAGGTAGAACTGGGCTTTTTTAACTTTGTGATATTCATTGAACGGTTTATTTTCGAGAATCGCGATTCTTCCAACCACCTTACCCGCTTCGTTTCTTGCAAGAAAGAAATCGCCCTCAGAGTGTTTAAAGAAAGGATGTTTTTTTCGATTGAGCATCAATTTGATGTCATTGTAAAATGGAGGACAAAACTGAGGGGTACCTTTATAAAGGTCATACTGGAATTGCACAAACTCATTCACTTGTTTCTTGTTTTCTGTATTTACCAGTTCGATCGAAACCATACAATACCTCTCGATAAAAAATGAATTGGGTTTCTTAAAAAGCTACCCACTCAGTATACACCGAATACTCAGCTAGATATTTCCAGACTGATAGTTTTGTAGAAAATTCAGCAATATTTGGTTAAATTGATCTTTATGGTCAATTGAAACCGCGTGTCCACCATTGTGGATAATCTCAAAACGCACAGATGGTAATATTCTCGCCAACCTTCGTTGATTCTCCAGGGTCACAGTTGTATCTAAATCGCCTGAGATCACTAAAGTTTCTCCCTGCCAATGACGCATCCATGGAACGCTATTGAAGGCTGCAAGCGCGATCATTGCCTGTCGATAAATTTTCGGATTCGAATGCTTGATCTGATCGATCAAGTATTCATGAAAGAAAGATTGATCCTCCCCAGGGAAGATTCTGTCAGCGACTATGACAGCTTGATCGAGGATATCTCCATTCACTACCTGCCTGAACCGTTTCGATAAGTATGGAAGCGTTTTCCTGAATGATGGGCGCAAACACGCGAATGTGCTGATAAGCACCAATTTTGATATCTTTTCCGGTCGAATCCGCACGATCTCCTGCGCCACAGTTCCCCCCATGGATAAACCAGCTAAAGAGATTTGCCCATCGAGTTCATCGATAATTGATCTCGTGATCAATAACGCAACTCTCCTGATTGTCCAGCGGTGATAAGGATACACAGATTGTCCAAATCCAGGGATATCCACCGTAATCGGTCGGAAACCATTCGACTTCAACATGTCTAATTGGTAAACCCAGGATGTATGATCCGAACCCAGTCCATGTAATAAAACAATCGGATTCTCATTTTCTGAAGCTGAGTCTTCAAAATATACCTTGACTGGATTTGTTCGGTAATTCATTTTAGAATTGACAGTGTGCCTTTTAGACTTTATCATAGTCACAATCAGTATTCTTAAAGATAAACACGTATGCTAACTGGAGGATACCATGGAAAAGTTCATCATTGAAGGTGGAATACCTCTCTCTGGAACAGTGACTCCCGCCGGCAACAAAAACGCAGCTTTACCGCTTCTCGCGGCCTGTCTGCTTACTGAAGAACCTGTAATATTGCACAATGTACCCGATATTCAAGATGTGCAAAACATGCGTAAATTGATCATGAGTCTTGGCGTCCAAATCGACCAGCTTAATCCGAATACCTGGAGGGTGGAAGCGAAATCAGTCCGCCCCGCTGACCTTGATCCAGATATGTGCCGGAAGATTCGCGCGTCCATATTGCTTGCCGGTCCCATGGTAGCGAGAGTCGGACATTTGATCCTTCCTCCACCCGGTGGCGATGTGATTGGTCGCCGCAGAGTGGATACTCATATGCTTGCCCTCCAAAAACTGGGAGCAAAGATCAAATGTGACCGCGTTTTTGAATTCAATGCGAAAAGATTGGTTGGCGCCGACATCTTGCTGGACGAAGCCAGTGTTACCGCAACTGAAAATGCGATCATGGCCTGCGTTTTGGCAAAAGGTGAATCGACCATCCGCAACGCTGCCTCAGAACCTCATATTCAAGAACTCTGCCATTTCTTAAATACCCTTGGCGCCAAGATTACTAATATTGGCTCGAATTCACTGCACATCACTGGTGTGGACAAATTGCATGGTGGTGAATTCACAATCGGCCCTGATTATCTTGAGGTAATCAGTTTCGTCGGTGCTGCTGTGGTAACTCACGGCTCAGTCACAATCAAGAACGCTGGAAATGAGTATCTGGATATGGTCCGTTTGGTGCTTGGTCGTATGGGAATTCATTGGGAAGTGAATGGTAATGACTTGCTTGTCCCATCAAAACAAAGACTGGTTATCGAATCGGATCTTGGGGGTGCGATTCCCACAATAAACGTCAATACCTGGCCGGCATTCCCAACTGATTTGATGAGTATTGCTATTGTTATGGCGACACAATCCAAAGGCACCATGTTGTTCCATGATTGGATGTATCCATCCAGGATGTTCTTTACTGATAAATTAGTCGGAATGGGTGCTCAAATCGTGCTCTGCGATCCCCACCGCTGTATCGTTCAAGGTCCGACCCCCCTGGCAGGCGAGAAAATGGAAAGCCCAGATATCCGTGCTGGCATGGCGCTTGTACTGGCCGCGCTCTCTGCTAAAGGTAAATCTGTGATCCGTAACATCGGTCAGATCGACCGTGGTTACGAACGCGTTGATGAAAAACTACGTCAATTGGGTGCAAATATCGAGCGGCAAAAAGAAGATTGACAAATTTGTTATTGGATTGGTAATCCAATTTCGATCATATCATTCACGACCCTGATCGGGTAATAAGGGATGTCACGCACCGCTGGCATGCAAGTTGCTTTTCCGGTTCGGATATCAAACCGCGCTCCATGCCTTGGACAAATAATTTCGTATCCCTCGACCTGCCCTTCGCCAATTGGCCCACCATCATGGCTGCATTGATCACCAGTGGCATAAAATTTTCCACTTATAGCGAAAAGAACGATAGGTAATCCATCAATCTCAAAGAATACTCTTTCCCCTTCCGGAATTTCTTGCGCCGCGGTAACCTGAACATAACGATATTCCTGTTGTTCTTCGTTCATCTCGATATCCTCCAGGTTATTCAACCAGATCGTCGCTTGCCTCACCAAGTCCATAAGCCCCCGCTTTCACCACTTTTAGCGGTAAAAGCGCACATTTTAGCCGGACTGGACCGAGTTCGATTCCCAACAACTCCAGAACGTTATCTTTTCCCATCTTTTTGATGTCATCTACTGATTTCCCAATAATGGATTCAAGCAGCAGGTCGGCAGAAGCTTGTGAGATCGCACATCCGTGACCACTGAAGGCAGCTTCCCTGACAATTCCTTGCTCGTCAACACGCAAATCCACACGAATATGATCACCGCACAATGGATTTTCATCTTCAAATGAGATATCCGCCGGCTCCAATGTGCCACGAAAAGCCGGATTTTTATATCGCTCGATGATTACTTCTCGATAAAGATCGTCCATTCGATACCTTTAGGAACCAAATACCTTTTTCACCTTGTAAAGCGATTCCACAAGGAAATCAATCTCTTGAATCGAATTATACAGGTAAAAACTTGCGCGGGTGGTCGCGGGTAAATTATAGCGGTCATGCAAAGGCATGGCACAATGATGACCGGCACGAACTGCAATCCCATCACTATCAAGGATTTGTGCCACATCATGAGGATGAACCCCATCCATCTCAAAGGCGGTCACCCCACCTCGTTTTTCCGCTTCTGGACCAAGCAATTTCAACCCGGGAATGTTATTCAATTGTTCCACGGCATATGCGGTGATTTGTTTTTCGTGATCAGCAACAGCATCCATACCAATGGTCGAAAGGTAATCAACAGCCGCACCGAATCCAATTGCCTCTGCTATTGAAGGGGTGCCGGCTTCAAACTTGTGAGGGATATCGTTTGCTGTGAATGATCGCAAGTATACTTTTTTAATCATGTCTCCGCCGCCAAGGAAAGGTGGCATGGCTTTTAGCAGTTCTTCTCTCGCCCATAATGCACCAATCCCAGTTGGACCGAGCATTTTATGAGCTGAAAATGCCAGAAAATCTATATCCAGATCTTTTACTGAAACAGCCATATGTGGAACGGATTGAGCGCCATCCACCAGTATCAATGCACCAGCTCTATGTGCCATTTGAGCCATCTGCTTGATCGGGTTGATCGTACCTAGTACATTGGAAAATTGGGTAATAGCAATTAGCTTGGGCTTCTCATCCAATAATTCGGAATAGACATTCAGGTCAAGCAATCCATCATCTGTGACAGGGATAAATTCCAAGCGAACGCTTGTCTCTTCAGCAAGAATCTGCCAGGGTACCAGATTTGAATGATGTTCCATTTCGGAAAGGATGACAAGATCATCCTTCTTGAAGAATTTTTTACCCCAGGTGAACGCGACCAGATTGATCGATTCAGTCGTATTGCGGGTAAAAACTAATTCACTCGCTTTTTCCGCACCGATAAATTTTGCGATTCTTGCTCTGGCGTCTTCGTACATTGCCGTGGCTTCTTCTGCCAGGGTATGCACACCACGATGAATATTGGCGTTACGCAGCCGGTAATAATCGTTCATCGCATCGATCACTGCCTTTGGCTTTTGCGATGTCGCCGCTGAATCCAAATAAACCAGTGGAATACCTGGTTTTGTTTCACGATTCAGTATAGGGAAATCTGCCCTAATCTTTGCTTCGCTAAACGATCCCATTGGATTGTCCACCATTTTTTACCTTTAAAGCTCACCGATGTTGGCAACCTCAGGTTTGATCCCTTTTTTCTGGATCTGTCGAATATGCGGGGAATTTTGTGGGAACCATAAAATGTGATCTGGAACCATCCAGCCATCGGTAAGATACACACTTGATCGAAATTGAACTGCGACCATTTTAGTGTCCACCTGGACAACAATACCACGCAGCCAACCCCGGATGCGCTCACCACCTTTTTCATGATCGCAAAATACTTCTACTGATTCGCCAACTTCATATAAAAATTCGTGCGCAGGTGGTTTCATGAATGGAATTTGTGCCATTTTCTTCACTCCAACAATTATTTAATCGGTCTATTCTAGCATATTTCCAGCAATCAGGTTGCTAAGTCCTGGTACTTTCCAGTTTTTGGAGGATCGCTTTTTGAAAGCGTGTCCGCACACCTTCAAACGGAATCCGCTGCATGATGGGATCAAAAAATCCTTCAACAATCAATCTCTCAGCATCATCTTTCGGCATACCCCGGCTTTCCAGGTAAAACAGTTCTTCGGGGTCGATCTTGCCTACCGTCGCCCCATGGGTGCAACGAACGTCGTCGGTTAATATTTCCAATCCGGGAATCGAATCAGCTCGGGCCCTTTGATCGAGCAAGAGGTTCCGGTTGGCCTGATACCCGTCAGCTTTAGTGGCATTTTCAGCCACATGGATCATTCCCTGCCAAACTGATCGGCTTTTACCTACTAAAGCTCCCTTGAATAACAAGTCGCTGGTGGTATTTGGCGCCAAATGATTTTGCTGTGTGTCATGGTCTAGATGCTGATTTCCATGCGTGAAGTAGAAGCCAGACATTTTGCCCATGGCACCCTGCCCAACCAAATTGAGGTCAGAAAAATTTTTCGTTACTTTACTGCCAAGAGCACCAAAGATCCATTCCACGTTTCCGTCACGGCCGACATTTACTCTCTCGTGAGTAAAATTCCATACGTTTTCACCCCACGACTGTAATTCCACGAACCGCAATGTGGCTCCTTCGCCAACTTGAATCTCCATCACGCCTGCGTGCAAGCTATCCTTGTGATTCTGATTACTCGATGCGGATTCATGTACGTAAGTCACTTCCGCTCCTTCATCGAGCAGAATGGTAATGTTTGAGAAATGAGCTAATCCTTCACCCGATACCCAGATCAAACTGTGTAACGGGCTGGTCACTTTCACTCCACGTGGCACATATAGAAAAGCGCCATTCTCAACCATTGCATACGAGAGTGCAGCAAACTTATCCTCATCCGGGCGTAACAAATTGCCTGAGATTTTGCTGATCACATCCGCGTGGTCTTTCCAGGCAGTTTGCCAATCGGTAAAGATCACGCCTTTCTTTTTCCATTCCTGATCGAGATGGAGTTTCACGCGGCCATCTTCAATTACGATCTGTCCACCATGTGCACCGTCTGCCAGGGGTTCAAGCAGGTCTTGTGGAATATTCAGTTTCTCTGCAGAGGTATTTTCAGCAACTCGTAAAGATTCCAAAGGTAATTTGCTGATTTCGGTTCGCCGCCAAGCCTCATCTTTGTTGGTTGGAAATGGCAACCCATTAAACGCATTCCAGGCTTGCTCGCGAAAGTTCATGACTTTTGAAGATACTTTTTTCAAGTCAGGTGCGAAGCTTACTTTTCGCTCAACTGATGCGCTTGAGGACGGGTGGGGTTTCTTAATGATAACAGGTGTATCAGTCATAATGATTTTATCCATCTGGTCAACCGACCGATCCCTCCATCTGCAACTGAATCAGGCGGTTCATTTCCACAGCGTATTCCATGGGAAGTTCCTTGACCAACGGTTCGATAAATCCAGAAACCACCATCGTGGTCGCTTCCTCTTCCGAAAGACCCCGGCTCATCAAGTAAAACAACTGCTCTTCTCCAACCTTAGAAACAGTGGCTTCGTGCCCGATTGTTACGTCTTCTTCATCGATCTCGATCGTCGGATAAGTATCTGAACGGGATTGGGGGTCAAGCAAAAGCGCGTCGCAAACCACATTCGACTTAACGTTGGAGGCGCCTTTATAAACTTTAAGCAGTCCACGGTAGGATGATCGACCACCGTTCTTAGAAATTGATTTTGATGTTATCTTTGAGCTGGTATTCGGAGCGAAGTGGATCATCTTACCACCGGCATCCTGAACCTGATTTTGACCAGCAAAAGCCACTGAGAGGATCTCACCATGGGCACCAGGTCCCATCAAGTAACAAGAGGGATACTTCATGGTGACATGAGAGCCAAGGTTGCAATCTACCCACTCCATTGTGCCATTTTCCTCGACCATCGAACGTTGCGTGACCAGGTTAAATACGTTGGTCGACCAATTCTGAATAGTCGTGTAGCGCATACGTGCGCCTTTCTTTACAATGATCTCAATCACACCAGAATGTAGTGAGTTTGTTGAATATTGCGGTGCCGTACAACCTTCCACGTAGTGTACCTGGGCACCTTCATCAACAATGATCAACGATCGTTCAAACTGGCCAATATTCGCCACATTGAGACGGAAA
Source organism: Anaerolineaceae bacterium (assembly GCA_034430175.1). Classification (GTDB taxonomy): domain Bacteria; phylum Chloroflexota; class Anaerolineae; order Anaerolineales; family Anaerolineaceae; genus UBA6107. Next base: position 128,719 of record DAOUFI010000026.1, on the reverse strand, counting down.
TAGGCCTGTAACGGCAATTCCACCTTAACACCTTTAGGCACGTAAACAAACGAACCACCAGACCAGACAGCGGAGTTTAATGCTGCAAATTTGTTGTCTTCTATCGGTACCACTGTACCGAAGTATTGCTTGAAGAGGTCCGGATGCTGCTTCAATCCGTCTTCGATGCTCAGGAAGATGACACCCTGTTTTGCCAGGTGTTCCTGTATACTGTGATACACCATCTCTGACTCGTACTGAGCGCCAACGCCAGCCAGAAATTTTCGTTCTGCCTCGGGAACACCCAAGCGATCGAAAGTTTTCTTGATTGTTTCTGGAACCTCATCCCAGCTTTTCCTTGTTTCATCGGAAGGTCTGACGTAATAATAAATATCATCCAGGTTCAATGCTTTCAGATCCGCTCCCCAATTCGGCATCGGTCGAATTTTGAAATGAGTCAAAGCTTTAAGTCGAAAATCAAGCATCCATTGCGGTTCTTGTTTCATCAGCGAGATTTGCTTGACAACTTCCTCATCGAGACCTTTGTGTGATTTAAAAACATAAGTCTCGGGATCACTAAATCCGTACTGGTACTCGTCGATGCTGTTTAAGAAACTATTAGCTTGTGATGTACCCATAATAAATACCTTTCGCTTGTTGAAAGGTTCAGAATTGCGTGGAACCGTTTTCTACTTTTTCGCGAACCCAGTCATAGCCGTGCTCTTCCAATGAAAGCGCTAATTCCGGTCCACCTGATTCAACTACCCGTCCCCCCATCATTACGTGCACAACATCGGGTTTGATGTAGTTAAGCATACGTTGGTAGTGAGTGATCACCAGAACTCCCAGGTTGAGCTGATCCTTGAGTATGTTGACACCCTCCGATACAATCTTCAAAGCGTCAATATCCAACCCGGAATCGGTTTCATCCAGAATTGCGATTTCAGGTTGAAGAATTGCCATCTGTAGAACTTCCGCACGCTTCTTTTCACCGCCGGAAAAACCCTCGTTCAAATAACGACCCGCGAAAGAGCTGTCGATCTTGAGCATTTCCATTTTTTCCTTCAGGATTTTACGAAATTCAGGAATGGCGATTCCTTTGTCTTCAGGATTCTCAGCTTTTCGGCGAGAATTTACAGCGGTTCGCAAGAAGTTCGCGACTGTCACTCCTGGGATCGATATAGGATATTGGAAAGCCAGGAAAAGGCCTAACCTGGAGCGTTCATCAGTCCTCAAGTCTAGGACATTCTTTCCTTTGAAAAGGACTTCACCTTTGGTCACAGTATAGGCAGGATGCCCCATCAAGGTGTTGGCCAGCGTAGATTTCCCAGTACCGTTTGGGCCCATAATTGCGTGAACTTCCCCCTGCGGGACTTTAAGATCCACGCCATTCAAAATGGGTTTTTCACCGATATTGACGTGAAGGTCTTTGATTTTTAATTCAGACATTATATCAAGCTCCAGGCTTTTTGTAATTTATATATAATATATCTTATTTATTAAACCACGCGGTCATTATAACACGCCGTCACTTCAAGGTCAATAATTACCATATTTATCTATATTATTCTAATAATCTACTCATAATATTTTGGATTAATATATAATTATTGACTATTATTATCCACTTATGGTATTATGGCTCTTAAGAAGGAACCGAGGTTGACATGAAAAGCACTCGTGAAAAAATATTACAGACGCTTCTGAACCACCCAATGGCAACGATCAATGATCTGGCAGAAGCAGTTCAAATCAATCCGATTTCAGTTCGCCATCACCTGACTAGCCTGCAATTGGATGGCCTGGTAAAAGCTGAGGAAGAACGCCATGGCGTAGGACGTCCACGTTTGGTCTATTCACTTACAGAACAAGGTCAGGAAAAATTTCCATCTCGATATTTACAGCTAACAGATCGCCTGCTTACCCAACTCAAACAGGCGCTTCCAGAACCTCAATTCAACGAAATCTTCCCCCAGATGGCAAAACAATTAGCTGCCGAAAAAGCCGACCAAACCAAACGTATGTCGTTTGAAAAGAAACTTGATTTCCTCAAGAATATACTTGAGGAACAGGGTTTTTCCATCGAGTGGGAAAAAACCGGTGACGATTATCGTATTAACGAAATTGCTTGCCCTTTTTACCACATCGGTCAATCGCATCCTGAGGTTTGTACCATGGATCAGACCCTCATTTCCTCCATTTTATCTATTCCCATCGAGAAAATCCAATGTGTGCTGGACGGGGATCATCATTGTTCCTATTTAATTTCAAAGCAGAAAGCATTGGAGGGATAAATGCTTCCTACCGGTAAACCGGGTACTAATCGGCCTGTATGGGAATCTGAAAACGACTATCCTGAACTCTGCAATAAACTACGCAAAGGATTATGCGATATCAGCGATCCTGAACTTGGATTAAACGTGATTCAGCTCGGGTTGATACGTAATGTAAAAATTGATGAAGATGGTGCGATTGTAAGTGTATTGTTGACCACACCATTCTGCCCTTACGGCCCTTCCATGCTTGAATCCATCCGCAAGAAATCCGAAGAAATGTTGGAGCGCCCGGTTAATATCGATCTCCGCATGGAGGTATGGGACTTCTCGATGATGGAAGAAGGCATCGGCGAGGATTGGGGATTATTTTAACTGCACTCTTTCAAAATTTCATTCAACTAGTTTTTTCAAGTCCGCGCTACTCAAACGGAACAGAGAAGAGAGCCTTATTACCGCGGATTGATCACCAATGATTTTTACTTTGCCGGTTAGAAATGCTCTAAACGGATCAAGATTGCCGGACATCAAATCTACGAAATCATTCACATTCATTTTTACCTTCGCCTGAGCCTCATCAGTTTCACCCTCTTGAATATCCAATATTTGATTTTGAATTTTCATGAACCACTTTCCTCCCCCGCTTCCTTCTAAGTTGGCCTGGATGCATGTATCCACATTCGCCGCTTTCTCTCTGATAAATGATTCCCTCAAAAGCGAAATAAGCTCGTTTGTATTTATGTCTCTCATTGTTTTCTCCTGGTTTTTTTCACAACTCAATTGTATCTAGAATACCATCATGATTCGGATTTGTATTAAAATAATGCCATGATCCGCTGTGTAAAAATGTTCAAGTCAGCCAACAACTTCGCTGAAATTTCACTTGTGGAAGCCAGAGAAGCCATCAACGATGCAACTAACATTGTTTGGATCAGCCTGGAATCCGCGACAGCAGCAGAGATTAATCTTGTGTTGGGGGAAACAATGCAATTCCATCCTTTGGCAATTGAAGACTGTTTAAGCGATGGATATCAAATCGCCAAAGTGGATGATTACGATCAATATCTTTTTATCATAGCCAATGCTTTGAAAGTGTCTAAGGGTGAATTCGATCTTGATTCCTCGGAGCTAGATATCTTTCTCGGTTCCAATTACCTTGTCTCGTGTTTTACCGCACCAACCATGGCTCCCGTGGAGCGTGTTTGGAAACGGCTCCAACGAGATCATCGCGTCTACAACCGCGGATGCGATTTTCTCTGTCACGCCTTGTTAGATTCCCTGGTCGACGAGTTTATGCCAGTCACCGATAACATGGAAAATGAAATCGAAGTCCTCGAGGATACGGTACTACAGAAGCCCAATCCTCAGGTTCTTGAACGATTGCTTTCTATAAAACATAGTATTGTTTCATTGCGCCGAATCATCACACCCCTTCGTGAAGTAATCAATCGTCTGGCACGCGATCAGTATCCACAGATCGATTCTGGCAATCGCATCTATTTCCGAGACATTTATGACCATCTGGTATGGATCCTTGATCTTGCTGAGACCATCCGGGATATCGTATCAGGCGCAATGGATATTTACCTTAATTCAACCTCATTACGTTTGAATGAAGTAATGAAAGCTTTGACGATTGTATCTACTATTTTTCTTCCTCTCGCATTCATCACCGGTTTATTCGGCATGAATTTCATACATATTCCAGGTCTCTCTTCTCCACTAGGGTTCTGGTTAGTCTGCCTTCTCTGTTTATTGATCTCATTAGGAATGATCTATTTCTTCAAGAAGCAAAAGTGGTTTTAACTGAATTCTTTATTCAAGGATGACTTTATGGAAATCTTTACCGATAGTTGCGCTGACCTTTCACCTGAATTAATAAGAAGGTTCAATATTCATATAGTTCCTTTGGGTGTCATTATTGGTGAAAACACCTACAACGATGGAGTTGATATCACCGCTCCTGAACTTTTTGAAAAGGTAAAAATGCAGGGAAAATTACCAACAACATCGGCTCCCTCGCAAGCAGCCTTTATTGAAGCTTTCAAACCTTACGATTCTTTGATCTATATCGGTATCAGTTCGAAGCTCTCTGCCAGCAATCAAAATGCTCAGATAGCAGCCAAGAATCTACCCGATAAGGATATCCGTATCATTGATTCACTTAACTTGTCCACCGGTATAGGTCTTCTCGTTCTCAAAGCTGCCGAGCTTCGTGATGCTGGGAAATCCATTGACGAGATTGAAAAAAATATTTTGGCACTCGTGCCCAAAGTAAATACTTCCTTCGTGATTGATACCCTGGACTATCTATATATGGGCGGACGATGTACCTCCATGGAACATCTGATGGGCAGTCTGCTTAAGATTCGCCCGGTGATCGAAGTCCGGCATGATGGCACAATGAACGTCAAAGAGAAGATCAGTGGATCCAGAAAAAAAGCCCTTGATTCCATGCTGATAGATTTTAAGAGCAAAATTCCCAATATTGATACCGACCGCGTGTTCATTACCCATCCCAACTCGGATGAGGATGCTCTGTATCTTAAAGAGGAATTGCTCAAATTAGCATCAATTAATGAGATATGCATCACTCATGCCGGAGCGACAATATCGAGCCATTGCGGACCGGCATGTATCGGTATCCTGTTCATGACGAAGTAACAAAAAGCGCGAGTCGTAACACAGACTCGCGCTTCTCATTTTCTTCAACAAACTAAATTACGCCGACTTCCTTACCGACTTTTGCGAATGTATCGAGCACACGATTCATCTGTTCATCTGTGTGCGTTGCCATGTAACTGGTTCTCAGCAATTGGTGACCGGCACTGACTGCCGGACTGATGACTGGATTGACGAACACTCCATTATCGAAGAGTAACTTCCAGAAATGAAAGGTTTTTTCATCATCTCCAATGATAATTGGAATGACAGGGGTTTCAGATTTACCGATGTCGAAGCCAAGCTGTTTGAACCCTTTGCGCATTTTTGTTGCGATTTCGCAAACTCGCTGACTACGTTCTGGTTCTTCTCTCATCACCTGAAGAGCAGCCAAAGCAGCCGCGGCGTTAGCTGGGGGGATACTGGCGCTGAAGATCAAAGCTCGAGCATTATGCTTGATGTAGTCGATCGTGTTTTCATCACCCGCGATAAAACCGCCCAAAGATGCAAATGATTTGCTAAAAGTGGACATGATCAGATCGACGTCTTTTGTCGCGTTGAAATGGGCTACTGTTCCATGACCACCGCCCATTACACCCATGCCATGCGCATCATCTACCATAAAACGTGTGCCAAATTTTTTTGCTAGTTTTGCCAGCTCAGGGATGGGAGCAAGATCGCCCTCCATGCTGAAAAGACCATCCACCACCAGCAAAGATCCTGCAGTATTCGGGATGGATCGCAGGACCTTTTCAAGGTGTTCCAGATCATTGTGGCGATAACGTTCAATTTTGCCATAGCCAAGTCTGGCACCATCCACAATACTCGCATGATCCTCTTTATCCAGTACAACCACGTCGTCCCGCCCGATTAATGCACTTACGGTTCCCAGGTTGGTCTGCATTCCAGTCGAAAAAACGAGTGTTGACTCCATCCCTACCCATTCCGCCAATTCGTGCTCGAGCTGTTCATGCATTGCAAGCGTACCATTTAGAAACCGCGATCCGGTGCAGCTAGTTCCATATCTCTTGATCGCTTCAATGGCCGCCTCTCGAACTTTAGGATGTGTCGTTAATCCCAGGTAGTTATTCGAGCCGCACATGATCAATCTCTTTCCCTGGAATACGACCTCTGTACCCTCATTTTCATTCAAAGGAATGAAATATGGGTACACCCCCCTTTGTATGGCTTCCCTTGCATCTGTATAGTTCCGGCACTTCTCAAAAAGATCCATAGTTCCCTCAAATAATGATTTTGGACGCAACTCACCCTATGAGTGAATAAAATGAAATCACAAAATGAGCCCGCCCAGATAGGTTTTGGTGCAAAGATAAACAAATTATACTTGATACTCTAATTAATCCCATTTGATATGCTATGATTAACACCAATCTCACTTAAAAAGGTTTTTATCATGGAATGGTTTTGTGGAGTGGAAGCAGGTGGAACAAAATTTAATTGCATCGTTGCGAACGATCCAAAAAATATTCTCGAAGAAAAAAGAATCGAAACTACAACCCCAGATGAAACCTTACCCGAGGTTGTGGAGTTTTTCAAGCAAATACAAACAAAACATAGTATCCAATATAAATCGCTTGGTCTTGGTTCCTTTGGACCAATTGATCTAAATTTATCTTCTCCAAATTACGGCAGAATCACTGCAACACCCAAATTGGTTTGGCGAAATGCTGATATCCTCGGATTCCTTCAAAAAGCACTAGCCATCCCTGCTGCCTTCGATACTGATGTGACTGCGGCTGCGCTTGGTGAAGGTAAATGGGGTGCGGCAGTTGGCTGCGACAACTTTGTCTATCTTACGATCGGAACAGGTATTGGAGGCGGCGTAATCGTCGATTGCAAACCGGTACATGGCTTGTTACATCCCGAAATTGGTCATATTTTCGTTCCTCACGATATGAAGGTAGATCCATTCCCTGGAAATTGTCCATCACACGGAGATTGCCTCGAGGGGTTGGCTAATGGTCCGGCAATCAAATCGCGCTGGGGTACCCCCGCTGAGTCACTTCCTCTGGATCATCCCGCCTGGGAAATAGAAGCAAGGTATCTTGCGTATTGTCTTGCGAATCTCGTGCTAACCATTTCTCCAAAAAGGATCATCCTTGGAGGTGGCGTGATGAAGGTACCCGGATTAATCGATCTTGTTCGAAAGAAAGTAATTGAAACGTTAAATGGGTATATTCAGAGCGATGAGATCATAAAACATATCGATCGATATATTCAATTGCCCGGTTTAGGAGATCGCGCTGGTGTTCTGGGTTGTGTCGCGTTGGCACAGATGATTTCATGAACTCTCAACCTGACCTCACCTTCTTCTGCGAACTCGATGAAAAGAATTTGATCAGCCTTTTCAAGGATTCAGCACTGATCATAAAACTAAGGAAATTGAATGCCAACCTCAGTATGGGAATTCATGACCTGTCTCCTGCAAGAGCTGAAATTGTCAAACACCTGACTAACGTCGGAGTTCCCGTGACAGCCTGGCTATTATTACCCAAGGAGGAAGGATATTGGACGAGTCTTGACACGATCAGTGCAACAGCACACGCCTATAGGCGCCTAAAGGATTGGACTTCACAGTATCAAATACAATGGGCAGGTATCGGTATCGATCTTGAACCGCGATATGACCGTATCGCTCTTCCCGGGCCAGCCTGGAAACATCATCTACCTGATCTGATATCAAGAGCGTTCCATAAATCTTATTACCACAAAGCAATTACGGAGCTTCAGTCTCTTATGGAAATTATCAAGCTTGATGGTTATCCAGTTGAGACATACAATTTTCCATTCGTAATTGAAGAACGAAAAGCATCATCCGAAATCATTTCGTGTCTACTGGGAACACCACCATTGAATGTGGATCGTGAGGTGTTGATGCTTTACACGTCATTTTTTTCAAAGAACGGAGACGCCATCCTTACAAGTTACGCCCGCCAGGCGCAAGGCATCGGTTTGGGTAGCACAGGCGGCGGCGTCGAACTCGAGGATGGTAATCCACTCCGCTCGATGACCTGGCAAGACTTAAAGCGCGATTTGTTGATCGCAAAACAATTTTCAAACAACATCTATATTTTTAGTCTCGAAGGATGTGTTCGACAGGGTTTTCTTGACCCGTTAATTGATATGGATTGGAATCAACCATCTTCTCTTCCTTCCAATAATGAAGTTCTGAAAATCGATTTGAAAAGAAAGACTGGCCAGTGGTTTCTTTGGGCATTATCGCATCCATGGACTGTATTTGCCGCTGTTTGGCTTGGGTCAAAAATCTGCCGCAAGAAGAAATCTGCTTAAAAAAGTTCCAGGTCAACCCTGGAACTTTTTTCTGGCAATATCAAGTGATTCGACTGCGTGTCTTAGGTGAGGAATGACGATACTTCCTCCCACAACCAGTGCCACGTTGAATGAGTCGTATAGTTGTTCGTCCGTCCATCCTGCCTTGACGCATTGTAGAATGTGATAATCAATGCAATCGTTACATCTCAGAACCATTGAAGCTACCAAACCGAGCAACTCTTTTGTTTTGGGATCGAGGGCGCCATCCTGATAAGCTGATGTGTCCAGGTTGAAAAAGCGTTTAATCCCCATGTTATCGATCTGTAAGATTCGCTCATTCATCCTGGCGCGATATTGTTCGAACTCATCCAATCTGGAATCAGTCATAATGCTACTTTATCAATCTCTGATGATCGGGTTGATTCATGTGGATGCGAATCAGCCTACGATTTCGGGCTTGTAACGCTTCAAAATCACCCAGATATTGAGCTTTCTCTAGAACACCAAAGGTCATACCCTCATTCGGGATTTCGATGTCTTCAGCCACATCCGCTGTTATTTGTATGAAAACTCCACTGTCCGGACCACCTTTATGTAGTTGCCCAGTGGAATGAAGGAAACGCGGCCCAAACCCAAGAGTTGTAGCAACAGACACTTCACTCAAAATACTTTCTCTAAGTCGCGTCAATTCCTCGATATTCTTTTGATTACGAGGCATATATGCGTTAATTGCCACATAATCACCTGGCTTGATCACCTTCTTGAGATAATCAATTAGAAGATCATGCAACGAAGGATTCTTAAGATCAATTAATTTAGCGTCCACATAGATTTTAGCGTAAGGCAAATCCAGGGCTGGCAAGTCTTCCTGGAATTTACCGTTTTTACGAAAGTCGTTGATTTTACTGACTGTTCGGGTTTTATTGTCCTGTACATCTGGCTGATCAAATGAATTAACACCCATGATCGAGCACGCAATGGCGGTTGCTACTTCCCAGAGGTAGAATTGGCCACCAAGATCATACGAATCACGCACCAGAATTTCAATGGCAGGGTGACCGGCCTTTCGAATATTCTCAATAAAAATAGATTTTGAGTTCGTCGAGTTTAGATACACGAAAATTCGATCTTTTTGATATCTTGAGGCTTCAAGTGCTGGTTCATTTGCAACAGGGATGATGCCCTTCCCTTGTTTGCCGCTACTTTCAGCGATAAGTTGTTCCAACCATGAGCCAAATGACTCCCATTCAGCGTCGGTCACAATCGTCAGTTTATCCCGTCCTTGCTTCCAAGCCGCGCCAAGAATGGCACCTAAGACAGCACCGGGGTTGGCGCCGGTGGGAACTTCCGGAAGACACTTCTCAGCTATCGATTCTGCATTTCGTAGCAATTTTTCCACGTCCATCCCGATCAAAGCTGCCGGAACAAGGCCAAACGCGGTGAGTGCGGAATTCCGGCCGCCTACCATTGGATCCCCGGGGTATATACGCCAGAAACCTTTTTCTTTGGCATTTACCTCAAGATTTGTGCCGGGATCGGTGATGGCGATGAAATGATCGCCAGCTTTCTTTCCAACACCATTTACCGTCTCTTTCCAGAAATAATCAAGATAGGCATTTACCTCGGCTGTTCCACCTGATTTACTGGAGACGATGAAAAGTGTTTTTCCGATCTCGATTTTCTGCCTTACTTCCTTTACCTGACCGGGATCGGTGGAATCCAGGATCACGAGGTCAAGACCATTGAATTTATCTGTTTTCGTTACCCCATTGATCTGTCGCATTACTTCAGGAGCTAGTGATGAACCACCCATTCCCAACAAAACTGCATCAGTGAATCCTTTTTCTTTGCAATAATTCTGCAATTCAGTGTAACAACCCTCTACGTCGCATTTTTTCCAGGGCGCGTTCAGCCAATTGCAGCGTTTCTTGATCTCGGCTTGGCCCGTCAGATCGGTAGTCCAAAGAGTGGCATCCACATCGTATAGTCGTTTGACGGCATTTTGATTATGAAGTAATTCCACCGTATTCTTGACATCATCCTTGATCGGACCTAATTCGAGGGTGATTTTGTCAACTTTTTCTTTAATGGAATCCAATAAGCCCATGAATGCAGTAATAAATGCATCCACACCTTCTGTTTCCAATTCAGCAGTTATGGCACCCATCGAAATTCCGAGTGCTTCAAGCATCTGAATTTGGTCTTTTGCTTCGTTTAGACCTTGTTCAATGGTTTCGTTGATATTCCCATGATCGAGAAAAGCAGTTAAAGTCTGAGGAGGAACCGTGTTGACTGTATCAGCCCCGATCAGTTCTTCCACGTAAATCACATCGCGATAATCTGGGTTTTTAGTGCTTGTAGATGCCCATAATGGGCGCTGTAATCTCGCGCCTTGCTCAGATAATTTTTGCCATCGCTCAGAGGTGAAGCTCTTTTTGAACACCTCATACGCCATCTTGACATTAGCGATTGCGGCTTTTCCCTGCAGCGCTTTTGCGTCATTTATCCCGGCAGCGATTTTCTGTTCAAGTAATTTGTCCACTTTAGTATCGACACGAGATACAAAGAAAGAGGCTACTGAGGCAATATTGTCAATTTGTTTTCCCTGTGCCAGACGATCTTCCAGACCAGATAGATAGGCATTAATCACTTCTTGATAACGATCAATTGAAAAAATGAGGGTGACATTCACATTCAAGCCGGCTGCGATCGATTTTCTCACTGCCGGGATTCCTTCTTTGGTTGCCGGGATTTTGATCATTAAATTCTCACGGTCGACACGTTGCCACAACTGCAAGGCTTCTTCGTAAGTTTTCATTGAATCCTTGGCAAGAAGAGGGTTCACCTCAAGACTTACGTAACCATCTCCACCGTTGGTTTCTTCGTACAGACCCCGGAACAAATCCGCTGCGCGTCGAATATCTTCGATTGCAAGCTCCCAAAAGATCTGATCGGCTGTCCATCCTGACCATACCATGGATTTGAGATCTGCATCATAATCAGTAGATTTTGCGATTGCGTTTTGAAAAATTGAAGGATTGCTGGTCACGCCGAAAATCTCATGCCGATCAATCATTCCTCTTAACTCACCGTTCTTCAACAGCCTGCGCTGAATATTGTCGTACCAGATGGATTGTCCGTAACTGCGGAGTTTTTCTGTTTTGTTCATGGCATTTACATCCCGTTATTTTCTTGTAACTCTATTTACCGTTTTTAGTCTGGATTGAACCAGTATCTTCTAATTCATGGATCTTTGCAACCCGTCGTAAATGACGAGTTTCACCACTGAAATTTGCATTTAAATATGCTTTTACAATCTCCTTTGCCAATTCGCCCCCAATGATCCTCCCCCCCAGGCAAAGAACGTTCATATTGTCATGCTCGACTCCTTGGTGAGCCGAATAAGTATCATGACAGACGCATGCGTAGATACCATGCATTTTATTTGCAGCAATCGAAGCTCCAACTCCAGATCCGCAGATCACTACCGCGCGATCAGCCTGCCCCTGTAAAATCGCTCTACCGGCTTTCTCGGCATAATCAGGGTAATCTACCGGCTCCAGACTATAAGCCCCCAAGTCCACCACTTCATTCCCTGACTGTTCGATTGTTGATATGACTTCATCCTTTAACGGGAACCCTGCATGATCACAAGCAACAGCAATTTTCATTTTCTATTTCTCATTTCTCAAGCAGCTTATGTGCCTTTTGCAACACAGAATCGACGGTGAAACCAAATTTTTCAAAAAGAATTTTCGCCGGAGCGGAAGCACCATAACCTTCCATACAGAGGACTTCACCACCGTCTCCCACCCAGCGTTCCCAACCCTGAGCAACGCCCATTTCAACCGCTAATCTGCGTTTCATATTTGTGGGGAGAACGCTTTCGCGGTATTCCGGACTGGACTGTTTGAACAATTCCCACGATGGGAAGCTCACGATTCTGACTCCATGACCTTCAGTAGCCAGTTTTTTCCCTGCTTCCAGAACCAATGCCACTTCCGACCCTGATGCCATCAGGATTATCTCAAGATTTTTATCACCAAGGTCAGCTAGAACGTAGGCCCCATTGCGCAGTCCTGCACAGGAATTGACGGCACTCTGATCCATGGTTGGGACAGCTTGCCTCGTTAGGGCGAGCACTGTTGGACCGTTACGACGTTCGATAGCCACCTTCCAGGCTTCGCAGGTTTCGTTGGCGTCGGCAGGGCGCAAAACCACCAAATTTGGAATTGCCCGCAAAGCAGCAAGGTGCTCCACCGGTTGATGAGTTGGTCCATCTTCGCCAAGGCCGATGCTGTCATGAGTCATTATCCAGATCGAAGGGACGTGAGATAATGCACCCACACGAATGGCACCGCGCATGTAGTCAGTGAAAACCAGGAAAGTAGCACCAAAAGGAATGACACCCTTGTGATAGGCCAGACCGTTCACGATCGATCCCATCCCATGCTCGCGGACTCCAAAATGCAGATATCGTCCGATTTCATTTCCGGGTTGGAACGCTGTTGTTTCTTTGATCCAGGTATTATTTGAAGGAGTCAGATCAGCGGAGCCGCCCATCAATTCGGGGAGTATGGAAGCAGCGGCATTTAACACCTGACCAGAAGCGACACGGGTCGCCATCCCTTTCTCATCGGCTGGAAAGATCGGTAAACTCTTCTCCCAATCCTGGGGGAATACACCTTCCATACGGCGCAAAAATTCTTTCGCTTCTGACACATAGATTTTTTCATAAGCCTGAAAATTTGCATTCCATGCGTTATGTTTTGCGTTTCCAGCTTCCGAGTTCTTTCTAAAAAGTTCAGCCACGTCTTTCGGTACATAAAAACGCGGAGATTCTGGCCAACCTAGTTTCTTTTTTGCTCCATTCAATTCTTCATCACCGGGCGGTTCGCCGTGCGCTTTTGATGTGTCCTGGCGGGTTGGCAAGCCATAACCGATGTGAGTACGGCAGACAATCAGTGAAGGACGTTCATCTTTTTTCGCTTCCTTGATGGCTGCATCGATTTCATCCACGTCGTTTCCATCCTTGACGTAAAGCACCTGCCAACCATAAGCCTCAAATCGTTTTGCTCGGTCCTCGGTAAATGCGATATCCGTAGATCCATCGATACTGATTCGGTTGTCGTCGTATAGATAGATCAGCTTTCCCAGCTTAAGATGACCAGCTAAAGAAGCTGCCTCTGAAGTTACACCTTCCATCAAGTCACCATCGGTAACAATGGCATAGGTGTAATGATCCACAATTTTGTGATCAGGTTTATTGAATTCTGCTGCCAGATGTGCTTCTGCGATTGCCATTCCGACGCCATTTGCAAACCCCTGGCCTAGCGGTCCAGTCGTCGCTTCCACACCTTTCGTCCAACCATATTCCGGATGACCCGGAGTGAGGCTTCCCCACTGGCGGAATTGCTTAAGATCATCCAAAGTTAATCCAAATCCATTTAAATGCAACAAACTATACAAAAGCATCGATCCATGTCCACCGGAGAGGATGAACCTGTCACGGTCAGGCCACTGGGGATCTTTTGCATCGAATTTTAAATGTCGCGTCCAAATCGTGAAGGCGATGGCGGCAGTACCCATCGGCAAACCCGGGTGTCCGGAATTGGCCTGTTGCACTCCATCGACTGATAAAAACCGTAACGTGTTGATTGCTTTGCTTTCAAGATCGTTCATAATGTGCCTTCCCAAATGGTTTTGGTTATTGTACCACGCAGGGAAATTATTGAAATAAAAAGAGGTTGGTTATCAGCCGACCTCTTGGTATCTAGATCTTAGCGCGCCTAATTCGCAAACTATTTGTCACCACAAACACACTACTGAACGCCATTGCCGCTGCTGAGAGCATTGGATCCATCTTTCCAGAAGCCGCCAGGGGGATCAGGATAATGTTATAGAAAAACGCCCAGAATAGATTCTGCCGGATCGTGCGCACAGTACGTTTTGATAACCGGATCGCCTTGGCAATATTTCGCAGATCGCCACTGATCAATGTTACTGGTGCGGCTGCCATGGCAATGTCTGTACCAGTGCCAATGGCCATACCCAAATCAGCCTGGGCGAGCGCCGGAGCGTCATTCACCCCATCTCCCACCATCGCAACACGCATTCCACTTTCCTGCAGTTTCTTCACCTCATTGGCTTTCTCTGTGGGTAACACTCCAGCGATCACCGTTTCAATCCCCACCTGCCTGCCGATTGCTCTCGCCGTGACAGGGTTGTCGCCAGTTAACATCACAACATCATAGCCCATCATTTTTAATTCATCGATCGACTCCTTCGAAGTGGGCTTGAGCACATCTGACACTGCCACCAAACCGACGATCTTGTTGTTGATCGAGATGAAAAGCACTGTCCGTCCCTGGTCTTGCAGACTGGTAGCTCTCTCTGAAAAATTACTTATTTCCTTACCCATCCCTTGCATCAAAGTCTGGTTACCAATGGCGATGCTCATGCCATCAACCTCACCCATCACACCCTGCCCAGAAATGGCTGTAAAACCCTCCGCGTCCTTTAGTTTCAAATCTCGGTTGCCGGCTTCTGCAACCAGTGCGTCTCCTACGGGATGCTCACTTTTCCGTTCAAGACTCGCCGCAAGCACCAACAAACGATTTTCATCCATTGATTCATCGTAGACCACAATATCGGTGACCACAGGTTGCCCGTTGGTAACCGTCCCGGTTTTGTCCAATACGACGGTATCGATCTTCTGCGCCCGCTCCAAAGCTTCCCCCGAACGGAAAAGGATACCGTTTTGTGCTCCCATGCCCGTACCCACCATGATCGCAGTAGGAGTCGCCAGTCCCATCGCACATGGACAGGCCACCACAAGCACAGCCACGGCTGTGATCAACGCCCTGGTGAATGGATTTACGGTCAAAGCAGGTATGATCACTGGCAACAAGAACATCCAAACCAAAAAAGTGATGAGCGAGATCAATATCACGACTGGCACAAACACTGAAGAAACTTGATCTGCCAATTTCTGGATCGGTGCCTTGCTCCCTTGCGCTTCTTCCACCAATCGGATAATTTGAGCTAATACGGTATCTTTGCCAACATTCACAGCCTCGATTTTGATCGATCCTTGCCGGTTCATGGTTGCACCAGTGACTTTATCTCCTACAGATTTTTCAACTGCCAGAGGTTCTCCGGTCAACATCGATTCATCTATCGTCGTCTTTCCATCGATCACAACACCATCCACAGGGATCTTTTGTCCTGGGCGGATGAGCAGGATATCTCCCTTCTTTACTTCATCTATTGGGATGTCCTTTTCTTTGTTATCTTGCACCAACCTTGCTGTTTTTACCTGAAGGGCCATCAGCTTCTTGATTGCGTCAGATGTGCTCCCTTTCGCTCTCGCCTCCAGATATTTCCCTAGCCGAACCAGGGAAATAATTACTGCTGCAGTCTCCAGATAAACATGTCCATCCAACCATCCGAATACAACTGGTAGTGAATACAGGTATGCTGCCGAAGATCCCATCGCGATCAGAACATCCATGTTGGCCGATCTATTACGCAACGCCTTATATGCACCAGCGTAATACTGCCATCCCACATAGAACTGAACTGGTGTCGCTAATACAAGGAGAAGCCAGTTCATCCACCAGGCGTGTCCGATGTAATGAGGCAGCACATCGAAATCCCTCAACATCGATAAGGCGAATAATGGAATGGTCAGGATCAAACTCACCACAAGTAAATGCAACTGGTGCCTGATCTCAATTTCTCGTGCTTCAGCTTCGATGTCTTTACCATTATTGCTGGACTCCAGTAATCCAAATCCAGCTTTCACCACAGCTTTTTGGATTTCCTGTTGTGTCACTAAAGTGGGTATGTATTTAACTTTGGCTGAATCAGAAGCTAAATTTACCTGCACCGATTGAACGCCCTCTACCTTTAAAAACGTTTTTTCCAAACGTTTTGCATCCGCACTGTCACCCAGATGTTTAAATTCAAGAGCCATCTCACCAGAGGCGATTCCATATCCAGCTTTATCAATTCTATTTACGATTTCTTCTAGGGACAATTGACCGGGGTCAAACGCAATCGTCGCACGCTCAGACGCAAGGTTTACAGATGCCGACTCGATTCCCGGTAATTTTTTAACATTTCGTTCAATAGTCGCCACACAATTGGCGCAGGTCATCCCCGTAATTGGAAGGATGACCTGTTTATTTTCTACCATGATGCCCTCAATTTTCAGTTACTTCTTCACAGGATAATTGATGTCAGCCAAAACTTTTTCTAGTTCCGCTTCGTTCGCCGGCGGCTCATATTCAACAATTACTGTCTTGGTTGATGCATCCGCATTTACAGAAGATACACCCTTCACATCGGACAATTCGGTTTTGATCGTGTGGACGCAATGCATACAACTAATATTAGGTACGTTATAGGTTACTGTTTTCATTTTTCTCCTTTAGACTTTGGTCGCTGTTTCATAGATTTCAGCAATTTCATTCAATACTCGTTCCCTTTCCTTAACATCATCTCCACGAATCGCGGTGACTAAACAGGAATTGAGATGTCCATCCAAGACGGTGATACTCACCTTGTTCAATGCTGATTGCACAGCCTGGATCTGCCGAATGACATCGATGCAATATTCTTCATTTTCGATCATTTTTTCAATGCCCCGAATGTGCCCCTCGATCGTTTTCAATCTTGCCAATGCGTCTTGATTCTTCATCTCAATCATCCTTTATCCCTCCCCATAGGGGGTGGGTTTAATAAATATAGCATTTTGGACTAACTTTGTCAATATATTCATAATACAAACCATGCGAAAATGCGCGATTCTTACTATAATGTACTTATGGAAGATTTATCAGACAAAAAGATACTCATCACCGGTTCTGCTTACCGGCTTGGAAAAATCATGGCACTGGCTGCCGCTCGCGCTGGTGCCAATGTGATTCTTCACCACGGACATTCTCCCGAAGAAGCCCTGGAAACCTCCCGGGAAATCCAGGCACTGGGAAGGCAATGTTGGATACATCAAGCCGATCTTAGTAAGACAGATGATGTCCTTCGCCTGGTAGAAGAGGTCTTTTCTTATGGACCCATTTTTGCATTAGTAAATAATGCCTCGATTTTTCCTTCGGGTGGTATGCTTGATACAGACCTTTTCACCTGGCAGGCCTGTATGTCAGTGAATTTAACCGCTCCATACATTCTTAGTCAGGCTTTTATCCAAAAACATGTACAGGGAGAATCCGGAAGAATCATTAATATGCTGGATTGGCGTGCCATCCGACCTGGTAGAGATCACTTTGCCTATACAATCAGTAAAGCGGCTCTCGCTTCAATGACCCAGGCGACTGCTATTGCAGCCGCGCCAGACATTTCAGTCAATGCCATGGCACTTGGTGCTATCCTACCCCCCTCGAATGAGCCACGAAACGATAATATTCTCGCTCAGGTTCCTCTTAAACGCTGGGCGAATATTCATGAATTCGAAGAAGTATTTTTATTCTTATTGCAAGGACCGTCTTATGTGAATGGCGAGATCATTCATGTGGATGGTGGTCGACATATTATATAAAATCGGAGCGAACATGGATCGTATTTTTGTAAATGATCTATTAATTCGGGGAGTAATTGGCATCAGTGAAAGAGAACGTGAACAGCCCCAGGATATCCTTGTGAATATCGTAATCTACACCGACATCCATAAAGCTGGTGAGACTGATAATGTCGATGATAGCGTGAATTATCGCACTGTCGCAAAGAAAGTACTGGCGCATGTCGAAAAGGTGCAGCGATACACTGTCGAAGCGCTTGCCACTGATATTGCCGACCTGGTCCTTGGAGAACCTCATGTTGAAAAGGTGCAGGTACGTGTTGAAAAACCAGGAGCGGTCAGATTCTCTAAATCGGTCGGCGTGGAAATCGAAAGATCAAAACCCTGATGAACCTGACATATATTGGAATCGGTTCGAACATAGAACCGCAAATTAATATTCCCCAAGCGCTTAGATTACTAACCGCTCAGGTCAGATTAGTAAATATTTCATCCCTCTGGCATACAGACGCGATTGGCGCAATCAGTCCTCCCTTTCTAAACGCTGCTGTATCTCTCCAAACTGAGCTTACAGCTCATGATCTTAAAGAAGAAATCCTTTGTCAGATCGAAGAGAAGCTCGGTCGGGTTCGTACAACAGATAAGAATTCACCGCGTCCCATCGATCTTGATATTCTGCTGTTCAACAATGAAATTCAAGATCCACTTATCTTTACTATGGACCACCTGATTTTTCCCCTGTCAGAAATAATTCCCGAACTCATTGATCCAGAGACGCGTCGAACTCTCCAGGAAATCGCAGAAAACCATATCAAAACAACATCTGCTTTTCGATTTTGCAACCTTACATTCTAGAATTGCCGTTTCAATAACAATCTTATAAAATCGCTCAATCCTTCAAATTCTTTGTACTTTTTCCCCAGCAACTTCAAAAGCGAGAAAGCCTCTTCATAAACCCGGTTGAATTCGCTCTCTGTCGCTTGCTTGATTCCTTCTGCCTCAAGGGTTTTGGCCATTTCGAGTATTGGAAGCTGGTCATTGTTTCCTGCTTGATCCCAGAGTTTCAAAAACTGGTGATTCTTCTGCAATCCTAAAATCACTGGATAGGTTTTTTTCCGTTCCAGAAGATCGCTTTGATTGGATTTTCCGGTAACTGATACGTCTCCCCAAATCCCGAGCCAATCATCCTGGATCTGGTAAGCCTGCCCAAGCAAACTGCCGATTTTTTGCAGTTTCATTCGATCTTGCGCACTTGATTCACCCAGGATTCCGCCAATTTCAAGAGCTGCCTTAAATAATGAACAGGTCTTTCCCTCTACCATGTCTATATAATTTTTTATCGTGACGTTGCTTCTGGATTCAAAGTCAATATCCAGATACTGACCTTTCGTCAAATCCATTGAATATCGCTGCAATGTCTTCGTTGTTTCTATAACGGTTTGAGGAGAATAATTATTCTCCAATTTCCATAGCACTGAAAATGCCAGGTTAAGCATGGAGTCACCGCTGTTGATTCCCTGCGGTTGTCCCCATTTCACCCACACGGTTTCAACGCCCCGTCTCATTTGGCTGTTGTCTTCGATGTCATCATGGATCAAAGAGTAATTGTGTATCAACTCCAGTGCAATGGCAGCGGGGATTGCTCTATCCCATTTTTCGTTGTAGCCTGCAACGGTAAGAAGTAGCATCATGGGCCGAATACGTTTACCGCTTTTGCCTGATTGTCCCGTCCACCCCATTTGGTATTTAAATATATCACCCAAGCCACTATATTGACCTGCGCAAGTTTCATCCACCGCTTTTCTTGCTTGCTTTTCGAATTCTTCTAGCATATGTTTAATATTTGGAGTCAAAACATTACCGTGTTGTAACATCGACGAGCCTGCTATTTTGGAGACTGGTAATATCATTTATTCCTGATGCAAACATGGCTATGCGCAGTTCTTTTTCAACATATTCGATCTCATCGATCACTTTTTGAGATGAATTTGCTCCTGCTCTCAATAATCCACCTGCCATGCCGCAAAGATTTGCTCCCAGGGCGATACACTTCGCTGTTTCGATTCCATTGTGAATCCCGCCTGAAGCGATCAATGGGATCTTCTTATCGATCGAACGAATCTCTCTGATGCAATTTGCAGTCGGTATTCCCCAATTGGAAAAATCAAATGCAATTTTTTGCATCTGTTCATCGGAAATGCGGTTTGCTTCCACTTTTGCCCAAGAGGTCCCTCCGGCTCCAGCTACATCAACGGCAGATACCCCTGCATCGATCAATTTTTGTGCGGTCGTCTTTGATAACCCCCAACCTACTTCTTTTACAATTATAGGGAATTGAAAAACTTTGCACAATCTCTCAATTTTCCTAAGCAAGCCTGAAAAGTTCTTTTCCCCTTCTGGTTGCAGAGCTTCTTGTAACGGATTCAAATGCAGGATCAAACCATTCGCATCAATCGTTTCTACCAACCATTTGCATTTATCATCAGTCAATCCATAATTAAATTGAACCGCTCCAATGTTACCGAATATTGGAACATGGGGCGCCAGATTTCTGATTTTGAACGAGTTGACCAATTCTGGATTTTCGAGCATTGGACGTTGTGAGCCTAATCCGATCGCGATTCCCTTTTCTTCTGCGGCAAGAGCCAGATTTCGATTGATCTTTATACTCTCTTCGTTACCCCCTGTCATTGAAGAAATGAATAGAGGTAGAAGTAATGGAAAACTTAAAAATTCTGTTTTTGTCGAAACATCCGCGAGATCGATCTCTGGCAAGGCACAATGCTCAAGTGTGAAATGCTCCAAACCATTGGTAAAACCGGAAAGGACATCCTTTTCCAGGTTAATTCGTATATGATCTGATTTTCTACCCTGAATTCGATTCGTCATAAAAACTCACTATTGATTAAAGTATACCAGACCTAAAATGCAATCTTGGTGTTATTAAAAGTTGAAAAACGGGATTGTGTACTACTGTTCCTTGACAGAATGAACAGTAAAGTTACAATTCTAAATATATCTCAGTTGGCAATATTTTCAGGAGGTCTAGAATGAGTGATACGTTCGAAAAGGTTAAAGCAGTTATCGTCGACGTTCTCAAAGTCGATGAAAAGGAAGTCAAAGAAAACACTCGATTTGTCGAAGATCTAAAAGCCGACTCCATGGACCAGTTCTTCCTGATCGATGGTTTTTGCGAAAAATTCGATATAAATATTAATGATGAAGATGCTCGCAATATCAAGACTGTTTCCGATGCAATCAAATACATAGACGGACATAAAAAATAATCAAAAAAAGAAGCGCAGGAAGTTTTTTCCTGCGCTTCTTTATTAACTCAATAATGCGGGGATTTCTTCAGGGTGCTTTGCCACCCTCACACCTGCTGTCTCCAATGCTTCTATCTTTGCTTTTGCTGTACCAGTATTTCCATCAATAATTGCGCCTGCATGCCCCATTCTTTTTCCGGGCGGCGCAGTGATTCCAGCGATGAACGATACCACCGGCTTGGTCATATGCCGTGAAATATACTCCGCTGCATTTTCCTCGTCACTTCCACCTATCTCACCAATTAACACGATCTTGTCAGTATGGGCGTCCGCTTCAAACATCTCAAGGATCTCGATGAAACCCATCCCTTTGATCGGGTCGCCGCCTATCCCGATGCATGTCGAAACGCCCAATCCCTTTTGTTTTAACGCATGAAGGACTTCATATGTTAGCGTTCCTGATTTTGACACTACCCCAATATTTCCTGGCAATGTGATATTCCCGGGAATAATTCCGATCTTTGCCTCACCTGGTGTCAATATTCCAGGGCAATTTGGACCAATCAATTTGGTCCTCTTCTGTTTTAAGAAACTTTTCACCTTTAGCATGTCCTGAACCGGGACACCCTCAGTGATGCAGACAACAAGTGGAATCTCGGCATCTGCAGCTTCATAAATTGCATCTGCGCAATGACGCGCTGGGACAAAAATCACTGACGCATCCGCTCCGGTTACTTCAACAGCCGCCTTCACAGAATCAAACACGGGAACCTTTCCATCCAGTACCCACTCACCACCCTTACCCGGGGTCACTCCACCCACCAGGTTGGTTTTGTAGTAAAGCATCTGTTGAGTGTGAAATAATCCCTCTTGGCCGGTGATTCCCTGTACGATCAACCTTGTGTTTTGGTTTGCAAGAATGCTCATCGGGGTTAATTCTCCTTTGTGGCAGCCACAGCCATTTGCGCAGCCTGGACAAGTGTTTCGGCGCTTGCAAATTTGGACGATTTTAAGATCTGCCGTCCTTCTTCTTCATTTGTTCCAACCAAACGTATTACCATGGGAACCTTTACATCGACCTCTGCAGCAGCCGCGAGGATTCCTTTTGCAACGACATCACAGCGAGTGATCCCTCCAAATACATTGATCAAAACCACCTTCACTTTGGGATCGCTTAAAATAATTCTTAGCGATGCTGCTACTTTTTCGGCAGAAGCACCTCCCCCAATATCCAGGAAATTGGAAGCTTCTCCACCGTAAAGATTGAGGATATCCATGGTTGCCATGGCGAGCCCCGCTCCATTCACCATACAACCAATATTCCCCTGCATTTTAATAAAAGTGACTTCGAATTTTCTGGCTTCTATTTCACTTGGCTCTTCAACATCCATGTCTCTCAATTCCGCCAGGTCTTGATGGCGGAAGAGTGCGTTGTCATCAAGAACGATCTTTGCATCCAGGGCCACCAGCTTGTTTTCTGCAGCGATCACCAGAGGATTGATCTCGACCAGAGAAGCATCACAATCCGAAAATACTTTCCATAAAGCCATGCCTATCTCAGTGAAAGACTTCCATTGTTGCCTGGGTAAGTCAATACTCATCGCCACGTCCCTGAGTTGGAATTCTTTCAGCCCCAGGATTGGATCGATGTAAACCTTTGATATTTTTTCCGGATTTCTTACAGCCACTTCCTCAATTTCCATCCCGCCTGATCCTGAGGCCATCAATACCGGCTGTTGCTTCATTCTATCGATCGTGATGCCAAAATAAAATTCTTTTACGATGGATACAGCTTCATCAACCAAAACTTTACGGACAGGTAATCCCTTGATTTCCATCCCCAATATGGATGTTGCAACTTCTTGGGCTTCTTGGGGGGATTTCACTAAACGAATACCGCCGGCTTTTCCTCTTCCCCCTACCAATACTTGTGACTTAATAATTACATTTGTTCCGAACTCTTCGGTGATTTGTTTGACTTCTCCTGCTGTACCTGCGATTCTACCTTTTGGTATTGGAATTCCATAACGCGCGAAAATTTGCTTTGACTGATACTCGTGAAGTTTCATCGAAACTCCCTGATGTTGGAATAGGCAAACCCAAGTGGATTATACATCCTAACCAAATAAAAACAAAAAAGCCACCCGGAAAATCTAATCGGGTGGCTGGACTTGCGAAATTAGTTAACCCTTCAGGTAATTATCAAGAGCTTCTTTGCTGATCCTGAACGATTCGCCGATCTTCTTGGCCTTCAATTCGCCAGCTTTGATCGCAGCCAATACATCAGCTTCAGTTACCTTCAAGGCTGTTGCAGCCTCAGCAGGAGTCATCACCGCCGGGATTGCTGCGGATGCTGATGTCTGGCCGGCCTGCGCCTGGTTAGTGCCGATACCAGATAAGGATTGGCTCAAAACATTTCCAATGCCAAGACCAGCACCAATCCCAGAAGTCAATCCAGCTCCACCATTCGGATTATTAGCAGCTTCACGCATAGCATCCGCAGCCTGGAGTTGCGCATAAGTAGCCATGTCAAGCATACCCATTGCCCGAAGCTCTTCAGCCGATTTCTCAGACGGTTTGAGACTGCCAATATAGAAAGATTTTAATGTAAGACCCAGAGCTCCGAAATCATCCTGAGCTTTGGCTCGAACAGCAGCTCCAAGCTCTTCAGTCAACCCAATCAGGTCAAAAACGTTCTTCTTGGCTCCAGTTTCTCCCAGAACATCCTGAATTTTTGAGAGAAGCATAACCCGCATGCGATTCTCAATGTCCGCCATTCTATAGGAACCCTGGGCGCCGACGATTTGGGTCAGGAATTGCTGTGCATCAGAAATCTGGAAACTATAGGTACCATAACCCTGTAGGAGGGTCATTCCAAGCCCGATTCCCTGGTTCCTCACAATGATTGGTTGGGCAGTTCCCCACTTGCGATCGGGGAATTCTTTTACAGAAACGTAATAGACTTCAGCCGTGAACGGCGTTCTGTCATTAAACGCTTTGCCAATCAAGTTGATCAGATATGGAATGTTTGCAGTAGTAATCGTGTGACGGCCTGGGCCGAAAGTATCCAGTGCCTGCCCATCTCGCATAAATACTACTTTTTGTGATTCTCGTACGATGACCTGTGAACCGATCCGCAGATCAGCCACTCCTGTTTCAGGAAAACGATGTACCAGTTCATCGGTCATCTCATTCGGATATTCAACAACATCAATTAATCTTCCCATCGCATTCTCCAATCGAATGAATTCGAATAAAGTTTATTGGCCAAGTTTCATAACCTCTGATCGCTTGTTGAAGGCATCTAAACTGTCTTGAGCCTTTTGGATCAAATTCCGAATAGCAGCAGGTAAACCATCGGTTTCCAAAGAGGCTTCCAAATTATCAATGGCAGCAGTTATGGAATCAAGAAGGGTCAAAAGCGTCAAATCATATTGGTAAACCTGCGCAAGATCGTCTTCTTTAATTTTTACAGCATCAAAAAAGCCAGCATAACCATATGAAGCGGTTTTTACTTTATCGATGAATGTTCTGATCTTTATCGATGCCATCTCAATATCATCCAGCACCTCGATCCGACCAGCATTGACCAAATCACGTTGGATCCCCGATAGCCGTGCCCATTGTTGCTGGTAATGATCAGAGATCATCTCTCGCAGCAATTTATCGGCAGCGCGTCGATCTGATCGCTCGAAATATCCCTTAAAACCAGGGAGTTTGGACAAAATCTTTTTAAAGATATCTTGTTCAGAAATAACCTTATCGAATATATCTCCCATTGAATCCTCCAAATTATTTGCTTAATTGATTATAGCGACTTTTTCTTACCACGCAATCTTCGTTAACAGTATACGAAATTTAACGTAAAAAGATTCGACTTTTCATTTTTATCTCTTGTATTCAATTTCTTTATTGCTATAATGAATTTGTAATTATTCTAATTTTTTCGAGTAATTTATGAAAAATCAAACTAAGATAGGACAAGGAATAATTGAATATGTCCTCTTGCTGGTCTTCATCGCATTGGTTGTTATGGTAGCGATGCGTGTTCTTGGGCCAGCTTTTGGAAACGTATACAGCCAAATTGTTGACGGCTTTGAAAGTTTCTAGTCAGAGCTTTGACCCCGAGTAAAGCTTTTCAATCAAAAAGGGTTTTTGTAAGGTAATTGTAATGTTAGTTGTATTGATTTTGAGTAATTTTCTTCTATAATACTTTTAGATATTAAATTTGAGAAAGGAGTAAATCACATGTTATTCGCACCGAAAGCAAAAGGGCAAGGCTTGATTGAATATGCACTGATTATCGTTTTAATTGCAGTAGTTGTGATCGTTGTTCTGCGACTTCTTGGTCCGACAATCGGTGGTGTATTCAGCAGCATCAACAATGATCTGTCTGGTGTCTAAGATCTGAAGCATTACAGAACAGAAAAAAAACCACCTTAGAAATAAGGTGGTTTTTTATTCCCTAAGAATTTGGCATATTAAATGCATACAATTTTCCTGGCATGACTATCCATAGTTCAAGCTGTTTTTGGTTGTATCCGGAGAATGGATTTTTAATCAGATGCTCATAAAAAGTAACCCAACTGGCTATCTACTGCCTTTCCAATTTGTAAGGACGTTCTACATGTTTATGCGTTAATAATCGGCATTTGTTGCCGTATAATAAGCTCGTATCCTTTTTGGTTTTTTGTTCTGCAGGAGGGTCCAATGGCTACCACTGTAAAAAAGCGTAAGAGCAATAAGATGTTGATCATAGTGCTCTTGGTCTTGATCGTGATCATCGCACTGGTTTATCTGCTCATGTCTAACTCGGGAGGAAAAACAGCTACTGGTGGTGCGACTCTTCCAGCTGCCACTCCTACTTCGAATGTTGAGTTAATTGATATTGTTGTTGCTTCACAAAAGATCACTCGTGGCTCACTGATCACCGCAGATTATCTGACTACGATCAAATACCCCAAGAATGACGCCCCCGCAGATACATTCTTCACGAGAATCGAAGATGCTGTAGGTACCAAGGCAATAATCGACATTCTCCCAGGTTATCCGCTGACTACTAACATGGTGATCCACGAAGGTGAGGGCTCTCTTGCTTCAATGGACATTCCATCAGGTATGACCGCCGCTTCAATTAAGATTAGCCCTGAAACTGCCGTTGCATATGCCCCGCAAAAAGGCGATCATGTGATGGTGGTGGGCTGCCTGCTTCTTGTTGATGTGGATACAAGTTTTCAGACGATCCTTCCCAACAAAACTGCGGTAACCTACCCTGAAGGCTCCAAAGAGGGTGAAAACGGTGCGCCTTCCAGTTCCATGTACATCATCCAAAGTGATTCGTATGCAGATAAGGGTCGTTACGAACTGGACGGAACAACCAATGAGTTGCTTTATGTCACTCCCTCTGAAGCGCAAAGAGGAAGACTGGTTTGTCAAACCATCATCCAGGATGCCGAAGTTTTAGGAATTGGGTATTTCCCCCTCTCAGATGATCAATCCGCCACTCAAGCAGCGACCCCTGTTGTTTTGGCTACCGTTGAAAATTCAACCCCGCAGGGTGTTGTATATCCGGGCAGTGTAACTTTGATTGTTTCTCCCCAGGACATGTTGATTTTGAAATATTTAGAGCTGGCTGGTACGCAATTATCGCTGGCCTTGCGGAGTTCTGGCGATACCTCAATATTTAACACCGACGCTGTGACCCTTCAGTATGTCATGGATCAAAAGAACATTCCCTCTCCAGTAAAGCTGCCATATGCAACTGAACCGAGAGTAGATGTTCTCGTGTATCCCTCGTACAATGATTATGTTATGCAGCCGTAGGCTGCTCAATTACCATTTTTTCTTAGAGGAATATCGTGGTGCAGGAAAAAGTTTTTGTCGCTGTTGTGGATGATACTGATGAATCGCGAGAGATGATCCTGCGCATGCTTCAGTTTGATTCAAGCATCGAAGTTGTTGGTACCGCCAAAACAGGACTTGAGGCAATCGATCTGGCCCAGAAACTTAAACCTGATGTCATCGTAATGGACATCAATATGCCAGATATGGATGGCATAACTGCGACTGAGAATATTCGGAAAAAAGTCCCATATATACAAATAGTCATCCTTTCGGTCCAAAGCGATCCGAATTACATGCGCCGGGCAATGCTTGCCGGTGCACGTGATTTCCTTACAAAACCCCCGTTGATCGACGAGTTAACAGCCGCTATCCGTCGCGCCGGAACAATGGCACAGGAGGAAAAAGCAAAAGCAACTGCTGTATATTCGGCTACGGGTCCATTACCTGCCGGAGTAGCGCAAGCGTATTATCCCACAGTTCAGGGCAAGGTTGTTGTTGTCTACAGCCCAAAAGGCGGAAGTGGTACAACTACGATCGCAGCAAATCTTGCTGTTACTTTAAAAGATTCAAATCATAAGGTCGCCCTTGTTGATTCAAATCTAATGTTTGGAGACGCGGCAGTTTTCTTTAACGAACACGGTAAGAATAACGCTCTCGATCTGATCGATCGCGTTGCGGATCTTGATCCAGAGATCATTAATGATGTCATGATCCAAAACAAGTTAACTGGCGTCGATATTCTTGCTGCCCCTAATCAAAGCCAGTTTGTCGACTCTGGTATTGGCGAATCTTTTGCCAAGATCATGGAATTCTTAAGCAATTTGTACGACTATGTGGTGATTGATACCACGTCTTATCTAACAGAAGTAGTCCAATCATGTTTGGATATTGCTGATCTGATCGTTTTAATTACAATCCAGGACATCCCCGCTATTAAAAATACGAATCAGTTCCTTACCCTTGCTGATGCCTCGGGGATTGGCCGTGATCGTATCATTTTTGTGATGAATCGTTATGATAGAAGGATCTCAATTTCGCCGGAGAAAGTTGGAGAGAGCCTGAAACAACCTGTCGCGGTCTCGATACCTTATGAAGAGCGAGCTGTGAATTTTTCAGTAAATCGTGGTATTCCATTCATGTCAGATAATAAAGGCATTCCTGCCGCAAAAGCAATTGTTATGCTCGCTGAGCAAATCCGGTCCAAATTCACTAGTAATGAAAATACTGGTACTAATAAGTAGAGAAAAAATGTCAATTTTAAGAAGAATACAATCTGGCGAACAAGGTAATTCTTCGCCAAACCAATCAGCAAATTCAGGGATAGAACCTCAGATTCCCTCACAGGGCCCATTGCAGCAAAGAAGGGTTATTGCTACCTCTGTTCAAAGTAGCCAGGATACTTACCAGGACCTGAAAACCCGTGTTCAAACAAAGCTGCTTTCTGAAATTGATCCAAGTGTGGATGTCTCAAAAGTCGCTGAGGTTCGAAAAACAATTCAAGATCTTTTTGAACAAATTCTTGTAGAAGAAAACTTCGTCTTATCACGATCTGAGAAATCACGTCTCTTTGAACAGATCACAGCTGAAATCTTGGGTTTTGGTCCCCTTCAGCCTTTACTTGAAGATGACACTGTGACGGAAATCATGGTAAATGGTGCTAAAAGCCTTTATGTAGAGCGTCGCGGTAAACTTCAAAAAGTTCCCCTTTCGTTTGAAAATAATGAACACGTAATGAGGATCATTGAGAGGATTGTCGCACCTCTTGGTAGACGTATCGATGAATCCAGCCCTTACGTGGATGCTCGTTTACCAGATGGTTCTCGTGTAAACGCGGTCATTCCCCCTGTCTCACTGGTTGGCCCCGTTTTGACAATTCGTAAATTTTCCAAAAGCCCGATCACTGTTGATCAACTAGTTCAATTTGGTTCGATTACTCCAGAAGCGCTCGCGTTTTTGGATGCCTGCGTTAAAGCAAGAATCAATATTGTTATCTCGGGTGGTACGGGTTCAGGAAAAACTACACTCTTAAATGTTTTGTCCAGTTTCATCCCATCAGATGAACGTATTGTCACAATCGAAAACGCAGCAGAACTTCAACTTCGCCAGGACCATGTGGTTACCCTTGAATCTCGTCCGGCGAATATTGAAGGTAAAGGTGAAATTACTATTCGCGATCTCGTTGTCAACGCCCTTCGTATGAGGCCAGACCGAATTATCGTCGGTGAGATTCGCGATGCCGCGGCTCTGGATATGCTTCAAGCAATGAACACTGGTCATGATGGATCTATGACCACATTACACTCTAACAGTCCGCGAGATACTCTTTCACGTCTTGAGACAATGACTTTAATGGCTGGAATGGATATGCCAGTCCGAGCCATCCGCGAACAGGTCAGCTCTGCGATCGAATTGGTTGTCCATCAGGAAAGAATGCGCGATGGTACCCGTAAAGTGGTAGCCATTACCGAAGTAAGTGGTATGGAAGGCGATATCATTACCATGATGGACATTTTTGTGTTTGAGCAGGTTGGTTTCGAGAATAATAAGGTGGTTGGCCGGATGAGACCCACTGGTCTTCGGCCTAAATTTATGAATAAAATTGAGGCCTCAGGTATCCATCTACCTCCAGCAGTTTTTGGTATTAGTACCAGGCATTGATTCTTAAGGAAGTGACATGAATCCAACAATACTTCTTTGGGTTGGCGGTGCAGTAGTCCTCATCTTAATTGGTGTTGGAATCTATTTCACTATTGGCAATCAGAAATCTGAAGAAGAAGAACGCTTGGACGAATTTATCGCTCCTGTTCCTTTAACGTACGAAGAAGAAAAAAAGAATGCCCCTGCACCGGTCACTGAGTGGATCACGAAAAGGGTTGAAAAATCGTCCTTTGGCGATAAGATCGCGAAAGATCTGGCACGTGCTGACCTGAAACTCAAACCGGGCGAATATGTCGCCTTGATGGTAATTTCTGCTTTCCTGGTGGGTGTTCTAGGTTTCTTCCTTGGAAAAAATTCCATGTTGCTGGCATTTGTTGGCGCAGTTTTTGGTTTGTTTATTCCACGGATTTTTGTTACACAAGCACAGAAAAGACGCTTAGTAAAATTTAGTGACCAGCTTGCTGATATGTTGAGCCTGATGGTTAATGGTCTTCGCGCGGGTTATTCTACCTTGCAAGCGATGGAAGCAGTTAGTAAGGAATTGCCCCCCCCAATATCAGA
The DNA here is from genome assembly GCA_034430175.1 of Anaerolineaceae bacterium. Classification (GTDB taxonomy): domain Bacteria; phylum Chloroflexota; class Anaerolineae; order Anaerolineales; family Anaerolineaceae; genus UBA6107. The sequence goes on along the minus strand of DAOUFI010000026.1, from coordinate 98,645 downwards.
TGAATTCCGTAGGGTCGTTCAAGAAATTCAGTTGGGGGTAACTACAGAAAAAGCCTTAGATAATCTACTTCGCCGAATACCAAGCGATGATCTTGATCTGGTTGTCACTGCCATGAATGTCCAACGAGAAGTCGGCGGTAATCTCGCAGAGATCTTGGAAACGATTTCGCATACGATCAGAGATCGCGTAAAACTAAAAGGGGAAATCCGTGTCATGACCTCACAGCAATCTTACACAGGGAAATTTCTCTCAATTCTGCCTGTACTGGTTGTTCTAGTCCTCTATGTAATGAACAAATCTTACATAGCCTCGTTGTGGGGTCCAGAAGGATTCTATCAAGGCTTTCCTTGTGGATATTGCGCGCTTGGTGCAACCGGCGTTTTAATCGTCGTTGGCTACATTGTGATGGAAAAGATCTCAAAGATCGATGTTTAGTAAAGGAGTCATGAAGTGGTATACGTCTTCATAATTCTGGGAGTCCTTGTTGCTGTTGCCGTGATTCTTGTTGTCATTGGCATACGTAATCCGAACGCGCAAACTGATAAATTAATCGCCGAGCGATTGGAGTCATTCAGCCAATCAAGTGAACAACTCGATCTTGAATCATTGGAAATGAGCCAGCCATTCACAGAACGTGTCATCCTTCCTATTGCGCGGAAAATGGGGCAATTTGCGGTTCGTTTCACGCCACAAAATTGGTTGGCAAATATTTCAAGGAAATTAGAACTTGCGGGAAGCCCTTCAAGACTTGATCCATCAACTTATCTGATTTCTCAATTCGGTTATGCGATTGTTTTTGGTTTAGCCATGATCTTGGTATCCGTCTTCTTAATGAAGACAACGCCATTTGGTCAAAAGTTCCTCTTGTGTGTTGGAATGACAGTCCTCGGTTTCTTTATGCCCCAAATCAATCTGTCAAGTAAAATCACAAAAAGACAAAAGAGTATTCGTAGAGCTCTTCCAGATGCATTGGACCTTTTGACTATTTGTGTCGAAGCTGGTCTCGGTTTTGATGCTGCGATGGTAAAGGTCGCTGAGAAATGGGATTCTCCTCTTTCTCAGGCATTTGGTCGGGTGATTCAGGAAGTTCAACTGGGCAAACTACGTCGTGAAGCTCTTCGTGACATGGCTAACAACATTGATATCTCTGAAATGACCAGCTTTGTAGCAGTTGTCATCCAAAGTGAAATGCTCGGTGTTAGTATGGCTAAAGTCTTGAGGATTCAGTCCGATCAAATGCGCGTCAGGCGTCGGCAACTAGCAGAAGAGGAAGCGCACAAGGCTCCTATTAAAATGTTGTTTCCGATGGTTCTGCTAACCTTCCCTGCACTGCTGATTGTACTCATGGCACCAGCTGGATTATCAATCTTGAATTCGGGGATTATGGGAGGTTTATAAACTGTCCTCGCAGATCAATTTCGATCGTAAACTTAGAATCTATCGCACCACCTGGCGTGTGATAGATTTTATTTATCCGCCACAGTGCGCGGGCTGTGGCAAACAGGGATTTTCCATGTGCCAGGATTGCTTTTCTGAGATTCAATTGGTAAATCCACCTTATTGCGATGTTTGTGGAAGACCACAAAAACAAAAGGGAGTATGCGAAGTCTGTAAAACTAATCCTCCACCTTTTAGTGCTCTACGATCTTGGGGATTTTATCAGGGTCCGTTACGAGAAGCTTTGCTTAGCCTAAAGTATCATAACAACCTAGGACTTGGTCAGTTTCTGGCATCTCATTTGCAAACAATTGTCCTGGGTAACCAATGGGATTTGGATATTGTGATCCCAGTACCGCTTTGTAAGACTCACTACAAAGAACGCTCTTACAACCAGTCGGAAATGATTGCATATCCTCTTTCGCTGTCCTTATCTCTACCCCTGGTGACTGACGCCATATATCGTGATAAAGAGACAGTTACCCAGATTGATCTTTCGAGAGAAGAGAGATTCATTAATTTGAAGGATGCATTTCTTGGAAATTCTGCTAAACTAAAAGGGAAGAAGGTTTTATTGGTGGACGATATTGTAACGACAGGAGCGACAATAAGATCATGTGCAAAAGCCCTACTCGATTCAGGTTGTAAAACAGTTTTTTGCATCACCGTAGCTCAAACTTCGAAAAAAAGTTACCAAACTTTGTAAAGCTTCTGTTCCACTTCATTACACATTTTATCGAGGAGGAAACAATGGCTCAAAAAGTTGAAATATCTGCAAAAAATGTAAATGTCAATGATCAGCTTAAAGAATACATCAATAAAAAAGTAGTGCGTCTGGAACGATTTCTCCCGGAACTCGAAGAAGTAAAAGTAGATCTTGTGTCTTCAAAAGCGCTTCGTTTGAAGGTGGACCGTGAAGTAGCTCAATTCACACTGATGGGTAAAGGGTTTATTCTCCGAACAGAAGAACGTGATTCAGATATGATGACCGCGATCGATAAAGCAGCTGATAAGATGCAGAGGCAAATTGAGCGGTTTAAGGGCAAAAGGACTCGCGGCCGTGGCGATGGCAGCCCAGTATCAGCGGTTATTCCGGAAGATGCATCAACTGAACAAAACAAAACTGCGATTGTACGCCGCAAATCGTTTACTCTTGTTCCCATGGATGAAAATGAAGCGATCGAACAAATGGCTCTTCTGGCTCATGAAGATTTCTTTATTTTCTATAACGTCAACACAAACTCGATCAATGTATTATATAAGCGTCGAGATGGAGATTATGGTTTGATCGAACCCAAACTCGGATAGACTACAAGCTTAAACTTCAAGAGGCAGGTGACTCCTGCCTCTTTTTTATGTCCTCCAATCTATCTTAAGTCACATCCATGAATACTTTGTTTACCGTAATATCAGACTGACCGGTCGGTTTTATTGGAGTCTGATCATGCAACCACGCGGTGAAATAACACGACAAAAGATCCTTAATACTTCATACGAATTATTTTCGCATCAAGGTTACGAAGCGACTGGTGTCGCCCTAATTTGCGAAAAAGCCAACGTATCAAAGGGATCCTTTTATCATCACTTCCCCAGTAAAAAAGATGTTTTCTTTGCCCTTATCGAAGATTGGGTGGAGAACATTCAGAATCAATTCGCTGCTATCAAGCAAGATGAAATTCCAATTCCCAACCAGTTCAAAGCAATGGTACCTGCACTTTCCTCAGTATTTTCTGAAGCAGATCAAATCCCCTTCTTTCTGGAATTCTGGTTACAGGCAATGCGTGACCGTGAAATAGCCCAACGAACCATTAAACCTTACTTCACATTCATGACAATGTTTGAAAAGATGTTTGAAAAAGGGATTATCGAGGGTTCCATTGATCCAAAAAGTGATCCCCACCTGTCCATGCGTTTGATGATGGCTTTTGCTCTTGGCTTGATTATGCAATCAATGATCGAGCCAACTCGAGAAAATTGGGATGAGATCACCAAATACTCTGTGGAAAAGGTACTTACCGGATTACAAAAGAAATAAGGAGGAATCATGAATTTAGTCACTGGCGCAACAGGTCATATTGGTAATGTCTTAGTAAAAGAATTACTTCGAAAAGGAGAAAAAGTCCGCGTTTTGGTTCTCCCTGACGAAGATCTGACTCCACTCAATGGCTTGGAGGTTGAGATTTTCCAAGGTAACGTATTAGATACTGATTCAATTGCATCCGCGCTAAAAGGTATTGATTATGTTTTCCATCTTGCGGGTATCATCTCAATCATGCCTGGGAAGGATCAACTGGTTCACGATGTCAATGTGAACGGAACTACTAATATGGTGAAGGCTGCCCGCGCTGCGGGAGTGAAACGCTTTGTTTATACCAGTTCTATCCATGCTTTTAAACGAGTGCAACATGGAATTGTCATCGATGAGCATATACCCATTGACCCTGATTCAACGATTGCAGCATACGATCGCTCCAAAGCCGAAGCCACTCTTGCGGTTCTGGCTGAATCAAAAATGGGGCTTCCAGCGGTCATTGTCTGTCCGACCGGCGTGCTTGGACCATATGATTACAAGGGATCTGAACTGGGTATCCTGATTCAAGACTGGATGGTTCATCGCGTTAACTTCCTGATCGAAGGTAAATACGATTTTGTGGATGTTCGTGATGTTGTGCAAGGGATGATTTCGGCACGAGATCGTGGCACAATCGGTCAGATATACATCCTCTCTGGCGAATCAATTCGTGTGATCGATATTTGGCGTATGGTCAAGGAATTGGTAGATTTCAAATCGACCTTCATTCAGATTCCCACGAAACTGGCTATGTTCACTGCCAAGATTTCGCAGGTTTATTACAATCTATCTCATTCTAAACCTCGATTCACCACTTATAGTATCGAAACGCTTCATTCCAATTCAACGATCACCAACAATAAAGCACGCGCAGCCCTGGGATATTCTCCCCGTTCCCTGCGTGAGACAATTCGCGATACAGTAGCTTGGTGGCGACACGGGAAAAAAGCAAAAAGAAAATGACAAATTACTGGTATGACAAACTAGCTCTCATCACTGGAGGATCCGGTGGTATTGGTGAAAATATCGCGGAATTCTTATCTCACCAGGGGTGCCGGATAGTCCTTGTTGCTCGGCGCTCAGATAAGCTGAAAGCGGTTTCGCAAAGGATTAATGCCGAAGGAGGAAAGGCAGCATTTTATCAAGCTGATCTATCCCACCAAGAAGAACGGATGAACCTTTACCAGAAAGTAAGTGATGAATTTGGCATACCCGACATCCTGGTTAATAACGCTGGGATCGGATGGTATGGTTACTTTTCTCACATGCCCTGGTCTGTCGCCAATGAACTGATCGAATTGAACATAAAATCTGTTACTCACCTCACCTCGTTATTTTTACCCGGAATGCTTCAACTTCCCCAAGCTCGGATCATCAACATTGGCTCGATTGCAGGTAAATTACCTGAACAAGGAATCGCTCTTTACTCGGCTTCCAAAGCGTACATGGACGCGTTTACTACCAGCCTTTACCGCGAACTTAGAGGAACGAATGTTACAGCGACCGTCCTGCGGGCTGGTCCAGTGAAATCTGATTTCTTCAACCGTGCTCTAGAAGCGCCTTCCGGGGGAAAGATACCAGGGGAACTGTTTTCCATTTCTCCTGATAGAGTCTCTAAGAAAGTCTGGCAGATTATCCAACATCCACGTCGTTTTGTATATGTCCCTATCTATCTTTCCGTTTCGCCATTACTTGAAATCCTTTTTTCGTGGCTGATTGATTTAATTGGGCCTGTCTTATTGAAATCATCTACCAGAAAATTCTCATCAAACAGTTGACCCTTCCCTTCTCAGGAATTTGAGGCTGCGCTATAATTAATCCCGTTAATCTGGGAATATGAAAGGGTTCTTATGATCGATGTAAATGATCTCCGTAAAGGTGTCGTGTTTGAACTGGATAATAACCTCTACCGTGTTTTGGAATACTCGTTCAACAAACCGGGTCGCGGCAACGCGACCATTCGCATAAAAGCACGTGATTTACGCCGTGGTGCCACTCTTGAGAAGACCTTCACCTCTGGTGAACGGATTCAAGATGTTCGCCTCGATTATCACAATGTCCAATACCTTTATAATGATGGCGAGCTTTATTACTTCATGGATCTGGAAACCTTCGAACAACCCGCCATCCCTTCTTCGATTGTCGGTGATTTTTCAGGTTTTCTGAAACCTGAGATGGAAGTCAAGCTGACTTTCTATAACAGTGAGCCGCTTGATATTGAACTTCCGACCACTGTTGATCTTGAAGTTACCTATGCAGAACCGGCTGTCAAAGGCGATACCGCTACTGGTGTGACAAAGCGGGTCACCACTGAGACAGGATACCAGGTCAATGTCCCTTATTTCGTCAGCACAGGCGACAAGATCCGAGTTGACACCCGCACTGGGGAATACGTAACGAGAGTCTAGTCTGCAAAACCCTTTCAACTGTCCCCACTTGGGGACAGTTTGTTTTCCTGAGGTATCTTGATGAAAACTCCATATGGAAGTGAATGTCCCTTTTTTTACGGCGATTATTACCGGGGTAAGAATCATGAAGAATGTCGATTGATCATTTCCAACCCTGGCGATCCCGTCTGGAAATCCGAACTCTGCAGAAAATGTCCAGTACCGGGGATAAAAAGAGCAAATGCGTGTCCCACATTAATTCTTTCCGGTACGATTAAGAAAGGGTTACTAGGCCTTGGTAAACATGTGAAAATAACTGCGTTTTGTACCCGCTCTCAAACAATAGTCAATTCACCTGAAGTTGGCTGCGGCATTTGCCACCCACTTGGCGACCTTTTTTCAAACGTAAAGAAGGATTGACACCCTTCTTTTGCTCATTTTTTCATTTTTCCTGGTTTTTCTATAAGAAATTCGTTAATTCTTCACCATTAACCCTTTATTGTCTGGTAATGGTCTCTATAGATTGGTATAATTTCCAAAATCAAGGCTCATTTCAATGATCCTTGTTTGGAGGATTGAGTGAACTCAAGAACACAATCTTATATCGTTTACATCTTGCTTTTTGCTTCGATCATCGCGTTGGTAGCGTTCAGTGTCAAAGGGAATTCCACAGATAATTCTGTGATTTCCATCAACGAACTTGCCAACCAGATCAATAACAGCGAGATATCAAATATTACAGTTGAAGAAGACAAAATCAGCATTGTCAAAACCAATGGCGCGCTTGAGACAGCCATTAAAGAGAGCAACAGTACATTGGTTGACCAACTCTTAGCCCTTGGTGTGGAACCAGAAAAACTATCTTCAGCCAATGGTTTTAAATTGGAAGTAAAAACTCCAAGCAAACTTTGGGACTTTCTGAGCACAGCTTTTTACATCATTCCACTCATCGCGATGATCGTTGTCTTCTATATTATTTTCCGTCAGGCTCAGGGCAGTAATAATGCCGCCATGACCTTCGGAAAGTCACGCGCCCGTATGTTTTCGGGTGATCACCCTACAGTTACTTTTGCAGATGTTGCTGGTGTGGATGAATCCAAGGAAGAACTTAAAGAAGTGGTTGAATTTCTGCGTGAACCACAGAAATTCATAGCACTGGGTGCCCGAATTCCAAAGGGTGTCCTCCTTGTAGGCCCTCCAGGAACCGGCAAGACGCTTCTTGCTAAAGCTGTTTCTGGCGAAGCTGGCGTACCTTTCTTCTCGATTTCTGGCTCGGAATTTGTTGAAATGTTCGTCGGCGTTGGTGCCAGTCGTGTCCGTGATTTATTTGAACAAGCCAAACGAAATTCTCCCTGTATTGTCTTCGTTGATGAGATCGATGCTGTCGGCCGTCAGCGCGGTGCTGGTCTCGGCGGCAGCCACGACGAACGTGAGCAGACCCTCAATCAGATGTTGGTCGAGATGGATGGTTTCGATACCGACACAAATGTGATCATAATGGCAGCCACCAACCGCCCCGATATCCTTGATCCAGCCTTGCTTCGCCCCGGTCGTTTTGACCGCCGTGTTGTTCTCGATCGCCCGGATATGAAAGGTCGTGAAGCCATCCTCAAAGTTCACGTCAAAGGAAAACCTATCGCTCCGGAGGTGGATTTGAGTGTAATTGCCAAATCTACTCCTGGATTTGTTGGTGCTGACATTGAGAATTTGGTAAACGAAGCTGCCATCCTTTCGGCTCGGCGAAATAAAACCAATATCGGTCAATCTGAATTTGAAGAATCGATCGAACGAGTCATCGCTGGTCCGGAACGAAAGAGCCGTTTGATCTCTGCCGACGAGAAACGCATTGTGGCTTACCACGAAGCCGGTCACGCGGTTATATTGAACGCGATCCCAGAATGCGACCCGGTACAGAAAGTATCGATCATTGCCCGTGGCATGACCGGAGGTCATACGCTGGCATTACCTGTCGATGACACAACTCTCATGCCTCGTAAGAAATTGATCGCGGAGATGATCAGCTTGCTAGGCGGTCGCGCCGCTGAAGAGATTGTCTTTGACGATATCACTTCTGGCGCTTCCAACGACATCGAACGTGTCACCAAATTAGCCCGCACGATGGTCACCCGCTTGGGTATGAGTGGCGAGTTAGGTCCAATGGTTTATGGCCAACAAGAAGAATTAATCTTCCTTGGTCGTGAGATTTCGGAACAACGTGATTACTCCGAAGCTGTGGCTGAGAAGATTGATAAGGAAGTAAGATTGTTGGTTAACGACGCCTACAATCAGGCACGCTCCATTCTTTCAAAGTATCGTGACCGTCTGGATGCCATTGCTAACCGCTTGTTGGAAATCGAAACACTCTCCCGGGATGAATTCGAGAAGATCTTCCCGCCTCCTGTTCCACATCACCCCGGAACACCTTCAATCGCAGCATAATCAACCTCGGGAGTGTCAATCACTCCCGAGATTCTTTTCCAGTTCTCTTCGGATTAATTCACGCCGCAGTACCTTACCTACTGGCGTACGTGGAATCGCAGGTATGAATTCTATTTCTTTTGGGACTTTAAAATAGGCAATCTCTTTTAAACAATTTTCAATGATCTGTTCTTCTGAGATATTGGCGCTTCCGTTTAAAACAACCCATGCCTTTAATTTTTCTCCCCTCGCAATATCGGGAATACCGGCTACAACTGCCTCTTTTACTCGCGTATCCTTGCAAATTGCTTTCTCCACTTCCTGTGGCCAAACCTGCAGTCCACCCACCTTGATCAGATCTTTTTTTCGTCCAACCAGATAGAAATAGCCATCTTCATCCATCCTGGCAATATCTCCGGTTCGCAACCAACCATCATTTAGTACCAAGTTTGTTTCATCAAAATCTGCATGATAGCCCGACATTATTTGAGGGCTTTTGATACACAATTCGCCGCAGTTTGGACCGTACTCATCTGAGAGAATCAAATTGCAATCAACGTCCGGTAGCGGCAAACCAATCGAGCCGTCACGATTCTCCCCATTAATCGGGTTACAGTGGGTCGCCGTTGGGGCTTCTGAAAGTCCGTACCCTTCCACAAGTTTTCCACCCGTCAATTTTTCGAATTGGCGCCGGATCTCAGGGAACAAAGGTGCTGATCCTGAAATACACGCCTTGATCGATCGTAGATCATATTTACCACCTTTGACTCCCTCATTCTGGTTGATCGCATGGTACATGCTGGGCACACCCGGATAAAAACTGATCCCTACCCTTTGAATCGTTTCCAGGATTTTGATTGTGTCGCGTGGATCCGCGATGAGATTTATAGTTGCGCCCATTGCTATCCCCACATTCAAGCCAATTACCATCCCATAAACATGGGAAAGTGGGATCACGGTCAAGAACTCTTCTTGACCATCCTTTAAACTTGTCAACCAATTTCTGAATTGCAGCACATTGGCAACGATATTTCGATGTAAAGCGATGGCCGCTTTTGGTGTCCCGGTAGTCCCCCCGCTGAACTGGAATAGCGCCGGGGTATCCTTATTCACGTTGGGCAGGTCCACTCCGGCAGTTGATAGATGCAACAACTGCTCGAACTCGATCTCTTTCTTAATTTTCCCATTCCTCGCTGGTTTACCATTCCCCTCAATGGCAAATTGGAGCTTGCATTCATTACCCGCGCAAATAATCAAATGGGAGATATCGCAGGTTTCTCTCAATTGACGCAGGATTTCAAGTCTTTGATCCCATCCAATAATCAGTCTTATTTGTGTTTGATTGATTTGCTCCTTAAGTTCAGCGAGTGTGTAAGCCGGGTTAAGAGGAACTGCCACCGCGCCAGCTTCCAGAATGGCATAATACGTGATCACAAATTCAGGGATATTGGGCAATATCAAACCAATTCGCTCACCAGGATGTATTCCAAGCGAGATCAGCGATTTTGCTATCTTGACTGAGTAATCCCACACTTCACTGTAACTATATTGAGCGTTTCCGTATCGTAAACAAGCATGGGTTGGATACTTTTCGACCGCATCCAGAAAAAGGGTTTGTATCGGGATACTTGGATACGAGATATGTTCCGGAACCCCACTATCGTAGTGCGAAAGCCATGGCTTTTTGATCATACAATATTGCCTATGCGCATTTCGTTTAGAATTGCTTCCATTGTGTTTTTGGATACCTCATACCAATGAATTCCAGTATCGTCCGGTTTAAACCAGTTTCGTTGCCTTCGCACAAACTCTCTTGTCTTCTTCCGCATCAAAGCTTTTGCTTGCTCCAAGGAGATGTCTCCTTGAAGATAATCCACCACTTCCCTATAACCAATAGCCGATAGATTTGGATTAGATGCGGTCAAACCCTGCCGCATCAATTCTTTTGTCTCTTCCACCAAACCCTGCTTGAACATTTCCTCTATCCGTAAATCGATTCGCTGATAAAGTTCTTCGCGCGGACGATTAAGCCCGATAACCCAAAAATCATATCTTGGATTGACCTTGCGTCGCTGATCTGAAAACCGTCGCCCGGTCAAGAAGATGACTTCTAGCGCCCGAATCGTCCTACGAACGTTTGTTGGATCAATCTCCTCTGCTGCCTTTGGGTCAATGATGCTCAGCATGTGATGCATCTCATCTTTTCCGATCTCTTCAGCCCATCGAATCAGGATATCTCGCATCGCATGGTTTGGCTCCTGCGGTGGCAATTCCCACCCTTCCGTGATAGCCCTAATATATTGACCTGTGCCGCCAACAATTATCGGAACTTTTTTCCTGGAAAAAATATCGTCAATGATTTCATAGACCTTATGCCGATAAACTGCCAGCGACCAAATTTCCTTTGGATCCGCACAATCGATCAAATGATGCTTCACTATAGCCATCTGATCACATGTAGGCTTGGCAGTTCCAATGTCCATCCCTCGATAGAATAACCGTGAATCGGCTGAGATGATCTCTCCATCCAGTCTTTTCGCCAATTCGATGGAAAGTTCTGTTTTCCCCACAGCCGTGGGTCCGACAATTACTATTACGGATTTATTCTTATCATTCGACATTTTTGTACCACTCAATTTGTGGATTTGTCATACCGGGCTTGCCAATGATCGCCAGAACATCCATACGCCATTCTTCTATCTCTGGATGGGTTTCAAGATACTTTTCTGCGGCTTCAGTAAGATGATCTATCTTTTCATCATTCACTGCTTCTTCGGGAAATCCAAAAGAGGGGGTCGTTCTTGTCTTGACCTCAACAAATACATATTCATCACCATCTTGCATGATTAAATCGATCTCACCAAACCTCGTTCGATAGTTTTTCTGGATGAGTTTCAAACCCAGTTTTGTGAAATACTTTTCTGCTTCAGCTTCTCCCCAAGTACCGATTTCTTGCTTTCCGTAATGAGTTTTTATTTCGCTCATATAATTCTCTCACTCCGATTCTACTCCATCTTGCCTTTTTCTTGTTTCATGTTAAACTAAACCATCAAGAACTTTCGAATTTATCCTACTGGAAAAGAATGCCCTCAGCCGAACTGATTGCCATAGGTACCGAGTTATTGCTTGGAGAGATCCAGGATACCAATTCGCGATTCCTTGCAAGACAACTAAGGGATATTGGAGTTGACCTGTTCCGTATCACCAGCATCGGTGACAACGCTTCCTGGATTGCCGATGCCATTCAGGAGGCCTTTAACCGTGCAGATATTGTGATCACTACTGGCGGTCTTGGTCCTACCGTGGATGACCCCACCCGCGACGCGGCTGCGCTGGCATTTGGCACCACCTGTGACTATCACCCAGAGTTGTGGTCGGTCATTGAAGAGCGATTCTTAAGCCGTGGCATTACACCTACAGAAAACAACAAACGGCAAGCCTACCTACCCACCTGCGCCATTGTCATTCCCAATCCTGTCGGAACAGCTCCAGCATTCTATATAGAGAAATCCAATCATTTCCTGTTCTGCCTTCCTGGTGTTCCCAAGGAAATGGAATTTCTCGTTCGCGAAGCAGTTTTTCCAATGCTTAAAGAACATTTTAATCTCCACGGAATAATAAAAGTACGAGTTATTCACCTATCTGGAATTGGCGAGAGCGCCGTGGATCAGCCGATCAGTGAATTTGAACGTATGTCTAACCCCACGGTTGGTCTTTTGGCGCACCCTGGCATCGTCGATATTCGGATCACCGCCAAAGCCAATGACCTACCTGCTGCCGAAGAAATGATCCGCACCATTGAGGATCAAATCGTTTCGATTTTTCCAAAAGATGTTTTTGGCTATGATGATCAAACCTTATCTGAAAGCGTACTGGGTTTGGTTAAATCGAGTAGGAAGCATTTGAAGATCCAAACTTTTGGTCTGGCAGATCAATTCCTTCAGTCTTTTCAGCAGCTTAGTGAGATTATTGTCGAACCTAAATCAGACCGAATAACATTGGATGCTCACATTCTTTCGGGGGCAGTTTCGCGAGTTATCTTTGCTTGTAATTACTTCGAGTCAGAGAAAGGCAGCACTCTGGAATATGCGCTTCTGGATGGCAAATTCAGGGTTTCAGACTCGATGATTTATAATGGTCCCCAGGCACAAGGCAAAACCTGGGCAGCTAACCGCGCGATGGACATTCTCCGCCGGTATTTCATTTCATTCAATCACTAGAAAGGGTTCTCATGGAATCAGTTGATCTGCTCCTCTTCAACGCGAATGTTCTGACAATGGATCATGAGTTTAATCATTTCGATCCAGGTGCTATTGCGATAAAAGGGTCGTCCATTGTCGCTGTTGGTACTGAGGCGGAGATATTACAGTCCTTTTCAGCGTCTGAGAAAATTGATTGTGCCAGTAAGGTATTGATGCCGGGTCTGGTCAACGCGCATACACATGTGCCGATGACCCTGCTGCGAGGTCTTGCTGATGATTTGCGCCTCGATGTCTGGCTGATGGGCTATATGATGCCGGTTGAGCGCGAGTTCGTGTCTCCCGATTTTGTTCGTCTTGGCACACAGCTTGCTTGCGCGGAAATGATTCGCTCAGGCGTAACGACATTTAACGATATGTACTACTTTGAAGAAGATATCGCCAAAGCTACCGCAGAGATCGGGATGCGTGCCGTTCTTTCACAAAGCGTAATGAAATTTCCCACCCCTGACGCCAAGTTTTTCGAAGAGTCTCTTGGCATGGCCCGCGATTTTATCTCACGATGGAAGGGGCACGAGTTAATCGTTCCATCAATCGCTCCACACGCTCCCTATACCTGCCCGCCTGAGATCCTTCAGGCTGCCACAGCGCTTGCTGTTGAATTCGATGTTCCTCTCCACACGCATATTTCTGAAACGGCCATCGAAGTCGAGAACATGCGCAATGATCAGGGCATGCCAGTTGTCCCATACGTCAAGAAGCAGGGACTTTTTGAGGCCAAAGTAATCGCTGCGCACTGTGTTCATATTGATGAGGGAGAAATCCACACCTTAAAGCACTACAATACCGGTGTTGCTCATAATCCCTCATCAAACTTAAAATTGGCCTCCGGCGTTGCGCCAATCAAGAAGATGCTTGACCTGGGTGTAAACGTCGGAATCGGCACGGATGGCACAGCCTCAAACAACGATCTCGACATGTTCGAAGAACTCCGTCTGACATCCTTCCTGCAAAAAGGTACCAGCGGTGACCCGACTGTCTTACCGGCACGCGAAACTCTCCTGATGGCCACACGCATGGGAGCTGCCGCTCTCCATATCGAAGACATCACCGGTTCTCTCGAACCCGGCAAACGCGCTGACCTGATCCTGCTCGATATCCACCCACTGCACAATTCACCTAAATTCCATCACGATCCAAACGGTACCTATGCTCAGATCGTTTACGCTTCGAAGGCATCGGATGTGACTGATGTGATGGTAAACGGCAAATGGTTGATGCAAGCCCAAAAACTGCCAGGTATCGATGAAGCTGAAATCCTCAAATCCAGCCAGGAATATGCCAATAAAATTGACACCTTCCTGATCGCGCGTGAATCGTCCGTTCTATCCAAATTGGTCGCCATCGGTGGTACGAGCGAAGAAGAAAGCTTTGAGATACAAACCAAGGTCCGAGTCAAAGATTTGGATGAGATCGAAACAAAATTAAAAGGTCCGGATTTTAGTATTCAACGTACACGTCATTACAAAGAATATGATGTTTACTTCTTCTTCACTGATATGGATCAAGGAATCTTGCGCTATCGCGAGGATGACTTCATCAATGATACAGGCAAGGTTGAAAATGTGAGGTCACGTTTGACCCTCATTGGCCCATCCAGCGAAGGACAATTCGGTCAAGAAGTGTTACTCTCCCGTAGCCGCTACCTGGCTCCGGCTACACAGAGTTTGCGCTTCTACCGCGAATACTTTAAACCCAATCTTGAGAAAGAGATCGAAAAGGATCGCCTGCGTTTCCTGGTGAAATTTGAGAATACTGAATTCTTCATCAATCTCGACCGAATCGTTCGTCCCGAGATCGGAGCTTTTCTCGAGATCAAGAGTCGAACCTGGAGCCGTCAGGACGCTGAGAACAAGGCGCAACTTGTCACGCGATTACTGCAGCTTCTTGGAGCTGATCTCGAAGAAACAACATTTGAAGACTATATCGAGATGGTGCATTAAGATATCGTGAAAACCGCGAAATCTGATTCTTCCCGTAAGATGAATGTTCTCTTCATCGCCGCTGAAGCTGATCCTTTGATCAAAAAGGGCGGTCTTGGCGACGTCGCCGGCTCTTTACCATTTGCGCTGAGGGATGCCGACTCGCATTTGGATATCCGCCTGGCCATCCCTCACTATGCTTCAATTAATCCAAAATACCCGATCAAGCATCTCTTGAGCTATTCCATCCCTTCATCGGACGGTCCTGTAAAGGTAGATGTCTCATCGACCGAGGTCAATGGGCTGACAGTCTACCTCATTGGCGGCGAACCAATTCACGCTCAGGAAGCCGTCTATGTCAATGTGCCTGAAATCTTATGTGAGCGCTTCGTTTTCTTCTCTGTGGCTTGTTTATATCTCCCGGTTGCGTTGAAATGGCCGATCGATTTGCTTCATGCTCATGACTGGCACACCGGGGTTGCAATTCACCAATTGAAAGCGCTTTCAAAATCGAATGCCTTGCTCAAGAACGTCCGCTCGATGTTGACAATTCACAACCTCCCGTTCATGGGAGCGGGTTCCGAGAACGCGCTCAAGAAGTTCTTGATATCCCCTGCCACAAACAAAAATATGCCTGTCTGGTCCCGTACCCTGCCCCTCCCAATGGGGATGAACAGCGCTGATAGTATCGTCCCAGTCTCTTCTGGGTATGCGCGTGAGATTCTCACACCAGGTTTTGGCTGTGATCTGCAAGATTTCCTAAAGACAAAATCGAAAAAGATCACTGGAATCGTCAATGGGATCGATTACACGCTTTGGGATCCCTCCAAAGATCCAGAAATTACCGAAAGATATGAATTCACCACGTTAGCAAGACGAGCCATCAATAAAGCTGCGCTTCAAAAAGAACTCGGTCTTGCCATTACTCCTAAAACTCCTCTTCTTGCGCTCATTGGCAGGTTGGATCGCCAAAAAGGATTTGATATCGTCATTGGCGCGATGAAGGAACTTGCACCATTCGATTGGCAGCTTGTCGTCCTGGCTTACGGGGACGATAAGAGCCTTGAATCGGACATGCTTAAACTGTATGCTGATTTTTCAGGAAAAGTAAGCTTCAGAGAAGAAATGAACCTACCTCTCTCACGGCGAATCTACGCTTCTGCGGATATGTTGCTAATGCCTTCCCGTTACGAACCCTGTGGTCTGGCTCAGATGATTGCCATGCATTATGGTTGCATCCCAATTGCCTCTGCGACGGGTGGATTAAAAGACACCATCGTTGATTTTTCAGTGGATTCGCAAAAAGCATCCGGTTTTCTTGTAGATTCACCGGATGAGAAGATTTTTGCAGAGCGGATTCATAGCGCTTTTGAAGTCTTTAAAGATAAAATGGCCTGGGAGATAATGCAGGAGAATGGCATGAATTCCGATTTTTCATGGCAAAAGCCAGCCCGCAAATATCTTGCTTTATACAAACGATTGATGGTTTGATCATCGATCTCAGGAGGAACCATGTTCACTAAAAGAGCTTCAGGAGTCTTGCTTCACCCGACCAGTCTGCCCGGTCCAGATGGAATCGGTGATCTTGGGCCTGAAATCTATCGCTTTATCGATTTCCTTGCTGAGGCCAAATGTCACCTTTGGCAGGTTCTTCCGCTTGGTCCAACCGGGTATGGCGACTCACCCTACCAATGTTTTTCCGCTTACGCTGGAAATCCATTCTTGGTCAGTCCGGCGCTCCTCCTGGAAAACGATCTACTCACCCGCGCTGATCTGGCCGATCGACCGGATTTTCCGCAAGATCATGTTGATTTTGGTCCTGTGATCACCTGGAAATTAACTTTACTTGATCGTGCTTACGAACATTTCACTAGCGTCGACAATTCCAGGTTGACCAAAGCTTACAACGCTTTTTGTAAAGAAAATAACACCTGGTTGGATGATTTTGCTTTATTCATGGCCATCAAGGAATCACAAGGTGGAATTTCTTGGGATAACTGGCCTGTGGAATTACGAACCCGCGACGTGAAAGCCATTTCCGCGTTCATCAAGCAAAACAAAACTTCCGTCGAAAAACACAAATTTCGTCAGTTCCTCTTCTTTGATCAATGGTCGAAGGTAATATCCTACGCGCATTCCAAAGATATCCGCATCATTGGCGACATTCCCATTTTTGTTGCCTACGATAGCGCCGATGCCTGGTCACATCCTGAACTTTTTTTCCTGGATGAGTCCGGCAAACCAACTGTTGTCGCCGGTGTGCCACCCGATTATTTCTCTCCTACTGGCCAGCTTTGGGGGAACCCCCTTTATCGCTGGGATGCCCATAAATCTGAAGGCTATTCCTGGTGGATCAAACGATTCGAAGCTGTGCTGAAGGTTGTTGATATCATTCGCCTTGATCACTTTAGAGGATTCGCTGGCTATTGGGAAATCCCGTATGGCAAACCCACGGCTGAAATTGGTCGTTGGGTAAAGGGACCCGGGAAAGCGTTCTTCAAAGCCATTCAGGCGGCTCTCCCCGATTTACCAATCATCGCCGAAGATCTGGGTGTGATGACACCAGACGTCCTTGAACTCCGCGATGCCTTCAACCTGCCTGGTATGAAGATCTTCCAGTTCGCGTTCTCCGCTGATGCGACAGATCCCTTCCTGCCGCACAATTATCCACAGAATTGCATTGCATACACTGGTACGCATGACAATGACACTGCGCTTGGATGGTATCGCAACAGTTCCACCGAGAAAGAACGAGATTTTTGCCGCCGCTACCTGGCTCGTTCAGGTGATGACATTTCCTGGGACATGATCCGCGCTGTATGGAGTTCCGTTGCCATTTTCAGCCTCTGCCCCATGCAGGATCTGCTCAGCCTCGACAGCAACGCTCGAATGAATTATCCCGGCCGACCTTCAGGTAACTGGGGATGGCGGTTGTTACCAAATCAATTGAACCAGGGATTGATTGATCGCCTGAGAGAACAAAACCAGCTTTATCTGCGTGACTGATCCTGACAAGACACCCCTGCTTACAATAACTGGGGTGTCTTTTTGTTCACTTATTTTCTCTTTAACCTACTCGCCAGTAATATTCCTAAAAGAATGAACACTCCTCCGGCGACCTCCATGACAGTTGGAATCTCCTTTAGGAATACCATACTTAATATCACTGTCCCCACAGGCTCACCTAATAACGTTATTGCCACGTAAGCCGCCGGAAGTGATTTGAGCGCCCAATTGAAGCTGGAATGCCCGATTAATTGCGGGATTATTGCCAACGCAGCCATCCAAATGTAGGAAATTTCTCGATATCCCACCAGCGCTTCTCTTGAAGCTAGAACAAGAATGATTAATACGATCGCCGCGCTTCCATAAACAGAGAAAATATAGCTCGAAAAAGAGAGTCCCTGCTGTACTTTTCTGCCAATAATCATGTATCCGCTTGCGAACAATGCTCCAGCCAAAGCCAACCCGTCCCCGATCAAATCTCTAGTTTGAAATCCCTCCTGGTTGCATTTCAATCCTGTTAAATTGATCTGGCAATTACCGCTGATCGCAACTATGACCGTTCCGATCAAGGCCACTACCAACCCTACCGCTGTCCATCGATCTAATCGTTCTTTTAACAAAAATGGTGAAAGGATGGCCACCCATAACGGTGTGGTCGCCACCAGCACCACTGAGCTTGCTACTCTAGTGTATTCAAGTGATGTAATCCAGGTGCCAAAATGCAACGCCAGGAAGAACCCAGACATCATCAATGCGGTTTTCTGTTTCCAGGTCGTGTGGAAGATTTCTTTGATAAATCCTTTAAGGCAAAATGGAAACAGGATGAGTGTGGCTAGGGTTAATCGATACGCTGCGATCACGAGTGACGGGACATCCTTTTGAGCAAATCGGATGAATACCGATGCCGATGAAACCGCCATGAGCCCAATGAAAATTATAAAATAAGGGAGAGTCTGCTTATTCCAAGTCATGAATGTTCTTTTAATTCTACAATTTGAATATGATTAGTCGATTTAGCTTGACAAAGCGATATACACTGGCTAGAATTTTATTGTACATTAACATTTAATTTTCAGATTCAAGGAGGAATTTATGGCTTTTGAATTACCACCTTTGAAATATTCATTCAACGCCCTTGAGCCCGTGATCGATGCTCGGACGGTGGAAATCCACCACGACAAACATCACGCCACCTATTTGAAGAATCTGAACACAGCCCTAGAAAATTACCCGGATTTGGCTGCATCGCCTCTAGAAAAGATCCTGATTGAGTTGAACAAGGTTCCAGAACAGATACGGACTGCTGTAAAAAATAACGGCGGTGGTGTCTACAACCATAATCTCTACTGGGCGGCAATGCGCCCTGGAAAAGAAGAGAAGCCGGGTTCCTTCCTCTTGGAAGCCATTGAACAAACATTTGGAAGCTATGACCTGTTTAAAGCAGAATTTGAGAAGGCTGGGTTGACGCGGTTTGGCAGCGGCTACGCCTGGCTTAGTTTAAACCCTGAGAAAAAACTGACCATCCATTCCACAGCGAATCAGGACTGCCCATTAACTGACGGTTTGAAACCCATCCTGGTAGTTGATGTTTGGGAGCATGCATATTACTTGAATTATCAAAACCGCAGAGCAGATTACCTTTCTGCCTGGTGGGCATTGGTCGATTGGTCTGAAGCCGAGAAACGTTATTCGGATGCCTTGAAATAACAAAACAAAGGAGTTTGAAGATGCCTCATGTAATTACTGAATTATGCATGCGCGAAGGTAGCTGCGCAACTGTTTGCCCGGTGGAATGCATCGTTCCTGGTAAACCAGAAGATAAATACCCCGGTTATTATATTGACCCCGATACCTGCATCGATTGCGGTGCCTGCGCGTCTCAATGTCCATTTAATGCCATCTTCCCTGAGGACGAAGTCCCCTCAGCATACAAGGCAAAAGGCGGCGAACGTCTTTCCGCTCCAGTGGGAACTGCCGGCTTTTCTGAATCATACGATGGCACCGATCATGATGGCAATCCGGTTCATCTGGCTGCCACACGTGTATTGGCTGCTGGAGAGGTCTTTGACCTCACTCCGGCTAAGGCTAATAACGCAGCGTTTTTCAGTACAGGCCCCGGATATAACGCAAAGTAATATGTAATCAAGAGTCCCCAATCAAATGACTGGGGGCTCTTTTATTGAGTGCATCCGTTTGCGACATGCTCTTCGTATGTCACAGCAAAGGTGTGCAATCCGCTTCCATCGCATTTAGCGCGGAAGTAGAGGTAATTGGATTGTTCCGGTGACACCACTGCCAGAATTGACTCCAGATCTGGATTGGCGATCGGAGCCGGGGGCAAACCATTAATCAGATATGTGTTATATGGCGATTCGACTTGAAGATCTCCTGCTTCCAACGGGCTTTTCCACCAACCCCAGGCGGAATTATATCCAAGCGCATACTGAACCGTCGGATCGGTCTCCAGTTTCATCCCTTTAGCCAGTCGGTTATAAAATACCGAAGCCATCATTGGTCGCTCTTCAGTAGCAAATGTCTCACGTTGGACAATCGATGCCAGGATGATTGCCTGGTAAGGCGTGATGCCGTATGCCTTAGCCTGTTTTAGCATGGATGAAGTCACTTGCTTCGTAAACTCATTGACGAAGATCTGAACTAATTCCCGAGCCGTTACATCTCGGCGAATAAGGTATTCACCTGGAAAGAGTAATCCTTCCACCGAAGCCCCATCGGGCAGATAAGCTGGTAATTCAAGGCCGTCGGGTGAACGCACCAATGACAAGAAATCCTCCTCACTGACCTCTATCCCCGAAGACGGTAATGCTGCTGCGATCTCTTCAGCCCGCCACCCCGGTAGAATATTGAATACCACTTCATCCTGGTAGATATTTTTTATTGATTCCGCTATACTGACAGCACTTTGGCTGCAACTGAGTTGATATTTTCCAGCCAGAATTTGGGTATCCAGACCTTTATAGATCAAATAAGCCCGCATCCCGCCAGCATTTTTGATAAAGCCATTCGCTTCCAACGAATTAACGATCTGGTTGACCGAAGAGCCTTGGTCGATTACGAACTCAGCCGACTGCGCACTTGTACATGCCGGGTCAAGCAGATCCGACCGCGCCAAAAGTACCTGCAGGCTGTAATTCCATTTTTGGCTCTTTGTTAACAAGCTTGATGCGGAGCCAAAGTCTTTTTGAGCCAACACAGGTACTCCAATCCAAATAATGGCTACAGCCAGACCAATCATCACGAAAACTAGAAAGGTAATTACTCCATTGGATACGTTTTGATTTTTTCTTCTACTCAAGGAATCAACTTTCTATTGGATTTATCTCATCCAAATAGGATCGTAAGATCATTGCGGCAGCCAGGGCATCCTGATGACCACCGCGTTTGGAACGCTGCGCTCCAACTTCAATCAACACATTTCGCGCCGCCTGGGTGCTACCCCATTCATCCCAACCTTCTACCAAGATCGCTGTCTGCCTTTGTACGGATTCTATCAGTTTTCTCGCGTGTCGTGTTTGCGGGAGCTCAGTTCCATTGTGTCCCATGGGAAGCCCGACAATTATCCTCGTCGCATGGTTTTCTTCAGCAATCTTTGCTATCTGGGCGGCATCCAATTTCATCGAAGTATGATTGATCATTATCAATGGCCGAGCCAGGATGGCTGTTTCATCGCTAATTGCTATACCAATATGCTTTTCGCCAGGATCAACAGCCAGGATCGGACCTGTTACTTCGCTCACTCCACCTCCAATCGCATGTTCATACTAAACCAGGGAAGCCAATTCCATCCTTGAGGTGAAATGACGAAAATTGGATCTTGGCGGTTCTCGATGATTGAATTCAATGCGTCTTTTGCTTCTTTAAGATTCTTGCCAGTGATCATTCGAGTGATCTGGTCTTCATTAATTATAACGCCGGTATTAGCTACCGCTGTAATGACCCACCTGGCTCCCATGTTATCAACGCTGGCATACGTCGCTTCGTCAATGGTAACACCATTGCCATAGATTCTTGTTCCACTTTCCAGACTGGCGGTCATTGCATCATTTACCAGTTTTTGTAGATTAGCGTCCGAATAAGTCAGAAATGTGAACTCGACATTGATGGTTAATGAAAAAATATCCGAAGCTGTACCTGGATCAACCGAACGCGTTTCTGAGACTACCTTTCCATTATCCAGTGTCGCTTCAATCAGTCGGGTTTCCCCTTGCTTGAATTGAGTAATGATTTCTTGCCGTAATTCATTAACCAGTTTTGCTTTTAACTGATCGTAGTCCTCTTCAGTAGGTGAAGGCGCCTCAACATCTTTACCACCACTTGTTGGAAACTCATTTGTCACCTGAAGAACCAAAGCGAGTGCACCATCGATGGAATCGATATCACCTGCCGGAACATTTCCTGAAATACCCGCTTTAATAGCTTTCACCTCGATTGGAGCGGAGGTTTCCCCTGCTTCCAGGGTGTAGTCCAGTTGTGTGGCAAATTGCACTTCCTCATTCGAACTCGAGAGAACGATCGTATTGGCAGGGATAGTAACTGTCTGCGCCGAAATATTCGTGAAGATCACTTCTCCACCCGCGTATTGGCTAGCCAATTGGGTTTTACCTGTGCTTTGAGAAGATCCTGTTTTCGTTAGTTCGATCGTTTGTAATGACGCTGGTAAATTCCCGTTGACGTTTACTGACTCAATTTCTGGTGACGCAAAAACATTGATCGTAATTGTTTTTTCCGTTATCTTTGGATGCAATATTATTGTGGCGTGAGGAACAAAAAACAGGATCAAAGAGAGAATCGCCAAACCTGCAAGGATGATTGAAACCCATTTTTTAATGTAATAAAAAGGCTTCGCTTTAACTTTCTGCCCTTGTGGCCTTGCTGCGATTAAATTTGCGTATGTTCTCTCGATCTTCTTCCCATGAATGCTCACTATTTTCTTCCAATGAGCTTTCTCCGCCTGTGGTACCGATGAGAATACGGAAATGCTCAAATCTCCAGCAATATCCTGTACGAAACCATTTTTACAAACGAAAGCGATTTCAAGTCCTAACCTGGCTGCTTCATGTTGGATCGAACCAATGTCCGCTGCTGAAAGATACGGCTTGCCTCGTTTTGGCCAGACCAGCAAAATACGCCTGGCTTTTGCCCAATGCATTTTTTCCCGCGTCGAAGCCAAATTATCGAATTTTTCAAGTTGCAAGATGTATGTTTTCATAGACAAAAAAATTATACAACAAGCCAATAAGGCTCGCTGCCCCTTACGCTCTATATCTTCATCGGAGGAATAACTCCGCCATTCTCCTGAGTTAAGTTCAGCCATCCCAATTAACATGATCACTTTTCAAATCTCCTTCTGGTAATGAAACGTTGGAAATAGATATAATAGACTTATTGAATGAGAGGAAACCATGAGAAAGAAGCTTTTGATCATCCCATTTATAATTTTGTTCTTGACGGCTTGTAATTTTCCTTTGTTCAAATCATCCACCACGAACAATGAGGTGGCTACTCGCGTCGCCGCTACACTTACCGCCGCCCTTGGGTCTACTACACCCACTGCCCAAAGCAACTCTACAGTAATTTATGTAACTCCCACCGAAACCATCCTCACAGCTAGTCCATCCAATACCCCAACAGTTACACCCACTCCTGCCGATCCCAAGTTAACTTTGGGGGCACCAGCTTTTACCGATTCATTCAGCAGCGGCGCTCATGTTGGTCTAAACGCTCCCTATAGTGACGACGCAACCGAAATGTACGTAGAAAACGGCAACATGGTGATGGCTACCACGAAGGTCTACAGTGGGATCCGTTGGCGTTTGGAATATTTGAGCCTAAAAAATTATTACGTGGAAGGTACTTTCAAGACTGTCACCTGTTCTGGCCGGGATAATTATGGGTTAGTCCTACGCGCTTCAGATTACTATAGCGGGAATGGATATTACTTCGGAGTAACCTGCGCCGGTGAATATTACTTCATGCGCGATGTCAGTGGTAATGATGCCATGATTGTGGATTGGACTTCAGATGCCCATATCATCAAGGGGAACAATCAAGAGAATCGTCTGGGAGTGATGTTAAAAGATAACCACATCAGTCTTTACATCAACGGCAACCTGGTTAAGGAATTCGACGACGATTCGATCAATACCGCGGGTTATTTTGGTGTTTTTATCTCCTCAAAAGAACAGTCCAATATGACCATTTACGTTGAAGAGATCAATCAATGGAATCTACCATAAGGAACAATCATGTATTCCAACGCTACTGCCGGCAATCAAGCCAGTGCCATTGAACTGGCAAAGAAGATCATCGAACAACAACCTGTTTATCTGGATACAGAAACTACCGGATTAGATCGCGACGACGAAATCGTTGAGATTTCCATCATCGACCATGATGGAAAGTTGCTTTTATCCTCGCTGGTGAAACCCAGCCAGCCTATCCCCGCTGACGCGCAACGCATTCATCATATCTCCAATGCGGATGTTGTAAATGCTCCCGCATGGCCGATACTATGGCCAAAAATCCGCGCCTTCTTGTATGGTCGAACCATTGCTGCTTACAATACCACCTTCGATCTGCGTATGATGGCTCAATCTCACGCTCGGTACAGACTACCCTGGCGAGAAATGTTAAAATCCGTCGACGTCATGGCTGTGTATTCCGATTACCGCGGTATTTGGGATCCCATACGCCGTTCAATGAAATTTTTTAAACTGGAAGAAGCCGGTGCTTATTTCAAGATTCCATTGCTTAATGAGCATCGTTCCGAAGCAGATGCGTTGCTGGTCCGCGCGGTGTTACACTGTATTGCCGGTCAGTGTTATTAAGGTGAATGGTGGAATTCAATATTTTTCAAAAACAACTGATCGAGTCGCCTTTTAAGGACAGCCTTTATGTTTCAGGCCCTGCTGGCAGCGGTAAAACCACTGCCGGCGTTGAATATTTTCGCCGCGCTGTGCTTTCAGGCATTCCAGCTGGTGATTTCATCATCCTGACGCCACAGCGTAGTTTAGCCAAGCCCTACCGCGATCTCACCAGTTCGGTTGAATTTCCCTCCAACAGTCTACCCTCAATTTTAACATTGGGTGGTCTGGCGCAGCGGATGATCACACTTTTCTGGCCGCTAGTAGCGAAGAATATCGGCTTTTCATCTCCATCAAAGTCACCCCAATTCCTCACCCTTGAGACAGCGCAATATTATATGGCTCAGGTAATTGCTCCTCTGCTTCAAAAAGGATATTTTGACTCGATCACAATCGAACCCAATCGTATCTACAGCCAGTTGCTTGATAATATGAATAAGGCGGCTTTTGTCGGTTTCGACCTCACTGAGGTGGGAAACCGTCTCAATGCTGCCTGGTCAGGATTATCTAAACAATCTATCGTTTACACTCAGGCTCAGGACTGTGTCAATGCTTTCAGGCAATACTGCCTTGAGAACAATCTTCTCGATTTTTCATTACAATTTGAAATCTTGAACAAACATCTATGGCCTTCTCTGTTATGCCGTAGCTATTTAAAGAATACCTATAAACATCTAATCTACGATAATATCGAGGAGGATGTGCCGGTTGCGCACGATATTATCTCCTCGTGGTTGCCCGATTTTACTTCGGCATTGTTAATCCATGATACTGACGCTGGTTTTCGCACTTTCCTAGGCGCAGATGATCCCTCGGCTTTAAGGTTGCAAGATCAGTGTACTGATCGTATTGGTTTCAGTGGGTCATTTATTCAATCTGAACCAATCTCAACCCTTGAATGTTCTTTAAGCCATGCCATCACCCAGCATCGCTCACTAGAAATTGAAAAAGTAAAACTTGCACCAGCGTACTCCATCCAATCCTTCCGTTTTTTTCCCCAGGCGCTCGATTGGATTACCTCCAGGGTACGTTCAATGATCCGCGAACAGGATGTTGATCCTGGCCAGATCGTTGTGCTTACCCCGTTCTTGAGTGATTCACTGCGTTTCACTCTTACCCAACGCATGGCTGAAGCTGGTATTCCCTATTACACCTTCCGCCCTTCACGCAGCCTGCGAGACGAACCGCCTGTGAATGCCATGTTCACGCTGGCCAAACTGGCTCATCCACAATGGGGGCTCAAACCCACCAAACACGACTTGCGCTATATGCTGATGCAGATCATTCCCGAAATCGATCTCATCCGCGCTGATCTGGTGGCGCAAATTCTCTATTCTCCGAATCGTGGCGAGAACACCCTGATCACTTTTGACCAGGTTCGGCCTGAAATGCAAGAACGCATTACCTTCGTTGTTGGTCAAAAATTCGAAACCATGCGCGGATGGTTGGAACGTTACCGGGTTGACGGTGAAACTAACCTTGATATCTTTTTCGCGCGTATTTTTGGTGAACTGCTTTCACAGCGTGGCTTTGCTTTCCATGATAACTTTACAGCTGCGGCACTGATCGCCCGGCTTGTTGAGTCCGCTAAAAAATTTAGGCAGATCCTCACTAATAATTTAGATCAAACCGTTACCTCTATCTCGAAAGAATACATACGTGTGGTCGAAGAAGGCCTGATTGCGGCCCAATACCTCACTAACTGGGACGAACAAAGAGATAGTCATAGCGTTTTAGTGGCTCCAGCTTTTACCTATCTGATGAGTAATCGGCCTGCATCCTATCAATTTTGGCTTGATATCGGTTCCAATGGCTGGTGGAGCAGATTGGACCAACCGCTCACCCAACCTTATGTTCTCAGCCGTAATTGGCCCAGCGGTCGTCAGTGGACTGGCGCGGACGAGTTGCATACGAATCAAGACACGCTCAACCGTATCATCACCGGATTGCTACGGCGCTGCTCAATTCATGTAGACATGATCACTGTCGGTCTTAATGAATCCGGTTCTGAAGAACGCGGCGCGTTGTTGGTGGCTGTTCAAACCATGTTGCGAGGTTTGGATCAAAAAAAAGAGGGATGCCATGTTTGAACCGCGTCCAATGCAGGCAGAGATACTAAAGTATCGCTCCGGTTGGATGGGCGTATCCGCCGTCCCTGGAAGCGGAAAAACACATACGCTATCCAGCCTGGCAGCCAACCTGGTGATGGACGGTGGCTTAAGTGACAGTCAGGAAGTCCTTATCGTCACCTTCGTCAATTCCGCTGTCGATAACTTCTCCACTCGTATCGGTGGATTTATCAAGGAAAAAGGTCTGCTGCCAGAAATCGGTTATCGTGTGCGCACCCTTCATGGTCTGGCACATGACATTGTCCGTGAAAACTATGCCAAAGCCAACCTGGACAGGAATTTTTCGATTATCGACGATTCCGAAGCCTCTCGCATGCTCGAGGAATATTCTATAGCGTATCTGCGTAATCACCCCGATCTTCAAGAAAGTTACATCCTGCCAGATTATCTACCTGCTGAATTCAAGGTTAAACGTGGCTGGGAGGATATGATCACTCAGCTCAATGCAAATTTCATCAGCCAGGCTAAAGATTTGCAGCTTGATCCGGTGACTCTCCGCGATCTCATTGAAAAATATAATTTTGATGACCCCATTTTCCACATGGCTACTGAAGTTTATGCCCAATACCAGCGCGGTATCCATTTACGCGGCGCGGTTGATTTCTCGGACCTCATCCGTCTTGCCTACCTGGTACTCAAAACCGATCCTGAATATTTGGCTCAATTGCAATACCGCTGGCCATATATCCTCGAAGACGAAGCGCAAGATTCTTCCAAATTGCAGGAAGAGATACTCAGATTGCTCGTTGGTTCCAGCGGTAACTGGGTCCGTGTCGGTGATCCGAATCAAGCAATTTACGAAACCTTCACCACCGCCAGTCCTGAATATCTCAAGAATTTTCTCAAAGATCCAAAAGTGACCGCCCGCGACTTGGCCAACTCCGGACGTTCCTGCCGTAGCATCATCCGCCTGGCAAACGAACTAATAACCTGGACGATGCAGTATCATCCATTTCCTCAATTGCGCGACTCGTTAACCAAACCATATATTGAGCCCACTCCACCCAACGATCCACAACCGAACCCTGCGGATACACCGAATAACATTGTCATTTACACTGCAAAACAATCTCCCGAACAGGAGATATCGCGCGTTGTTGATTCCATCAAGCGCTGGCTGCCCGATCACTCCGATAAGACCGTCGCTGTCC
The DNA here is from genome assembly GCA_034430175.1 of Anaerolineaceae bacterium. Taxonomy (GTDB): domain Bacteria; phylum Chloroflexota; class Anaerolineae; order Anaerolineales; family Anaerolineaceae; genus UBA6107. The sequence goes on along the minus strand of DAOUFI010000026.1, from coordinate 70,983 downwards.
TTGTCCCCATTGGTGCCCACGGAGAAAAGGTGGTCGAGCAACTGCAAGTTGCCGGTATCAAGGTGGTGGAGATGCTCAAGAGCAGCGAATCTACTCGAATTACATGTAAGATCCTTGAGCGGTTATTGACCTATTTGGCAGATCCTGCTTCTCCAGTCAAGCTCTCTACTGCCTTCCATGAAATCAATAAACCCTCGGTTGATACTTATGAAGAAAAAGAGGCCCTAGACCACTTAACACGCTTGATCAAATCATGTTCCCAGCTTGAAAATTTCCTTTATCCCCAGCCCGGAAAAGATTGGTTATCTATCGAGGTCGCCCCACGCTTTGGAGAAGACATTGTCTCTACACTTACCAATTTCCGTGAACAAGTCATTCGCTGGCATAATGCTACCCTTTTACCTGTCGACCAACTGGTCATCACCATAGCACAGGAGCTTTTCACCAGCCCGGTTGATCTGGCAGTGGCTCACAAATTGGCGCTGATGCTTGAGTTCACTGCGCGCCTGCATCCTGAGTTCCAATTACAAGACTTTGCCATGGAACTCAATGATATTGCTTCCAATCGGCGCAAGTTCATGGGTTTTGCGGAAGAAGAGACTGGTTTTGACCCTGAAAAACACAAAGGGGAGGTACTCGTCTCAACCTATCACAAGGCTAAAGGTCTCGAATGGGATCGAGTTTACTTGCTTTCGGTAAACAATTACGACTTCCCCTCCGTTCAAGAATTTGATCAATACAAGGGTGAAAAGTATTTCATACGCGACAAACTCAACCTGGAAGCTGAATGCCTGGCTCAGTTAAAAGCCCTGGCAAACGGCGAACCAGAAAAGCTTTTCCAGGAAGGCGGCAACGCCACCCAGGAAGCGCGGATCAACTACGCGTCGGAACGTTTGCGGCTTCTTTACGTCGGTATTACACGCGCCCGTGAGAATTTGATCATCACATGGAATACAGGCAACCAAGGTAAAAGTAAGATCTCCTTACCACTTACCGCCCTCAGTGCTTACCTGGAGAATCAAGATGAATCTGCCTGAGACTTTCTCCTTCAACCAGCAGAACCTGGAAGATTTTCAAAATTGTCGTAAGCTCTTTTACCTCCGCCACATCCTCAACCAGGATTGGCCGGCACTTGAGAGCGAACCCGTGCGCGAACACGAGGAACTCATGCGTCTGGGCGAGCAATTCCATCGCCTGGTTTATCAACAGGGTATTGGCATTCCTGCTGAATTCCTCAACCTATCGATGGAAGATGCCGAAATGGAAAAATGGCATCAGGAATTCACTAAATTAAGGATCGACACCCTCCCAGGCGAGAAATTCTATGAAAAACTGATCACGGTTCCATTTGGCAAGTATCGCATGCTTGCCAAATACGACCTACTGATTTACACCCCCGATCATCACGCGTTGGTTTTCGATTGGAAAACTTCGCAGCGTGAACCGCAGCGGAGATGGCTTGTTGACCGCATGCAGACATTGGTTTATCCACTTGTGTTGGCTCTCAAAAGTGAACCACCCACTCTTCAACCGCAGGATATCGAAATGACCTACTGGTATCCGGCATTTCCCAATTCTTCAATTAAATTCATATACTCTCCAGAGCAATTTCAATCAGACCGTGAAAAGATAGCTGGATTGATTACCGAGATCGAATCGCTTGAACCCGATCAATTTGTCATGACTAATAAGGCGAAACTCTGCGAGTTTTGCCGTTATCGCTCTCTATGCGAACGTGGAGAAAAAGCTGGTGATTTTCGCACCCGTGAAGAAGATGATGAGATTTCTTCACCCTTCGATTTCGACTTCGAAGAATTACCCACTGGTGAGTAAATACGATCATGAAAAGATTATACACTCCTGAATGGGTGGCTCCACAACCAGTCGACGTCCCTGATCAATTGCGCCAGGAAATTGGTGGATCAGATTTGTTCCTGCAAATGCTCGTCCGCCGTGGTTACGTTGATCCACAAAAAGCGCGCGCATTTCTTGATCCTTCGTATTATCAACCCTGCCCTGCGAGTCAACTTCCTGGACTCGATTCTGCGTTGCCCCGTATTGTCCAGGCGATTAAGAATCATGAACGGATCGGTATCTGGGGCGACTTCGATGTCGATGGTCAAACCTCCACCGCGGTTTTGCTTTCTGGATTTCGTCAACTTGGTTGTGACACGGTCTATCATGTTCCCGTACGTGGTCCCGAATCACACGGTATTTCAATTCCCTACCTTGAAAATTTCCTGCGAACTGGCGTGAGTCTTCTGATTACCTGCGATACTGGCATCTCTGCAAACAATGCTATTGAATATGCGCAATCCCATGGCGTGGACGTGATCGTCACAGACCATCACACATTGCCACAAACACTCCCCAACGCTCTGGCTTTAATCGATCCACAATTCCTCGATGAAGATCATCCTTTACGCACCCTTTCCGGAGTTGGAGTGGCATATAAACTCATCGAAGCTGTTTATGCTGAAATGGGCAAAACAGGTGATGAAGTAACATTACTTGACCTCGTCGCTCTCGGATTGATCGCGGATGTCGCTATCCTCACCGGAGATGCCCGTTATCTGGCACAACGCGGATTATTACAGATTCGCAACTGCCCGAGGACAAGCCTCGCGGCTATCTTGAGTGAAAATCAAGTTCAACCAGAGACTGTGAATGAGACTGTCATTTCCTATGTGATCGCTCCCCGCTTGAATGCTGTTGGCCGCTTGGGTGATGCCAACCCGATCGTTGAATTCCTTCTCACTGAAGACCCGATACTGATAGCCGCCACCTGCAACCAGATCGAAGGTCTCAATTCAGACCGTAAAATCAAATCAGACGAGGTCTTCAAGAGCGCTCAAGTGATGATCGAGTCTGAACCCCGCCTGCTCGATAAGCCGTTGTTATTCCTCGGTCATCCCGAATGGCCAACTGGCGTGGTGGGAATTGTTGCCAGTCGGCTCGTGAATCTGTATCATCGTCCGGTCATCCTCTTCAACACTGGCGATCCACAAATCGCAAAGGGTTCCGCTCGGTCAGTGGATGGGATCGATATTACTTCTGCCATCGCTTCCCACAAAGACCTGCTGGTCTCTTACGGGGGTCACCCCATGGCCGCAGGTTTGGCTGTCTCCACCGAGAATTTCGATTCGCTTAAGTATGAACTAATCCAGACAATCGATCAAATCGCCACAATCTCCGATTATCACCCCACCATTGAAATTGATGCCCAGGTAAATCTTTCTGAGATCAACTTTCAATTAATCGATGAGCTGCAACGTTTTGCTCCCTTTGGCCCTGGAAATCCCCCAATCCTTTTTAGTGCTACCAATCTGGAAATCGAATCAATTTCCTCAATGGGTCGTAGCAAGGAACATGAGACCATTCTCCTGAGCGATTCATACGGCAATACATTCAAGGTCGTTTGGTGGCAAGCTTCTGAGATGCCTCACCCCTCCTCCCGTTTTGACATGGCTTTCAGTGCCGCGATATCGACATATAAAGGGAAAACCCAGCTCCAGATTGAATGGCAGGATTACCGCGATTGCGAAGTGGAAATGACCTCAAAGAGGTCTAAAGGACAAACCGGGATCAACCATCTCGATCTACGTGCTTCAACCAGCCCAGTGAGCGAACTTCGAAGAATTATCTCAGAAAATGAAACCCTCATTTTTGCTGAAGGTTCTTTCTCTTGCCCGTTGCAAACTGTGACTCGAGAAAACTCAAACCCTTCCAGAAATCTGGTGATGTGGACCGTTCCTCCTTCATTGGGTATCCTGCAAAGCTTCATAAAAATAGTGAAGCCCCAGAATATTCATTGGTTCGCTTTGAGCACGGATGAAGAAAATTTGGGAATTTTATTGAAACGCCTCGGTAGTGCCCTGAAGTCTGGTCCAGGTGAATTGATCTATGAAGACGCCGCGACCCGCTTTGCGACGACTTCCGCGCTCATCCATCAAGCTTTTCTCTGGTTTGCCGCCCGTGGAGATATTACACTTCAATCTGACGAAAGAACTCACGGGATCTACACTCTCGTGTCTCACCCTGCTAATATACAACAGACAGAGCTTCTGCAAAATCAAATCCAAATCTTGCATAACGAAGTATGTGCATTTAGGGATTACTATCGAAAGACACCCTCGCCTGCATCTTTGTTAGCTGAAGAAGCCAAACGCCCTCGAAAATCACGCGCGTGAGTGTGTTATACTCATCGCGCGTACCGAACGGATGCGCATCAAATGTTTTTACCCACAACTAAAGCTGAGCTTGAAACTTTAAAATGGCCAAACCTGGATGTGATCCTGGTTAGCGGGGACTCGTACATTGACACCCCCTATTCGGGTATTGCTGTCATCGGAAAAGTGCTTGTCAAGGCGGGTTTTCGGGTGGGAGTCATCGCCCAACCTTCAATTGACAACCCGGAGGATATCACCAGGCTTGGTGAACCAGCCCTCTTCTGGGGCGTCAGCTCCGGCACTGTGGACTCGATGGTCGCCAATTACACTGCCACCCTGCGCAAACGTCGTTCGGACGATTTTACCCCGGGTGGGGTCAACGATCGTCGTCCTGATCGAGCGGTGATTGCTTACACGAATTTGATCCGCCGCCATTTCAAGAACACCGTCCCTATTGTTCTTGGGGGTATTGAAGCCAGCCTTCGCCGCATCACTCATTATGATTATTGGTCCGATAAACTGCGAGCGCCGATCCTTTTCGACTCCAAAGCTGATTACCTGCTCTACGGAATGGCCGAACGAAGCATTGTTCAGCTTACCCGCGCTCTGGCAAACCAAACAGACCCAACAACTATTCGCGGCCTCGGTTATTTGTCACACTCGATCCCGACTGATTACCTTGTGCTTCCCTCGTTTGAGGAAGTCAGCGACTCCTCCGACAAATTTTCTGAGATGTTCCATTGCTTCTACAAGAACAATGACGCCATTACCGCCCGCGGCCTTGTTCAAAAGAAAGCAGATCGCTTTTATGTCCAAAATCCACCTCAACCTCCCCTGACCCAGGCAGAGATGGATGAGGTCTACGCTCTCGATTTTGAGCGTCGACAGCATCCATTTTACGAAGCTCAGGGTTCGGTCAAAGCGTTGGATACCATTCGTTTTTCCATCCCCACTCACCGCGGCTGTTATGGAGAATGTAATTTCTGCGCGATAGCTGTTCACGAAGGTCGTACGGTTTCTTCGCGCAGTGAGGCCTCGGTCCTCGCCGAAGCGAAATCTTTCACCCACGATCCAGAATTCAAGGGCATCATCCAGGATGTCGGTGGTCCCACCGCCAATATGTATGCCATTGAATGCGCAAAAAAGCTCAATGCCGGCGCCTGTGTGGAAAAGCGCTGTCTTTTCCCTGAGATCTGCCCCACTATTAAGATCGATCATGCCAGGCAGTTATCATTACTCAAAAAGATCCGCCAGATTCCCGGTATCCGTAAAGCCTTTGTCGGTTCCGGCATCCGCTACGATATGATATTGGCCGATAAAACCTCAGGGTTGGATTATTTACGTGAAGTCGTTGAATTTCATACCTCCGGTCAGTTGAAAATCGCGCCCGAACATTCCGAACCTGCGGTTCTTCGCCTTATGGGGAAACCTCCACTGGATTCCATCACCCGCTTCAAAGCGGAATTTGACAACATGTCACGCGCTGCCGGTAAAAAACAGTATCTGACATACTATCTGATCGCCGCCTATCCGGGCAGCAGTGACCGTGAAATGAAAAAATTGCGTGATTTTGCGTCACGGGAACTGAAAGTCCTACCCGAACAGGTGCAGGTCTTCACACCCACTCCTTCCACCTACGCGAGTGTTATGTACTATACTGAGAAAGATCCATTTACCGGTGCCCCGCTCTTCGTTGAGAAGAATCTCAAACGTAAAGAACAGCAAAAAGAAATAGTCGTCCTCGACCGACCTGTTAAATCCAGGATATCCACTGGTTATCCAAAAAAACCGTTCAGCCCCAGGAGGCCGAAATGAGCTTGACTGAACCCAAACGGATATTTATTTCCTGCGTGCCCGGGTTGGAACCCTATCTTGCCAGGGAATGCTTTCAGATCGGTATCAATCTGCCAAAATCGACCGAACGTTACGCGAAGGATGCCAGTTTTCATGGACCGGATGAGGAAAAAGGAGGGATCGAATTCAACGGGTTTGATCGTCATATCTACCTGTGCAATCTGTATCTACGTACTGCTAGCCGTGTTATTGTCCGCCTTGGCGAATTTAATGCGGTGAGCTTCGCCGAATTGCGCAAGAAAGCTAGCCGCCTGGAATGGCAGGAAGTTCTGAAGCCTAGTCAGGACGTAGTCATCAAGGTCACCTGTCACAAATCAAAATTGATCCATTCTGACGCTGTCGCCGAACGAATACGCGGTGCCATAGAAGACCACCTTGCCCAACCGATCAAGAATATTAAAGAAGAGAACAAACAGATCATTCTGGTCCGTCTGGTCAATGACCAGTGCACCATTAGTATCGATTCATCGGGTGAACTGCTTCACCGCCGTGGATACCGCCAGGCGGTCGCCAAAGCACCTATACGTGAGACGCTGGCTGCCGGCTTGCTGTTAGCCTCTGGATGGGACGCGCAGTCTCCGCTGGTCGATCCGTTCTGCGGTTCAGGCACTATCCCCATTGAGGCTGCTTTAATGACGCGTCATATCGCGCCAGGTCTGGCACGTCGTTTTGCCTTCATGGATTGGTCTGGTTATCAACCCGATTTATTCAAAACACTTCTTGACGATGCCCGCAAAAAGATCACCCCCAACAGTGTGATGCTTTACGGCTCTGATCGAGATCATGGCGCCATCGAGATGGCCACTGCCAACGCAGCCCGGACAGACGTCAATCGTGATATCCGCTTCGAATGTCATGCTTTCAGTGACATGCCATCCTTTGACACGCCCGGTTGGATCGTCACCAATCCACCTTACGGTGTGCGCGTATCACCGACCAAAGACTTACGCGACCTTTACGCTGCCTTCGGTAGAATGTATCGTGAACGCTTCCAGGGATGGAAGTTAGCCATATTATGTAGTGACCCTGCTTTGATCACAGCTCTGAATCTTGGCACTCCCACACAGTCATTATCACTTACCAATGGAGGTCTCCCGGTCAAGTTTTCCATTTTCAATCCTTAATAATATTCCCTTTTATTTTTGAAAGACTGTTGTATAATCTTTCCAATTAATCCACGTGGGTCTTCGTAGAACTCATCTTGTTGGAATCCATTCATTAAGTGTCGACCGAATTAAATATACGTATCCATTTTCGCTTGCTGCGAGGCAGGTGGAGGTTTTGTTTATGGTATCCAAAACACATAAGACTGAGACATTGATAGTCAAATTCGGAGGTACTTCGGTTGGGACTCCCGAAGCCATGCAACAAACCCTACAGATTATTCAGAAGGAATTTGAAGCCGGTAAGCACGTTGTGGTGGTAACCTCGGCGCTTTCGGGTATCACCGATATGCTTCTGCGACTTTCTGGAAAAAACGAGAGATTGTCAGCGCCCCTTATCACCAAACTCGCCGATGAAATCCATACCCGTCATCAGCTAATTGCTGATCGTTTGATTTTAGATGAAGCAACAAATGCCAAAACAATGACTGAGATCGAAGGATTGATTTCGCATGTGGTTAACCTCAGCCAGGCTATCGCCGTTCTAGGCGAGGCGACACCGCGCGTTCTTGACGCAATTGCTTCGGTGGGTGAACGGATGAGTGTCCTACTGCTTTCGGCTGCCCTGCGAACAAATGGATATACCAGTGAATCCGTCGAAGCCACTAAGCTTATTGTTACTGACGATCATTACACTGATGCGCATCCATTGTGGTCTGAAACCAGGGAAGCTACCCGATCTGTCTTGCTTCCCCTACTCGATAAACGGATTATCCCGGTGGTGACTGGTTTCATCGCCGCGACCAAAGATGGTAACATCACTACCCTCGGACGCGGCGGCAGCGATTACTCAGCTGCGCTGATCGGAGCTGCCCTACCCGCAGATGACGTTTGGATCTTTACAGACGTCGATGGCGTCATGACCGCAGATCCCCGTCTCATTCCTGACGCTCGTACGGTTCCCCAGTGCTCTTACCGTGAGATCGCAGAGTTGGCCTACTTTGGCGCGAAGGTGCTACACCCAAAAACCATCCGTCCAGTCATCGAAGCTGGTATTGGGTTGCGTGTCTGCAATACATTCAACCCCGATCATCCCGGGACGCGCTTGTTCGCGGAGCTCAAAGGACAACCCGGCATCATCAAAGCCATTACCACCATCAGCGGCTTAAAATTGATCACACTTGAAGGTCGCGGCATGCTCGGCGTTCCCGGTGTGGCAGCTCGTACCTTTGAAACTGTAGCCCGCATCGGCACCAGCGTGCCGCTCATTAGCCAGGCATCATCCGAGCAGAGCATTTGCTTCGCTGTCCCGGCCTCTGCCGCGCCAAAAGTGGTGAAAGCCATCTCTGAAGCCTTCTCGAATGAAATCAAGAACCGTGATATCGACCGCGTCTGGGCCACGGAAGAAGTTGGCATTGTTACCGTCGTCGGTGAGGGTATGCGCTCCACGCCGGGCGTGGCCGGACGTATCTTCAGTGCGCTCGGTGCAGAGAAGGCAAACGTGATTGCCATTGCGCAAGGCTCGTCTGAAGTCTCGATTAGTCTTATTGTCGACGCTGCGGACATTGTAACAGCGCTTCGAACATTGCATCGGTTGGTTTGATTTAGGAGAAAATCATGTCAAATCGTATCCCTGTTGCTGTCCTGGCCGCTACCGGAAGTGTGGGTCAAAGGTTTATTCAACTATTGGATTGCCATCCTTATTTTGAGGTTATGGCTCTTACCGCCTCTGATCGTTCTGTTGGCCAAAAATATTCAGATGCCTGCCATTGGGTCCTTCCCGGTGAAATGCCGGATTGGGCGCGTGACATGGTTATTCAACCAACCGATCCTGTTTCGGTGGCGCTTCCCCTGGCTTTTTCAGCGCTCCCTGCTGAAGCAGCGAAATCGGTTGAGCCTGCTTTCGCGAAAGCCGGCATCATCGTGTGCTCGAACGCCTCCGCCTACCGCATGGAAAGCGATGTCGCAATTCTGCTGCCCGAGGTGAACCCTGACCACGCTGATATTCTTACACACCAGCGTCAAATTCGCGGTTGGGATGGCGGCATCATCACTAATCCAAATTGCACCAGCACGGGTATGACGGTCGCGCTCAAAGCGATCCAGGATGCCTTTGGACTGCAAAGCGTGTTCGCCGTTTCCATGCAAGCGCTTTCCGGTGCTGGTTATCCCGGTGTTGCCTCTTTGGATATTCTCGATAATGTCATCCCCAACATCGGTGGCGAGGAAGCCAAGGTGGAGACAGAGCCATTGAAAATACTTGGCACTTTCACCGGTTCAACGATTAACAACGCGCTATTTGGAATTTCCGCTCACACCAACCGGGTCGCTGTCAGCGATGGACACATGGTATGTTTGAGCGTAAAGTTATCATCGCCAGCATCTATTGAAGAAGTGAATGCGGCATTACAGCATTATCGAGCTCCCGAGATCAGCCGAGATCTCCCCTCCGCGCCTGATCCGGTCATTCTTGTCCTCTCTGAATCTGACCGGCCTCAACCCCGCCTTGACCGAATGACTGGGAAGGGCATGACTACGGTGGTCGGTAGAGTTCGCAAGGATCCTCTTTTTGACGTGAAGATGGTCGTGCTCTCACACAATACTATTCGTGGCGCAGCCGGTGGCTCGATCTACAACGCTGAACTATTGATCCGAAAAGGTTACCTAAAGAATTAGGCGGAAACATGCAAAATTACACTGGTGTCATTGATCGTTATCGTCAACTCCTAAACGTTCCCGCCACCCTGCGCGTGGTGAGTCTGCTGGAAGGTAACACGCCTCTCATTCCCGCCCCTCGAATTGCCGCTTCGCTTGGCTGTGATGAATTTTTTGTAAAATTCGAAGGTCTGAACCCGACCGGATCGTTTAAAGACCGCGGTATGACCGTGGCAATCAGTGAAGCTTATGGTCGCGGAATGAAAGCCGTTATCTGCGCGTCCACAGGCAATACCGCCGCTTCCGCAGCCGCTTATGCCGCCCGCGCCGGTATGCGCTGTATCGTTATCATCCCTTCGGGCAAGGTGGCTGCTGGAAAACTCGCCGGAGCGGTTGCCTACGGTGCCAAGGTCATCCAAATCGAAGGTTCCTTCGATGATGCTTTGACCATGGTCGTCGAGCTTTCACAGCAATATCCGATCGCGCTGGTCAATTCGCTTAACCCTTACCGTCTCGAAGGGCAGAAGACTGCCGCATTTGAGATCAACGAAGTTCTTGGCTCGTCTCCCGATTTACTTGCGCTTCCAGTCGGTAACGCTGGTAATATCACCTCGTACTGGATGGGTTTCACCCAACAGAACGAACGCGAAAATACCGGGTTACCCATGATCCTTGGCGTCCAGGCCGCAGGATCCGCGCCTCTGGTACTGGGCCATCCAGTGGATCACCCCGAAACGGTCGCCACCGCTATTCGTATCGGCAAACCCGCCCGTGGGGAACAGGCGTTGCAGGCTGCGGAAGAATCGAACGGGCGCATCATTGCCGTCAGTGACGACGAGATTTTGACTGCGCAAAAGATTCTGGCAAGTAACGGAATTTGGGTCGAGCCCGCCTCAGCCGCCGGTCTGGCAGGTTTGATACACGAAACCACCAGTGGTTCTCTTCCCTTGAAAGGTAAACGAATCGTTACCATTTGCACAGGTCACGGTCTCAAAGACCCCGATATCATCATGAAGTCCATGCCGCAACCACAGGTGCTGCCGAATAGTCTTGACGCTCTGCAGAACTTGATAGAGAAGGGATTGCAACCATGACCATTTTAATCCGTGTCCCTGCCACAACAGCCAACCTCGGTCCAGGCTTTGACTGCCTCGGTCTGGCGCTCGACTTGTGGAATGAAGTCCGTGTTGATTTGATCGGCTCTTCCCTTACCATTCAAATCGAAGGAGAAGGCGCGGATTGTCTCCCGATAAATTCGAACAATCTTATCTATCAATCGATGAAGTCATACGCTCAATGGATGAAGCGCGAATTACCACAGGGTATGTCACTCACCTGTGTCAATAACATCCCGATGGGTTCGGGTCTAGGCTCCAGTTCGGCTGCCATTGTCGCTGGCATCCTAACTGCACGTGAATTGCTTGGAATTCAGCGAGATCTCGATCTTGAACTGGAAATTGCAGCCAGTATCGAAGGACACCCGGATAACGTGGCTCCCTGCCTGGTCGGAGGATTGGTGGCCGTCCACAAGACAGCCTCCGGATATGACGTCCATAAATATCGCCCTGCACCTTTGAACCTGGCTATTGTGCTACCTGATTTTGTTTTTCCCACCGAGAAAGCCCGCGCTGCATTACCACTATCGATCTCAATGGTTGATGCCATCCACAATCTCAGCCGCATCCCCGGTTTGATAGATGCCCTCACGTCGGGTGACCTGACCAACATGCGCGATCTGATGGATGATCGCCTGCACCAACCTTACCGCCTACCACTCATTCCCGGCGCCGAGCAAGCCATTGAAGCTGCATACACTGCGGGAGCTGCTGGCGTCGCACTTTCCGGTGCTGGACCCAGCTTGTTGGCTATTGCCCCAGATACAATCGAATTGTGTAAAATTGCTGAAACGATCACATCAGTCTTTCATAAGGCAAGGTTATCATCCAGGGTGTTTTACCCAGCCATCAATCAATCCGGAGCGATCACTTTAACATCATAAAGCCTTTCCATTCATCCTCCTGCCTGATCAAATTGACCAGGCATTTTTCATATTACGTTCATCCACTAAAAACATGAAAGTTGATTCAACTGAAACATGCTAAAATACAGGCTGGTATTTAACAATCGAAGGTTCACAACTTATTTCAGGAGAGAGATATGAAGCAAATTCGCGTCCTTCAGTGGGGGCTGGGTGCCATGGGTAGTGGAATGGCAAAGCTGATGCTGGAAAAATCCGGGCTCAAGATCGTAGCTGCCATTGACGGCAGACCGGATTATGTTGGCAAAGACCTTGGCGAGATCCTTGGGGTCGAAAAAAAGCTTGGCGTTCGCGTCACCAATAAACCTGAAGACGTCCTGAAAAAAGAGAAAGTGGACATTGTGGTGATTGCCACCACGTCCTGGTTGAAAGATCAAATTCCTGATTTACGGAAAATCCTGAACGCGGGTATTAACTGCATATCAATCGCAGAAGAGATGTCGGATGCCTATGCGCAGAATCCCAAATTAGCCAAGGAACTGGATACCCTGGCCAAGAAAAATGGCGTCACCATCATTGGCACTGGCGTCAACCCCGGTTTCGTGCTTGATCAACTCATTGTCGCCCTAACCGCTGGCAACCACAACGTGGAACGTATCGAAGCCTCTCGCATCAACGACCTCAGCCCCTATGGCCCAACTGTTATGAACAGCCAGGGCGTGGGTACCACTCCTGAACAGTTCAAAGCCGGGATCGCTGACGGCTCCATCGTCGGCCACGTCGGTTTCCCAGAATCCATTCACATGATTAGCGATGCCCTCGGCCTTGGTGTCGATCGCATTGAACAAACCCGCGAACCAATCATCAGCAAGGTGCGCCGCGAAACCCCTTACGTCAAGGTTGAAAAAGGCATGGTGGCAGGTTGCTCTCACATCGGCATCGGTTACCGTGGCGATAAGGAAGTCATCAAGCTCATCCACCCACAGCAGATCCATCCCGAATTGGAAAAGATCGAAACGGGCGATTACATCAATATCTACGGCAAGCCTGAGATCCACATGTCCATCAAACCGGAGATTGCCGGCGGAGTGGCCACCGAAGGTATCGCGGTCAATTTGATACCGTTGGTCGTGGCAGCTACCCCCGGACTTAAACGCATGATCGACTTACCCGTCCCGGCTGCTTTAATGGGCGAAAGTGCCTATAGCCGCAAATTCTGATTATCGAGGCATTTATGGAAAAGATTTCAAAGGGTACCTGGGTGGAGATCGAACAGGTGATCTTGACGCCTGAACAGCGTGCCTCCACTCTGCCCGAAGACACAAAGAAGACTCCTTACATGATGCGCATATCGGGTTTCCTCACCAGGGATGCCAACATGGGTGACAAGGTGGAAGTTAAGTCGATCATCGGTCGCTCGCACATCGGCAAATTGATCACGGTCAACCCAAGTTATTCACACTCCTTCGGTAAAACAGTTCCGGAATTGCTCACCATCGGCACGGAGGCAGAACATGACCGCTAAAGACATGTCATACGCCGCCGTGATCGCTCGCAAGAATGAGATCATGAAAGCCTCGATGGGGATCGATTATTCCGATTTCGTTCAAAGCCCGATCGCTTTCGATTACGAGCGTATGATGCGCGAAACCGGTTATTCAATGGATGACATTATCCAAATCCAATCCGAGGTTAAAGTCGGTAACACCCCTCTCTTCGAATTGCGTAACCTCACCGAAGCGGTCCGCCGCATCTCTCCCAAGGGGAAAGGCGCGCTAATCCTTGTGAAAGATGAAGCAGCCAATGCTTCCGGGAGTTTTAAAGCCCGCCGCGCCGCCTTGAGTGCCTACGAAGCCAAGAAAAAAGGTTTCAAGGGTATGGTGGCAGCCACCAGCGGAAATTATGGCGTTGCTGTTGCCTCCCAGGCTGTTCAACGTGGACTCAAGGCAATCATTGTCCAGGAAGTCTACGATAGCCGCTGGGTTGGCCAACCGGAGATCATTGAGAAGAGCCGCGCCTGTGAAGCCTATGGCGCTGAGGTCATCAAACTCACAGTCGGACCCGAGCTCTTCTATATGCAACTCCGAACCCTTGAAGAGACGGGATTCTTCAATGCCAGTCTCTATACTCCCTTTGGCATCCGCGGCATCGAAACGCTCGGCTTCGAGGTCGCCCAGCAAGTACGTGCCCGCTACGGTAAGGATCCGGACGCAGTCTGCATCACCCATGCCGGTGGAGGTAACCTCACAGGCACCGCCCGTGGTTTGTTGGTTGCCGGGTGCAAAGACACAAAGATCGTCGCGTGTTCTGTTGATCTTTCCGGCCTGCACATGGCTTCCGACCATGATTTCAACCGAAAATCTTTCACCACTGGTCACACCGGATTCGGTGTCCCCTTTGCTTCCTGGCCTGACCGTGTGGACGTTCCCCGCAACGCCGCCCGTAGTCTGCGCTACATGGATGAATACCACCTGGTCAGTCAAGGCGAGGTTTTCTACATGACCGAACTACTGACTAAACTTGAAGGCCTCGAACGCGGACCGGCTGGAAATACCAGCCTCACCGCAGCGGTGACCCTGGCCCGCCAGATGGACCAGGATCAGATCATCGTTGTCCAGGAAACCGAGTATACCGGCGCTGGTAAGCATCACAACAGCCAGCTTTCCTTTGCACGCGAGAACGGCATTGAAGTCCGCCGTGGCGACCCCAAAGAGAATATTCCCGGCAAGACCATCGTTTTACCCGAACACCTGGATCAGGTCTGGGGCAAAGCACAAGACATCGACAAATTGCGTCGCTCGTATCTCACCAACGCGAGTCATGTGCTCCCCGTGGACAAATGGACCGAGTCCGATATTGAGTTCCTGGCGGCTGATATCAAAAAAGACGCTGCCTGGGTGAAAGCCAACCTGCCAGAATAAATTTACAAGGACGAATAAATCTATGAGTGAAGATCGCATTCAAAAATTCGAGAAAAGACGGGAAGAACTCCACAAGATGAGTGATGAGGAATTAAAAGCCCGCTTCTGGGAACTTTGCAACCAGGTGGTTGATCCCATTGTCGACCTGGCGAAAACTCACACATCGCCCTCCATTGAACGATCCGTTTTGCTACGCATGGGCATTGACAGCATCTCCGCCCACGGCGTGGTCGACCGCATCACCGAAGCCGGACTGCTCGGCAAAGGTGCCGGACATGTCCTGCTGAAACTGGCGCAGAAGAACAACACTGACGTCCAGACTGCCGCTGCTGCGATCCTCGAGAACAAAGATGTTCTCAATGGTCTATTTTAGAGAGGTCGAATCATGACAGAACAGAAACCACTCGACCCACATCAGAAACTCGATATCGAGACCATTCTCGAAGGACTTGAGAATTATCATCCCACCCGCAAAGGCTGGACCTGGCGTAAAGTTCCTAAAGATGGCGTGGACATGGGTCCCTTCCATTATCGCGACATGTCGGAACCGCTCAAAAATAGTATTGGGCTGCCTGCCTCGAAGTATTTTGACCACATCGACCCGCAGCCAAGTTGCGTGGTCACTACCGAGATCGCCTCTGGCCGTTTTGAAGACGACATCCGCCGTATGCGTATGGCCGCCTGGCACGGCGCGGATCATCTGATGGTCATCCGCACCACCGGCCAGAGCCATATCGACGGGTTATTGGAAGGCACTCCCGAGGGTATCGGCGGTGTGCCCATCACTCGCAAACAGATTCGCGCCAGCCGCAAGGCCTGCGACATGATCGAGCAGGAAGTTGGCCGCCCCATCAACTTCCACAGCTACGTCTCCGGTGTGGCCGGCCCTGAAGTAGCCGTGCTCTTCGCCGAAGAAGGTATCAACGGCGCCCACCAGGACCCGCAGTACAACGTACTTTACCGCAACGTGAACATGTACCGCTCGTTCGTGGATGCCGCTGAAGCCAAGAAGGTCATGAACGGCGCGCGCATCTTCCAGATCGACGGCGCGCATAACGCCAACGCCACCGCCAAAAACGGCTGGCTGGTCATGCCTGAACTGATGGTCCAGCATGGCATCAATTGCGCCTTCTCGGTCAAGGTCGGCATGGCCAAAGACCTGATCGGTCTCTCCACCGTTCCCCCCGACGCTCCCCCGGCTCCCAAGCTGTGGTACGACCTGCCCTACGCTGTGGCCCTGCGCGACTTCTTCTCTGAATTCAAGATGCGCGCCCAGCAAAACACACGCTACATCGAAGCGGACATCGAAGAGGCCATCCGCACCCACACCATCGACACGCTCATCTCCATGCTCACCAGCGCGGATATCCAGAGCACCATCACCCCCGATGAGGGACGCAACGTGCCCTGGCATTACAACAACATCCGCGGCATCCAGACGGTCAAACAGACCTGGGCCGCCCTGGACGGCATCAAGGAACTCGTCGAGATCAAGCACGACGGCCCTGTCGGAGAAATGGTCCGCGATTTGAAGGAACGCGCAGTAGCCTTTTTAGAAGAGGTCATCGAGAGCGGCGGTTACTTCGCTGCCGTTGAAAAAGGTTTCTTCGTCGATTCCGGCAAATACCCCGATCGCAACGGGGATGGCATCGCTCGCGACAGCAAGGGCGGCGTCGGCGCCGACACCATCGTCGAGCGCGACCCCGATTACTACGCTCCGGTCTGCGACCATTTTGGCAACAACAATATTCCAGCCGGACTCAAGGTTCCATGCGATCCCATTGACGGCTGCACTTTGTGCAAACCCGAAAAGATCCAGTATATCGATGAACTGGACGCCGAAGACAACGTCAACATTCGTCTCAAGGAAACCCTACCTTACCGGAAGGGCGGTATGATCAAACCCGAAGCGGAATGGTCCGGTGACGGCGTCATCCTGACCCAGTTCTTTGTTCCCCTGCCCGAAGACGTGGCCGCGGTCTATGGCATTGAACTGGCCAAGAAGCTCGGGCTTGAAGATCCGCAGGTTGTCAACATCCAGGTGCTGCATCCGGCTGAAGGCTGCTTCGTCGAAGTCAAGGGCAAGGTCGGTTTCGCCATCGACGTCAAGACCCTCAAGGTGCCTGAAAAAGAGATCGTGCTCCCTGAGGACGAGCTGCGTGAAGCTGTCAAGAAGATCGGACTCAAGGTTGTCGCTGGCACCGTCGGCGAGGACGAGCACAGCGTCGGTCTGCGCGAAATCCTCGACATCAAGCACGGCGGCATAGAGAAGTACGGCGTCAAATATCATTACCTCGGCACCTCCGTGCCGGTGAGCAAACTGGTGGACGCTGCCATCGAAACCGGTGCCCAGGCTATCCTCATCTCGACCATCATCAGCCACAACGACGTCCATCGTGCCCAGATGAAGAAATTGGCGGACCTGTGCGTCGAACGCGGCATCCGCAGCAAGATCATCCTCATCGCCGGCGGCACGCAGGTCAATCGCGAAATGGCCAAAGAAACCGGCCTGGACGCGACATTCGGACGCGGCACCCATGGCATTGACGTGGTCAACGCCATGGTCAAAACACTCAAGGCGCGCGGCGTACTCTAAGCCGCAGGTGCAGCATGACTGCCAAATTGGATTTCCTGACCATTGAGGTCGGTTCGACCATCACCAAGGTGAACGGTTTCGATCTGCTCCCCGAAGGACGCTTCGAGCACGTGGCGCAAGGGTTCTCCCCCACCAGCGTTGCCTCCGGTGATGTTCGCCGTGGTGTCGATGAGGCCATGACCGATCTCGAATCCCGTTTTGGCAAAATTGCTGGTAATCCCGAGAAATTCATCAACAGTTCAGCCGCGGGCGGTCTGCGCATGACCGTCCACGGTCTTACCTACAGCATGACCGCCAGGGCAGCCCGCGAGGCCGCCCTTGGCGCAGGCGCCATCGTCAAGATGGTCACCGCCGGGCAACTGGATGAAATGGAACTGGCGGAGATCGTCTCCATCCAGCCCAACATCATCCTTCTGGCTGGCGGGGTGGACTTCGGCGAGAAGGATACTGTGTTGAAGAACGCCGAAAAACTGGCCTCACTGAAACTCCAGGCGCCGGTCGTCTATGCCGGTAATTCCGCACTGCGCAAACACGTTGAAAAGATCTTTACCGATGCCGGTCTGGAATTTCTCCTCGCCGCCAACGTTTTCCCCGATGTGGACGTGCTGAACATTGAACCACTACGGAAGGTGATCCACGAAGTTTTCAACAAACACATCGTCCATGCTCCCGGTATGACCTATCTGGCTGAATTGACCACACACGGCATCCTACCCACCCCGGGCGCGGTGCTGCGCGGTGCGGAGCTTTTCGCTGAAGCCATGGGCGACTGCCTGGTCTTCGACGTCGGCGGCGCCACCACGGATGTACACTCCGTCACCGATGGCAGCCCGGAATGGACCAGCCGCATGATCGAGCCCGAACCGCACGCAAAACGCACTGTCGAAGGCGACCTCGGTGTATACATCAATGCACATAATATTCTCGACCAGGTTGACGAGAACGGACATCCGGCTTCGCTCGACGAATTACGCGCCATCCCTGAGACGCCCACGCAAAAAGAGTTGACACATTGGCTATGCGAAAAGGCTGTGAACATCGGCGTACGGCGTCATGCCGGCGTGATCACTGACCTCTACACCCCCTCCGGCAAGAAACAGATCGTCAAGGGCAAGGACCTGACCGCCGTCAAATGGATCGTCGGTACGGGTGGCGCCCTCACCCGCCTCGAAGGCGGTGAGGACATTCTCAAGAGCATCCGCACGGGTCCGGGTAAGTACCTGCTACCCCGCCCTGACGCAGCCATCCTGATGGACCGTGATTATCGCTTTTCCGCCCTGGGCACGCTCGCCCAGGCTTTCCCCGGCGAAGTCCGTGCCACCTTCACCCACTGGGTGGAACAGGAGACGAAATGACAATCCCAACTCCCCGTTTGGAGATCTATCCAGCCCGCATCGAAGAAAATGCGCGTTCGGTCGTCAACTTGTGCCATCAGCACGGCATCCAGGTGGCCTGTGTCACCAAAGTGGTCTGCGCCCACCCGGCTGCCGTCTCTTCGCTGATCGCGGCAGGCGCTGATCTGCTGGCTGATTCCCGCCTCGAAAACCTGCGTGCCATGCGTGAATCCGGCGTGAAACGCCCGCTTATGCTCCTGCGCATCCCCTCTCCCAGCCAGCTCGAGGAAGTGGTGAAATTGGCGGACGTTTCGTTGAATTCCTCGCTCGAAACTCTACGGGGTCTTTCCCAGGCAGCGGTCAGCGCTCACGTTACCCACCAGGCCATCGTTATGATCGATGTTGGTGATCTGCGTGAAGGAATTTGGCCCGATCGCGCCCTGAACTTAGTCACTTCGGCAGCCAAATTACCCAACCTTGAAATCATTGGCTTGGGTTGCAACCTGGCCTGTTATGGTGGAGTCATCCCCACCACGGACAAGATGCAAACGCTCATCGACCTGCGCGACAGTTTGCAAACCGCCACTGGCTTGCCACTGACCACCCTCAGCGGCGGCAACAGCGCCAACCTGCCTCTGCTGGCTTCCGGCGGTATGCCCGCTGCGATCAACCAGTTGCGCATCGGCGAAGCCATTCAGCTTGGACGCAACGTGCTCGACCGTTCCCCCTGGCCTGGTACCCGTCAGGACACCTACCGGGTTGTCGCCGAGGTGATTGAACTCGAAACAAAACCCTCAATCCCTATTGGCTCTCGTGGGCAGGACGCGTTTGGTGGTACCCCCGAGTTCATCGACCGCGGCTTACGCAGGCGCGCCATCTGTGCCATCGGTCGCCAGGACGTGGTTGTGGACAATATTGAACCTGTTGACCCCGGAATGATCGTTCTTGGCGGCAGTAGCGATCATCTGATCGTGGATGTGCAGGAAGCCACGGAACCGATCAAGGTCGGGTCTGAGATCGCTTTTTATCCCGGCTATTCCGCCCTCCTCGCGGCAAGCACCTCGGTGTACGTTCAAAAAGTGGTGGTAAATTTATGATCAATAGAGGTTACATTCATGCTTTATCAAACTCACGTGCGCGTTCATCTCGACAACATCCGCTTCAATCTTGAGGGTATCCGCCAGGCCGTCGGACCGGATCGCAAGATCCTCATCGCCGTCAAGGCCAACGCATACGGCCACGGAGCGGCGGAAGTATCGCGCATGGCTGAACAGATCGGCATCAACTGGCTCGGAGTTGCCACCGTCCCCGAAGGGATTGAACTGCGCCAGGCAGGCATCCATATTCCCATCCTTAAGTTTAGCCCAGCTTTCAACGAAGAGATGCAAGCCGCCGTGGAGAATAACATCACCCTGGCCGTCTGTGAGCGTAACAACATTCAGGCTTTGCAAGAAGCTGCGAGAACGTTGAATAAAACCGCCATCGTTCACCTCAAAGTAGATACCGGCATGGGTCGCATCGGAGTGCCCCCTGCGGAAGCTCCGCACCTGGCCGCGTTCATCGAACAGGCTTGCCCTAACCTGCACCTTCAAGGTATCTTCACTCACCTGCCCATCAGCGACGCCGGTGACAACGATTTCACCCACAAACAGATCAAGTCTTTCAAAAAGACGATCGAGAGCGTTGAAAAAGCAATCTGCCGCAAGCTGGAGATCAGCCACTGCTCCAATTCTGGCGCCGTGCTTGCCTACCCCGAGGGCTGGCTGGACATGGTCCGCCCCGGCATCATGGTCTACGGCTTCTATCCCGACAAGCTCACCCCGCGCACTATTGCGCTCAAACCCGGACTCAGCTTCCTTACCCGTGTTTCCTTCATCAAGCAGGTCAGCAAGGGTACCAGCATTGGCTATGGGCGTACCTGGATCGCACCTTGCGATACCACCATCGCCACCATTCCCGCCGGGTACGCCGACGGCTTCAACCGTCTCTGGTCCAATCGTGGGCGGGTGTTGATCAAAGGTCAGTCATACCCGGTCGTCGGCCGCGTCTGCATGGATCAATCCATGGTCGATCTCGGCCCCGAGACAGAAGTCAAGGTCGGTGACGAGGTCGTCCTCATTGGCAGGAGCGGCAACGAGGAGATTACCTGTGACGAGTGGGCTGAGAAGCTGAACACCATCACCTACGAAGTTACCTGCCAGATCAATTCCAGGGTGGAGAGATACTACAATTTGGAATAGGTGAGATTATTGATTTGATTTACACCGAATTCAAGAACGTCATCGCCCGTGTCGCCCAGTTGAAAGAGCTCATGGGCGAGCGCAGTTGGCGCGTCAAGCTGAGGAAATAAGTGCAAATCGTTCAGTTAATGGTGTGCTTCTCGAGCCATAATTCAATACTTTCAATAAAGAAACCCGGTTTCTATCAAACCGGGTTTCTGCTCTATTTAATATTGTTTACTTAAGCATATTTTGTACCGCCGCGGACGCCTGATCGATGGCTTCGCTCAGCCTGGACGCGTCCTTGCCGCCGGCCTGGGCCAGGTTCGGACGCCCACCACCGCTGCCGCCCATCACTGCTGCCGCGTTGCGCACGATCTCACCAGCGTTGATGCCCTTCTTGACCAGGTCGTCGGTCACCGCGCAGATGATCATGGGGCGTTCGTTGGCGTCGCTGCCCACCACCACCACGCCTGACGCGTACTTTTGGCGGAACAAATCGGTCATCTGCCGCAGTGTGTCCGCGTCGGCATTCTTCACCACCGTGGACAGTACCGCCGAGCCGTTGACCATGGGCACGTTTGTCAGCTTCTGCGCGAACTCGTCGGCTGCACCAACCTGTTTGAGATGCGTAACTTCCTTGCGCAGGTCTTCGAGGTTGTCAGTGAGAGCCATCACCTTGGCGGGGACCTCGTCGGTCGGCACATTCAACAAATGCGCTGTCTTCTTCAGAGCCTTGCTGCGTTCGCGGATGACCTCGTAGGCCTTGTGCCCGGTCACTGCTTCGATACGGCGAATGCCTGCCGCGGCGCTGCCCTCACTCAGGATAAGGAATGTTCCGATATCACCGGTCTGGGCCACGTGCGTGCCGCCGCACAGTTCATACGAGATCGGCGTTTCAGGATCCACGGTTACCGTGCGCACCTTCTCACCGTATTTTTCGCCGAAGAGCGCCATCGCACCTTCGTCCATTGCTTGCTTGAGTGACTTCTCGATGATCGAGAGCTTATGATTCGCCAAAATATCCTGGTTGACGTCATTTTCGATGGCCTCGAGCACCTCCGTGGGGACGGCCTCGGGGTGCGTAAAGTCGAAACGCAGCCGATCCGGCGCCACCAGCGAACCCGCCTGGCGGGCATGCTCGCCAAGGTGCTTGTGTAGTTGAGCGTGCAATAGATGGGTGGCAGTGTGGTTGCGCATGGTATCCATGCGGCGCGTCCAGTCCACCACCGCCACGGCTTCATCACCAGTCTTTACGGTGCCCTTGTTGACCGTGCCAATGTGCAGGATCACGCCTGCCGCCGGACGACGCACAGTGTCCACCGCGATCTGCCAGCTTCCATCTTTCGCCGAGATCATGCCGGTGTCTCCCACCTGGCCGCCGGACTCGATGTAAAACCCAGTCGCGGGTAAAATTACTTCCACTGGCTGGCCTTCCAGCGCCTGTTCCACCGGGTCCCCCTCGGAGAATAGCGCCAGCACCTTGCCTTCCTTTTTCAGCCATTCATAGGGGTTGTAAGCCACCCCCGATATATCCAGTTTGCCATCCTTGACCAGCGCTTCAAAGGCGCCGCGGTAGATCTCCACATCCTCGCCGCCCAGCGGCCCGAAAGCCTTGCCCGCGCCGGATTGCACGCGGTGCTCTTCCATAGCCTGCTTGAAACCGGCCTCGTCCACTTCCAAATCCTGTTCGCGCGCCACGTCGCGGGTCAGCTCCAGTGGCAATCCGTGGGTGGCGTAGAGTTCGAAGGCTTTGCCGCCGTCGAGCACTTTGCCGCCATTCTTCTTCAGGCTATCCAGTTCATCTTGCAGCAGGCTCAGACCACCTTCCACGGTACGCTGGAAACGTTTTTCTTCACGGGTAATGCTGTCGAGAATGGTTTTGCGGTTCTTCACCAGTTCCGGATACGCCGGACCATACGTCTCGATCACCGCCTCGGCGACTTTCGCCATGAACGGGTCTTTTAGTCCGATCTTCTGCCCAAAGCGAGCAGCGCGCCGGATGATCATGCGGCAGATGTAGTTACGTCCAACATTGCCTGGCACAACGCCATCGGCAATTAGAAAGGTCACCGCGCGTGAATGGTCAGCGATCACCCGGTAGGGCGTGAAGTTGGCGTTCATCTCGTCCAGGCTGGTGCCAGCCACCTTACGGATCGCGTCCATCATCGGCGAAAAAAGATCGGTACGGTAATTGGAATATACGTGCTGCATGATCGAAACAATGCGGTCCAACCCCATACCGGTATCTACGTGCGTGGCAGGCAGCGGGTCGAATTTGGTTTGGCTCACCCGGTTGTACTGCATGAACACCAGGTTCCAGATTTCTAGAAAGCGGTGGCAATCGCCGTTGACGCCGCAAACATGTCCCGGTACACCTTTTTTGTCGCAGTGTTCGGGTCCAAGGTCGATGCTTATCTCACTGCACGGACCACACGGACCGGTCTCAGCCATCTCCCAAAAGTTGTCTTTTCGTCCAAAATAAAGGATGTGGTCGGGTAGCATACCCGGCTGTTCTTTCCAATAACCAAAGGCTTCCTCGTCAGCGGGCAGGTTGCCTTTGTCGTCTTTGAAACAGGTAGCATAGAGTACCTTTGCATCCAACCCCCATTCCTTTGTCAAAAGTTCCCATGCCCAAGCGATGGCTTCCTTCTTGTAATAATCGCCGAACGACCAGTTGCCAAGCATCTCAAAGAAGGTGTGGTGCGAATCGTCGCGACCCACTTCATCCAGGTCGTTATGCTTACCGGCTACACGCATACACTTCTGAGAGTTTACTGCACGGGTGTACGGTCTGCGGTCGGTACCCAGGAACACATCCTTGAATTGCACCATGCCGGCGTTGGTGAACAGCAGGGTCTGATCCCCGCCCGGTACCAGCGACGACGACGGCACAAAGGTATGCCCCTTGGATTGGAAGAACTCGATGAAGGATTGCCGGATCTCAGTACCAGTCTTGGGAATGCTCATTATTTCACCTGTTTTTGTCTGCTATATCGTCAAATTTCATGAATTATATTCGATGCACCCCTCCCGTGCAATGAAAAGACCGCGGTTTGAGCCGCGGTCTATGATTATATTCCTTTTTTTAGCGCGAGATTGCCATCTTGACGACCTTGCCCTGCTGGTCAAGCGTCACACGCGCGTACTGTCGGTGCACGTGCTGGTCGAAGGTGATCTGTTTGCTGAAGCTCACCACCGTTCGGCTCGATTGCCGCGCTGCGCTTATTTTCGACCCCGCGGTGTTCATCGGGATCGAGCGGTTATCCAGGCGGACGTGCTGGCGGGATACACGCACCTCGGCGTACTCGATACCCGGCAGATAAGCCTTGGCCATTTCCTTTGCTTTGGCAATCGCGGTAACGGAAACCGACGTTGATTTGGCTTCATCATAAGCCTGGTCGATCACAGTTTTTACCTGGGGATGATCCTTCTCGCGCGCTACCGATTTAGACATGGCGCTAAAAGGATCATAAGCTACCAACGGATCTCCATAAAGAATGAATGAGATAAGCGTCTTCTGGTCTTCACCATCGAGATAACCCTGGCGCAAGTTCATCTCGCGTATAAAATCAACTTTTGCCTTGCTGAAGGCATAGCCGATCGTCTGCCCTTCGGAGAGATATTTCATCACCAGATTAGCCAGCAGGTCGGCGCCGATGAGTGGCGTGGTCACTGAACCGTATGCCACCGTCGAGGAGGCGATCATGGCCAGCACACCCTGTCCCAGGAAGGTCAGGGCAATGGATTCAGTCTCGTTCTTGTTGAGGATGTGTCCGCCGTAGCACGCCTCAGAAAAGACGATGCGCGGGCAGGAATTGTTCTTGAGCAATTGTGCGGGGGTCAGTGCCACTGGGTAATCTTCACCAGCGCTGTCATCGGTGCTGTCCTTCTGTCCATACCAGTCACTGCCATCTTCCACGCCATGCAGGTTGAAGTAGGCGAAAGGCGCAGATCCAACCCTGGTCACCGAGAACGCTGCCGATTTTCCATTCGGTGAGGTGAATAAATTTCGTCCCTCACCCAACGGTCTAAACGCTGAAAGCGAAGAGCGCTGCCAGATTGAAGCGGAATAGCCCAGGTTGGTGAAGTTTTTCGCGTAGGTCTGGTTCCAGAAAAGCAGCACTCGGATAATCTGGTTCAACCAACTCGTTGATTCGGTCTCATCAGAGTGATACTGACTGGCATTACGTAGTTGAGCTAATAATAGCCCTGAATCGTCGCTGCTATCGCCAGGTAGACGCCCCACCGGCCAATCCGCAACGTAATAATTCTTGTCCAACGAGCCATACGGGTTATCCGACGGCACGATCGTATCGGCATCGTCAGTGGGGTTCGGCAGATTGTGGAAAGGTACCACCTTGTCACCACCCACAATAAGCACTGCGCCGATCATGGCGCCGTTCTTGGCGAGTGCAGAATCAAGGTCAGCCAACGCCAGTTTAATCTTCCAAGGATCGATTGCGTCTACCGGGGTGATGCCGTACTTGCCGCAAATATTCATATCGTCAGGGATAAATACGAGATTGTTCCAGCCCTTGCGGTTCTTCAGACTGGTAGCCAGGTTGTTCACCTCATTCAGGATGATCTGCGCATTCGACTGACCGTATTGTGCAGTCAATCCAGCATTAGTGGTGAGGATGACGTAGGTCGGAAAACGGTTATCTGAGCGTACCACGTTTGGTGTTTTTAGATCTACCGCTATCTTCTCGAATTCCTTACGCACTTCAGTACTGGTCTTATCCGTCATCTTCGATTCTTGGGCGGTTACTTGTGGGTGCTCGGGATAGTCAGCTTCTGGCGTTGGCATGACTTGATAGCCATCGAACGATCTCACTTCCGTTCGTTGAATTGGGATTCTTGAAACCACTGGTTCATTTGTCGAAACAACACCGGTTCCAAGTGTGTTCATGCCAAATTTTCCTGAAATTGCCGCCGGGATAGCAAAATTAGCTGTGATCTGCATTTTTTCAGGATAAAGCGCTCGGTATCCGAAGCTGTTCCCCCACATACGCATCGGCACCTGGGCAGTCGCGTCCAAAGCGGCGCACTCGTGTAGTAGCGCCACGGCTTCGTCCTGACTGCCATCCTCCATCATATTGCGCGCCAGGAAAAGGCTAATCTGAATGCAATCCGGCCAGCGTTTATGATACAGGCGGCTCAGGTTCAACCGAGAGTCTTTATCACCATTTCTTTCTTCCAGCATCAGGTGAATGATTCCCGCCTGAACCGGGCAGTCTGGTTGTGCCAGCACGGTGAACAGACTTGCTTGTGCTGCGTCGGTATCCGCAGCAGCCAATGATTGCCTTGCCAGGTTCAGCATCGTTCCCCAAACCGGTAGGTTTTCGCTGGTCGCGGGTGTTCCACCTACCGCTTCGATCATTCCCGAAGTCAGGCGTGCTTTGGTTGTATCCAATCCACTGTATAGATTCTCTGCAACCTGCAAGGCATCCAGATATTCCGGATCGTTACGGATGATCTTTTCCAATACCGGTAAAGCCGCCGCTCCCTTACCTTCTTTGATCATAGCCTTGACGAACAATAAATTTACTTCCAGGTCTCCTGGATAAGCTGCCAACCACGCCATGGCCACCTGCCGGATGAACTGGTAGGATCCAGTCTCGATCCCACTGCGCAGGAATTCCAACATGCGCGTGCGATTTACGGTATTACTGGGTTCATAGGCAGAAGGACTTTTGGTCATCATATGTGTGAACTCGCTTCTTGTGAACTGTGTACCATGTTCAGTGCAATAACCGCGCCAAGTTGGCGTTTGATGTTCAGATCGTTCGGAGCGATCTCGGCAGCCTTGCGTAACCGAGACTCAGCCTGGGAATAATCCTTGCTGTTGCGTAGCAGATTGGCTTGTGTCATCAATGGTCGCACATCGTCCGGCATAAGTTCAATCGCGCGATCAAGCGTCTTCAAAGCCGAATCGTAGTCGCGCTGCTGCACATAAGCGTTGCTCAATTCCATGTATACTTCAGCATCCTGTGGATCGAGCGCAATCGCTTGGCTGAAGTGATGGATAGCCTGGTCGAGATGACCCGACTCGAGGTCAAGTTTGCCAATGAATCGCTGCATCTTCGGCTGCATCTCCTGCACTTTTAGAGAGCGCAGCGCGGTCATGCCTGCTGCCTGTTTGTCACCCGCGGCCAATTGGGCTTCAGCCAGCAAATTGAGTACTTCTATGTTTTCCGGATACTTCTGTTCAAGTGCTTCCAGCATAACGCGAGAGTTTGCCGGGCCATTCACTTGCTGAATCATTTTGGCCTGCTCGATGAGCACCTGAGCGCTCGGGTTTTTAGCGTGTGACACTTTTTCCAGAGTTTGCAATGCCTGTAACTTATTTCCGTTCGCGATCCAGGCTTTGGCCAGCAGGACAAGGCTTTCAGCGTCAGTTTCGTCATGACGATTGGCAGTCTGTGCCTGTTCAAGTGCTTTGCGTACATCACCATTATCGAGATTGATCTTTGCCGCGAGTAATATCGGTTTCATCGAGAAACCATTGATTCCGCCAGCTTTCTCAGCTGCATAAAGGGCTTTTTCATTGTTCCCAGCTGCGTAATACGCCTCAGCCAGGGTCTCCCATGTTTCATAGTGATTGGCCGCGGTCTTCGAAGAAGCCTCGAGAATTTCGATAGCTTTGCCAGCTTCATTGCATTGCAAATAAGCTTTACCCAGCAAATGATTCACTCGGCTGTCTTGGGGTAGCATCTTCTGCGCCTGTTCCAGGTGATTGACTGCGTTTTGAATATCACCGGTGCACTGCCAACATTCAGCAGCAGTGATATGCCATTCGGGTTCCTGTGGCCAGAATTGGACCGCTTCTTCAATTTCGTTGATAGCTGAATAATACTCGCCGGTCTTGCGGTATAACGCCTGTGCTAGCATATTCGCCCACGGCTGAATGGATGTAGCCTTTGCTGATTTTCTCAGCACTTCGATCGCTTTTTCGGGGTTGCTGTCCTTCAGGCAAAATGCAGAAGCAAAAGTGACCTTGGGATCTCCCTCGAATTTAATGGTAAGTTGTTGCGCTGTGTTGCTTTGACCTGAACGGCTCAACGCCAGCATCATGGCAGCAACATCATCAGCCTCTGGGGGTTTGAGTGCCAGTGTGCGGATGTTTGTCTGGTTCGGATCAAGTACTGCCTTGGCGCGAGCGCTCCAATGATCGAAAGAGTGATTACCTTGCGCATCCAGGTTGGACACCAACGTACGTAGTTCCTTTCGAATACTCTCGATCACCTCAGGTGAACTATCGAAGTGCATGGTGATGCCCATATCCTCAGTGAATAAAGCGAATTCTAGGGCTTTTACCAGGATCATCAAACTCAGTTTTCTTGCTTCAATATTACGCGTGTTGGCTTGTATCAGAATCAATTGCCAGGCAAGCGCTTCCTTCCATCGATTCAACTCGACAGCAGCCTTCAACAGATGGCGTAAAGCGCTGATGGAATGGACACCATTGAATTTTTCCGTTCGCGAGAACTGCGTGAGTAACTGATCGAAGAGTCCTTCGCCAGTGTTCAAATCGCCGATCATGCCTGAATAACGGCTGGCATTAGCCAGCAAGCCGCGGTCCTGAGGGAACAGTTCCAAACTGTGTTTGATCACCAGTGCCGCGTGCTCGATTAATCCAGCATCAAGCAACATCTCAGCAATCTGCGCTGCCAACGTGGCCGAGCCATAGATGCGTTCCTCTTCGGGATCAACACCCAGCCATACCTGCATCGAGTCGTCGTTACCAAGAGCATAAGCGACCTCGATTGATAAACTCAGGTCCGCTGTTCCAGAATTCGTTTCTATCAACGGCTTGGCGTCCTGATAATTACCGCTCTCAAAGGCCAGGCTACGGATCAGGTTATCGGTTGAAGCTTCAGATCGCAGCAATGGCACCCACTGCGCAGGAACGAAAGCCAACTGACCAATTTCGGGCAGCCGATCATTGGCTGAATCCAGTTCTTGTAACATCTCGAGGGCAGCCTGTGCGTCACCGTTTGAATGTAGTGTCTCTGCCTCAAGCAGCTCGAGCCATCGCTGTTGACCAAATTTTTTCTTGGCCTGTTGGATCGTATCAAACGCCTTGGCGTACATACCATTGCTATACTGGAAACCGGCCAGGTCGACATACGCGTTTTGCGAATTGTCCTGGTTTCCGGTTAATCGGACTTTCAAACACTCCTCGGCAGCCACTTTGTCATTCAAACGACAAAAGAGCTTGGCTGCTTTGATGGTTTCACCATCGCCCTTGATTTTCGTGGGAGCAGACTTAAGCCCAGCAACCAACTCGGTCGCTTTAGCTTTATCGTCGTGGTCGAGTCGGAATTCAGCCAATTTAAGCAGGAAAGGTGTTTTGTCTTTGTGTGTCTCAGCCATTTTAGAGAGGATCTTTTCTGCCTCTTCGCGTTGACCCAGGTTATCCATAAGTTTTGAGAACCAATCCACACTCTCGTTCATCTCTGCGACAGTTTCAAGCACGTTTGTGGCTTCACTGACAGCGTCAGCTGTGTTACCCAGGCTGGCATTGATCTCAGCCAGGGTCTGGCTAGCGCCAGCCCAATCGGGATTGCTCTCCGCTACATTCTGCGCGACACCCAGTGCCATGCCAGCCTTATCCAGGAGCAAAGCTGCCCAGGCGAATCCAGCTTGAATGCGGTCGAACAGGCTGGAACTCTGTGCATCAGGATCACCCAGTAAATTTGTCAAAATTTCAAAGGCCTTTTCCATCTTGCCTTCATGGATCATCTTTTCTGCCATGAGCAAGCGCCCGTAGACGTTTGATGGTTCGTTCAATAAAACATTTTGCAGAAGTGTGCTGGCTTTCGACTGGTTTTCTTCCTTATGGATTATACCGAGATGCAGCTTGCGGTAATCTTCTCCAAATACAGCATCACAGTAAGCCAGTGCCAATTCATCGTCGTGGGTAATTTTCGCAGGATCGATCAACTTGCGTACCACATCGCGGTTACCTTTATCAAGTTGAGCCAACGCGTATTCCCGTCGGATCTCGCCATCTTCAGGATAAACCTGGAACAACTGCTCGGCCGTGTTTGCCACTTCCGGCAGGTTCAATAACTTCATGCCACGCAGCTTCAATAGAGACATGTCTTTGTCATTGTTAATTGCAGTTACTTCATCGAGTACTGCTAGCGCTTCCGACGCCTGTCCATTTTCGATCAAAGTACGAGCCAATCGTCTGCGAACAACAGAATTCTCAGGGTGCGCTGTAAGTCCGCTTCGTAGAGTGTTTACTGATTTCGTAATATCACCATTTTCAGCATACAGGTCAGCTTGCAATAGCCAGGGTTCTGAGTCCTCACCGCTAAGTTCCACCGCACGTTTCAATTGCTCAATGCCCTTGTCTGAATTTCCCTGTTTACTGCACGCATATCCAGAGATCGCCAATGCCTGTCCATTATCTGCATCAGCGGTTAAAACTTTATTTGCAAATTCTTGGGCGGTCGCGAAATCTTCACATTTCAACGCGGCTTTGGCCATTCCAAGTAGGTCACTGGTTTGGTTGATTTCATGCCCATTCACAAGGCGTTCGAAGGTTGCGTAGGCTGCTTGCCATTTTTCGTCCGTCAGGTAAGCCTCAGCCAGCTCACGCTGATGAACTTCATTGTCAGGCTCAAGCAGGCTTAATTTCTCCAGATGTCCTAATCGCTCTCCTCTATCACCAAGCATCCCAGCAATTTTAGCTGCCTGGGCCAATGTATTCACGTTGACTGGATACTTCGCCAGCAAATCACGAACAAGAGCGGATGCCTCCGACCACATTTCCATTTCGATCAAATGATCGATCACGTCTGCGGGCATCCAGTTCAGCGCGCGCATGGGTGTCCCACTGATGGACTGTCTGTAATCCGGATTCAACCAGGGTTGCACGGATTTCTGCGCTGCTTCACGTGCCAGAGCAATGTTCCCAGCTCGGTACATCTTTATCGCCTCGTTCATCTCAAACGTGGGAACTGATTTTTCGATCCCCTTAATACTGACTGTTTCCGGTCCCAGACAGGCGATCTCTGCAGCAATCTCAGGGATGCATAAAACATCAGTAGGGATTTGTTCTAATTCACTTTCAATGGATTGCTGTTGTTCAACTTTAAGTGAAGCCCTCTGGATTGCCGTTCCGGCCAGTTCAACCTTTAGAACCTTTCCATATGATTCTAACAATTTCTTGGCTGTTTCATATTCCCCCGCATATTGGGCGATCACAGCCAGGTCTCGGTATTTACAACCCTCCTCCAAATACTTACCTGCGTCCGCCCAAAGTTCAGGAGCTGATTTATCAATATTTTCGCGGATGAGGTGGTGTGAGAAGAGACCCTTAGCTGCCAGATGGAGCAATTCTCTATCACCATTTTGATGGAAGCTCTTCAACACGACAGCCTGGATTTCGATCGGTTGACTGAACAGTGTGCTTACTACCATAGATGCTTGTTTTTCTCGAGTCACCGGTAGAGTCAATATTAGATGACGAAAAAGTCCATGTGCGTTTTTCCGTGCCTTTGAATCAAAAATCGCCAGGAAAAACGGTCGTGGATCGTCTACCAGATCAGCTACAACCGCAAACGGCGTTTTCCAAAAGTCAAGCAAATAGTTTTCCTGATGATGGTCGATGCCATCGGTGATTTCATACAGGACCTTACTCCAGTCATTCACCTGACGATATTTTTCGTAAAGAGCAATGGCCATTAACCCGCTGTCCCGCGCTGATTGGAGGGGAATCGATTGGGAGCGGTAGTTCTCATAACTCAGTAACGCTTCTTCGAGCAAATTGGATGGTAAGGACGCATCAGGGTAGCCGATGGAAACAAGCTGTGGTTCAACTGCGTATAAAGCCAAATCCGACGGAGTGATACTCTCAACCGCCGGTGTCCAATGGGATATTTCCTGGTTCAGGAATTTCCATAGGAGATCATCCTGCATCAAGGCACGGATGGTATCGTCGAACTGTGCCATGGGGATGTATTTCCGTAACATTTGATCTAGCTGCAGTGTATCCATATTTAGCTCCCTCAATAAGAAGGTCGTTTCACAAGTTTGGCAGTTTACCCGATGTGTAATACCAGTGCGTATGCGCCGCCCAGTAGTGCCAGCGCGATCAAGACGATCAGGACGCCGATGCCAGCCGTAGTTTTGGTGAGATTGTTGAGAGACTCGATCAGTGAGCCCGCGTTTCCAACTAACCCGGAGATGTCATCCGCGATCCCCTTTTGTGCCAGTTTAGTGGTCTGCTCGGCGATGGTTTGCAGTTCCTTGCCCATCAGTTTTTTGACCATAATGAATACCCCCACTGCCAGCATGATCATGCCGCCGGCCAAAAGACAGATGGCCATAGTCAATAAGAAATCGTTAACTGTCATTGTAAACATGGAACCCTCCAGAAATGTGTCTCTGGAGGGTATGGTGCAAGTTATGTGCCAATAGGGTTATTTACTGATCTTTCCCAGATCTGAGGGCAAGTCCCCCACCTCAATCTTCAACCCATCACAGAACAACATCGCCCGCTCAATTGTGTTCGAGAGTTCGCGAATATTGCCAGGCCATGAATAATTCTTCAGTATCTCGAGGGCATTGGGAGTGATCTCGCGTACGTTCAGCCCCATCTGCAAATTCTTCTTCTGGATGAAGAAGCCGACCAGTTCGGGGATGTCTTCCAGGCGTTCTCGCAAGGGAGGCATGTTAATCTCCACCACGTGCAGTCGATAATACAGGTCTTCACGGAACTGGTTCTCCTGAATCATTTTCACCAAGTCGCGATTTGAGGCTGCGATGATCTGCACATCCACCTTCACATCGGTGGTACCGCCTACCCTCTTGAAGGTCTGCGCGTCAATCGCACGCAGGATTTTGGGCTGAATATCGAGTGGCATGGACGAAATCTCATCCAGGAACAACACACCCTCGTCTGCGACCTCCAGAAGACCGGGTTTGCGTTTCTGTGCTCCGGTGAATGCTCCGGCTTCATAACCGAAAAGTTCTGATTCGAGCATCGTACTTTGGATGGCCGCGCAGTTAATGGCAACCAGCATCTTGTCGCTTCGCGCGCCTACTCGGTGGATATAATTTGCCAACACGTCCTTGCCGGTACCGGTTTCTCCCGTAATCAGAACGTGCGTCTTTTTCGCTGCCGCCTTAGCTGCCAGATCGACGATATCTTTCATCTTCTGAGTTGAACCGACGACGAATTCCTTTTCCTGGTTTTGCGCAACTCTCAGCACATCAAGTTCTCGCTTCATTGATACCAGATCGACGGCTTTTTTAATGGATTTTGTTAACTCCTGAAAGTCGATTGGTTTCTCCAAGAAGTCGATAGCGCCATTTTTCATGGCATCGACCGCGGAATGAACATCGCCCACCCCAGTGATCATGATCACTGGTGGTCTGGATGGCATCCCGGCCATTTCCACCAGCAGATTGGGACCATAGCCATCGGGTAACTGTAAATCCAATAAAACGACGTCTCCCTCGCCCTTCTGTATGTGGGTTCGCGCCTCTGCCAAAGAGCCGGCAGTGACAACACTATAGCCGATGCCGGTCAGAAGCCCTTCCAGGTTGATGCGGGTATTTTCTTCGTCGTCCACGACCAGGATTGTGTAGCTCATTTGCTTTCTCCGTTCCATGCTGGGATGCTTACAGTAAAAACAGTTCCTCCGGGGAATGTGTTCACCCGGATACTGCCCTTCAATGCGGTGACAATTTGCTTGGTGATGGCCAACCCCAACCCCGTTCCCTTTTGATTGTTAGTTGAAACGAATGGTTCGAAGATCCTATCCTTGATGTCTTCAGGGATTCCCGGACCATTATCAGAGACACTCACTTCCACCAGGTCCAATCCAGGCACATCATGGTTCATACTGGCCTTTATCGCCAGGGTATCGCCACTGGCAGCCATGGCGTCAACGGCGTTCGAGATCAGATTAGTGAAAACCCGATCCAATGCCCGTGGATCACCGTACATCATCCCCAGGTTCTTTTCGATTTGCAGAACCGGGCAAATGTTTTCGCGCATCAGGCGCGGATGCCAGCGATCCAGCGTTTTTGTCAAAAAAGCGCCAATATCCACCGGCTCCAAGTGCATTTCATTCATTCGCGAGAAAGCCAGGAAGGATTCCATAAGGTGATTGAGACGTGTGCAATCTCCCTGGATGCGATTGACAATTTCCTGGTTGGGATCGTCCGTAGGCAATTTCATTTGCAACAGCTGCAACCCGGTAACAATATTGTTGATCGGGTTTCGGATATCATGAGCGAATGCTGCCGTGAAATCTCCGATTAGCGCCCGGTGTTCCAGGTGTTGAGTCAACGTTTTGTTATTTTCGTTTTCACTGATATCAGCAAAAATCACCTCGATGCCGATCAGCGTCTCTTTCATCATGACAGGTAGTACTTGCATCTGAGCTGGAAAAGCTTGACCGTTTCGCCGGTTCAGGTTGACCTTGCCGATGTTATGGGTGGCTGTCCCTTGTCGCGCGTCTTCCAGTGCGGGGGCGATACGGTCTGTTCCAATCAGCACATTCCCATATTCTTGCCCCTGTACCTCTGTGCTGTTGTATCCCAATATCCCTTCCGCGGCCGGGTTTATGTGCTGGATCATCAGATCCGGGCTGAGCAAGATAACGCCTTCGTCGATATTACTAAAAGCGGCATTAAGCAGGTTCACCATGCGTGCGTAGGAACGATTTTCTTTCTGCAGGTTGTCGATCAATAAATAATGTTGCTGAACGCTCCAGATGGGTGTTTTGATAATCTCGAGCCATTCCTCGTTGAGAATTTCAGGCAAGGTTGTCTTACCAGCGAATACAACAAGGCCCACCAGCGCACTGGTTTCTCCCAACGGTGAAGATGCGATATAGCTAAAATTATTATTACGGCCAAAACGGTGCAAGTCGGTCAACACGCGCATACCGGGTGTCCAGATCATCGAATGCCCGAGCCTGATTGAGTCCAGTGAGGGTAATTCCTGCGGAAACAGTTCTCCCAGGCCGGAAGCTCCTACACGGTTAAAACGTGGAAATTCTGCGTCAGCCTGATAAATGCAAACAGCTTCGGTATCACTGACTTGCGTCAGTATCTCTGCAGCCTTATCAAGCGCGAGTGACAGGCTGGCATAATCCGTCAACTGGGTCAACTCCAGCAACTTTTGGGCGGAAATTTCTTTTTGAGGGCGATTATTCTCTGCTTTGGTGGTCGCACTGATTCTTACATATAACCATTTGTTGGAGCCTTCAAGCAGCGATAATTCAGCCGTGATCTGGTTAGGAGCGTGGTCTTTGTGAGCGATCAGCAGCGGTAGATTTTCGGTGATGCCATTCTCGTTAATCTCCAAAGCTGGGAATAGTATTTTGACGGGTTTGTCTACGACATCGTTGCTCGAAAAACCGCAAAACGCAAGCATGCTATCGCTTGCGAACAACACTCTCTTGCTTTTGGTATCAATTAATGCGCTGGGGAAATCGCTCAAATTTAGGATCGAACAGATCTCCATCAGCCCGTCAGGTTGGTTCTTCTTGAAGAAATTGGCAGGGAGAGAGTTCGGCAGCAGGCTCATGGATGTTGTGATACCGCTTTGCGAAGATGTGCCGGTAGAATACCTTCAATGGAACGGTACTTAGCCACGGTACGCCGCGCGACATCGTACCCGCGTTCTGAAAGTAGGTCTGCCAGGTCGGAATCACTCAACGGTTTTTCTTCCTTTTCAATGATCTCTTTTAGCACCGTACGAACATTCAGACTTCGGTCAAAGAAAGAAGACAGCGGAATGATCTTTTTATTGGGTAGTTGCACAGCTTTGTTCGCCACAGCGCGCGAAATGGTGGATTCGTGTACTTCCAGTTCCTTCGAGATTTGAGCGCGGGTAACTGGTTTGAGATATTTTTCACCTTTGAGAATGTACTCTTTTTGCATGCTGACCACACGGGTAAGCAAGCGTTCCATCGTATGGTTGCGCTGCTGCAAACATTTGACGAAAAGTGATGCCTTTTCCAAATCACCTTTCAATTCTTCCTTGGTATCCGGATCAGCCTGTTGGATGGCCTGTTTGAACATGGGGTTCACCTGCAGTGTGCCGGAAATCGGCATGATGATCTCAACCACCAGAGGATTTTCCGGGTTTTCGTTCAGGTAATTGATCAAAATATCCGGCCGGTGATAGACTTCTGGAGCGTCGGCGTTCGGTTCGCGCACATCACCCCAATGCGACCTTGCCGGGAACGGATTCAGGTTCTCGCTGATGAATTGTGCGATCTGGCTCACCTGCTTTTGCGGAATATCAAATTTGTGCGCGATCTCCGCGTATTGATGGTGACTGAGCAAATCCATACATTCATTCACCACCTGTGTGGTCATGGCAGGAACCACCGTACCGGACTCTTCAAGAGATTCGATCTGCACCAGCAATGCTTCACGCGTATTCATTGAACCGACGCCCACCGGATCCGCGCGCTGTATCAGCCGTTGTACTTTCTTAACAAGTTCAGGAGAGACATGAAGATACTGGGAAACTTCCAGAATGGTGGTGGTTAAGAAGCCGTCCTCATTCAAATGGGTCAGCAAGAAAGCCGCCAAACCCCGCTCTTCGGCTTCAAGATCTGGTGCGATTTGTCGTAAAACATAAGTGGGAAGGTCTTCCTGGGCTGGCGCGTAAGGTTCGTCGTCGATCTCTGTATCAACATAATCCTTTTTGGGAATGAATTCATCGCGTGGTGAGAGAAAAACAACCGGCTCGTCGCTGTTCGGGTTGCTTGGAATACTACACACCGGGCAGGTACCGTGTCCGGGAATCAACCGGTGACAGGTTGGACAGCGCCGTTCTTCTATCACCTCCAACGCCGGGTTAGATGACAGCTCCGACTCGATCTTTTGTTGTAATTCGTCACTGGTCAGTGTCAACAACGCCATAGTCTGCGCCAGATGCGCTGTCGTGATCGGTCGTTGAGATTGGAATTGTCCCTGAAACATATAGGCCTCGGATACTAGAAAGAGTATAGCGTATTTTTGTTATTGGTGCAAGTTTTATGCCACAGAATTTTGCTGGGAAATGATAGAATTCAAGCGCGAAAATGGAGAAGAGTTTGGAGAAAATCATTGTCATTGGTGGCGGTCTGGCGGGTTCCGAAGCTGCCTGGCAGGCTGCTGAACACGGAGCTCAAGTCGAGCTTTACGAAATGCGCCCACAGGTAAACACCGGCGCGCACCAAACAGGCGACCTGGCGGAGTTGATCTGTTCGAATTCGCTCGGCTCAAACCTTCGCGAAAAAGCGGCTGGGTTGCTTAAGCTGGAATTACGCAAATTGGATTCTCTTATTATGGCTTGCGCTGATGCCACCGCCCTCCCGGCCGGCACCGCTCTCGCCGTAGACCGCGAGAAATTCGCCGCCATGGTCACTCTTAAGATCACCAACCATCCTAATATTCATGTCATCCGCGAAGAAGTCCATGACATCCCGCTTGGAACGACCATCATTGCCTCCGGGCCACTCACCTCGCCGGACCTGGCCCAATCCATCGCTGCGCTCACCGGACAGGATCTGCTTTTCTTTTATGACGCCATCGCGCCGGTGATTAACCGCGATTCGATTGACATGGACATTGCTTTCCGTGCATCGAGATACGAATTTGAAGAGGACGCGGGTTCTGGTGACTATATAAATTGCCCAATGAATGAAGAACAATACGACCATTTTGTTTCCGAACTCAAGAACGCGCGGCGCATTGAATTGAAAGCCATTGAGGGGTTGTCCACCATGGAAAAGAACGCCGGACACAAACTCTTCTTCGAGGGTTGTCTCCCAATTGAAGTGATGGCTGATCGTTCCGAAAAATCACTTGCTTTTGGCCCGCTGCGTCCGGTCGGACTGCGCGATCCGCACACCGGAAAACGCCCCGCTGCGGTGGTGCAATTGCGTCAAGATAACCTGGCGAACACGCTCTATAATCTGGTCGGTTTCCAGACCAATCTCACCTTCGCTGAACAGAAGCGGGTATTCAGTCTCATTCCTGGCCTCGAACATGCCGAATTTGTACGTTTTGGTCAGATGCACCGCAATACATTCATCTTCTCGCCGGCGCTTCTCGATGCCACACTGCAATTCCGCTCTAATCCTGATCTTTTCTTCGCGGGGCAGATCATCGGGGTGGAAGGGTATATGGGGAACGTGGCCTCGGGTCTGGTGGCCGGATTGAACGCAGCCCGTTTCGTTAAAGGGCAAAGTCTGCGCACTTTTCCACAGGAATCCATGATCGGAGCCTTGATGCACTACATTTCTCACGCCAGCCCGGCTGATTTTCAACCAATGAAAGCCAACCATGGATTGTTGCCTATCCTCTCAACCCGTCCTCCCGGTCGAGTGGACCGCGGTAATGCCTATGCGAAGCGCGCTCTCAGAGCGCTTGACGAAAAAATAGGGTGCAAATGAAAAAGCTGCCCGCGATTAGGATAACGATATTGGTGCTTTTGCTCGGTTGTATGCTGGACTCATGCGTCACCTCTGCTGCGAATACCGATTCATCTTCCACACCCTCCCTTGCTACAACTGTGGCTGTGACACCCTCTCCCCAATTCAACGGAGACCGTGCAAACCAGGATGTGATCAACCAGGTTGCCCTCGGACCACGCGTTCCCGGCAGTGCCGCTCACGATTTGGAAGTCGAGTATATCCGTTCGGAGCTCAAAAAAGTTGGCTGGCAGGTGACCATCCAGGATACGGTTTACCAGGGTCATCGCGTTCAAAACATCACTGCGTCGCGGTCTGAGACTCAATCTCCAATCATCCTCTGCGCTCACTACGACTCGCGCGCGCTCGCCGACCGGGATAAAGATGAAGCAGCCCGCAGTCAAGCCGTTCCCGGTGCCAATGACGGCGCTTCCGGGGTGGCTGTTTTGCTTGAGATCGCGCGCGTGCTCCCAACGGAGACACAAGAGGTATGGCTAGTGTTTTTCGATGCCGAAGACCAGGGCGATTTTCCCAATTGGGACTGGGCGCTCGGCGCCAGCGCTTACGCTGATGCCCTGATGGTCACCCCTCGGGCCGTAGTCCTGCTCGACATGATCGGCGACGCCGACCTGAACATCTATCGTGAAGGCTCTTCAACCAAAGCACTCCAGGACGAGATCTGGCAAACTGCTGCTGACCTGGGTTACTCTGCTCAATTCATCGACAGCCAAAAATACACTATGATCGATGACCATACCCCCTTCCTGAACAAGGGAATTCCCGCGGTCGACCTGATCGACTTTGACTACCTTTATTGGCATACCTCACAAGATACTGCTGACAAGGTTTCCGCCCAAAGTCTGGAGATCGTCGGCAATGTGCTCCTCGCCTGGCTGAAAACCAAATGAAGGTTGGCAAAACTCGTCACTTGGCGTAAACTAAAGTTAACCTAATTAAAGGGAAACCAATTAAATGACGAATACGAAACCTTCATATCAACCGGCAGAAAGGATCGCTTCCTTCAAGCCGTATTTTTTTGCCTCACTCGGCAAGAGACTGGCGGAATTAAAAAAACGGGGCATGGATGTCATCCGCATCGACATTGGCTCGCCCGACCTGCCCCCGGCTGATTTCATCGTGGATAGTCTGGTCGACTCTGCGCGTAAACCCGAAAACCACGGTTATTCTCCCAATGGCGGCACACCATCGTACCGTCAGGCCATCGTCGATTATTACATGGAGCGCTTCGAGGTCGAACTTGACCCGCAAAAAGAGGTGCTCGGACTCATCGGCTCGAAGGAAGGA
This sequence comes from Anaerolineaceae bacterium, assembly GCA_034430175.1. Classification (GTDB taxonomy): domain Bacteria; phylum Chloroflexota; class Anaerolineae; order Anaerolineales; family Anaerolineaceae; genus UBA6107. The sequence continues at coordinate 31,405 of DAOUFI010000026.1, read as the reverse complement.
CTCTTCAACCTCAGCCAGGTGATGCTCAACCCCGGCGACGTCTCCCTTGTCCCTGACCCCGGTTACCCGGTCTACAGCGCGGGTGGCATCATTGCTGGTGCGCGCATCGTTTCACTGCCACTGCTAGCTGAAAATGGTTTTTTGCCTGACCTTAAGGCCATCTCCCCTGCTGACCTTGAAAAAGCTAAAATCCTTTGGCTTAACTATCCCAATAATCCCACCGGAGCCGTGGCGACCATGGCTTTCTACGAAGAAGCCATTGCCTTCGCCAGAGAACATAACATCCTCATCGCGCACGACGCCCCGTATTGTGACGTGACCTTCGACGGTTACAACGCCCCCAGCATCCTGCAAATCCCCGGCGCCAAAGACGTGGTGGTCGAGTTCAATTCACTCTCCAAAACTTACAACATGGCGGGCTGGCGTCTGGGTATGGCCGTTGGCAATGCCCAGGTGATCAATTACCTCTCGACTTACAAGAGCCAGATGGACACATCCACCTTCATCCCGGTGTTTGACGCCGGCGTAACCGCTCTCACCTCCGATCAGGGCTGGCTGAAGCAACGCAACGAGACCTACCGCGAACGCCGCGATATTGTCGTCGCTGGATTACGTAAAGCCGGTTTCACGCTGGAATCGCCCCACGCCGCCATTTACGTTTGGGCACATTTACCCCAGGGTCAGAACGACTCGATGGCCTTCTGCGGCCGTATGCTTGAGGAGATCGGCGTCAGTGCCACCCCTGGCATCGTCTACGGCCAGTACGGTGAGGGTTTCCTGCGCATTTCGCTCGGCCAAACCACCGCGCGGATCAAGGAAGCCATTGACCGTATCGTCGCCTGGAAGTATTAGCCAAATGCCCTCTAAAACGACCTTTCCTACCCAACCTCCGAAAGAAAAAGCCTTTCTGGTAGGAATCGAATTACGCAGCCATCCCTCTGAGATTACCCTGGATGATTCCCTCGAAGAGCTAGCCCTGCTCTCGGATACTGCCGGATTGGAAGTCGTCGGTGAAACCTCGCAAAAGCTCGATACACCCAACCCCGATACCTACATTGGCAAAGGAAAAGTGGAGGAATTGAAGGCGCTGGTCGAAGAGACCCTTACGGACCTGGTCATTTTTGATGACGAACTCTCTCCACGCCACCAACGTGAGTTGGAACGTGCCCTCGGCCCCCACGTACGCGTCATCGACCGTACTGCCCTCATCCTCGACATCTTCGCCCAGCACGCTCGCACCCGCGAGGGTATCCTTCAAGTGGAGCTTGCCCAATACGAATATCGCCTGCCTCGTCTCACCCGCGCCTGGACTCATCTGGAGCGTCAGGCTGGCGGCGGTGGTGGTAGTGCTGGTTCAGTCGGCGGCGTGGGTCTCCGTGGGCCTGGTGAAACCCAGCTTGAAGTCGACCGCCGCCTCATCCGCAAACGTATCTCCGTGCTCAAAGACGAGTTGGAAAAGGTCCGTGCCCACAGGCAGCGCTATCGCGCCCAGCGCAAACGCTCTCGCATACCATTGATATCGCTGGTCGGATACACCAACGCCGGTAAATCCACCCTGCTCAACCAGCTCGCCAAATCGGATGTGCTGGTGGCAAACCAGCTCTTTGCCACGCTTGACCCCACCACCCGTCGAGTGGACCTGCCTGGCGGGCACAACACGCTTGTCACTGATACGGTCGGCTTCATCCAGAAGCTGCCCACCCAGTTGGTGGCTGCCTTCCAGGCTACTCTGGAGGAGATCGCCGAAGCCGACCTGCTCATCCACGTGGTCGATGTCACCCACCCCAACGCCCAAGCACAAGCCCATTCGGTGGCTGAGACGCTCAAGCAAATCAACGCCGACCATATACCCACCATCATCGCTCTCAACAAGGTCGACCGCCTGCCCGATCCAGGAATGGCCGCGGACGCCGCGCGTGGTTTTCCGAACGCGGTGGCCATTTCGGCGCTCAAAGGCGTCGGTTTCAAAGAACTGATGACGATGATCGAATCGGAACTGTTCGAGAATTTCACCGAGATCTCCGTCCAGATTCCCTATACCGAAGGTCAGCTGATCAGCCTCTTCCACGAACAGGGTCAGGTGGAGCGCATCGAAAACAATCGCAAAGGCGTATTTATCCAGGGTCTCATCCCCGGACGCCTCTTAGCCAGGTATACCCCCTTCCTGTCTCCCTCGCCAAGTGGTGAAACCTCTGAAGATGAAGAAAGCCTTGAAGATACCAAGGCGATCTAGCCCCAAATTTTTCTACTTAACAACCAAGAAGCTTCTCGATTGAGAAGCTTCTGATTCATTTCAATGAATTGAAGTATTCAGAGCTGAATAAAAAAACAAACTGTCAGGATGACAGACGATTACTTCTTCTTTGTTTCTTTCTCAACACTCACAACTTCGCGGCCCTGGTAGTGACCGCAGTTTGGGCAAACGGTGTGTGGCAAGCGCATCTCACCGCAATTGCTGCACTGAACGAGAGCGGGTGCTTGCAGTGCATCTTGTGAACGACGGCGATCGCGGCGTCCTTTTGATAATTTCCGTTTTGGAAGAGGTACCATTCTTAAACTCCTGTCAAAGAATCCACGCCCATCGCTATCTCGACAGGCCGGTACATTATACTTGCGTGCCAGCCTTCCTGTCAAGAAAAGAGCACCGATGAATCTTATATGAAATATTAATCATCCAATATTGCAAAATGTAATAAAATCCTTTTTCGTTCTTCCGGTGTTATAGAGTAAAACCAATTCATTCGAGGATATATGGAAATCTTGTGGATCGCGCTGTACGTGGCTTTGAGCTTTCTCATCGGGAGTATTCCGTTCTCATTGCTGCTTGTTAGGCTGGTAAAACATAAAGATGTACGTGCATATGGTGACGGTAATCCCGGAGCGTATAACGCCTGGATGTCGGGAGGCTGGCAGGTTGGAATCTTTGCTGCTGCTCTTGACGTCAGCAAAGGGTTTTTCCCCGCGTACTTCGCCCAGGCAGCCGGGATCGAATCCTGGTCGCTGCTCATCATCGCGCTGGCTCCCATTTTGGGGCACATCTTCTCACCATTCCTGCATCGTCACGGCGGCAAAGGCATTGCCACCTCCCTCGGCGTCTGGCTGGCGCTGGGTGGGCTGCCCGCGATCGTCGCATTCGCGCTCCTGACCATTTCCTCCATGCTGATCATCGATGACCACGCCTGGAACGTGATGTTCGGCATGGTGGGCTTGATTGCGTTCTCAATCTTCTACCACAAGGCGCTGTGGTTCGGCGTGGCTGTGATGATCAATTTGGTTTTATTAATTTATTCCCACCGGCGCGAACTTTCGCAGCCGATCGCCTTTCGCAGCCGCTTACGCGACGCCATTGTGAGAAGGAGAAATTCCTGACATGAACGTTGAACTTTTCTTATTTTTTGTTATCTTTATAACCTCCGTGGGATTATTAGTCTCTCTCTCTAATATGCGGGCGGTCAGGCGCCTGGGTGAACACAAATTGACTGGTTCAACCCCCAAAGTCTCAATCCTCGTCCCGGCCCGCAATGAAGAGCGCAATATTAAAGCCTGCGTTTCATCATTGCTCTCGCAAGATTACCCAAACTTTGAGGTCATTGTGCTGGACGATAATTCCACCGATGCCACTCCTCTGATCCTCAACCAGTTGAAGCGGACCAACCCGCGCCTCAAGGTCATCAACGGTGCTCCCCTTCCTGATGGTTGGCCCGGAAAACACTGGGCCTGCCACCAGCTTTCACAGCAAGCCTCGGGCGATTACCTGCTCTTCACCGACGCCGATACCCGCCACGAACCCGACGCTCTCAGCTCAGCCATCGCCGAAATGCTCCACACCCGCGCCGACCTGCTCACCGCCCTGCCCCGCCAAGAGGTGCTGACCTGGTCCGAAAAGCTGCTGGTGCCGTTCATGAACTTTGGCATCCTTAGTTTTTTGCCCATCAAGATCGCCCAGGTGTTTAGGATCCCGGAGCTTTCGGTCACGATCGGACAGTTTATGCTGTTCCGCAGGGAAGCCTACCAGGCGGTCGGCGGATACGCCGCTGCAATCGTCAACGTCAACGACGATGTCATCCTCGGCCGCATGATCATCGAGAACGGCTACAAGTGGATCCTCGCCAACGGCTCCGACCAGGTGACCTGCCGCATGTATCACAACTTCCACGAGACCGTGGAAGGCTTCAGCAAGAACGTTTTTGGATTCTTTGGCTACAAGGTGATCCCATTCACCTTCGTCTGGACGCTGGCTTTTCTGATCTTCACCCTGCCGGTCTGGATCCTGTTTCGCCATTTGACCGGAATGTTCATTCACCCAGCGCTGGTTGATCTTTCGGTGATCGCTACCGTGGAGTCGCTGGCGCTCTTTCTCATTGCCTACCACCGCCAGCGCATACCGATCTACCTCGCTTTCTTCTATCCCATGACGATTGCCGCCTTCGCCACCATCGCCCTGCGTTCCATGGTGCTCACCGTCAACGGCCATGCCTCCTGGAAAGGCCGCGAACTGATGAAAGCGGATGTGAAGTGGTTGTAGATAATTCAAAATGTCTTTGAATATGCGTAGGTTAGGCTCATGTACAGCACCACTCCGCGACCTGGAAGAAATTAAGACAAAGACATTTTTGCAGAAACCCTGTCATTGATGTACAATGCTGCTATGGAAGTTTACGTAGCCGCCTCCAAAACCAACAAATACGCGGTATCCGAAAGCGGCGATACCCTCGAGATCGTCGAACGACCCAACGGCGGCGTCTCCGCCGTCTTGGCTGATGGTCAGACTTCAGGCAAAGGTGCCAAGACCATCTCCACCATGGTCGTGCGCAAGGTGATCGGTTTGCTGGCCGAGGGCGTACGCGACGGTGCTGCCGCCCGGGCCGCCTCGGATTACCTCTTCACCGAACGCGGCGGCAAGGTCTCGGCCTGCCTGAACATCCTTTCCGCCGACCTGGAGACGGCCACCATCGTCATCACCCGCAACAACCCCGCTCCGGTCTTCGTGGCCCGCGGGGATGTGATCGAATGCATCACCGCTGAATCGTCGTCCATCGGCACGTCGCGCAACATCCGTCCCTCCATCACCGAGTTCCCGCTCGAGAGCGGTATCACCATCGTGATGTTCACCGACGGCATCATCAATGCCGGCGACCGCACCGGTCAATCGCTCGACCTGTGCACACTGCTCACCGCCATGCTCGAAGACCAGCAGCCCACCGCCCGCGAGATCGCCGATAATGTGCTCGCCCAGGCCCTGCGCCTGGACCAGAACCGCCCCAACGACGACATGTCCGTGGTCGTCATGCGCGTGGAACCCGAAGAAACCGACACCGTACGCCGCATGTCGGTGCGCCTGCCCGTTCCGCCGCAATACCTGCGCTGATCTTCCCCTCACCGCCGCTCCCTTCGCCTTCATTTGATCCGGAGGAACCGTGACCGTTGAAAATAGCCACCTGGTGATCGCCATTGTTGGCATCTGTGCTTCCGGCAAATCCACCATCATCAAGAGACTCTCACAAGAAGGGATCACCTGCCGCCACGTTGCCCAGGAACATTCCTACGTCAAGGACATGTGGCAGCGCCTCACCCGCCCCGATTTTTTGATCTGCCTTGAAGTTTCCTACCCCTCCACCCTGATCCGCAAAAAATTGAACTGGACGCTGCAGGAATACGAGGAACAACTGCGCCGCACCCAGCACGCCCGCGAACACGCCGACCTGACGATTGACACCGATCGACATGATGTTGACGAGATCGTTGAATTGATCAAACAAGGATTAATTTCAGCCGGATTCGTGACGCCTGCAATTAGCGGGAATGAATCCGAATGAAGTAGAATAACCACAATAACTTTATTTCAACTGGAGATGTCTATGCGCAAAGAGGTAGTGCTGATTACGGGGGCGAACGGCGAGATCGGTCATGGCTTGATTGCTCATTTGGGTGAACAGAAGAATTACAGCATCGTCGCGATGGACGTGCAACCCCTCGACAAGTGCCTGCAGGCGTCCTGCGAGCGCTTCCTCCAGGGCGACATCCTCGATTCCATGCTGCTTGGCCGGCTCGTGGCGGAGTACGAGATCCGTACGATCTTCCATCTGGCCTCCATCCTCTCCACCAAAGCTGAGTACAACCCCGAGACCGCCCACCGTGTCAATGTGGAAGGCACGCTCAACCTACTCCGCCTCGCCGTGGAACAATCTTCCTGGCAGGGCCGTCCGGTGAAGTTCATCTATCCAAGCTCTATTGCCGCTTACGGCATGCCCAGCCTTGAGGTCAAGGCCAAAGCCGGCAAAGTGAAGGAAGACGATTACCTCAAACCCATCACCATGTACGGCTGTAACAAGCTTTACTGCGAGCAACTCGGACGCTACTACACCAATCATTACCGCCAGCTCGCCGCTGACTTCGGTTCCGCGCACGTCGATTTCCGCTGCCTGCGCTTCCCCGGCTTGGTCAGCTCGGTGACCGTCCCCACCGGCGGCACCAGCGATTACGGACCCGAGATGCTGCACCACGCCGCGCAGGGTATCCCCTACGCCTGCTTCGTCCGCCAGGATTCCAAACTCCCCTTCATGGTCATGCCCGATGCTGTGAAGTCGCTGCTCCAGCTCGAAGCCGCGCCCAAAGAGAACCTCAAGCAGCTCGTCTACAACGTCACCAGCTTCTCTCCCACCGCCATGGAATTCTATGACCGCATCAAGGCAGCCTTCCCCAAAGCCGTGGTCACCTTCGAGCCGCACGCTGCCCGTCAGGCCATAGTTGATACTTGGCCCGGCGACGTGGACGATTCCGCCGCGACACGCGACTGGGGTTGGCATCCCGATTACGACATCGACCGCGCCTTCAATGAATATCTCATCCCCTCGATCAAGGCCAGATATTCAGCAAAATAGGCGAGGCAAATAATCCACTTCGCGTGTTAGAATAGCGCGATAAATCCAAAGGCAGGTACAGTAACCGGTATCTGCCTTTTTCATGGAGCGATCGTTGGGAATCGTAGAGCTTTTTCTCATAGCAGTTGGACTGTCCATGGACGCGTTCGCAGTCTCCCTTTGCAAAGGGCTGAAGATGCAGCGCGTCAATCACCGCCATGCTTTCGTTATTTCGCTGTTCTTTGGCGGATTTCAGGCTCTCATGCCGCTGATTGGCTGGGTGCTCGGCAGTCAATTTGAAAGATACATCGCCGCCTTCGATCACTGGGTGGCCTTCGCACTGTTAGCCTTTGTTGGCGCGAAGATGATCATCGAAGCGGTCAAGGGTGAATCCGAGGAACAGGATTGCAGTAATGACCACCTTGACCTGAAAGAGCTCTTCCTCCTGGCTGTGGCCACCAGTATCGATGCCCTGGCGGTCGGCATTTCATTTGCTTTTTTGGACGTGAGAATCCTGCCCGCCGTCTTGCTGATCGGCGTGACCACCTTCGCGCTCTCTTACGCTGGTGTGGCCCTGGGTAACCGCTTCGGCAGCCGTTATAAAAGCAAGGCGGAACTGGCAGGTGGTGTTATCCTTGTATTGATCGGACTCAAGATCCTTTTTGAACACCTCGGACTGTTGAAATTCTAGCCACCTGAAGAAAGCCTGCGAACATGAAAAAAGTATTCGTCACTCGAAAGATCTTCCCGCCTGCCCTCGAACCCCTGGCCGGCAAAGTGGACCTGGATATCTGGCCGCTCGACGAACCGCCGACGCTGGACGTGTTGATCGAAAAAGCTGCCTCTGTGGATGGATTGATCACCCTCCTCTGCGATCCCATCAACGCGGAAGTAGTGCACATCGGCGTGCGGAACCAGCTCAAGGTGATCAGCCAGATGGCCGTCGGTTATGACAATATCGCGGTTGCTGAAGCCACCGCTGCCGGCATCCCCGTGGGTCACACCCCCGGCGTGCTCACCGAGACCACTGCCGATTTTGCCTGGGCGCTGCTCATGGCTGCCGCCCGCCGCGTGGTCGAAGCCCACAACGAAGTCCAACAGCGCATCTGGCGTCCCTGGGGTCCGAATGTGCTCTGCGGTGCGGATATCTACGGCGCCACCCTTGGAATTATCGGCTTCGGCCGCATCGGTCAGGCCATGGCGCGCCGTGCCCGCGGATTTAGCATGAAGGTGCTCTACACCCAGCGCCACCGCGACGAGAAAGCTGAATTGGAATTAGGTGCGGAATACGTCTCGCTCGATGAACTTCTGGAACGCTCCGACTACGTCAGCCTGCATGCCTATCTCTCCCCCGAAACCAGGGGCATGATGGGCTCCGCTCAATTTGACCGCATGAAAGACGGAGCGATCTTCATCAACACAGCCCGCGGAGCCATGGTCGATCACACTGCGCTTTACAATGCCCTGATGTCCGGGAAATTGGCCGCGGCCGCGCTGGATGTGTTCGATCCCGAACCCATTCCCCAGGATCATCCACTGCTGAAGCTGCCGCAGGTCGTCATCACCCCGCACGTCGCCTCAGCCTCGACCAAAACACGCCAGCGCATGGCTTTCATGACCGTTGAGAACCTGCTCGCCGGTCTGAAAGGGAAGCGCCTGCCGTATTGCGCGAATCCAGCCGTTTATGAGAAGTAGACTTACAACTGGAATAAGAACGTCAGATCATTGACATTCGTACCGGTCGAACCGGTTTTGATCAGGCCGCCGCATTTCTCAAAGAACGTATAAGCGTCATTGTTGTTCAAAAAAGCATCAGGGTCCAGGTTCAGCGCCTGGGCTCTTTTAATTGTCTCACTCGTCACCACTGCTCCGGCAGCGTCCGTCGGGCCGTCCTCGCCGTCAGTAGCCAGGGTGACGAAAACCGCGTCTTTCAGGTTCGCCATTTGCTTGACAACGGAAAGTGCCACCTGCAAATTGCGCCCGCCCTTCCCGTTCCCCCTGATGGTGACCGTGGTCTCCCCACCCGCAATCGCCATGAATGGCCGTTGCGTCGATTTTCCGGCTTCGAGTGCCTGCGCCAGGAATCCCTTCGCGGCGTCTTCCGCTTCACCCGTCATACGCTCAGAGACAATGAAGCTTTGTATCCCCTGTCGCCTGGCTTCTTCGATAGCTGCGTCAATGGCATGCCGGTTACTGCCAATAATGGTATTGCAAACGTTCTGATTGAGCAGGTCATCCGCTTTGAGCGTCTCCGCCTCCTGCCCTCGCGCGCCTCTTTCCAACCGCGCCAGGATGGAAGGTGGCATTTGATCGCGCAATCCGTACTTCCGGATAATCTCCAGTGCTTCTGTAAATGTGGTGCTGTCCGCGACCGTTGGTCCCGAGGCGATGACGCTCATGTCGTCGCCAATCACGTCCGAAAGCAGCAAGGCTTCCACCGCGGCAGGTTGGGCCAGTTTTGCCAGACCTCCACCTTTTAATCTTTCCACATGTTTGCGCACGCAATTCATCTCGTTGATTGTCGCACCGCTCTTTAACAGCAATTTGCTCATAATTTGAATTTCCGGCAGGCTGATCCCTTCACAGGGGTCTACCACCAACGCCGAACTCCCCCCTGAAACCAGCACCAGAAGCAGATCGTCCCTCTCCGCATCGTAGACAGTTTTTCGCACTCTCTGTCCAGCTTCAAGACTGCGTTCGTCCGGCACGGGGTGCGCACCCTGACATATCTCGATCCCCTGCCAATGCGGAATTTCTTCAGGCAGAGTTTTACAAACGCAAATTCCGCGTTTGATCCTCGCGCCCAGGTTATCCACTGCCGCTTTCGTCATCGCCAGGCTGGCCTTCCCCATGGCAACCAAAATGATGAACTTTCCTTTGGGAGCATGATGATTCCCTATGCAAAGAGTGTCATTTAAATGTAAAATGTTCTGGTCGACTAATCGGTATGGATCGACATTATCAAGCGCTTCTTCGAGGATCCTGTTGATCGTTTGCTCAGAAGGAAAATTTGGCCGAGTGGAAATATTCATGAAGCGCCGCCGAAGTTAGAATTAAGAGCAATAGCATTTGAATTGAGTACTTCTGTATGACCAATATTGCGTAAAATACTTAAGTGTTTTGTTTTACGCTTGATGGATGATCATAATTTTATAATTCTATCAGGAAGTCAATATTTTTTCCTCAGGAGGAATACTCGTGGATAAGAAAGTCATCAATGGTCTGCTTCGACCAAAAACCGTCGCCGTGATCGGTGCTTCGGCCACCCCCGGCAAGATCGGCTATACCGTAGTCGATAACCTTGTAAAGGGCAAATACGAAGGTAAGATCTACCCGATCAACCCCACCGCCACCGAAATCCTCGGCCTCAAAGTCTACCCCTCCATCACCGATGTCCCCGGCTCTGTCGATTCCGCCATCGTAACCGTACCCGCCAAGTTCATCCTTGAAGTCACCGAAGAATGCGGCAAAAAGGGTGTAAAAGGCCTCATCGTCATTACCTCGGGCTTCAGCGAAGCTGGCCATAAGGATCTCGAAGTCCAGATGGTCGAGATCGCCCAGAAATACAAAATGCGCATCCTCGGACCGAACATTGTGGGTTCACTTTCGAACTCCGACAAGTTCAACGGTTCCTTCGCTCCCTGCCTGCCCCTGCCCGGCAAGGCTTCCCTCATCACCCAATCCGGTGCTCTCTTGATCGCGCTTGACGCTGCCACCTACACTCGAAAGGTCGGTTTCGATAAATTGATCTCCATTGGCAATATGTCCGATGTCGATTTCGCCGATCTGATCGAATGGTTGGATGACGATAAAGACACCTCCTGCATCTCCCTCTACGTCGAGGGGTTGAAAAAAGGTCGCACTTTCATTGAAGCCGCCCAGAAATCCAAGAAACCCATCATCGCGCTCAAATCCGGCGTTTCCGCCCACGGTGCTGCCGCCGCTGCCTCACACACTGGTTCCCTGGCTGGCGCCGCCAAAGTCTACGGTTCCGCCTTCAAACAGGCTGGCGTCATTCAGGCTGCTGACCTCAATGACCTGTTCAACCGCACCCAGGCGCTTTCCCTACAGCCCCCTTGCAAGGGTGAGAATCTGCTCATCATCACCAATGGTGGTGGCGTTGGTGTGCTGGCTACGGATGCTGCCGAAAAATACGGCATTCCCTTGCAGTTCGCCCCTGAAGATGTTCAGGCCGAGCTCAAGACCCACATGCCCGAATTTGGTTCCGCCAAGAACCCCGTGGACCTCACCGGCGGTACCGGCAATGACGGTTACTATGAACCCGTGAAATTTGCCTTCGCTCACAAATGGACCGATGGTCTGGTCGTGCTTTATTGCGAAACCGCCATGACCGACCCCATGCAGATTGCCCAAAGCATCAAAAAAGCAGTCGTCGATTCCAAGGTCAAGAACAAACCCGTCACCGTCAGCTTCGTCGGTGGCGAACGCTGCGACGCTGCGATGGCCTGGCTGGTTGAGAACGGCATTCCCGCTTACGGTGCGCCTGATCTGGCCGTTAACGCCATGGCTGCTCTGCGCGAATATGCCCGTCTGCATGATAAACCCGCCACACTTGATTACAAATCCGATCTAAAAGCCCGTAAGACCGCTCTTGAGATCATCGCCAAAGCCCGCGCCGATGGCCGCGATTCTCTTACAGAGATCGAAGCCAAACAGGTCTTCAAAGCCTACGGATTGCTCGTCACCAACACACAGCTCTCAAAGACCGAAGACGAAGCTGTTGAACTCGCGAAAAAGGTCGGCTTCCCCATCGTTATGAAGATCGTCTCCCCCGACATCCTTCACAAATCAGATGCCGGCGGCGTCAAAGTCAACATCACCGATGAGGCTGGTGTTCGCGCTGCCTTCAATACCATCATGGCCAACGCCAAAGCCTACAAAGCCACCGCGAACATCCACGGTATCGCCATCCAGGAAATGGCCCCCAAGGGTACCGAGGTCATCCTCGGTTCAGTCAACGATCCCACCTTCGGTCCCACCATCATGTTTGGTTTGGGCGGTATCTTCGTCGAAGTCCTCAAAGACGTCACCTTCCGTGTCGCTCCCGTCACCGAAGAACAGGGCATGGAAATGCTCTCCGAGATCAAATCAGCAGCCATCCTGGCCGGCGCCCGCGGCGAAGCTCCACGCGATCGCAAAGCCCTGGCCGCCACGGTCAGCAAATATTCAACCATGATCATGGACCTGCAGGATGAGGTCGCTGAAACCGACGCCAACCCCGTGCTCGTCTATGAAGAGAAGAAGGGTCTCAAGGTTGTCGACGCTCGCATCATCTTGAAGAAGAAATAGCAATTGAAATTGTAGGGGCGGGTTCAAAACCCGCCCCATTTGTTTTCCCGTAGGGGCGTATTGTCCGGTTTTTGGACACCCTAGCGAAGCGAGAGGTGCTATACGTCCCTACCTTCTTTTTAATATTATTGCGACTGGCGGTGATACTCTTTACCCAGCGAAGCAATCCCCCAATAATTTCTTTCTGCCTTTGTGGGGCACGGCGCGCCGTGCCCCTACCTTTTCATTACTCTCCTTGCTGCTGGCGATGATGATCTATTCCCAGCGAAGCAATCCCCAAGAACTTTTCCGTGAATTTTGCGAATTATCACGAATGATTCAAATAATCCTTTCCGTGTAATTAGCCTTTATTAGCAAAATTAGCGGTTAATGCCTTTGTGATTTTCGTGGAAGAAATCTCATATGTTTTTTACATAGATATTGATCGCCTCGCGCATGAACTCCGCCAATCCCGGCGCCATCTTCTCGAAGTTCGCCTTGAAGCGTGGATCGTTGTTGTACAGGTCGCCGAAATACGCCAGTTGCTCCGGTTTCGGCGTCCAGAAATGGTCCATGTTCTTGCGCCATCTTTCAACGCATGCCTGGACCTCCGGGCTGGCCGGCCCCTTTGGCATGGCCGCGATGATGTCCACGTATACCTGCTTGCTTTCATCGAGGACGCGCTGCTGTTCTGCTTTGGACATCGCGCGCCACTTCGCGTTGGAAGCCTTCACTATCTGCGGATCATACATCTGTGCTGCTTCCTTTTCATACTCGGCTTGTTGTTCTTCACTAAAGCCCGAGAATAATTCATCGACTGTCATCTTCTTTTCTCCTTTCATAAACAGTATCGTTTCATCCACAGTTTTCTTCATTTCTTCCAATTGGCCAATCTTTTTCAACAGCTCCTGGCGGTGTTGCTCCAGCGCGGTCACGACATCGAAATCACGGCGTCCCATGATCCGTTTGATCTCCTCCAGCGGCAGCTCCATTTTTCGGTAGAGCAAAATCTGCTGCATCCTCAGCGTGGCCTCCTCGTCGTAATAACGGTAACCGTTATCACCCATTCGGGAAGGCTTCAGCAACCCGATCTCATCGTAAAAGTGAAGCGTTCGCGGGGTGACCCCGGCGCTCTTGGCAAGCTGTTTGACTGTGTACATGCCCCCAGTATAAACTATTACGTTACGTTAATGTCAATAGAGAAAAACTTTAACCGCTAATTACACGAATGAAAGCTAATTTCGCTAATGATTCTTATGACAATTAGCACAATTAGCATGAATTAGGTTTTGTTAGCGTTAAAAAATTCGCGATTTTTGCGGTTAAGTTTTTATTGAATCGAGGTCAGCTTTTTCCACGCTCCCACCCACGGGGTACCCAGACGGTGATGCTCCGGCACGGTCACCTTGCCGAGTTTCTGCACCACCTTCGCCGAGGTCATGGCCACGGTCGCCCAATCTTCCTTGAGCAGCGCGTCGTGGATCGTCTTGCCGTAATTGCCTGCCCATTCCCACTCCAGGCGGAACTTGTCGGCCTTTACCCAGTAACCGCGCTTCTCCCACGCCCCCACCGAAGCTTCGATCGTACCGGCGATCTCATCCAGTGAGAGCGCTACGTAAGCTGCCAGGTCCTTTGTTAGATCGTTCGTTTCTTGCTGCTTCATCAGTTCGCGCAGAGCCAGCACCACTCCCCGCGATAAGGTATTGCGTTCCTTGCCTGCGCTATCCGGATTGTAAACCCGACTCAATGCGAGCCTCAATGCATAAAAATAGCCAGCATAAGCTGGTAAGGATATTATATTCGATTAATTATCTCCTTTAGAATTGTTTTTCCTTTGACACCTACCTAATAATTAATATACAGAACATCATTTCGATTAATAACAGCTTTTGACCATTCTCCATTCTCGATCATCTACTCTCTACAAATATTCGTTTCTTATTGGTTCCTAGAGTTATCGAAACCATCCCTCTCCTTCCTTGATTATTGACTCTACCCCCCCTCTCGCTTATAATTCCTGCGCCTGGGGAAATGCTGGAATTGGCAGACAGGCATGACTTAGGATCATGTGCCGCGAGGCGTGAGGGTTCAAGTCCCTCTTTCCCCACTCGATACTGGCAAACATGTTAATAAAAAGGATTATTAAATTGAAAATCGAAACCCAACTCCAAGACGATCATCAAATGAAGGTAGTGGCCGAATTCGAGGCCGACCTGCTTGAGAAGTACAAACACAAGGCCGCCCGCAAATATTCCGAGCACGCCAAGATTCCCGGCTTCCGCCCCGGCAAAGCCCCCTATGACGTCATCCTGCGCCTCTACGGCGAAGAAGCTCTCCTCGACGAAGCCAAGGGTCTGCTCGTCGACGATTATTATCCGCAGATCCTCGACGAAGCCAAAATCCAACCCGCCGCCGCCGGTTCCCTGATCGAGATCAGTGAAACCGCCCCCATCAAAGCCACCTTCCTCATTCCCCTCGAACCCACCGTTGAGCTGGGTGATTACAAAGCCCTGCGCAAGAAGTATTCGGTTAAAGCTGTGGCCGAAAAACAGGTTGATGAGTTCATCAATCGCATGCGCAAGAACTACGCCACCGCCGAGCCCAGCGAGAATCCCGCCGCCAAGGGTGACCTGGTTTATCTCAAACTGGACGCCACGCTCACCAAACCCGTTGGTGATGAAAAAGCCGAAGTCCTGAAGGAATCCCCTCTCCAGGTGATTATTGGTGACAACGATCCTGAAGAGAGCGATTTTCCCTTTGCCGGTTTTGGTGACAATCTGATTGGTTTGAAGGAAAAGGACGAGAAAACCTTCAAATATACCTACACCGATGATTCTAAATACGACCGTCTTCGCGGTAAGGAAGTCGAATTTCATGCCGTCGTCGAGAGCGTTAAAACCCTGCACTTGCCCGAGCTGAACGATGAATTCGCCCAGAGCCTGGGTGAATTCGAGAACGTTGCGAAATTGCGCGAAATGGTTCGAAAACAGCTTGAATCTCAGGCAAAAGCCGAATATGAAGAAACCTGGTTTAATGAGATCTATGACAAGCTGGTAAAGGAAGCGAAGATCAAGTACGCTCCCCAGACCCTTGAACATGAAATGGAACACGTCGTCGAAGCCATCGAACACGACCTCTCCCACCAACACATGGAGCTCGATACCTACTTGAAAACACTCAAGAAGGATAAAGCCACCTGGATGGAAGAGGAAGTTAAACCCGCTGCCAAACAGCGCCTGGAACGCTCCCTTGTCCTCGACGAGCTTGCCAAAGCCGAAAAGATCGAAGTCAAGAACGAAGACCTGCAAGAAGAGTTCAAGAACATGATCGGTGAAATGTCATATGGCTCCGACATCAAGAAGCTTCAGAAGCAGATGAAGAACGAGCAATTTACCCAGGCTGTTGCCATGCAGGCAGCCACCCGTTTGCTCAACCGCAACCTGCAGGAACGCCTCAAAGACATCGCCACCGGTAAAGCTGAAGAAGAAAAAGCCGCAGCCACTGAAGAAAAATCCGCCAAAGCCAAAAAAGCCGCTGAAAGCGAAGCAGAACCTACTCCCGCCAAAAAGACGACCAAGAAAGTTGCTGCTGAAGGTGCTGAAGAAGCCAAACCGGCTAAAAAGACCGGGAAAACTGCCACAGAACCCTCCAAAACCGAGAAATCTGATAAAAAATAGATATTCTTCGTGTATAGTAATGAAATAGTTACAGGAGGTAACGTGAATATATTACAACCCAAAGACGTCATTCCAATGGTCATCGAGTCTTCCGGACGCGGTGAACGTGCCTATGACATTTATTCGTTGCTCTTCCGGGAACGTATCATCTTCCTCGGCACTGCCATTGATGATCAGGTCGCCAATGCCGTGGTCGCCCAATTATTGGTGCTCAGCCGCGAAGACCCCGATGCCGACATCCAGATGTACATCAACTCCCCTGGTGGGCAGATCTACTCCGGCTTGGCCATTTACGACACCATGAAAATGATCCCCAACAAGATCAGCACCGTTGCCGTGGGTGTCACCGCTTCATTCGGGACCGTGCTGCTGGCCGCGGGCACCAAGGGCAAACGTTATGCCCTGCCCCACGCCACCATCCACATGCACCAGCCCCTTGGCGGCGCTGAAGGTCAGGCCACTGATATCGAGATCCAGGCTAAAGAGATCTTGCGCCTCAAGTCCAGTTTACTGAACATCCTAGCGGAATCCACCGGTCAGCCCCTCGATGTTATCGAGCATGATACTGATCGCAATAAGTACCTCGATGCCCAGCAGGCGGTCGAATACGGTCTGGTCGACCAGGTCTTGACCCCGCCCAAGGCGTCGTAATCCTGAATCCAGAACAAACCGGGTGGCGCAGCTATCCGGTTTGTTTTTTCGTGAGGGCTCATGAACATACACCAACTCACTAATATCAAAGCGCTGGTCCTCGATATGGACGGTGTACTCTGGCGCGAGAATGACCCCATCGGCGACCTGAATGCCATTTTCACGCGTTTTAACGATGCTGGATTGAAAATATTATTCGCCACCAACAATGCCAGCAAATCTCCCCAGCAATACGTCGAAAAATTGGCTGGTATGGGGGCGTGTATCAAACCGGAACAGATCATCACTTCCGGCATGGGTGTGGCGTATTTGCTTAAGAAACGTTTTCCCCAGGGTGGACCGATTTACGTCATCGGTGAGACCGGGTTGGTCACCGCCCTTCAAGATGCTGGTTTTTACCCCTCCGAAAATAATCCGATCGCCGTTGTTGGTGGTGTCGACCGCCAGATCAACTTCAACAAATTGAAAGCGGCTACCCTGTTCATCCGCAGCGGCGTCCCCTTCTACTTCACGAATCCAGACAAGACCTTCCCCACTCCCGAAGGGCTTATCCCGGGCGCGGGGGCCATTCTGGCCGCTCTCGTCACCGCCACCGACGTGGAACCGGTGATAGCGGGCAAGCCCAACCCCACCCTCTACGAGTTCGCGCTCGAGTTGCTCGGAACCTGCCCTGAAGAGACCCTGGCTGTCGGCGACCGTATCGAGACGGACATCCTCGGGGCCCAACGTGCCGGGTTGAAAACCGCCCTCGTCCTTTCGGGCATCGCCTCGCGTGCTGAAGGTGAAGCGTGGCGTCCGCCCATTGACATCATCCTGCCTGAACTTACCAATTTAATTTAGGTTCCCGAATGTCACCTGCTCTCTTTTACGATCTGACCTTCCCCGAACTTGAGGCTCAACTCAAGGGCATGGGAGAACCCGCCTTTCGGGCACGGCAGATCTGGCAGGCGATTTATGTTGACCTGATTGGCGATCCGTCTGAGATCACCACGCTTTCCAAACCACTTCGCCAAATACTCGCTGATACTTTCAGCTTCAGCTCGCTCAAACCGGAGCGTAAATTGGCTTCCTCCGATGGACAAACGATAAAAACCCTTTTCACCCTGGCTGATGGTTTCGCCATCGAAGCAGTGCTCATGTATTATGAAGAACGCCAAACCCTTTGCATCTCTTCTCAAGCGGGCTGCGCCATGGGCTGCGTCTTTTGTGCCACCGGACAAATGGGTTTCAAACGCAATTTGACCTCCGGTGAGATCGTCGAGCAGGTATTGTATTACGCCCGTCTTTTGAAACAGGAAGAGAAAGTGGTAACCAACATCGTGATTATGGGCATGGGTGAACCCTTCCAGAATTACGACGCCGTGCTGGCTGCCATTGATCGGTTGAATGACAATAGCGGCTATAATTTGGGAGCACGACGCTTCACCATCTCAACCGTGGGTTGGGTGCCCGCCATCGAGAAATTTACCAACGAAAAACGCCAGGTCAACCTGGCCATTAGCCTTCACGCCGCCAACGATACCCTGCGCTCCTCCCTGCTGCCAGTGAATAAGAAATATCCTCTGGAAACACTGATGATAGCCTGCCGAAATTACGTAGCCGCCACCAATCGTCGTCTCACCTTCGAGTGGGCACTCATCGACGGCGTAAACGACCGCGAGCAGGATGCTCTTGAACTTGCCGGCTTACTAAAAGACTTGCTTTGCCATGTAAACGTGATTCCGCTCAACCCAACTTCGAAATACCCAGGTCAACCAACCACCCACGACAAGGCTGAGAGATTCAAGGACATTCTTGAATCCAAAGGAATCCCCTGCACCATTCGACTGCGCCGCGGCATCGATATCCAGGCTGGCTGCGGGCAGCTCGCAGCTGAAGCTCAAAAGCCCGGTGAACATCCCATGATATAATTTTTGCGCTATGGCTGACATTTTTTCAAAATGGAAAGAATCATTGGATCGTACCCGCAAAGCCGGGTTTGGACGCATCGCCACCTTTTTTGGCGCCACCGAGATCAAGGCTGATACCTGGGATGAACTCGAAGGATTGCTCATCCAGGCTGATCTTGGCGTTGATACCACCCTGTCGGTGATCGAGAATCTCAAGAAGAAGGTCTCTGATGAGGGTTTGACCCACAGCGAAGACCTGATGAAAGCTCTCAAAGAAGATTTACTCTCCCGCCTTTCACCTGCCTTACCGCTTCCGCTCGAAAACGATCCGACGGTGATCCTGCTCGTTGGCGTCAATGGCTCAGGTAAAACCACCACCGCAGCCAAACTGGGTAAGCTCTTTTCGAACGATGGCAAAAAAGTTCTTCTGGTGGCTGCGGATACTTTCCGCGCGGCTGCCATCGATCAGCTCCAGGTCTGGGCGGATCGCCTCAACCTGCCCATTGTTGCTGGACAACCTGATAGTGATCCGGGTGCCGTGGCTTTTGACGGCATACAGTCGGCTCTGGCGCGCAAATACGACGTCGTTCTGGTCGATACCGCAGGCCGATTGCATACCCGCTACAACCTGATGGAAGAGCTAAAGAAAGTACACCGTGTGGTTGGCAAGGCACTCCCCGGCGCTCCACATGTCGTCTTACTCGTTCTCGATGCCACCACCGGTCAGAACGCGTTGACGCAGGCCAAAGCTTTCCAGCAGGCTGTGGATGTCAACGGCGTGATCCTTTCCAAACTTGATTCATCCGCGCATGGCGGTATGGCCTTTGCCATCCAACAGGAACTGAGTTTACCTATTTATTACGCCGGTCTCGGAGAAAAACCCGAGGATTTGCAGCCCTTCAATCGCGAAGCTTTCGTTGATAGCATCTTGAACCAATAACTCGTGAGGAACCATGGAAGACTTGATCTCCACTCTGAAAACCAACCAATCCACCATACACTCACTCATGGAGCGTCTTTGACTTAAGAAACAAAGAGAGCCAGCTTGCTGAACTGCAGAAGAAATCCGAAGATCCCAACCTTTGGAACGATCCACAACAAGCCCAATCACTTATGAAGAATCTCGCCGATCTGCGTGACGAGATCACTCTCTGGCGCGGTCTTGAGAAAAAGATTAACGATACCCTTGAGCTGGCGCAACTTGAAGATCCATCCCTGCAAACTGAGCTGGAGACAGAATCCGCTGTAATCCAAAATGATCTAAAAAAGCTTGAACTCTCCACCCTGCTGGGCGGTAAATATGATCGCGGTAATGCCCTGCTCACCATTAACACCGGTGAGGGTGGCACTGACGCCCAAGATTGGGCAGCCATGCTTGAGCGTATGTATCTGCGTTGGGCAGAACGACGTGGATTTACCACTGAGATACTCGATTCCACCGAAGGTGAAGAAGCAGGGATTAAAACCGTTAGTATGTTGGTCATCGGACCGTACGCTTACGGCTACCTGCGGGCCGAGAAAGGTGTCCACCGTCTGGTCCGTCTCTCCCCCTTTGACTCAGCCCACCGGCGCCACACTTCATTTGCCCAGGTTGAGGTATTACCTGAAGCTTCACAGGAGGAACCGCTGGTAGTGATCAATCCGGATGATCTAAAGATCGATATCTACAAATCCTCCGGTGCCGGCGGTCAGAACGTACAGAAAAACGCTACCGCCATCCGCATTACCCACATCCCCACCGGTCTGGTTGTCTCCTGCCAGAATGAACGCTCGCAGATGCAAAACCGTGAGAATGCCATGAAAGTGCTGCGTTCCCGCCTGCTTGATCTGGCCCAGATCGCCCAGGAGAAGAACCTGGCTGATCTGCGTGGCGCGTATCAGAAAGCCGAATGGGGCAGCCAGATTCGCTCGTACGTGCTGCATCCATATCAAATGGTCAAAGACCACCGCACCGAATACGAAGTTGGCAATAGTCAATCCGTTCTTGATGGTGATTTGGACGGGTTTATCGAAGCGTTTTTGCGTCAACCAAAATAGCCAGATCTTTTTTTGATTGAAGTATCAACTCTGGTAATCCAAAGCAGTTAAGGAGAGTAAGTATGGGAAAACCATTAGCAAATCTCTCTGAAGTCTCAGATACCATGTTGATTACCCTCTATGCCCGAGCACGTGAGACACTCAGCGCGAATCCGATTATCCACGACCCCAAAGCAGTGGAAATCATCGAGCATTTCAAAAAAGAACTAAAAGGATCGAAAAATCCTATCCACCAAAAAATACTGACGAACTCATATCCTCCCAAACTCGGTGTATCCATGGCACTTCGAAGCCGCCGGTTTGATAGATATGTAAAAGACTGGATGATCCTGAACCCTTGTGGCACCGTTGTTAACTTCGGCTGTGGATTGGATACACGCTTCGATCGCCTCGATAATGGTCAGCTTCATTGGTATGATATTGATTTTCCTTCCGTCATTGCCTTGCGCCGCCGATTCATCACTGAAAATCAGCGGCACAGGTTTATCGAACGATCCATCCTCGACCCACTTTGGATGAATGAAGTCGGGAAAAATGCCCCATTTCTTTTTCTCGCTGAAGGTGTGTTCATGTATCTCCAGGAAGAGCAGGTAAAGGATCTCCTGTCGATGATAAAGGGGAAATTTCCCGGTTCGGAATTGGTATGTGAAGTAACCAATTCGTATTGGGTAAAAAAGATGAACAGCCGTTGGATGCAATGGAAATTCAAGCATCAATTGGGGATGCAGAAGCGTGCATCATTCTCATTTGGTGTTCCTGATGGCCATTACTTTCATTCGTGGGATGAAGATTATCAATTTCTGGATGAGTGGACCTATTTTGACGATAAAGAAAAGAAATTTGGACTATACAACCTGATGTCTCACATAGATCTGTTGCGCAAAGTCCAATGGACCTTGCATTATCGGATTGGTAAATCATAAAATATCGACCGGAGAGTCTTTTCTCCGGTCGAATCGTTAATCCAAAATCTCCGCCAGTTTTAAATATTCAGGGCTTAATGGTTTGGGGTGATTCACCACTTCCTCCAGTGGAGTACAGACGATATCTCCCTTGACCTCGCCAACCAACACGCCCAGGTTTCCATTGGCAAGTTGTTCAACAGCTGCTGCACCCAGCCGGCTGGCCAGGATGCGATCCACGGCGCTTGGGTTTCCGCCGCGCTGCACATGACCAATGATGGTCACACGCAGGTCAAATCCTAATCGTTCGCGATGTTCGGTGAAATACGCGTCCAGCGCTGTCGCGTTGTATTTCGCGCCTTCCGCCACCACAATAATCGCGTGCGATTTTCCTCGTTCGTAGGCGTTTGATAATGTTTCCGCGATTTTTTCCGGATCGGTCTCAACCTCAGGCAACACTACATACTCCGCGCCACCAGCAATGGCTGCCATTAGTGCCAGGTAACCACAGTTACGGCCCATGACTTCAATCAGGAAGGCGCGCTGATGAGATGACGCAGTGGTTTTAAGCCGATCAATGGATTCCAGCGCAATGTTCAGAGCAGTATCCACACCAATAGTGGTATCGGAACCCCAAAGATCATTATCGATTGTTGACGCAATGCCAACCGTCGGGAATCCCAATTTATGCAACGCATAGTTACCGGTCTGTGAGCCATTCCCGCCTATCACTGCCAGACCTTCAATTCCTGCCCCATTTAATGATCGGATCGCTTTCATCTGACCAGCTTCCGTCTTAAATTCCGGGCAGCGCGCGCTCCCCAGCATGGTTCCGCCACGTTGCATGATGCCACCAACGTCACGCGTACCCAAAGGGAGAAATAATCCGTTGATCAATCCTTCGTATCCACCTTTAACGCCATAAACTTCCATTCCATTTGCCACACCCGCTCTGACAACGGCACGAATGGCGGCATTCATGCCGGGAGCGTCTCCACCGCTTGTAAGAACAGCGATTCTTCTCATAATTCCTCTTTTTCATCAGTCTAAATAAAATTAAGTTTACCAGCAGATTTGATATTGTGACAAGCGAATATACTTTAACGATGAATCTCATTATTGTACCGCGTTACTTTTTGGTACAATTACGCGGAACGGTAGCGGTATCCATCTCAAAATAAGGGAACCTATGACTCAATACCGGATCGATAAACACCCAATTCTTCCTATCCCGGAAACTCATGAAATTCAATTCACCTGGCAGGGTCAACCTCTGAAAGCCCACCAGGGTGAAACCATTGCAGCGGCTCTTTTTGCTAACGGTATACGTGTATTCGGACACCATCCCAAAGACAATTCGCCTTTGGGAATTTTTTGTGCCAATGGTCAATGCTCGCAATGCATGGTGATTGCTAATGGCAGTCCAGTCAAATCCTGCATGGAACCAATCTTGCCAGGTATGGATGTCCGTCCGAATGATGGCTTGCCAGAACTTCCTCAGGTCACACAAAAACTTGAGGTTAATAAAATCGAAGAATTACACACCCAGGTGTTGATTATCGGCGGCGGACCGGCTGGATTAAGTGCGGCGATCGAATTGGGGAAACGAAACATCCAGACGCTCTTGATCGATGACAAGCACCGCCTGGGTGGCAAGCTTGTTTTACAGACTCACCGCTTCTTCGGTTCTATGGACGCCGTCTACGCCGGTACTCGAGGAATTGACATCGCCACTAAGTTGGAAAACGACGTGCGTAAGTATGAATCGGTCAAGATCTGGACGAAATCCACCTGCTTGGCCGTGTTCAGCGACAAAAAGGTCGGTATCCTATATCAAGGCAAAGAATACAAGCTGGTCACCCCAGATGTCCTTCTCGTGGCCAGTGGCGCGCGTGAAAAATTTTTAGCGTTCAAAGGCAATACCCTGCCTGGTGTTTACGGGGCAGGAGCGTTCCAAACCTTAGTTAATCGTGACCTGGTTCGTCCGGCTGAAAAACTCTTCATTGTTGGTGGCGGCAATGTGGGCCTTATCGCCGGTTACCACGCTCTCCAGGCCGGGGTCGGTGTGGTTGGTCTCATCGAAGCCATGCCGCAATGCGGTGGATATAAAGTCCACAAGGATAAGCTTGTACGCATGGGCGTTCCGATTTACACCTCCCACACGATCCTCAGCGCCAATGGCATAGACAAAGTGGAATCCGTCACCATTGCCGAAGTTGACCGCCAGTTTAAACCCATCGAAGGAACAGAAAAATCCTTCGAGTGTGACGCAGTTTTGATCGCTGTCGGTCTGGATCCTGTCAATGAGTTCTACAAGAAAGCCCAAGACTTCAACCTTCCTTCCTTTGTGGCAGGAGATGCTGAAGAGATCGCTGAAGCCTCCGCAGCCATTTTTGCTGGCAAGATTCGCGGTCTGGAAATTGCCCATTCACTTGGAGAAGATGTTGGCGAGATTCCATCTGCGTGGATTCGGACCGGTGAGATTTTGAAATCCAAACCAGGCAATGTTTTCTCAGAGATACTCCCTGATTTGCAAGAAGGAGTCACTCCAGTCTTCCACTGTAGTCAAGAAATCCCCTGTAACCCCTGCTCTGGCTTGTGCCCAAATGGTCTCATCATTGTAGACAAGAAGGACATTCGCTCCATACCTCTGTTCATTGGGAATAATTACGCCTGCCAGGTCTGCGAACGCTGCGTCGCGGGCTGCCCCGGATTGGCCATCACTTTGGTGGATTACCGTGCCAACCCCGAGCTTCCTCAAGTATCTATTCCCTATGAATTTTCCAGGGAACTTCTTTCTAAAAAAGATATTGTGACTGTCTTGGATACAGAAGGAAATCCACTGGGAGACCTTGAAGTGATCGATCTGCACTCCATTCCCAGCAGTGATCGTACCATGATCGTTGTCGTAGAGGCACCTAAGGAATTCGCGGCAAAGATCGCAGGGATTCGCATTCAAGAAAATCCCATTACCCAGCCTATGCACCAATACGTTCATCATGTGGAAGATGACACTATCGTATGCCGTTGCGAACATGTAACCGCCGGTGAGATCCGCAAATTGATCCGCGCCGGATATCGGGATATGAATGAGATTAAAACGGTCACTCGTGCGTGCATGGGAGCTTGCGGTGCCAAAACCTGCGCATCATTGATCCAGCGAATATTCCGCGAAGAAAATGTCCCGATCAATGAAGTGACCGATCCTTCCAAACGGCCCATTTTCATGGAAGTTCCGCTTGGCGTTTTTGCTGGTGTCAAGGGAAAGGAGGATCAGTCATGACCGCGAAAACTTACGACATCATCGTGATCGGCGCCGGTTCAGTTGGAACTCCAGCAGCCTACTACCTTGCAAAAGCCGGACTGAAAGTCCTTGTTCTTGAATCGGTTCCCAGTGTGGGCCAGGGCTCTAATAAACGCGCAATTGGTGGCATACGCGCTACTCATTCCGATCCGGCCAAAATCATGCTCTGTAACCGCGCATTGGAGATCTTCTCCACTTTCAAAGAGACTTTCGGCATCGATATTGAATGGGATCAATGCGGATATTCCTATGTGGCTTATACTCCACGCGAAGAAAAGATTTTAAAAGACTTGTTGCCAATACACGCGAAGGCTGGCATCAAGAATGAATGGTATGACAAGGATGATTATCTGAAGATCATCCCGGATTTAAACCCCGAAGGGTTGATTGGCGGAACTTTCTCCCCAAATGATGGCAGTGCATCTCCGCTCTTAACCAATCATGCCTATTACACGCTTGCCGCTGGACTTGGTGCAGATTTCAGATTTAACGAGCCGGTTCGGTCAATGGCTTTGAAAAATAACAAGATCAACTCGGTTACAACTGACCTTGGTACCTATTCAGCTGGAATCATCTTGAATGCCTCCGGAGCCTGGGCTGAAGAGATCGGAAAAATGGCTGGCGTGGACCTTCCCGTCAAGCCAGATTCACATGAAGCCGCTATCACCGAAGCGGTCGCCCGCTTCCTTGGCCCAATGGTGGTCGATATCCGCCCCGCCCCTGGATCTGCGAACTATTACTTTTATCAGCACATCACTGGGCAGATCATCTTCTGCATCACTCCCAACCCGAATGCCTGGGGCTTGAACGTCAACGAAACAAGTGAATTCCTGCCCATGGTGTCGCAACGGATGATCCAGATAATGCCGCGTTTAGCAAACATACGCGTGCGTCGCACCTGGCGCGGCCTTTATCCGATGACTCCCGATGGATTCCCTATCATCGGCTGGTGTCCACAGGTTGAAAATTTCCTCCTCGGTGTAGGTTTCTGTGGTCAGGGCTTCATGCTCGGTCCAAGTAGTGGAGAGCTGCTGACCCGGCTTGCCCAACATACTACCACCCCGGATGATGAAAGCATCCTGCCCTTGCTTTCTCCGGAGCGGAGTTTTTCCGGTCAGGAATTGTTGAAGTAAAATCATCTGGAATTCTTTTCGAATGTCCCTTTCTTAAGGGTTATATAAATGATTATAGGAATCTTATGAAATTTTCTGGATATATTTTTGATTTTGATGGTTTGATTGTGGATACTGAAATGCCCAGATATATTGCCTGGCGCGAAGAATATGAAAAATACGGCCAAACACTGACAATTCGGGATTGGTGGATTGCCATCGGTACTGGCCCTGCGATTTTTGATCCTGCCAAACAATTATCAGAACTAACGGAGAGAAAGGTTTCTCCAGAAAAAATACTGGAAGTTGTGGATGCCCGTTCGTATGAGTTAATGGAAGAGGTTACTTTATTACCCGGTGTCAGAGAATTTATTACAAATACTTACGCATTGGGAATCCCTATGGCGGTGGCATCCAGTTCCAGTCGCACCTGGGTTTTTGATCACCTCGAGCATTTTAAGTTACTGCCCTTTTTTCGATCGATTGTGACTGCCGAAGACGTAAAGAATGTCAAACCTGACCCCGAACTTTATTTGCTTGCATTAAAGAATCTCGAATTGACGAACATATCTGTATGCGCGTTTGAAGACTCGCCAAATGGCATCAAAGCCGCCAAGGCTGCTGGGCTTAATTGCCTGGCGATTCCCAACCAGATCACTCGTGAGATGGATCTTAGCCAGGCTGATAAGGTTTATGGCTCTTTTTGCGATTTTGAACCGGATTCTGATTTTGATTTCTCTTGATAAAGATACTCTCTACTTTAGTTTATCGGGAACAACCCCATTTATGATATAAATTAACCACAACAGGCGCCAATGGTCAGTACTGAAAAACTCGCTCCTCTATTGGATAACCTTCTCGAAGTCCTACCTGAAAGTTACACGGTGATGGATCGAGAGATCATTATGCGTGCCTACCGTTACGCTGAAACTGCCCACACAGGTCAGAAACGCGCCTCTGGTGAACCTTATATCACCCACTGTGTTGCTGTGGCCATCATCCTGGCTGAGATGCGCGTTCAGCCAGCGGCGGTTGCTGCCGGTCTTCTCCACGACACAGTTGAAGACACTGAAATCACTCTTCTTGACCTTAAACGAGAATTTGGCGATGAGATCGCCCAACTAGTGGATGGTGTCACTAAGTTGACCCATCTTCCCCGCGTATCACGTGCTGACCAGCACGACCAAATGGTGCTTGACCATATGGGGGAAAAAGATTCTGATGCCCGGGAGGATTTGCTCGATTCTGAAGATGTCCGCGACCGACGCAAAGACCTGGCCAATGAAACCCTGCGGAAAACATTCCTGGCGATGGGCGATGATATTCGCGTCATCCTTATCAAACTCGCTGACCGCCTGCACAATATGCGCACTCTTGGCTATATGCCAGAGAATAAGAGGCGACGTATCGCTCAGGAAACGCTAGATATATTTGCTCCCCTTGCAAACCGCCTGGGTATCTGGCAGTTGAAATGGGAACTGGAAGACCTGGGGTTCCGTTACACCAACCCCGACAAGTATAAAGAAATCGCTCAGAATCTGGCTGAAACACGTCTTGAACGTGAACAGCAGATGAATGCGATCATCGATCAATTGAAAAAATTGCTCAAAGAAGCGGGTATTGATTCAGAGATCACCGGACGCAGCAAACACATTTACTCGATTTACAAGAAAATGATCGAAAAACAAAAACCCTTCGAAATGGTTCGCGATTTACGCGGCGTCCGTCTAATCGTTGCGGATGTTCCCTCCTGCTACGCTGCCCTCGGTATCATTCATACCCACTGGCGCCCTATTCCAAATGAATTCGACGATTATATCGCTGCGCCTAAAGATAACTTCTACCAGTCTCTACATACCGCCATTATTTACGACGATGGTAAACCGCTCGAAGTTCAAATTCGCACACCGGAAATGAATCAAAACGCAGAGTATGGTATTGCTGCACACTGGAGATACAAAGAGAAAACTCCGCGGGACGAGCAATTCGAACAGCGTATCAATTGGTTGAAAAAGCTCATGGAATGGCGCCAGGAAGTGGAGGACGCTAACGAATTCGTAAATGGCATGAAAACCGACGTTTTCCAAGACCGCGTCTATATCTTTACTCCTCGCGGCGATATCATCGATTTACCAGCCGGATCCACTCCAATCGACTTTGCCTACCATGTCCATACCGAAATCGGCAATCGCTGCCGTGGAGCGAAGATAAATGGAAAGTTGGTTACGCTTGATTATCAATTGAAAACCGGTGATCAGGTAGAAATTTTAACCGCCAAGCAAGGTGGTCCATCGCGAGATTGGTTGAATCCCAATCTTGGATTGGTTCAAACTCAGCGTGCCAGATCGAAGATCAGAGCATGGTTCAAACATCAAAACCGTGAACAGAATCTCACCCAGGGTAAAGCGATTTTGGAACGTGAGTTAAAGCGTTTAGGAATTGTCGAATTTGACCTGACCAGACTTGCTCAGCAATTCGATTATCGCACTCTTGACGACCTCTATGTTGCTGTGGGTTGTGGCGATGTCTCTCTCGGTCACATTATCAATACCCTATCTGAAGAAGAAAAAAACGACAACAATTTTCTCAATCTCAGACCCTCCCTCGCTCCGAAATCAGAAAACAAGAATGCAGTCGCGGTTCTCGGTCTAAAAAACATCTTGACCACGTACGCCAAATGCTGCAAACCTGCTCCGGGTGATGAGATCGTTGGATACATAACGCGTGGTCGCGGCGCGACCATCCACCGGCAAGATTGCCCAAATATCCTTCGTATGAAAGACCGCGAGCGGATTGTGAAGGTTACCTGGGGAGAACCACAAAACACCTTCCCCATCGAAGTACAGATCAAAGCATATGATCGCCAGGGTTTGATGGTAGATATCTCCAACATTCTTAATGACGAGAATATCAATCTGAAAGATATCCGTTTAAACTTGACTCATAACCTTGCTTACATCATTTTAGTAATCGAGATATCTGATATCGCCCAGCTTTCTCGAATCTTAACAAAGATAGAAAATTTGCCAAATGTGATGGAAGCCCACCGGTTGAATCCTGGATAGAAAGTGATATAATGTCGTTCCTTGAAACTGGGAATATGCTTTGAAAAACAAATTCATTTTGACCTCGACAACTACACCCATAAATCTAGGGGAATGAGAACAACGACTTGCTTATGTATGTGATTGCTTTGATAGCTTCATTCATTGGCCTTTTGGATTCAGGATATCTTTCCTATTCAAAATTGAACAGCCTACATCTAGTTTGTTCACCCAATATCGGCGATTGTAACAGTGTGAACGCAAGCCAATGGTCATACGTCTTTGGCATCCCTGTCGCATATTTGGGATTTCTGGCTTATCTGGCAATACTACTTATCTTGGTTTTTGGACCGAAGATAAGATTGATCAGCCCTTATGTTGATTATTTGTTTTTCTTTGCTTCACTGGTAGGGTTTCTGTTTTCTGTATATCTGACTTACATTGAAGCAGCGGTTTTGCACACGTTTTGTCAGTGGTGCCTAATTTCTGCTGGTATGATCACTATACTTTTTTCAATTTCTGTGATAAAACTGGCGCGTCGTCAGCGGCAGTAAATTTTTATTTAGGAGGATGGACAATGCCTCGTATTCGATGTCATTACCTGGATTGCGCTTTTCTTGATGATGGCTATTGCAGCGCAGGGATGGTTGAATTGGATCCGGACACTGGATGCAAGACCTACTCCGCAAGTGCTGAATCAGCGGAAGATGATAATTGGGATGAAGATACCGAAGTAGAAGAGTGGGAAGAACTTGATGAAGAAGATGAAGATGAAGATAGCTGGGCCGATGATGATGGAGACGGTGAAGAAGAGTATTAATTAATTGACAAAACAGCGAATTCTTTTAAAACCCCGGACCTCTCTCCGGGGTTTTTGTGGCAAAATAGGATGATCAATGCGGAGCGAAGAAAGCAAGACCTACAAACACAACCTGATTTTTAACCTCCTGGATGGAGCTTCATTTGGCTTTGGTTTTGGTTTTGCCTCATTTTCCACTGTTTTACCTCTCTTTGTCTCCACCATGACCTCCTCAGCTCTTCTGATAGGATTGATTCCGGCTATCCATAATGTTGGTTGGCAATTTCCTCAGCTGTTAACCGCCAACCACATTAACCGGATGGAACGAACCAAACCTTATGTTATGGGCATGACAACAAATGAGCGCCTGCCTTATCTTTTCATAGGAATTATTGCGCTTCTTTTGCCATCCATCGGGTATAAATGGGGATTGATCCTCACTTTCCTCTGTTTGGTCTGGCAGGGAATTGGAGCTGGCCTGACAGCGAATGCCTGGCAAATTCTAATCAGCAAAGTAATCCCTGCTGACTCCCTGGCCACCTTTCTTGGAAGCCAATCAGCCTTGTCGAATCTACTCTCCAGTGCGAGTGCAGTGCTTGCAGGTATTGTCCTTGAGAAAGTGGCCGCGCCATACGGCTTTGCCATCTGTCTGATTATTGCATTCCTGGCTTATGTTGTTTCATGGCTTTTCCTTAATCAAACAGTTGAAGCTCCCCGTATCATCACACCTGAAACTCAGAAACAGCCTTCCATTTGGAAAAACATCACCCATATTTTGAAGACGGATGCGATCTTCAGAAATTTCCTGTTCGGTAGATTCCTCTGGCAATTTGGCATGATGGCCTTTGCCTTTTATACCGTGTTTGCAGTGAAACAGATTGGAATGACGACCATTACCGTTGGCATAATGACAAGCGTCCTCATGATCACCCAGACTATCGCCAATCCCGTGCTCGGTTGGCTGGCAGATCATTGGTCTCGCAAATGGGTTCTGGTAATTGGTGGTTTATGCACGGTCTTGAGTGCCACCTTTGCAGCGATCATCAAAGAACCCGGTTGGTTTGTAGTTGTGTTTATCTTGGCAGGAATTGCCAACGTCGCATTTTGGACCATCGGGATGTCACTGGCGCTAGAATTTGGCAATGACACCGAAAAACCTGTTTACGTGGGAATGTCCAATACGCTGATCGCGCCGGCAACCATTCTCGCACCTTTGTTTGGCGGATTATTGGCGGATTCCTTCAGTTATTTGACTACATTTCATGTATCGATCATATTCGGATTGATCACACTGGCATTGTTGACTTTTTTTGTCAAAGATCCAAAAGCAATTATCAAAAATCCAAGCGTTTCCAATTAGTTATATTTTTGAGAATAGAACTCTTTGAGTCTTCGTTTGTCATTTACAAGCCCCGACATTTTTGCCAAAAACAAATTTCCAGAATCTAGATTTATCCCGGTCATGGACACAGTACCCCGAATGGGGTATGAAAAACTCTGATAAGAAAACCCACTCTTTCGAGTGGGTTATGGCTGGGGGCAAAGGACACAGTACCCCGAATGGGGTATGAAAAACTCTGATAAGAAAACCCACTCTTTCGAGTGGGTTATGGCTGGGGGCAAAGGATTCGAACCTCTACAAGCAAATCCAGAGTCTGCTGTCCTGCCGTTAGACGAGCCCCCAATATTGGAGCGGAGTGTATTCTACCACCCCATATTCCAACTGTCCAGATTTATTGAAAATTGTGTTAAACCAAAGTAGAAATGTCCCCTTTTACCAAAGTTAAAATGTCCCCATACGTGGAGGAAGAAAGTGGACAGACTACACACGATGAGTGAAA
>DAOUFI010000025.1:0-147622 GCA_034430175.1 Anaerolineaceae bacterium | reverse complement strand
TTTTCACTCATCGTGTGTAGTCTGTCCACTTTCTTCCTCCACGTATGGGGACATTTTAACTTTGGTAAAAGGGGACATTTCTACTTTGGTTTAACACCCTCTTTTTTGACCCTGTTCAAACCCACCGCAAACTGATAAGATAAGCGTTTGTTTAAATCGGTTACTCATATTTGATTGGATTAGTTAATGGAAAAAGTAAGAGAAGATATTCGTAATGTTGCCATAATTGCCCATGTAGACCACGGCAAGACCACATTAGTCGATGGCTTGTTGAAACAGGCCAGAGTGTTCCGTGAGAACCAGCAGGTTCTGGAACGCGTCATGGATTCTAATGATTTGGAACGTGAACGTGGCATCACCATCCTGGCAAAAAATACAGCAATTACAATTCCTGACCCAAAAACTGGAAAGATGGTTAAGATCAATATTGTTGACACTCCAGGGCATGCAGATTTTGGCGGTGAGGTGGAGCGCGTCATGAACATGGTTGATGGTGTTTTGTTGCTGGTGGACGCAGCCGAAGGACCAATGCCACAAACACGCTTTGTCCTCAAGAAAGCGCTTGAAATGGGCCACAAAGCCATTGTGGTCATCAATAAAATGGACCGAAAAGATGCTGATCCTGAACGTGCTGTGAATTTGACTTTCGATCTTTTCATTGAGCTGGGTGCCAATGATGAACAGGCTGATTTTCCGATCATTTATGCCAACGCAATCACACAACAAGCTGGAACCACATATGATTTGGCACCGAATCTACAGCCATTGTTCAATGCAATTCTCGAGAACGTCCCTGCACCTGTAGTTGACATGGATGCACCGCTACAGCTTTTGGTAACCAATCTTGGTTATGATGATTATCGTGGTGTAACCGCGGTTGGTCGTATCCACGCAGGTAAAATTACAGCAGGTGCACCTGTAGCACGTATGCTCAAAGATGGTACCATCGTACCAGAGCGCGCTAGATATCTTTACGTATTCCAAGGGCTGGATAAGGTTGAGATCGAATCAGCCAGCGCGGGTGATATTGTGGCAATAGCAGGTCTGGAAGGTATTGGCATTGGGGAAACCCTCGCTGATCCCACAAATCCTGTGGCTCTACCTACTATTCAGGTTGAGGAACCTACCGTACGGATGACCTTCGGCGTCAATACTTCACCATTCTCTGGAAAGGAAGGGAAATGGGGTACTTCAAGAAAATTGCGAGAACGTTTGTTCGATGAACTAAAGAACAACGTTGCCTTGCGCGTAGATGAAACTGAAAGCCCAGATACATTTATTGTCTCAGGGCGAGGGGAGCTCCACCTGGCAATTTTGATCGAAACCATGCGGCGTGAAGGATATGAATTCCAGGTGTCCAGACCGGAAGCAATCTTCAAGACAGGCGCCAATGGGGAAACACTTGAACCATTTGAAGAGCTGCATATCGATACAAGCCCTGATACGGTGGGAACGGTTGTGGAAATGCTTGGAAATCGTCGTGGAAAAATGTTGAATATGCTCAACAACCCCGACAACACAGTCCATCTGCATTATCTTGTGCCAACGCGTGGATTGCTTGGTTTTCGATATCAATTCCTAACTGCAACACGCGGTATGGGCATATTGAATACAATCTTCCATGATTATCTTCCTCTGGCAGGTCCTATTACAGCGCGAGCTACCAGCTCAATCGTCGCCTGGGAAACCGGTCAGACATCGACTTATGGCTTGAAGAACGCCGAAGAACGTGGCGTCTTATTCCTTGGGGCAGGTGTTGATGTTTACGAGGGGATGGTTGTCGGAGAAACACAGCGTCCGGATGATCTTACAGTGAATGTTTGCAAGAAAAAACATCTAACGAATATGCGTTCTTCTAACAAAGACATTGAAATCCGTCTCACGCCACCACTGGTGATGAGCCTGGATCAGGCGATTGAGTATCTGGCTGAAGATGAGCTGCTTGAAGTTACACCGATCAACTTCAGAATCCGAAAACGCATTCTTGATACCGAAGAACGTGGCAAACAATCCAAAAAAGCCAAAGAAGCGCTTGCTGAATCGGAATGAGATTAAACAAATATTAGAAATGGTTATTGACTTCCAGGCGAAATTATGATAAAGTTATTCGCGTAGGATGCTTAGTAGTTCTTGTTGGATGTATAGAAGACAGGCCAAAGCGAAAGCTCCAGGGCTGTCTTTTTTTGACCGCTCCGAGAGAACGAACAAAAAATCCTAAAAAATGGAAGTTTTGCTATAGGAGGCAAAAAAATGTCTGAACGGATCGTCGGTACGGTCAAATGGTTCAACGGAACCAAAGGTTACGGTTTCATTTCCCGTGAAGGTGGCGAGGATGTGTTTGTTCACTTCTCCGCTATCCAGGCTGATGGTTATCGCAACCTCGAAGAAGGCCAGAAGGTCGAATTCTCGATCGAAAAAGGCCCCAAGGGTCTCCAGGCCAGCAATGTTGTTGTAGTCAAATAAGATAGAACAATACTGCAAACTGGATCCGTCTCGATCACTCGAGACGGATTTTTATTTTTTTCCTTCTTCAATGGCATTCCAATAGCCTTTATCGAGTTCGTCGTCGGAAAGGTGAGCGTACCGTTGAGTAACCGCGATATTCTTATGCCTGGCTAATTCCTGGGCAAGCTTAAGATTACCAGACGCTCGCAGAACACGTGTAACGAAATAATGCCTAAAAGAATGAGGCGTAATCGTACCAACGGCATCAGGACCGAGAAACTCCGCCACACGTTCAGTGACAATATTTCTACCAGTCGTGGTGGTCATTGGTTTGACCTTTGAACCAGCTCCGCGGTCGTGACGAGCAAACAACGGCAATGAGGATAATGAGCGGTTGGAAGATCCATCTATCTCTCGACGGGCATTAAGATAATCTAACAGAGCGTCAGTGGCGCGTGTTGAAAACCGAACAATATCTTGTCGATTACCCTTACCAATAATCATGGCTTTGCCTTCATTCCAGTCAAGATCACCACGACGCAAGCCACAGGCTTCATGGACGCGTAATCCTGTATCAGCCAGGGTCAGCAAAAAAGCTCTATCTCGTAAATTGATCAAGCGATCTTCTTTTTCCTCATAAACCTTGTTCTTTAATTCTTCTGCGTGTAGCAGAACTTTTTCAATGTCCGAAATTGGGAATTGAGGTAATCTGATTCCTGGTCGTCTCGCTCTTTGTTGTATCAACATCCGAATACGCGGCAAATTGATAGGAGCGAGGTTCTCAGCAGAGACATAAGCAAAGAAACCGGCAGCAGCTGTCAGATAGAGCCGTTCTGTGGTGGCTGCATGATCCTTAAGCGCGTATGCCAGCCATACGATTGCTTCTTCGGGAAGCGTTTTGATATCTGCGTTTTCGACATCAATTTTATTGTCATAAAGGCACGTGGTGAAATACCTCATCGCGTTCATGTAAGTTGAGGCTGTGTGTGCGCTACGAGCGAGTTTTACGGAATCGACATAACCTTCAATTGCATGAAAAATCGTGGTCATAAGGTCCTCATTTTTTTTGAATAATGTTTATTATAATAATACGTTTCTGAACCCCGAATGGGGTCGAGTCGTGGAGCCAGTACCCCGCAGAAGATCGCCACGCATCGGGGTCAACTCTGACAGGGAGCGACTGATCGCCAAGGCGGTAGAACTCTTGAGCGCAGAAAAGCCCGAAAATCCAGATCAGGTCATATCCAGTGCCATCAATGCGATTGGGCGCTCTGCAATCGCTTTGGGCGGCCTTGTGCCGTCCTATCTGAGCGACATCAAAGACCGGGAAACAACCGTCAACCGCCTTATCCGGGAGGTGGTTTTGAGGGCTGCAAGCCCTCGAAACCGGCGCCAGGCGCTGAGCGCGGGCGCAATCCAACAAGCGTACTTGACGGCGAGAACCACGCCAGCAGGTCAAGGGCGTGAGGAACGAACGGCGCAGCGAACCCTTGACCGACAACCAACCAAGACCATCAACAGCTCCCCAAAAACCCCGTTTTTGGGGCTGCCCACCGACGAGGGACCTGAAAAACCTCGACCCCCAGCAGATAATATGGGGGTAGAAAATCTTTTTTGGTGTAAAACTGAGGATAGTTATGGCAAACCCTTCACAGAGCGCCAGCCCGCAGGTGACGAGGACGCTGGCGCTTCCGGACATGGTTGCTATAATAATACTTAACGAAACCATGAATTGATTATACTTATCATTCTCCCCTGTTTCAAGTATAAATATAATTCTTTGCAATGATACGTGGCTGTTATATAATGCAAAGAATCATAACTAACAATATGTAGATCCCCTAGCGGAGTCAATATGACGCGAAATGTGTTACTGGTGGTTCCAACTGGAATAAGTAATCAGTATGTCGTTCAGGAAAATGATGATTATTTATTAATAGACACAGGATTACGTTACAACTATACGAATTTGGTCAATTTTCTTTCAAGGCAAAGAATTTCAGCCAAAAAGTTAAAAATGGTAGTTATAACCCATGCCGATGGCGATCATTATGGTTGTCTGAACCTTCTAGTTAACCATTCCTCAGTCAAACTAACCCCAGCAGCTTCGGCAATTGAAGCTGAAGCAATTGGAAAGGGTATTTCTTCACGGCCATTAAGATCAAAAGGATTGCAGAAAATAGTACTTGGAATGCTATCCCCATTGTTTACATGTAAACCGGTAAGGATCGAAAGGATTCTCATTCCTGGCGAGACTCTCCCATTTCTAGGAGGATTATTAGTCCTGGATACAAAAGGACACACTCCTGGCCACATCTCTCTCTGGTCAGAAACGGAGAAAACACTTTTCAGCGGTGATTCAATTAATATTCGTGATGGTGTACCCTCACCTTCACGTGGCGTAAATACATGGGATGAAGATCTCGCCAGGAAATCATTTGAAATGCAAATGGATTTACATCCCGATCACATTTACGGTGGGCATGGAGTATGGAACCGAGAATAGTAGAACATAAACACTATTGCTACACCATGAAGGATGAAATATGAGCAAACTAAAACCGCCAATCTTTCAACATCCCGATATGGAAGGTTCGACATTTTTCTGGGAAGGCAATTCGACGGGTATTTTGTTGATCCATGGCTTTACTGCGACTACAGTGGAAGTAAGACCAATGGCCAAGTTTCTACATGAAAAGGGATTTACAGTGGCAGGCCCCCTTCTCCCTGGGCATGGACATAAAGTTGAAGATATGAATGGTGTTCGTTGGTCAGATTGGATTGATGCAGCAGAAGAAATTTATAAAAAATTATCTGAAAAGTGTAAAAAAATATTTGTACTTGGAGAATCCATGGGGGGATTATTATCGATGGAAATGGCAATCGCCCATCCACAAATTGCAGGTTTAATGATCTTTGCGCCAGCCGTTCACGTTCCTAAACTCTGTATGGCAAGGTTTATTTGGCCACTCAAAGAATATATCTATAAAAGTAATACCGACGATACCATGCCCTGGCAAGGTTTTAATGTTGTTCCGTTACATGCGGCTAATGAACTGCTCAAATTACAGAAACACGTGATCAAGCATATGCACGAGATTCAACAACCTACTTACGTTTTCCAAGGGAAATTAGATAAGTCTATCGATCCAATAAGTTCTCTTGAAGTTGTAGAGAAAATTAGCTCTAAGGAGAAGGAATTGTTCTGGCTAGAAGATTCTACGCACTGTATTCTGATTGACAAGCAATTGCCCGATGTTGAAGAAATTTGTCTGGAGTTCATCAATATCCATTGATAACAAATCAAGTTCTTCTCGATGCCTAGGGGTTTGATTGGGGTTATAATTACCAAACGATCCTTCGAGAAACGGAGTAAGCGAAATGGAAAAACGAGAAAAACCAATTGGCAAGACGACCATCGCTCCTGATGTTCTGGTATCGATCGCCCAACTGGCGGCTCTGAGCGTGGAGGGTGTCAGTCGCCTCACCTCAGTTCCTCGAGAGGTGAATACTCTTTTTAAACGTGGCCTTTCCGAAGGTGTCGATATTTCAGTGGAAGATAATTATGTTTACGCGGATTTATATGTAGTCCTGAAACGCGATGTCAATGTCCGTGAGGTCAGTCATAACATCCAGTCTGCTGTGGCACGTTCGATTTCGGAAATGGTGGGCATGGAAGTTGGCAAGGTAAATGTCCACGTAGAAGATATTGATTTCTCTGAAAGCAAATAGGCAAGATGAAATCCCGCACAAAGGCGAGAGGAATAGCTTTACAAATTTTATACGAATATGATCTGACAGGTCATCCCGTCGGGGAAATTCTTGAAACACATCTTACAGAAGAAGATCTGGACGAGAATCTTCAGAAGTTTTTACGTTCAATTATTTTAGGTGTGGTACCAATCATAGAGCAATTAGATATGATTGTTTCAGATCATGCGCCAGAATGGCCACTTGATCAGGTGGCTGTGATTGATAGAAATATTCTACGCATTGCCTTGTGGGAATTCGCTGTCGCCCAGATCACACCTGTAAAAGTGGCGATCAATGAAGCGATAGAATTGGCTAAGATCTATGGATCGGACAGCTCATCAAGATTTGTTAATGGGGTCTTGGGCAGCCTGGTGGACCATCAAACTGAGATTCACAATAGTATTCACAAGTCGCTAGTATAATTAATTGACACAAATGGTAATTCGATAAATTCCTGGGAAATTTATGCGACCTCAACAAAAATGGACGAGACGATTCTCTGGACAGGTATTCTGCGCCTGTCTTTTGATTATTGTTCTACTTTCGAGTTGCGTCTCTCCTGCCAACACAGTACCAAATAGTAATTCCTATCCCCAGGCTGAAGTAATTTTTAAAGTGACGCTTCCTCAAGCCTTGCCGGTTGGATCATCCCTGAATTTCGAAATTGTGGATGATGTGACAGGATTAGCTTTCAACCCTCAGCGCTACGAGATGACCAAGCAGGACGAACTCGATTACTTTGTGAAGCTCCCGGTTGTCATCGGATCAGTACTAAAATATCGCTATGTGCGTGTCTCCGAATCAACCACGATTGAATATACACCCCAAAATTCCGCAGTTCGTTTTCGCATGGCAAGTATTACTGGGCCTGCGATTTTTCAGGATTCAATTGCAGGATGGATCGATCAACCCTATTTTGGTGTAATTGGAAGAGTACGGGGTCAATTTCTTGACAAGAACACAAATTTACCCATTCCAAACTTGTTGGTAGCTGCACAAGGTGTTCAAACTGTTACTTCATCAGATGGGACATTTACTCTTGAAGGTCTCACTCCTGGAACCCACAATCTGGTTGTTTATAGTATGGATGGAAAGTATGTCACCTTCCAGCAGGGTGTTTCCATATCAGAGGAGGCAACCACACCAGTTTTCATCGCATTAGAGACCAGGCAGACAGTCAGTGTAACGTTTGAGGTAAATACACCGTCTGATTTCGATACATCTATTCCACTACGGATGGCAACCAACCTTCAGACACTTGGGAACCAATACGCTGATTTACTAGCAGGTTCTACAACAGTTTCCTCGACACTACCTATTTTGACTAAAACCCAAGAAGGAAAATACACAATTACACTCGACCTACCAGCTGGTTTTGATCTGAGATATAAATTTACACTCGGCGATGGTTTGTGGAATAGCGAATTGAATGCTGACGGTAGTTTTGTTTTAAGAGAATTAATCGTTCCTCAAAGCCAAGCAAAGATTATCGACTCAGTCAAGACATTTCAATCGCCTGATTTTAAGCCCGTATCCTTTACGGTAACAACGCCGGCTTATACACCGACAAACGATGTTGTCTCTGTTCAATTCAACCCATTCAGTTGGTTTGAAGCCATTCCAATGGTTCGTAAGAGCCAAAATGAATGGAGTTATACGCTCTACTCACCTCTCAATATACTAGGTCCGGTTGAATATCGATTTTGCCGCAACGAGATCTGCGATTTAGCTTCATCAATCCCGACCAATTCTCAGGTATTTTTACCGTCGAGCAATTCTCAATCCCTTTCGATAAATATTACTCAATGGAATAATTACTCAAGTCTTTCGGAACCAGAACTTGTTACTGACGGTGGAAATGTAACGCCCAGATCACCGTTTATCGCTGGATTTGAATTCGGACGTGATTATTTACCATTTCAATCACAGTATCTTGACAATGGGTTGTCTTCGATCTCAAATACCGCATCCAATTTCGTCATAATTCCTTCTACTTGGACTGCTACACGCAATAATCCGCCTTATCTTGAACCATTACCAGGTCGAGATTATTCGTGGTTGCAGATGTCGGAAACCTTGAAATCGATTGAAAGTGAAGGATTGCAGACGATTCTTTTCCCACAATTGAGCTTCCCCACCGGAGCTGATAATTATTGGCAATCGGCTAAACGGGATGAAGGTTGGTGGGTCACCTGGTATGAGAATTATCACAGATATATCATGCAGGTAGTTGACTGGGCTAATGCAAATAATGTCGAAGGAATTATTTTAGGTGATCCTTCGGTTGCTGCTTCATACAAAAATGGTACGTTAGCGGATGGAACACTGGCCAATGCGCCTCTTAATGCAGACGACCAGTGGCGACAGTTGATTAAAGATATTCGTGCCAAATATTCAGGCGCAATTATTGGCGCGTTGGCATATCCGAGTTCTCAAAAGATTGAACCTGGCTGGCTCGATTCAGTGGACGCAATTTATGTGCTTTATTCGCCTGCCCTTTCACAATCCAGTTCTATTACGACAAACGATTTGATGCCTTTAATCAGGAAAGATTTGGAAGGAAATCTCTATCCTAAATTAAGCAACTTTGGTAAAACAGTAATCCTTGGGCTGAATTACCCCTCCGCTGCAAATGCCTTTGGTGGTTGCGAAGACGTATTAGGAAGTTGCGTGAATAATTGGGGCAACTCCCAAATCGATCTGAGTGTACAATCTCAAATTTATAATGCCGCAGTAATTATTGCCGCAAAGG
This sequence comes from Anaerolineaceae bacterium, assembly GCA_034430175.1. GTDB lineage: Bacteria > Chloroflexota > Anaerolineae > Anaerolineales > Anaerolineaceae > UBA6107. The sequence goes on along the minus strand of DAOUFI010000025.1, from coordinate 138,672 downwards.
AACCGTGGATCACAGGTTTTATCTCAAGAAATTATCAACCCATAGTGGCTGTTCAGGATACATCATGCTCAATAAATGGTAAGCCATCTGTTGATGTTTTATGGTTTTGGTATCATTTTATATTAAATGTATCTTCGTAAAATAGGAGACCGAAAATGCAAATACTTGGCCGTCCAGGCGCCGTTGGAACAGAGGTACTTGGGATAAGCGGGCAGGAAAGGCAATTCTGGAATCTAAATCAAGATGAATTGATCCAGAGAATTATCATAAATCAGGAATGTGATGTAACAGGATGCAAAGCAGTTATTGCGAAAACCGGAAAATTTACGGGTAGGTCACCTAAAGATAAATATATCGTAAACTATCATAAAAAATATGATGATCAGATCGCCTGGGGGGAGACAAACCAGCCAATCGAACCAGAGGTTATACAAGCGATTTTCACTGAAATTCAATCGTATTTACAGAAAAAGGATATTTACATACAAGACATGCTGGTTGGCCAGCATCCGGAGTATGGAAAGCATGTCAGGATAATTACTGAGACAGCTTGGCATTCCCTATTTGCCAGGGATCTTTTTGTGATGAATGAATCAGATTTGGATGCCATGCCCGATTATTCGGTTGTGCATGTGCCAGGCTTTTTCGCTGATAAGATATTTGGGTTGCGCTCGGGAACCTTTGTGATTCTGGATTTTGAGCAGCGACTTGTCCTGATTGGTGGTACCTCCTATGCCGGAGAGATCAAAAAAGCTGTTTTTACGATTTTGAACAGAATATTACCTGAGAATGATGTGTTACCGATGCATTGCTCAGCCAATATAGGTGCAAAAGGTGATTCAACGCTTTTCTTTGGCCTATCAGGGACCGGCAAAACAACACTCTCTTCAGATCCTGAGAGGAGGTTGATAGGCGACGATGAACATGGTTGGGGAAAGGATGGCGTCTTCAATTTTGAAGGCGGATGTTACGCGAAAACAATCGGTTTGCAACAGAAATATGAACCACTTATTTGGAATGCCTGTCTGCAAAAAGGTACGGTTCTAGAGAATGTAGTTTACTACAAGGAGACTGACAGGATTGACTTCAATGATGGATCGATCACAGAAAACACCCGCGCGGCCTATCCCCTGGAAAATATCTTGAATTATGAACCGACAGGACGTGGTCCGCACCCAAGCAACATATTCTTTTTGTCCGCGGATGCATTTGGTGTGCTTCCACCGATCGCGAGACTGGATGATGATCAGGTAATGTACTACTTTCTGGCAGGGTTCACCGCAAAACTGGCTGGGACGGAATTAGGGTTGGGAAAAGAACCGCAGGCTACCTTCTCGGCCTGCTTTGGAGCTCCTTTCTTACCCTTAAGCCCAAAAGTTTACGCCAATCTTCTGGGCAAATTAACTCATCAACACAATACAAGAGTATGGCTCGTCAATACTGGCTGGTCAGGTGGTCCTTTTGGCATTGGAAGTCGAATTAAACTGCCTTATACGCGAGCTTTGATCAAAGCAGCAATTAATAATGATCTTGCCAGCGTAAATTGGTACCGAGATGAGATATTTCATCTGGAAATTCCAGAGAGTTGTCCAAATGTACCAGATGAACTATTAAATCCCGCTCTTACCTGGAGTGACCGACAAGAATATTTGGAGAAGGCGAATTACTTGGCCGGATTATTCGAAGAAAACCACGCGTCAATGAATATTTAGGGTAAATAAAATAACGTGATTAATGCCAAAACCATGAATGGCACATAAGGAATCGCGGAAAACGCGTTAAACTTTTTAATAATCGTTTTTACAATCACGTAAAGCAAGGCAAAAACGCCACTGAATAAAATGGTTAGCACAAGCAGTCCGGCGACATGCTGGATTCCTGCGATCATACTTAGATAACCGCAAACGATCACATCGCCCATACCGAGTGCGACCTCTTCAATTTCCTCTTTTCGAATTCGTGCTACAATTCTATTGAATAAGACTCCGCCATAAAATAGCACCAACATTACCGCAGCACCTACAAGACCGCCGAGCAAAACTTGTAAGGGTGGGTGCAAAAGTAATCCATAAATAATCCCCAGCACCAAACCAACAATATCCGTGACAAGAAGCACATATCTATGTTCAATATCAATGATCACAACCAAAGCCAAAAAGGCCACCAGAGGCAGGCTTTGCCAATAATTAAAATGACGCAACGGAAAGAATGCAAGCAGAATTGAAATAATTATGCTGAAAATCAAGGTTAACCAATAACGTTTGCTCGGGGTTGCATGGCATTCTGGACAATAAAATGAAAAAAGATAGCCCTTTACAGTAAACGGATGACCGCATTTTTTACATACTGGTTTTGAGAGACGTTGGTCTTCAGGTAATACATCTGCCAGATAGTTTAGAATTAAGCTGATACCTGCTCCGACAGCAATAACGATAAACAAATTCATGGTAGCACCTCTCCCAGAATCTTACTGATTTCGCCTTTAGTCAGGCGATATCCATTTCCGCCTGCTTTTTGAGTTGAAAGCCCGCCAGCAACGTTTCCCCATTTAAGGCACGAGCGAATATCCTTGCCATTCAGCCAGGCACATAGGAATCCTGCGTTGAAACAATCCCCTGCTCCAGTAGTATCTACCACTTTCACCTTGTAAGCCGGTTCAAAGTAAATTTGGTTGTCATCACAACACCAACAGCCGTTTGCTCCATCTTTGACAATGACAGTTTTACACATCTTGCCAAGAGTTCTCGCGGCTTGCTCCAGGTCATCCAATCGGGTGATCGACCTGGCCTCCCTGGCATTGGGGGAATAGAATCGTACACGTTCAATGGCTTTGCGGATCTCCCTATCCTGGATCGATACTTTTTCATCAGAACAGTTCCCATCCATAAAGAGTTGCGCTCCCTTGACTTTTGTCAAAATCGCACTGGCAAGTAATGAAGGGCCGTACAACAATGCGGGAATTACAATTATTTTAGCCGTTCCAGTGACCATTCCCTTGATAGCTGTCTCCACCATTTTTCCTTTATCGTAATAAGCGATAAATGCTCGGTCATTGGGATAGGATAATGCAACAGTTATTTTCCTCACGTTTCCTTTTGAATGAACAAACAAGTCTTCTGGGAATTTTTCTTCCCTTAGTTTTTTTAAAGTGATTTGACTTAGATCATCTTCTCCAAACTCGCACGCCCAACCCGTTTTCACTCCCAACCTGTGCAGCGCAAGGGCAGTATTGCATGGACCTCCTGTCTCAATGGAAAAGGCTTTTGCCTCAACCTCGGTACCGAGCTTCGGAAACGCTTCCAGTCCTGTGAATATCAGGTCAAGGCAATAATCACCCAGCACGATGACATCGAATACCATGCTATTTCACTCCAGAAAGAAATGCATTTCCAAACTCCGATTGGAATCGACTGACGATTGTCCGTGCAATCTTCTCATCAGAAACTAATGGATGAATGACAAGCGCCTCAATGGCTTTTTGCTCTGACCCTTCAATGGCTGCCTGAATAGTCATTTCTTCGTAGGCTTTAACCCGTGCCAATAACCCAAGACAATGCAATGGGATTTTGCCTATATTACATGGTTGGATCACATCTTTCCCAACCACGCACGGTACTTCCACCACACAATTATCAGGTAATCCAGCAATCGCTCCTTTATTCATGGTGTTGACAATATGGATTCGATTCTCCCCAGTCTCCAGAGAACGAATCAATCTCAAAGCCACATCGGCGTAACCGCCCTGCAATTCGAGACTAATCGGCTCCAGTGCATTGATAGCTGCTTTTCCCGTCTCTGCTTGCATATAATGATTACGCCGAACCTCGAGGTACTTGGTATAGATGGCTTTTATTGATTCTGGATCATTTGTCGCGGCAGAAATATCTGCGAACAATTCATTATTGGCAGCGACAAGTTCTTCCCCGCGGGTCCTTTCGGACTTCAGGATATTTTGAACTGCTGTTTTGGAGGAGTAGTAATAATATAAATATTCATTGGGAATCATTTGCAGCGATTTGATCAATTCGACAGAGAATGGCAATAAGTCTTTAATCGGCAGATTTTCAAATCCTGCGATCAATTCAGGGAGGATATCCTTTCCATGCACTCGAATCGCCTGCGTCCATCCGAGGTGGTTCAAACCAAAATAATCCACGTATACTTCTTCTTCCGGTACTTGAAGAAAACTACTGACCACGCGTTGAACTTCGGTTGGGGCGTCGCAAATCCCAACTGTACGTTGCCAGCTTCCAGCCAGAATTGCTGCTTCAGCCAGCATTCCAGAGGGATTGGCAAAATTGATCAACCAGGCATTAGGGCAATATTGCTCCATCAGCTTAATATATTCCAGCAAAACAGGAATTGAACGAATTCCCATGGCAAAACCACCCGCTCCTGTCGTCTCTTGCCCTAGAACTCCCTGCGAAAGTGGAACTCGCTCGTCAACTACCCTCGCCTCCATTCCCCCAACCCGAAACGTAGTGATCACATAGTTTGCATCTTCCAACGCTTGCCTTGGATCGGTTGTGATATATCGTTTCATCGTAGCTTGTGAGCATCCAAGAATTGAGAGGGTTACTTTTTCTATCTGTTCAAGTCTGTTCCCATCAATATCGAACAAAGCCAACTCTGTCAAACCGAGGGATTCAGCTTTTTTGTAGCATTCCTTGACAATGAGCGGAGTCCTTACACCCGCGGCGCCAATGATTGTCAGTTTCATGAAGTTCTCCTGGAAAATACAATAATAGAATACTTGACCGAGTATAATGCTATTTATATACCTTCGCAATTACATTTGTCGATGAAAGCAAATAACTTTAACAATTTTCTCAAAACAATTCAAACTTCTCCTGATCTTCTTCAGGATATTCCATATTGGAATCGTGAATCTGAAAGACAGCCTATCTATCAACCCTTCCCTGAATGGTTATCCGCAGATCTCATAAAGGCTTTGGCTGATGTTGGGATCAATGAACTTTACCTTCACCAACGCCAGGCAATCGATCGGATTCAGGAACATGAGAATATTGTACTTTCAACCGGAACTGCAAGTGGAAAAAGTATTTGTTATCAGCTTCCAATATTAAACAATATCCTTATGGGGTTGGATTCGAGAGCGTTGCTAATTTTTCCAACCAAAGCACTTGCCAATGATCAATTAACCACAATCTCAGAAATTAAATCGGTCATCGAATGTTTTGCACCTGAGAGGTCCCATTTGATTATCCCGAGTGTTTATGATGGTGATACACCTGCCTCCAATCGCAGCACAATTCGAGAAAGGTCAAATATCCTCTTGACCAATCCAGATATGCTGCATCTGGGTATACTGCCACATCACACGAGTTGGATTAAATTCTTCCAACATTTGCAATTCATTGTTCTGGATGAAGTCCACATCTATCGAGGAGTATTTGGATCACACGTAGCCAATGTTCTCCGCAGGTTACACCGCATCCTTGACTTCTATGGCTCAAAACCAACATTTATACTGACCTCTGCGACGATTGCCAACCCTCTTGAACTCGCTGAAAGATTAACAGGACTTCCTTTCAAGCTTGTTGATCAGGATGGCTCTCCCCATGGAAAGAAAAATTTTATTTTCTACAACCCTCCTGTTATCAACGAAGAATTAGGTATCCGTCAGGGAATTGTCAGCGCCTCACTCGATTTTTCGAGAATGATCATGCAATATGCGGTGCAATCATTGTTATTTACTCGAAGCCGCCGAGCTGTTGAATTGATCATTCATGAGTTACGGAGAATCTTTCCAAAAAATGATACTTCGATCCGGGGATACCGTAGTGGTTATCTGAAATCTGAACGGCGCGAGATCGAGCAAGGGTTGAAAAATGGATCTGTCACGCTTGCTGTAGCCACAAATGCTCTTGAACTTGGTGTGGATATTGGCGGGGTAGATTTGGTGCTCATGGCGGGATATCCAGGAACGATTACCTCTACCCGGCAGCGGGCGGGACGAGCCGGGCGAAAAAACAATGAATCTGCCGCGATATTCATCGCTTCATCGTCTCCTCTCGACCAATTCCTTGTAAGGCATCCCGAATACATAATTGATAAGAATCCAGAATCGGCTCTGATCGATCCCAACAATCCCTTGATTTTGATCAACCAGATTCAGTGTGCAACATTTGAATTGCCTTTTTTACAGGGAGAATCCTTTGGCTCACTATCCTGGGAAGGTGTTTCACAATTTCTTGAGGTGCTAAAGTTTCAGGGAGTTTTGGTGAATCGTGGTGATAAATATTTCTGGCTATCCGAGAATTATCCTGCCAGTGGTATCTCCTTACGCAGCACTGCGACAAAGACGATCCTCCTTCAAGTCAATTCTGGAGAGACTCCAAGAACAATCGGCGAGGTAGATTTCAACAGCAGCTTATGGATGACACACCCGGGCGCTATATACTTGCACGAAGGTGACCCGTATCTGGTGGATTCTCTTGATGTTGAAAACGGAATTGCGACTCTTGCTCCAACCACGGCAAATTATTTCACTGAACCTATGAAGAGTCAGGAAATTCAGATCATTCGTGATATTAAAACGGAAAGTAACTCGGGCTGTGATATTCATTTCAGTGAGATCGAAGTTACCAGCCGCATCGATGCTTTTAAAAGGATCGATTGGGAAACCAGAGCGATCCTTTCGGTAGAACCGTTGCAGCTTCCTGAAACGAAGTTACGTACCTTTGGATATTGGATTTGTATCCATCCCAATATTGTCGAGAAGATGCGCGAAGAAAAGATGTGGTTCAGTGATGCCAATGATTATGGCCCTACCTGGGAGAAACAACGCAACCTTGCGCGACAACGCGACCAGTACCGATGTCGAATTTGTGGACTTCCTGAAGCCGATAGGCCGCATCATGTGCATCATAAAGTTCCATTCCGAATGTTCACGGATCCTATCAAAGCCAATGAGTTGGAGAACCTGGTAACGCTGTGTCCCAACTGTCACCGTTTAGCCGAGATAAATGTCAGAATTCGAAGTGCGATCTCAGGCCTGAAATATTCACTGAACAGTCTGGCTCCACTCTTTGTGATGTGCGACGAATCTGATCTGGGTTCTTATGCTGATCCAGCCGCTGATTTCGCAGACAACCAGCCGGTAATTTTGCTCTATGACGCGATTCCTGCCGGGATGGGTCTGGTAGAAACTTTGTATCATAAGCATTTCGAGTTGCTTCAAAATGCTTATGATCTAATCGAACACTGCCGGTGTCAGGATGGCTGTCCATCTTGCGTAGGTCCGTCATCCGAATCTGGGCTGGGGGGTAAACGTGAAACGAGTTATTTGCTTACCTTGTTGATGGAGAGGAAGGAATTGAATGGACCCTCTCTTTGATCGATTAAAAGCGCTTGGACTTGTCCAGGCAAACCAGGTTCCTAACAAACGGAAGGGAGAAACCTCCAAATCCTTTGAAGAGACTATCGAGGGTGAAGAAGTCTCAAATTCACAGGGCTCCTGTCATCTGACCAGGTCATTCTATCCATGGAACTATCAGCACGGAGATGTCACCTTTATCATGAAAGACGATTTTTCTCTTGTAGCTGATGCCGGTAAGGCTCAAGGTGTTCGAGGGAAGGAATTATCCAGTTTGCTATTTATTGATACAGAAACCACTGGACTTTCCGGCGGTACAGGTACGTTGGCATTTTTGGTGGGCTTGGGTTATTTCGATAAAAATGGCTTTAATCTTGTCCAGTACATCATCCGTGACCCAACAGAAGAAGCTTCCATGCTTCTAGAAATTAGTAATTTCATTGAAAAATTCTCTGGATTTGTTTCATTCAACGGTAAAGCCTTTGATATTCCATTACTCAGAGCCAGATATGTGATGAACCGCATTCCCATTCCATTCGAGGATCTGTCTCATCTTGACTTGCTATTCCTGGCGCGTAAACTTTGGAAGAATCGCCTTAAAAGCCGAGCGCTACAGGATCTAGAACAAGAAATCCTCCATATCCCCCGAACTCAGGAAGAAGTTCCTGGATGGATGATACCGGAGATCTATTTTGATTATCTAAAAACTGGTAATGCTGAGCCATTAAAAGGGGTAATCTATCATAATGGTATGGATATCGTTTCACTTGCTGCGTTATTCCTTCACATCTCCAACTCCTTTGATCAAATAAGTACAATTGAGAATCTGCATCCAGTGGACTATTTCTCAATCGGTCAATTATTTTGGGAAATGAAGATTAACGATCTTGCAGAATCGATATTTCTTGAATGTGTCGAATCAGAGACACTTCCAGAAGAAATGCATTTGCAATCGATCAAATATATTGGCGCGATGTACAAGAAACAGGAAAGATACGACGAAGCAATTACATTCTGGAAGGTTGCCTTAGAAATGGGAGATATTGAGTCAGCGGTTGAGCTGGCCAAATATTATGAGCATTCCGCTCATGATATACAAAAAGCGCTCGAATGTACCGAATCAGCGGATCGGATCTTATCAAAAAGAGGGTATCATAGTTATCAAGGTAGACAATTAAGCAAGGAGCTAAAGAAAAGGAAAAGTCGATTAATGTTAGCTAGCCAAAAGGATAAAAACCATGTTTCAACGCAAAATTCGTGATGATGTCGTATTTGTCGCAAATGGTAAATTGGAAGCTGAAACGGTAAAATTACTACTTGAATCGTTTGGAATCCCCTCTTTCATAAATCAGGAATCCGCTGGAACTACGTATGGCTTGACCGTTGGCCCTTTGGGTGAAGTCGATGTGATCGTCCCTGAAAATTTTATAAAAGAAGCGAAAAAGATAATCGCAGAGATGAAATCGGGTAAATTGGAAATAAAGGATGATTTGGACTCTGAAGAAACTTCACAGGATGTTCCGGATTAGTATGAGTTATTTTGGTTTTAACCGTTCGTAATCTTCCGGTGTATCAAGATCTGTGAGGATATCATCATCATTAACGACGACATATTCAATGTCGTCGTTATGTTTATTAAGAAAGGTCCTGAGTGTTTCATGAGGTGCAAGCTTGGTTAATTCATCAAAATACCTTGAAGGAACAAGCCACGGATGACCGCGACGGAAATTAAAACTTGGGATGACTATCTTTTCAGGAACTAATCGATGAATTTCAAGCAATTTTTTTATATCTTCTTGATGGATATTGGGCTGATCTCCCAAGGAGATAAAACCAGCAGAATAATTATTAAGTGAAATTGATCCCATGCCAACTTGAAGTGAAATTGTCAATTCATCATTCGCGTAATTTGCATTGAATATTGATCTACCGCCTGCTTTTGCAACTTCGAGTTCAACAGCCTCACGGTATCCTCCCGTAACCACAAACACATCACTAATACCTGATTTCCTAAAAAGAGAAATTATATGTCCAATAATTGTAGTATTTCCCCAAGGTAAAATGATCTTTGACTGATGCATGCGTTTTGATTGCCCTGCTGCAAGGATCAACGCAAACACTGAATCATTTAAAGCCATATGCTCTCTTTAGTAGTTTATAATCTTCAGGTGTATCAACGTCAATCAATATACGATCGTCATCCCAATCTACGCGTTCGACTTGGTGTTTGTTAAATAATTGTCTCCCCCCCTTATCTCCCGAAAGCTTGGATAACTCACAGAATAAACTTCTTGAAAATAAAACCGGATTTCCCCTTTGTTCCCCAAAAAAAGGCGCAACAATTTCAAACTCTCCTGATGAAAACTTGTCAATTAATTTTAGCAAAAGAGATGGTGGAATTTGTGGTTGATCGCTTAAAAGAAAAAGTGAGGAAGGTGAATTTAAAATGTATGGAATGGCTATGCGCATTGAAAGGCTTTGACCAAATTGCCAGTTTGAATTAACAATCACTTTTATTCGATTTCCATATCTTTTTATCTTTTCATAGACTAAATTCGCTTCAAAGCCTAAAACTACGACAATTGGCGACAAATCAACATCTATACATGTCTCTATCACCTGCTCTATAAATGTATTTTTACCAAAATGAAGCAGTTGTTTCGGTGTGCCAAATCTTGTCGCTCCGCCTGCTGCTAACACGACACCGGCTGTTTTCGCAGATTTTTGCACTGATTCCTCAATTATTACACATAAAATTGGGGCTACTTCTTTCTCTCAACTTTATCCAAAGGAATATCATATGGACCGTATCGAGAAGGGCCAAAGAACTTATTGACAAATACAGTGATCACTATCAACAAAAGGTACATGATCGCGATGAAGATCGCTGTGTAAAGTAATTTGACCAAAATCAAGTGATCTTTAAATATATCTTTCACCAGTTCCGGAGGAATTACTACCCATTTATACAATTCCGCGTTGCTTACAAAATAATCGCCTGCGATATATGAAATGATAGGGAGGATGATCATCAAAGCACATCCTATACCGCTCCATACTGGATGAACAGGTTGTTTTGAAGAGTTGTCTTTCTTATCGCTATTTGTCGAGTAAATGGTCATATTGTTTTTTTTACCCCGTTCTTTCTGCTACACTTTCAATCGCTTTTACAATTTTATAGTAACCAGTGCATCTGCATAAATTGCCAGTGATTGCCATTTTTATTTGATCTATGTCAGGGTTGCTGTACTCTTCAAATAATTTTACCGCCGACATAATGAATCCTGGCGTGCAATAACCACATTGAACTGCTCCTTCATCAATAAAGGCTTTCTGAACTGGATGCAATTTTTCCCCATTTGTAATTCCCTCAATCGTTGTGATTTCAGCACCATCAGCTCTTGGAGCTGGCACAAGACAACTCATTACAGCCACTCCATCCAGGTAAACAGTACAAGCGCCGCATTCACCTTCGCCGCAACCTTCTTTCGTCCCCGCCAGACCCGCTTCATCCCTTAATAGATGGAGTAAAGATTTCTGCTGCCCAGATTGAAACCGATATTCTTTTCCATTGATCTTCGTCCGAATCTCAGAACTATCAGTCGTAAAAAACTTTGTGACATCCAGTTTCTTATGATTGGGTGTGGTCTTTCCCCACAAAACAACTGGATTAATTGGAACAGAATTGTCCCGAGAATCATCAGAAGCAAGCTTTTCCAAGCCCCTTTTCACAATGATAGAAGCAATTTTGTCGCGATAATCCGCCGAACTTCGGATATCACTTATGGGTGAAATATCTTGTGTCACCAGGTCAGATGCCTGTTGGATATTTTCTTTATTTAATATTTTTCCAATCAGGAATGATTGCGCCTTTTCTGATGCAATGATCACTGGAGCGACCGCTCCAAGAGCAATCGAGCAGTTGCTGACTCGGTTGCCATCCATATTTAGAATTATTGTTGCGTTAACCAGAGAGATTGCTTGAGCTTTTCTTAAAGCGTACTTTATAAAAGTTCCTTTTTCTTCTTTCCTCATTGCTCTAAAAGCCACATCCGTTACAATCTCTCCGGGTCGAAGAACCGTTTTTCTCACACCAGAATAGAATTCTCGTAATGGGACTAATCTTTCCCCATCAATCGATCGTACTGTAAGAACAGCATCCAATGCCATCAAAGGCGAGATTGTATCGTTGGCTGGAGAAGCAGTCACTAGGTTTCCAACAACTGTGCCACGATTTCTGATTTGTGGTGAGCCAACGCTATAGCAGGCCTCAGCGAGTAATGGTGCGAAATTCTGTATGATCTTCGAATTTACACAATGGTTATGGGTTGTCATAGCGCCTAAATGAACCACATCATCATCCTCCAAAATGATGTGGTCCAGGCTTTCTACTCTGGATATATCTACCAGTATTTCAATTTGTGGATGGATTTCTTTTTCAAGTTCAAGAACAACATCCGTGCCACCAGCGATCAATTTTGCTTTTCCCGGATTCTCGGCCAAAATTTTTAATGCATCATCTATTGTTGAAACACAATAATACTTGTTCCACATCTTAATTTTCCCTGTAAGCTTTCGACATGCTGGTCCCTGATGCTGCATTTGCTATCATTAAGACTTCTGCCAAAATTGAAATAGCGATTTCTTCGGGGGTTTCTGCTCTTAATTCAATCCCAATTGGCGAATAAATCTTATTTAGTTTTTCTGAATAATCTTTCTTTTTATTAATTTCCTTCTTAGTATTTTCCCATCTTCTTTTTGAACCAATTACGCCAATATAAGCAGGGTCGGTATCTAAAATTGCCGGCAGCCCTTCAATATCCACATCAGATCCTCTTGTGCAAACAACAATATATGTATATGGAGTGATTTTGATCTTATCAGGAACCTCGGACATTTTACAGATCACATATTCATCCGCGCCAGGCATGGTTTCCTTTGTACAGAGCTCTGCTCTGTCGTCAGAAACGATTACGCGCCAATCCAACCATTTTGCCAGATGTACAACCTGTTTTCCAACATGACCCGCGCCAATTACCAGTAATTTGACCTTAGGAATGATTGGTTCCACATAAACCTCCACCTGTCCACCACAAATGCCAGGATCGCCTTTTTCAGGGCTGACCAGTGTGTAATGAAGAACTTTCGTTTTCCTGTTTCTTAGTGCATCTAGGGCTTCAGATATTACCCGGTTCTCGATCTCTCCCCCGCCAACAGTCCCTATGATATGGCCATCTGGATAAACCAGCATTTTACTGCCCTCGTGGCGCGGAGTCGAGCCTTTGGATTCCACGATGGTGCAAAACACTCCCGCTTCGCCATTGTTTTCCAGATCAGCAATCGCTTTATAGATCGACATTTATTCCTCCAGCAAGCCCAACACTACGGGTAATAATTGCTTCTTTCTTGATACAACACCATCCGCCATACGTGTTCCATCCATCAAAGGTTTGTACGGTAGCTCGTCGAGTAATGCTGGCGGATTGTCCAATAGAAGCCGACTTGAACCTCGCACAACATCGGTAACCATTAACATCACAAAATCGAGTTTCTTTGATTCTCTCAAATCTGCCAACGCCTTTGATAAATCTTCTATATGTCCATTGATTTCATTTAACGAACTCACTTCGGCTTGTGATATCGCAAAATTTAGGCTGGCTGCCGTGTAGACTTTCATATCGCCAGTTACGATTTCCTTTGGCGTTCTTGATGCAAGTCCGGCGCTGGCTGAAAGCACCTTATTCCCAAATGCTTCCCTTGTTTCTTTTTCAAGAACACTGCCTTTAATAAATGTCCAGCGGCTTAAGCGGTCGGCTGCCAACCTATCACGTTCGGTTGTTGTTGGAGAAGTCAAGTTTAAGGTATCACTTAATAATCCCGCCAGCATTACACCACCGATTGCAGCTGGTGGACGCAGCCCTGCGTCTTCGATCTGTTCAGATACCAGTGTGCTGGTACTGCCTACGATATCGACAGTCATCTTAATCGGCGTATGGGTGGATGGGTTCCCTAGGCGATGATGATCCAATATCTCAAGAAGTTCCGCTTCTTCCAGAGAAGCTATTGATTGCTGTACTTCGTTGTGGTCAACAAGGATAATTCTCAGTCTTGGAGGATTCAGAAGATCTCTCTGTCGGCAAATTCCTACATATTTTCCTTTTTCATCTATTACTAAGAATTCATCCCCTTCTTCTCGCAAAAGGCGTTGAAGATTATCGCGGATCTTTGCGTTGATTTGAAATTTCAGAACGTGAGCATCAGCAGCTTGATCGCAGGATATGTCCAAAATTTCTTTGATCGTAGCGTTTGCTTTATCTGGTTTTGTTCCTACCTGCTGAGTGAAGAAATCAAAAAGGCTCTTTCCTGTAACAAGCCCAAAAGGAGTACCATCTTCATTAACAACAGGGGCAATCCCACCAGCGTGGCTGGCAATTGACCACGCTTCTGTTAATGGTCGATCAGGGGAGGTTGAATCTAATCTTCGAACAACTGATTCGAATCGTGGAGATGCATCAGTAATTAAAACTGGAACTTCTAGAGCCAATAGTTTTAGCACCCAGGCAGATTGAAGATTTGTAGCACCAGCCCTGGCGGCTATCGCGTCAATGCCATCGCGTTCTCTTAGCAGCCACGCATAACCGATTGCGGCTGCAATAGAATCAGTATCCGGATTAACATGCCCAACAACATAAACTGAATTTTGCATACTAATTATTTTATCTTATGAAGCGCTTTAAGTATCCGCTCAGGTGTCGCGGGGTTTTCATGCAAATCCGCCCCGCACGCATTCAAAATTGCATTCCCAATCGCTGGAGCCACACCATCTAATGGGATCTCAGCAACTGCTTTAGCTCCAAATGGATGTGTCGGTTCATATGTTTCAACGAATATTGTTTTCAATTCCGGCATTTCATCGGCTCTGAAAATATGGTAATCGATCAGATCGGTTTCACGTGGATGTCCTTTTTCATCATAAACCATCTCTTCACAGACCGCATACCCCAGCGCCTGAGTCATGCCTCCTTCTACCTGACCTGATGCTGTTATCGGATTGACTACTTTCCCAGCATCAACCGCCATGACTAATTTATCCACGGTCAACTGCCCTGTTTCTATATCCACAGTGACTTCAGCAAATTGAGCGGCGAAAGGCGGGGGTGAAGAAGGAGCTACATAAGAAGCGTGTCCCATGATTTGCTCTTGATCCTCATGATGTAGAGCGTTATAGGCAATCTCCTTAAGGGTCACGCTTCTACCATCCTTTGAAGTTGCTTTTGAATGGCATAATTTGATCTCTTCCGCAGTCACACTTGAACCATTCTTTGACAACATCCTGGCTGCTCGAATTTTGATTCGTTCGGCAGCTTGTTTCGCTGCGTTCGTTACAGCAGTTCCCGAAATATAGGTCGTACTGGATGCGTAAGCGCCTTTGTCAAATGGCGTGAAATCAGTGTCGGATGAATAAACTAGAATATCCTCCACTGTCGTTCCTAATACTTCTGCGGCCATCTGTGCCAGAATCGTATCCGAGCCTGTGCCCAAATCTGTCGCCCCTACCATCAAGTTAAAGGAACCGTCGTCATTCATTTTAATGGTAGCACCGCCCATATCAAGATATGGAATGGCAGTTCCTTGCATTGCGAATGCCACACCAATACCTCTGCGTAAATATGGCTTGTTGGGGACTTTCTGCCAGCTCTCATTCTGGAACTTATTATCCCAATCAATTGCTTTTCGCCCCATTTCCGCGCATTTTTCGAGACCAACGGTATGAACAATTTCTGGCCGGGGTTCTCGACCTTCACTCCAAGAGGTACTGAATGGTTGAAGTTCTTCTGATCGAAGAGCATTTTTCAATCGAAATTCTATTGGATCGAATCCCATTTCTTTTGCGATATTTTCTAAATGACGATCCAGTGGCCAATAGCCCTGTGGGACTCCATATCCGCGATAAGCGCCAGCTGGAGGTGTATTCGTGTAAACAATATCCGCGTAGAATCGAATATTCGGCGATTTGCGATATTTTCCATCCCCAACATACAGCGCCATTGATTTTTGTCCAGTATTACCGGTTACTGTTAGCGCATGACAACCGTACGCACCGGTATCTGAAAGAGCATACATTTCATTTGCAGTAATTGTTCCATCATTCTTGATACCCGTTTTCATGTGGACACGCATTGGATGACGTGACCTCGCAGCAATAAATTCTTCTTCGCGTGTATACTCCACCCTCACTGGATGTCCTGTTGCTATAGTAAGATGTGCTGCAACATCCTCAATCAATACTTCTTGCTTACCGCCAAAACCACCACCGATTCTAGGTTTGATAACCCGTATCCGTTTCACAGGAAGGCCCAACACAGGAGACAGGATCCGTCTTACATGGAATGGTACCTGTGTGCTGGTCCGAATCACCAATCTGTCATCTTCATCCCAATAACTAACCACTTCATGCGGCTCAATATGGGCTTGCTGAACTTTGGGGACAATAAAATCGCCTTCGAATATTCTGTCTGCTTCCTTAAACCCTTCGTCAACATTTCCCACGTCAATACGAATTTTTGCAGCAAGATTTTTTTTAGGATCAGAATCTGCGAAATTGATGTATTCCGCCTCATCATGCAAAATTGGCGCATCAGGCAGCATGGCTCGTGTGGGATCAAGTAACACAGGTAATTCTTCGTATTCGACTTTAATCAACTTGAGGGCATGTTCAGCGATCTCTTCGCTTTCAGCTGCGACAAAAGCTACCCTATCTCCAACAAACCGTACCTTGTTATCCAGACTGAACATATCCAGCGGTCCGGGGATTGGATCTGATTGTCCGGCTGTTGAATAAACTACACGGGGAAGGTCCCTCCAAGTTAATACTGCGTGTACACCCTTCAATTCTTTAGCTTTAGAAATATCAATCGACTTAATCTTCGCGTGGGCAACCGTACTGTGTAAGATTTTTCCGACTAACATTCCACGCAATTCAATGTCCGTTGTAAAAGCTGGTTTTCCCTGGACAAGTTTGATTGCATCAACTTTCTTGTCCGGTTGTCCAATCCGTTCGAATTTTGGACTGTCCGAAATGGAAACAACTTGTGGCATTACTTCATTCAAGATCTCTTTATCAAGATCCTGGTCTTTTACTTCACCTGATTTGATTTTCTGGATAAATTCGATCGCTTTAACTGGTTTGTCGTAACCGGTACATCTGCAAAGGACACCTGAGATAGCTTCTCGGATTTCGTCTTCAGTTGGATTTTCTTTTTCCTTAAGCAAAGCTTTTGCTGCTAGGATCATTGCTGGAGTGCAGTAACCGCACTGAATGGCTCCTGCCTCGATAAATGCCTTTTGAAGAGCGTTAAAACCTTTTGTCTTTTTCCAACCCTGATCAGGATGTTCACCAACACCCTCTATAGTTTCAATAACATGGCCTTCAGCTTGTAAAGCCAAAATTGAGCATGAATTCACTGATTTTCCATCTAATAATACTGTGCAAGCGCCACATTCTCCTTTTTTACAACCACCAAATTTGACACCAAAATACCCCGCTTCCCGTAGAAAGTCGAATAGGGTCAAACCAGGTTCGATCTCTTTGCTTATCTTCTTGTTGTTAATTTGAAGAGAGATTCTCATGGTGTCCTCTATAATATAACTTAGCTCTCATTAAGTAACCGCTCGGCCAGTTTTGTTCCCGCTTCAATGCGATATTCCGAACTGGCCCATTGGTCTTTCGAATTACTCAAAGCAATTTTTACTGCCTTTTGAATATTATCAGTTTTATTTCCATCAAGTGCCAAGGTGGGTGTCGGGCCAAACCCGCCTATTGCTATGCGTATTCTTCCAGTTTTCCATGATGCTACAGCGCAGCACAAGATGGGTTGATCTTTTGGGCTTCTACCAATGGAATCAAATTTGATTCTTGATTCGGAAATCTTTATTGTCGTAAGGATTTTTCCTTCATTCCATTCTCTTCTCTGCGGCAGCCAATTTCCCAAAGATATCGTCTTTCCAGTAGGTTCCCAGACGAGGCTCGCGTCCAGTGCTAACAATAAGGTCAGTAATGGAGATCTGCCATCTGCCAGACATACCAGTCCACCCAATGTCGCGCTGTTTTGTTTATTTTTCGCAGCTTGAATGCTAATGGCTTTAGTGATCTCTGGAGATTTAAAATATTCTCCAAATTCATGAAGTGTGACCATTGATCCAATATCAAACGAATTTGTGGATTTTGAAATCTGTGCTAATCCAAGGTCTTGCAGATCCACCACTGCGACGGGTTCGCCTCGTAATTTGCTGACTATGCTACCACCAGCCAGCGGAATTGATCTCGGCTCTTTCCTATCCAATAGTGCAATTGCTTCCTTCATATTCTTAGGACGCGAATAATCAATAATCATCTCTCACTCCTGGTCCGCGTGATCGATCCATTGGTCATCACCAATTTCAAAATTCTTTATTAACTCTTTATCAGGATGGACTAATACTACTTCAGCCTCGGCCAATAATTCACCATTGACCGACCGCATATCGCTTTTACATTTAAAAACCCTTCCAGTGACTGATTCCATCATTCCTTTGATGATGATCCTTTCACCGACTCTTACTGGCTTTCGATATCTGATCGATAGCATTCCGGTTACCAAATCTAGATCCGGTCGCTTTCCTTTCATTGTAGCTCTACCTGCTGCCTCATCCAAGACCGCAGCAATTACTCCACCATGAACAATACCCGGATATCCTTGATGGTTTCTTGAGAATATCGTTTCCGCTGAAACATTGCCTTTGCCATCGCTTTTGAAAAGGATCTTCAATCCTGCGGGATTATCGATTCCACAAACAAAACACTGGTGTGTGCCAGATTGGGTAATTGTTGTCATTTTTGAGCAAAGGTATCGATTAGAAGTTTGACATCTCCACCTACCGGATAGAGAATTGGGCAGGTACAGCCATTCTTGCAATACTCTGCAACTTTAGCTCTGGCTTCCTCTGGAGTGCCAGAAGCGGTGATCCGATTAATCAGGTCTTCAGGAACAAGATATTTTGCTTTATTGATTTGTTCATGGGTGGCAGGCCATCCAAGGATTGACTGTATTTGCTGTACAACCTCAGTTGAGACACCTGAAGCTTTTGCAATGTGAGGTTGCTGGGCAAGATATTGTGTCAATAATCCGCGTGTAGTATCGATGGCTTTGTCGTGGTCTAGATCGACGGAGCAAACAATCAATTGGGGACGGTCGATTTCATCGTAATTTCGACCAACTTTTGCTGCGCCAGCTTTCAACAGGTCAATGGCTTTATAGTTGTATTCTGGAGGAACGCAATAATTCATCACTACGCCATCGGCAATTTCGCCTGTCATTTCCATCATCTGATCGCCAGTAGCTCCAATATAAATTGGAACATTGCGCGGCTCCTTTCTACCATGAACAACGTCAAGTTCAATACCAGTAACATGAACAAATTCACCATCAAAAGTAACCCGCTCCATATTCAACAAACGACGCAGAATTTCGACTGTCTCTTTCATAGCGGTTAATGGTTTTTTTCGATCAATCCCTACATTCTTGGCCAGAGGATCCCACCAGGCTCCAATTCCACAAATAATCCGGTTAGGAGCCAGATCATCAAGAGTCAAGAAAGTGGATGCCAATAAACCGATGTTCCTCGTCCAGTTGTTGATAACTCCAGAACCAACTTTCAATTTTTCAGTCACTGCAGCATATGCTGCCATGGGGACAATGGCATCGCGCACGAGTCGGCTTTCCGCCTGCCAAACCGCTTCAAAACCACGTTCTTCTGCGTATTTGACATAATCTAATCCCTTGCGAAGGTCATGAGCGTCTTGCAGGTAAAGTGCAACGCGTTGAGTCATTTTTCCTCCAATAATTGTCTATTTTTATTTTCTGAATTTGCTTCAATTTGACGCAAGTATTCCAAATCTTCGGGTAAATCTAAGTCCAAACCGAATATGACATTTTGAATCACTTCTACGTGGGCATTCACTTTTTGAGCGGCTGCCAGGTGCACATTAAAAGAACCTTTTCCATACTTGAAATCAATTAAGCCTGTTGGATTGATTAAAAGCGCGTTAGTACCATCGTTCCTTCGATCTGGTGCAATGATTATTTCAGGAGGTTCTCCTGAACGAGAAATGAAATTTTCAATATCGTTTGGCTTTATTAGTGGTAAATCTGCAGGGATGACCAATACTTCGTTTGCTTGATATGCCTTCGCCACCATTGACGCACGCCGTAAAGCCGTATTTAATTCAGGACTTCCATCCTCTAACACAGTACGGGCGTCATATTCACGTGCGATTGCCAGAGCATACGGATCTCGTGAAACTACCAGTACTTTGTCTATTTCAGGCACATTGCATAACGTTTTTATCGTGTGGATTAAGAGAGATTGGTTCAGGGCTGTGCGTTCTTCTTCTGATAAAACACTTGCAAGGCGCGATTTGCCTCTCTTCAATGGTTTTACAGGAACTATCGCCCAAAGTGACATGCGTTCAAACCTTTTTGAGTCGATTTGCGAAGAAGATTGTCTCCCGGGCAAGTTGTTCCCGGTCGGCATTGTCTGACATTATCGTCTTTGTTGCAATGCACATTATACCGCATTGAATGATTTGCTTCACTTGATTTTCATCGGTTCTATCAATCACTATTCCTTTAATTACATCATCATAATGTTCAGCGACAGCTAATGCGCTTGGTTCAATTCCCATTTCTTTGTACATTTTTGCGGCCGGTCCTTTGACAGTCTGCCCACCGATTATTGGTGAAACTGCCACGCAAGTTTTCTTTGATATGATCTTTCTGGTATCTTCTACTCCTAAAATTGGATCAATACTTACCCATGGATTGGATGGGCAGAAAATGACAAGATCACATTCTTCGATTGCTTTCCTGCCCTTCAAGGTCATCTTTGCGGATTCGATACCTTCAAAAAAAACGTTCTCCATTGTTGGCTGGCACTTATATTTTACGAAATACTCTTGAAAGGGTAAAACACCATATTCTTTTGTCACAATTTTGGTGCGAACCGGTTGATCGCTCATGGGGAGAACGTTTTGGGCCACATCCAATGATCCACACAAGGATCTGGTTACGTCAGAGAGGCTATGACCTTCGTTGAGCAATCTTGTTCGCTCTAAATGAAGTGCCAAATCCTTGTCGCCCAGGTTAAACCAATCCGGTCCACCAAAACGTTTGAGTTCCTGCAAAACATGCCAGGTTTCTGAGTTTCTTCCCCATCCGGTTTGAGGGTTTGCCAAATCAGCCAGAGCATAGCAAACCGTATCCAGATCAGGTGAGATTTTCAATCCAAAATGCTCAAAATCATCACCTGTATTAACGATAATTGTTAGATCTTCTTTATCGCATACTTTTGCAAGCCCCCATGCCAGCTTTGCACCACCCACTCCACCCGCTAAGGCGACAATTTTTGTCATCTTTTTACCGATGAATCGCGAAAATTAAAAATTGAATCGATCCCCGATGAATTCATTGTTAAATATAACAAACCAAGCTGTTCGATTCTAAAACTAAAGCTTAGAGGTTTGGAGGTTAGCTCATTAATCGTGCATGAAAACGCTTCACTGTCTAAAGTTTCCAAATTCAACGAGATATGTGGGATCCAATTCTCCGGAGAATAAAGTCGATTGGGTTGTTTTGCGTAAAGGATCGTGTTCTCCCAGATCATTTCGTGTAGATCCAAAAGAGGACGATCTTTGGCAATGATCAGAAAAAGGATTTTCCTCTCACCAGGGAATATTCCCAACCCCGAGGTGTGGATTTCAAATGGTCGTACATTCTGGCAGATATTCGCCAGTTCTTCTCTTAATAGATTAGAATCGTATTCTTCAGCGGTTTGCCATGAAAAATGCGGAATTTCCGTTCTTTTTAAACCGCCTGAAGAGCAGCGATTTTCAATGTCATCCCAAAAAAATAGGTCATCTTTCCGGATGATCGAAGCAATTGAATACACAATACTCCTATCTGAACAGGTCCATCTCTTTTGGCCTGATCAACTCATCCAAACTTGATTCCCTTAGTTCATACGGAAACCCATGGGCAAACACTACTGGTGTGCCTTCGCTTGCCTGGCCCATTAGTAACGATGCTGCCGCTGCAAGTTCGTCAGCAGCTGCCACCTGAGTAATTTTTAGCTTGAAACCAAATAGATCTTCTTTTCCACGTAAATCCACGAGAGCCGGTAATCCCGCTAGGCCGATGCAGGTTCCCTCGGTGCCATTGCGCCATGCTCGTCCATGTGAATCTATGATAAGGACTCCCAGCGAGCACTTAAATACATGCTCAAGCTTTTGACGGATCAGTTGAGCTGAATGATCGGGATCTTCGGGTAAGAGTAGGATCCAATCCAACTCATTACCCCAGTCTCCTTTAACATTCGAATGATCGATTCCAGCATTCGCGCAAATGAATCCTTTTTTGTGCTGAACAATCAATGTATTATAAGCAGTACGAATTACTTCTCTGGACTCTCTTAGCACCATTTCAACAAATCGAGGATCCTTTTTTGTAATTTCTGCGATTTCATAAGCCTTAGTCGACGGTACAACTGTTGTCAAATTTACCAATCGTCCTTCAGCTTTTGAGACAATCTTTTGAGCTAAAATAAATACATCACCATCTATTGGAACGATGCACTGTTCCCGTGTTTTTGATATTATGATCTCAGCCAGGTTCTCGCCTGGCTTGATCATTGGAAATTCATCAAGGGTCTGTAAAGTTAATTTCATAGAATTATCGAGGGATACCAGTAATTTTAATTCCTGCAGCTTTTCCTTCAAACTGTTTATTCAAACCCAACAAGATTGAAGTTAATCCTTCTGTAACAGCAGAATTTTCGATAACACCACCATCCCAGCCCACCATTCCAGCTTTTTTTACCAAGTCGATGACGACTGCTCTGGCGTCTTTTCCTGTTCCACAAACGATTACATCGCAATCCACTTCCTCATCGTTGATCAAACGCTCATATGAAATATTTTGGAAAGCGCTGACTACTTTAACGCTATCTCCTAGAAAATTTTGAGCTTCCTGTGCGGCACTGCCTGCTGACGGAAGTTGAACCTTGGTAATTTTCGGTGGAACGAGCGGAACTGTCACATCGATAAGAATCTTGCCATCTAAGTGATTTTTTACTGTTTCCAACACAGACAGATGAGCTGTAAAAGGAACTGTTAATACTGCCAGGTCGCACCAAGCTGCTGCTTCTTCATTTATCATGCCTGATACATTACATCCATTTAACGCTAATTTGGTATTCAAATCATTTGCTGCGGCTTCCGCTTTTTCGAGGACTCTTGATCCAATCACCACCTCAATGCCGGCTTTTGCCCATCGGTAGGCTAATCCCTTTCCTTCTTTACCAGTCCCCCCCAGGATAGCAATTTTTTTTATCTCCACAATCGAATTCTCGCTCATTTCTCCTCTAGGCTGTTACTTGGGATAAATATCTTTTCCAAACTTCTTTTGAACGCTCCAATGCTACCTTACGAATAGCCTCCTCATCCAATGTTAATAGCTTTCGTTCCTTCATGAGTAATCTCCCGGCTACCATGGTCATAGTTACCATCGAATCTCTGAATCCAAACAAAATATGCCAAGGTAAATTCTCAGGAGTGATCTCGGTATATGGCTTGTAATCCACTAGTATCAAATCCGCTTGAGATCCTTCCTCAATAATTCCGATTTTTCCTTCCTTCGGGAAATAATTCGATGCTAATTTAGCGTTGTTATATGCAGCTATTTCGATTACAGATGATCCATTCATTCTTTGCGGGTCAAGATTCCACAGTTTATGCCCCAGATAGCAGGTACGCCACTCATCCCACATAGCGTTTGAAAACCCGTCATTTCCCAAACAGACGTTTACACTCATTCGTAATATCGAATCAATATCTGCCATTCCTACGGCATTGTTCATATTCGATCTGGGCTGGTGGCTTAACCATGTTTTAGTTTCTGCTAATAACTGGATTTCTCTCATATCCATATGGACACCATGCACAATGATCGTGTTGTTTCCCAACATTTGATGTTTCTTAAGTCGATCAATTACCCGCATACCGGTTTTTTGTAATGAATCGTATTCATCAATTTGATGTTCCGCTACATGGATATGGAAACCCACATTTTTATCAACTGCGCTTCTGCAGTCTTCCAGAGTCTTTTCGGATACTGTCAAACTGGCATGGATTCCAAAATTCGCGTTTATTCTTCCTTCAAAATCGGATGAGGTCACTTTTTGGATCATCCGCACATTTTCTCTTATTCCTTTTTTAGTTTTTTCTTCTCCACCGCGATCCGTAACTTCATAGCAAAGCACTCCACGCAATCCACTTTGCATCACTGCGTCAGCAATCACGTCCAGTGACCCATCAATCGCGTTGGGTGATGCATGATGGTCAAACATAGTAGTACAGCCATGTTTGATTGAATCGATCAAGCAAACCAGCGTCGAATATTTGACATCTTCATAATTCAAGGATTGGTCTAGCGGCCACCATAATTTTTGCAATATTTGTGGGAAGTCAGCGGGGGCTGCTCCAGGGATAGCCAAACCCCTCGAAAACGCTCCATAAAAATGAGTATGGGCACAAATTAATCCCGGCATCAAATATTGCCCGTTTGCGTCCAACCGTTCTTCATTAGGAAATTCATTGATTAAATCTTGCTGTTTTGCTATCTTGCTAATCTTGTTACCCAAGATCTGCACAGCATAACCATCAAGTATCTGATTCGGCCTCCCCCATGTAACGATTTTTGCATTCGTGATAAGCATGGACACCTGCCTTAATCAGTCTTGTAAATCGAAGTTATTGTAGCATAATCTTTTCTCTATTTGAGAATGTTCGGAGCATCTTCTAAATTATAAAAATCGCATATAATCAATATTATTCCAACCAGGAGAAAAACATTGGATAACCGTCAATCTGCCATTAATTTCGCTCGAAATAATCAAAAACACTTCTTGTCCGAGATGAATGATTTTATTAGCATCCCCTCCATTTCCACGGATCCGGATCATGTCAAGGATATTCAAAAAGCTGCCGAATATCTGGCAAAAAAACTCAAAAGTATTGGTATTGATAATGTCAAAATAAATCCAACTAAACGACACCCAATTGTGACAGGTGAGTACTTACACGCAGGCATAGAGCAGCCAACGATTCTTGTCTATGGACATTATGATGTTCAACCGGTAGATCCAATCGAACTATGGGAGCACAAGCCTTTTGAACCAATTACGGTTGGTGATTATTATTATGGGCGCGGCGCTTCAGATATGAAGGGTCAGGTTTGGGCATGCATTACTTCCATCGAATCCATCCTTCATGAAGGTGATTTTCCTGTAAATCTCAAGTTTGTATTCGAAGGTGAAGAAGAGATCGGATCATTAAATTTCGCTGAATTTGTCGAAAATAATAAAGATCTGTTAGAAGCAACAATTTGCTTGAACCCAGATGCTGGTATGGTTAGTGAAAATATGCCTACGATCACTTATGGTTTGCGCGGTCTGGCTTACTTTGAGTTGAAAGTTTTCGGTCCCGTTCATGATCTTCATTCTGGAACATTTGGTGGCGCTGTCCATAACCCCGCACAAGTTTTATCGGATTTGATCGCAGGGATGCATGACTCGTCAGGTCGAATTACATTACCAGGATACTATAAACATGTCCGCTCCTTATCCAAAGCTGAACGTCAAGAAATGGCTAGATTAAATATTGATGACAATTATTTCTTGAAACAAACAGGGGTTCCTGCTCTGTGGGGAGAAAAAGGTTTCACCAGCCTTGAACGCGCAAGCTCAAGGCCTACTCTCGAAATAAATGGCATGCTTTCCGGCTTTACCGGCGAAGGCGCGAAGACAGTTATCCCTACCTGGGCGATGGCAAAAATCTCTTCTCGTCTTGTTCCTGATCAAGATCCAAATGAAGTTCATCAACAATTGATTGAATACTTGAAAAAGAACGCGCCTAAGAGTGTTCGTTGGGAATTGACAATGATCAGTGGTGGATATCCAAGCATTTCTGATGTCACTTCAGCTGAAACAAAGGCTCTTGCATCGGCGCTTGAAACCGTGTGGGGAATCAAACCAGTTTATAAGCGCGAAGGTGGCAGCGTTTCAGTTGTTGTTGATCTTAAGAAGAAATTGGGCATGGATTCTTTATTAGGAGGTTTTGGTTTACCTGATGATTGTATTCATGCGCCTAATGAACATCTTCACCTTCCAACCTGGTATAAAGGCATTGAAGCATTGATTCACTTCTTCTTCAACGCCAGGAAATAGATTACATCGATGAGTACAGACAAACTAAAATTACCAACTTATGGCGGTCAGGCACTGATTGAGGGCGTGTTGATGCGAGGAACGCATTACCTCTCCGCTGCTGTACGTGATCCCCAAGGGAGAATAATTATTCAAAACGAAGAATTGGGCGGGCTTTATATATCGAAATTTGCCCGAATCCCATTTCTCCGCGGAATCGTTGTGCTCTGGGATTCGCTTGGACTGGGAATGAAATACATTACTTATTCAGCCAATATTCAGACTGGAGAAGATGAGAAAATTGAAGGTCCATTATATGGGTTAACCATTCTCGTGTCATTTGCGATCGCCATAGGTTTATTCTTTCTGGCTCCAGCTGCGGTATCAAAACTCCTTGAGAATTGGCTTTCTTTGACCACTTTCGTAGGCAATCTGATAGAGGGCGCGATCAGACTGGCACTTGTGATTCTTTATATTTGGGCAGTCGGGAAAATGCCTGACATACACAGAGTATTCTCTTATCATGGAGCCGAGCACAAAACAATTAATGCTTTTGAAAGCGGCGCTGAATTAACACCTGATAATGTAGCAAAATTTCCCTTACAACATCCACGCTGTGGTACAGGGTTTATCCTAATTCTTGTCATATTCTCAGTGATCTTGTTTTCATTTTTCGGTCCCATGAATATGGCATTGCGTTTGCTAACCAGGATTCTCCTCCTGCCTGTTCTTGTGGTTGTTGCATATGAATATATGCGATTCACAGCAAATCATCTTGACCATCCCCTTGGACGTATCCTGGCCGCCCCTGGTTTGGCTATGCAAAAACTAACGACAAACGAACCAACCCTTGAAATGCTCGAGGTTGCTATTGCTGCATTCAATGCCATGTATGATCAGGAGCAGAAAGCAGCTGTAAAACCTTAGGTAGATTATGAAAAAATGGCAGATATTCGTGATCGGAGTTCTATGCGGATTGGTGTTTTCCGGGTTGTGTCTCTTGATCATGAAATCAAAACAACCTGCTGAAATAACTTATATTTCACCAACATATTCCGAGAGATCAGATTCTGCCATTTTGGAAATAAACTCACAAAATAAATTGAACATCAATACTGCATCAGTTGAAGAATTGGATACTCTCCCCGGAATTGGAATTGAAAAAGCGAAATCCATTGTAGATTTTCGTGAGAAGAATGGCAAATTTGTATCCATTGATGATCTTTTGTATATTCCCGGAATTGGACAGGTAATATTGGATCAAATTAAAGATAAAATAACTGTTGAATGAAAATTCATCAAGGAGAAATGACTATGCCATCAGAATTGAAGACTAAATTTAACGATCTACTCCATGAATCAATGAAGAATCATGATGAAATATCACGTAATACAATGCGCATGATTTTAACTAACTTGAAATTAGCAGAAGTAGAGAAAAGACAAGAATTGGATGACACGGCGATCTTAGCACTTGTTCAAAAGGAAATTAAATCGAGGGCCGAATCTATTCAGGAATTTATAAAAGGTGGTCGTCAGGACCTTATTGATACTACCCAAAAAGAGATTAAAGTTCTTGAACAGTTCCTCCCCAAGCAATTAAGTGACGAAGAACTAAAGGCCATCATTGATGCCGTAATAAAAGAAACCAGCGCATCAACTCCAGCGGACATGGGAAAAGTGATGAAATTAACCATTCCGCAGGTTCAAGGAAGAGCATCATCCGATCGCATTAGTTCAATGGTCAAACAGCTATTACAAAAATAAAGTGACGGATAAAACGGCCAGGAAACCTTTTACTACAAGTGGCTCGCGCAATTTATTCCGCGCGATATTATTAGTTGTCACATCATTAATTACCTTTGGAGCACTCGCCTTACCCATTGCGCTTCGTCCAAGTACATACCAAATTTCCATCGGCTCTGTTGCCTTATCGGATATCAATGCTCCTTACACAGCGACATTTGAAAGCGTTGTTCTGACTTCAGAAGCTAAACAAAAAGCCGCGGATTCTGTTCCACCTGTTTATCTTCGATCTGATCCAATGATCACTCGTGGTCAGGTCGATAAAATGAATGTTCTTTTTAATTACATTTCAACAGTTCGATCTGATGAATTTTCATCCAAAGAGCAAAAAGTCAATGATCTTTCATCGATTAGCTCAGTCACATTTTCAGCGGATTCCATCGAATACTTAACCACGGTTAGCGATTCTCGCTGGTCCGATATCCAGCAAGAAAGCATTGATGTATTGAAAAAGGTGATGCAAAATAACATACGTGATTATGAGGTTGCTGAGAATCAAGCTGATGTTCCCAATTTAATTGATCTCTCTTTCTCAGCTACTGAATCTTCATTGATTACTGAAATTGTTACCCCATACATCATCGCCAACAGCGTTTATTCTGAAGAATTGACCAATTTAGAAAAAGCACGCGTGATGGAAACCGTAAAGCCGGTAAATGCGACATATATCAACGGGCAATCGATCGTGCTTCGAGGTCAGATAATAGACGCAAAACAATATGAAGCTCTAGAATTTTTTGGATTTATTGAAAAAGAAAACCGAGTCACAGAGCTAATATCAACATCCTTAATCGTTTTATTGATGTTTTGTTTTGTGATTATCTACTTCAGACGGCGTCATCATGCATTGTTGGATGACCTGCGTAGTCTCACATTGCTGTCGTTTTTATTCATTGTGTTCTTAGTTTCGGCTCGAGTGCTAATTCCCAACCGTACCGTATTGCCATATTTTTTCCCGATGGCTGCTTTTGGTTTGATCACGGCCACTCTTTTTAATCTTGAAGCCTCCATAATTTTTTCGCTTCTATTAAGCGTTCTTGCCACTTTTGGCCTTTCCAATTCTTTCGAATTAGCAGCATTTTATCTCTTCTCAAGCTTGATCGGTTCTTTAACAATTGGTAGAGGGAAAAAGGTGTCAAGTTTCTTCACTGCTGGTATATGGTTATCATTAACAGGCTGTACTGTTATTGCTGCTTTCAGATACATCGATAATTCGACTGATTGGCTTGGAATGGTTACTCTGTTCGGTGTCACCTTTATGAATGGCTTTTCGAGTGCCAGTATTGCCTTATTGGTGCAATATATATTTGCTCAAGCATTAGGATTATCGAACCCCTTGCATCTTATCGAGATTTCACGTCCAGATCATCCTCTGCTTCAATATATTCTTCAAAACGCCCCCGGAACTTACCAACATTCTCTCCAGGTTGCCAATCTGGCAGAACAAGGCGCGGAGGCAATTGGCGCAGATCCTGTGCTCACGCGTGTTGGTGCCTTATTTCACGATTGTGGAAAAGCGAAAAACCCACAATTTTTCATTGAAAACCAGGTGCCAGGGAATATTGATTCGCACGATGATATGAAACCCGCTGTCGCGGCGGAGGTCATCATCAATCATGTAAAAGATGGGGTTGCTTTGAGCGAAAAATACCGTCTTCCCCCTCGTATACGTGATTTTATTCTTGAACACCACGGGACTTCAGTGACAAAATATCAATATTGCCGCGCGCTTGAATTATCAAAAAAATCTCCTGAGAAAATCGATAAATCCGAGTTTGTTTATCCTGGCCCCAAACCAAGGACAAAAGAAACAGCGATTTTAATGCTCGCTGATGGATGTGAAGCAAAAGCACGTGCTGAATTACCAAAAACTGATGAGGATCTGAGGTTAATCATAAAAAAAGTAATTGACACCAGTGTTCAAGAAGGTCAATTAGACGATTCGCCTATGACCCTGCGTGATATTAAGATAATTTCTGATACTTTTTTCAGAGTCTTACAAAATATTCACCACCCTCGTCTTAAATACCCTGAAGTTGACGTAAAAGTGAAAAAGAAGTGATTTAGGTAATTGCGAATGGTTACCATAGATTTTTTTGAACTCGAAAAATTTCCTGAAATTGAAGCGATTGCCCTTAAAGCTGCGCAATTGATACTTGATCCCGAAAGTGAAGAGATTTCTATTGTCTTTTGCAATGATCAATATATTCATGACCTTAATTTAGAATATCGCCAGGTAGATCGTCCTACAGATGTTTTATCTTTTTCCTCCGATGAAATTGATCCCGAAACAGGAGCGCACTATTTAGGTGATATAGTGATTTCATATCCTCGCGTTCTTGAACAGTCAGCAAACGCGGGAAATTCTGTATTATCTGAAGTAGCAATGTTAGTAATCCACGGGATATTACATTTACGTGGCTTTGATCATTCGAACGAATCAGAAAAAAAACTAATGTGGACCGAACAAGTAAAATATCTTCATTCTCTTGGTATCGAAATGGATAAATTTTCTGGAGATGAATAATTGAATTACCGTAATCCGTCCCTTATCGATGCCTTTAAGAACGCGTTTCATGGTATAGCTTACGTTTTTAAAACTCAAAGAAATGCAAAGATTCATACATTAATAACCATCCTGGTACTTTTATTGGGAATATTCTTCAAACTCATGCCTTTGCAATGGGTGGCGATAGTGATATCAATCGGGGTCGTTTGGGCTACGGAATGTTTGAATACAGCGATCGAAAAATTAACCGATCTGGCCAGTCCTGAGTATCATATTCTGGCAAAGATAGCTAAAGATTGCGCGGCTTCATCTGTTTTGGTAGCATCCATTACTGCTGCCATAGTAGGGCTGATAATCTTTATCCCTAAGTTGATTATTGTTTTCAGATCTATTTTTTGAGGCAGAATGAGCGATTTCATCTTCGGAACAGTCGGTGCTCCAATTTCCACACCTAAGAAACCTGGTGGGAGTGTTGGTGCTATACAGACCTTGGCGTCTCTCGGTCTTCATGCCTTTGAATTGGGATGGGTACAATCTGTCCGCGTCAGTGAAGAAACCTGTCTTTCAATCAAAAATGCGGCCAAGGTGAACAACGTATCTTTGAGCGTGCACGCTCCATATTTCATCAATTTGAATAGCACGGATGAAGAATGGCCGAAGTCTCGAAAACGCCTTATGGACGCAGCATATTTTGGCAATCTTGCCGGAGCTACAGACATTATTTTTCATCCAGGTTCGTACTTTGGGACACCAGCAATCGAAGTATTGAAAAAAGCCATCCCTCGCCTTGAGGATTGTATGTTCGAATTGCGATCTCAAAATAATTTTGTCATTTTACGACCTGAGACCATGGGAAAATCTGCCTTGCTGGGTTCATTTGATGATGTGTTAGAAATGAGCAGATCGATTGAAGGGGTTTTTCCCTGCCTTGATTTTGCGCACTTACATGCCCGACCAGGGGATGGTTCTGTAAATTCCACATCAGAATGGGAATCACTAATTGAAAAATACTCAAAAATTTTAGGGGAAGATTCGCTACGCGCAATTCATATTCATTTAAGTGGAATCGAGTATTCCGATAAGGGAGAACGCAATCATCTTCCTTTACGTGAATCCGATTTACTTCTTTCCGAGCTTTTTTCAGTCCTAAAAAGCGCCTCCTGCCAGGGTCGGATCTTGTGTGAGAGTCCGATAATGGAAGAAGACGCGATTTATATGCATGAGTTATGGAACTCTATTTGATCGGTTATATGCATTCCTTCAAATTATGTTCTACTGCGTAAGCCGCGGCTTCAGCCCGATTGCTGACTCCCAGTTTACATAAAATGCTGCTTACATAATTACGAACTGTACCTTCTCCCAGATATAGTTCCTTGGCAATTTCTCGATTTGTTCTTCCTTCAGCCACCAGTAATAATACATGTTTTTCCTGTGTACTCAGATTCGCAAACGCAGAAGCTTCTTCTTCTTTTACTGCTCGCCTGACTTCCTGGAATACCCGTTGGGTGACAGCAGGATCCAATAAAGCTTCTCCCCTCTCCACGGATTCGATCGCTTTGATCAAATCCTCACCGCCGATCTGCTTAAGAACATAACCTGAAGCTCCAGCTCTAATCGCTGAGAACAGCATTTCATCTTCAGCATATGAAGTCAGGATGATCACTTTCACATCAGGGTGAGTTTTAGTGATCTCTTCGCAAGCCTCAATTCCAGAGGTGCCAGGCAGTCGAATATCCATTAAAACAACATCTGGTTTGATTCTGGTTGTAAGATCGATCGCTTCTTTCGCGGTACCCGCTTCTCCAACCACTTCAAATTGCGGATATCTCTGCAATAATGCCTTAAGACCAAGCCTAACGACCTCATGATCGTCAACAATCAACAATCGTTGCTTTGTCATTTGATCCTTTCTTTGTCAGACAACTTATTATTAATTATACATGAAAACTAGCGAATTCGCGCATCATCCAATATCAACGAGACAGGACAATGATCTGAACCCATTATTTCATCATGGATGATTATATCTTCCACTGATGACATTAATTCCTTTGAAATCAAATAGTAGTCGAGTCTCCAGCCGATCCCCCTTGCGCGGGCGTTAACTCGATAAGTCCACCAAGTGTATTGGATTTTATCCGGATAACGTTCTCGGTAAGCGTCAGAAAATCCGTGATCAATAAAATGGTCGATCCAAACTCTCTCCTCAGGAAGAAAACCTGAAGTCTCAGCATTTTCTTTGGGGTTCGCCAGATCAATCTCGTTGTGTGCAGTATTAAAATCGCCAGTAATAATGATCTGCCTACCCTGCTTATGCAACTCATTACATTGATTCAACAATTCTTCATAAAAACGAAGTTTAAAAGCAACTCTGTCTTTCCCCCTTTGACCATTCGGAAAATAGATATTGAATAATGAAATATTTCCGATATCAATATTAATCACTCTTCCCTCGATATCAAATTCATCTTTTCCCAATCCAAATCTATTTTTGAATTCCTTTTTCTTGTAAAACAAAGCTACGCCACTATATCCCGGTCTCTCAGCCGGATTCCATAACGCGTTATATCCAGGAATCTCTCTTTCTTCCGGCGTCAACTGCTCTGTTTTCACTTTGATTTCCTGTAAACATAAAATATCAGGGTTTAGTTGAGAAATTATCTCTTTAAATCCTTTTTTTAGTACCGCTCTATATCCATTAACATTCCAGGTTGTAATTTTCATGGTCACTCTTTTTTCCCTGTGGTAAACTAGTCAAATATATGAAAACAATCTTCATTATCAATAATAATCAGCCAGAAATTAAAATCTCAGTAACTTGGTGTCAATCCTTCTTCTCAAAATTAAAAGGGTTGATGTTTGTTCCTTCAATACCGGATGGCACAGGTATTATTTTAGTCGATAGTGTCGAAAGTCGTATCAATACTTCGATACATATGCTATTCATGAATTTTGATATCACGACTGTTTGGATCAATTCAAAAAAGCAGGTTGTGGATGTTGTCTATGCCAAAAAGTGGCATCTTGCGTATTTGCCGAAAAAACCCGCACAATATGTTTTAGAATTGAATTCAAGTCATATAAATGATTTTCATATTGGCGATCAATTAAGCTTTTCAAATGAAAAATAGATCTATAGCATTATTTCTTTCCTTAATTATAATAACCACCCAGATAATTCCGGTGCATGCACAAGACCCCGGACAATATCCTGTTTATATTGTCCAGGATGGTGATACTCTATACGAAATTGCTCAATTATTCGGTATAACCATCGATGAATTGGAAGTGTTTAACAACATTACCAACCCTGATTCCATCTTTCCGGGCACAACCTTGTACATTCCGAGTCTCCAGGGAATGACCGGTACAATAGATAAGAAAGTGGTTGACCTTGGCGAAACATACGATAATCTTCTATCAAAATACCAGATGGATTCAGAATTATTTTTAAAACTAAATCACATCACTAGCCCAAATCAAATTTATGTAGGAACTCCTCTTCTAGTTCTTTTTACAAATAACAGTGACTCTCGTGTGCTTGTTTCAAAAATTTCTCCATCGACTTCATTACTGGAATTGGCTGCCATTAATGGGACAAACACCTGGAACATATTAAATCAGAATAATCGAAGCGGTAATTCCTCCGTTTTGCCCTCTGATCTAATCTACCTTCAAAGCAGCGATTCGACCAAGCGGGTCAGCCCTGTTGATCCTGGTTTATCTGATGTCAGTATTTCACCTCTTCCATTAAAACAAGGGAAGACTTTTGAAATTTCAGTCACATCAGATAAACCTGTAACTTTATCAGGTTCATTGAACGGAATGCCCCTAAATTTCGCGACACTGCAAGATGGAAAGCAAATCTCACTTCAGGGCGTCAGTGCGATAGCAACTACCGGTTTGTCCACTTTTTACATTTCCGGTACTTATGATGACGGAACGTCATTTTCTTTCGAGCAATCTGTTCTCTTGATCAGTGGAGATTATTCTGAAGCTGATCCTCTTTATGTCGATCCGGCTACAATTGATCCGGCAGTCGTCAACCCCGAAGAAGAACTTGTTAGGTCATATACATCAAAATTTACCACGGATCGATATTGGTCTGGAATAATGACCTGCCCCAGTGTTTATTGTGACACTAATGCTGGCTTTGGTGAGAGACGTAATTACAACGACGGAGCGTACACTAGTTTTCATGCTGGCATTGATTTTGATGGCGGAGAAGGTCTTGACATCTATGCTGCTGCTGATGGTATAGTAGTTTACACTGGTCTACTTGAGATTCGCGGAAATGCAACGATTATTGACCATGGTTGGGGAATCTACACAGCATATTTCCATCAATCCGAGATTAACGTTAATGTTGGAGATCATGTCGTTGCTGGTCAGGTAATCGGCAAAGTCGGTCATACAGGCAGGGTCGATGATTCGGCTGGTTTTGTTAATGCTGGCGCGCACCTCCATTGGGAAATCTGGGTCAACGGAGTACAAGTCGATCCGGTGGAATGGTTGTATAACGAATATCCTTGATAAGCCGATTATGCAATAAGGTATAATTGCAGATAAGATAAGAATTTTATAGGAACATCCGCATGAACTTAACTGAATCATACTGGCAGAATCTGGAATTTTCTAATAAAGATATAGAAAGCATTTATAACCACCTTTTGGAAATCGA
Organism: Anaerolineaceae bacterium; assembly: GCA_034430175.1. Lineage (GTDB taxonomy): Bacteria > Chloroflexota > Anaerolineae > Anaerolineales > Anaerolineaceae > UBA6107. Next base: position 104,040 of record DAOUFI010000025.1, on the reverse strand, counting down.
AACACCACTACCAATTACCGCATTGACCAGATTTCTGATCGAGCACCGAATCTCCACCGAAAAAGCTCACTTACTTCAATCGCGAAAATCTGAAGGTACCTCATATTTCCCAAAAGACAGCTTTAAAAAAGGCCAGTCGCTTGTTTTTCCCCACCGCAATTACCAAAAAGGGAAAGTGATAGAGGTCCGATCTGGTAATAATCCAGAATACCCAGAAATGGAAGTGATTGTAGTTGAATTTTCTCCTGAGGAGATTGTTTCTTTTGCCAGCAACCTGCCAGTTCATAAATTGAATGATTTTCAACCCCTAGAAGCTACGGATGAATCCTTTAATCCCGATCAAGTGGAATTGAAGTATGGTGAAGCATTATCCGTAAAACTTACCTCGCTTTTAGAAAATAATGACGAATTAATTAATATTGGTGGGAATTATTTTCCCCGTTCTTTACTAGTCGATGTTGGTGTCGGGCATCTCAACCTTGCTGAGGCAGTTCTTGAAATGGCCGAGGGCGGTCCAATGCTCAGCTCTGAGTTGATAAAGCAGATCGAGCTTCCCACGGATGTCAATGCCAACCTTACTGAGTTTTCTTTGAACTATGCGCTTCAAGAAGATACACGTTTTGACGAAGTTGGCCCAGCCGGCGAGACATTATGGTTCTTAAAACGATTTGAGCCGGATGAAGTGCAAAACGTACCATTCACATTGAAATATTCTGATACTATTGCTGAAATCCCGGAGGAGTTGAAGAAGTTTTCCGATTTTGGCCCGGAATTCAACGATGAACTTGAACCGGGATCGTCATCCGGTCAAGTAGACGAAGTAACGATCAGCCTTACTTATCCACATTGGCGCGCTGGAACATTGCCGCTTACCAATAAGTTAAAGAAACTATTTCCCACTGCCTATGAGACGCCGCATGTGAAATTTACCTTCAAGAATGGGTTAACTGGCGTTTTGTTTAACGGTTGGGTGGTTCGACCCGCAAGATATGTTTATGGCTTGAAAAATTGGTATCAAGAAGAAGGCTTCATTCCTGGCAGTCTGATACACCTTAAGCGAGGTGAAATCCCTGGTGAGATCATTGTTCAGGCTGATAAAAAACACACAACCAAAGAGTGGATGAAAACTTTCCTGGTCGGAGCTGATGGTGGATATGTTTTCGCTCTCCTCAAACATACTATTAATTCTTCTTTTGATGAACGAATGGCAATTGTGATCTCTGATTGCAAGGCTGTTGATTCGATCTGGGAAAAATATCAGAAAACGAAACCCTCTCTTGAAAAGATTGTAATCAACATGATGCGTGAACTTTCCAAGCTCAATCCCCAGGGGCAAATTCACGCACAGGAATTGTATTCTGCAGTAAATCTTGTTAAGCGTTGCCCTCCCTCCCCGATAATCTCCTTGCTTTTCTCACAACCATGGTCAATTCACCTTGGCGACCTCTATTTCCGTCTGGATGAAAACAAGATTGAGAGTAAATAATGCCGGAAACCAAATTCAGCCTGATAAAACCAACACTAGATACCCCCTTTCATATCGATTTTGAATGGTGGAAAACTCATGACAACAACTGGCGGGTCTTCTTACTGAATTGTCTTTGTCCTGAGCACCAGAAGCTTTTTGAAATGCAATCTGCCGATGTCATGATCGATTGGGTTGACCCCGAAACCGCCGAGGTAAAACTTGTGGACGGCTTACAGTCAACCCTTATGTCACATTGCGTCAAAGAACCTGGATTTGTCACAGCCAATACTGCCATGGTTGACGCAATCTTCAGAGTATTTCTGTCCAATGGAAATGAACCTCTTAGCGCGCAACAATTATCTGAGAAAATCGGAAAATCGGCCAATACGATATTACAGACGATTGCTGGTGTGCAAGTCTACAGAGGGATTCGCGCGATCCATCAGTAATAAGGATTTGTTCCATATCCCCTGACAAGAATCCAGATCAGGGGATATTTTTACTCCCAATGTATAATTTATCCAGAGGAGATTCATAATATGACATCGTATAATATGCGCTCTTTGAAACTTCCCGTACTAACAGGCATCGGATTAAAGCTCTTCACGGCTTTAGTCGAAAATAAATTCACGCGTTTGTTTTTAATTGGATCACTTCTTGAAAATGGCGGAATTCCCAAGCTACGCAAGATTAAATTGGAAGAAGCTCCCACATATTACCCCCTGGTTGAACCCGCTGGTAAAAACAAGCTTGTCTCTGTCACATTTGAACCAGGAAAGAAACCGAAAGACTTCCCCTATCGTTCTGCCTTGGATTACGTCAAGGCGTATAAAGATGGCACTCTTTCACCTCTGCAAGCAGCAGAGCAGGTTTTGGCCGCCATTGAAGCTAGCGAGAAGGACCAAACTCCTTTGCGAGCATTCATCCTTTTCGATCGAGAAAATGTCCTCTCGCAGGCAAAGGCATCGACAAAACGCTATCAAGCCAAGAAACCTCTTGGCCCTCTAGATGGAGTACCTGTCGCGATTAAGGATGAAATAGACATGACCCCTTACCCCACTAATGTGGGTACGAAATTTATTGGAAATAAGCCCGCTGTAGAAGATTCTACAGTTGCGTCCAGATTACGCGCTGCTGGTGCCATCATGGTTGGCAAGACGAATATGCACGAGATCGGAATCGCGCCAAATGGTTCGAATGCAAATTTCGGAGCCATTCGCAACCCCTATAACACTGATTGCGATACAGGCGGCAGCTCTTCCGGTTCAGCGGCAGCAGTGGCAGCAGGTTTGGTTCCCATTGCCATTGGTGCGGATGGTGGCGGCTCGGTCCGCATTCCTGCGTCTTTATGTGGTGTCGTTGGTTTAAAGCCAACATTTGCCCGCGTCAGTGAACATGGTGCTGCGCCCCTATGTTGGAGTGTCGCGCACATCGGACCTCTTACTGATAACGTCGAAGATTGTGCCCTAGCCTATTCAATCATTGCTGGACCCGATCCTCTTGAGCCGGCTACCCTCAAAGGGCCAAAAGTTAGTATCGAAGGTTGGAATAAAGCTGGTCTTAAAGGTATTAAGTTGGGAATATTCAAGGATTGGTTCGAACATGCTTCACCTGAAGTTGTGAAATCTTGTTATGCCATGGTCAATCACTTCAAACAAATGGGCGCTGAGATTGTTGATGTTGAAATTCCCGAACTGGATGAAATGCGTATTGCCCATGCCACAACTATCCTTTCCGAGATGGCGCTCTGCATGCGAAATTACCGCGAGCATCATAAGGAACATGGTACAGCAGTACGTTTGAGTTTGATCCTTGGTCAAACCTTCACTGCAATGGATTACATCCAGGCACAGCGTATGCGTACGCGTGCCCTGGAAATTTTTGCTAAGGCATTCGAGAAGGTCAATGTGATCATCACTCCGGGAACAGCACTTGCCGCTCAACCTGTGCCTGCTGGCGGCTATAAAAGTGGCTGGTCAGACCTAGGGACGGACACAGAAATGATGCGCTTTGTATTTCCTGGCAATTTCACTGGCAATCCCGGCATCACTTTCCCGGTGGGCTACGACAGCCGTGGTTTACCAATCGGTATGCAAGCCATCGGTAGACATTGGGATGAAGCATTGTTGCTTCGAGTTGCTTATAACGCCGAAACCGTCGTCAAACGTGAGCTGCCAAAACGGTTTTACAAGATCTTTTAGGGATTAGTTGTTGACTAAAGTTTGGTATAATCTTTGGTCGTGACGTAAGCCATTAGACGGAATTCAACCGAAATCGTCTGTGGATTACCAGCCCCCGTAGCGCAATGGACAGAGCACCAGCCTTCTAAGCTGTTGGTTGTGAGTTCGAGTCTCACCGGGGGCGCCATTTGTAAATATAATGCAGGTAGAGTAATCTCTACCTGTTACTGTTTAATAAACCATAAGTCCATTTCGATTGATTTTTTGTACGCTACAATAGTGATGAATGATAAAATAATAAAAAGAAGAATGCATCCAGTGAATTCTGGATGATTAAGGAATTATTGAATGAAACAAAAAAAAGTTGAGGGAAAGACAGCCAATAAATGGTACAACATGGATATTCATATCCATACCCCGGCTTCTGAAGATTTTCAACAACCGGGTGTCACATACTTGGAAATTTTACAAAAAGCCGAATCACGAGGAATCGATATTCTTTCGTTTACAGATCATAATACCGTAGCAGGTTATCATACACTTTTTGATGAGATCCGCCAGCTTGAATTGCTGGAGAAACTTAATCGAATTCAACCAGATGAACGTATCAAGCTAAATGAATATCATCGCTTATTGAAAAAGATACTACTTCTTCCTGGTTTTGAATTCACAGCAACTTTTGGTTTTCATATACTTGCTATTTTTTCACCTTCCAAGAATATTCGCGAAATCGAACACCTCCTGCTTAGTCTATCTATCGCCCCTGAAAATCTCGATGAAGGCAAACCAGCGGCAGGAGCATCCATTGATGTTCTAAACGCTTACCAGTTGATCAACCAGGCCGGAGGTATCGTCATCGCCGCTCACGCTAATTCAACCAATGGCGTTGCCATGCGTGGGCTAAATTTTGGAGGACAAACTCGAATCGCATACACCCAGGATCCCAACCTTCACGCGCTTGAAGTTACCGATCTTGAGCTAAAGGGAAACCGCACCACCGCAGCTTTCTTCAATGGGACAAAACCAGAATATCCCCGACGAATGCATTGCATCCAAGGTTCTGATTCCCATCGTCTTACTACCGATCCCTCTCGCAAAAAGAACCTTGGTATAGGAGACCGCACTACAGATGTATTGTTGCCTAGCCTGACCTTTGAGGAACTAAAAAACCTCTTTCTTTCTAATGATTTCTCACGAACTCGTCCTCATCAGTACAGGGCTGAAGCCCAACAATTTGACTTTGTGCAATCCGCTCGCGATGAGGGCGCCAATATCATCCAGGATTTTCATGAAACAGCTACAATTCGCGGTGGCAAGGTTTTCGCAATTCTCTCCGATATATGCGCCTTTGCCAATACCAACGGTGGCTCATTGTTCATCGGCCTTTCGGCAGACTCACACACTCCACCAATTGGTGTGCAGAACCCTGATCAATTAACAAAACAACTCGAAAAAGAAGTTGCTAATCGGATCAGCCCACCACTTCACCTGACGATTGACCAACAAAAATATAAGGGGAAATCTATCCTGCGAATTTTAGTTCCTCGCGGCGAGGAGCCACCTTATGCTCTAGATGATAACAAGATCTTTGTCCGCGATGAAGAAGAAACCAATCTCGCTGTGAGAGACGAAATAGTAAATCTAGTACAACGCGGTAAGCAATTTTCCTTTGTTGCGCCACAAATGATTTCTGCACAGCCAACAATGATTGATACCTCTGCTGAGATTTCCTCGCAGCCACCCCTGAATGAAATGGATTTTAATACCGATCCTCGAACAGGTGTAGAAGTTGTGGCGACCACTATGCGTAATGGTAAGAGTTTTTACTCTCTACGTGATCTCCGCAATGGAAATATCGTCAAGAACGTGACTACCACATCCGCACGACGACTGTGGTCTTATGCTTTAACTAAATACAATGAGATTACTTCAGATATCGAGAAAGAAAAGATTACCTGGCAGGGTGACTTTGGCTTGCTTCGTCAGTATTCACAGGGAAAATTTACTCATTACGATCTGATTCAAAAAACAACCAGCGGTTTTCGTTATTTCTTTGGGGTTACCGTTGATGGCATCCATGGACCGTGGAAAGTTTTCCTGTCTGAGGAGGAAGCGACCTGATATGCCGGAAAGCCCCATCCATTGTGCCATTGTGACAATTTCTGATCGCGCATCATCGGGAAGCTATTCAGATCTTTCTGGAGCTGTCCTTGCTGATTACGTCACATTGCATGGATGGCAAATCGTGGATACCAGACTCATTCCCGATGACATTGAATTGATCAAGAAAACCCTGTTAGACCTCTGCTCTCGAAAAGACTTGGATATTATTTTAACAACAGGCGGAACTGGTTTTACATCTCGCGATGTCACTCCTGAAGCCACCCTGGCAGTGATTGAAAAAATAGTTCCAGGAATCCCCGAATTGATGCGGGCTGAAGGCAGAAAGAGCAACCCGAATGCGATTCTTTCTCGTGCATGTTGTGGAATATTGGGCAGCACTTTAATCGTTAATCTCCCCGGAAGTCCCAAAGCGGTTATCGAAAACATGGAAGCTGCTATATCCATTTTTCCTCATTCAATCGCAATGCTCCGGGAATCTCCTATCGTTGAAACAAGCCACCGCTCTGGAGACAAGCAAAATGACTAACCCAAGTTTCCATCTTTTCCAACTCCAAAAATTGGATCTTCGCATCGATCAAATCGCCACTCGCATGGCAAACATCGATGAATCCATCCATCAAAACTTGGCTTGCCAGCAAGCATCCGATTCTCTTGCCAGATGGGAAAAAGAAGCACAACAGAAGAATATTGAAATTTCTGATCTTGAGACCGCAGTAAATGCAAAAACAATCAAGATTCAACAGTCTGAATCAGCATTATACAATGGCACTAACAAGAATCCTAAGGAGTTATCAGATCTTCAGAAGGAGATTGCGTCTCTTCGATCGGCATTATCTTCACTTGAAGATCAACAGTTCTCTAGATTAACAGAATTTGAGGAAATAAATAACAAGTTGTCTGAAGCCAAAGAAAACTACAATTCAATTTTTTCTGAATGGCAGAACTCCAACCAATCTCTTTTACTCGAGAACGAACAATTAAAGAAAGAAAAAGAAAAAATAATTTCTGAACGTGATGCGATTCTCGGTCAAATCTCGCAGGACCATATATCGCTATATGAAAAACTTCGAATTTCGAAAAATCGAATTGCTGTTGCCTCTGTCGAAGACGAATCCTGCACCATATGCGGCTCTGAAATTACTGCGGCTGACATCCAAAAAGCACGAAACTCGATGACCTTGATTACCTGCCATTCTTGTGGGCGAATTCTATATACAGGTTGAGACAGTGAATATTCATCTACCAAAATTGGATCTTCTCTCCTTCTGGTTCGGATTTGCTCTGGCGACAATCTTCTGGCTAATTTTGCTTCGTTTGTCAAAATTACTTCCAAAATTGAAGCAGACTGCCGCTGAAAATCGCTTGAGGCAGGAACGCCTGAAGAACATCAATCGCGAACATAGTATTCGCCTTTTTACTTTGAGAAAAGCACAATCGAGTCATCTTGCATCTTCGCTTTTCCCATTGGATAAGATATTAGTCGAACCTGCGGTTATCGCATCGACAGAATGCTTCCCGGAAAAGAGTGATGATGATCAGGCTTTCAAATTTCTTTCCATCCTTCCGTATACTCCCGAGACTCCCGAATTAACTGCAGATTATCCTGCGCCTTTGATCTCAATTGAAACCCTGATTAATGCATATCCATATATTTGTATCAGTGGCAATCCTGGTACTGGAAAAACGGCTGCGCTATCGGCATTAGCTAGTAAACTGGCACAGGATGAAACTAAAGATCTGCCGATATTGATGCAGGCGCATGATTTCTTAAACACAGATGATTCTGCAAACGAAAAGGTCTTTAAATTCTTAACATCAAATATAAAAGGGCTTCCTCAAAAAACCATTGATGAAATCATCCAGCAATCTCTTCGATCTTCAAAATTGGTTTTATTTATCGACGCTCTGGATGAAATGGAGCGCTTAGACTTTGATCGCATCGTAGAAAAGATCAAAGACCTTCAATCGTTTTTCCCAGGCATCAAAATAGTTACTACTTCAGGTACTTTTTACTCGGGAAGACTTCAAGAGTTGGGTTTTATGCAGTTTGCCCTTTCCCCATGGAACAAATCACAACGATCGTCTTTCATTTCGAAGTGGTGTACCTCTTTTCTTGAAGCCACGAAATCTAATTCAGATATTGATCTTGAAACTTTGAAAACTCATGTATCTCGTACAAGATATTGGCTATTACAGGATGAATCCTATTCCAGCCCTTTTGATCTGACTTTAAAAGTTTGGCTATCATTAGCGAATGCGATCCAATCCTCCAACCCTGTCAAACTATATGAGTCTTATCTTGGATTGATTTCAGATCAATCGATCTCTCCCTATGGATACAACGCAATTGCTGACTTCCTTTTAAAACCTGATCAAGGCAACCTGACAAGAGAAATACTAACAAATATTTTAAACTCTCGATCAGATTACTTTATCCATGATGAATCCCGACGCTTGAGTTCGAAAGATGTGATCGAATTGTTGGTAAGCAATTCACTCTTTGTCGAACAACCAGATGCGACATTACGTTTAACAAATATGGTCATCTCTGGTTACTTGAGAGCTCAAATTTCACCAGACAGCCTATTACCGTCTCTTCAAGAATCAATACAATCTTCCACTGATCTTTCATATGCGGTACAAAAAGCATCGAATTATTCTGAACTGTCACCGTTTATCTCTTATCTTGAGCAAAGCGATCAACCGTTACATCGAAATTACCTGATTGGTTTAAAATGGTTATCCCTTACAAATCAGGGGGATGCTCTTCGCACAGAGATTTTCAAACGATCAGCGCGTCTACTCCAGGATAGAAACATTCCCTTTGGATTGCGGTCTCAACTGATCCATTCGCTTTCAGTACTTCAGGATCCCTCAATTGCCTCTTTGCTATTGATCATGAAAGATAATCGCGATCCCATCGTTCGCCAGTTGTCGGCTCTTGGCCTAGGAATGTATTCCGACGAAAAAGCTATTGCCGGCTTGAATGAGCTTGTAAATGATGAAGTTATAGCTGTTGAAAATACTGCCGTGCTTTCATTAGGCAAAATTTGGACGATTCCTGCTCAAGATGCTTTAGTTAATGTTATTTTTACCGCTGATGAACAGATCCGCGCAAATGCCTGTGAGGTCCTGGCCATGCATGAACCGGAAGGTCATGCCATGTTGAGAGAATTTATGTCAACCGATAATTACCTGGCTCGCAAAGCAGCCATTGCTGGATTGAGTCGAATTAATGAACCATGGGTACATGAGGTTCTTGAAAAGGCAAGTCTGGAAGACACCCAGTGGGTCGTCAGAGATTCAGCTATCTTTGCCTTGGAACATCTAGGGGAAGATAAATCTCTCATACCCCAGAAATGGCTTCCCGTTCACGAGAATCCCTGGACACTCGAAAAAGCCGAAGAGTATAAAATGGAGCTATCCTCCAAAATCTTTCCTGACCAGCTCTTGTTTACCATCCTTGATAAAGGACAAGAGGGTGACAAGAAGACGGCGTTACATTACCTTCTTGATCAACCAACACCTGAATTAATTCAGTATTTAAATATGATTGCCCGTCAAGAGACGAGCAATCTTCGCGATTTCGCGATAAATTCATTGTTTAGTTTAAGTAAACGCGGATTGGATATCAGTTGGCGCTAATTTGTAAGTGCCATAATCCTTTTGTGTACTTCCTCAGGCCTTAATCCGGTAATCGTGATCAACTTATCCCGTCCTGTTTGACCAGCAACAATATCCAGTTGATTCGTCTTGATAATTAGAACCTTTGCCAAAAATTCGATCAACGCCTCATTGGCTTTACCATCCACTGGCGGCGCAGTCAATTTGATTTTTATTGTCCCATCTTCAAGTATCTCGGAGATCTCATTTTTTGAAGATCTCGGAGTAACTCGAACCGAAATAGCAGCACCACCTATTCCTTCTTTAAAGTTATACCTTTTCTCTGCCATGGCTAGAGTATCCTAAATAAGACTGTCTGAAGTAACTGAAGCAACAATATTAATATTACTGGACTCAAATCGAAACCCAGTACAGGTGGAACGATTTTTCGAATTGGTGCCAACAATGGATCAACGATCTTATCCAAAGCACGCCGTATTAGCTGGTAAGGAGACATAAAATAGGACAAAATAACGTCCACAAGGACAATAAACGAAATTGCCTGAAAAATTACCCAAATAATTGTATTTGCCATGATTAATATTATATCTTTCTTTAATTTACCTATAGATCCTTTTACCCATAATCGCTTCTCCAATACGAACAAATGTCGCTCCCTCCTGGATGGCAACCTGATAATCCAGACTGGTTCCCATGGATAATTGATTAAAGTTTGTTGCCCCTATCCGATTTTGCATCATGTTAAGAAGTTTTCGACATTTTTTAAACACATAACGTGACTCTTCAGGGTCGTTTGCATAAGGAGGCATAGTCATCAAGCCGCAAAACTTCAAGCTCTTTAATTCCATTAATTCCAAAAAGTGATCACAGAGTACTTCCCAGGTATTCTCATCCCATGCCACATATCCGCTTTTCGATGATTCTCCGCTCAGGTTTACCTCGAATAAAGCCTGCATCACTTTCTTGCCAGCTCCCAGTTGTGCATCCAATTTCAATGCTATCTCATCACGATCTATTGAGTGAATCATCTTAAAATGATCGACGATATGTTTTATCTTACGACTTTGTAGGTGCCCGATCATGTGCCATTCAACATCCCCAGTTATCTCAGGGATCTTTTTTACCGTTTCTTCAGGATAGTTTTCACCAAGCAAGTACGCACCCGCAGCAATAGCTTCATTAATTTTTGCTGCAGGTTGTCCCTTAGTTACTACGATCAGTTTTACTGAATTCTGGCTTCTCCCCGATGAAATTTCGGATGAAGAAATCTTTTCCAATACAGCCAAATATCTTTCTTTTATCACATTGCTCATTACCATCACCTTAGATGAAGAGCAGCTCCAAATCGCCCCGTATTACCTTTCTCATACCTGTGACTAAACCAGGTATCGTTATGACAAGCCGTGCATTCTTTAGCTACTTCAATAATTCCAACACCCATTTCTTCAAGTTGAAGTTGATTACTTTTCCAAAGATCGAGAAAAATACTCGAATCTTTATAGGAAAGCAAACTATTCCATTTTTCAGGGAAGGATGCCTTTACTGCCCTCTCAACTTCATGCCCAATTTCATAATGACATGGTCCGATTGATGGCCCGATTCCAGCTACCAAATTCCCAGGAGAGATGTTTAATTCATTCACAAGAAGGGAAATCGTCTTTCCAACAATTTTTTTCACTGTCCCCTGCCAGCCAGCATGGATTATCGCTGCCACCATTCCTGACTTTTCATATACCATGATTGGTACACAATCTGCGAACCGCATAAATAAAGTAATCTCTGGATTAGTTGATACGATCGCATCCGCTTTTACATGTTCTACGTTCAGAGGTCTGGGAGAATTCGCCACGATAATGTCAGCGCTGTGAACTTGCCACACATCATAAATAGATTCCACCGGTCGACAAATGGCTGCAAACGAGCGTCTCCGATTTTCAATAACGTTATCTTTGCTGTCGCCAAGCCCCCCACCCTGATTCAGCGAACTCCAAGGTTCAGGGCTGACTCCGCCATTACGGGAAAAGAAAGCGTGTGATACCACGGAAGAGTCAAAGCTGGCGAATCTATGAATTTCTACTCCACCAGATCTCTCGATAATCATGACTTTGCTGCTTTCTGGATTAATCGTTTTTTGATGGCTAATTTTCTCGCCATTGAATTCTTGCTCTCAGCTATATTTTCTTCCATCATTGGAAAAGCATACCAGGCTGTGACCAATCCAAATAACACTCCAGTAAGAGACCGTAATAACGGGGTACTTTCCCGAATAGGAAACCAGGCAGGCCAGGTACCTCCCAAACTAAAGAGTTGAGAACCACCATCGATTGCAATAGGAAGCACTCCAAAAATCACCCAGATATACCATGGAATTTGCCTGGTTTTTTTCTTTTCAAATTGAAAAAATATCGCGAACAAAGCAATTGAACCATAAATTGCAATATCTCGTTCACAAATTGCCACTTTATAACCCACAACTTCATTGCCTGTGAAATTTCTAGCAAATTGGGAATCGTTTGCGTTCATTTTTGTGACCTGCTCATAGGTTATCATGCCCGGGATATCCGCCAATTCACGGGGATAAATCGCCTGTTCTCCAAAAAGGAAATACGATCTAAATGCCAGTTGATGACAAACCGCGCTGTAGGTTTTATATATCACATTTGCGGCGGTATCATGTTTTGTTTTCATTAATATTGGTGCCAGAAAAGGCACCGCGATATATACCATTAAAAATATAGCAATAAATAATGGATAGTTATTTGCCATCCAGTACGAAATTTTTTCATGCCAGGCAATGTGTAAAAATTCGTCTTCTTTTTGTTTCTTGTGACTGGAGTCTGCGATATATCTTTCCTGACGATCTTGGTAGGATACTATTGCGATTTGAATATCTTTTTCGTCGACCGGGTATTTCAAACGATATGGTCCGATTTGCAACGCAGGTGTGACATCGTTATAAAGACTTAAGAGCGTCGGATCATCATCCAGACATAGATCTACCAATGTCAAATGATGATCATCAGCCAGGTTCTCCACCTGCCGAATAATCTTCTCGATATCTGGATCATTTCTCTTGTAATAAAGGGTTATTCTTCCCATATTACTCACTTTTCGATCGCTGCTTATACGTCATGACTCCTGTTTCACTTGTACATTGGTTCCGTCGTATCCTGATTGTTCGATTTTTCCTTCTTCATAAGGTGCGTTTGGTTTTGACCATCTATAGATAAATTTCGCATCTTCGGGAAGAAGATTGACACAACCGTGAGACATGGGTTCGCCAAAGTTGTTGTGCCAATAAGTTGAGTGAAGTGCTACACCATTAGACGCAAATATATTGGTCCAACAGACGCTAAACTCTTCATACCCTGAGGCAGAAGTTCCCCCCGCCATGTGAATCGATAAGTACTTTCTATTGATGACGTGGTAATCGCCCACAGGAGTTGCCCAATCTTCAACATAATTTCCTTGTAGGTCTCGTGCTCCTGTAGATACACGAGCATACATAATTTCGCTCGATCCCTCATAGCAAGAAAGTACTTGGTGCGTTAGATCAACAATTATCTTTTTATCAGTAACATTTGGATTAATCGGACTGATATCTTCTGCGGTAATCGGTCTGAATGCTCTTGCGTCTGCCCAAAATAAATCACCATATCCGCCATGTTTTTCGTAGAAGCGATAAAGAACTGTTCCTCCTTCATCAACTTTTATCTGATCTACCCAGTAAATTTGACTGTAATAAAATCGTGCGGTTGTTTGTCCCTCAATTTTTGGCGTTTTTGCTGGCGATTCAAGTGTTGCGTCTACATAGGGAACGGTAATTTCCGCCCACATCCCCGTTCCATTTGTCAGTTGAGGAAGAACGTCTAAAGGTGTGTTGATAATTGCTTGAACAGGTTGAATATGAATCCAGGGAACGTAACCATCTGGTGTTTCGACCCATCTACGGTTGGTTGAGTAGGTTTGTGGCGCATAACCAATGACTTCGCGATCGTATTGCACCACGCTGTCCTCGTAAAGTTGTTTCACGGTTGTACTATCAGGATCAGGCTTTGATTTGACATTCACTGTATAAAATGTTCTACCAAGCTTCGTCCCCTGAGGAAAATCCGGTAAAGATCGCCTTCCCAAAGGAACATTGGAAAATGCCAAAGCGCCTAATCCGGCAATTGAAACTTTTAAGAAATCTCTTCTGCTGATTTTTTCCATGCTACAAGTTTTCCAATCCTGGCTAAATACTTTTTTCCTGAATCTCTTTTCTTAGCTGTTCAATATCTACACCCCAGAGTCGGTCATCTGCGTGATAAGGCACAACCGCTCTGATTTTTTCAAACAATTCCTGAGTTCGTTTACCTGGCGCTTTCTTTTCATCACGTATTCTGATATCCAAACCTCTGGCCGCAGTAAATAACTCCACGCTCAGAATATGCTTAACGTTTTCAATGATTTGGCTGCAATGCCTTGCAGCAGTCATTGCATTAGCATTATGATCTTCCTGTTCCGCTGAAGTTGGCAAGGAATGAACACTATCTGGAGCTGCCAGCGTTTGGTTCTCTAAAACCAATGACGCCGCCGTATATTGAGGCATCATAACACCAGAGTTCAAGCCTGCTGATTCTTTAGAATCGACAAGCATCGGAGGCAATCCATTACTTAGTTTTTCATCTGTCAATCTAAAAGTTCGTCTTTCTGAGATTGCGCCAATTTCAGCCATGGCAATACCCGCGAAGTCCATTACCATACCCACTGGTTCTCCATGGAAGTTACCCCCCGAGATTGCGATTCCGGGTTCAAATATCAATGGATTGTCTGTGGCAGCGTTGATTTCAATCTCCACAATTGTCTTGGCATGTTCGATTGTATCTCTTGAGGCTCCATGAACCTGCGGAGCGCAACGGAGCGAATAAGCATCCTGGACGCGTTTGCTGCTGTCAATAAATGTGCTCCCCTCAATCATTTCTCTAATATTCCTTGCGCTGATGATCTGCCCTCTTTGACCGCGAGCGTTGTGAAGTCTCTCATCGAATGCTGAAGAACACCCAACCAAAGCTTCCAAAGACAAACTTGCGGCCCGATCGGCAAGATCGAGTAAATATTCTGCGTCCCAAATTGACAAAGCAGCGATGGCCGCGGTAAATGTTGCGCCATTGTTGATTGCCAATCCCTCTTTTGGCCCAAGAATAATACGATTGATACCAGCTCGTTTCATTGCATCTTTGCCAGATAATAACTCACCCTGGTACCAGGCTTTTCCTGACTCATTATCCAGATCATTCTCATCCGTTGTCAAAACGAGTGCCATGTGCGAGAGCTGGCACAGATCGCCTGAAGACCCCAGCGATCCTTGACTCGGTATCATCGGAGTCACTTTTTTATTCAACATTTCAAGAAGCGTTTTAATAACCACTTCTCGCACTCCCGAGAAACCCTGCGACAGTGTATTAGCGCGGATCAGCATCGCTGCCCGCACGATTGCTTCTGATAATGGCTCTCCCGTACCTACCGCGTGACTTAATATCAGGTTTCGGCTGAGTTTACTGCTCTCTTCGTTCTTTATTCGTCTATCCGCGAATATTCCAAAACCAGTATTGATTCCGTATACCGGAGTTTCTCCTTTCACGATCTTTTCCAATAATTTATTTGAATCGGAAATCTTCTTTTTAGCTATTTCACTTAACTTTACTTCATCATTTTTTGTTGCCACTAAAGCAACATCATCGATAGATAGTGGTCTTTCACCAAGTAAGATCATTTTCACCTGTTAAATGGGGTTTTTTCTGTTTTTACTCTCTTTTTCCTGCTACTCTTGCAATCTCTCTCTCAGCATCTCTCTTGGCAATCACTTCTCGCTTGTCATACAGTTTTTTACCTTTTGCTACGGCTATGTCCAGTTTTGCCCGACCATCTTTCAAATACATACGCACAGGCACAATTGTCACACCTTTTTGCCTGATTGCATTCCACAACTGCTTGATTTCTTTCTTGTGAAGCAATAATTGCCGCGATCTTTTTGGGTCATGATTTGTGTAGCTTGCCGCCTCGTAAGTGGCGATATGCGCTCCAACCAGCCATGCGGAAGTGGCATCAACTTGAACATATGATTCTTGAAGGCTGACTTGACCAGCCCGAACCGATTTGATTTCACTTCCCTGTAATGCCAATCCAGCTTCAAAGTGTTCTAGCAGGAAATATTCAAATTCTGCTTTTCGATTTTTTGCGACTATTTTCGATTCCATAGGCATCATTCTAACATAACTATCAATCATGGGCACATAATTCTCTCTTTTCCATCACTCTTGGCAATATAATTGTGGCATGTTGACTACTTTACCCCCTGAATCAGATTTCTTGCTTGATCCATCAATCACTTTCTTGAATCACGGTTCATTTGGTGCGACACCACGCCCGGTTTTTGAGGAGTATCAGCGCTATCAGCTACTTCTCGAAAATGAACCGGTCGAATTTTTGGGCAGACAAGCGTCTTTGTTACTTGGCACTGCTCGTGAGATTTTGTCATCTTATCTCCATACAAAGAGAGATAATCTTGTCTTTATTTCTAACGCGACTCATGGTGTCAATATTGTTGCCCACAGTCTGGATCTGGGTCCTGGTGATGAAGTGTTGACTACCAATCACGAGTATGGCGCCATGGACAGAGTATGGCAATTTCTCAGTGAACAGAAAGGGTTTGTATACAAACAGTCAAACATTTCTCTTCCTGTTTATTCTAAAGAGACTTTTCTTGATGATCTATTTCAGAATGTAACTCTCCACACGAAAGTAATCTATCTTAGCCACATCACCTCTCCAACAGCACTCATTTTCCCAGTAAAAGAAGTGTGTGATAAAGCGCGAAATATGAATATTCTGACCGTGATCGATGGCGCCCATGCTCCTGGACAAATTGACCTTGATCTAGATGGATTAAACGCGGATTTCTATGCGGGCAATTGTCATAAATGGCTATGCGCACCAAAGGGTTCGGCTTTCCTTTTTGCCCGCTCCGATGTTCAACAGCTTATCAAGCCACTTGTAGTCAGTTGGGGATGGCGGTCGGAAATGCCTAGCTCTTGTCAATTCGTCGATTATCTTGAATGGACCGGAACGAGAGATATCTCTCCATTTCTTTCGGTTCCCGCTGCAATTGAATTCCAGCGTAAAAACCGTTGGGATATTATCCGCAACGAATGTCATGAAAAAGCCGTATGGATCAATAACGAATTGATTGCTCGGTTTGGGACCGAATCCCTTTCATCGAGATCGGAATGGTTTGGTCAGATGGTTGCTGTTCCGCTGCCAGATTCCATTCCATCTTCAGAATTGCAGCAAAAATTGTTCTCAGAATATCAAATTGAAGTTCCAGTTTTCCAATGGAAAGGGAAAACCCTGATTCGGATTTCTGTTCAAGCTTATAATGACCTCCAAGATCTACAATTTCTTTTATATGCGTTGCAACGGATTTACAATCTAGATTAACCATCTGCTGATATTTGCTTTGCCAACTTTTGTAGGATGTCTCCTGTCAACCGATTCTGGATCGGGTTTGGATGGCTTGCAGACCATTTACGCAATGGTTTCGTCCACTCTATCAACGTCCATGAATCTGCGGGGTAATGATCTTTTCTTGTTCCTATGTTGATCCAATTGGTCCCGGATAAAGCCTCTTCCCAACTTTCCCATTTTGCCATATCGGGGGTAAAAGAGAATGTGGATAAGGGGCTGAAAAATACTGGTTTCTCTTTTGGAAATACTTTAACCATTTCTTTTAGAAAGCGTACAGAATCTTCAGTGTTAAAGATCAACCATAACGGTACTAGACCACTTGCACGGATTACAGATGTATCAAATTGTGAAAACGTTTCAACAATCGTTCCGGAGGGTTCTTTTCCATCCAGTTCCAATTGTTTTTGTACTGCTTTGAATGCCAATTTGTTAAACTGATTGGGGTCATCAAAACTGATCTTGATAAACTTATATCCTTCCTGATTGCAGAATTGTTCAAGCGCTTCACCCAACCCCGGTTCTGATCCCCATTCAGATTCAAAGCCATTGATCAACGGGTAATCATTTAGCTTCCAGTCTTCAAATTTAATTTTCTCTTTAACACAATAATTATGGATCCTGGAACTACCATTTAAGAATTCATTGTCCGAGATATCGCCCCAGCCACCTACTTGAAATACATTCTTCTCACCTACTTTGAATTGCTTCCAGCTTGCTCTGCCTTCAAGATATACAAGCTCTCCTCCAGCTACCAGATGCTTGCGGATAAATTCTTTATATGCATCCGGTAAATCTGTCAACTTCAATCGGAGGTGATTTACTCTTCGTACCAACCAGCCATCATGAATTGGATCATAATGTTGAATTGACATGACTCCCGGATTCCTTGAAGTCACTTCTCTGGCAATATCCGCTGAAAGATTGAAGTATTTCTGAACACTCCCATCCATTGAACCGCGTTTTAATGTCAAAACAAATGCTTGCGGGAGAAAAGGTCCATTTAATCCTAGGGAAATATGCGCGGTCGTTCCCCCCATCCCAACCCCCATCGTTATTGCGGGGAACCGACCCTTTATCTCTTTGTAATCATCAAGCCGCGCTTGAACAAGGTCATTGATGTTCAGCTTCCGGACCACTTCGCCTTCGATGGCATTAGCGTTGGGTGCTCTTGGGATTAACCAACCAGCAACAGATTGTGGTAAATACCCAATTGCCCGTAAAATAAATTTTGTTAATCCATCTAATTCGTACGCTTCAAACTTCTTGCCATTCAACGCTGCGGCTACCGCCCTTGTAATGATCGGTGAAGAACTCTCGCGGCTTTCCAAATATTTGGTCATGCGATCCTCAATGGATGAAATAACTATCTGGATTGGATATAGGAGATAACACCAAACAAACATCCCAGTCCAGCCAAGATTAAAATCACCAACCCCACAGGGATATGCCCATTACCGATCACACCCGTGCTGTAAGTGGGAATGGTCATGGGTGCCGGAGCGGTAAACGTTGGTAGACGAGTAGCTGCCGGAGTAATGACATACTGTGCGGCCATCGTCGGATCAATCGTACGTGTAATTTTCGGAGTGGGCGTCGGAGGGATCTCAACCACTGGAATTTCGCCACCTGATACTGTCAAATTAATCGAGTATACCCATCCTACTCCATTGTCCCCTTTTGGGTATTCGATTTTTAGCCAGTCTCCTGC
Organism: Anaerolineaceae bacterium; assembly: GCA_034430175.1. Lineage (GTDB taxonomy): Bacteria > Chloroflexota > Anaerolineae > Anaerolineales > Anaerolineaceae > UBA6107. The sequence goes on along the minus strand of DAOUFI010000025.1, from coordinate 85,430 downwards.
CATCGTTTTTCCAATAACATTCACAACTTGACCAGGTAAAAGAACTCCAATCTCGTCATAGAGTGTACTAGGTCCTGACCGAACAAGAGCAAATTCAACTTGCCCGGTATTTACAACACCCGTTGGTCCATTGGATAATGGTGTCACCGTGGGGATCGATCCTGTTGGTTGCTGGGCTTGCACCACAATGGGAGAATTAAACGTATATAATGTTGTGATCAAACCAATAAAGATCACTGGGAGTAATACGAATCTAACGAACTTGAATTTCATCACTTTCTCCAATAATTCTATCTATCAAAGTTGATTATAATTCAATTATGGAACAACGCATTTTTCATGGAAGCTTCAAGAACGATGATATTGCCAAGGCATTGATCGCCCGATTTAACCGGGGAACAATGCAAGTCCAGCAAGTGGGCAACGATGATACGATTGCCGTTCAGATTGCCACCTCTCCTTATGCCTCATCTGGTGGGAAAACATCTGTCAGTGTAATCTTGCAAAATGTAGAAGATGGCGTCAGTGTTCAAATTGGACAACAAGCCTGGCTGGGAGTGGCAGCCAGCCTTGGGGTATCTGCTCTTACAGCCTGGAAAAATCCCCTGGGGTTGCTTAACCGTCTTGATGATATCGCGCAGGATATCGAAAACATAGACCTTACTGACGAATTGTGGCAAACCATCGAGTCCACAGCCAAAGCATTGGGTTCCGGCTATGAACTCTCGGATCGTTTGAAAAAATATGTCTGTGATTATTGTAATACACCCAATCCTCCCGGGCAGGCAAAATGTATCGGCTGCGGAGCTCCTCTAGGCGATATTCAACCTTTCACCTGCAAGAATTGTGGATATGTCATCGTCAGCTCCGAATCTATTTGTCCCAATTGTCATAAGCCTGTTTAACTTTCGGAGTCCAGATGAAATTAAATAACACCATTACCGATGTTCCCGGCATAAAAGTCGGACACGCGCAGGATCTTAATGCCATCACAGGATGCACGGTTGTGTTATGCGAAAAAGGCGCATTTGCGGGCGTGGATCAGAGAGGTGGCGCTCCAGGTACGCGTGAGACTGACGCAATCAGACCACTTCATTTGGTGAATAAAGCGCACGCGATCATGCTCGCCGGTGGATCAGCCTTTGGGCTCGACGCTGCTTCTGGCGCGATGAAGTATCTTGAGGAAAAAGGTTTTGGATTTAATGCGGGCAATATCATTGTGCCAATCGTCCCCTCTGCCATCTTGTTTGACCTAGGTATCGGAAATTCCAAAATTCGTCCAGGTAAAGATATGGGGTATGAAGCCTGTCTAAATGCTTCCTCCGATGCTGTTAAACAAGGGTGCGTAGGCGCAGGTACTGGTGCTACCGCAGGGAACATTTTGGGAATAAATCAGGCAACCAAATCGGGCATCGGTTCAGCAAGTATTGATCTCGGTTCTGGTTTGATTGTTGGCGCTCTTATTGCCGTAAATCCATTCGGAGATGTTATTGATGATCAGGGCAGAATAATTGCGGGGGCCAGAACATTTTCGCGTGGTCCGATTAGAATCGGCTCTTCTGGCCTGTTTGCAGACACACTTTCCCTGATGAAATCAAAGATAGGCAAGGTAGGTCTTACATTTGCATCTTCCCATAACACAGTGATCGGCGTAGTTGCTACAAATGCGAACCTGGATAATCAACAAACGAATTTTCTCGCCCAAATGGCTCAGGATGGTCTAGCAATGGCCATACGTCCTTCACATACCCTCTTCGATGGAGATACCATCTTCGCTCTTTCCACTGGCTCTATTAATGTAGATGTAAATGTCGTTGGCGCATATGCAGCAGAAGTAGTCAGATTGGCGATAATTAATGCCGTAAAGAATGCGGTGAGTATGGGCGGTGTGCCAGCGGCGATCGATTTACTACGTGATGTATAATTAGTAACGTTCCTCAATTCTCAGAATTAAAGGAAATGAAAATGATAAAAATCATTGCTGATACGACCTCTGTGATCGACCCCAAAGAAGCAGAAGAACTGGGAATCGCAATGATTCCGCAGATCATTGTCATTGGTGAAAAAAGTTATCGCGATGACAATGAGATCACGACCGAAGTATTTTTAAGCAAATTGAAGAATTCACCGGTTTTACCAAAAACTGCAGCGCCTCCTCCGGCTCTCTATTCACCAATTTTCGAAGAGATCGCATTTAAGAAAGATACTGCAATAGTAATTTGCCCATCTGCGGATGTTAGTGGTACAGTACGAAGCGCCTCAATTGCTGCCAAGGATTTTCCGAATGCAGATATCCGGATTTTCGATTCACGTACGATTGGTCCGGCTTTGGGGACAATGGTTTACAAAGCTCTCGAATGGGCGAATTCAGGGATGTCTGCGGATGAAATTATCTTAAGACTAGAAAAAGCGAAGAAAGCATGCAAGATTTATTTCTACGTTGACACACTGGAATTCCTTCATAAAGGAGGAAGGATTGGAAGTGCTCAGGCGTTGATAGGTAGTATTTTGCAAGTAAAACCGATTTTGATCTTTCTAGATGGAAAAGTTCAACCATTTGAAACCCAAAGGACCAAGAAACGTGCGCTATCCAGGATCATTGATTTAGTTACTGAAGAATGTCAAAACAGTGCGAACTCACATATTTCGATATTCCAAGCAGACGCTATGGCAGATGCTGAATTTCTGAAAAATGCATTATCAACAAAAATCAACCCCGATTTTATCGGTTTTTCAAAATTGCCACCGGCGATTATTGTTCATGCTGGGCCAGGTGTGGTTGCTGTTTCCTTCTTTAAAAACTTTCCAGATTAGTACAACGCAGGCCGCACCAAATAGGTGTGGCCTTTTTTATGCAGATCATTTACGAAGATAAATCTATTCTTGTCATCAATAAACCTTCTGGCATCTTAAGTATCGCCGATGGCTATGATAAAACCGTGCCATATTTGCGATCAATTCTTGAACCTGAGTATGGCAGGTTGTGGATCGTTCATCGGCTTGATAAAGAAACCAGCGGCGTTATGATTTTAGCAAAAACCGCTTTAAGCCACAAATTATTAAACCAACAATTTTCAGAACATTTAATTAATAAACAATATTTCGCGCTGGCCTTTGGCCACTGCCCCGACCGATTTCAAAACGCGTCGGCTCTCCTCGTCAACGGAGATCGGCGACATCGCACTGTAGTTGATTCGCAAAATGGGAAAACTGCCTTGACTGAGTTTTCGTTGGTTGAATATCTAAAAAATGGAATCTCACATATTTCAGCTTTTCCCAAAACTGGATTCTCGCATCAAATTCGAGCTCATCTTTTTTATCTTGGTTATCCCATTCTTGGAGACCATTTATACTGTACCCCTGATTCCGAAAACCTTTCCCGTAACTTAAAAATCAACCGGGTGGCTTTACATGCGTATTCTGTTACTTTTTTGCATCCGGAGACTCGAAATAGAATAACTCTTTATGCAGATATACCGCCTGATTTTTCTTCTTGGCTCGATATATGCAAAGAAAAACGAGCATCGGTTTGATCGATGCTCGTTTTCGATAATCTACCTATTGATTAGCCAACTTTGGCAGGTTTCTTACTTACGATCACTGCCCACAGGATGGCTGCAGCCATAACAATAGCCGCGCTAATGCGAACTATCGTCTGTCCCTGGAAGGTAACGATCACCGGTGCTGCCAATAGGCTGATCAAGTTGACGACTTTGATCATTGGATTTAGTGCAGGACCAGCGGTGTCTTTTAAGGGATCACCAACAGTATCACCAACAACTCCAGCCTTGTGACGTTCGGAACCCTTGCCTGTATTTGCTACCAGGTCGCGAGGTTCGTCTTCGATCATCTTTTTAGCATTGTCCCAGGCGCCACCCGCGTTTGCCATGAAAACGGCGAGTAACTGACCGCAGAGAATCACGCCAGCCAGGAAACCACCCAGCGCTTCGACACCAAATGCCAGACCAATAACAAGAGGTAGTAAGACCGCAATGGTAGCCAGAGGGATCAATTCCTTCTGAGCTGATCCGGTGGAGATTCCGACCACCTGTGCGTAATCCGGTTTCACTTTCCCTTCCATGATGCCCGGGATGCGGAACTGGCGACGAACTTCTTCAACAATCTTACCGGCTGCGCGACTGACTGCACGGATGGACAGAGAGCTAAATAACCAGGGTAACGCGCCACCCAACAGGAACCCGATAAAGATACGAGTATCTGCGATGTTGATTCCGGTTAATTTTGTTAGGCCAATATTCTCTTGAACTTTTCCAACATCGGTAATATATGATGAGAAGAGACTGACAGCGGCAATCACTGCTGAGGCGATAGCTACACCCTTGGTGATAGCTTTAGTGGTATTACCCACTGCATCCAAGTCGGCCATAATTTGCCGAGCCTTCACGGTTGTTTCGTCATTGTCATCATGCCAGGCCATCTCACCAATGCCGTTGGCATTATCAGAAATAGGTCCGTAGGAGTCCATTGCAACATTATTACCGGTGTGGCTAAGCATACCGATACCAACCATGGCAACGCCGTACAGGATCTTGAGCATTGCGATTTCATCCAGATTCGCACCGAATGGATTCATCCCACCATATAGCAGAATTGCACCAACAAAGCTGATAACGATCACAACTAGAGCGTATACACTGGATTCCATACCCAGAGAAAGGCCTGAAAGGATGGTGGTTGCAGAACCGGTTTTCGTCGCCTCCACAACATCCTTGACAGGAGAATTCTTGGTTGAAGTGAAATATGAGGTCAACGGGTTGAAAGCCACAGCCAGAGCAACACCGATTGTGGTCAACATAGCCAGCTTCCAATCTTTAGCGTAAAGGATAGCTACCAGGAAGGAGAACGCAACCGTGTTCACGCTCGAAACTTCATACGATCGGAACATTGATTCTTCAGCGTCATGCGCGCGAAGGAATTTGATCGGGAATTTCTCCCAAATAGGGACAGTGAAAGTTCCAAGTATCGAACTTAACACACCGATACCACGTATGATTAACGGATAAACGATCCAGTGAAGGCTTTTATTTGGATCCTTATCCCAAAGTGAAATTCCAAGAATTAAGGCTGAAACAATTGTTGTCTCATAGCTTTCGAAAATATCCGCTGCCATACCAGCGCAGTCACCAACATTGTCACCAACCAAATCGGCAACCACTGCCGCGTTACGAGGATCATCTTCGGGGATATCTTTTTCAACCTTACCAACAAGATCTGCACCAACATCAGCGGCTTTGGTATAAATACCGCCACCAACGCGCATGAACAAGGCAAGCAAAGTGCCGCCAAAACCAAATCCAAGTAATGCATCTGGGGATGCCTTACCAAAGATAATGAAGATTACAGTACCACCCAAAAGACCAAGTCCATCGGTCAACATTCCGGTGATTGTTCCTGCATAATAGGCAATTGAAAGAGATTCATTAAATGAACGTCGCGCCGCAGATGCCGACCTAACGCTCGCCTGAATAGCCATTCGCATACCAAGCTGTCCGACAATCAGTGAGAAGGATGCTCCCAAAATGAACGCGATGGATCGGCCCAGACTGATCGCCAGAATGGCGTTGTTACCGAATTCATCAATCGCTTCCTGACTTGGGGAAACTACATAAACTGAGAGGAATAATGCGACTGTAAGTATGGCAACCGCAGGGAGGATCGTCTTCAACTGTCGAGACAAATAACTATTCGCTCCCACTCGGATGGCATCCCATACTTCCTGCATCTTTTTTGAACCTTTGTCTTTCTTTAGAACAGTTCCACGCAGCAGCCAAGCATACATCAAACTGATGAATGCGACCACGAGTACGGCAACAATGGCGATTTGCTCAAAGTTGCTCAAACCGTGTCTGGCCATTCCAAACAAATCAATAGTCATCTTTTTGCCTCCAAAATTTTGATTGAAGTTGAATAAATACCAAAAATATGAACAAAATTTCCGCATATTTTATCATTATTCATCTGCAATTCGTTTGATTATGATATTAATGATGAATATCATTAAAATAGCATTAGAATCCAGAAAACCTGTTGACTTTGATACCTCAATTGTTGTATATTATTATTCGCGAAATTTTCGGATTAGATTTATTGTGAGATGAGCGGAATCATTTCTGCTCATTCATTTTGCAAGCTACCTGAGAATTTTCTTAAACGAATCTATTGAATTTCTAATGCAATTTGTGTATTCTGAATTGGGTAGATTCACTTGCGCTCTCTGCGGGAAGGCTTATTAATTTAAATGGAAAAACCAATAATTAGTATTGTTGATGATGAAGAAGAAGAATATCCTGCCATCGCACGACTGATCGAGTTAGGCCGGCAAAAATCCTATGTAACTATTGATGATATCCTGCACTTCTTCCCTGACGCTGAACAGGATGTTGAACAATTAGAAGAGACCTTCGCAGCGTTAATGAGTGCAGGAATTTCCTACGTTGAAGATGAATCCATTCACGAGGAACCCACTGAAGAAGATTTATCAATCGCTGAAGATGAAGAAGCCACAACGGCTCAAAACCTCCTTGTCGATGATCTTGAGAATATTGATACAGATGACACCATTGGTCTTTATCTTAAAGAAGTAAGTCGTGTTCCATTACTGACCGCTGAAGAAGAAGTTGATCTGGCTCAACGGATTGAACGTGGTCGCATGGCTCGGGAAGAATTAGCAAAAGGGAATGTCAGCAATCGACGACGTTTGGAGCTTCGCAAATTAATTGAAGATGGTTGGGCAGCTCGTGAACATCTAATCACTGCAAATTCACGTTTGGTGATCAGTGTAGCCAAGAAGTATATGGGGCGTGGTGTTCCATTCCTTGATCTGATTCAGGAAGGTAATATCGGCCTGATTAGAGCCACAAAGAAATTTGATTACCGCCGAGGTCATAAATTCAGCACTTATGCCACCTGGTGGATTCGTCAAGCAGTCACCCGTGCCATTGCTGACCAAGGTCGTACAATCCGGGTTCCGGTTCATATGGGTGATCAAATCAATAAACTATTACGAATCCAGCATCAGTTGACCCAAAGACTTGGTCGAGAACCAACGGTTGATGAATTAGCATTATCTCTGGATGTTCCACCCAAAAAAGTTGAAAATATGATCCAGGTAGCCAGACGCCCCTTATCGCTTGAAACACCTACAGACGATGAAGAAGATTCCGTTTTGGGTGATTTTATTGAAGATGATGAAGCTCCCCCACCCGATGAATCCGCTACATATAATCTTCTTCGTGAGCATCTTGAAGATGTTTTAAATGGCCTTCCTCCCCGTGAAGTACGCATTTTACAGCTAAGGTATGGATTACTTGATGGACAAGCCTATACACTTGAGGAAGTTGGCCGAAAAATGGGTGTCACGCGTGAACGCGTTCGTCAAATAGAAGCTCAAGCATTGAGTCGCTTGCGTCATCCATCAATCCGGCGAAAACTTCGCGATTACTTGGGTGAATAATTAATCAACAATACGGCAAAATGCCGTATTGTTTTTATACTTGCAATTTTGGCCCGATTGTTGCATACTTTTAGCGGGAGCTACTTTCTATGGCAAATATTTCTCTACGCGCATATGAAAAATTGATTGATGAGCTCATCGAGCAAAATAACCTGCAAGAAGCGATCGCTCATTGTAAACACATCCTCAAATCATACCCTAAATGCATTTCCATCTATAGAATTCTAGGGAAGGCGTTTCTTGAAGAAAAAGCTTATATCGAAACAGCCGATGTGTTCAAGCGTGTATTGACTGTATATCCCGATGATTTTATCTCTCATGTTGGAATGAGCCTTGTTCGTGAAAACGAGAATAATATCGATGCTGCTATCTGGCATATGGAATTGGCATTTGACAGCCAGCCTTCTAATATCACAATCCAGGAAGAATTGAAACGCCTTTTTGGTCGACGTGATGGAACTCACCCAACCAAGATTCGCTTAACTCGCGGCGCTCTTGTTAGAATGTACGCTCGTGGCGAATTGTATCAACAAGCCATCGCTGAAATTAATTCCGCGTTATCTGAAACCGCCAAACGCATGGATTTAGAAGTCTTTCTTGCGAAAATGTACTACCTTTCTGGCGATCAAAAATCCGCTATTGATTTATGCCAGAATCTTGAAAAAGAAGTTCCCTATTGTTACGAAGTTAACAAAATTCTTTTCGAAACATCTCCAAATTCAAACCATGCAGATAAGAACAACCCATATGCAGTCAGGTTGGCAGAATTAAATCCCTACGAAGAGTTCATCAATGCGCGTTTCCCCACCGTCGAAGACGTCCCTGATGATAAAGTCATGATTGATGAATTGACTGATTTACCAACCGCACCCACTTCAAAGGAAAACACATGGGTCTCAAGTTTGAATGATGAATGGGATAAACCATCTTTCATCCCAGAACCCGCTATTACGGCAGTTTCTGATCAAGAGTCTTCTTCAATACCTCTGAAAAAGGAACCTGCTCAAGTTCCAGAGAATCTTTTTGAAGAATCAGATTCGTCAGCTTTCTCAGAATCTCTTGTCAACATTTCCCGGGAGAATCCCGCTACCAATACCGACGTAACAAAATCTAATGATTGGCTTTCAGAATTATCTGCCTCTTCAGCAATCGATCAACCAGAAGCGACCCGACTTGATGAAAAAGCTCCGGCAGAAGTACCTGAGTGGTTGCGTTCTCTAGTACCCGAAGAAAGCGAATCAGGATCACCAACGACCTCCCAATCATTGGCATCGCCTTTTGATGAAATTACGCCGGAAGAGAACTCCGAACCGGAAACCCCCGTCATTCCTTCTTCCTCACCATTTGACTCTCAATCACACCCCTCCACATCCTCTGATCAAAACTCCACTGATTCTGATCTACCTGATTGGTTGAAAAACTTTGATGTTGAAAAAGTATCTGAGCCCGTTTCACAGGATGATCTTCCTGATTGGTTGAATACTCTGGACGCAAAGCCAAAAACGGATGAATCCATTACCCAGGCTTTTTCGATTGAAGAGCCTGCTTCTCCTAATCAGCCATTCAACGTAGGCGCATTTGCGATTGACGAATCAGATAATACATCCAAGCCTTCTTTTGAAGAGAATAAACCATCTGACGCTTTTAGATCAGATGAAGTTGTAAATAATCCACTAGTTATGACCGAAGAGCCTGAACAACGATCTGGCACTGAAAGGCCAGAGAAAGAAATTCCCGAATGGATCCGAATGTTACATGGTTCAGAGGAAAAAGACCTTTCTGCTTCGAACGGCGATGAAGGAACTCCAGAAGAAAATATTTTTGAACCTGCTCAACCAAAGGTCGAAGCCGAGGAGAATTTGGCTGACGAAGACTTAAAACCCGATCAGGCGATCTCTGAAAAAACCAGTGACGATCTTCTGGATTGGTTGCGGGAGTTAAAGCCAGAAGATAACCAGAGCGCTTTACCTCAAACCGATAACCTCCAGGAATCAAAGGGAAATACCGATGGTCTATCTTATGACTTCGATGCTGAGTTAAACAAGCTGAGTGGGATAGAACCGCAAGAAGCTACTGATCAGCAAAATGTTGAACCAGTGTCGGTTCCAGTTGATGACACTGATGATTTTTTGAAAAGCCTTTCTGGTATCCAAGACGTTTCCGAGACAAAACCTGAACAACAGGAAGACATCATTCCTCTTTCTGAGGAATCTTCTCCTGATTACCTTGAGCAATTTGAGAAATCAACTAACCTCTCTTCTGTTGTGGCAGAGCCTGGAACTTCACTCGAACCTCAAACAAAAGAATCTAAACAAGCATCAGAACCAATTGAAGAAAAATCTCTATCTTCTGAACACACCCCTTCAATATCTATGGACGATTTAATGGCATCGATTGAATCAAATCCAGAAGATCATCGATCTTGGCGATTACTTGGCGATGCTTACGCAGAGCAGGGTAAATACTCAGATGCTTTGTTTGCTTACAATAAGGCAGAACAAATTCTATTAAAGTCGAAATAATGGAGTGCATTGTGGAAAAAACATTGGTACTTGTCAAACCTGACGGCGTTCAACGTGGTCTGACAGGAGAAATCATCAAACGCCTTGAAAACCGTGGATTGAGATTGATTGCTGCAAAATTCATCCTTGTGGACGAGAAACTGGCAAAGAAACACTATGAAGTTCATGTGGGAAAGCCTTTTTTCGATGGCTTGATCCGTTATATCACCAGCGGTCCTGTTATGGCCATGGTTTGGGAGGGACCGCAGGCAGTTGCTGCTGTTCGTCAAACGATGGGCGCCACCCGCCCCACCGAAGCAGCTCCGGGAACGATCCGTCACGATTATGCGCTTGAAGTTGGCCGAAATCTCACTCATGCGTCAGATTCACCAGAGAATGCCGAGATCGAAATCGCTATCTGGTTCAAGCCTGAGGAGATCGTTTCCTGGGAACGTTCAGTCGATCCCTGGATCTACGGCAAAAATTAATAATTTCAGCGACCAATTTTCTCAAGGATACTTGACGCTGGGTATCCCTTATGGTAAACTTTTGGTCGTTCGGGGGCGTGGTGTAGCGGCTAACATGCGGCCCTGTCAAGGCCGAGATCGCGGGTTCGAACCCCGTCGCTCCCGCCAGAACCTTGGCTCTGAAATGGAAACGTTTCAGAGCTTTTTGTTTTTTTCTCTAAGGAGTATTAATGAAAATTTTAATCAGAGTAGAGAATGAGACAGACTGGTTTCAAACCGAACTTATGACCAAACGGGCATTCTGGAATTTACATAGACCCGGTTGTGATGAACATTACCTTGTGCATAAGTTGCGTTCTGACCCAGCATATGTTCCAGAGATCTCCAGGGTCGCAGTATTTGAGGGGAAAGTTATCGGAACGATTATGTATTCCAAAGCCAAGATTATCACTTCTGACGCTGAGATCGGTGTCCTTACCTTCGGCCCTCTCTGTGTTGATCCGGAATACCAGAGAAAGGGTGTTGGTGGGCAATTGCTCAACGCAACGTTGCCATTAGCCAGAGAGCAAGGCTGGCCAGGGATCATCATTTTTGGAGAACCGGACTATTACCCGAAGTTTGGATTCAGAACTTGCGAAAACTTTGGAATCACCACAGCTGATGGAAAAAATTTTCCTGCTTTTATGGGTTACGAGTTGATTGATAGTGGGTTATCCAATTCTTCCGGAAGATTTTTTGAAGCGGCGGTTTTTGATAACCTCACACCTGAGGATGTGGACGAATTTGATAAAAGCTTTCCATCTATGCCGAAATTGAAATTGCCAGGTCAATGGGTTTAATATCAGAGCGGTTATCACAGATACTTTCTAACGCATCCCCTTTCGGATATAATCTTTTCGACAAAATAATCATGGAGCGATGAAATGAAAATATATATCACAGGAATCAGCGGTTTCCTTAGCATCAACCTTGTAAGATATTTGCTTTCACACGGTTATACTGATATCTCAGGGATCGACCTGGTTGACTTTGATTATCCAGAACGTGACAAAATAAAATTCCTTCAGGGTGATATACGAAACAAAGAGGATCTGAAAAAAAGCATGATGGATGCTGATATCGTCATCCACACAGCCGCAGCACTCCCACTATATTCACCTGAAGATATTTACACAACAGACATCGTTGGTACCCGTAATGTACTTGATCAAGCGGTAGCGTATGGCGTAAACCGTTTCATCCATATCTCCAGCACCTCCGTTTATGGCGTACCCGACCATCACCCCCTTTTCGAGACAGATCCCGTACAAGGTGTGGGACCATACGGCGAGGCCAAAGTGAAAGCTGAAGAGATCTGTCGTGAATTCCGCGACAAGGGGCTGATTGTCCCAATTCTTCGTCCTAAGTCATTCGTTGGTCCTGAACGTCTTGGTGTCTTTGCTATCTTCTATGAATGGGCAAGTGATGGCAAGGGATTCCCGATGATCGGTTCAGGCAAGAACCGATATCAATTATTGGACGTGGAAGATCTTTGCCAGGCGATCGTCGCGTGCATGACCCTTGGAAAGGAAAAGGTCAACGACACCTTTAATATTGGCGCTGCCGAATACACGACCATGCGTGAAGATTACCAGGCTGTCCTTGATTGTGCCGGCTTTGGTAAACATATCGTTCCGTTTCCAGTCAAACCCGTTGTCCTTGCGTTGCGTATTCTCGAATTCCTCAAGCTTTCGCCGTTATATCCATGGATCTATGAGACTGCTTCAAAAGATTCTTTTGTTTCAATAGAAAAAGCTCAAAAAGCGCTTGGCTATACCCCCCTCTATTCAAACAAACAGGCCATGATCCGTAATTATGAGTGGTACTTGAAAAACAAAGACAAGTTAGTAGGCGAATCAGGTGTATCTCATCGCCTGCCATGGAAACAAAAAGCGCTTAAACTCCTGAAAATCTTCTTCTAGTTATAAGAATCCGGTTCATTTCTGAACCGGATTTTTCATCTATTTAATTTCAACGCCGTGAAATTCTTTCAGAATATCTTTTGTCCTACTGATCTCTTTCCTTTTTTCGGATTCTCCCCATCCGCTGACCTTTGCCATGATCTCTGCGAATTCCTCGATTACAGCACCGTTGACATTCCCCAGCCAAGCTAATGTTGACCGTCTGATTAATATGTCGTCCAAATGGATGGCCTTCTCAGTCTCCACAAGGTACTCAACTTCAGCCACCTGCCAATCTTTTGCTGATTTTAGGGGCTTGTCTCCAGTCGAATTTATTTTTGCAGCAACTTCACCACATAAAGTGCCATACCGAGTAAGAAGTACTTCTGCAAGTTGTTTTGATATACCTTGCTTTTTAGTTAATGATTCCAAATATGCTTGTTTATCATCTTCACTCTTAGGATAATTTTTACCACCCCCGATGGCTAGCATATCAGTGCTCTTGTCATGCTTACTCCCTAAATATGTCATTACCTTTTTGGCGACTTGCTCGGAGAAAGCACGATAGCTAGTCCATTTCCCGCCTACCAGGCTGTAAACTGGTATACCATCGATCGTGTCTTCCCGGATGGTGTGGTCACGTGAAATTTGACCTGTTGTTTTCGCTTTCATATACTCCAACGGACGAACACCGGTAAATTTAAAAACGATATTCTCAGGTTTTATCTGTATGGATGGGAACACCCTGCTAACGAGATCGATAAAATATTTTTCTTCTTCTGGTGTGCAGCGAGCAGTATCAGCATCATCGATCGGTAAATCGGAAGTGCCAATGATTAATTTGTCATAGAATGGGAAGATCAACACAATGCGGCCATCTTTGTTCTCGAAGAAAATCTCGGTATCATTGATTGCTTTACGTAAAGCTGAATGATCGAGAACCAGGTGTGATCCTTTAGTCCCGCCAATGTATTTTTCATTGATGCCCAATGATTTATTAACCGGGTCGATCCATGGGCCCGCCGCATTGACAACAACTTTAGCTTTTACATTATATTCTTTATCGTTTATCACGTCTTTGAGAATGACGTTTCCGTCTTTAAAGCCAATCACAGAGACATAATTTAATGCTTTTGCATGATCTCCTTCAGCCTCAGCATCCCTGACCAGCTCTACTGAATATCGCTCAGGTGAAAGAATCTGGCCATCGTAATATTGTGCAACAAACTGGATATCCGGGTTCATAACCGGAAACATTTCAAGACTTTTTTTCTTGCCAAAGAACTTATGTGTCGGAACTGTTTTCTGTTTATGGGTAAATGAATCGTACATCATTAAACCAAACTTGATGACAAATGCACCACGCTCTGAAGGTCGATCAAGTAGGTTTAAGAATTTTAAAGGAGCATTTAGCAATCCTGACCAGAATTTAAAAATGGGGATTGTCGTTGGCAATGCTTTAACAATATGCGGAGCGTTCATGATCATTCGATTGCGTTCATGAACCGCTTCCTGAACTAGACGGAATTCCCCGTTTTCAAGATAACGAATGCCACCATGAGCCATATGTGACGAAGCCGCCGATGCACCTGAACAAAAATCGCCACGATCCACCAATAATACATCCACACCATTCAATGCCAGATCCCTGAAAGTACCGATGCCGTTGATTCCAGCTCCGATGATCAAGACATCCACGGTCTTCTTTGCTTCCAAATTCTTGAGGATTTCACTTCTTTTTGACACTTTGTGCTCCTTATAAGAATAAATGTCACTCACGATCGATTTTTGCTTGCAGCCCCTGGCCCAGATCACGCGATCTCTCAAAAGCTGCAAAGATTGCCCGTGAGAGTGCGGTTCTGAAACCTGCTTTTTCGAGGTAATACAACGCTTCTGCGGAAGTTCCACCCGGTGAAGTCACATCGTTGCGTAGTTTTGCAGGATGCTCGTGGTTCGACTCATAATATTGCACGCTTCCCTTTATCGTTTCCGTAACCAGTTGTTCTGAAATCCGTCTGGGTAAACCTAAATGTACACCCGCGTCGATCATGGCTTCCATAAATAAAAATATGTATGCCGGGCCAGTACCAGAGAGCGCAGTAGACATATCTAAATAATTTTCATCATCTACAAACACTTCCTCACCCAATGCACTCAAGAGATCTCTCGTTAGCTGCATCTGTTCTTCAGTCACTGCTTTTGATGCTGTCCAGGCGGTGATTCCTTTCGCAATGCGAGCCGGTGTGTTCGGCATCGCTCTGATCACCTTATCGTGCCCCGAGGTATTGATCAACGTTCCTAAATTAATACCTGCAATGATCGATAACACTAATGCAGAATCCTTGATTTTTCCTTTAATCGGTTTGATCGCTTGTTGAAATTTTTGCGGCTTTACCGAAAGCACAACAATATCTGCGTTATCCACTGCTTCACCATTAAGTGTTGTTGCTTTGATGCTATACCTTTCACTTAATAGCTTATTTCTGTTCTCGTCTGGACCAGAAATGACCAAATTTTCTGGGAGGCATATGCCATTTTGCAGTAAGGCTGAAAAAATCGCTTCACCCATCACCCCCGGTCCAATAATAGCTATTCGCAAATTATCGAGCATAGCTCACCTTCCAATTTGAATTATTGCTTGATTCTACTCTATGCTGAATAAAATATCTGCAATTTTATTAATCTCTATCATTATAATAAATTTCGATTATCATCATATCGAAATGAATGATTTGTCCTCTCCAGCTTTTTTTATTAAGGATATTCCTATCAACGGTCGCTTTGTTTTGGCGCCAATGGATGGTTATACAGATTCGCCTATGCGCAAGCTGGCAAAATCCTTTGGATCTGCTTTGTGTATTAGTGAGTTTTTGAATGCCATAGATGTAGTGCATGGTCACCCGCATTTTAGAACTCAAAGCTTTTTTGACGAATCAGAACGACCATTTATCTATCAGATTTATGATGACCAACCACAACGCTTTATCAACGCTGCGATTATTATGGAGAAAAAAAATCCTGACGCGATCGATATCAATCTGGGTTGCTCAGCAAAAAATGTGTCCAACCGTGGAGCCGGCGCGGGGTTGCTTCGGTCTCCTGAAAAGATCATTCAGATTGCATCCTCTCTTGTACACACCCTTACAATTCCAATCACAGCTAAAATTAGATTGGGTTGGGATGAAAACTCACAAAATTATCTTGAAATTGCTCATATCCTTGAAGATTGCGGCGTTTCATTGATCACTGTCCATGCCCGTACTCGCAAGCAGGAATTTACCGGTCAGGCCAAGTGGGAAGCTATCGCTGAGGTTAAAAACGCAGTAAAAATCCCTGTGATCGGCAATGGAGATGTGCGATCCTACGAGGATGGACAAAAATTAATGGCCGAAACTGGGTGTGATGCAGTGATGATTGGCCGTGCGGCTATTGGCAATCCATGGATATTCACGGGATCAGATCGCAGCCAGGTCTCTGGTACAGAACTTTTCTCGGTGCTCTCATATCATTTGAGGATGATGGTTGAGCTTTATGGGGGGAGTATCGCGGTTCCTATGTTCCGAAAACATCTTATCCGTTACCTGCAAAATTACCCAACAACCCCTGAAATTCGACGTTACTTGTTTACTATAGAAGAACCCAACACCTTGATTTCAGAAATCGAGAACTATATTTTCAATAAGGAGACTTCATGAAAATCCTTGAGGAGATTGTTGCGACACTTCCTGTAGATCCTGTACCGGTTAGAAAGGTATTGATTGGCGTTCATTGGACCGCTGTATGCAGTCAATATTGTGGATTGGCTTCTACACTAACAGGCGAGAACTTGCCATTTTCATATTTGGACCAGGTGGGTAATTACCACACCTATTCCGCCCAGGAACTGGCTAAGTTGGCGCTTTCAGACAACCATTTCGAATGCAGTATCGGTATGGCAGCAATTAACTCATTGCTCAACCCATCACCGGCTGATCTACAGGAGTTGAATGCCTACGATTGGATCTACGACAACGCCCCAGGGCGTGATGTGGCGATCGTCGGTCATTTCCCCTTTGTTGATAAGGTTCGTACGTTGGCTCGCAACTTATGGGTATTGGAAAAGAATCCCAGACCAGGTGACATCCCGGCGGAAAATTCCGCCGAATATCTTGGCAAAGCACAAATCATCGCAATTACTGGGAGTTCATTGGTGAACCATTCCTTCTCCGAAGTGCTGGAGATGTGCAATCCATCGTCAACGATTATGGTTCTTGGTCCTTCAACACCTTTTTCCAATGTGTTATTCGATCATGGAGTCTCCATCCTCTCCGGATCTTGTGTCGTAGATGAACCACAAGCGCTGCTTACCATTGAGCAGGGCGGAATATTCTCCCAAATATCAGGCGTGAAGCGTTGTACAATCTTCAAAAAAGGATATTCTTTATGAGCTCGCTTGCTTACTTCGATGAATTACCTATTGCGGTGACCATCTGTGATAACAACGGCACAGTGCTCTACATGAACAAGAAATCCATTCAGACTTTCTCCAAAGATGGCGGCGCAACATTGATCGGCAAATCCCTTTTAGAATGCCATCCTGAGCCAGCCCGGATAAAACTGATGGAGTTGCTTGAAGATCAAAAAAGTAACACTTACACGATTGAAAAGAATGGCATCAAAAAAATGATCCATCAAACCCCTTGGTTTGAAAATGGGAATTGCATGGGATTGATTGAGTTTTCCTTCGAAATTCCAGAGAAATTCCCGCATTTTATTCGAGGTTGACATGAATATTTACCACATTACTTTCAAGCGTGAATGGATTAATGCGCAATCAATTGGCGAATATCGTCCAGCAAATTTTAAAAGAGATGGATTCATCCATTGTTCATTCAAAGATCAGGTGATCAAGGTGGCTAACAGTTTTTACCACTCAAGTAATGATCTGGTCCTATTGAAGATAGATTCAGATCGAGTTCCCTCACGAATCATTGAAGAGAATTTGGAAGGTGGAGATGAAAACTTTCCGCATATATACGGCACACTCCCCGCTCATGCAGTCACTGCTGTAGCTGATTTGTCCCGTGACTCCAGTGGTAACTATGTCTTTCCTTCGCAACTTGATCGTTGAAAATGCGTAAATAGAGGAAAAATATGAAACATTTTATTATCGAAATCACCTACACAGCACCTTTGGAAAAAATCGACGAAACCTTACCCCTTCATCGTCAGTTTTTGCAGGCTGGCTACGATAAAGGTTGGCTCTTGATGTCTGGACCACGCAATCCCCGGGTGGGTGGAATAGTGATCGCCCGCGCCCCTTCTCAAAATGAAATCGAGACCTTTTTCAAGCAAGACCCTTATCAACTGCAAGGACTGGCAACTTACCGTTTCTTCGAATTTGAGCCAGTAAAATATGCTCCGTTCATTGAAACATGGCTGAACTGACAAGCGAAAGGATAAAAAATGACAACTGGAAATACCCATTATGAAGAATTTCACGTGGACGGCGACTCACTGGTTGCCAAGATCAAGGAGATTATCCACGAAGGAAATGTGCGCCGCATCATTATCAAGGATGAAAAAGGCAATACCTATATCGAGATCCCGTTGACAATTGGTCTGGTTGGTGTTGTTCTGATTCCGGTTTGGGCAGCGGTTGGTGCCATCGCGACTCTTGCAGCGAATTTCACAATCGGCGTAGAACGCGTAAGTTAATTCAGCTACGAATTGATTCTCTCTCGTGGTAGAATAACTCGTTGTTGTCCCTGTAGCGCAATGGATAGCGTGCCGGCCTCCGAAGCCGTCGGTGTGGGTTCGAATCCCACCAGGGACACTCGAGTGTGAAAATCCGCGTCTGAGCGGATTTTTATATTTATTGTTAATGTTTTACAAATCTTTATTCGGTATAATGCGCAATATGTAAGGTAGTAAAGGAGATAAAATGTATTTTGGTGGTTATGGATTGTATTTGCTTTTTAGCCTGCCTGCTCTTCTACTGGGGTTATGGGCACAGATGAAGGTGAATGGAGCATATAAAAAATACTCACAGGTTCGAACCGTTTCGGGAATGACCGGCGCCGAAGTTGCTCGCCGTATGCTGGATACCAACGGTCTTTCCAATATTCAAATCGAAGAGACATCTGGTACTCTGACAGATCATTATGATCCATCGGCGAAGGTATTGCGTTTGAGTTCCGGCGTCTATCGCAGCAATAGTGTGGCTGCGGCAGGCGTTGCCGCCCACGAATCAGGGCATGCCCTTCAGGATGCGGCTGCCTACAGTCCTTTGAAAATTCGCTCAGCGATGGTACCCACTGTCCGCATCGGTAGTTGGTTGGGCCCGATCATCTTCATGATCGGTCTCTTCATCGCTTCCAATACCGGTACCACTATTGCCTGGATCGGTCTGGCTTTGTTTGCCGCGACAGCTTTGTTCGCTCTGGTCACGCTGCCAGTCGAATTAAACGCTAGTAACCGTGCCAAAGCATGGCTGGCGGGATCAGGTGTTGTATATAACAGTGAAATGGAAGGCGTTGATAGAGTCCTTAACGCGGCAGCCCTCACCTATGTTGCCGCTGCCATTCAAGCATTATCGACGATCTTATACTATGTCTTTTTGCTCACCGGAAGGTCATCACGCAGAAATTGATATAAATGGCCCCGTTCGTTTTGAACGGGGCTTTCATCTATCCATTCGCCAGACTTCGCTTAAGTGCGTCTCTCATTGCTAGCGCTTTTACAGCACCTTCTGCTGTGCAGGTCAGAGGATTATCCACAATATAAACTGGGATACCCAAAGCACGGGTAAGGTACTTATCCATACCCCGCAACAAGGCTCCTCCACCACATAACGCTGCGCCGCGGTCAATAATATCTGAGATCAATTCTGGTGGAGTTTTCTCCAACACCTTTTTTGTCAGCATAACGATATCCGTCAAACTGTCCTGAAGAGCTTCTACAATATCATCCGTTGTTAATACCACAGGCCTAGGCAGGCTTGTCACCTGGTCCTGACCCTGTACCTCCATGGAGAATTGCTCATCCTGTGGAATCGCTGCGCCGATCTTTATTTTGAGCAATTCAGCGCTGGGTTGCCCGATGACCAGACCAAAGCGCTTGCGTACATAAGTGACGATTGCTTCATCCAAATCCAATCCACCAGTTCGCCTTGAATCAGCCGAAACGATGCCATTCAAGCTGATCACTGCCACCTGGTTGACTCCACCACCCAAGCAAATAACCATGTTACCAGATGGTGTGGAAATGGGTAACTCCACTCCCAATGCCGCTGCTAAAGGCTGCGGGATCAGATACACCTCGCGGCTACCTGCACCAATGCCTGCTTCATGTACCGCGCGGCTTTCTACACTGGTAGCGCCATGAGGTACCGTGATCATCATTCTGGGTCTGAAAACCCGCATTTTTCCACAGACTTTCTCTGTCAAATAATGTAAAAATGTCTCGGTAACTTCATACTCAGCGATCACCCCGTGCTGCATGGGATGCATGATCTCGATGGTCTCCGGAACTTTGCCTTCCATATCTTTTGCTACTTGTCCGGCTTCCACCATTTTTAGCGCGCCATCATCTTCCATAACAACAGCCACCGTGGTGGGTTCCTGCAATAAAATCTCGCTGCCTTCAGCCATCACAGTATTTGTTGTTCCTAAATCGATTCCGAGTTCGCGTGTCAAACTAGCCATCAATATGACCTCGTTAAATAATCAAATAGTTGTGTAATTTTACTTCATCTTTTCGGTATTCTGATTTTTCGAACTTACTTTGAAAAGTATTGAAGCGCCAACCTAATCCTGTCTTCCAGGTTTCTTGGAGCGTCCTTTGTCAAGTTCTGGACTGCTGTCTGTGCCTCAACCACGCTGTATCCCAACCCGGTAAGAGCTGCGATCACATCGGCATCCAATTCGCGATCGACCGACATGGCTTCTCCGAACTCCCCCTTTATTTTTCCGGATAAATGCAATACCAGGCTTTGTGCAGTCTTCTTCCCAATACCGGGTACTCGAGTGAATAGATCTGACTCATTGGACAATACAGCCTTTCGTATCAATCCTGGGGACATTGTGGAGATGATCGCGAGCGCAGTTCGCGGTCCCACTCCATTGGCTCCCAACAAAAGAATATATAAATCCCGTTCCTCTATCGTATCAAAGCCAAAGAGCGTAAGAGCATCTTCCCTTACAACCAGATATGTAAAAAGCATCTTACTTTGGAAGGGTTCTGCTTGCTGACAAACCAGGCGGGGAACGTAAACACGAAAACCAACACCCGATACATTGATCACCAGACTATCGTCTAAAATTTGGCTGATTGTTCCTTCCAATGATGCGATCATTTCAATGGTTTCCTTCTATGCTGATTATATACTTCATAGAGCATCACACCAGTGGCTACCGCTAGATTAAGCGAATCGCTCTTTCCTGCCATAGGAATACTTACCATCTGATCGCATAAATCTACTAATTTCTTTTGAAGTCCCTGTCTTTCACTCCCCATCAGTAAAACAAGGTTACTATCATAATTAATTTCCTTGTAATCTTCAATGGCAGAATCTGAAGTTCCGACGAACTGAATATTAGTGGCATCTTTAAAAGCTGAAATTTCATCAATGCTTGTTTTTAGTAATTTCAATGAGAAAGCCGCTCCCATACTCGCTCGCATGGCTGATGGATCGTAGGGATCCGTGCATTGCCCAATCAAGAAGATTCCATTACCAGCGACCGCATCCAGCGTTCGCATGATCGTTCCCAGGTTTCCTGGATCAGCCACCTCGTCCAATCCAACCCATAAGCCCATCTTCTTTCTGTCTATCGAATCAAATGATTCCCATTCTTGATTGACAACAGCCGCCACTCCTTGTGGCCCATCTTTCAGCGCAAATGTTTCAAAAACTGAGGCACTGACTTCCAGTATCGGAGTATTTTGTTTCTCGGCAATGCTGATAATCTCTTCAACAACCTTACTTTGCACTAGTTCCGGTGAAACGATCAAAGTTTGTACTCGCCCCTGCTTTTCCATGGCTGCTACAACTATTCGAATCCCCTCGATATAAAAAGCCCCTGATTCATTGCGGTATTTTTTCTCCCGCAATTTTCGAATGAACTTGACCTGTTCGTTGGCAGAACTTGTGATCATTTTTATCCGTTCGTAAGTTTCTTATAGGCAATGCTATTGATATGACAAATAGCTATTGCCAATGCGTCTGCAGCATCGTCCGGTTTGGGAAGTTCGTTTAAATTCAAAATTGTCTTCACCATCTCTTGCACCTGGCGCTTATCCGCAGAGCCATATCCGGTTACCGCTTGTTTAACCTCGTTCGGAGTGTATTCATCCACTGTTATTTTGGCCTCGGCAAAAGACAATAATACTACACCGCGTGCCTGCCCCACGGCAATCGCCGTTGATACGTTCTTCTGAAAAAACAACTTCTCCACCGCGCCGCTATCCGGCCGGTGGAGAAGGAGAATTTCGTTAATTTTTCTGTGAATTTCCAGTAAACGATCTTCCGGTTTTTCGTCTGGCTTGGTCGTGATCACACCATAAGATACTGCTTTAATTTTTCCATTCCGTTCTTCTTCAACCAGTCCATAACCGGTTGTTGCAGTACCGGGGTCGATCCCGATCACAACCATATGAATTACTCAGACTCCATCGCTGCCATTGCTTCATCGGAGATCTTAAGGTTGGAATACACATTCTGCACGTCGTCCATTTCTTCGATGGCTTCAATGGTGCGTACAACCTGTAATGTATCGCTAACATTGAGTTCCATCTCCTGGTTGGGAAGCATTCTTAATTCGGCTTCTACAGGAGTCAAGTTGGCTGTGCGGAAACGATCCACAAGGGTCTTGAAGGATTCTACAGGAGCAACGACCTCGATTTCTTCATCATCCTGGGTCACATCGTCAGCCCCGCCCTCGACCGCAAGTTCGAAGATTTTATCAAAAGAATTCCCCTCGTTTGGAAAAGTAAACACCGCGGCACGCTTAAATTGCCAAGACACAGAACCGACCTCTCCCATGCTTCCACCTGAGCGAGTGAGCGCATGGCGAATTTCTGCAACAGTCCTGTTACGATTTTCGGTGACGCATTCAATGATCAAAGCCACACCGTTGGGACCATATCCTTCGTAAAATACTTCTTCGTAAACATCCCCTTCTTTTCCTTCTCCAGTGGCTCGTTTTATTGCTCTTTCAATATTCTCTTTGGGCATACTTTGGGAGCGTGCTTTATCTACTGCAAGTCGTAAGCGGAAATTGGTATCCGGATCAGCTCCGCCTTCTCTTGCAGCCATGACAATTTCTCTTGTCAGCCGCGTGAAAACTTGCCCACGTTTGGCGTCTGCAACGCCTTTCTTACGCTTAATAGTTGCCCATTTCGAATGCCCGGACATACACAAACTCCTTCAAAAGAAAAGAATAATTTCGGTCGAATGAATAGATTATACCGCAATATTTTTTCACTCATTTCATCAATCATTTTCCTCCAAATCCTTTTCCAATTACTAATCTAACATAACTGTTAGTTTTCAATTATGATACGTTTTTACGATTGTTCTTTATTAATTGTTAATTTAATATGTATGCATGTTGAAAAATGTTTTTACTCGAATTAGTATTTTATTTGCCATCATTTTACCGTCTTTCTCCTTCCTGGCGATCCCGGTTTCCGGCAATGCATCTCCGTCTTTTTCAGCAGAATTTGTTGCTCCTGAAACGTCCTTTGGTGAGTTTACCAAAAGTGTCATCAACGGCAATAGTTCACAACTTGTAGGTGTTTACGTTGATTCCATCCTCGCCGATCCTGTCGTTCAGCAACCTGCCGGCAAGCCCAGCTATGTCTCCACCCAGGATGGAGTTGTCACACAGTTCGCTTATGCGTCAAAATATGGTTCCGTCGGATTAGTTGCTCATAACAACTTGGCAGGTGCCAATTTCTCTCTCCTCCAGGTTGGGGACATTATCACACTCGTTTATGGCGATGGCAGCGCCCGCAATTATTCAGTTACCCAGATCAAACAATACCAGGCTCTTTCCCCAACCAGTCCATATTCCTCCTTCAGAGATCTTGAAGATCCTTCCACGATTCTGGATGTAAGCACTGTCTTCCAAACCATTTACGCTGTCAAAGAAAGACTTGTTTTACAAACCTGCATCGCCAAAGATGGTGTCGACTCGTGGGGTAGATTATTCATAATCGCCGAACCCGCTGTCGACATCTCCCCCTCAATCAACTGATAGAATTATTTCATCGGTCGTGCCACGACAATGACCCGATAAGTATTGGACAATGGCGGCCAACATGTCACCAGTGTTAATCGCTCATCGTCGGTATGAGCCAACCATCGGGCATTGTTTAACCTCGTCTCCACGTTTTGATAAAACTCAAGCAATTTCATGGGTGGATTTGCGACCACGTATGCGAACATCCTGCCCTTTGAATAGACATCTATCTCATCCCCGACTTTTAAATCCACAATTTTCTCAAACACTTTTCCATACTCATTGTGATGTCCATTGATAACTGTGTTGCCTGGTTCTCCTAATAAGGCAGAATTTGGATGCCAACCAGCAGCGTACTCAGATGGAGCCAACCATTGACCAAAAGTTTCTCCTTCAATCTTAGTATAGTTGAACTCAGCTATAACCACGGGAGCGTCTAAACCAATAGCAGGAATGACGATCCGATCCGGAATCGCAGGATTTTCAAGGTCTGAATCAACTGGAGCGTGTACGAAATAACTGTCAAAGTCCAGGTAAAGCCCAATAGTAACAGGCGTGGGAGACATGGTGGCAGTTAATGTCTGTTCGCTTGTTGCGCTCACAATAGCTGTCGGCATAAGTAATTGCGGTATCGACGCAAGGGCTGTCTGTGTATCAAAATACGCAATTTTGGAACTGTCTTCCTCGCTGCGTGAAATAAGTAAGATCGCACTACCCACGATACCGCTGATTAGTAATATCACCCCAGCGATTAGTGTAATGATTTCTCGTGGTATCTTACGGACAATGTTCATCCTATTTAGTATAGTATGAATTTAGTGATTTTCCAGCCCGACCTGGTTAATAAGAGTCCCAATCCCCTCGATCGTAATCTCAACGCGGTCATTGTCTTCCAACGTGCCAACGCCCGCTGGAGTGCCCGTAAAAATGAGGTCTCCGGGTTCAAGTGTCATGATCGATGAAATAAAAGCAACAATCTGGGGAACAGTAAAAAGCATCTCCTTGGTCGATGCCATTTGCCGCAATTCCGAATTGACCTTGCAGGTGATGAGAACATCTGCCGTGTCCAGGTCGGTCTCGATCCAAGGTCCTACCGGACAGAAGGTATCGAATCCCTTAGCGCGGGTCCATTGATCATCGCTGCGTTGCAGGTCACGTGCTGTAACGTCATTACCGATGGTGTAACCCAAAATATACTTGTGCGCTTCTTCTGCTGGTATCCAGCGTCCACGCTTGCCTATCACAGCCACCAACTCAGCTTCGTGTTCCACCTGAGCCGATTGTGGCGGTATCTGTATTGTGCCTTGATGCGCCAACAACGCTGAATTTACTTTTACAAAGAGCATAGGCACTTCGGGAATCTCCTCGCCTTTTTCCTTGGCGTGTTCCACGTAATTTCGCCCCATGCAGATCACCTTGGTAGGATGGACTGGCACCAACAACTCCACTGATTTCAAAGGGATATTCGGTTCCAACCGTCGGTACTCTCCAAAGATATCCCCTTCAATCAACCCGACATGGTCATCCATCAACCAACCATAATTGTCTTTATTATCAGTTCCGCGAAAGCGCAATAATTTCATAAGTTCTCCGTTGAAATTGTTTTGCCTGTACTTTAGATTATAGTGTAAACTTCATGTATCATGAATTTTCAATTAATTTAATTTCAAATTATTTTGTTGAGTTGTAATAAACAAATGGATTTCTAAGGTTTTTATCTGCGAAATGGAGGGGTTATTAATGGGAACAAAAAAATGTCCATATTGCGCGGAAGAAATCCTCGAAGATGCAATTAAATGCCGTTATTGCGGGAGCATGCTTGGCCCTCCTCCTTTACCTGTCGCTGTTACCAGAAATTGGCGATACTTAACTGTGATATTCCATTTCCGCAACATGGATGAGAGTGGTTGGTTAAATGCTGAAGACACACCAGCCGCGCAAGCCGCTCAACACTTTTGGAATGAATATCACATGTTGGTTATCGATACTGACGAAGAATTGGAAAAAGAAGGCTGGGAAATCCTTCAGCCAAGAGATCCTAGTTGCTTGAAGATCCAAAGTGAACGAAATGCCAAAGGACAGAATGCAGGTTTAGCAGCCGCGGCAGCCGTTTTCACCTTAGGTGCCAGCTTATTCAGCACTGCCATTGGCTTTTTCAAATGGTGGCCAAGCAGCTTGTCTTTGCGTTATCGGCAGCCCGCCGATGAGCCAGAAAACCAAACCATGGACCTGTGGATGAATCCAAAAACATATGAATGGGAACTCTGGGAACTTGATCCAGGTACAAACCAGTGGCGATTATCATCATGATCTTACTTCTTCCGTTTACAAGAAAAAGATTATGATTTAGAATTGAGCCGTTGGGCGAGTAGCTCAGTTGGTTAGAGCGTCTCTCTTACACAGAGAAGGTCGCAGGTTCGAGTCCTGTCTTGCCCACTTAAAAATCCTGCCAGGGATTTTTAATTTTAATCAAGGTCGCAGGATCGAGTCACCTGTACCCGTAAGGGTGTATCTTGCCCACCAAAAAATCCCGTTAGGGATTCTTAATTTAAATCATGTCGCAGGATCGAGTCACCTGCACCCGTCAGTGTGTGTCTTGCCCACTCAGAATCCCATAAGGGATTTTTGGCGTAAATCAAGGCTATAGGCTCAAGTCACCTGCACCCATCAGGATTTATTATTATTGCCCTAAGGTTCCGCCTTAAGAGAAAATCCGCATTAACGATTTTCTTACCTATTCCGGTTATAATATCCTTAACACCCGGGGATGACAGGCTTCGACGGGCGAGGCTGATCCCGGATTGCGTGCCGAGAGGTACCGACCTCGTAAACTCAGTACAAAACTTTAAGTGCCAACCGCACTTCCGTATCAGCTCTTCCCCTCGCTGCCTAGCAGTGAGCCGAATCTGATCTGACACTTCGGTGTCACGTCTGCCTGCTCCGCCCTCTTACCGGTAGCAGAGCGGGCGTCACAAAGTAAGAGTGCCGTGCTGCAAGCCGCGAGCAGCGCGAAAGAGGGCTTTCGGGCTTGAGCGGATGGCTCTTGTCGATTCCTGTTCCTCCATCGACCAGGAGCGACTATCAGGAGGATCTACGCATGTAGAAATCCGAGGGTTGAATCGTTCGGACGCGGGTTCAATTCCCGCCATCTCCACCATATCGTAGGGGCACAGCATGCTGTGCCCCTACACCATTTAAATCTTGCAGACCAACCCCTTCAAATACGCCCCCTCGGGGAAATTCAACGCGATCGGGTGATCGGCTGCCTGTGACAATTGGGCAACGATGCGGGCATCCACACCGGCGTCCAGTGCCGCGCCGGTGATAATCTTCTGAAAGAAATCGCGAGAAATGCCGCCAGAACAGGAAAAAGTGAAAAGTAATCCACCTGGGTTGAGCAGCTTGAATGCCAACAGGTTGATATCTTTATATCCTCGAGCGGCTTTTTCTGCCTGGGCGATCGTTGGGGCGAACTTGGGAGGATCCAGAATTATGACATCAAAACTACGGCGTGAATCACGGAACTTGCGCAAAGCAGTGAATACATCAGCGGTCATTAATTCAGAATCAGCGTCACCAAACCCGTTAAGCGCGAGATTGACCGCGACCTGCTCCATGGCTGAGTCGGAGGAATCCATCGAGAGTACTTTTTCAGCTCCACCCGCGAAAGCATAGGCTGAAAAAGCCCCGGTGTAACAAAAGCAGTTCAGCACCGATTTCCCCTTCACCAGTCCGCGTAAACATTGTCGATTATCACGTTGATCGAGAAAGAATCCGGTTTTTTGACCATTAACAAGGT
Source organism: Anaerolineaceae bacterium (assembly GCA_034430175.1). Lineage (GTDB taxonomy): Bacteria > Chloroflexota > Anaerolineae > Anaerolineales > Anaerolineaceae > UBA6107. The sequence goes on along the minus strand of DAOUFI010000025.1, from coordinate 58,027 downwards.
CAACCTGAAACTTGAGCCCATTTTCTTCAATCGTCATGGGTACTTCAGGTGCCTTTCCCTTAATCACTCCTGCGACTGGTTCGAGCCCTTCTAATTCTCTTATATCCACGTCTGAACGTTCGTAGATGCCTTTTATTCCATCCAAAGCGCTCAGGACATCGATTATTTCGTTTCTATGCGTTTCGATCCCCGGTGTGGTTATCTGGACAACCAGAATATCATTGTATCGATCTACAATCAATCCCGGCAATCCATCCGATTCACCGTGGATCAATCGCATGGCGCTCGTTGAAGTAATCGGGATTGTTTCTTCACGCAAAGTTATTGCTTTTGCTATTTTCTCTGAGAAGAACCTCGTGTCGATGGTTTTCTCTGCATCAAATGTCCACATTCGCGCGCGGATTTGTGATTTGGGACTGTATGACGCCAGCCCTAATGCCATCCCGTCTGCCCCCAGTACCAGCAAGGTATCTCCGGCATTCGGTGTCCCAATAATTTTATCGATCGCGGATGCGAATATCCACGGATGTCTGTGCAGCAGAGATTTTTCCCGGCCAGTGCGCAATTTCAAAACTGGATAGTCCCTCATGCCTGTCCCTGATTCCGGATCAATTCCTTCAGCCCTTCTTCATCTAGCAGAGTCACATTTAGCGCTTTTGCTTTATCCAATTTTGATCCAGCAGCCTCGCCGACCACCAGGTAACTGGTATTCTTGCTCACACTATCTGTCACTTTACCACCATACCTTTCAATGAGCGCTTTTGCTTGATCCCTCGAAAGTGTCGGCAGGGTACCGGTGATAACGAAAGTTAAGCCATTCAAAATATTCTCATCATCGCTTCGTTCCTGTCTCAAAGATACTGGCCAGACACCCAACCTTCTCAGCTTCTCTATTAACTCCCGGTTTACCGGTCGTCTGAACCAATCAGCAATGGCTTCAGCGATATTTGGACCAATTCCTTCAATGCTCTGTAATTGAAATTTGTTGATTTCCTTCAATTGATCCAGGTCTGTGAAACGTTTGGCCAGCTCTGCTGCCATGACCTCACCCACCCCGCGTATTCCCAACGCGTTAATCAATCTTGCCAATGGCTGAGATTTTGAAGCCTTTATCGATTCCAGCAGATTATCCGCCTTTTTATCTGCAAAACCTTCCAAGGTTAACAATTTGCTCTTGTCTAAAGTGTAAATATCAGCGACATCCTTGACCAAACCGCTCTCCACCACCTGCTCCACAATTTTGATACCCATACCAATGATGTCCATGGCTCCGCGTGAGACAAAGTGCTCTACGTTACGCACCAATTGAGCCGGGCAGGACGAATTGACACAAAACCACGCCACTTCTCCATCGAAATGCTCGGTGGGTTGTCCACAAGAAGGACAAACTGTAGGGGGCGTAAATCTTCTCTCGTTCCCCGTCCTGGCATCTTTGATCGGTCCGATCACATATGGAATTACATCCCCAGCACGCTTTATCAATACTCTGTCGCCTATCCGAATATCTTTTTCTTCGATATAGTCAAAATTATGCAGTGTCGCCTGCTTGACCATCACTCCCCCCACCTCAACCGGTTCGAACATGGCGTATGGAGTAAGTACACCGGTTCGTCCCACATTGACGCCGATTTCTTTTAGAACCGTGGTCACTTCTCTTGCCGGGTATTTGAGCGCGATCGCGCCGCGAGGATCCTTGCCAACAAAACCGAGTTCCTCAGCGACAATCAAATCATCTAGTTTGATCACAACCCCATCGACCTCAAATGGAATAGAGTCACGTTTTTCAATCCAAACAGGTACTTGACCGATTACATCCTCGATCGTGTTTTGTCTAGTGGCCAAATCAGTCACCGGAAAACCTAATGACCTTAAATAATTCAACGTCTCCCATTGGGTTCGTGGAGTCGGTTCCGAAGAATCAACAATGGCATAAGTTAGAAGCGTTAATGGGCGAGCCGCGGTAAGCGCCGGATCGAGCTGGCGTAATGATCCGGCAGCTGTGTTGCGAGGATTGAGATAAGTTTTCTCACCCGCTTCTTCCAGTTTTCGATTTAAATCATTGAAGTCTTTAACAAAGATAAAAGCCTCACCCCTTACTACGAATCGCTGTGGAACATGTTGGCCATTTTTTTCAACGGGGATATGGAGGGGTATCGCTCTAACGGTACGCAAATTTTCTGTGATATCTTCCCCAATTTCACCATCTCCTCGGGTGGCACCTTTCACAAGTATGCCATTTTCGTAGTGTAGCACAACGGTTAACCCATCAATCTTGGGTTCCATTACAAATCCGGCTTTTGCCACCCGTTCATCCAGTTTAACAATGCGATCATACCAGGCACGTAAATCATCCGAATTAAAAGCATTAGCCAGACTTAAAATCGGAGCCGGGTGTTTTACCTTTACAAAACGATCCAGTGGACGAGCGCCTGCACGTCGTGTTGGAGAATCCGGTCCAATCCATTCAGGATGCGAACCCTCAATTTCTCGAATCCTAACCATCAACTTATCGAATTCAAGATCGCTGATCAGCGGGGCATCCAGAACGTGATAACGGTAATTGTGAAAATTGATCTCTTTCTTTAATCTTTCGTATTCGAGCGAGAGATTTGCATCAGTCATATTTCACTCCTGAATAAATTATAGCAGTATCGTTCTCCCTTCACTTGAATTCTTCCAATCTCCGCGTTAACAACTTATTACTTAGTTTATAGTTATGTTGTTGTAATTTTATGGTATTTTTATTCATTTTCTTATTAGAACTGATTAGAATAATAATCAGACAAGTACCATCTTATTAATTACCGGTTCAACCCGATTGGAGAACATTTTATGAAATTAAATGAATTCATCAATAGCGAAACAGACATGATCATTCAAAACTTGATCTCCGTATGGGTGGACCTTCTGGATGCGCGGAATCTAGAATCCAAACCCCATAATGAACGTGTTACCAAATTAACCGTGCAGTTTGGAAAGAAGTTGGGACTTTCTTCAGAAATGATTAAAACTCTATATTTTGGTGCGCAGCTTCATGATATCGGGAATTTGGGCGTTCAGGATGCTGTGTTGCTAAAAAAAGAGAAATTAACCGATGAAGAATATGAATCGGTAAAGAATCATCCTATAGTCGCTCTCAAAATGATGGAAGACAGTCCTTATCTCGCTCCATTCATCGATATCCCGGCATCTCATCATGAGCGATGGGATGGCAAAGGATATCCAAGAGGTCTCAAACAGGATGAGATACCACTAGTTGCGAGAATATATGCAATCGTAGACAGTTGGGACGCTTTGACGAACGAGCGCCCCTTTCGAAAAGCCATGCCCAAGGAAGAGGCGATCATCACTCTCAAACAAAACCGTGGAGTCCAATTCGATCCCTCCCTACTCGACAAATTCCTTTCTATGCTCGAGGAAAAAGAAACCGCGTTGGAAGGTAAAGAATTGATTCTAATCGTTGATGATGAACCATATCTTCGTTTAGCCTTGAAAGATTACTTTACCACAGAAGGTTTTGATTGCAGAGTTGCAGCCAGTGGCAAAGAAGCCATGATGCTCCTGGAAACAATAACCCCCTCTTTGATAATTTCAGACATCATGATGCCATCAATGAATGGATTTGATTTTAGGAAATCTCTTCAACTAATTTCTGATGAACTTGGAGAAATTCCATTTATCTTCTTATCTGCCAAAACAAGTTCTCAGGATAAAACTGAAGGGTATGGCTTGACAATTGATGACTATGTAACCAAACCTTTTGAGCCTCAAGAGCTGCTCCTGAAAGTAAAAGCGATTTTACGACGCAGCCGTTTGTCGCGAAAAAAAGAAGAAGACAGTTTTACTCGTGAAAAAGAACACCTTACCCATGTAATTACCCGTAATACCACACACGAACTAAAATCTCCTCTCGGCATCATTATCGGCAACCTTGAAGTAGTGATGCGAAAATTTAATAATTCCACCGATCCGATCATTGCTCCCTGCCTCGCTGATGCGCAAACCAGCGCCAAACGGCTTCAGGGTGTGATCGACCAACTTCTTTACTTGTATAAAATTGACAATAAAATCTTGTCCGATCAAATGGCTGAAATTGATCCAGATAAAAATGTTAATTCTTTAATTCAAGATGCCGCTGTTAATTGGTCATCAAAAGAACTTCACTTGAAAATAAATATTGCCAATGATCTCCAATTTATGGCACCAATTGACGGATTTTCGTACACGCTAACACAATTGATTGACAACGCATGCAAATTTGCCAATCAGGGAGGTGAAGTTGATGTATCACTCTTTAAAGAAGATGGAAACATCGTTTTGATAGTTGAAAATTCCGGAGAACGAATTCCAGTTTTTTTGCGTGAAAAAGTATTCGAACGATTCTTCCAGGTAAGCGACGGTGATAATCGTGATTCTTCCGGTCTGGGTTTGGGTCTTGCTATTGCCAAGAATTTTGCAGAATCATGCGGTGGGAGGATCGATATTCTCGATTCCCGAATCGGTAGTAAAGTCAGGCTGCAGATTCCATACATTCCAACTGAACCCACTTACTCTTCGCCAATTGCTTTAGCTAGCGAATTAAGGCAGTAAATGATGACAGATAAAGTTGACGAAACATTGATTGTCACTAGATTAATTAATGATCCAATTTATCCATCAGATCAGTCTTCTTCGCCAATTCTTTCAGAACCGCGGGAAGAATTCGATCGCCTCTTGGAGCGATTGGTCGGTCAAATTTCTTCTTATCGTTTTGAAGACTTTGACTCAATCATTACTTCGATCCTTTCCGATCTTGGAAAAAGCCTCAAGTTGGACCGGGTACATCTTTTTACAATTGATTTTGCAAAAGAAACTATGTCAGTGATTCATGAATGGTGCGATGAAGGCGTTCTGAGCGTTCTAGATCAACTGCAAAATTTATCTTTTATGGATTATTCATGGCTCACCGCGACCGTTAAAAATTGTGAATCAATCTCCATTGACAGCCTGGATCAACTACCACCAAACGCTTTCGCTGAACATGACCTCTTAGCAAAACTGTGGATACGATCACTGAATATTGTTCCAATGCGATCGCATGGAAAATTAATCGGCCTGATCAGCTTTGAATACATACGTGGAAAGCATATGTGGCAGGATTACAGCCAGGTCATGCTAAAGATATTATCCAAAGTGATCGCGAATGCCATTGAAGGCAGCAATACTTATCGTCTTATTCAGGTAAATGAAGCTCGCGAACGTCTCTTTATTGATGCCATACCAGCTTTGATTGTCCGTATTGATAAACACGGTCGGGTACTTAATTACGCAGTAGGTTGTCATGGGGCTCTGTCGCAATACGTTGCCCTACACGCTTCTTCCACAGTCAATTCGCTGGATGATATCTTTGAGAGATCAATTGCTGATGGGATTTTTAAGGAACTGGCTTTTTCAAATGAAGTGATGCCGGGTAAGGAATATGAGTTTGAGATAAACGTCGCAGAAAAAAACTTCACTATCGAAATGAAATACACTGCTTCCAATCGCGATGAAGGAATTCTCGTTTTCCAGGATGTTAGCGCAAAGAAGAATCTAGAAAGATTGAAGAGCGACTTTATTAACAACGCTACACACGAAATGCGCACGCCATTAACAACCATCTTATTAATGATCGACCTGATGGAGAAAACTGTAGATCCATCCAAGAAAGAAGAATACTGGGATATTTTAAAAGGTGAAGTCATCCGTGAGCGAATGCTGATCGAAGACTTATTGACAGTCAGTCGAATTGAAAAAGGAAAATACTCAGGCATACAAAAGCAATTGAATATATGCACTGCAGTTCATGAGGCTATCTCGGCAATTCAACCCCAAGCTCGCGGTCTTGGGATTCAAATTAAAGAACAAATGCCCAATAAGGAAATTTTTGTCATCGGTGATCCCAATTCCATACAAATGGTTTTTTCCAATTTACTTTCAAACGCGATTAAATTTTCTCCTCAAAAAGGAAATATCGAAGTCTCGATTCTCGAAAAAGCCAATAAGGTCAATATTTCATTCAACGATCATGGGATTGGTATTCCCCCAGAAGATCTACCACAAATCTTCAGTCGTTTCTACCGTGGTACAAACGCCGTAAAAGGTGAGATTCAGGGCAGTGGAATGGGATTATACATTGTTGATCATCTGATCCGTGAGATGGGCGGCACAATCACGGTGGAGAGTACAATTGGTAAAGGAACACGTTTTACTATTGAAATGACCATCAGTAAATAGACTAGGCAAATTTTTGCAACATCAACAACCACTTTTTCGTAGAAGAAGTGGTTGTTGCTTATTTTGATTGTCAATGATTTAGTTAAATGTTACACTATTCTCAAAATGGAGGTAGCATGAACGCTGGAAAAATTGTTGCCATTATTGCTGCTGTTATACTGATCCTGTTTGGCGCGTTGATGATCATTGGTGCCACCAATCCCAGTACTGCCAATCCTGGTGCTATCATGGCATTTGGCGCGGTATTTATTATCGTTGGCCTTGTAATCATTTATTTTGCTGCCAGACAGGCTGCTAAAATTCCCGATACAAACATCACAATGAACGTCGATTTGCCGGGTAATGTAAAAATGGATACTCTGAAATGTCAGAGCTGTGGTGGTACGCTCGCTCCTGAAAACATACAGATGGTTGCTGGCGCTCCGGTTGTGACCTGCCCGTTTTGCCACACTACCTACCAATTAACCGAAGAACCCAAGTGGTAATATCGTTTTGAGATCTACTCTGGGAGGGCGTAGATGAAACCCTTTAGATACGTTTGTCTTGCACTGATCCTGATCGTTTTAGCAGGGAGTGTGATCCCTGCTCATGCAGAAAGTTATAGTTTCCAGGTACCAACAGACGTGGTTTACGTGACCATAAACAAAGATGGAACAATCACCCTGGATTACACAATCACGTTTGCAAATGATACTGGTGCATTGGCTATCGACGCTGTGGATATTGGATTACCTACTTCCGATTATTCACTTTCAGATATCACAGCTACCATTAACAACAAAAAGATCACTCGCATTGAGTATTCCCCCTACGTTGCTGGAATTGCTGTTTATCTTGGAAATAATGAGATTCCCGCGGGTGGAACCGGCGTAGTCTATGTTCATATTCCGGAAGTAAAGAATGTTTTCTTTTCTGCGACAGAATCAGAATCAGAAGCCTATGCCAGTCTCCAATTCATGCCGAACTATTTTGACTCATCTTTCTGCTATGGTACAACAGACTTGCAGGTAACATTTATCTTCCCCGCTGGCATTGCTGAATCGGAGCCTAGATATTATTCACCTTCTGGTGGATGGCCAGGCACAGAAAAACCCGATGCAGGTTTTACATCTGACAATATTTTGTTCTACACCTGGCGCTCAGATCAGGCTGATTCCACCACTGAATACACGTTTGGTGTATCCTTCCCGGCTCGCTATATTGATCAAAATACCATCCAGACAGGTAATTTTGTTCAACCCACCAATCCAACTTCGAATCCCGGTTTGAATTTCAGCTCGGATGCTCTTTGTGGTGGTATTTTCTGCCTTGGATTCATTGGCTTCTTCGCTATCATTATTTATTCGGCGACGATTGGTGCCAAGAAACGCAAAATGCAGTACCTTCCACCCAAGATTTCCATGGAAGGACACGGCATTAAGCGTGGCTTGACAGCGGTTGAAGCGGCTATTTTAATGGAACAACCCATGGATAAGATCATGACCATGACTCTCTTTGGTTTGTTGAAGAAGAATGCCGCTGAAGTTACGGTCAAGGAACCACTCACCATTAAAGCATCCTTACCCCTCCCTGTTGATCTTTACGGTTATGAGACTGATTTCCTTGCTGCGTTCCAGGAAACCAATCCAGATAAAAGGCGGAAATTACTTCAGGTCATGGTCGTAAACTTGATCAAATCGGTAGGCGAAAAGATGAAGGGTTTCAGCAAGAAAGAAACCGTGGCTTTCTATGAAGACATCATGAATCGCGCATGGCAACAGGTTGAACAGGCTGCCACACCTGAAGTTAAAGGTCAGGTTTACGAAGAGGTCATGGATTGGACTATGCTTGACAAAAAGTTTGACGACCGAACCCGCGATACATTCAGCGGTCCGGTTTTCGTCCCCACTCCGACCTGGTGGTGGCGCTATGATCCTACCTTCTCACGTCCTTCAACGACTGGCACTGCCACCTCAACCGCTTCGATTCCTTCCGGCTCTTCGGGTGGCAGGACGATCTCCATCCCGAGCTTACCAGGGTCAGCTTTTGCGGCATCGGTCGTAGGCGGCGTTCAGAATTTCGCTTCCGGAGTTCTGGGAAATGTTACCAGCTTCACAAGTGGCGTCACCAATGTCACCAATCCAGTTCCCCCTCCATCAACCTATCGAAGTTCCGGTGGAGGCGGTGGTCATTCCTGCGCTTGCGCATGTGCCTGCGCTGGTTGCGCTTGCGCCTGTGCTGGTGGTGGCCGGTAAAAAAGGTAAATATGTCATTGAAGACCGGCTTTTTATCGGTTCTTAATCGTCCTCAGGAAGTTCAAATACCAGCTTCTGGTGTATTTCATTTTCTGCGGGAGACTGAATCAGAAAAGAGCCGTATCCACCTTCGCCTGGATCCGGATGGTACAGGAGTGTTGATCGTCAATGCCAACCGCATCTTCCACTTGAATCCAACAGCAGCTTTGATGGCGTATATGTCGCTCAAACAGTACAATCTATCTTCTAAGGTTGCTGCTCTTTCAAAAAAGTACCGGGTGACGAAAGACCAGGCACGCAAGGATATTGAACAATTCAGTTCTGATCTCGAGAAATTGCTTCAGCCGGATACCTGTCCAATCTGCGATCTGGAAATCGAAACGACCGCTCCTTTCTCTAAAGTTCCGACTGCGCCATACCGCATGGATCTGGCACTTACATACCGTTGTAACAATAATTGCTCACATTGTTATAACGCGCGTAGTCGTAATTATCCTGAATTGACCACTAAAGAATGGATTGCCATTCTGGATCGGTTGTGGGAGCTCGGGATTCCGCATATCGTTTTTACCGGCGGAGAACCCACTTTGCGCGAGGATTTGCCAGAGTTAATCCATCACGCGGAAGCGAATGGCCAGATCACCGGGTTAAACACCAATGCCCGAAAATTGAAAGATCCTGTATATGTGGATACCCTGGTCAACGCTGGTTTGGATCACGTCCAAATCACTCTTGAATCGCATATCGGACAAATCCACGATCAAATGGTCTCAAGTGAAGGCGCGTGGGTAGATACAGTAGCAGGATTGAAAAATGCGCTTACTTCGAGACTCTACGTAATGACCAATACCACTATGCTCAAGCTCAACAGTCCATACATTCCTGATACGCTTGAATTTCTCGGAAATCTTGGTCTAAAAACAGTCGGATTGAACGCTTTGATTTATTCCGGTCGAGGAAAGACAGTAGGTACCGGGCTATCCGAGAAAGAATTGCGACCATTGCTTGATGTTGCCAAACGGATCACTTCAAAGTTTGGTCAAAAATTGATCTGGTACACCCCCACCCAATATTGCAACTTTGATCCAGTGGAAATGGATCTTGGTGTCAAAGGCTGCACTGCCGCACTTTATAACATGTGTGTCGAACCTGATGGCAGTGTGATTCCTTGTCAATCGTATTATGAAAGTCTAGGAAAACTAATGGAAACTTCCTGGAAATCTATCTGGGAACATCCACTATCTATGAAATTGCGTTCACGAAGCGAACTTCCTCAAAAATGTACCGGTTGTTCAATAGTCAATGAATGCGGCGGTGGTTGCCCGCTGACATTTGCAGATACATATAATTCGTGATTATTTGGGAGGGCACAATGAAAGAAAGAATTCGCCTTTTTTATCGTAATATATTTTTCACACCCAAGCCTCTTCCTCCTGGAAATTTTCATGCCGTTAGCCAAACTGATGACGGCGCGCCTTTACGCCTTCATCTTCGGATTGAAAAAGATGGCGAAGGGATACTTATCTTAAATGCTTCAACGATCCTTCACTTGAATCCAACAGCCACTGAGATCGTCTATCACATGATTCACCAAACTCCCGACGAGGAGATTATCTCTGAATTTGGTAAACGTTATCAAATTGACCCTGAGACAGCCACTAATGATATCAGTGAGTTTAAAGAACGTCTTCATACGTTGATCCACACCCCTGACCTCGATCCCGAAGTATTTCTCGATGTCAGCCGGGTGGATCCTCATTCGCACAGCCTTTCTGCCCCATTGCGGCTGGATTGCGCATTAACTTACCAGATGTCGGATGGCTCTCTCAGCCATTATGCTCCGGCCGACCGTGTCACACGAAACTTGGATACATCTGAATGGCTTCAGATTATCGATAAAGCTTGGCAGGCGGGGATTCCACACGTTGTTTTCACCGGAGGTGAACCTACAATTCGTCCTGACCTACATGAATTGATCCAGAAATCTGAAAGTTTAGGCCAGGTAACTGGCTTAATTACAGATGGCTTACGCTTCACAGAAAAAGGCTATCTACACAAACTACTTCAATCCGGTTTGGACCATGTGATGTTTGTATTACTTCCAGATGAAGATCAAAGCTGGGAAGCTCTTCGCGATGTAATGATGGAAGATATTTTCGTGACTACTCATCTTACGCTCACCAGACGTAGCTATGCTTCCCTTGTATCTATTTTTGATAAACTTAAAAAGATCGGCGTTAAATCGTTATCAATCAGTTCCGACTCAGTTGAAACTAAAGAAATTTTCCCTGTAGCTCAGCGCAAAGCAGCTGAATACGGATTTTCTCTGGTTTGGGATTTGCCAGTACCTTATTCTGCCAATAACCCGATCGAACATGAGCTTGAGAATGCTAACATCAAAATTGATGGAGCTGGAAAAACCTGGCTCTACATAGAACCCGATGGAGATGTACTTCCCGGCCAGGGCATTAATAAAGTGCTTGGGAATTTTCTCAATGACTCCTGGGAATCGATTTGGTTAAAAGCCTCAAGTTAAATGGCCCTTACTACTACGGAATGGCATCGACGATATGAAGAGCAGTCTCAATGGACTGCCGGATTGCGCGATTTCATCCTCAAGCAGATCAATTATCAAGGCTCCGGGCCCTGCCTGGAAGTAGGGTGTGGTACCGGCGCCGTTCTTTCATCCACTCCAGGCGATCAAGTAATTGGTTTGGATCTGGACCTTGTCTCATTGATATTTGGCAGCAATTTAACTCCATCAATACCGTATGTCTGCGGTGACGCGGTTAAGTTACCCTTCGCTGATGAGGTGTTTAACCTAACCTTTTGTCATTACTTGCTTCTCTGGTTGAAATCACCCGAGGACGCGGTTTGCGAGATGAAACGGGTTACCAAACCTGGTGGATATGTGATTGCCTTTGCTGAACCCGATCACGCTAGCCGGGTGGATGCGCCTGTGGAACTTATCTATCTTGGGCGATTGCAAAGCAGATCTCTCGAAAACCAGGGGGGTAACCTTGAGTCAGGTCGCCAATTGAGTGGAGTATTCTCAAGGGCTGGTTTTAAAAGCACAAAATTTGGAGTTTCGGGTTTCCAGAGAGAAACAGGTCTCTTACCCGAGTGGTTTGAATCGGAATGGCAGCTCTTGGAAAATGATCTGTCTGGTATGCTTAGCCAAACTCAGCTTGATTCATACAAAGAGCGCGATCGCCGGGCCTGGCTCGAAGGTTCCCGTGTTTTATGGATACCCACCTTCTACGCGATTGGCCAGGTTTGATCTTTTTCTTAAAAAATATTGATTCCATTGTCAAATTGGTGGGAGTCGGCTATAATTCGTTTCGTTGTTCGGGGCGTGGCGCAGCCCGGCTAGCGCGCTTGCATGGGGTGCAAGAGGTCGGAGGTTCAAATCCTCTCGCCCCGACTACAGTAACACAAGACAGGAAACGGGCTACCTGTCTTTTTTTTATCCACAGGTCGGAGGTTTACCTTACAGGTACTACGCAGCTCCTCTCGCCCCCGACTACAGTAACACGAGACAGGAAACGGGCTACCTGTCTTTTTTTTTATTCACAGGTCGGAGGTTTACCTTACAGGTACTACGCAGCTCCTCTCGCCCCGACTACAGTAACACGAGACAGGAAACGGGCTACCTGTCTTTTTTTTATTCACAGGTCGGAGGTTTACCTTACAGGTACTACGCAGCTCCTCGCGCCCCGACTACAGTAACACAAGACAGGAAACGGGCTACCTGTCTTTTTTTTTATCCACAGGTCGGAGGTTTACCTTACAGGTAATACGCAGCTCCTCTCACCCCCGACTACAGTAACACAAGACAGGAAACGGGCTACCTGTCTTTTTATTTTATCCACAGGCAGCCAAATCTTGAATGCAAAATTACCTTTACGGAAAATACCAAAGTATAAAGATTGAGTATTACGAGTATTTATCCTCTTTATGTTGCTAAAGTGGAGAGAAAAAGTTGAACTAACAGGATGAACTCACAATGATACTAAGCAGTGCTATCAACCTGGAGACAATCTATAGAGACGCTCCAATTTGAATCCAGCTTGAACTCTGATTACTGGAGCATTCTGTGGAATTCGTGAGGAAGAGATCAGTGGCCTACCATGCGTGAAAATCAATATTTGGACAAACTGATTGATGAACTTGCCAAAGGGGAATCGATGGAAATGAAATAAAGAAACCAACATTCTTGATCGGTATAAACGTTAAAGGCGACGGATTTTCCATCGCCTTTGATTATTACGCAGAGATCATCCTTAATATCGCCCTTGCCGCAATTTCGGGGCCGTTTTTCTCCATTCCAGACACGCCTAATTGTGTGCGTAACTGGCCGACATAAACATTATTATCAAACATTTTTTTGAAATATTTTGAAGCAAGCTCATCATAAAGATCTGGATACTGCTGCGGGCCAAAAACGTTGGCAAAATATGTTCCCACAAGTCCCGTCGTTGTCGTTGTTCCCTTGCTCATCACTTTACCATCACGAAATACCTGTAAAGCTTCTTTAACATTATCGAACCGACTGATAACCGGATGTTGATCGTCTACCTTCTCGTAGTTATTAGCGTAAAGGACAAAATCGATTTTAGTCCCACGAATAACCTTTTCATATGTGGTTACTGGAAGCACTACCCTGGCATTCACCTGGTTGGCGTTCATGATAATCGCACGGTCGATCTGCCCAAAGGCATATCCGGGCTGGAGGTCATCCAAGCGGACAAAAGCGCCAGTTTCTGTGCCATATCCTAGAATCTCTCCGCTGGGGCCAATGCCTAACGATCCCATGTCATCAGCAATGATCGAAATATCCTCAATCTCTTCATGGCCAATCTGGCGCATGGCTTCCAGCGTTTCTGATTTACCTGCTCCGGTATCACCCATTACGAGAAGCGTGAATTCACCCTTATTCTTGATTCTTAACTGGAACATGGCACCGTGATACGGCATTTTATTACTCTTCATCTTGCGAATATTGTGCAGTGTCAGAGCCATTTTCTTCAGATAACCAAAATATCCCATCTCTTCACCCTCAGGGACGATCCCCACTAGGGTATTCGAGTTTTCTTCATCAAAGAAGAAAGTCTTTTTACGCAATGCCTTTTCTATTTGATTTGCGGGAGCGCCAAAGAATAACACTGCGTCAACTGGCTTCTTTAAGTCAGTGTCATTCGCTAATTCAAAGAGGTTGCACAAAGCAAAACTCGTCTCAAAGAGATCCAGAGAGAAGTAAATTGCAACCAGCAAATCTCCAATCTTGGCTGGGTAACACAACCATTCTCTGGGGTTCAACCTCAAAGACGCAATGGGATTTTCTTCAACTCTTTCGAAGAATCCACTTCTTTTATTGGATGTGGTCTGAAAGATAAGTGGTGGATAGATTAAGACCTGCCGAATACAAGCGATCTCGGAGGTGGCTTCTCGAACCGAAAATGGATTTTTTAAATTTACTTGCTCAGTGATCGCGGCAATCTCCGCGCCGGCACTCACTTGACGATAGATACGTGGATAATCGCCAGTGATATTTGCCTGGATTTCGCGATAGGTATTCCTCACCAGCGTAGTCAGATGCTCGATGGTGCGATTAAAAGTACGGTATGGCCTGTCAGAAAACCCTTCACCATTTGAATCACTTATGATCAGGCGTTGGAAGTGCCTCCAATAGTTGTATAACTCTTCGACAAAACTATTCAGTAATTGAGGATTCGCGAAAAATGGATCAGACTGATCGACCACTTTCATTACTAGATTTGCTGGAAGGCGGAATAAATAAGTTAATGCCTCGTTCAATATCTGCACATCGTGCGTATCGATTTCTTCCTTGCCAAAAATTTTAAGAAGACTGGAGTTGCGTCTTTTTAAGGTATGGATGTAATGGTCTAGAATTCGGCGAAATTGATCGCTCGCCAAAAGTTCTTCCGGCGTTTCACAAATACGATCTCTAAGCCAAAGAATTACTTTTCCGTCAATTGTTTGAAATGAAGGTCGTTCCATCTTTCTCCTCCAGAATCTTCCAATTTTAGCCGAAATATCAAAATTGGCAATAAAAAAAGAGCCCTTCTTTTTGAGGGGCTCTTGCGATTTACTACAATAAAAGCTGTATCGCCCTTTTCACCCTCTGTATTACCTTCTCTCTACCAATAATTTCCATGCTCTCGAAAAGGGGTGGACTGACACGCTGGCCAGTGACAGCTACACGAAGTACACCAAATACCTGCCCAACAGAATATCCTAATTTCTGTACCAGCTCTCGCATCGGTGGTTCCACAACATCCAATTCAACTGTCTGAAATTTTTCTAACAGGCCCTGTATTTCGCGAGCGATTGTCAGAGTTTGTTCCTGTGTTAATCCTTTTTGAATCAAATCCTCAACAGTTGGTTCAACTTCATCTTTGAAGAAAAAACCCGCCATGTCTACAGCTTCATCTAAGGTTGCAATTCTCTCCTTGATAAGCGGAGCGATCTTAGTGAGCTTTTCTGTATCAGTTTTATAACCCGCACTTGCAAAGAAAGGTTCAATTCTTCTTGCCAAATCTTCATCACTAAGTGCTCGGATATGCAATCCATTGAAGTGATCGAATTTAGTAAAGTTGATCGCCGCTGGAGACGGGTTCAGGTGATCGATGCTAAACTTTTCTTCAAGATCTTTCATTGTGAAAAATTCAGTATGGTCATCGTAACTCCACCCCATTAAAGCAATCCAGTTAATTACTGCTTCAGGTAAATAACCGAGATCTTTGAGCTCGCGGATGAAGATCGAGTAGCCATCCTTGATCAACTCAGCTGATTCACGCTTGCTCATCTTTCCCTTACCACTGGGTTTTAGGAATAATGACAAATGAATGAAGACAGGTTCTTCCCATCCAAAAGCCTTGTAAAGCAACGAATGTAGTGGGAAGGTTGGCAACCATTCTGAGCCACGGATAACATGTGTGATCTTCATCAAGTGATCGTCTACCATGGCAGCGAGATGATAAAGAGCCAGACCATCAGATTTGACCAGGATATAATCATCCAGCGTTGAGTTTTCTACGGTAATATCCCCACGAAGGTGATCGTGAACAGTTGTAGTTCCTTCTTTTGGAGTCTTAAAACGAATCACAAATTTCTCGCCGCATGCGATCCTTTTTTGCGCTTCTTCCTTTGATAAATTCCGGCAAGTGCCATCATAATGTGGCGGTAGTTTTCTCTTTTGCTGGTCTTCACGAACCCGCGCCAGATGATCAGGTGAGCAAAAACAATAAAAAGCTTTATCAGAATCGATCAACTGCTGGGCATACTTCTGGTAAATCTCTTTACGTTCGCTTTGGCGGTATGGACCATATGGCCCACCCTTATCAGGTCCCTCATCCCAATCAATACCCAGCCATTTCAAACCTTCAATCAATTCATTCTCAGCACCCGGAACAAACCGTTTTGTATCGGTGTCTTCAATTCTCAGAATGAATTGCCCCCCCGTCTGTTTCGCCAATAAATAATCATAAAGTGCTGTTCGCGCACTACCGAGATGAACATGCCCTGTTGGAGATGGCGCGAATCTTACACGAGCCGGAAGATCAGAATTTCCCATAAGTCCTCTAAATGTTATATGTTTTCCTACGCAGGATAACGCTTTCAACAAATCCAATACCGATGAGCAGAGACATCAGTGAACTACCGCCATAACTGATAAAAGGTAATGTCAAACCAGTTACTGGAATTACATTCAAGTTTACACCAACATTCACGATAGTTTGGAAAAAGATCAATGTCGCAAATCCATAAGCAATCATTGAACCATAAACATCACTGGCTAATTTTGCCGCCCGAAGACATCGAATAATCACGAATGCAAGTAATCCCAAAACAACCACGATTCCTACAAAACCAAATTCATTTGCCATCGCAGAGAAAATATAATCAGTTTGCCTCACCTGTAAGAATCGTAATTGTACTTGGGTGCCATGCCCATATCCTTGACCAAATAAACCTCCCGAACCAATCGAAACCAGAGCCTGTTGCACATTATATGCATTACCATGCGTAGCATTTTGATCAGGGAATAGAAATGCTGTGATTCGTTGTTGTTGATATGGTTCAAGCAATGGGAAAGCTGCCGCGAAAAGACCTATCCCTCCCAGACCAAAACCAAAAATGTACTTGATAGGTAATCCATTGATCCAGATCATTGAAAACCAGAGAACGAAAATCAAAATGGACGTACTTAGGTTTGGTTGCAGCAGGATCCAAATGACTAATCCCACCACAATCACCAGACTCTTGAGCAGCCACTTGATATTCCTTTCATCTTTGGCAGTCTTTTCAAAAAATTGCGCAAGAACAAGAATGATCGCGATCTTGGCAATCTCTGCTGGTTGCACGGTCGCGAATCCAACATCAAGCCAACGCTGGGCTCCAAAGCTCACCTGACCCATCACGAGAATGACGAGCAGGAAAAATATCGTTATGAAATATAACGGCCTCGAGAAATTTTTCCAGTACCGATAATCGACAAGTGTTACACCAAAGAGAATGACCAAACCAACAATCAAGAAAATCGACTGCCGTTTCGCATAACCCGCGAGCGTTACATTCCCAGCCACAGCAGATCTGATCATGACCACGCCAAAAATACTCAGGAGCAATACTGTTCCGAGTAGCCAGAAATCAAAATGCCGCCAGGTTTCACGCTTGAACATTGTTATCCAATTCCACGTCTTCGAGCAGACTTCAAAGGAATATCTGCCGTCAGTCGTTGTTCTCTTCCATCCTGGTTCATAGTGATACGAACCGCCGTCGTGTCGATTTCAACATGTCTTGAAATCACCTCAAGTAACTCATTTTTGAGTGTCTCCATTTCAGACGGCGTCATTTCAGTTCTATCGTGTATCAAGACCAATTTCAACCTTTCCTTTGCATCCGACGCGCTCTGTTTTTTGTTGCTCGTAATCTGTTTCACCCAATCAGACATTGACTACCCCTCCTAATTCGCACGAAACAAACGTGCGAAGAAATCATCTTTGCCATCAAAATCTAAGAAAGGAACTTCATCTCCTTTTAAACGTGATGCAATATTTGTAAAAGCCTGTCCCGACTTTGATTTTGGGTCGAAAGCAACCGGCTGACCTCGATTTGTGCTGATGATAACATTTTCATCATCAGGAATTACACCGATTAACTTAATGGCAAGAAGTTCCACTACATCATCAGCTGAGAGCATATCTCCTCGTTTTGTCAGCGCGGGATTGACTCGATTGATAATCAACCTTGCTGGTCCCTTTTCTTCAGCTTCAACCAAGCCAATGATTCGGTCCGCATCTCGTACTGCAGAGACTTCTGGATTTGTAACCACCAAAACTGAATCCGCTGGGGCGATGGTGTTACGGAAACCTCTCTCAATGCCAGCAGGCGAATCGATTAAAACCCAATCAACCTCACTTCTCAGCTCGTCGCAAAGTTTCACCATATCACTTGGTGAAACTGCGGATTTATCACGAGTTTGGGCTGCAGGAATCAAATAAAGCTCCTCCAGACGTTTGTCTCGGATCATCGCCTGCCTCAAGCGACAACGTCCTTCAATAACATCCACCAGATCGTACACAATTCGGTTTTCCAATCCCAATACCACATCCAGATTTCTCAAACCGATATCACCATCGATACAAACCACCTTATCGCCTGCATTCGCCAGCGCAACCGCGAGGTTAGCTGTAGTTGTGGTTTTCCCTACCCCGCCTTTTCCGGAAGTGATCGTGATTACATTCGCGCCCATGCTTCTCCTCAAAAATGTTTCCGTGATGACCAGCAATTAATTATTACCTGATCGCCATTGATACAGGCAACTTCAGGTTGATTTTTTATTTTACCTGCAAATGGAGCGGCTGTGATATCTGCGATCCGTAATTGCGTCGGTTTCATATCAAGCGCATACACTTTCGCTGATCGATCCCCATCTGCGCCAGCGTGGATGGCTCCGCATGCCTTGCCCCAGATAAAAACACTACCCCCGCTAACAATCTCAGCACCTGGGTTTAGATCACCCATTAGGATTAC
The DNA here is from genome assembly GCA_034430175.1 of Anaerolineaceae bacterium. Classification (GTDB taxonomy): domain Bacteria; phylum Chloroflexota; class Anaerolineae; order Anaerolineales; family Anaerolineaceae; genus UBA6107. Next base: position 39,479 of record DAOUFI010000025.1, on the reverse strand, counting down.
ATGGCTGCGAGTTTCAATGCGATAACCAGCGCGTAGCGTTCTCTCCACCCAGACGGCAGCCTCTCCATCAAATGATGTAGAACTATTCTCTTTAGATTTTCCCATTTTCAGCCCAAGTTGGGTCTGAATCCCCAAAAGCTGTGCCGAATTAATGGTTGTATCAGAAGTGCTTAAAACGGCCCAGAGTATGATCTCCTTCTTAGAAAGCATTTCTCTGAGCTTTCCCATTTCAGCCGCTTTAATTGTGGCATCACCTACTTCTAACGCGATTCTGGCTTTATCAAAAAAGGAAGTATTACTCTCGATCCTTTCAATCAGATCGGATTGCATATCTTTCCAAATTGTGCTCTTGAAAGAAACAACTAGGCCATCGCCTATACCCTTAATAGTGACTCGTTCATCCATCTAGATCTTCTACACCTGATTTCACCAGTTTGAATTACCATTTGAAACATCTGCAGCCTTGAGCTCAAAGTATGCTGCCATCACCTGCTCCACAATCGGTGCAGCAACGCTAGCACCTTCACCACCGTTGTAAACAAAGGCCACCACAACAATTTCAGGGTCTTCATAAGGAGCATAACCCACATACCACGAATGGGTTGGCCAACTTTCAGGGATACACAAACCTTTCGCCTGAGCTACATTGTCACAGTACTCTGCCGTCCCAGTTTTCCCTGCTGAAGGAATATCCAGATCTTTAAATGGCGTTTTTGCTGTACCGCTAACAACTACTTCGCGTAGTCCTTCTTGAAGTTTCTCTATCACCCATGATTCAACGACTTTCTTCTCACCTGTAGGATCACCATTTTCATCAAGAACATTGATCACAGGATCTTGAGTGATATCCCAAATCAAAGTAGGCTCAAAAGCCTTGATCACGTTCCCATTCTGATCGGTGATCTCTTTAATCAAGGTCGGTTTCATGTATTTCCCGTCATTTGCCACAATTGCCATGGATTCCAGCACCTGGATGGGTGTCGCAAGGACATATCCCTGTCCGATTGTGTCGATGTAAGTGTCACCGGTAGCCCAACTCTCAGCTTGATTTATTCTTTTCCAATCAGGGTCAGGAACCAATCCGGATGCTTCACCTTCAAGCTCAATCCCGGAAGGTTTACCATAACCTAAAGCCCGTGCATACTCAGCCAGACGCCAGGCACCCAAGCCACCATTAGGAACCTCGTCTTCGTATCCCCCACCGATTTTATAAAAATAGACGTCATCCGAAAGCGCTACGCCTTTTAGAAAATCACAGGTGCCATGCCCATTTCTATCGTAACTAGCATATTCCTTTGTCGACCCTGGGTCATTCTCAGAATACTTCTGCACAACAGTAATTGACCCTGGGCATGCAATAATCTGTTCAGGAGTAACGACTCCCTCGTTTAATGCGCCGATCGCGGCGGCTAATTTGTAAACAGAGCCGGGGGGATGTTCTGCTGAAATTGCGTGATTGAAAAGAGGTTTTAAAGGATCCTTGTTTAACTGATTATAGTAATAATAGGGAATCTCCCTGGTCATACGTTGGTTTTCATAACTCGGATAGGAAACCAGGGCAAGAACTTCGCCTGTCTTGGGATTCATCGCGATCACAGCCCCATTCTGTGATTTAATTTTTCCCAGGTATGTATTCCAATAATCCATTTCATTTACGAGAGCTGTCTGAGCTGCTTGTTGAAGCCGGGTATCAATTGTCAAAACGATGTTATAACCGGGAATTGGATCAACTGGTGTTTCGAGATTTCGAATTTCCTTGCCGGCATTATCCACTTCTATTACTCGTGAACCATTTCTCCCAATCAAGTATTTATCCAGTGAAAGCTCAACTCCCGAAAATCCAACTTTATCAGTACCAGCGACGAATCCCGAATTTTCATATTCGGTTTTGTTTTCTGCGGTAATTGGGCCGAGAAAACCCACCACGTCGGAAGTTAATGAATCAGTTGGATAATTTCTGATTTGCGAAACCGCTACCTCAACTCCTGGCCATTCATCGGACTTTTCACTGATGATCATCGCCTGTTCTTCCGTGATGTTGCATTTAATCTTTACAGGCTGATATGGTGAGTTTGTATCCCCAATTTCCACAATCTCTTTAATTCCAAAATCTGTCTGGCATGGTGTGAACAGCTTTGCTGTCTCGTCAGTCAACGGCCCATTACTGACAGGGATTCCGATCAGACTGGAAAGCTGCCGATAAATCTCTTCTGTAGAACCAGTGTCACTTGGCAATTCAGCTGGGACAATAGCCACATCATAAGATGGCACATTGCTGGCCAGGATGTACCCATTACGGTCCTTTATCAGTCCCCTTTGGGTCTGCTCACTGATCTGCTTTGTCCGGTTTTCGTCAGCTACTGCCAGGTAATCATCATATTGGAAAACCTGATAAACAAATGATTTTATACAATAAAAACCAAATAATAATGCAATCAACAGGTAGAAAACGTTATACCGCGTCTTTTGCTGATTGCTACCGATACCATCGTTCCTATTCATCACTCATCCTCTTTTTATAAACCCATCGTGACATATCGTGGACGATGATGTAAATGGGTAAGGCAAGTAACAAATCCAAGAAAACAGAAGGCACTATCACATGGATTAGTGAAGTTTTCCATATCAAATTGCTACCTGAGATTCGTAAAGAAACAAATACTGCAAAATTTGATACGACCGCTGAAATAAAAGTCACAATGAATAACGCAATCAGAGGATTTTGCCAGGATCTTTTACTAAAAAAACGGCTCAATCCTGCAGCCAGCAAACATTCAAACACCGATGCATACCATGGTATAGCGGATGCAAAACTCAGGATCAAACCAGAAAAAATTGCTCCATACCATACATTCTTACCCTGCTTTTGTAGACCCCAACAAATGAGCCATAACAGGATAAAATCTGCTGCTCCCCCGATCAGTTGAACATTTCGCCCGATAGTCATTTGAATTATCAAAATCAAGATGAGAATCGGATAATTGAGTAGCTCTGCCATGTTAATCTGTCAGTGGAGTGATATCCAGTGGCTTGAAATTTGTGATCACCAACACTGCTTCGAGATTTGAAAAATCGACTGAAGGTTGGATGACAGCAGTGTAATAGAGATCATTCTCACTTTTAGTAGGTGAGAGTATCTGACCAATAACAATATCCGAGGGATACGAGCCACCCAAACCACTGGTAAGAACAAGATCGCCTTCTGTAAGTTGCGCGCTCGTACTTACCATCTCTAATGACATATCTCCAGTTACTGATCCAGCTGCTTGTCCTGCAACTCCTGCGTTCTTTAACTTAATATTCACGTTGGAGTTCGCGTCTGTGATTAATTGAACTCTTGCTGCGGTCGCTGTCACTGCCACGACTTTTCCTACCAAACCTTGTTGTGTTACGACTGGCATTCCATAAAGTATGCCATCGTCTGACCCGTGATCGATGATGATATAACTCAAAAATGGACTTGGGTCACGCCCAATCACTGATGCTGCGACATATTTATTTTCAGGTTCGGTTCTAGCATAATCCAACAGCGCATAAAGAATCTTCGTTTCACTGAGTTGCTGTTGCAATTCCAGAATCTGAGATTCCAGCAGAGATACTTCATTTTTAAGTGCTTCGTTCTGCTGTCGAAGTACAGTAACGTCTCGTGGGATTGTGAAGAAGTTATATATTGCAGTGTAACGTGTCGAAATCCAAGACTGAACTGAAATAAATGGAGAAGCTGCCTTACCCAGAATTAAGCTTAAATAGCCACTTAACGCGAGTAATATAATCCCCACAGCGGCAACCGCAATCGCCATGATCAACCAGCTTCTTGGAGAGAGTTTCTTCATATCTTATACAGTAGGAGAGCCACTAGCCATGAATACGTTCTGAATCACTAATAAACCTTTCGTATTCATCTGGGTTTTCTAGAACCATGCCGGCTCCTCTAGCTACGCAGGTCATTGGATCATCAGCAATCCAGACATGTAGATTAAGCTCGTCTTTTAACCTAGGAACTAAGCCTAAAATTTGGGATCCTCCTCCCGCCAGACAAATACCCGAATCCAATAAGTCAGAGACAATCTCTGGTGGAACCTCATCCAAGGCGTCCCTGATAGTATCAATGATTACTTGAATTGAATTCGACATAGCATCGCGGATTTCGATCGAAGATACTTCTATTGATCCAGGTAATCCAGTGATCAGGTTTCGCCCGCGTGCTGTTGCCGTTAATTCAGTCTGCAGAGGATACGCAGAACCAATAGATAGCTTGATTGATTCTGCCATGCGTTCACCGATCAATAAGTTATATTTTTTTCGAATGTATTGAATGATATCTTCATCGAGTTCATCGCCTGCCACTCGAAGAGATCTCGAAACAACGATACCACCCATGGAGATCACAGCCAATTCAGTGGTACCCCCACCAATATCGACAATCATCGAACCTTTGACTTCATTTACCGGTAGTCCTGCACCGATAGCAGCGGCTCGGGGCTCTTCTACAAGTTGAACCTCACGTGCTCCTGCAGCCATCGCTGCGTCGTATACTGCACGCCGTTCTACGGCAGTTGCTCCAGATGGTATTCCAATAGCAACTCGAGGTGCAGGTAGTGTAACTATCGTTTGCTGGTGCACCCCGTTGATAAAATACTCAAGCATCGCTTTCGTTATCTCAAATTCAGAGATTACGCCATCTCTCAATGGTCGTATGGAAACGAAATTAACAGGCGTTCTGCCAACCATTTCTTTGGCGGCTGAACCAACGCGAATAACCTCATGTGTTCGTTTATTAACCACTACCCATGACGGTTCATTGATGACGATCCCTTTGCCACGAACATAAACGAGTGTGTTCGCAGTCCCAAGATCAATGCCGATGTCTAATGAGAAAAGTCCCATCAACCAACTGAAAGGATTGGCTGTCAAATGACGCTCCTAACTATTGTGATAAAAATATCCAAAAAATTATACCATACGGAAAATGTCAAGACTTTTCTCCATAATTCTATAAACCTCAATAACTGCATTCATCAGTCGACTTTCTTGACACTGATCCTAGTGGACGCTATAATCGCTAAACATGCGGGTGTGGCCAAGTGGTAAGGCATCACCTTCCCAAGGTGAGATTCGTGGGTTCGAATCCCATCACCCGCTCAATTTTCCCTCCCTCAGCAGTATCCACCTTTCATTAGTGTAAGTAAAAAAAGTAATCTTTTTTTTCCTTTCTGGTGTATAAACATATTACCTAGGAATGGAAGTTGCATCTTGTTTCTGACAAGTATCTTAGCTTGCTTTGAAAATGGCAGGTTTGTATATGAATGAAACAAAAAAGATCTTACACATCGAAGATAATTTTGAAAATCGAATCCTTGTAAGAAGGTTGTTACAAGCCGCAGATTATGACGTTATCGAAGCAGAGAATGCTTTTCAAGCAATCTCCCAGTTACGCTCTAATCGGCCTGATCTTATATTGATGGATATCAATATGCCAGATGTTGATGGATATACATTAACAGCGAAATTAAAAACTGTACCTGGAATCAAACAAATCCCGATCATCGCCATAACCGCGAACGCTATGCGCGGTGATCGCGAAAAATCGTTGCGAGCTGGCTGTGATGGATATATTGAAAAACCGATCAATATTGATACATTTTTGGATGAAATTCACTATTTTCTAGAAGGCAATATCGGTAAATACCCGGCAAATAACTAAAATGATGATCTCAACGCTCAATTTTTCTCTACCTGGTACGTTTGAATTCGATGATAAGTCAGAAGGCATTGGTAAATCTGATTCTGTTCGCAAATGTGTCATTCTTGTGGTTGAAGATAATGTTGGAAATTTTAAATTAATAGCACGTTTACTGGATTCTCTTGGCGTGCAATGTGAATGGAAAACCTCAGGTTTTGAGGTCGTTGAGTTTGCCAACACCATTTCACATATTGACCTAGTTCTTATGGATATTCGTCTTCCGTATGAAGATGGATATGGAGCCATGAGAAAACTTCGCCAATCAGGCCAGTTTTCTGGGATTCCAATCGTCGCTGTCACCGCTGTAACTGGTGTTGACCAAATGAAAGCAGCGAAAATGGCTGGTTTTGATGGTTTCATCGGTAAACCTTTGGATCCCGATCGTTTTCCGGAACAGATCAAGCGTGTTTTAGCAGGGCAAAGTGTTTGGGAATACAACTAAGGAGTCATAATGAGCGATCAAACAACCGTCTCCGTTCCGCGAAGAAAACCTACACCATTCAGAGGTAGTCTTGCTCGGACCCTTGTGCTCCAATTCATCCTGGTAGCGTTAATCCCTGCCGCTATCATCGCTACCGCGAGCTATATACGTTATCAAACCACAATCAAAAATTCATTCTCTACTCAATTATCTACTTTTTCTGCATATTATGCTCAGCAGATTGACCAAATGGTGGCAACAAATGGCGCTATTGCCAATAATGTAAACAATGAGAACTCCATAAATTTCTATTTGGCATCCGATCAATTTGGTATTTTAGCTTCCAATGATGAAACTGCGAAAAATATTGTAAACGAATATCTGACTAAACTCTCAGCGAATCCATCTGTGACTGAATCCACTGAGGTATCCATTGTCTCTACTGATACTGGTTATGTCTATGCATCTTCCAATTCAGATCGCATTGGCACAAGTATAGTCTCCGACCAATCATCAATGAAGAGCATCATGAACACCAATCAAACCGCCCTACTCTATAACCCGAGTGGTTTGTTTAAGAACAACTTGGTATTGGTTACAACTTTAAAAATGACTGGTATTGGAAAAGGTCTACCCTCACTTTCCATCGTTGTTTTCACAACCTCCACCAATTTAAATTCAATGTTAACGACTCCCACGAAAACATACAATACAGCCAATGCCTATTTTTTAACATCAGATAACGGAATTGCATCTGTCAGTTCAGTTTCTGGCACAATGGTAGATGCAAAGGTTAGCGATAGTGAAAAAGCAAGGATAAGATCATACGCGAAGAATAGTGGTACTGGCCAAGAATTCACTTATAAGAGCTATACCCGCGTTGATGTAATTTCATACATTAAACCGCTTTCAGCCACAAATGCTTATTATGTGATTGAAGTTCCTCAATATCTTGAAACATCACCTCTTGAGAGTTTCCGAAATTATGTTTTGTTAATTCTTGGTATTGCGTTTATATTAGCTGCTTTAATCGCAGCAATATTTGGGCGTTCGATTTCCCAGCCACTGGTTCAATTGTCTGGAAAAGCACGGCAGTTTGCGGGTGGTGATTTTACTCAACGTGTAAATGTGAATCGTCGTGATGAGATTGGTATGCTGGGCTTTTCGTTTAACTATATGGTTGATCAACTTTCCGAGTTTTATCAATCATTGGAATCTAAAGTCGCTGAGAGGACCAAGCAAATCCAGTTAGCCAATGAAATAGGACAGGAAGCTATTTCATCAACTCGCCGTTCAGAGATCTTGCGTAAAGTTGTCCAGGCAATCGTCGAAAAATTTTCAGTTCCTTATGCTGCGATTTTTACTGCTGACCAAATCAGAAAAACACTTACGCTGACTGAAAATTTTGGAAATTTAACTGTTGAAATGCCCCAAAACGGGATGCAAATCCCCCTCGATAATAACTCGCTTGTTGGTTGGGTTGCGAATAATGACCAGTCACGTATTTCTCAGGATATCGCCAACGAAACCCTCCGTCTAAAAGAAGGTCTTCATTTTATTGGAGCGCAATCTGAAATCTGTGTTCCAATAAAAATTGGTGATCAACTTTATGGCGTCTTGAATATTCAAAGCGATACACTAAATGGCTTCGACGTTGAATCTGTACCAACTTTCAATACTCTTGCTGACCAAATTGCCAATGGTCTTAAGAACATCGAACTACTTGAAACCACCCAAATTAACTTACAAGGAACTGCGGTCTTATACAATGCGAGCAGTAAAATTGCGCAGTCACCTGACGAATCCTCAATATATGAACAAATTTCAACAATTTTTGCTGATACCAATTTTGCCAGTTTCTTACTTGACATCGAAGGATCAAATGCGGTTATTAAGTACATTGCCGATTCTAAATCTTCCCCTTCTGATAAATCCCTAATTGATATTACGATTCCATTCGCTGACGCTTTGCAATTGCTAAGAACAGAGAGCCCACAAATTGTCACCAATTTTCAGATCTTGTCTGAATTTAGCCAGTTAACCCCTTATTTTGGTCGTCGTGGTTGCTCATCAATTGCAAATATCCCTGTATACGAGGGCCAAGAGCTAAAACATGTTTTAGTGATCGGCTCACGCGAAGATACTCCGATTACATCCCAAAGAGTACAACCTTATGAAGTTTTTGCGGATATTTTGGGCGTGGCGTTGGAGAGATTTCATCTTTCAAAACAACTGGAAATTTCACATAACGAATTTTCCACAATCAATTCGGTCGCAAGAATCAGCACTGAAAATTTGAATGTTCTCGATCTATGTTCAGATATTCACGCCAAAGTCAGGGAGCAAATGGGCGACAATATCGGATTCTGTGTCGCTATAAATGATGAAGATCATGGCCGCTTAAAAATTCCTTATTTCAACGATCACGAACAAGTAACCATTGACGAATATGATTATTCGAATGACCTTGTTTCTGGTTTAATTCGCAGTAAGGAAAACCAAATTATCTCCGATGCGGCAGTAACAAATATTTATGGAATTGATTCTCCTTCTTTCCAGAGACCTGTCAGATCATGGGCAGGGTTTCCATTGCTTATTGGTGGATCGACGATTGGTGCTGTTGCTTTCTTTGATCCTGAAAATGCCAACGCATTCTCAGAATCTCACCTAAAGGTTTTTGCTCTCCTTGCTGCTCAAATGACGTTGGCAATCTCAAATAACTTAGTTCAAAATCGATTGTCTGAGACAATGAATTTGTTTGAAAATGAGAAATTCCTGTTGGATTCTCTCCTTGAGAACATTGAAGATCGTATTGTATTCAAAGGCAAGAATAACGAATTCATACGAGTCAGCAAATCCATGGCGAAATTCCTGGGTTTGCAAGATCCTCGCGATCTTATAGGAAAGAAAGATGACTACAACTACGTCCTTGAGAATAGAGAATCCGAACTTAATGTTGATGCTGAAATTATTTCCTCTCAGATCCCTGTTCTTAATAAGTTTGAGACCTGGGTAACACGCTCAGGGGTTAATGAATCCATGCTTTCAAATAAATTACCGTTAATGAACCGACAGGGTGAGCTTTACGGTTTGTTGACGATCTCCACCGATATTACTGAACAGAAAAAAGTCGAACAGCTTGCAAAACACCGAGCAGATCAATTGCAAACTGCATCAGAAATTGCACGGGAATCTACAGCTGGATCGTTGGATGTTCAAGTCACTCTGGCAAAGCTTGTGGATTTGATTCGTTCAAGGTTCGGCTTTTATCATGCATCAATCTTCTTGATCGATCCATTAGGAAAAAATGCTGTTCTCCGCGAATCTACCGGCGAAGCTGGTGCTCAGATGAAAAACGCTGGCCATAAACTAGCGGTAGGATCATCATCCATTGTGGGTCAGGCCACTGGGAAAGGAACTCCAGTTGTTGTCGGTGATGTAACTCGTGAAGAAAATTACTTTGCTAACCCTTTGCTTCCCGATACCCGATCCGAGTTGGCAATTCCACTAAAGATTGCGGATAGGGTACTTGGTGCGCTTGACGTACAGTCTAAAGAAATTGATGCCTTCACGCAAGAAGATATTAATATCTTACAGGTACTAGCAGACCAGATCGCGGTAGCTATTCAAAACGCAGACCTCTATACTCACACCGATCAAAGTCTATCTCGTTACCGAATGCTTCATCAAATCACCGCGGGGAACGTACAAAACCTGACAATAGATGATGCTATTCACAATGCTATTGAAATTTTGCACCAATCGATACCTGCTGCGAAAATTACTTACTTCGGTATTGATGAGAATAATCTATTACTTGCCAGAGCATCTGCAGGGTATCCAAATCCTGAAATGACCACTCGTCGAGTGCAATTTGGGCAAGGCGTGATCGGTACTGTCGCTCAAAACCATAAACCAATTCGAGTTGATGATGCTCAATCAGATCACTCATATCGCCCGCTCGGATTTGACACGAATTCCATTTTGGCTGTACCGGTTATTTTTGCCGATACAATTTTGGGTGTAATTAATATTGAAAGCACAGACCTGGCATTTTTCGATGAAGCAGACCAGGAATTTGTTACCACACTTGCTGACAATATCGCTTCAATTATTTCTAACATACGATTATTGGATCAGGTTCGCGAACAAATTGATCGACAACAAAAACTCTTTGAAGTCACTAACAAAATCAGAAGATCTATTGATATCGAGACAATCATGCAGACCTCTGTCTCAGAAATCTGTACAGCCTTGAAAATTTCCAGAGCGTCTATACACATTGCGCCTACTGTCTTGGAAGAGAACAAACAGGAGAAGGAATCATGATGCATTACCTTCGGTCATTATTTCCGCTGACGATTCCAGACCAACTGGACAAGAATGATCAACTGAAAGTTTGGCAGGAGAGAATTCTTCAATCCTTGTTTCTGGCTGCGGCAGGGTTTGGATTAGTATTCGTTTTGTTATTTTTATCTACAGCAATAAATACGGGAAATTGGTCGAATGTTTCCGGTTTTCTTGGGCTGTTTATTATTTGCGCCACCTTCTTTTTGCTAAGAAGAATTGGTTATTGGGTACGCTCAATCATTGCACTGATTATCGTTTTTATCTTTTCTAATTTTATTTACTTTCAAAACGGTTGGACGGGAATTTCGCTGATCCTACTTCTTGTATTCTCTTTCCTTTGCACAACATTGCTTTACCAAAGGCCAACTCGTATCGGATTCTTTATTAGCATAACAACATTACTGTTTTGGGCTACTCTACGTCTGACAAATATTATTAAAGGTACGGGGCTTTCGTCTTCACTTAACTCTCTAGCTATCGATCTCTTAATTTTGCTTCTAGCTGGATTTACTGTTAATTTTGTTATCAGCTCGTTGAAAAACAAATACCTATCAATTTACAGGCAAAACCTTGCAATCCAATCGGAAAAAGACAATCTCGAGCTTGAATTCAGAAACCAAAATCAAATCCTCGAACGACGCGTTAATCAACTTCGAACGGCTGCCGAGATTAACCGAACGATCTCTGCGATTCTCGATCCAGCATCATTGATCCGGCAAGTTGCAGATTCAGTTAAGGAACGATTTGATCTTTATTACGTTGGTGTGTTTCTGGTCGATGAGCAAAAAGAGTTCGCAGTCCTCCAGTATGGTACAGGCGAAGCAGGTCGAAAAATGGTTGCGAACCGGCACCGCCTGGCTGTTGGTGGATATTCAATGATTGGTTGGACCACACAAACCAGAAAACCCAGGATCGCTTTGGATACCGGCGCAGAAGCTGTCCGGTTCGATAATCCCCTTCTACCTGATACAAAATCGGAACTGGCGCTTCCGCTCGCTTCTCAGAAGAACCTTTACGGAGCCATGACCATTCAGTCTGATAAACCAAACGCGTTTGATGAAAACGACATCCTTGTGCTTCAGACCATTGCAGATAGTCTGGCAATCGCGCTAGAAAACGATAACTCATTCCAGGTGACTCAAAAAGCTCTTGAGGATATCCGGGTGCTAAACAAGGCTTATGTTCAACAAGCATGGGGTGAAACAATTGCCAATTATGGCGATCTGAAATACTCGTTTGAGAATCCTGAAGTACCTGCATCTCAAAGTGAAATCAAAACAATAAATGTTCCGCTATTACTTCGTGATGAGGTAATCGGTGAGATCAATCTTGAAGTTACCAGCGACGAGTTGTCACAATCGCAGCTTGAATTCTTAAAAGCAGTTTCTGATCAGACTTCATCCGCTCTGGAGAATGCTCGTTTGTTGGAAGAGACCCAAAGAGCTGCTGCCAAGGAGCAGAAATTGAATGACTTGTCCAGTCAATTCTCGCGTGCCTTAACCATTGAAGAAATTTTAAAGTCGGCTGTTATCGAGTTTGGTAAGCTTCCTTTAGTATCTGAAGCATCAATATCGCTGATTCCACCTGAAGAAATGAATATAAAGCCAACTCTAGATAAATCGGTGAGGCAAAAATGAATTTAAAAGAACCCTCAGATTTGTCCTTTGACCAGACAATCGAGCAACCCGAATCCAAAGAATTAATTGCTGAGAAAAACTTGCTTCTTCAAAATATCTTGAATGGCAGTTTGATTCTGGCAACGATTTTATTCTTCATTAATCTTTATGGTGCGATTCAATCACTCAATTATTTCAGAGTTGTCGTAATCGTAATTGCATACTCACTGATGTTTCTTATCACTCTTGTAAGAAATATACCTTATCACGTACGTGTCTCAATGATCAGTGTCGGTTATTTGACCGTTGGCCTCGTTAGTATGATCCAATCGGGATTGAATGCAAATAGCCTTTTATACTTTTTAATTAGTGTGCTTATTATCGCCATTCTGGAATCGGGATATTTCTGGATATTTCCCCTTTCTACCATTGCGGTTGTTATTTCAATAATTGGATATTTAATCAACCGCGGAGTGATCAACACGGGTGATTTTATTATTGAAAGTAATTCCTTAATCTTTTGGATTTCGGTTTGTGTCAATTTTCTTTATATTGTGTTCTTGCTTTCAATTACATTTTCAAAATTTTTCCAATCTTTACAAAATTTGATCTCTGTGACTGGAAAAGAAAATGAAGAATTAAGCATAGTGAATCAGAACCTCTCTGAGCGTCTAAACGATTTTGAAAAAATGTCCGATCGAAGAAAATCCAGACTGGTCACCACCAGGCAGATCTCTCGTGAGCTTTCAACGGAATCGGACCTCGACAAATTATTGCACGATTCTGTTGAACTTATACGATCGCAATTGGGATACTACCATGCTGGAATATTCCTTTCCGATGATCGAAATGAGAATGCCATCCTCCGTGCTGCCACAGGTGAAGCAGGAAGATTGATGTTGGAAAGGAAACACCGAATTCGTATTCGCGAAGAAGGGATAGTTGGATTTGTAATTTCCCGTGGAGAACCTCGTATCGCATTTGACGTTGCGGAAGATTCGGTTCATCTATTAAATCCAGCTTTACCCAACACACGTTCTGAAATGGCCGTTCCGTTGCGAGTTGGAGATCGGATTTTGGGAGCATTAGATATCCAGTCTGATCAGATTAATGCATTTTCTGAAGAGGATGTTGACGTTATCCAATCGATATCCGATCAACTGGCTACCGCAATCGACAAAATCATGCAAATTCAACTACTCAAGCAAAAGGTCTCTGATCTCGAAGAAGGTTATCGTTCTTACACCCGAGGGTTATGGCAAGCTCATCTCAAAGGTTCAAAAAAGCAACTGAGTTATGTCTACAAACAAGATACCTTGGGTACAGATTTCCAAAAGTCTGAGACCGCTGAAGATGCGTTATTGCGGGGTGAACCAATCATCACGACTCCAGAATCATCTGAGAATACCGAGGATGTTGAATCTGAAGTTGCCATCCCCATTACATTAAGAAATCAAACATTGGGTGTAATGAACATAAAAACCAGGGGAAAAACAGTTCCAGCTGACATGGTCGATCTTTTAAATAATGCATCAAACCGGTTGGCGTTGGCGCTTGAAAATGCTCGTCTGCTCGAACAAATTCAGGAACGAGCTGAACGCGAGCATTTGGTCAGCGAAATTTCAGCAAAGGTTCGTGCCTCAACAGATATCGATACTATCCTGCGAACTGCGGTATCAGAGTTGGGCAAGACTCTTGCAATCGATGAAGTTCGAATCCAGTTGAAATCTGGAGAATAGCAATTTCGGAGGAATTATGTTTGGATCACAACCAACAGCATCACAAAATACCGATGAAATTGAAGTTTCGCAAGAGAAGCGTTTAAAAAGTTTCATTTCCATTGTAGGAGTAGTTTTTGCGACTGCTTTTCTTTCCTCGCTAATACTTGCAATTATTCAAAATCAATGGACTCTATTTGTAATTTCTGGTCTTTTTGCAATTACTACCATAACTTGTGTTTTATCACTTTCATCTGTTTGGAATACCTCTGAGACAATCAAGTTATTATCAATCGAATTCACTACTGAAGTTGCGTTGGTTCTTGTTTCAGCGATATATTCATCCTTCGCTTCTGGTATCCCTATCGCCATTATCGCAATCTTGTTGGCTTTTCTTTTCACATCGTACAACCGGTCTGGCTGGTTGAATGATATTTTCATTGGGATCGGTATGATAGGTGCTCTCGCCGGGTTGACCTTGCAAACTCTGGCTCCCTTCCCTCAGATCAATGGAACCATTTATGACTACCTGATTGGAATCGCAACGGCGCTAGTAATCGTCATTTTCATCAGATTACTAATCATCGGAATGATCAATTTCAACATTAGAATCAAATTGACGATGGCAGCTCTTACGATATCACTGGTCCCATTACTTACCTTGGCAACTATCAACTCCAGAACAATCCAAAACTCGATTCAAACACAGTCAAATGAAACTTTGAAATATGCTACACAATTGGTGATAAATGATCTAGACTCCTATTTTGCAAATACAATCAATTCACTGAACTCTGAAGCATCTCTTCCTGCAATTATTTCATACATGGCATTGCCATCAAATGCCCGAGCGGGATCTATAGAAGAAGCGAACCTCATTTCGACCTTGAACTCACTTCAAACTCAAGAATCAACCTACGCTTTGGGATATGGCTTAATCAATACATATGGTGTTAATGTTTACGATACAAACTCCAGTAAGATGGGTAAATCTGTAATCAACACTGATTATTTCAAACAAGCATCTGCAACTGGAAGTTCTTACATATCGTCGGTAGAATTCGAGTCAAACTCGAGACAAGCTTATATATATTTCATTTCTCCAGTCTATGACTCCAACCAGATCCTGCTTGGTTTCTTACGCATGACAGTTGACGCTCGTGTTCTACAAACCATGCTTCTGGAAAAAATTGGTGTTATAGGTACACATACTTATCCAATTCTCCTTGATGAAAATGGTTTACGTTTAGGAGATGCATCTAATCCAAATCTCCTATATCATATGATCCGTCCTATCGATTCATCAACGTACAAACAACTTTATGATGCTGGAAGGCTGCCCACATATATTGACGAAGCATCGATTACATCTGAAATTCCCGAGATCAATAGGAACGTTTTGAATAATGAATCGGCGCCGTTAACCTTTTTCTCAGTTGACATGCAAAAGTCATTGACAGGAATTCTTGACACAGCGACTTATGCTCCCATGACCAAACAAAAATGGACAGTTGTTTATCTTCAGGAGCAAACTGCTGTTATTAATGCTCAAAAATCTCTTGCACGAACCACTACACTATTGGCCATCCTGATCTCTGCTCTGGTTAGCATTTTCGCCACTATCGTATCCAACATTTTCACACGGCCAATATTGAACCTGACCGATTCAGCCGTGAAAATCGCTGCTGGTGACTTAAGTACACCTACACGAATTACCTCCAGAGATGAAATTGGTATTTTGGGTAACGCGTTCAATTCAATGACTGAACAATTGCGTGAATCCATTCAAACCCTTGAAAGTCGTGTGCGTGATCGTACTGAACAGCTAGCCATGCAGAACGAGACTTTGCTTTATCGCTCCAGGCAATTGCAAACAGTCGCTGATGTTGCTCGTGGAATTGTGACCACAACTGATTTTGAATCCCTCTTGAATTCGATCACA
The DNA here is from genome assembly GCA_034430175.1 of Anaerolineaceae bacterium. Classification (GTDB taxonomy): domain Bacteria; phylum Chloroflexota; class Anaerolineae; order Anaerolineales; family Anaerolineaceae; genus UBA6107. The sequence continues at coordinate 23,689 of DAOUFI010000025.1, read as the reverse complement.
ACATTAATCAGTGACCGTTTTAATTACTATCATGTCGGAATTTTCTTGATTGATGAAAAGGGTGAATACGCAATTCTTCGTGCTTCTAATTCAGTAGGCGGCCAGGCTATGCTCGCGAGACAGCACAAACTTAAAGTCGGTCAGGTGGGTATCGTTGGTTATGTCACTGGCTCTGGGCAACCCCGTATAGCAACCGATGTGGGTAAAGATGCTGTCTTCTTCAATAACCCTGATTTGCCGGATACCAAATCAGAAATGGCTCTTCCTTTGAAAATTGAAAACCGTATTATCGGTGCGCTTGACATTCAGTCTACCGAGTCCAACGCCTTTACTGAGGATGACATCAGTCTATTCACAACTTTGGCAGACCAGGTTTCTGCAGCCATCAATACCAATCAATTGTTGGCAAACACAGAGATGGCTTTGGCTGAAGCTCAGAACCTTCATCGCCAGTACCTAGATCAGGAATGGACAAAACGAAGCTACGAAACAGAAACAACAAACTACAAATTTACATCACAAGGTTTGGTCAAGACAGATGAAAACCTACCAGAAATAAGAATGGTGTTTGATTCCAATCGTCCAGTAACTCGTTCTTATGTCCCCGATGAACAAGATGCTCAACCTTATTCTGTGCTCGCCATTCCAATTTTGTTACGTGGGCAGGCAATCGGCGCGATCCATCTCCGACAGACCGGTGATCAAGATTTCGCCTGGAGTGAAAATGAGTTAGTTATTGTTCAGAATGTAGCAGACCAGGTCGCCCAGACTCTTGAAAGTGCACGCCTCTTTGAGCAGACGATTCGTCGCGCAGATCGCGAAAGACGGGTTCTTGAGATTACAAATAAAATTCGTTCCACAAATGAACCTCAAAAAATGCTTGAAGTTACTCTTGAAGAACTCAAGAAACATCTTGGCGCTTCACAAACGCAAATCGTTATTAATGTTCCAGGCATCACCTCCAGTTTGTCAAATTCAAATCCTCCGGTAAATCCCTCACATCCTTCAGCAGAGGATGAAAGGCAGAATCAATGACTTGGGTGATTTCGATCGCAAACGAGAAAGGCGGAGTAGCTAAAACGACAACATCGCTTTCCTTAAGCGGTGCTTTCGCCGAGATGGGGTATCGCGTTCTTGCAATTGACCTGGACCCACAAGCTAATTTATCTTTATCTCTTGGACAAGAATCAGCAAAAGCCACTCATACGGTGATTGATGGGTTGATCAATAATATGCCAATTTCAGAGTTGATCAAAAAAACATCAATTGAGAATCTTGATCTTTTACCATCGAATTCCCAACTTGGCCTGGCAGAGCGCATGCTCCCTTCTAAAAAAGATTATATATTACTGCTTAGACAGATGCTTAAATATGGATCACTACCATATGATTATGTCTTTATTGATTGTCCACCGTTCTTGGGAGCAATCACTGCCAATGCCCTCATCGCATCTGATCTTCTTATCTTGCCTACCCAGGCAGAGTATTATTCAGTCTTTGCGTTACGCAACATGATGACCCTCATCCGTCAGGTTCGTGAAAATGGGAATCCAAAACTGAGGTATCGTCTCCTCTTAACTATGTTCGATAAACGCAACCGGATTCATTGTTCTCTTGCAGAACATTTGCGAAAAACATTCTCGAATGGTGTGTTTGAAGCTGTCATTGAAGTTGACACAAAGCTTCGTGAAAGCCCGATCATTGGTCAACCAATCATTTTCCATTCACCCAAGAGCCGATCTTCATTGCAATACCGCTTTTTAGCTCAGGAGATTATTCATTATGTCGAAAATAAATCTCAATAACCGGCTTGATAATTTCTTTTCGGATTTGTCCAAACAGAATGGAGAGGAAGACCTTCTTCGCGTCTCATCAGCCCTTCCGAGTTGGTCATGGGAAACAGATTCCAATGGAATTTATACTTCCTGTGGTAAGGAAGTAACCGATGCGATTGGATTATTCCCTAGTGATTTTATCGGATCTCCCCTACTTAGTTGCCATATAGCAAAATCAGATCGTATTATGCTCCTTGATTTCATCCAGAAGGATGAATTTCCGTTTGAAGTCGATCTCCAAATGGAAGGTCCAAAAGGGAAAAGAATAAACACCCGTTTTCATGTGTTTAAGACTGCTGATGAAAGTGGTAAAGGCAGTCTGTTTCATGGTTTCACCCAGCTACTCGAAAAGACAGAAGAAATATATGGTGAAGTACCTTCAGTTAACATAAATGAATCAGAAATCCCCATTTTGGATAATAATCCTGAATCTGTGGTTTCTCCTGAAGAAAAATTAGTTACCAAAGAAATCGAAAAAAATATATCCTCTGTTTCTGAAACCAAAAAAACAGAACAACAATCTGAGTCGGTCATCGAATCTGCGACAGAAGAAGCAATAATAACCGATAAAAATAAAAAAGAACCCAAGAAACATACCGGCTCGATGAAACCACCAATAGCGATTGATACAAGCCCCTTGCCTGAATCGACAGAATCTCAGGATACCGATCTCAACGAACTTGAAATGGAATTAAAAAAGATATCTAGACCGGTTAGAGTGATCGAACCAGCAGTTAGAAGTCGACGCGCCAGCTCTACTCCAGAATTTCCGAAACTATCCAAGACAGCACCCCTGGGTCCACTTCCGATTACCCAACAAGATTCGTCGGATCTGAATAAAACAATCAAAATAAAAGACTTATCAGGGGTCGCCCTTGAAGGAACTGATTTTAAGCCTTCAGAAAATGTCTGGACACAGCAGGCATTAGTCAGTTTTGCTGAAAATGTGGTCGTTTCCTCTCCTGCATCAGAAGAGAACCCGGCGATTTTAGCCAGCCCATTAAGATTACGCAATCAAAAAACTGGTGTTATTGAAATCGTTGATTCTAATCCCACCAGAAAGTGGACAGAGGAGGATCGCTTATTAACCCAAGAAATCTCGACACAATTGGGTCTGGCATTGGAAAATGCCATGCTTTATTCAACAGTTGAAAAAGAACTTCAGGAAAGGATTAAAGCGGAAGAGTTGACAGAAAGGCGTAATCGCGATCTTGCCACATTGAATCAGGTCGGTCAAAAACTTAGCCACCTTGTCAGCCGCGATGAAATCTTTACCATTACCTCGTCAATGATCCAAAAAACTCTGAATACTTCCAACCTGTTGATTAGTATATATAATCCAGAGACAGAAACTTGGGATTTTCCATTCTGCCTAGTGAATGGAGAAAAAGAAACAATCTCTCCCAGAAAAGCTCATAATGGCTACCAGGAGTCGTTGCTCAAATCACAAGCGCCATTGGTACTTAACACCAATCCATTCGAAATTCTCGGAGACGAAGTTCTCGATTTTCCACTCAGGACTCCCAGGTCGATGCTGGCAGTTCCTTTAATGGTGGGTGACCGCGGTATTGGTGTAATAAGCGTTTTTGATTTTATGAACGACAAGGCTTTTGACCAGGTTCAGGTGGAACTACTCTCGACCATTGCCACCCAGGTCGCCACTTCGCTTGAAAATACAGATCTGTTCGAAAGCATTAACTCCGCCTACGCCACAATCGAAGCAAGAGAGCGTTACCAGGCGAATGTCACCAAAGCTGTAGCGGCATTGAGTGAACATGGCATGGATGCGGTCAACCAGGTCCTTGAATATCTGGCAGATGCCACCCAATGTGGTCGAACATATTATGCAGAACCCTTCCTAGAGAAGGAGGAGGGACTGATCTGGTCGGCCTCGGCGATTTATACAAAACCTCAAGTCAATTTGCAATTCAATAATATCTTGATCACCAGGCTTGTTGCCACGGATTATCCAGATTGGATCAATGACTTAAGTAGTAAAGGGTGGCATGCGGTAACCGTTGATCAAGCTGAAGGCAAAGAAAAAGAATACCTAATTGGTCAGAAAATCAATTCATTGTTGCTTCTCTCAATTCCTCGAGACGAAACTCGTAATGGATTCATTGCGTTTGAAGATTTTTCTTCGACTCATGTATGGAAGCCAGAAGAAATTGATATTCTTCGAATCGCATCAGAAGCCTTTACGAACACGATCATTCGTGAAGAACTGTTAAAACAACTTCAATCCTCCCTGGAAGAGACTGAAAGTCTTTATACAGCATCTCACCAACTAGCACTTTCTAACTCATTGCAGGAAATGTTAAGTTCTGTGATTGTAGGTATCCATTCACAAAGCATCAACCGAGGCGTTTTGATCCTGTTTGATTACAATGAAAAAGATCAAATTGATCGAATGGTGGTTGAAGCTAACTACTACAGTGGCGCAGGAACACCTCCTCCTCCGATCGGTACTGAATACCTGCAATCGCTCTACAAATCGATTTTTCTCGCTCAAAATCCTGTTTTTTACGATGATGTTACTGATTCACAAATCGAAAAGAATTTGCAAGATATTCTCATTCGCCAGAATATTCACTCCATGGCCGTTCTGCCTCTCTGGTCAGCCAATCGACAAGGTGGGGTTCTGCTCCTGATAACCATCGTAAAGCACAGATTCGCTGAACAGGAGATCAGATCTCTTGCACCTTTGGTTGATCAAATGGCCACGACGATTGAGAACTTACGTCTATTCGAACGTACTGAAAAAGCGTTGAGCGAAACCGAGCTGTTGTACCGGATTTCTAATGGTGTTGCCAAAGCTGTGAACTTTGATGAATTGGTTCAATTGGTTGGCGAGAATGCACTTCCATCAGATATGACTGATCTCCATCTCTTCATTGCTACATCTGGGAGTGAAAAAACAGATTCACTTGAAATGGTTGGTACTTACAACTCTGAAAAAGGATATACACCAGTAGGCCAAAATATCCCACTCAATCGGTTCATATTCATCGATCTAAATAACCCTGAACCAGTCAGTTTCTCCAATATTCCTAAAAGTCGGCTTGGTACTGGTAGCCTGAACTACTTCTCATCGATGGGCTGGAATTCTGCCAGTTTCTTTCCAATGCTATCAGGTTCAACATTGATTGGTTTACTTGCAGTTTCATCGACAAAACCGACCGAACTGAACAAAGACCAATTGCACACTCTACAGATCGTTGCCAGCAGTATCTCAGTTGCTATTGAGCGTCAACGATTGCTCACGCAAACCCAGCAACGTGCCCTTGAATTACAAGCGGCTTCTGAGATCGCCCGCGATACAACAAGCACCCTGGCTCGCGAAGAATTACTGAACCGGATTGTGAACCTGATCAAAACACGTTTCAATTTTTACCATACCGCAGTCTACCTTTTGGATGATACAAATACATTCGCAGTAATCGCTGAAGCTACTGGTCGTGCTGGTCTTGAGCTTAAGCAACGCCAGCACAGGGTTGCGGTTGGATCAAAATCAGTGATCGGTGCCTGTTCTGCAACCGGTAAGCCAGAAATCGTGAATGACTCTACCCAAAGCCCGATCTTTTTCCCCAATCCTTTGCTGCCTGAAACAAAGTCTGAGATGGGTCTTCCTTTGAAGATTAGCGATAGGGTCATCGGTGTACTAGATATCCACTCGGACAAACCTGGTGCGTTTACCCAATCTGAATTGACTGTGTTCCAGATTCTTTCTGACCAGATCTCTATTGCAATCGAAAATGCTCAAGCATACGAAGTTGCACAAAAAGCTTACGATGAAATGCGCGAACTGGATCGCGTCAAAAATCAGTTCCTGGCAAACATGAGCCATGAACTTCGTACACCTCTGAACTCAGTCATCGGTTTCTCACGTGTGATCCTTAAGGGTATCGATGGTCCGATCAACGACGTACAACGGCAGGATATTTCCTCCATTTACTCTTCAGGTATGCACCTTTTGAACCTTATTAATGAAATTTTGGATATGTCCAAGATTGAAGCCGGCAAGATGGAATTGCAGCTCGAATCGATTAATATCGGTGATGTTATCAATAGTTCGATCACCAATGCCGCGGGTCTTGTAAAAGACAAGCCGATCAAGATCGTTCAAAGCATCGAACCCAACCTGCCTCCTGTTAAAATGGATGAGATACGAATCAGCCAGGTGATCACCAACCTCATTTCCAACGCTGTCAAATTTACCGAATCGGGTACCATCACGATCTCTGCCAAACGTGCGCAGAGTCCAGAAATGAAACCTGAAGTAATGGTCACTGTTGCTGATACAGGTATCGGTATCGCTCCTGAAGACCAGGCAAAACTGTTCCAACGCTTCTCTCAGGTGGATGATTCCCCGACCCGAAAGACCGGCGGAACCGGATTAGGCCTTTCAATTTGTCGTTCATTGATAGAAATGCACGGTGGTCGTATCGATCTGTTATCCAGCGAGGTTGGTAAAGGAAGCGTATTCTTCTTCACTTTACCGCTGGAAGAGCCCAAACCTGAGATCAGTATTGACCAATTGGCTCATGAAAACAACGTGATCCTTTCAATTGACGATGACGCACAGGTAATTGAACTCTATGAGCGTTATTTGCAACCCGGCGGTTATCAAGTGATCGCTGAAATCAACCCTGATAATGCGGTTGCCCGCGCGCGAGAACTAAAACCTTTGGCGATCACCCTTGATATCATGATGCCAGGTAAGGATGGTTGGCAGATCATGCGTGCTCTTAAACAGGATCCTGAAACCAAGGATATCCCCATCCTCATCTGTTCGATCCTGGAAGAAGAGGAAAAAGGAATCAGCATGGGTGCGGCGGATTATCTTGTTAAACCATTTGTCCAAGATGATCTTCTAAAAGCAATCAAACGCATGAACAGTGATGGTCAATTGCACGAGATCCTTTTAGTCGATGACGATATCGATGATCTACGCCTGACCCAAAAAATGATCGAAAATGGCGGCAACTTTGTGGTTTCAACCGCTGAAAATGGTAAAGAAGCACTTGAAGTATTGACCAACTCCGTTCCAGATATGATCATCCTTGATTTGTTCATGCCAGGTCTCAACGGCTTTGATCTGCTGGAGATTTTACGTGCAGATCCACGTTTGAATCATATTCCCATTCTCATTTTAACTGGCGCTGATTTAACCGCTGAACAACAAACTCAACTTTCCGAATTTGGTCAACACCTGTTCACCAAGGGTATTGTCAAAGAAAAGGAATTGTTGGAATACATTAAAGATTCACTTGAAAAAATTAAATCTCAAGCAAACGGAACAAAGAAATAACCATGTCGTCACATTTTATTACTGAGTGTTTGGATTGCGGCAATAAAAGTCCTTTTTTAGCCGGTTCGCCGGCTTGTCCTAATTGTGGAAGCCTTTGGCGCGAAGCAACATATGATTACGCGTCATTAGCCTTCAGTCTCCCCATCCTCCTACCGGGTCGTCCTTTTGATTTGTGGCGATATCGTGAGCTTTTACCAATTCGCGATCCAAATCCTGATTATTCGCTTGGTGAAGGTGGTACTCCCCTCATTCATGCTAAAAACCTGGGAATGATGTTGGGTTTGCCAAACCTTTACATCAAGGATGAACGCCAGGGACCTACTGCCTCTTTTAAAGATCGCCAGGCAGCTCTGATGATCGCTTCTTTGAAAGAAGCTGGAATTAATGAAATGGTCTGCGCGTCCACTGGGAATGTTGCCATCTCCTACTCAGCCTATGCAGCTCGTGCTGGGATAAAACTATGGGCCTTTCTTACCTCACTCGTCCCAGCCGCGAAGATGCGCGAAGTGGCAATTTATGGAACGCAGGTTGTGAAGATTACTGGCACTTACGATGAAGCTAAACAACTGGCAGCTGATTTCGCGAAACAGAGGCATTTATTTTTGGACCTGGGTGCTCGTAGCATCCCCTGTGTCGAAGCCATGAAAACGATCTCGTTTGAGATCGCTGAACAATTGACAAACCATCTAACCAGTTCTTCTACTGCTTCAGTGCCTGAAGGTGCGCTTTGGATCCATCCGGATTGGTATGTTCAATCCGTCAGTGGCGGTCTTGGCCCTCTCGGTGTAATGAAAGGATTCAAAGAACTCCAACAGATGGGTTTCACCAAAGGACAACCTAAAATTGGCATCATCCAAGCTGAAGGTTGTGCTCCGATGGTTCACGCCTGGCATCAAAAGTTGGAAGTTGCTCCTCCAGTAAAATCTCCTCGAACACTCATTGCAACGCTTGCTACAGGCGATCCAGGTCGAACATATACAATGATCCAGCAAAAGATGAAGATCGCCAACGGTGGTGCAATTGAAAGCACTACTGACGAAGAAGCCTTTCGAGCGATGCATTTCCTGGCAAAGATGGAAGGAATTTCTATTGAGCCAGCTGCTGCAGTTGCATTTGCCGGTTTAGTGAAGATGGTTCGCGCCGGTACGATCAAACCAGAAGAAGTGGTTGTGGTTAACTGCACCGGTCATACAATGCCTATTGAGCGTAACATTCTGGGTGAAGGTTGGGAACGAAATATCAATCTTGCTGCTGATAACATGACTGAAGAAGGCCGAGAAGAAGGCTTACTTTCCGCTTTGAGCAATGTTGGTATCGACAGGTTCCCGCGTATTGCTATCATTGATGATGAACCCAATGTGCGTGTCTTGATTCGTCGAATTTTACAGAGTCAGGGCAATTATCAACTCTTTGAAGCAGCAGACGGTAAATCCGCAGTAGATATGATCACGCGTGAAAGGCCGGATCTAATCATCCTTGACTTGATGATGCCAGATATGGATGGCTTCCAAGTGATGGACGCTTTACAGAAGCGAAACGAGACTAAAGATATCCCCATAATCGTAGTTACCGCAAAGGAATTAACCCCTGCTGAAAAGGAACGTCTAAAAGGTCACATCCAAACTCTCATGCAAAAAGGGGATTTCATGAGTGATGAATTGCTGGATGAAGTAAGAGCACTACTCAAATAGGCGCATCTCATGAATGACCGCAGAAAAGGGATCGTTGCTTCCCTCACTTCAGCCCTTCTTTTGGGTTTGACGCCAATATTCGGTAAGCAATCCATCCTGCAAGGATTTTCTCCCCTTGCTGTGGTTGCAGTGCGCTCATCGCTAGCGGTCGTGCTACTCTTTTTTTTCATTATCATTTTTAGACGGGGTTTCTTCTACATTCACCCCCTTGGGTTTTTGGGTTGTTTTATTGCTGGATTTATCAATGGTGTTGGTTCGATCTTTTACTATACAGCGTTAACCACCCTGGATGCCAGTGTGGGGCAATTGCTCTACTCCTTCTATCCATTGTTTGTCGCTCTCTGGTTACTTGCTGATCGTCAATCTCTTAGTCGGGTGACAATTTTACGTTTGATTCTCGCACTGGCCGGTGCGTATCTCCTCATAGCCAACTCCACCAAGAGCGTCAACCTAGTTGGTGCAGCGATGATGGTTGGCGCCGCATTGCTATACGCATTACATTTACTTATCAACCAGCGCGTTCTATATGAAGCGCCTGCTCCTACAGTTACTTTTTATACCTTGCTTTCCATGGCGGTGACTGTGACAGGCGCATTTCTTCTCTTCCATCCCAGCTTGCCGCCATCTGGAATCAACTGGTGGCCACTAGTCGTCCTTGGTTTGATCACGTTTCTCTCCCGGCTTACCCTGTTTCTCGGTGTCAAACATCTTGGAGGGCTCCAAACCTCACTGCTTGGACTGGGTGAATTGTTAGTAACAATCATGATGGCTCAGATTTACCTTGGCGAAAGACTCACTATCGATCAATGGATCGGGACTCTGCTGATTGCCATCAATTTGCTTCTCGTGGCTTATGACCAGCCCGGTTCAACAAAACGCTACAGCAAGGGATTTTTACATTGGCTCAATCCCACCGATGTATCTCCAACTGATTTCCCATTTAAAGACCAATAAGAATTAATTTTTTACATCATGGTAAACTTGAAGGCGAAAGGGATATGAGTTTTCATGACCACTTCGTCCGCCACCGCAGTCGCGCATCCAAATATCGCATTCATTAAGTATTGGGGGAATCGAGACAATGAACTCCGCTTACCTATGAATGGTTCGATCTCGATGAACCTTAAAGGCTTAAGTACTCGCACCAGGGTCACTTTTGATTCAAGTTTTCCAACAGATATATTCGACCTTAATAGTAAGAGACAGACAGGTTCCAGCTTGGACAGAGTGGTCAAGCATCTTAATTTCATCCGGGGTTTACGCGGGATATCAACTCACGCCCATGTGTTTAGTGAGAACGATTTTCCTACCAGCGCTGGTATTGCTTCATCCGCCTCAGCGTTTGCCGCATTGACCTTGGCTACCGTAGCGGCGCTTGGCCTGGATATTCCAGAAGCAAATCTTTCCCGTCTTGCCCGCCGGGGCTCGGGGTCGGCTTGCCGTTCTGTTCCTTCGGGGTTCACCGAATGGCGTAAGGGTCATTCAGACCTTGATTCCTTTGCGGTTACCATTGCTGATCCTTCATACTGGAGCCTTGCTGATTGTATCGCAATTGTAGAAGAGAACCAAAAGAAAGTCGGTTCGACTGAAGGACATGCCACCGCGTCTACCAGTCCACTTCAAGCAGCAAGAGTAGCAGATTGCGACAGACGTCTGGATATTTGTCGCAACGCCATTTTGAAGAAAGACTTTCAAGCATTGGCAGAAATCGTCGAACTTGACAGTAATATGATGCATGCAGTGATGATGACCTCGAATCCTCCCCTCCTTTACTGGCAGCCCATCACTCTTGAAATCATGACCTCTGTAAGTGCCTGGCGAAAAACAGGATTGCCAGCTGCCTATACACTGGATGCAGGAGCGAATGTGCATGTCCTGTGTGAAGCAGAGAAGGCAGAGATAATTCAACGTCGACTTTCATCACTACCAGGAGTTAAGCAGGTGATTATTTCAAACGTCGGTGGTGCAGCTCATTTGCTTTAGACTTTTGATTGATTTTTAATGGAAACTTCATATTTCACCAGCTATAATAGCAATAACCGTGCGTCATTGCCGTATCAAAGGATAAAATGTCAACAATTCTTAATACCGCTCTAAATATACTTGAATTTATTCTCGCCTTTGGCGTTCTTGTCTTTATCCATGAACTTGGCCATTTTATTGTTGCCCGATTAAGTGGCATCAATGTCGAGGAATTTGGATTTGGTTTTCCGCCAAAGATGGTCAAACTCTTCCGTTGGAAGGGCACAGATTTTACCCTCAACTGGATTCCCTTTGGAGGTTTCTGCCGCATGAAGGGCGAGAACGCCGGAGATCTGCAGCCAGGAAGTTTTGCTGCCGCCAAGCCCTCTCGTCGCCTGCTCACCCTGCTTGGCGGACCAGTAATGAATTTATTGCTCGGTTTCATCCTTGTGATCATCCTGTTCATGAAAGCTGGCGCATCTGACACAACCAAAGTGCTAGTTACCGATGTAGCAGCTGGATCACCTGCGGCTGCCGCCAATATTCAGGTCAACGATATCATTACCAAAATCGGTGGCGAAGATGTCACCAGCATGGATTCTCTCTCAGCGTTGGTCAAGAAGAACCTTGATATGACCACTGAAGTCACCTTACAGCGCGGCGATCAAATTCTTACTGTTGAATTGGTCCCACGATCTAGACCACCAGAAGGTCAGGGCGCTATGGGTGTGACGATCAGCAATCCCACAATTCCAGTGACGTTTTTCCAGGCAGTACCACAAGCAGCCTTATCAACACTTGATCAAGGCGCGCAATTGATCATGCTGCCTGTTAAACTGATTACCGGTCAAGTCGAAGCTTCCAGTACTCGTATGGTAAGCGTTGTTGGTCTGTACGACATGTATCGGCAGGTGAAAACGGAAGATGCTGAGGCATCTGCCTCTTATCCTCAAGCGAAGAACCTTTATGTTTTATCTTACCTGGCTACATTATCAATCGCTCTCGGATACACCAACCTTCTTCCCATCCCTGCCATTGACGGTGGAAGGATTCTTTTTCTTCTTCCTGACCTTCTTTTCAAGAAAAAAATGCGGCCTGAGCTGGAAAATAATATTAATTTAATCGCATTCTCTCTTTTAATTTTGTTGATGGTAGTCCTTGTGATCAATGATGTCATTAACCCCATCTCACTCCCATAATATTGAGTGAAAATGTCTGACGAGAATTTGAAATTCGATTCAATTATTGCAGCCCTGAAGGATTTAACCCAACCGTTTCCTTCAAGGATGTTACGGAGCTTTTCCGATTTATCGCGAAAAGATTTACGTACCCTTGAAGGTTTATGGTCAGAAATCGATCCCATAAGAAAACTTTCTCTCTTTGAAGACCTAGAATCAATCGCAGAAAAAGATACTCTGGTCAACTTCGACGAGTTCGCCAAATTAGGTCTTGCGGATGAAGATCCCGCGATTCGGGTCATGGCAATCCGCCTTCTTTGGGAATGCGAGGAACCTATCCTTATCCCAATTTTTGTAGAAATGCTTCTCTCAGATGGAGTGGAGGATGTCCGGGCTGCGGCAGCTTCAGCGCTTGGAAAGTATGTTTACCTGGGTGAATTGGATTCCATTGCCGATCATCTAAAAATATCAGTAGTCCAAAATCTTTTGGATGTTGTTTCGGGCGACGATCTGCCACTGGTTCGCCGCAACGCGCTTGAATCACTGGGATATTCAAGTAATGCGAAAGTTCCCCGATTGATTCTCCAAGCGCTGGAATCGGAAGATAATCTTTGGAAACAATCTGCACTTTGTGCGATCAGTCGATCGGCCGATGAGCAATGGTCGGATACCGTGATTCACTATCTTTCGAATTCTGAAAGCGAGCTGAAATTCGAAGCTGTTCGCGCAGCGGGGGAGCTTGAACTTTCAGAAGCTCGCGATATCTTGCTTCAGATTCTTGAAGAAAATGAAGACGATCTCGAATTACGTTATGCCTCCATCTGGGCTCTCTCCCAAATTGGTGGAGAAGGGATCAAAGAGATCTTTGAAGAGATGATCAAGAAATCTGATGATGAGGAGGAGATCAATTGGCTTGAAAAAGGCCTCGAAAACCTTGATCTTGGCGGTGATCTCGATAAGATGGGTTTATTTAACTTCGATGGTTCACCGGTTACTTACGACGATGATTCAGAGGATGACTCTGAAGATGAAGAATATGAGGATGAAGGCGAAGGCTTTGACGATATCGAACGTGATCTCGAAGAGATTGATGAACTAGACGAAGATAACGAAGAAGAGAACTATTAAGCGGTTTTTGCATGTCTTGGATCTTTACGTTTGCCTTTTTATTTCAGATTAATACACAATCCATTTCTCTCCCCCTCCTCCAGTCAGAATTGATCGAGGGGGTGAATGTTTCATACCAATTTGCCAAATCAATCGACTTGACAGCAAAACTTATAGAATTCTCTGATGTCTCGCTGGTCCAAGTTTATTATCAAACCGAAACTGGCGCTAAGTTGGAATCCCAGGTATCAATTACCCCTGAAGGCAATTTATTCTGCCATATTGATTTAACAAACAGTCCCTACAAAGTCTTTGATCGAATCTTTTACTGGTTCGATATCACCTATACGAATGGTGAAAAAGTATCCACACCATCATACTGGTTTGATTATCTTGATAACCGTTTTGATTGGCAAAAGAGTGAATCCAAATGGTTCACTTTGTACACCATTCCCACATCATCCATCTCAGCTGATGAGATCCAGTCCATAGCATTGGCTGGCTTGAAACAGGCAACGGGAATACTGCCCGTCTCTCCTGACCTTCCTATGATTCTTTACGTATATCCTGACGTGGACTCCTTATCTAGCGCGCTGGGATTGACCCACTCAGAATGGGCAGCCGGTGAAGCCCGTCCTGAAATCGGTGTGATCATGGTCTCAGAGTCAGAAAATGGCGATTCGAGAGAGGAACTACAACGCCAAATCCCGCACGAGCTTATGCACATTCTTGAATTCGCGATCGCTGGCGATGGCTACTCTACCGCTCCAAAATGGCTTTTGGAAGGATTGGCTACTTTGGCTGAAAACAATCAGACTGTATCCGATCTAAGAACACTGCAAAAAGCTGATTTGGAGGGTAGTCTGCTGTTCATGAATGAAATCTGTACAACCTTTCCTCCACAATATTCACAATCATCTCTCGCTTATCTTGAATCGGCTTCTTTTGTTAATTATCTGCAAAAAGAATATGGAAAAGACAGTTTGATCGAATTGCTCCAAAACAGCGCAAGTTACACAGATTGTGATCAGTTAATTCAATCAACCTATGGAAAAGATCTTTCCTACCTTGAAACGGATTGGTTGACCACAATCATCTCTCCTCAGATGCTAAATCGATCAAAAAAAGAATACTGGTTTCTGCTGCTGATCGTTCCACTGGTCTTTATTAGCCTTGCGGTAATCAAACGACATGGCTCTAATGATAATGAAAGGAAACACAAAGTTGAGTGAAATGAATCATGTATCTTCCTTGCATGTGATCGTCGAAGGTCACGTTCAGGGCGTGGGCTTTCGTTACTTCGTCAAAGAGAACGCGGATTTGCTTCATTTGAATGGCTGGGTTCGTAATCTCTTAAATGGCACAGTTGAACTAACGGCTGAAGGAAGCCGCGAAGCTCTGGAACGTTTGCTTTCGACTATTAGAGTTGGTCCAGGGTATGGATATGTGAGCAACATAAAATTTGACTGGTCCACCGGACCAGCAAAATATATCCAATTCAGTATCTTGCCTACTGAGTGACACTTTATTAGAATTAAATAATCGACGTAAAATAAATTGGTATTCGATTACTCGATCTCACCAGCCATCAATCTGGCTTTTTGCCAGGGTGGTAGATCAGATTCCTCAGCCAGTAAGTTGCGCAGATCTAAGATCTGATCGCGAAAAACAGCAGCTTTCTCGAATTCAAGATCTTTGGCAGCCTGGTGCATTTGGCTTTCCAGCTCTGTAATAAGACGTTTAAGTTCTTTCTCTGGGATCGCAGGAGCTTTCTTTTCGGCTTGATATTCTCCACGGCGCTCCGCAGCCATTGAGCCAGCTCCAGATAGCTGCTCCGTCAGATCGTGGACAGCTTTGACAATGGTAAAAGGTTCGATTCCGTGTTTGGTATTGTAATCCCTCTGTTTTTTCCGCCTTCTGTTGGTTTCATCGATGGCGTTCTTCATGGAATCGGTCATGTTATCGGCATACATGATCACTTTTCCATTCACGTTACGTGCCGCGCGGCCGATCGTTTGAATTAATGCAGTCTGAGAGCGTAAAAATCCTTCCTTGTCAGCGTCCAAAATCGCCACCATCGAAACTTCTGGTAAATCCAGGCCCTCACGCAGCAAGTTAATTCCCACGATTACATCAAAGACGCCCATTCGCAGATCGCGTAGAATTCCAATCCGTTCGATCGTTTCCACTTCAGAGTGCAAATAGTGAACTTTGACACCCATTTCAAGTAGATAGTCGGCCAAATCTTCTGCCATGCGTTTTGTTAATGTAGTAACTAGAACACGCTCCCCCTGTTCGGTACGTTTCTTGATTTCCGCGTAAAGATCGTCCACCTGACCTTTCGTTGGACGGATTTCTACCTCAGGATCAAGTAGACCAGTGGGACGGATGATCTGTTCCACCACCTGGCTGCATCGTTTTAGCTCAAACTCGGCAGGTGTCGCCGAAGTGTAGATGGTATATCCCATGTGTTTTTGGAATTCCTCAAAGGTCAGCGGCCGGTTATCCATAGCCGAAGGAAGCCGAAAACCATACTCAACCAGCGTGGATTTTCGCGATTGGTCACCGTGGTACATCCCCCTTATCTGCGGTACAGTCATGTGTGATTCATCCAACACCAACAAATAATCACTTGGAAGATAGTCCATCAATGTCCAGGGTGGAGATCCTGAAGGTCTCTGATCAAGATGCCGTGAATAATTCTCAATGCCTGAGCAATATCCAACCTCTTTGAGCATTTCGAGGTCATATCGGCAGCGCTGTTCGATACGCTGTGCTTCAAGCAGTTTGCCGTTATTTCTAAAATATCTTAATTGATCTTCCAATTCCTGTTCGATATCAATGATTGCTTGTTTCAAACGATCTTCTGATGCAATATAATGTTTGGCAGGATAGATTTCCACGTGCTCAGGTTGAGAGAACACTTCGCCTGTCAAAGGGTTAAATTCAAGCATTTTCTCAACTTCATCGCCAAAGAAACTGATACGATAAGCCCTTTTTTCTTCATATGCAGGGAAGATCTCGATTGTATCTCCCCTGACCCGAAAAACACCCGGCCGCAATTCCAAGTCATTTCGTTGATACTGACTTTCAATCAACCGCCGCAGGAGAGCATTCCGCCGATAGATTTCACCAACGTCAAAGCGGATGACTACGCCTGCATAATTCTCAGGATTCCCTAGTCCATAAATACAGGAAACAGAAGCTACAATGATGACGTCTTTCCGCGACATTAATGCTGTTGTCGCTGCCAACCTCATCCGGTCGATTTCCTCATTTATATCTGTCTCTTTTTCGATATAAAGATCCTGCCGTGGAACGTAAGCTTCTGGTTGGTAATAATCGTAGTATGACACAAAGTATTCAACAGCATTATCAGGGAAGAATTCTTTAAATTCTGAATAAAGCTGTGCAGCTAGAGTTTTATTATGCGCCATGATCAGAGCTGGCATTTGTACCTGTTGAATGATATTCGCAATCGTAAACGTCTTCCCGGTACCAGTAGCTCCAAGCAGTACCTGATCACGGTAGCCCTTTCGTAAGCCTTTTACCAGTTGGTCAATAGCATCCGGTTGATCTCCGGTTGGTTTGTAAGGTGCGTGAAGCTTAAAATCCATCCATCAACTCCGATCATTGGTAAGTTGATTAGAATTATAGCACATTTGTTCAGATTAATGCCAGTGGAATGGTAAAAATGAACCTCGCGCCACCATCAGGATTGTTCTGCGCGGACAAATCTCCACCGTGCACGCGAGCCAAATGACGGGCGATGGATAATCCCAATCCAGTGCTTCCTAAATTCTCACGGTTTCGAGATTTATCACCTCTAAAGAAACGCTCAAAAAGGTGCGGTAGATCAGCGTCAGGGATTCCACAACCGTTGTCTTTGACGATGACGACGGCATTTTTCTGTTCTGTTGTGATTTCTACTGCGATTTCCCCATCTGCGCTGGTATGATGTAACGCATTCGTGATCAGATTTCCCAGAATCTGCATGATTCGATCAGTATCCGCGTTGATCATTACATTATTAACCGAGATATTTTTTTGAAGAGTCAAATGGATACACTGTTGTTTCGCTTGAGATTGGAATCTTCCGACAGCCTGTTCGCAAATTTTTACCAGATCGATATCCTTGAGGTGAAGTGGTAATTCACCTGTATCCACCAGAGCAAGAGTCCTCAGGTCATCCACCAACCGAGTCAAGAAATTCGTCTGATCAACGATAATTTGGAGACTCTCTTGATTCATTGGAACAATTCCATCTTGCATGGCTTCAAGTTGGGCCTTTTGAACAGCCAATGGAGAACGCAGCTCATGGGCAATATCTGCTGTAAGCGCTTTCTTCCTATTTTCCGCGGATTCCAGGCTCTTAGCCATGAAATTAAATGAATCTCCCAGTTGAGCAACCTCGTCATTCCCTTTGATTGTCACACGAGCAGATAAGTTACCATGAGCCAAAGAATCTGCGGCCTGAGTTAGCAATTTTAAAGGCTTTATAAGACTGTTCGAAATGATTATTGCGATAATAAAAGCCAGAATACCAGCGATTAAACCGGAACGTAAAACAGCTGTTCGTAAAGTGCTGATCAGTGGAGATACTTCCTGCGATTGAAATGATCGTTGACCTTTGACAATCAGGTAGCCAATAATTGTGTTTGAATCTGACTTAAGTGTCACGGCATTTGTTTTTGCTTCATTCCCGAGAGTTGTACCCACTACTTCACCGGCGGAACTCCAGACTACTGTAAGATCAGAGTCAGTGATAGTGAATTGCGCTTTTGGTGCCTGGCTTGCTCCTCTGGGTCCAGCAGTTCCCATCACCCCCATATTTTCATTTCTACCCATCATCCCCGGTTGCAAAGTACTGGCAAACGTCTCGATTCCATTCCAACTTCCATTTTTCTTATAGTAGTCTTCTACCTGACGAACAATATTGTCATACCCAAACATTCCCCCTCGCGTCATAAAGTTCTGAACCTGTTTTGAATTATCTTGATTGATAAAGAAAACCAGGAAAAAGACCAGACCGGCGACTATGGCAGAAAACGCCAGGATAATTTTTGCTCGTAAAGACATATCCACTCACTTCTTATTGATAATACGATATCCCACACCAAACACGGTCTCTATATTGAATGAGATCGGCTCATGCTTTTTCAACTTATTTCGCAAATTTTTTACGTGCACATCAATACTGCGTTCAGAAGAATTGACCAAATCACCCGGTATCATCTCCATCAATTGAAGGCGTGTAAAAACTCTTCCCGGATTCGAAGCCATTTTTAACAACATATTGAATTCGGTTGGGGTTAATTCCACTTCGTTACCAGCCACTGTCACCTGATGACGATCATTATCTATCACCAGTTCCTCAATTGACACAATTGCCTTTTCAGTATCGTCTTTATAAACCCTGTGAAGCACCGCTTTAACTCGCGCCACCAATTCCCGTGGTGAAAATGGTTTGCTGATATAATCATCCGCACCTGTATTGAACCCTGTCAACCGGTCTGTCTCTTCTACTCTCGCAGTCACCATTATGATGGGAATATCTTTATGCCGCCGCAATTCCGAAGCGACATCCAGTCCATCCAATCCGGGTAAATTAAGATCAAGTAGAACTAAATCCGGATTCTGAGCTAACGCGACTTCCAACCCTGTGTCTCCACGTTGTGCGGTTAGAACTTCAAATCGTTCCCGTTCCAGATAAGAGCGAATAATTTTTAATAGATAGGGGTCGTCTTCAACAACCAGTATTCGACTCATGTTTGGATTATATCAGAGATGACTTGGAGTAATTTTGATTTCCATTCTTCGTCATTGTGATCAAATTGGAACCAGTAGGCGTTTTTTCCGGGTCTGAGGTAAGCATTGATCGTTTTTAAGTCTCTCGCACTCACTCCCGCGGGTAAGGGCGGATAACGTAGAACGATCTGATCACCTTCAGCACTTACTGAAGCTAGATGGGCTTTTTCAGCTCTCAATTTCACTCGGATTTGGAAGAACAGGTTTTTTGTTTCCTCACCGTAAGGGCCAAACCTATCTAAAAACTCTTCTTCCAGTGCGTCCAGTTCGCTTTCATCATGCAATCCTGCCATGCGACGGTAGATTTGCAATCTGAGCGTTTGATCTGGAAGGTAATCCATCGGTATTCCGATTGCCAGCGGTAGATCAACTGTGACCGGGATGTGAGCTGCTCCAATACCAAACGCCTTCTCAATTTGATCCTGATTATCACCCTGCGATTTCTTAAGCTCAGTAACCGCCTGAGCTAACATTCTCGCGTAAAGATGGAAGCCAACCGATGCAATATATCCACTCTGCCTCACTCCAAGCATCTCCCCCGCACCACGCATTTCCAGGTCACGCATGGCAATGGAGTAACCAGCGCCAAGTTGGGTATTCTCTGCAATTGTCTCCAACCTCTCCTGACCTTCAGGCGTAGGTGGTCGTTTGTTGTGCCTAAAGAAATAAGCGTAAGCTCGTTGTGCTCCGCGCCCCACCCTGCCTCGCAATTGATATAGCTGTGCCAGACCAAAAGTATCACCGCGGTCAACGATGAGTGTATTAGCGTTTGGAATATCCAAACCGGATTCGATAATCGAAGTACAGAGCAGCACGTCGATCTCACCGCGGGTGAATTGTGACATCACCAGAGATAATTCCTCTTCCCGCATTTGTCCGTGAGCAATTCCGATGCGTGCGTCCGGAACCAGCGTCTGCAAGTGATGCTGCATTCCATAGATAGTTTGCACACGATTATGTACAAAAAATACCTGACCACCCCTTTCCATCTCTCGTAAAAGTGCTTGTTTCACCAGTTTCGGAGAGTACGGGCCAATATGAGTAACAATCGGCAATCGTTCCGCTGGAGGAGTATTGATGATGGAAATGTCCCGCACACCTGTCAAAGCCATATAAAGAGTCCTTGGTATTGGTGTGGCTGTCAATGTAAGTACATCCACTTCGGTGCGGAGCTTTTTGAAATGCTCTTTATGGGTAACGCCAAAGCGCTGCTCCTCGTCAATAATCACCAGACCAATATCCTTGAAAACTACATCCGAGGTAAGTAGCCTATGCGTGCCTATGACAATATCAATCTCGCCCAACAGCAACTTTGTGATAATTTCATCTTGCTGCTTGGGGTTCCTGAAGCGCGAAAGCATTTCCACGGTTACCGGATAAGCTGATAGTCGCTGTTTGAAAGTCTCGTAATGTTGCTGTGCAAGGACTGTCGTTGGTACCAACACGGCTACTTGTTTCCCATCCATTACCGCCTTGAAAGCTGCCCGGAGGGCGACTTCGGTCTTACCATAACCAACGTCACCGCATAACAACCGGTCCATAGGCTTGGATTTTTCCATATCCCTTTTGACATCTTTGATGGCGCGGAGTTGGTCGTCTGTTTCTACATATGGAAAACTGGCCTCAAGTTCTTCTTGCCAGGTGGTATCTGTTTTGAAGGCATATCCCTTCGCTGTTTCACGCTGAGCGTAGAGATCCAATAGATCTTGAGCAACACGGATGACAGCTTCTCGCACGGTTTGTTTGGTTTGTGACCATTCAGCGCTGCCAAGCCTTGATGCTTGTGGCATTGATCCTTCCGGGCCGACGTAACGGCTAAGGCGATCCGCCTGGTGGATGGGCACAAATAACTGATCGCCATTTTCGTATTCAACACACAGGAATTCCCGCTCAATTCCTTCAAGAGAGCGCCTCACCAATCCAGTAAACTTGCCTACGCCATAATCAACATGCACCACCCAATCCCCCGCGTTCAAGTCGGCATATGAAGCCTCGGGAGCTTCGTGGGTGGTTTTTAGCCTTGGTCTGGGTCGCGGGCGTTCCCATCCAAAAATTTCACTATCGGTGATGAACTTGAGGCTGATATTTCCATCTTTGATCAAATCCCACCCATCACTAATCGTTCCCTCAAGGAAAACCGGTTGGTTTCCTCCATCACTATCACAAGAATCTTCCCGCCATAATTCCTTTAGCCTGGATAGTTGCCGGGTGACCACGTAAGTTGGGATGGCATTCTCACAATCCCCTTTCAGAGAATCTATAAAAGTCTTTATCCGCCCACCGTATCTTTCTCCAGGGGTAAAAATTCCGGACAAAGGTCCTTCTTCTTCATTCGCGGAAAAGCTTAATTCCAACCAGCGTGACGATTCGATCGTATCGGATAGTTCTGACCAGCTAATATATGGAGTGGGAAAATCATCGGGCAGAATGCCTTCGTCGATGCTCTCCTGGCGGAGTTTGACTGCTTGTTCCTCAATCTCATCGGCAAAGGTTTCGATGTTCATCTTGTTATCAACCAGAATAATCGCGTTCTTTGGAAGATAATCTAATATTGAAGCCGGCACTCTATGGACCAATGGCAGGTAAAACTCATCGATGGCGATTCCCTCTCCGATAATCCCTTCTGCCTTTACTGGGAGAATCTCTCTTGCTGGTGTAATCGTTAATTCATCCAGGTTGCGTACAGTTCTCTGGGTGGCAGGGTCGAATTCCCGCAGGGTATCCAGTTCATTTCCAAAGAATTCAAGTCTTGCGGGATGCTGTTCGGATGGAGCCCAAATGTCCAGAATGCCTCCCCGTCTGGAGAATTGCCCGAAGTCAAGTACCGTTTCGACGGACTCGTATCCAATATTGACCCAAGTTCGTTGCAGTTCGCCAGGGTCCATCGATTGGTTCAAACGGATTGTTTTACTGTTCACCAGGAATTCACGTCTGGGTAGTGTACGCGTCATCAATGCTCTGAGAGGAGCAACAATCACAGGTGGAATGAGATCCTTGTTTTTTCCAGGCAGATGGTACATCGCCAGCGCAGTCAACGCTTGTAAGCGATCACGGCGGGTGACGGCTCCCCAGGCAGCTTGCTCATAGAACAACGGTGTTGGCTCAGGGAAATGGAAATGCGGACGATCCGGTAACCAAAAACTAAGTTCATCAAAAAGCGTAAACGCCCGGTCGGCCCGGTCTGTGATCATTAAGACCGGGACATGTAGGTCTTCACTCAACGCAGCTAGTACAGGAAGCCTTGCAGCCCGGATCAACCCCAGACCGGGAAGAGCCTTTCCCACCTTGAATTGGTCCAGAACACGAATGTATTCGGGGGCTTCCCGCACAAAATTAACTATTTTTTTCATTTACACTGTGCCGTTATACCGGTTCATAGCAGCGTCCAAGCCATTGACCACAAACTCTCTCACCGCTTCGCAACTCTTGCTCAGGAACAATTTCAAGAACTCTGCTTCGTCCTTTGAAAATCGTTGTAAGACATAATCCCTTGCTTCCATCTGACCAGGCGGCCTTCCTACTCCCAAACGCATTCGCGCGAAATCCTGGTTGCCTAATTTTTCGATAGTGGATCCAACACCGCGTTGGCCAGCGGAACCACCCTTTGGTCGGATACGAATGGTCCCAAATGGTAGATCGATATCATCATGTATAACCAATAAATTCGCTTGAGGAATTTTATAAAAATTCAATAAACCAACGATTGCCTGTCCGGATAGGTTCATATATGTCTGAGGTTTTGCCAGTACAACCCCCCGACCTTCAAGTTTTCCCAAACCAATTAACGCTTTGTTTTGCACTTTGAGCAGTTTAGTCTCAATCGAGCTGGCAAAAGCGTCAACTGCCATGAAGCCAATATTGTGGCGAGTGTTACTATATTCTCGTCCTGGATTGCCCAACCCAACAATAAGGTATGAGTAGCCCTCTTCTATTGGCTCCACTTTTAAACTTTTCAATCTGGCAAATAACGCATCCATCTGGTCTTTTTATCTTCCTCGTAATATGCCGCAAAATGCTGCGTAAATTCCCAATCCGATGATACAGATGATTCCCAAAAACAAACCTTCTTTGAAACTTTTTTCGACACTTGTCACAGATAAGGAAGCTTCGTTCATGGGATAGGCAGTCGATTTGGTGATCGCAGGAACAGATGTGGCTGTTTGTGTGATTACCGTCTCTGTGATAACTGGTGTTGGAGTGATTTCCACTGGAGTATAGTTGCGGACAAGAACCCTGTTGATTTTTGATTCAACAACCGTCCCATCTTCATAATGCACTGTCAACCTGAGTTGGTAATCTCCATCACTTATGGTCGTGGTATCCCAGACTGCAAGTAACGCAATACTTACCGGTTTAGTAATTGTTCCAATGACAAACCAAGTAGGATTTCCAGATTCGGCGTATGCGTATGCCAATTCTGCTGATTCAAATCCATCTCCGGTTGCTGTACCTTTTATCTCCATACTGCCCTGAACTACCTGACCCTCCTTGGGTGAGGTAATTTCCACGTTCAGGTCTGAAAGTGGGCTCAGTAATTGTATTAAAACCAATAAACTTGAGAAAAATATGCTTTTATACATAGCAACCTGTAAGTTTAACACGAACGTATATTTGGCGCAAATAATATTTCACTTTGACGGTGTAGATATCAAAGTTCTTTATCAACCGTAAACGCGTTTTTTCCTCCTACCGTAATTATCTGGTTGGTGTAACATATTTTCTGTAAAATACTGAACCTTAACAAAAGCGGTGAGTCAGAAGTATCCTTAAGGTGACCAAACCAAATAAGGAGAACAA
>DAOUFI010000024.1:0-102024 GCA_034430175.1 Anaerolineaceae bacterium | reverse complement strand
AAAAGGTATAATCATTTTGGTGAGTCATTTTGTTCTCCTTATTTGGTTTGGTCACCTTAAGGATACTTCTGACTCACCGCTTTTGTTAAGGTTCAGTATTTTACAGAAAATATGTTACACCAACTTCGACGCCTTAAGGATACTTCTGACTCACCATTTTTGTTAAGTTCAGCA
This sequence comes from Anaerolineaceae bacterium, assembly GCA_034430175.1. Lineage (GTDB taxonomy): Bacteria > Chloroflexota > Anaerolineae > Anaerolineales > Anaerolineaceae > UBA6107. The sequence goes on along the minus strand of DAOUFI010000024.1, from coordinate 101,850 downwards.
TTTTACAGAAAATATATTACACCAACGAACGACTCCTCGAGAATCTCAAAAAAAGGAAGGAGAATATCTCACAATATCCTGACCATTAATTGATTAAGGTATACTAAAATTATCGTTTTTCCTATTGTTTTTTTACCTTCGAGTTAACTAAAGGATATAAATATGGACTCCTTGCTCAGCCAACACTGGCATAATCTTCCTAAAGATGAAGTTCTTGACCTCTTAAACACGAATATCGAGAAGGGGTTGGATGTATTCGAGGTAAAACACCGTCAACAACGCTTTGGGCTCAACGTGCTGACCTCCAAAAAAGGTCAAAACCCATTGGTACGCTTTCTACTTCAGTTTAACAACCCTCTAGTTATTATCTTGTTGATTGCCAGTTTGGTGACAGCGATTCTAAAAGACCCAACGGACGCAGCCGTGATTTTTGGAGTGGTTCTTATCAACGCGATTATTGGTTTTTTCCAGGAATCTCGCGCCGAGCAGGCAATTTCGGCTTTGGCAAAAACAATGACAACCGAAGCTGTCGTCATTCGCGGGGGAAAAGTGGATCGAATACCAGCCGCTGAACTGGTGATTGGAGATATCGTCCAGCTGCTGTCTGGAGCACGTGTGCCGGCGGATCTGCGCCTTTTATCATCGCGCGATCTACAGGTGACTGAAGCCGCCCTCACCGGCGAGTCACTTCCTGTGGACAAGGACGCAACCCTATATGTTTCTCACGATGCTATGCTGGCCGAACGTCGAAATATGGCTTACGCTTCCACTCTTGTGACCTACGGGACTGCTACAGGTGTAGTTGTCGCCACCGGTGATGGAACTGAGGTGGGCAGGATCTCACAACTAATATCCAACGCAGCTAATTTGGAAACTCCGCTGACAAAGAAAATAAGCGAGTTCAGCCGTATGTTGCTAATCGCTATTCTGGGACTATCAGTTCTAACCTTTGGAATTGGTCTGCTACGGAGCCATTTGGTGGTAGAAACACTCATGACAGCAATAGCCCTTGCCGTGGGTGCCATTCCAGAAGGACTGCCTGCGGCCATGACTGTTACGCTTGCGATAGGCGTTTCTCGAATGGCTCGACGCCGAGCGATTATCCGGAATTTACCGGCGGTTGAAACACTGGGCTCTACCACTGTCATCTGTTCTGATAAAACAGGAACTATAACTCAAAACCAAATGACTGTACAAGAAATTCACACACTTGGAGGCGTTTACGCTGTCAGTGGTGTTGGATATCAGCCAGAGGGTGAAATTTCAGGTGCCTGGAGTAGTGACGAGGCCGTAATCGAAACCCTCAAAGCTGGGTTGCTTTGCAACGACAGCCAGCTCGTTGAGATAGAAGGGCGCTGGATTGTGCAAGGAGACCCAACCGAGGGGGCATTGCTGGTCGCTGCTCGTAAGGCCTCTCTGGATCCTGGCCTATATACCAGTCTCGCCAGGCTGGATTCGATTCCCTTCGATTCACAACACCAATACATGGCAACGCTTCACGCAGGAGGAAAAGTATATATCAAAGGTGCAGCCGAAGTACTCCTAGACCGTTGCTCTGGTGTGCTTGATTCTTCAGGCCAGGTTACAAATTGCGCAAGTGAACTATTTCGTGTGGCAATGGAAAAGATGGCCTCCAAGGGTTTGCGTGTACTTGCGTTCGCTTGCCTTGAGAAGCCCGGAGCACAGTCAATCAACTTTGACGATATTCAAGGGCTAACACTTTTAGGCTTGCAAGGAATGATGGATCCACCTCGACCTGAGGTCGTGAATGCAATCCAGGCTTGTCATATGGCTGGAATTACCGTCAAAATGATCACTGGCGACCATGCCCTCACTGCTTCTGCAATCGGTCGGCAAATTGGACTTTGCCAGGATAATTGCGCCTCTGTCCTGACAGGCGCTGAAATAAATAGATTGTCTGACATCGACCTGATCGAGCAGGTTGAAAAGGTAAACGTGTTTGCCCGTGTGGCACCTGAGCAAAAATTACGCTTGGTAGAAGCGTTGCAAGCTCGTGGGCATGTGGTTGCTATGACCGGAGATGGTGTCAATGATGCTCCAGCCCTCAAACAAGCTAACATTGGGGTAGCGATGGGGATGACTGGTACAGATGTTTCAAAAGAAGCTGCTGATATGATCCTGACTGATGATAATTTCGCTTCCATTGAAGCAGCAATTGAGGAGGGGCGAGGTGTTTTTGACAACCTGACCAAATTTATTGCATGGACATTGCCAACCAACATGGGAGAAGGTCTGGTCCTGTTGGCGGCAATTATTACTGGAGCCACGTTACCCATCCTCCCTATCCAACTCTTATGGATTAATATGGTAACAGCAGTTTTTTTGGGCTTTGCGCTTTCTTTGGAACCCAAAGAACCAGAAATTATGCGGCGCCAGCCTCGTAATCCCAAATCACCCATCCTCAGTGGAACGTTGCTCTGGCGAATAGTTTTAGTAAGTATCATCATTTTAATAGGAGCTTTCGGGTTATTCGAATATGAACAAACCCGGGGTGCTTCGCTGGTTGAAGCTCGCACAGTAGCTGTCAACGTGGTCATTTTCGTAGAGATTTTTTATTTATTCAATACACGTTCATTAACCTATTCCTCTTTCCAACTTGGATTCTTTTCCAATCCATGGGCAGTTGGTGGCGCGATCCTCATGGCACTTATCCAGTTACTGTACACTTATGCGCCTTTCATGAATACAATCTTTGGCAGCGCACCTATCTCGCTTTCACTCTGGCTGGATATACTGGCTGTTGGTTTGATCGCATTTATTATCATCGAACTTGAGAAATGGCTCAGACGAAAGTTGCGTGTTGCTGTGAAATAACGTGGAGAGCCCAATCGGTCTACAAATAGGATTCAAATTCAACCGTAGATTCAGAAATCATTGCCGATTACACACAGGTCTCCCTCTATTTATGACAAGAGGAATGCTATGAATAAAGAATGGCAGCTTCTTAGATGAAAGGTGAAAACGTTTAGTCGATTTTAAAAGAATCGACTTATGAAGAAAATTTGAGTCTGATTGCAGAAGAGAATATCGGATTGCTTGTGGTCATGGATTAAGGTGAGCTGGCGTGAATTCTTACCGAGTGTTATTATGCTCGAAAAGTAGCTCTTGAATGCAAAATATCGGTTGACACCATAATTGAAGAAGTTATGGCAAAAGACTTAATCACTGTTGACCTAAACAAAACGGAAAAAGAATGTATGGTACCCATGACAAATAATCATATCCGCTACTTGCCAGTGATAGATAAGTGAAAATTGGTTGGCATGATATCAGTTGGTGATGTGGTCAAAGAAATGATTGAAGAATTAGAATTTCATGCAGAGCAGCTCACTTATTCTATGACTGGACTTCGTTAACAGCGGAAATAGTATTTATAGAAATTTGAGCCAACCTTCATAGTTAAGTAGTTCTTTACTTGCTACTTGACTGTTGCTTAGCTATATTGCCCGTTTTCTTATCCGCGGTAAATTCGTGCCGGTTGCGAACCCGCTTCTGAAGGTAGTAAGCCCCTGCTAATGACAACACGATTGCTGCAATTGCCAAAAGAGTTTCAGGGGAGTATTCCTTTACATCGATAATCACCACTTTACGTGCTACGGCAATTAATGCGACTTCAAGCACAATTTCAACATGCACCTCATGTTCATTAAGATAGGCACGGATGGTCTCGAGCAGCTCGACACCGATCAATATTAACATAAAGAAACCAAACACATCCAGTAACTCATTGATATCAAGTAAATATTTGGGGGGAGTAATAATATCCACAACCAGGATGCGCCCCAACTCAAAAGTGGACAATAAAATTACCACGATCATCATGAAAATCAAGCTGGCCACTATGAAGCGCTCAAATAAATTAAGGAACTTCCCGATTAATTTCACCATTTTTCGCCTTTACATTATCATAATCCACAGACAATGGGATAAATCCTTTTCAGTATTTAACCGAATTACCCGCTTTGCTGAGCAACAGCAAAGAGTATAGCTAAAATAATTACGATCAATCCAATTAAAAAAGCCAACCATTTGGCTGCTCGTTGACGCATATTTCCTCCTCAAACCAGGTCAAACCGTTCAGAGTGAAAATCACCGAAAGGAATTCCGATTTCTGTGAGGTTTTTTTCCACAGCGTTCATCATCGGTCCCGGGCCGCAAACAAAGATTTCAACCCTGTTCGGTATTCGTTCTGCAGGCAAATATCGCCTGAGGATATCAGCGTTCACAAAACCTTTTTCACCACTCCAATCTGCAGGTGGATATTCAAGCACATGAACCACCTTAAGGTTTAATTTCTCAGGCAGCTCCTGAATTTCCTCCAGAAAAGTTGCTGTTTCGAGAGTTTTATTGGCATAAATTAAGGTCAGGGGCCGTGAATCTCCCCGGTCAGCTAAGGTACGCAGCATAGACATCATTGGTGTAATACCGATACCACCAGCAATAAAAATAAGCTCTTTTGAATGAGGATGACGATCTATACTGAAAGCGCCATAAGGACCGTCAACATATACATGTTGACCTTGGGTTAGATTTTTAATTGAAGCAGTAAAATCCCCCAATTCTTTTATAGTAAACGACAGTAAAGATCTTTCCTCAGCGCTGCCTGAAAATGAAAATGGATGTCCATAACTACGAAAGGGGCTCTCCCATGCGGTTATCCATGCAAACTGTCCAGGTTTGAATCGTAATCCATTGTGATTAATAGCTCGAAGTACAATCGTCCAAGCGTTACCTCGTTCGAATAAGACCTTTTCAACGATATATGGTTTTCGCAATAATAGTAATGGCTTTATAACCCGTACCCAGGCTAATAGACCAATCCAAAAAATCCCATATATTCCCCAAAAGAGTTGTTTCCAAAGCGTGTTTAGGTAATAACCTCGCAATTCTATGTGTACTAAAGACAAAGCCATGACACCAATGGCGAGTATCCCGTGCCAAATTTTCCAACGATCGTATTCGGTTTTCCAATTTTTGCGCCAAATTGAAAAACAAATGAGAGCAATAAGAGAAAAAATCGCTACCACCCCAAAACGTGCAGCCCATGGTGCTGTGACCAAATTAAGGAGGTTAAGATGCCGAGGATCAAAAACAAATAGAATCAAAGGGTGGGCTGCAATCAACGCGAACGTGATTATTGAAATTTGATGGTGAAAAAAATATACAATATCACTTCCGTATGGAGCTTTGATAACCTTAATCCGGGCAGTCAACACAAACTGCAATCCCACCATTGACAATCCACAGTATCCTAAGCCCACTGAAAAATCTCGCCAAAATTCACGCCCCTCAGGTCTCGGTCCTACAAGTAAGATGATCAATGGAGCAAGAGCTATAAATATGTAGACGCCTATCCAAAGAATTCCTTGAAATAATCTCTTATTCATCGTTTCTTACTCATTGACACATGAAATATCTTTTCATTATCTATCTCTGGTCCGGTTTCACAGGTGAGATGAACCCTTCCGGTTTAACGGTCAGCACTGAGCAATCCACCTGGTGAAGCACTTTTTCAGCAGTGTTACCAATGAGTAACCCAGAAACACCAGCTCGGCTGACTGTACCCATCACAATGAGATCAATTGCCTTCGCCTGGACCAACTCGGTGATAAGCGTCCCAGCTTCGCCTTTTAACAAAAAAACTTCAGGTTTCAAGTCATCCAAAGGATATTGTTGCAATAATTCAATCAACCACTGTCGATGCGCATCCTGTGTCTCTCGAAGCAATTCATTTATTGTCTCGTTTGAAACCCCTCCCCGTCCTCTTAATAAGGATTCTCCATATAGACTCCAAGCATGGATGATCAGTAATTCGCTATGCCACAACCGAGAAAGCGAAGTAGCCAGTTCCATTATTGTTTTAGTGAGTGCAACGCGTTCCTTATCATCACTGCTCAGATCCACTGCTGCCAGAATACGGTTGGTTTTCTTAGGTTGACCTGGCTTAATCGCCCAGACCGGACAAGGGCATTTGCGCATTAGGTGCATGGTGGTGTTACCAAACAGCGTCTCTTTAAAACTCCCGCTGCCTTCAGCAGTGATCATAACCAGATCGTGATGTTGAAGTAATACCTCTCGGATGATTTCAATGAATGGAATTCCAACGATCGTTTTGCTTGTCGGGTATATTCCAACTTTCTGTAAGGCGGAGATAAATTGCTCGAGTCTACGTTGTTCCTCCTGTTTAATCCATTCCTGAATTTCGATAGTGGATTCCATAATCGCGTTCGTTCCGCTTGATAAATCTTTACCCCCTGATTTGGTCTCAGGTGTTATTGAAATGTCGTTTGGTAATTCTTCAATAATCGGAAATATTGCCTTCTGTGCTTCCCTTGTTAGTTCCATTACTCCTTGCTTTTCCAAACTAGGTGGTGCTTCTTCAATGAAATCCGCCACTGTTATAGCAGCCCGATTTCTTTGTACTAAATTCACAACCTGATCAAAAAGAGCTTGATTGTCAGTTTTGCTATTAAAGACGACTAGAATATTCTTAAAGCGTTCCATCTTATATTCTCCTGCTCAAGGTCGTGATTGTAAATTTGATTAATTATAGCATTTCAATGGGAACCTTCGGCACAGCATTTATTTGTTCACGTTCATAGAAGAGAATTATTTCGAGTTAATCATTAATCCCTCTCCCGAAATAAATAGTTCAAGGAATTAACGTTTGTTTATACCTAAAACGACCATTACTAGGCGTCTAGATAACGTTCGCCTGCCCTGGCGAGCTGTCCAGAGAACCACTACCCTAACGGGTGCTTCGTAGCCTCAGAGGCATGAAAGAATTTTTAGTTTTGGAATGTTTTCCACACAGGCTCCGAACTTACGCCTGGCCTGAAGGACGCTCTTCTGAAGAGGCCGGAGGATCAGTAATATGAGTTAGTAGACGTCGGATAGCGACTTTTTATGACAGGGTCAAGTACGACTTTTCTGCGCCCCGGACGACAATAATTAAGCAATTTAGAAGAACTATTCCACAGCGTATGGGCTCAATAATGAGTTTGCCAGTGATTTCGAGTCAATCACGGCATTGCTATCAAATATCTTCATGATAAATTCCATACACAGATGGTTTTACCCGTGATAAAATTCATAAAAAGCGATGAGGCTCGCATTAACTGTCACATTGACTGATGGCCTCTACTGAATAAACATATTCAGTAGAGGTTTTTTAATACAAGTATCTTCTATATAAAAGGTAATTCTTTATTTTTTGTTAAGAATCCCGGTCGAAAAAACATATGAAAAAATCAATCATAGAAATTGAAATCAAACAGTCAGGCCGCACAACTGGAGAATATCAAGCGGATGATCATGGCTTTTTACGGTTAATGAATTTTTCTTATCCAGAAGTACCATTGCCCTTTGATCTTGCTTTCTTGCCTGATACTCTTACCGACCAAAATGAACCAGCTCAGGTCTTTCTACTTGGAGAAACCTCCCACCCACTGCATACACAAGTTTCTGCCCGATTGTTAGGTGGAATACAGACTAATGACACATACATTCATTTAATTGCAGTAGCTTTACAGGATAAACAGTTCACTTCAACCTCCTCGATGCTAGATTTACCAGAATTTTGGCGAAAAGAGATTGAGGAAATCTTGAAACCATCTTCTATACATAATATACGTTGGTTAAACATAGATGAACTTCAACCGTGGATCAAACAAACGCGAATAAATTACCGACTGGCAAAAGCAAAACATAATAAAGGTGGAACTTCACAACCTGCCTGGAAACCAGTTGATTCAAAAAAACACATTACGAGCTATGCTGAAACAGACCACTACACCGCTGCCGAATATACATTCTTTCAACTTCCCTACCATATTCAACATTATGTAAGTGAGTATCTAGATAAGGATGAAAGGATCCTGTATGCAGTGCATCGTCCAACCATGTATAGTCAACGTCTACGCTCCTGGTTAGGACGCGAGAAACTTCGAGAAGGTGTACTCATTCTGACGACTCAACGTTTAATTCAACTCGTTGAATTGGTTCCATTAGGCAATAGTGGTGTTCGGTATGGTTTTAGAGCCCAATTAGGAGTATTGGAACGCTTAGTCGAAGTCTCAGCCGAGACTTTGGCTGATGAGGTTATCCTTCTGCGGTCTAAGTGGAAAGCACAGGATGGTTGTTCATCCTTAGAATGGGAGTCTCCATTATTTACTCAATCAGATATTTATAAACTGATCAGTTTCTTGGAAAATTTCTCTCTTTCAAAAATCAAACCACGAGCTATACAACGCTCAACCTTACCTGTTCCGGATGAATTACCACTCTTACGTGATCCAGCCAGTAATAGCGTGAAAGAAGATAAAACAATTCACCAGCATTTCTCTGAGGCGTTACCTTCTCTGCTTTTACCTGCAGAACAAATTTATGCCTGGGCATTATGGCCAGCCTGGTTTGAAAATAATGGGGTCGCTCAAGTTCTGGTTGTGACGAGTTCTAGGCTTTTAGTAGTATCAGACACCGATCAACAACCAACGATAATTCAAAACATTTCTTTCGCAAAAATTGCGACTGTAGAATATGTAGGATCAATTTTAAACTCATACATAGAGTTAAGTTTGTCGCAATCAAGGGAAATTCATCGTATTACATTAAGATTTCCCTATTCGGCTGATGTAGCATTTCACAGATGCTTCGAAGCAATGCGACGATGTTTAGCTGTGACGCCATTAGTTGGTTAGCTCGCAGCCTTTAAATTTTTTTTTGCGATTATAAATAAACAAAGCGCGGCGGTTTCGATTATCACCACATAAGCAGATATCCATGCTATGGATATATCATACAACACTCCAACAACAATCCCGCTAAGGAACCAAGCGCCTCCGTAAATTGTATTAAAGATGCCATAAGCAAAAGCTCGCCTTTCAGTTGGAATAAGGTCGGCAATTGCTGCGCGAATAATCGTTTCATGAACTGCCATTACAATGCCCCATAAAACAATCCCGACAACTACCGGGTAATACTGATTAGAAAAAACCAGAAAGGGAATCGGAAGCGTTAGGAAAGGAATGATCACGAGAGATTTAAAACCAATTTTGTCATAGATCTTTCCCACCATCAACGCTGCCACCGAATCAACGCCCATTGCAACAGCATATAAAATTGGAATTTGCGCTACTGGAACTACAGACTTATTAACCAAATGGTAGGAAATAATCTGAAAATTTGCGAACCCAGCTACGCCTAGGAAGGTAAACAATCCATACACCCAAAATATTTGAGGAAGAGGTTTTTTTTGACCGGGAATTGTCAATGAGTCTGTGCTAGGATTATTCTCTAATTTCTCTGGCTCAGGAACTAGCTTCCGTGCAATCACGAGAGCTAATATTGTCAATAAAGCCGAAATCCATAAGATATTGAAACCGTCGTGGTAACTACTCCGTTGTAAGAAAGCAGCAGTGAATAAAAGTGGACCAATCACTGCTCCAATCTGATCTAAAGCCTCATGTATAGCAAACCCCCAACCACGACCGATTTGATGAGTGGCATGCGAAAGGATTGTATCTCTGGCCGGTGTGCGAATCGCTTTGCCAACACGTTCCAACAGCAGAAGAAAGACAGCCCATTCCCAATGGTTTGTATAGGCAAGGAGTGGAATACTGACGAGCAAACCATAACCAATGAATGTGGCAATCCAATATGAGCGCGTACGGTCGACCAGATAGCCAGACACCAGTCGCAGCCCATATCCAAGAAATTCGCCTAAGCCAGAAACGAGTCCAATAATCGTCGCACTGGCACCAAGAAATGCTAAATAAGGGCCACTTATGCTTCGTCCTGTCTCATAAGTGATATCTCCTAAAGCGCTGACCAAGCCGAGGAGAAGAATCAAATTTATTGCTAACTTTTTAGGTGCAATAAGGGAGTTATTCTGCTTCTCTTTCATTTCTTCCTTTTTCTATGTTGGAGGTAGCACAAAAAAAGCTTCTACCAACAATCTTTTCGTTGATAGAAGCTGTCATCCGGGAAAACCGGCAAATGAATTTAATACAAAGTGAGCTTCATCACTTTGCACAAATATTAATCATAATGGTATATTGCGTCAAGGTATTTTGTTAAGGTGTTAAACCAAAGTAGAAATGTCCCCTTTAGGAAGATCATTCCTTTCGCGGCGTCAGGTCCAGCACCCATTAGATCAATTAGAGCATCCAGTTCTTCGGACTTTTCGGTCAGGTGGAGAGTAGCCTCGAGTGATTCACGGTAGCACAGCCAGAAGTGGATCGGTCTGATGATCATGGTTAAATGGTTTAGATCAAACATCAACCTCCCCGGCTAATAATTCGATGGCCTTGTATCATGCCCCGACCTGCACCCTGGCGTTACCTCCTTGGGTACCTTCTGTCGATAGAACCAGCTTGGGTGCAAACTTAATTAAATTGATACTAAGCGGAATTACATAAGGAACGAGTCACGGATCTCCTGCCTGTTCATAGACAACTGACTCGTAAGCATAGGGGTAGTTGTGCTGATGTGTAATGTCTCCATAATCTCAACGCTGCCATCACAGATGTTCCACATTCCGCAGTCAGTGCTGGTCAACAAGAGCAAAGTGGCTTTAAACCTACATTGAACTATTCGGATCATAGATTGGAAAATCTCTTTGAGTTGGTCATCATTGACATGGGTGTTGCTTTAGAAATGAAACCACTTGCCCTTTATCTTTCCAATCGTAAAATTACAACCGTTGAGGCAACGCCTATAATGCCTACTCAGATTTGTTTGTGCTACTTAAAAGAAACTGCGTTTTCTGATGTCGCTAAGATAAAGTAATATGCAAAGAGAGAAGCCTAGTAATACACTCATAATATAGCAAAACTGGCGGCTGTTTAGTCCGCCAGTTTTATTTTTCGTTTTCCCTTTATTGTTGGCTACTTTTTAGGAGGCCCCTTTTCCGCTTATTTTGACATCAATTGCTTCAAGTTCGAGATTGGTGGAATTGCAGTAGGATCCGTATTGTAAGCAATAGCCAGATAATAGGCTGTGTAATCGCCAAACTGGATTGCCCGCCATAACTGTTCGATCTTTGATTTTCCGGTGGCTGTGTAGCTGTCGGTATTGATCCCCTCAACCATCATCGTTTCACGAGTGTAATTCAATCGTAGTTGATTCCTTGAATGGTCCGAGTCAGAATGGATGAATAGTGCCATCAACTTATTGATTTCATCGGGTGGATAACAAATGCCTGCCAGAGTATTGTGGTCTGCCTCAGGCAAGGGCTCATAAGAAGCTACAGTTTTGGCCACCTCATTTAGCTGGCATTTCCAGCGTCTGGCCACTGTGGCCATATGACCGGCACCGAAGATCGTTATTGAACGACCAACCATCTGACCGGCCAATCGCTTGGCAGGGTTGTTACGAACCGGGCATTCAGCTTTCAGTTTCTCTCTTTCTACTTTCATTGCGCTGATCGCGCCCTTTACCTCCGCTTCAACATTTGGAATCAGTCCAAGGCGAACAAAAAGCGCTAATAAAAGTCCATAAGAGTAGCCCACTGCGGCTCTGGGCTGCCCGTGGTGCTCAAAACTCCATACGGGATAACCCTCGTCGACTACGCGAGTCTGAAGTTTTCCACCTGTACAGATTGCTAAAATCTGGCAATTCGCCGCGCTTGCCTGATCGAATGCCGAAAGCGTTTCTTCAGTATTACCTGAGTGGGAAGACAAGATTACAAGCACGTTGTGTTGTTTTGCCCAGGCAGGAATGCCATAATCACGATGCACCACCACCGGGATGGGACAAATGTCCACGACGGTGGCAGCCAAAAGATCAGCCCCAATAGCCGAGCCCCCCATCCCCGCCACTACAACAGCCGATATTTCATCCATAGCCGGCAATGACTGTTTAAAACCAAGAGCCCAGGCATTTTCAAGTTGCTCCGGTAGTCTATCAATCTCATGCAACATTTCATCTACATCGATCTCGTGAAACTTTTCAAAATGATCAAGGTTCATTATGATATTCCCTGTAATACAAAAATGATTCAGCATTCAGAATTGACGAAAGCTGAAAGAAAGTAAATTCTGTGACGCTTATTTTAATTTCTTAATCAGTTCAATGAATTCGTCCCATTCTTCCTGAAAAAAGTGTACCGTTACATTGTTTAATTCAAGATGAAAAGTTGTCTCTCCATCGGGTTCTTCTGCTTTCCAAACCGCGTAGTTTTCGGTTTCAATCATGGTTTCAGTCTTCATTTCAGATTCTTTCGTCATTTTATTTCTCCTTTTGAATTTCTCGCGATGATTTCAATTTTCGTGAATGCATTAGGTTTGCAAAAAAATGACCAATTTTTAAAAACATAGACCCTAAATTAGTCATAAATCGAGCAAAAATCATTCGTAAAGGGACAGGCGCAGGTATCGTTTTGATGTCTCTCCAGGGATCCTGATCTGTCATTTTTCTGAAAACATAAGTAAAGAATAATTGTAAACTTGCCACAGTAGGAGCCGCGATCAACACTCCAACAACGCCTAATAATTTTGCGGCTACAAGGACCGATACCAACACCAAAGCGGGATGTACCCCTAAAGCGTTCGACATTATCCTTGGACTGACGTAATTATCCATGATAACATCCGTCACCAAGGCACACCCAATCACGACCAACGCGTATCCGAATGGTCCAAGACCGAATATCGTTGTTCCCTGGAACAAGCAAACCAATCCATATGTCGTCCATGCTACAAACGGGCCAACATATGGAACAAACCTGGCTAGCCCAGCTAGAATCGCCAACCCTAGAGCATAGTTTACTCCCAGGGCTGAAAGCAGGATGGTATAAAAGACCACTGTGATCAAGATCACTGCCAATTGACCACGAAAATATGAATTCCAAATCCTCGAAAAGTATTTACCAAAGCGATCGATATCATCTTGATACCGCGGAATACGAATTTGGATCAACTCAGATCGAACTCCTGAAGATTCCACTGTGATGAAATAGGAGATCAAGATCGAAAAAATGGTCATGGTAATAATATTGGCTGCTCCTGCCGCAATATTTCCAAGCAGCGTTCCCAATTTCGTCAGTGCCGGAGAAAGTATCCCCTGAAGCTGTGTCCAAAGATCAGTATTATGGAACTTCGACAAATCGATCGACCAAGATCCGATAACAAGTGGTCGACTGGTAAGTTCGGCAAAAAAACCGGGAATATCTTTGAGCATTCCCTGCAGAAAATTCACAAGACTTTGTAATGGTTGGACCAACGAGATTCCCCCCCAGGTCGCGAGTCCGATTAATCCAAGGAAAATCACCAGATATATGATAGTTACCGATACTCGCCAAGAAGGACGGTTCCTCTTGCTCATTACCCCCGCAAGTGGATGTAAAAGATATGATAAGAGAAATGCAAAAATCACCGGCCCGATAAAACTTCTGAACTGCCAGATCAATAACGCAACAATTATTATGGCGATAAGACCAACAATCAATTTTGTGCTCGTTCCCCATTGTGGTGAAGTTTTCTCGTCTGCCATTGATTTATCCTCTGAGATCGATATTCGAATTATAAAGGATAAATATCAGACCGGCAGATTCTCTGCCGGTCTGATATTCTATGGGATCGTGCAGGAGCCAGGTTTTAGGATGTTGAATATACCTCCCAAAATATTACACCAAGTATCGCTGGCTTCCATAATAATGGAGGGGATTACGCAGATGACAAAGATCGCAGCGATTAAGATCAAGATGATCTTCAAGGTCTTGTTGCTCTTGTTAGCAGGTGCCGCTGGAGTTACGGGAATCGGGGTTTGTTGCTGGGCAACGTATACCGGAGGAGCGATCGGAGGTGGAGGCGGGGCGGAGGTTGAACGATCAAGTACTGGCGCGGCCGGTTTACGTCTGGACACAACTGTGGCCGACGGATCGGTCGATCTCATCTCATAATCAAGCGCAATCGTCTCGCCAATATTTATCGTCATACCAGGCTTGAGCAAGGTTATTGTAGAAAGTCTTTGCCCCTGAATAAAACTTCCGTTAGTTGAAGAAAGATCTTCATAAAAATAGTCGTCGCCATTCTTGATGAGCCTTGCATGTTTTCTGGAAACCTCTGGATCGTTGATCACTATATCATTCTTTGCGTCACGTCCCAGCACAATCTCATCTTTCTCCAATGGATATTCATTGCCAGCATTTGGACCACTTCTCAGAATTAACCTGTATGAATATGGCATAATTTCCTCCGAATAGTTCGCTTACTTTAGTTTAGCAAGCAGCCAATTGAAAGTCAATCATAAAACCCTGACCGCGATCAGTCAGGGTTGTTATCAAAGTCCCCGCCATGCCGTGTGTTGCATAGTTTTGAACCTGCCGAAGCAGGGTGGATCCACACGCAGAAGATTTGCCTTGGCCTAAGCCTATCGCAGCTCACCTGTCAGTGATGGACCCTTTTGGTGGGTGTTGGCTCAAAACCGGTGTTGCAACATCACGCACACAGCAGGGTATCTTTCTTATACCATGATTGAAGAAAACTGTGTAGAGAATGATTAATCACCTGGTCTCTTATAGATCATGTACAATTGGCTTATGTCAAATCCAATTCGGTTATTTATCGCCATAGAATTATCGCAATTAATTCATGATGAGCTTTCTGCTCTATTATCGGACTTAAAGAAGTTTGGGTGGAAAAGCGCGAAATGGGTTCGCCCAGAAAGCATCCATCTGACTTTAAAATTCCTCGGAGATACAGATCCTTCCAAAGTTGAATCACTTAAATCTATACTTGCCGAGGTTTGCAATCATGCCAGGCCTTTTACAATACTTGTAAAGGGAACAGGGGTGTTCCCATCAAGGGACCACCCACGTGTACTTTGGACCGGTGTTACCCCGAGTGACGAACTCGGTCGCCTCCATAATGTTGTAGAAGACGCAATGAGCAGATTAGGATATAAAAAGGAAGAACGTCTCTTTTCACCCCACCTCACCCTGGCCAGAATCCCTTCCATTGGCGAGGAAACGGCGATGGAAACCACATTAGAGCGTCTCTTTGAATTCAAGAATCATGAGTTTGGTAGTGTGATCGTCAGGCGAATCACGCTTTTTCAATCGACACTTGCTTCGGGTGGATCGATCTATACTCCGCTTGCATATATTCGCTTGCTGGAATGAATATGTTAGAATATTGCCATCATTGTTTGTTTGAGGTGAATTCTGGAAGCACTGGAAAAAGCGCACAAAATAGTTTCTGTATTGGAAGATAAAAAAGCAGAGAAAATCCTGCTATTGGACATCCACGAAATTTCATCTTTCACAGATTACTTCATCATCTGCAACGGCACCAGCGACCGAATGCTGCAGGCATTGGCCGAGACCATCCGCGATTTCGGGAAAAAAGAGCTAGGGCAGCATATCGAGATCGAAGGAGAATCTAGAGACGGTTGGCAAGTGGTCGATCTTGGCGATGTAATCATCCATATCTTCAGCCCAGATCAAAGAGCGTATTACAAATTGGAACAACTTTGGGAAAACGGCAAAAGACTATTGACCGTTCAGTAAAAAGTAGCGGACTGCTTTCGCAGTCCACTTTTATTATATTAGCTCGAGTACCTCTCTGCTGTGTTCAGCCGGTTTTACATTAGTAAAGACCTTCTTAATCACTCCTGTTGGATCAATCAGATAAGAAGTTCTTAAGATTCCCATGTATTCCTTCCCCATCATTTTCTTTTTTGCCCAAACGCCATAAGTATCACATACTTTATGATCCACGTCAGCTAAAAGGGTGAAAGGAAGATGATACTTTTGTTTGAATTTGGCATGAGAGGCACTGGTATCCGCGCTCACACCTAAAATGGTCACACCAGCGCTTTCGTAACTGGAATAATCATCGCGGAAATTGCATGCCTCAGTGGTGCAGCCTGGCGTGTCATCTTTTGGGTAAAAGTAGAGCAATACATACTTCCCGCGGTAATCGGACAATTTGTGCAATTGGTTGGTATCATCGACCAAACTAAAATCAGGAGCGGTTGATCCTTCATTCAATAACATATATTCCTCCATTTCTTATCTTATTATACATATATAAAAATATTAAAAAAAGCCTAAGGGGAAACTTATATATATTTCTAATAGAATTTGAAATTATGGTCATTCACAATCACACGAGTAATGAAAAGAGCCTGGCTTACTCAATTGATCCAAAGCGTAAAGGCGATAAGGTAGACCATCAGTAAGAAAGTAGCCAGAGAATTCACCCGGAACAGACGCCAATTTGGTTTTGCTCCTTCGCCTATCCTGACAATTTGGAATACCTGTAATCCCGCAAACGGCAATACCAGAAACACAGGCCAGGTAAGTCTCCAGGCGAGACCAAAGAACAGGAACGCGGCAAAAAGAAAGAAGGAAAGGATTAACGAAAGGTTATGGATCACCAATCCCCTCTGCCATCCTAATACTGATAACAAGGATCCATAGGAATGCTTAAGATCAAAAGCGAAATATTCGAAGGAAGACGCAATCTCCAATGAAAGGTAAATAAACGTCAATGGAAGAGTGAACATGAACACAAGATTATGCAAATTGGAATTCTGAAGGAGAAATGCGATCGCTGGAATGACATTTGTAATCAAGAATGCTTCAATGAGTTCCGAATATCCCTTCTTGCATAATTGGATGGATGGAAGCGAATCAAGTAGGATTAATCCCAGGCTGAGAGTGAGAATGATGAATAATGATATGCCCACTGCGTGTAAAACGGATAAAACGATCGTGATGATTGCTCCCAATCCCAACGATGCCAAAGCCATCTGCATTAATACAAACTTGGGAACTTCTTTCGTCTCAATTACCTTCAATTCGCCATTTTGATCTGTTCGCGAAATATCCATCGATGGAATTGGATCAGAATAACGGAAGTAAGCTTTTAGGTAATTGCGGGATAGTAGCAGTGTAAACGCAAGAAGCAATCCAAGCAATGCCTCTGGCCATTTAATGGCAGCGACCAGATAATGGACAATTCCCAATCCAAGAACATAAGTGAACAGAGAAATCAGGAGAGTCAAAGGCTGACCAATCAAGATCAAAGTTCTGGGTGAAAATTCCTTGTCACTCATCTCTTTTCTTCTCGCTCATCTAGGGTGTGGGAGTTGAGACCAGTACTGGCTGACCAGTGAGCTGGCGAAGTGTCGGTGTAAACTCCAGCGATGGCGATGGAGTAAGGGTTGGCGTTTCAGTAGTGTTACCAGTGATCGTAAACCGTCCGTGTGACTTAAAGGTGGACCCGACAAATATCTGCACTTCATAGTTTCCAGGCAGCCACTTACTGGCATCCTGCTGGCAATCCGTGTATCCATAACCACCAGTCCCATCCGCGGTTGTCCAAACTTTCGTTTCAAGATAAAACACTTTTCCTTCATACAACCAGACTGCAGTCCATTGCACGCCAAAAGTTACATTGGTGAAAGAAAAGCCACCGTAAATGTGAGTGACAGGTGTTTGAAAACTCGTCAGATCATCATCGGGTACCTTACGATCTTTTCCAAGCTGAGTATTGAACCAGAGATTGCTGAAAACCGCGCTTGAATCTGGTCCAACGGGGGTCTGAATGGTCGCGATGGCCTCGGTTGGAAGTTCAGGCGTATAGGTGTATTGCAACGTTTCTGTGATTGTCGGTGTCAGCGTATCTTTGAGCGTGGGTGTGATCGTCGGGGTCAATGTGATGGTAGGTGTCAAAGTACTCGTCGGTGAAGGAGGATAAACGGAGTAAGCTAAAGGTTCTGCCCTGAAAAATACCCAAATCCACGCCAATACCAACAATACCGATAAAAAGATCAACCGCCAGCCATGCGCGATCATATTCTGACGTTTATGGAAGAATTTCAGCTTTATCCCACCAACGATTGTATTGATCCCGTAATAAATGCAAGCAAAAATTCCCAGTGCGATAAACACTAGGATTACTTGAACTGTGGTAGCTATATCGATACCTCGGCTCATATTCTCACTTTCGTTATGGGAATTATAGCATGCCGCTAAATTGCGCCGGATCTATCCTGCAACAATTTTTCATAGGGTTGTGCGAACAACGCAGGCGTTCCACCAGTATGCCAGAATAAAATTTTTTGTCCTTTCACGAACTCGCCCCGTCGAATCAATTCGATCAAACCGCCTGCTGCGCGCCCAGTATAAACAGGGTCGACAAGGAGTCCTTCTGTTCTGGCGAATAATCGGATTGCTTCCTCTTCAAGAGGACCCATCACCGCGTAACCGGCATGATTGAACTCATCGTTCACGAAGATCTCAGAAGGTAAAAATTCGATTCGCTCACCAAAGCGAGCCGACGCATCTGAAGCCAGACTCGCGATTCTCTTTTGCATGGATTCTGCGTTGCGGTCGATGCTGATGCCCAGAATCTTGCCCGAAAAACCAAAGAGACGCGCTCCCAATACCATGCCTGCCTGGGTACCACAACTGGAAGAAGCGAAAACGATCGTTTCCACATCAACACCCTGCTCCATCAATTCCTTCATGGCAAAAGCATACCCCAGCGTGCCTGTAGGTGTTGATGCGCCAAGTGGAATCAAAAAAGGTTTTTTATCCGCAGCTTGAGTCTCCGCGAATGTACGGTCCAGGGTTTCATGGATTCTTTCTCGTTCCGTCCAGACCACCTTCGCTCCAAAAAGCGAATCCAGCAATAAATTTCCATCAGCTTCATCAGGATTTTGTCCGAAAAGCACCAAGATGCAATCCAGTCCAAAACGGGTGGCAAATGCAGCGGTCTGCCGGCAATGATTTGATTGTACACTGCCAACGGTGATCAAAGTCTTTGCGCCTTCTGCTAAAGCTTCGGCAAGGACAAATTCTAATTTTCGGGTCTTATTTCCGCTAAACCCCAACCCCCCTGTCAAATCATCCCGTTTGGTGAAGATAGTTGGGCCATTCAACGCTTTGGATAGTCTCTCCAAAGATTCGATCGGTGTTGGTAAATTCGCGATGGTAACGCGAGGAATCATAAGGAAACCTCCTGCTGAGTTTGTTTCTTTCGGTTCCGCCTGAGGATGCTTTGAATTCGGGGCAATACCTGTTCAAATAACCAATAACCTATCGGGGAGATAACATAATCCCACGCGCCAATTGTGCGAACAACTGTCCCACCCAATCCTTCCTTGAAACGAAAGACTCCAGTCATTGAATCATTACCCGAAAAGTCATCCGGAGCACCCCAAAGATCATAGGTAACACAATCGTGGGATTTGGCTACGCGCATTGCTTCCCACTGTAAAAGGTAGTTCGGCATCTTCTCCCGATTTTTTCCAGTGGACATTCCATACAGATACCACGAGCTTTTACCAAAATAAAACAGAATCAAACCAGCAATTATATCCCCTTCAAATTCTGCGATCAGCGGAGTCATCATCCCTGCAGATTTAAAGGTCTGCCAGACTTCCAGATAATATTGCTGAGGTCGGATCATGAACCCATCCCTGATAGAAGTTTCAGCGTACATCTTATAAATATCAGGGTATTCGGATTCATTCGCCTCGCGAACGATAACGCCGTTCCGTTGAGCCAATCGAAGATTGTAACGCGTTTTTTGTTTCATCCGTTGCAACCAGTTTTCTTCGCTACCGGTCAGATCAAGAAAAACTGAATTTCTGAATTGCACCTGGCTGTTCGAAAAACGCCATCCCGATCTTTTGATCTCGTCTAGTGCCCTTATTCCATTTATATCTTCAACAAAATCATCCCTGCCTGGAACCCCTGTGCCAATCCGTAACTCAGGATCCATCTTGATGAAAATTGCTTTCTGGTATCCCGCGAACTTTTCAAGATCTTCTATCACTTCTTTTCGTAATTCAGGGTTATGCCAATCGAGCATCGGTCCGCGCGGTACATAGCACACAGAAATACTCGGCCCAAATCGCAGTGGTCTGATTGTTCTGGTCAACACTAACGCAGCCGCGCGAATTTTTCTATCTGGTGTCCGCCAAACCAGAGGAGTAGCATTCCAACCCACCTTCGCCTTGACCTCAGCCCATTCTTTGGTCTGGAGCAAATGCGCGCCGGGGAGCCCGTTTATCAAAAGATCCCATCTATCGTCGAGAGGAACAAAATCATACATAATCCGTTAACCTCGTCGATCCGTCCTGGCTAATAGTGAATTGCAGAGACAGAACTGGCTCAATCAATCCTCCTGACGTCTGCGTAATCTCATGATCTGTGAATAGACACTGTACAACGCGGGAAAATAGACCCGATCCCAGGCACCCGTGGAACGAACGACTTTCCCTCCAAAACCCCGTTTGAATCGATATACCCCCCAAAGCCCCGTGTGGCTTTTCTTCTGAATGAACGCTTCCTCTAATTGGTCTTCGTCAACATCAGGGATTCCCCAAAGATCATAAGTTTCCAATCCACGCTGTTTAGCCCACCGAATGGCTTCCCATTGCAATAAATAAGTTGGCATACGATTTCTTTCAATCTCAGTCGATGCTCCATACATGTACCATGCTGTCTTGCCGACTGAGAATACCATGATCGCCGCGATGGGATTGGCTTCATAACAGGCAAACAACAGATCACATTGACCGTTCGCGTGGAAAAGATCGTAAGCCCTTTGGAAATATGATTGCGCATGAACCCCGATTCCATCACGTTGTCCGGTGATTATCATCATCTTGTGGAATGTATCGATGTCGTTTGAGGACTTTACAGTAATCCCCTTTTTCTCTGCCAAACGGATATTGTAGCGGGTTTTCTGTTTCATGCCTGCCAGGATTTCTTCTTCGGATTTTTCCAATGAAAGAAGAATCGTCCGGCGTGGTTGGATTGTTTTAGAGGGTTGCCAGCCTTTTTCTTTAAGCCCCTTGGTTTGTTCTCTGCCTTCCCATTCAAATGGTTCCATCTTTATGAAGATCGCCCGATTCTCACGACAAACCCGGTCGATTTCCCGAATCAGATCATCATTGATCTTTCCAACAGGACCCTTGGGAATGTATCCAACAGAAAAACCACCAGGGATGGATTTGAACAATATTTGTACGCCACCATCGCCACAAATTAACCGGACAGGTTTCCACCCGAAAGAAGACTTAAGTTCACCCCATGATCCAGTTTGAAGTAAGTGAGTATCGGGGTGAGATTGAATGTAATCATTCCATTGGTCCAGAGAAGCTATCATGATTGATCAATTGAGGTAATTTCAGGAGGTGGAGTGGTTGCGACAGCAGATCCGGGGATAAGCGCGTCTACCATAGCGACAATTTCACTGGTCTTTCCATGAGCAGATAAATTTAACAGCTCTTTGACTTTTTCCTGTAGCATTTCTCCCCTTAAATTTGAAGGATCATCGAATTGGAAAATGTCAGGATGTGCTGTCGGGTTGAACAAATCCCCTTCTTCCCAGAGATCTTCACTCAGCTTTTCGCCTGGCCGGATCCCAGTATAAACGATCTCGATATCCTTACCCGGTTCCAACCCAGAAAGCCTGATCAAGTCTTCTGCCAGATCAAGGATACGCACCTGTTGCCCCATGTTTAAAACAAAAGTCTCGGCTGATTTACTCATTCCAGCAGCCTGAAGTACAAGGTACACTGCTTCTGGAATCGTCATAAAATAACGTTTCATGTCGGGATGGGTGATTGTGACCGGACCACCTTTGGCAATCTGACGCTTAAATAAAGGAACTACACTGCCCCGACTTCCAAGTACATTACCAAAACGGACAACGCAAAAGGCTCTGCCGGTCCGGTGTGCTGCGTCCAAAACGATCATTTCCGCGAGTCTCTTTGAAGCCCCCATAATATTGATTGGCCGAATCGCTTTATCCGTCGAGATCATCACCAGTCGTTCAACATTGTTTTGCTCGCTTGCCTTTACAACATTTTTAGTTCCAAGGACATTGTTATTTATGGCTTCATCGATATTCAGTTCCATCAATGGAACATGTTTATGCGCTGCAGCATGGAAAACCACTTCGGGGTGGAGTCGCTTGAAAACGCCATCCAGACGGGCGAATTCACGCACATCCGCGATCACTGGGAATAATGGAAGCCCAGGATAAATTTCTTGCATTTCTAAAACTGTCTCGAAAATCGAGTTCTCACCATGACCAAGCAGAATCAATCCAGAGGGACTCCAACGAGCTATCTGCCGACATAGTTCACGACCGATCGAGCCACCTGCTCCAGTTACCATCACCATTTTGCTATTGATAACGGTTCCCACCAGCTCACTCTTGACGGAACTGGGAGGGCGGCGAAGCAGATCGGTAATATCTACTTCACGCAACCGGTTAATGCTGACTTTACCGCCAAGAAGCTCATATAAACCGGGCATGGTCCTAAAAGAGATTCCCTTCAATCGACATATATCTGCCACCATGCGAATAACCTTACCACCGGCGCTTGGAATGGCAATGATTACTTCGTCGATCTTTTTATGCTCAAGTACCTTGCCAATGTCAGCAAGTGTTCCATCGACTGGAATTCCATGAATCTGCTGCTTCAACTTGGATGGGTTATCATCAAGAAAACTGACCGGAAGCAGATTCAATTCAGGATTTTTTTGAAGTTCTTTTACTACCAGCGCCCCTGCATCCCCGGCTCCAACAATCAAAGCACGCTTGGCGCTTTTATTCTTAGCGGACAATGAATTTTGGCTCTCAGATATGATCCGCATTGTAAACCGTAAACCACCAACAAATAATACTGATAATAACCAATCAATGATGAGAATTCCACGCGAGAAGCCGGTAAACGCTCTTACGGCTGCCAGGATGACCATGGTGAGTGAAACCATCACTGAGCCAGTAGTAACCGCTGCTACAATCAGCTTCAGTTCCTGAACACTTGCATAAGACCATAACCTGCGATACATCCCAAAAAGAAAGTAAACGAGCGGTTTAATGATCAAGGCTGCGCCAAGCATCCAAAAAGCGGATGGTAAATAATCAAAGAATTGTTGCCCCAATTCAAATCTCAGGCCGTAGGAACCAAATACCGATGCGGCGACAAGTAAGAGATCCAGCAATACCATATAGCGATTACGGATGGTTGCTTTTGATTTCATTGTTCCTAAAGTCCTTTAAATCCGATCACTGAACCTACGGTTCGAAAAATGATCGTAAGATCCAGCATCAGGTCGCGATGTTTAATATAATAAAGATCATATTCAAGCTTGACCGCTGTGTCTTCAGTGGTTGAAGCATATCTTTGGTTTATCTGCGCCCAACCCGTTAACCCGGGGCGCACCATCAATCGCGAGCGATAGAATGGAATTTCGTTTTGAAACTTGTTTACCAGTTCGATCTGCTCTGCTCGTGGGCCAACCACGCTCATATCACCTTTAAGTATATTTATCACCTGGGGTAATTCATCGATATGGCTGCGACGTAAAATTTTTCCTACGTTTGTTATCCGCGGATCATCCACACTGGCAGTCCTTGCCCCTGCCTTTTCAGCATCCTTGACCATCGTCCGAAATTTATAGATACGATATGGAACGCCATTCTTTCCCACCCGTGGTTGATGATAAAAAATCGGGAAACCGCTGTCTATTGCAATAATTAAAGAAACAAAGGGAAATAAAACCAGCAGAACCGCACCACCAATTAAGCTGAAAACGATATCGATCAGCCGTTTACCAGTTTCATACAGGCTGGAGGTGTGAGACTGGTCAATGAATTGTCGTAAGATCCAATCAGATTGCAACAAATAAATAGGAACTCTACCAAAAACCTCCTCATAGACCGCGGGTAATGAAGTCACTTCAATTCCCTGTTCTTCGGCCGCGAGGATATTTCGAAACATATCTGGTTTTACTTCCCCTGAAATGGCGAAAATTAAATCAGAAATATCCTGTTCAACGATCAAGGTAGGCATCTCCTTATTCGTTCCCAATACTGGGAATCCTTCAATCGTCAAACCGATTTTTTCTTCATCATCGTCAATAAAACCGGCGATCACAAATGGCGGCGGTATCATTTTTTTGATCATCATTGCAAGCGATGAGCCAGCTACTCCCGCTCCAATTACCAGAACACGCCTGGAAAAAATTGGCGCCGTAAATATCCGAATATACAAGAAACGCCATAAAAGCGTTAATATAGTGACACTGATGATAAAAAAAGCAACTCCACGCCGGGGAAGAGAATTTGGTTCAGAAATAAAAAAGATCACCATATATAAGAGAGAACTTATCAGCGCTGAAGTAGCTACCCCTTGAAGAGTATCTTTTCTACGATTGGCGCGGCTGATATCATAAAGGTCCATCATCATGATGATCCAAAGAATCGGTAGAAAATAAAACCATACGGGAGCGCGCTGGTTAACAAACGCCATCGAAAAACTCAACCAGTCCCGTTTTGCCCAAAAGAAAATCGCGATCAAAACAGATAAATAACCAACAAAGATATCCCCCACTAGCAATATGAAACGACGTTCACGCACTCGTATGCGCCATTGTTTTTTTGACGTGATGCGTTCAACTGCCATGATGTTTGTCAGTGGCTCCTTTTAGAATACTCCACCAGAATCCTGATCCCCAGGAAAAGTGCATTGTCATAATTGCGATTGTTATTCCTGGGATCAGGCAGAAATCCTTCATTTTCTTCGCTTCTGGAATCGCGCCAACCAATAAAATCGCGCAGTAAAGCGTAAGAACGCAGAGCAACGCATAAAACGCAATTTTCCAAAAGGCTGCCAATAATAATAACATCAAAATCCCCAAAACAAAAAGTGGGGGTAACGCTTGACGCCAGCGAATGGTACCTGGGAACCTTTTGAGCATTTTAAACTTATAAAAACCGTAGGTAAAGTATTGCCTGGCTAAACTGGCGAGATCGGGTCGTGAATGATAAGTTGCCCGTATTGCCGGATCAACCCAGATCCTCCCACCGGCTGCCCGGAGGCGGGCATTCATCTCATAATCTTCATTGGCAACCAGGCTCTCATCATATAAGCCGATTTGATCGAAAGTTTTTCGTGAGTAGGTTCCAAACGCGACTGTATCTGCGTATGTTGCTTTCTTTGCCCAACGATACATCGCGTCGCCTACGCCCAATGGATGCCTTGTAGCTACGGCAATTGATCTGCCTATCCACGTCATGCTTCCCGGAGTGATGTCAATCACTCCCCCGATATCTTCCCCTTTTCCTTCGTCAAATGCTTGGACACTCAACTCGATGTAATTCTTCGCTGGAATCGTGTGCGCATCCATCCGCACGATTAATTCTCCGCGTGATGCTCGTATAGCTGCGTTCAATCCAGCCGGGATCACACGCTTCGGATTATCCACTATTCGAATATTGACCTTTGGATGAGAATGTTGAAATTCTTGGATGATTTCACGGGTTCGATCGGTCGACATACCATCCGCAATGATTATTTCCATGTCAGACTGAGGGAAAGTTTGTGCATTGATCGACTCGAGCAGTAAGTCAATCGTTTTCTCTTCGTTAAAACAAGGAATGATCAGAGAAACCCGCATTTATTCGATCACCAATCCATCGAGAATACTAAACCCATGACGGGGGTAATCTTCTTCAATTCTTCAATAATGCAATGGCTTCAATTTCAACGGCAGCATTTTTCGGCAACGCCGCCACCTGAATCGCAGATCGAGCTGGAGGATTCTCTTTGAAGAACTCTGCGTATACAGCATTCATTCTTGCGAAATCAGCCATGTCTCTCAGAAATACTGTCGTCTTAACGACATTTTCAAGGCAAGAATTCGCATTATCCAGAATATTTCGCAAATTGAGTAATGCCTGCCTGGTTTCCGCTTCTACCCCTCCCTCAACTAAGGCACCAGTATTTGGGTCAAGTCCCAATTGTCCAGAAGCGAACACAAATTCCGCTGCCATTACTCCAACCGAGTAAGGACCAATCGCTTTCGGACCATTCGCTGTTTCAACGACTTGCTTCTCTTTACAGGACATAATACCTCCGGGTATTTAACTGTTTCTATATTAACACAAAATTCAAAATTCATCTCTCAAAAAGAGATTCCCGATCTCTCGGGAATCTTCGATCTATTAATGCGCTAGTATTTCAAATCTTCTGGTGAAGTAGTTGCTTTTCTTCTAAATATCCAGTACGACCATGCAGTATATGCCAGCACAATTGGTACCAGAATCAATGCCACTTTCGCCATTACCCCTAATGTATACTGGCTGGAAGAAGCATTGTAGATGGTGAGATTAAGTATCGGATCAGTGCTTGACACCATTACATTCGGGAATAATTGGAGAAACACAGCTGCAGTGGTTAACAGGGTCACTACCGATGAAAAGATGAAGCTTACCCCTGTTTTGCCTTTCTTCGAAGTTATTCCTAATACCACAAGAATAATCAGCCCGATCATCAAAGCAAAGCTCGCTGGTGTGATAAAAGAAGTGAATAAATGAGCGAACGTGAATCCAGCCGTGATCAATCCAACCATCACAACCATTGCTGCGATCCAAAGCCGATTCGTCCAGGATTTGGCTTTCTCCTGGATAAGTCCAGTTGTTTTAAGCGCCAGGAAAATCGAACCATGTAGTGTAAACCCAATGAGCGATACCAACCCCGCGATCAGGGCGAATGGATTCAATAGGTTAAAAAAACCACCAGTATAAGTCATGGTCGCATCTATAGGCACTCCCTTTACGATATTGGCAAAAGCAACTCCCCATAATAAAGCAGGAATCAGAGAACCAAAGAAGATCGCCCAATCCCAAAACGCACGCCATGTCTTATTCTCATCGCGGGATCGGAATTCAAACGCAATTCCGCGAAAGATTAAGGCTAAAAGGATCAGAAAAAGGGGCAAATAGAAACCGCTGAATAAAGTCGCATACCATTGGGGAAATGCGGCGAAAGTCGCGCCTCCGGCGGTTAAAAGCCAGACCTCATTTCCATCCCAATGTGGCCCAATCGTATTGATGACCACTCTGCGATCCTGATCATTCTTTGAAATGAAAGGTAATAGAATGCCAATCCCCATATCGAATCCCTCAAGCACGAAATAAACCGTGTACAGAACACCGATCAGAACAAACCATAGAATATTGAGATCCATTGCTTCCTCCTTCCTTACTTAACCGATTGAGCAGATTCAACAGATT
This sequence comes from Anaerolineaceae bacterium, assembly GCA_034430175.1. GTDB lineage: Bacteria > Chloroflexota > Anaerolineae > Anaerolineales > Anaerolineaceae > UBA6107. The sequence continues at coordinate 74,776 of DAOUFI010000024.1, read as the reverse complement.
CGGAACCGGCGCCTTTTCTGGCATATTTTGCCAGCAGGTATACATCTGCGACCATCAAGATTCCGTACACCAGGGTGAACAATACCAAAGAAATCAACACCATTCCGTTGGTTATGCTCTTCGAAACCGCATTTTCGGTTTTAAGAAGGCCAAAAACCACCCAGGGCTGCCTTCCCATTTCGGTAAGGATCCAACCAGTTGTATTGCTGATATATGGTAAAACCAGGAAGTATGGAAAAAGCTTAAGGAACTTCATTTTTTCGATTGGTCGTTTTCGCAGAATATAAAGAAATGCAAGGAAAGCGATCAGCAAAAGGAATAAACCAGCAAAAACCATAATCCTAAAGGAGAAATAGTTGACCATGATGTTGGGGACATAGTTGCCGGGACCATATTTCTCTTCGTAGTCTTTTTGAATGTTATTGATTCCCTGGACAACACCAGTGGGTTTGTCGTAGGCAAGGAAAGAAAGAATATAAGGAACCCGAATATTGACGATATCCCTGTTATTTTTCTGATCAATTAAAGTAAAAACCGAGAACGAAGCGGGATCTTCGGTGTTCCATAATCCTTCTGCGGCAGCCATTTTCATTGGCTCAGTACGGATCATCTCCTGAGCCTGGTTATGACCGATTCCGATAACTCCCAAAATGGCAATCAAACCGAAAACGGTTGCGATTCTGAATGAGCGGGAAAAAAGGTCGATTTCCCTTTTGCGGATCAAATGGTAAGCTGCAATACCCATTACGAAGAATGCGGCGGTTGTGAAACCAGAGAAAACTGTATGCGGAAATTCAACCCAGAGCGTCGAGTTTTTGATCAGATCCAGGAAACTGACCATGACGATCTTTCCATTTTCCAAAGTCTGATACCCCACCGGGTGTTGCATAAATGAATTGGCGGCCAGAATCCAAAAGGCAGATACGTTCGATGCGATGGCTACCAACCAGATAGATAACAGGTGGACGCCTTTTGAAACCCGATCCCAGCCAAAGATCCAGATACCGAGGAATGTTGATTCCAGAAAGAAGGCAAGAAGTGCTTCAATTGCCAAAGGGGCCCCAAAAATATCACCCACGAAACGTGAGTATTCTGACCAGTTCATACCAAATTGGAATTCCTGGACAATACCAGTTACTACTCCCATGGCAAAGTTTATGAGAAATAATGTTCCCCAAAATTTGGCCATTTGTTTGTAGACTTCCTGTTTCCTTGCCAGGTAGAGTGTTTCCATGATTGCTACCAGAACGGAGAGCCCGAGTGTTAATGGGACAAAGAAGAAATGATAAATTGTGGTAATGCCAAATTGCCATCTTGATAATGTGGTTACATCCATATTCCTCTCCTCGCCTTATTAAGATAATTTTCATAAAAATTATACACAACGCTTATTCATATTGCAATAATTATTATAGATATCTTATCAAAGAATAGAGTAGAAGGGAAAAGATGACTGGTATAATTCACCTGATATTGACCAAAGGATAGATAAAGGGCTTATGCTGGAAAAAATCGCTGCCATTGAAAAAAGATATGAAGAACTGACCACCCTCCTTGAACAAAACGCGGAGGATTATGTCAAAGTCGCTGAGCTAGCCAAGGAAAGATCTGATCTTGAACCGGTGATTCAGCTCGCCTCCCATTATCGCCAATTACTCCAGCAAAAAGAACAAGCCCAAGAATTGATCGATTCTGCTGATCAGGATATGAAAGACCTGGCCCAAAGTGAACTAGAAGAGCTTGGTCCACAAATTGAAAAGGTGGAAAAAGACCTGAAACTCATGCTTGTTCCCAAAGATCCTCGAGACGACAATAACGTATACATGGAAATCCGTGCGGGAGCTGGCGGTGATGAAGCCGGGCTTTTTGCCGCGGACCTTCTGAGGATGTATATTCATTACGCCGAGCTGCGGCATTGGGGGGTAGAGATCGTCTCTTCAAATGAAACAGGCATCGGAGGATATAAAGAAGTAATTTTCATGGTCAAAGGGAAAGGCGCGTACTCCCGATTAAAATTTGAATCCGGTGTTCACCGTGTTCAGCGCATCCCCGCGACAGAAAGCTCTGGTCGCATTCACACATCCACGGTCACGGTCGCTGTGATGGCTGAAGTAAAGGATATCGAAGTCAACATTCCCGAAAGCGATATCGAGGTAGAAGTGTATCGCTCATCTGGAGCCGGTGGGCAAAATGTGCAGAAGAACTCAACCGCGGTTCGCATTACCCACAAGCCCACAGGAATGGTGGTTTCGTGCCAGGATGAACGTTCTCAACTGCAGAACCGCATCCGCGCCATGAGCATCTTGAGAGCCAGATTATTTGAGATCGAGGAACAGAAACGTCAATCAGAGCGCGAAGAAGCCAGGCGATCACAGATAGGATCTGGGGAGCGGTCCGAAAAGATACGCACCTATAACTACCCACAGAGCCGAGTCACTGACCACCGGATTAATGTCTCGTCCTTCAACCTGCCCGCGGTAATGAACGGAGACATCGATCTATTCATCGATGAGTTATCACTACGAGATGAAACCGAAAGACTCTCCACGAATCTAGTAGACGAGGACGAAGATTAACCTGCGTTCCTGGCAAGAAAATGCCATCCGCCATCTACCCAAATCCGAGACTCCAATTCTCGAAACCTTGGTTTTACTTGCCATGGTGTTGGAAAAACCAAAAGAATGGGTAATTGCTCACTCTTCCGATGAGCTAACAAGCCAACAGAAGGAGCGGTTGGACAACTTGCTTGTTCGTCTGGCGCATGGTGAACCTTTATCATACCTGACCGGTAAAAAAGCTTTCTTTGGAATGGATTTTTTCGTAACAAAAGACGTTCTTATCCCCCGCCCTGAAACAGAACTACTTGTTGAAGCAGCCATCCAGTGGTTAACGGACCATCCATCAAGGCACGTGGTTGCAGACGTTGGCACAGGATCCGGTGCGATTGCTGTCGTATTAGCTGATACCTTTGCTGATTTGGAAATCACCGCGATTGATATCTCACCAACCGCGCTGGAAATCGCCAAGAAAAATTGCGAAACTTACAACCACCAGGATAAGATAAAATTTTTGCAAAATGATCTTCTCGAGGGTTTATCGCAAAAATTCGATTTGATCATTGCGAATTTGCCATATATTCCATCAGCGACTTTACTTCAACTACCGGAGTTGCAATATGAACCTCAAAACGCTCTTGATGGAGGTGAAGATGGTACAAAATATATCTCCCGATTACTTCAACAAGCGGTCGATCGGATAAAACCCGGTGGAATGATCCTTTTAGAAATTGAAGCAACAATCTCTGATACCGTCAGCAGCTTATCGAAGAAATACTTTCAAGACGCAAAAATTGATCTCCTTTTTGATTATGCAAGCTTTCCAAGAATCATTAAAATAAACTAATAAACTAATTCAAATGAGGATGAGGATGAGCCTATATGGAAACCAGCATAATACCAGCCGATAATGAAGACTATATTCAAAAAGTGATTGAATCCTTAAAAGCTGGCGAGACTGTCGCCTTCCCCACTGACACGGTTTATGGCTTGGGAGTTGATCCATTCAATATTTCAGCGATAATTAAACTATTTGAAGCCAAAGGACGTGATTACAATAAGGCAATTGCCATACTGGTTGGGGACAAGAAGCAGATCAAATTGATCGCGGAATCCATCACTGATAATGCGCAAAAATTGATCGATACGTTCTGGCCCGGTGGTCTCACCGTGATCGTTTCTAAACAAAAATCCATACCCGATTTACTATCCTCTAATCAAACGATCGGTATTCGCATGCCAGATCATCCAGTGGCTCTTAAGATTCTAAATGAATTTGGCCCTCTCGCAACTTCTTCAGCCAATGTTAGCGGAAAACAAAATCCGATGAACGCGGGGGATGTTTACGCACAGTTGAACGGTCGAATAAGTTTGATTATTGATGGAGGCACCTGCCCGGGTGGAATTCCTTCCACCGTTGTTGATTGTATGAACGAAAAAGCACAAATCTTACGAAATGGTGCCATCGATTTTAAGAAGATCGAAACAGTTTTATCCTCGAAATCTTAATAAACTCTTAGGTGTGATTAATCTAAATCTAAACAAATAAGACTATTATTGTCAATGTATTCTCCTCAAAGAACGCGTGCGAATGAACCGCCTCATTCGCATGCGTTCAACTTATTTATCAAGCAAATTGTCTTGCAGATGATAAAAATGATAAAAATCCCCCTGGTGTGTGAGCAACTCATTTTTTGAACCTGATTCACTCACCGATCCATCCTTAATGAAATAGATTTTTTCCAAATCATCCAAAAATTCCATTTGGTGGGTGATTAACAAAATTCCCTTTGATTTAAGGTTTGAAAGCAAGTCATACATGATCGTATGAGCAGTCTCAGAATCTAGATGAGATGTCGGTTCGTCTAATATGATAAAAGGCGAATCGTTCAATAGAACACGGGCTAGTGCGAGACGCTGGCGTTCACCACCGCTCATCTGTTGCCCCCTCTCTCCCAACCAGGTATCCAATCCATTAGGTAACGTTTCATACCAGCCAAATAATTTAACGCGTTTGATGACCTCGATCAGTTCGTTGTCGGTCGCGACAGGCTTGGCTAACAACAGGTTTTCCCGTAAACTTTCGGAAAACAAATACGAATTTTCTGAGACTACTCCAAAGATATCGCCATGTTGAATTGGATTATCAAAAGTCTGGTTGACTGACAAATATTTCACCTGCCCTTTTTGTGGTTTCCAAAAACCTAACAACATCTCTATCAAGGTTGTCTTTCCTGCTCCGCTTGGACCCACAAGGGCAATTCTATCTCCCTTTTGTAATATCAAATCGATATCCTTTAATACGACTTCTTCGGAATTGGGATAATGGAATCCCACCCCCTTCACTTCAACCCTATCAATTTTTATGTAGGTGGGGATTGACTGTCTTTCCTCTTGATCGAACGTATTCGTTTTAACCACTTCAAACAAACGCTGTCCTGCAGCAAGACTTGCCATCAGATTTTGAGCAGCAAGTGGAAGCGGATTTGTCGCCTCAAAACTGGCCATGGTCAATAGAACCACAACAGCCAGAGAGACTCCGCTTATTAATCCATTATTCACCAGGGGTATGGATGCAATAAATATTGCCAATGCGGTGCCATTTGCAATCAGTAGGACTAACGCGTCATTGAAACCGGATAATACCCCATTTTTTATCTGTGCCGAAGATAACGCTTGATTGCTGTCACGAATTTTTTTCTGCCATTGATCTTGCGTATCGGATGCTTGCAGATCCTCTAAGCCTTGGAAGTATTCAAGCATAAATGTGCTCAATTTTGCGCGATTAGATAGTAATTCACGACTGTTTTCCCGGCTGATCAACATGAAGAATGCTGGAAGGATAAATCCGTTTAACAACATACCTGTCAAAAGGATCCAAGCCAGTACAGCAGCATAACTGCCGAGGAACAAACTCATCACTATCGTAACAACAATCGCTACAATAAATGGAGAGATTACCCTGACGAAGAAATCTTGTAAGGTCTCAATATCCGCGATCACGCGATCCAACAGATCGCCGCTGTGATAATCCTGTAAACCGGCTGGTGCAAGTGGCTCGATATTACGGTAAAACCATCCTCTAATATTTGAAAGCACTTTCAAATTGACCGAATGCGATATCAATCGTTCCAGGTATCTAAATACGCTGCGGCTAATGCCAAAGAACCGGACACCCACAATGGCAACCTGTAATTCAGCGATGGATGGGTGTAAAGCCGCGAAAGTGATCAGATACGCTGACGTCCCCAACATGCCGATCCCCGCGCCAATTGTCGCGATCCCCACGAGGATGGAAAGACATATCTCTCCAACAAACGGATGCAAAAACCTCAACAAACGTAAAAATGTCTTCATCCCCAATCACCTTGCGAAGCAAAAAGCCGGCGATACAGACCATCCTGATGGATTAATTCGGTGTGATTGCCACTCTGGACGATCTGACCAGCTTCGCAAACATAGATTTGGTCGGCATTAATGATCGTTTCCCGACGGTGCGCGATTGTCACTGATGTTCGTCTATTCATCAATTCTCTCGTTGCGGATGCCAAAGCAACTTCCAAGTCTGGATCAAGATTAGCGGTTGGTTCATCCATTAATAAGAGCGGAGCGTTTTTTATGAAAGCGCGTGCCAATGCGATTCGTTGAGCTTGTCCTCCGCTCAACCGGCTACCCCATTCCCTTAGTGGTGTGAATAACCCATCCGGCAATCGACTAACAAGTTCTTCAAGTTGAGCATATTTCAGAGCTTCCCGTACCTGTTCCTCGGATATATCAGTTCGATTCAATCGCACATTCTCGAGTAAAGAGGCATCAAACAACATTGGATGTTGGCTCACCCAGGCGATCTGTTTCCGCCATTCTTCCAGGTTGAATGAAAGGATATTATCGTTATTGAGTAGAATTTCTCCTCCGGAAGGTTGCAGAAAACGCATGATCAACTGAAGGATCGTGGTTTTCCCTGCCCCACTATGTCCAACCAGGGCATAATGCCTACCGGAGATAATCTCAAAAGACAGTGATTTAAGTGATTTAGATTCACGACCTGGATAAATGTAATTAACTTCAGAGAATTTCAGCTGAAATGGTTTATCCATTTCAACCCGTGTTTGTTTCGTTGTGGAAGCCGCTATAGAAATTGGTTCTGGAAGATCCAAAACCTCAAAAATCCTGGCTGCAGCAGTTACCCCGGTCATTCCTGCGTGGTAACGAGTACCCAGGTTGCGCATGGGCAGGTAAAATTCCGGCGCAATCAAGAGGATGAAGAAAGCCTGTTCGAAAAGCATCTTGCCATACAATAACCGCAATCCGATTTCCACAGCCACTACCGCAGTTGAAATTGTCGCAATCAATTCAAGGACGAACGCTGAGAGAAATGTGATCCGCAATACGTTCATTGTAGCGATTCGATAACGATCACTCATCTTATCGACATGGTTGGCATAATCTTTGCTTCTGCCCAGCATCTTTAATGTGGTCAGTCCTTGAAGAGTGTCTAAAAAATCTGCTCCCAATCTTGACAAAGCCAGCCATTGTTTCTTCGTTTGAGCTTCTGAAGATCTACCTACGAGTGCCATAAAAAATGGAATCAGCGGAGCGGTTACCAAAAATACGATTCCACTCAACAGATCCATCGGGAAGACAACCACAAGAATTGTCAATGGCATCAATACAGCAATGATGATCTGAGGCAGATATTGACTGAAATATGCGTCTAGCGCTTCCACCCCTTGAATGGCTGAAGTGACCAATTCGCCGCTCTTTGATATACGCATATAGGCAGGCCCGAGATGAGCGATCTTTTGAGTTAGTTGCTCACGCAATTCATTTTTTACCTTAATCGCTACTCGATTGTTCAAAACACTACTTAAGTATGTGGAGAAAGACCGGAGCAAGATAATTAAAATGATCGCCCTGATCAACGGCAGAATATCCGCCAACTCTTTCTTTTCAAGAAAAACCTGATTAACGGCTCTACTGAGGTTCAGAGATTGAAGAATCACAAGTCCCGATCCCAGTAATCCAAAGAGCACTGCAAGAATGAAAAGGATCGGGACCAAACCCAATAGCTTCATAAGGCGTTTGTTGGACTTCATGTTGTAATTTTGCCTGCATTTGTCCGATTCGTCAAATATTAACCAAAAACCCCTTCCATTTCTTGGAAGGGGTGATTTGCTTCATCATTAGTCATAACACGTCCAACAACCGGATGACCTCTTTAAGTGCGATTCCGAACATCTCGTTCATGATCGAGTCATCCACCTGGTAAGGTCCACCAAAAACACCATCTCCGTAATACTCTTTTGCCTGTTCAGGGCTTAAGATACGGTTTGTCTCGAGTGGCGCCTTCTCATCTTGAGGAATGGCTGAAGAACGGACAAACGAAAATGCTTCACTCCAATTTGCGTGATACCCTTTCAACCCTTTGGATTCCTGAAATGCCAGAACAGCGGGAGACAACCACCAGGAATACCAGGCTAATTTCAATTCCTTGAAATCAGAGGCGATTTCATGCAACCGGTTTGATACCGGTCTGTTACCTCCATGCCCATTTAAAATTAATATCCGTTTGAAACCCTGACTATAAACAGATCGGATAATATCTTCACTGACTGCAATGAGTGTTTCAATCCGTAGGCTGATCGTACCAGGATATGCCAGAAAATAAGGGGAATTGCCAAAGTACATCGGTGGCGCCACCAATACTCCCGTTTGTTGTGAAGCCGCGTCTGCCAAGGACAACGGTACCTTCACGTCAGTATTGACCGATAAATAGCCATGCTGCTCGGTTGAGCCCAATACCACAATCAACCGGTCATCCTTCTTTAGATAAGCTTCAATTTCCATCCAATTCAATTCACCCAATCGCATATTCCCTCCAAAATATAATCCGGAGTGTTCTTCACTCCGGATTATAGACTCAAATCACAATATTTACCAAACGACCTTTAACATAGATCACCTGTCTTGGTTCTTTGCCTTCAAGTGATTTGTTGACTGCTTCACTCGCGAGCGCAGTCTTCTTCGCGTCGGCTTCACTCACATCTACTGGAACCATGATTCTATCGCGTACCTTGCCGTTTACCTGCACCACAAGGATTATCTCCTCATCGGCCGCTGCGTTTTCATCCACTGTTGGCCAGGATTGGGTATGGATGGAATACGGTTTTCCCAGCTTTTCCCAGATTTCTTCTGTTATATGCGGAGAAACAGGCGCTAGCATTTTGAGATAGATCTCACGCGCTTCATTCCAGGCATCAGTACCGTAAACAAGCGGTTTGAGCTTTGCCATATCATTCATAAGTTCCATCAGTGCTGAAACAATCGTATTGAACTCGAATTGCTCGAAATCACGGGTAACAGCACGTAATGCCTGATGTACTTTACGTCGGAGTAACTTGATATTCTCCTCACTTGCAACGACAGAGTCGCCTTCTTCAAGGATGGTAGTCCAAACCCTGCGCAACCAGCGTTGAACGCCATCAATACCACCGCTGCTCCAGGGGCCTCCCATATCCCAACGGGCAAAAAACATCAAAAACGCTCTGATCGTATCTGCGCCGTAATTCTTCACCAGTTCATCAGGTGAAACAACGTTACCACGGCTCTTTGACATTTTTTCAGAATCTTCACCAAGAACCATCCCCTGGTTGCGTAATTGCAACATCGGTTCCGGTCCCTCGGTGACATTCATATCCCGTAAGGCTTTATGAAAGAAACGGGTGTACATCAAGTGCATGTTGGCGTGCTCAATACCACCAGTATAGGTGTCGACTGGCATCCAATAGTTGTACTCATTCGGATCAAATGGACCTTTATCATAATCCGGGCTTAGGTAACGCAGATGATACCAGGAAGAACACATGAAGGTATCCATGGTATCGGTTTCTCGTTCCGCGTCTCCACCGCACTTCGGGCACTTTGTAAATCGCCAAGTGGGGTGCAATTTCAACGGTGATTCACCGGTTGGCTTCCATTCGACATCCTCTGGAAGAGTAACGGGTAACTGATCTTCAGGAACAGGAACCGTACCGCATTTCTTGCAATAGATCATGGGGATAGGTGCTCCCCAATACCGTTGGCGGGAGATCAGCCAATCACGCAGTCGGTAATTCGTTGAAGCTTTGCCCACCCCTTTCGTCGTCACATATTCAATCGCACTTTGGAATGAGTTCTCGGCTGATGTCCCAGTCAACGGACCAGAATTGACCATTGTTCCCGCTGCTGGAATGGCTTCCTTCATCTCGGATGGGTTGATCGCGGCAATCCCCGCTGGTTGTATAACAACTTTAATTTCGAGACCAAATTTCCGGGCGAACTCGAAGTCGCGCTGATCGTGCGCCGGTACGGCCATGATCGCGCCTGTTCCATAGGTCATCAGCACGTAATCCGCGATCCAAACCGGGATCTTATCACCTGAAACCGGATTGATAGCGTAACCGCCTGTGAAAACGCCGGTTTTTTCCTTGTCGGCAGCTTCCCTTTGTATATCAGATTGGCGCATCGTGTCCAACAGATATTGATCAACTTCAGCTTTTTGGGCATTGGTGGTAAGTTTCTTGACCAACGGATGCTCAGGGGCAAGGACCATGAATGTAACCCCCCATAAGGTATCCGGGCGAGTGGTGAATACTTCCAGTTCATCACCGCTTTCGGTCTTGAATTTGACCAGAGCTCCCTCTGACTTGCCAATCCAATTTGTTTGAAGAACACGCACACGTGAAGGCCAATCGATGGTTTCATAATTCAATAATTCTTCTGCGTACTTCGTGATTCTAAAGAACCACTGTTCGAGATCTTTTTTGATGACCGGCGTGCCACAACGTTCGCAATGACGATCATCGCCCCACACCTGCTCCCGCGCGAGAGTGGTATTACATGTAGGACACCAATCAACTGGAGACATCTTTCGGTAAGCCAGACCGTTCTTGTAGAGTTGTTCAAAGAACCATTGTGTCCAGCGGTAATACTTTTCATCCGCGGTGACGATTTCTCGCCGCCAATCAAACATGGATCCCATCGAGCGTAATTGAGCGCGCATCCGATCGATATTTGCGTAGGTCCAGGTTTTGGGGTGAACATTCCTTTTAATCGCTGCGTTCTCGGCAGGCAACCCGAATGCATCGAAACCAATCGGGAAGAGAACGTTAAATCCCTTCATGCGCATGAAGCGGGCATGAGAATCCGAAGGAGCCATGGCATACCAGTGACCGATATGAAGATCGCCCGAAGGATAAGGAAGCATGGTCAACGCATAATGTTTCGGGCGCGAGTTATCGATATCTGAATGATAAAGGCCATCTGCGTCCCATTTCTGCTGCCACTTACTTTCGATCTCGCCGGGGATATACATCGGAATATTTTTGTTGACCATTCTCTCTCCTGGAATAGACGATTAATAAAAAACACCTTCATCCGCTCAGGGACGAAGGAATTCTCCGTGGTACCACCCCGCTTGACTGCTCAATTGAACAATCCGCTCTGGAAGCAATAACGGGCTTATCCGTTTCCGGTTACTCAGTTCACCGGAAAAGCTTTCCTTTTTGAGGAATCAGGCGAGTTTAATCTTTTGTCTTCCATTGAGACTTTGTCGGGCTTCCACCTCGCTTTCCCGGCTCGCTGATGGATGATCTAGTACTCCTGATTTCGCTTTAGTGGACCCAGGGGGATTCGAACCCCCGGCCTTCTCAATGCCATTGAGACGCGCTCCCAACTGCGCTATGGGCCCAGGTATTGCTTTTCGTTCTCGAGCCTGTCTTTCTGTGGACCTGGGGGGATTCGAACCCCCGGCCTCTTCAGTGCGATTGAAGCGCGCTCCCAACTGCGCTACAGGCCCGTTCGTAAAGGTAGCAAGATTTTACCTGACACCCCCCACCCTGTCAAGATAAGCCGTAAGATAATTTCATGGGCAGGTATCCACCTGGGTTTCGCAGCCTGAAAATGTGTCATTGCCACAGCCGCCGTAGCAAGTGTCCTGACCTTGTCCGCCAATCAATTCATCATTACCATCGCCGCCGATCAGAACATCATTACCCTGACCGCCATTCAACACATCATCGCCGCCACCACCCACCAGGCAATCAGCCCCATTGCCGCCATTGAGATTATCAATCCCGGATGTACCAAAAATCAATTGATTCTTTCCGGTAAATGACATACCAAAACATTCTGATGGAACGACATCACCTGTCGAGAGTGGTGTGACAATGATTCCCAGAGATGATTTACTCGGCATTGTATTGGACGCCGCAACAGCATAGATGGCTGTAAAAATAATTAACGCTCCCAACACCAAGAGCATAATCCATGCATTTTTTGGTTTGAGGTTCTTTTTTTGCATCATCAATAATCATCCAGTTCTTATCATTGTTAATCTAAACTCGGATAAATTTCGATCATCCCTGTTTCTTCAAGAAAACCTGAACTTCGTCAGAGGACAGGGGATAACTTACCAGGTATCCCTGGACATTGTCGCAGGCATTCAATTCAAAAAAGCCCATTTGTTCAGGAGTTTCAACACCGGTCGCTATAACGCCCATGTTTTGCTTGTGCGCTTCCTCGATAATCTCGCGAGTAGCCTCGCTGATCTTCTGATCTGCAAGAACGCTTTCCACAATACGAGGCGCCAATTTAACCTGATCCACATCCTTGAAAGAGTACAGCTTGTCAATCGATTTGAAATCTGCGCTCTTTACCGTGATCCTTACGCCTGTTGTTTTGATGTTCTTCAGGTTATTCATGACATTTGCGTCGAAGATCAATTGATCCATTGAGATTTCAATGCTCAAACGTTGTGGGTCAACGTGATTTTCGATCAAAGCCTCATGGAGAGTATTTGCCAGTGACGGTTCCTTTAATTGCTGGGCGAATATATTGATCGAAAGTGATAGATCATTGAATCCCCATTCGCTCCATTTTTGTAATTGAGCGCAAGCGGTTTCAAGAACCCAACTGTCGATCAAGTTCACCACATTATTGGCCTCTGCCTGCGGTAAAAATTCCTTCGCCGTTAAGAATCCCTTTTCGGGATGTCTCCAACGGACCAATGCTTCAAACTGAGTAACTTTCCCAGTCTGCAATGATTTGATAGGCTGATAATACAATTCGAATTCATGATTCTTGATCGCAGCGATGATCTCACTGCGATATTCATTATCCGCGCCTGGCAATCCCGTAGTCAATTGTCGGTAGCGATAAACAATATTGTCCTGCCTGACCAGATAATCAACAAAGTACGATTTTTTATTAAAGAAGACCGGCAACCCTGAACGTTCCGCCAATACAGCCAGGTTTTCCAAACTGGTGAGGTCAACGATTCGTTCATTTTCATTGATCGGGCTGATATTTGTTTCCAGCAAAGACTGTCCAATAAGCATTTTAGCGCTGATTGGTTCATTCTCTTTTTTCGATTTTGCGTAAATGATCGTGGGGAAAATAATACCCACGACAGCGACAAGAAGAAGAATAAGTGCTATTGTTCTGCCTGTTTGTACTGAAAGAGCAAAAGAGAATATGCTGATTGTATTTGCGCCTGGTGTAATCTTGTTAATGAAACCGTTTTGAGCCGGGGCGAATGGATTGCTTGTCAAGTCGCTGTTTGGAGGATAAAAGAGTTGTTGGCGATCAAAAGAGAATTTAATCTCCGGATTGAACTGATCGTTTAACGCCTGGTCTGAAAGCACTCCATTGATCTTAACATTTGGAGAGATTTTTACAAAGTATTGCAATTGCTCCACAGACGTCTTGGCTTCAGTCTGCTCAATGATGGAATTCAGTTGGCAGACATTGAAATTCGCCGAAGCACTGAAGCTGTCACCGGTAAAAGAGGTTTCTGGAGTGAGCGGAAAATTTCTTTGCCAACCATTACTTGCTTCAAGGGTGGCCATCAGTTTGTAAGTACCCCCAACTGTGGAAGGCACCAGCGAAGAGAAATTATAGTCGAACATGAACTTTACATTGCACGTTAATGCAAGATAAACCGGATCACCCGTCTGAATTGTCTGTGTGTCATAAACGGATCTATCAGCTTGACCAGTATACGAAAATTTACCTATTTGATCATAATCAAGCTTGGTCACCAGATTAGTCTGCAAAGGGCGGGTGAAGCAAACAACACCCAGTATCAGGCCAATAATCCCCATTGAGTACATTAACCACCAGTACCCATCCCGCCAACTGGCCAGACGATTTCCAGCCCATTCGATCACCTTACCTGGTTTTTTCTTGTTTTTTTGATCTTGTAGATACATAATAATACCTATGATAAGAACGATTGATCCGAAAAAGAGTGCCAGCCTCAGTGGTGAACGTAAAAATGAAAGAACGTTCCCAACATTATTTAATTTTATCCAATATTTTCCTAAAATATCAGCGTTATTCGGCACATAACTATCTGTCCAGGGATTATTATCACCCTTCATCACAAAACCATTAGCAGTTTCGCCGATAATTCGGTGAAATACGGTACCAATATCAGGATGGGAATAAGCAACAATATCGCCTATCGAATAATTCTTTGCTTCACGTAATAGAACCAAGTCCCCCTTGTGAAATCCGGTTTCCATACTGCTGCCATTAACAATGATATAAAAAACTTTTCCTCCCACCTGGATGGGTGCGAAGAAAATCCATACAAGAATGATTGCTAAAAAACTTGCCGCAGCGGTAATAGAATGGAGGTTAAAGAGTCTTTTCATCGAATTTGTTTTGATAAAAAAGGGCGCGATCAGATAATTTTGATCGCGCCTTTTTTCCTTCAGGCACCGGATTAATCAGCGGCGACAACAGAGAATTTATTGGCTGCGTTGACAGTGACACCAGTGATGGGGCAGGTTGCTGTACCAGATGAAATCGTGCAATCGAACCAGGTACCACTGGAAACAAGCTGGACCTTGGTCGTTCCGGGGACAGCACCACCGGCCTGAGCAGCAATGGTGAAGGAGACGCTGGAGATCGTGGTGGGATCAGAGGAACCCAAGCTGTAATGCGGAGTTCCGACAGTATACCCAGAGATCGTCACAGAGCCATCACCAGCATTGCTTGCAGACGGCATCGTATTCGATGCAGCGAATGCATAGGTCGTGATTGTCAGAACGAGGGCGACGACGATAATTGCGGCTAAGCTAATGCGTTTGGTCATGTTTGGTTTGCCTTCCTTTCTTTAGAATAATTACTTCCGTTATTGCTCATATTATAAAGAGTCAATGGTTAATTGCGATAAAAAGACCATTAAGCCCACCTAACATTTTCGTCGATAGGAGTCGACTAGCTTCGACATCCTCTCCATATTTTTTTGACAACTTAAGGATTCAAGAATTTTAAGAATTGCCTATTGTAATTGGTATTTTTTCGTGCTATAAACTTCGACATGTTTACGATTTTTGGGCCCAAGCATCATCGAAAGGAAACCTTCCCCCTGAAGGAGGTATGGTGCTACCTGGGTTCAGAATGAGCCATTTTTAATTAATCAGGTAAATAAACAAAGCCAAGCCCTCCTTCAAGCGGAGGGCTTTTTTTTACCTGGTGAAACCCTGTTTCATGGAGGTTGATAAGAGAAATACTCAGCGCAACAATTTCTGTTAGGAAACAAAACCAATAAGGATATGAAGTTTAGGAAGAAGGAAAAAATGAAAAAGATAAATTCAATTGTTGTAATCGTTTTTTTGATTAGCATCCTTGTGCTTTCTGCCTGCAGTAGTGCTGCACCCACTTCTGCCACTACTGAAACTCCTGATCCAACCGCTATCGCCTCGACAGTGGCTGCTACTGAATCTCCTGAAGGATGCCTTGGAAACCCGGATAAGATGGTCGCCGACCTGAAATGTCAGGAAATCACCATCGCTGTAGAAAACGCTTATCTCCCGTTCAATTACATCCTGGTCGCAACCGGTGAAGCCGGTGGCTGGGACTATGATGCCTGGAACGAGATTTGCTCGCGTTTGAACTGTACTCCGGTTTTCGTTGAAACACCCTGGGATGGAATGATCCAGCAGGTTTCAGATGGTCAGTTCGACGTTGGCGCGGATGGAGTGACTATCACTGACCCCCGCAAAGAACAAGTCGATTTCTCTGATGGTTACCTAACCATCCAGCAAAAATTGCTGGTCCGCAAGGGAGAGACCCGGTTTGCATCCATTGAGGAATTTGTCGCAAATCCAGAACTTGTTCTCGGAACCCAGGTGAGCACGACCAACTACGAAACCGCAACACAATATCTTCCAGGGGAGCGAATTCAAGCTTTCGAGCAGTTCCCGTTTGCGATCCAAGCTCTTATCTCTGGCGACATCGATGCGGTTCTGATCGATGGAATTGTTGGTGAAGGATATATCTCGCAAAACCCTGAAAAGATCGAATTTATCGGACCTGCCATCCAGAGTGACGAACTTGGGTTCATCTTCCCCAAGGGTAGCGCTTTGGTGGCTCAGGTCAACCTCGCTCTTCAAGCCATGAAGGCTGATGGCACACTTGATGCTTTGAATACCAAGTACTTTGGCCCTGATTTCAGTATTACCGATCAGGATATTCAATAACTACAAGATACGAATCCCCGGTCGGGGAATCCCGACCGGGGGAAGAAGGTAGAAAATGATTGTTAAACAAACTCAAACATTGCGCGTGAGCCAGGTTGGGCTTTCCCAAGCGAGGCCTACTACCAAAGAAAGGCTGCGATCTGTTCCATGGTGGCTAATAGCAATAATCTTGGTTGCCTTTCTTGTTGTTGTTTTAATTACGACCAATCCAGATTATCACTCGGCGTTTTCGTTTATCAAAGCAGGGGTGTTGGTAACTCTATCAACAACCCTTTTTGCGTTTTTAATCGCCATTGTGCTCGGTTTGATCACCGGTTTGGGTCGAATCTCCGAAAATATCATTTTCAAGAATTTGGCGACTTTCTACGTTGAAGTGATCCGCGGAATACCCATGATGGTGTTGATCTTTTTCATCGCATTGGTTGGGGTCCCTGCTATTGTCGATGGATTTAAAGCCCTTGGATCCTCGCTCTCCACGCTCGGTCTGCCAGGAGTAGGAGCCTTTTTTGCTGGAGCAAAAATCAGCTCCGTACCCATGAACATCCGTGCCATCATTGCTTTATCAATCACATACGGTGCCTTTCTGGCTGAAGTTTTTCGAGCCGGGATCCAATCGATTGACCAGGGTCAAATGGAGGCAGCTCGCAGCCAGGGCATGACCAGATGGCAGGCAATGAGGTATATCATTCTCCCACAGGCCATCCGAAACATCCTTCCGGCTCTTGGCAATGATTTCATCTCGATGCTGAAGGATACTTCTCTGGTCTCCATTTTGGCTGTGCGTGATATCACACAGATCGCCCGAATCTACGCCGGGAACACTTTCCAATACAAAACAACATACATCACTCTCGCGACAATGTACCTAACCATGACCTTCCTGTTATCTTTCTTGGTGAAATTCCTCGAAAGGCGGTATCAGACGAATGACAGACACTGAAGTAATGGTCACTCTGTGTGATATCAAAAAGAACTTTAACGGAGTCGAAGCCTTAAATGGCGTTGATCTGAAAGTAAATAAGGGAGAGGTTGTCGTCATCATTGGCCCAAGCGGATCGGGGAAATCGACCCTGCTGCGCTGCGTCAACCAGCTTGAGCAGCAAACAAGCGGAGAGGTCTGGATTGACGGTGAAAAGGTATCCAACGACCAAAAACAATTGGATCGGATACGTTCGGAAGTTGGAATGGTCTTTCAACATTTCAACCTGTATCCACATTTAAGTGTCATGGAAAATATCACCCTGGCTCAACGGTTGGTAAAGAAAATACCCGCAAAAATTGCCGAAGAAAATGCTCGAATGCAATTAGCGCGTGTCGGAATCTCCGATAAAGCGGATGCGCGCCCTGCACAACTATCTGGCGGACAGCAACAACGCGTCGCTATCGCGCGAGCCCTGGCCATGAACCCCAAATTAATGTTGTTTGATGAACCCACCAGCGCGCTGGATCCGGAAATGATCAAGGAGGTGCTTGAAGTGATGCTTGATCTCGCCAGGGCTGGTATCACCATGATCGTGGTCACCCACGAAATGGGATTTGCCAGGGCGGCTGCTGATGAAATCGTATTTATGGATAAAGGGTCGATCATCGAGCAATCCGCTCCCGATGTATTCTTTACAAACCCCCAACATGAACGCACGCGCGAGTTTCTTGCCCAAATTTTGACCAAATAAGTGAAATCAAATGCCAAATATGACCGTCAGATTGCCTGCTGGACTATAATCAGTCCAGGAGGCAGTCATGGCCGATTTTCGATTACAAAAACTGATTTCTCTGCTTGAAGAGAATGGGATCGACGCATTAGCCGTTAATCCGGGTTCCACCCTTACCTATCTGACCGGATTGAATTTCCATTTGATGGAACGTCCCACGGTTGTAATTATCGCAAAAGTCGGAAAACCAGTGATCGTACTTCCAGAGCTTGAACTACAAAAGCTCGCATTTTCAAAAATTCAATTAACGCCATTTTCATTTGGCGATGATCCTTCTACCTGGCAAAACGCTTTCTCTGAAGCGTTTCAATTCTTGAATTTACAAAACGCATTAATGGGAGTGGAAGGAACCCGAATGCGGTTCCTGGAATTGAACTTCATCCAGAAAGCATCGCCCAGTTCGAAGATCATAGACGCTGGCCAAGTTGTTTCTAATTTGCGTATCCAAAAAGATGAGGAAGAGATCCTCTTCATGCAAAAGGCTGTCCAGATTGCTCAGGACGCCCTTAAAGCTACCCTACCATCAATAAAAATTGGATGCACTGAAAAAGAAATCGCCTCAGAGCTAGTGATTAACATGCTGCGCCTGGGAAATGATCCGGAACTTCCCTTCGCGCCCATTGTCTCATCGGGTCCAAACGGAGCCAATCCACATGCCACACCATCTGACCGGAAGATGACCGAAGGCGATCTACTCGTTATCGATTGGGGCGCTGCGTTTCGCGGTTACTTCTCGGATATCACCCGTACTTTTGCCATCGGTAAAATCGATCCAGAATTTGAGATCATCTACAAGACCGTTCAGGCAAGCAACGAAGCTGGAAGGGCCGTCGGAAAACCGGGGATGCGTGCAGGCAAGGTCGATGACGCAGCCAGATCGGTCATTGAAAACGCAGGCTATGGGAATTTTTTTACCCATCGCACCGGTCATGGACTGGGGATGGAAGAACATGAATCGCCGTATATGTTCGCGGAAAATCAGCATATTCTGCAAACAGGTATGGTATATACCGTTGAACCTGGAATTTATCTACCCGGCCGTAATGGAGTACGTATCGAAGACGACGTTGTCGTAACCGACGATGGTTCAAGATCATTAACCGATTTTCCCAGAGATCTGATCCACCTTTGATTCTTGGATATGAATTCTTCCAAGATTGGTTGGATAAACTATTCTGATAAGGAGTACATTATGGATAAAAACCCGGAGGTAATCGCCGGCGCGGAACCTTTCATGATCAAACGTGGACCCATTGGCTGCCTGCTTCTACACGGGTACACCGGAACGCCAAATGAAATGCTTCCATTGGCTCAATCGCTAGCTGAAGCAAACTATACGGTTTTAGCACCCAGGCTTTTTGGCCATGCGACCCACCCCGACGATATGTTAAGGGCCCGTTGGTGGGATTGGATCGCATCCGCTGAAGATGGGCTGAATCTCCTAAAAGGCTGCAGTGAGCGGCAGGTGGTGATGGGGTTATCGATGGGTGGTGCCCTCGCGTTGATCCTGGCTGCCAGACATCCAGTGGAAGCTGTGTTTTCATTTTCAACACCATCCACATTGCCTGCTGATCCGCGCGTAAAATTTCTTCCACTAGTTTCATGGATGAACCTCAAAGAACCAAAAGGCGAATCCGACTGGCATGATTCTGAAGTGCCCGCCACTCATATCGATTATCCTTACTTTCCCGTAGCTTCTGTGCTTCAATTAAAGGAATTATTAGAAACAATGCGCTCTGAATTGTCGGAAATTAATGAACCGGCATTCTTTGGGCAATCCAAAGGAGACCATACAATTCCACCCGAGAGTATGGACTTTCTGACTTCGCACATTTCTTCCACGGTGATCGAAAAACTCTGGGTTACAAATAGTGGTCATGTGATAATAAAAGACCTTGAGAAAGAGGTTGTTTTCGCCGCCGCGAAAAGTTTCCTTAAGAAGACGACCATTCACTGATGAATAGAAATCTATTGCTTGTTGCTTTGTCCCTGTTCACCTGGGGATTGGGAGAAAGTCTATTTCTTTACTTCCAACCCTTGTATTTGCAGCAGCTAGGCGCTGACTATGTTGGCATTGGTGGAATTCTTGGTGGCGTGGGTGTGATGCTTGCGTTAACTCTCATTCCAACCGGGATTCTTTGCGATAAATTCGGTTCACGTAATATCATGTGGAGTTCATGGTTCATCGGAGTGATTGCTGCCGCGATGATGGCGATGGCGAATTCTCTGACCGTTTTTATCATTGCTTACTTGCTTTATGGAATGACCGGGTTCGGCGCGATCGCGATGAACGTCTACGTCACTTCTTCGCGGGGTAATTTGAGTGTTGGTCGGACTCTCACATTTATCTCCGGCATGTACAATCTAGGTGCCGTGATCGGTCCATTGGTTGGTGGATTGGTATCTGATAAATTAGGTTTCAGGTCGATCTACTATATTGCGACCGCCATCTTCATCATTTCAACAATAATCATCCTTTTTGTGGAAAAATCAGAAAAGGTTCATCCTGCTGAACACAATGAACCGTTGCCTGTGCGAAGTTTTCTCAAGAACCCAAGGTTTATTTTCTTCCTGGCAACTTTGTTCATTACTGTGTTCGTTCTTTATTTACCCCAACCCTTCACTCCAAGTTTCCTGCAAAACCAACACCAGCTTTCTCCATCAACAATTGGCCTAATGGGTTCAATTGCAAATTTAGGGAATGCTGTAGCCACATTGGTTTTAGGTAACATCTCTGCGCTTGCAGGCATGGTAATCGGCCAATTGTGGGTTGCGGTATTCTGCGGGATCTTCCTGTTTGGGAAAGTCCCCTGGATTTTTGGCGTGGGATACTTTTTTGTCGGTGGTTTTAGGCTTTATCGCGCAATGGTCCTGGCAGAAGCAAGGACGATGGTTCACCCTAACCAGACTGGATTGTTGTATGGGATTATCGAAACGATAAATTCATTCGCCATTATTCTTGCACCCATCGTCGCGGGAATTTTGTATAAAACCACACCTACTTCGATGTACACGATATCGTTGATCGCGATTCTACTTTTACTGGTAATCAGCTTCGTCATACTCAGAAAAAATCGACAACCAATAAACAATTGAAGGATTCGAATACTTAATGAAAAAAGTTCAAAGTTTTGTTTGCGGACCGTTGGAAAACAACGTCTACATTATTTTTGACGAGAAAACCCGTTTGGGCATTGTTATTGATCCATCTTTTGAAACAGAGATTATTTCTGAATTTATCCTGTCAAATCAGATAACCATTCAAAAGATCCTAATAACCCACGCTCATTTTGATCACTATATTGGAGTCCCATCATTGATGAACCAATTTTCATCAATCCAATCTGTTTGCTTGAACAATGCTGATCTTGACCTTTGGCAAACCGGTGGGGGAATGAAAAAGTTCATGCACGATGATCTTCAGGTGACTGCGCCTCTTCAATTCATTGCCGATCATGAAATAATCAAACTGGATGAAGTGTCGATCGAAGCAAGAGCTACTCCCGGACACAGCTCAGGGTCGTTGACTTATTATTGCCAGAAATTGAATTGCGCGTTCGTAGGTGACGCGGTATTTTTCCACAGCATCGGACGGACTGATCTGGACGGTGGCGACCAAGACCAGCTGATTCAAAGTATCCACCAACATATACTCTCCCTTCCTGCAGAGACAATCCTGTATCCGGGGCATGGCCCAGCCACCACCGTCGCGGAAGAAAGAATAAACAACCCCTTTTTGTAAAAAAACTCCGGTCATCAAAATGTCCGGAGTTCAGATTATCTATTTCGCGTAATCCACGGCGCGGGTTTCACGGATGACCGTGACCTTGATCTGCCCTGGATACTGCATTGTTTCTTCCACCTTCTTAGCGATATCCCGTGCCAGGCGAGCGGACGCGAGATCGTCGATCTCTTCTGGTTTGACGATGATTCGCACTTCACGTCCAGCCTGAATGGCATAACTTTGGCCAACACCTTTGAATGAGTTAGCGATCTCTTCGAGAGCACGAAGGCGTTTGATATATTGCTCAAGATCCTCACGCCGCGCACCCGGGCGTGCTCCAGAGATGGCATCACCAGCTTCAACGATCACAGCTTCAATGGACTCCTGCTCCACCTCATGATGATGAGATGCCATGGCGTTGACAACCTTCGCGCTGACGCCGTAACGCTTAGCGAATTCAGCGCCAAGTTGAGCATGGGTACCATCGGTGTTGTGATCCATCGCTTTGCCCAGGTCGTGTAGCAAGCCACCTGCGCGAGCAATTTCAACGTCAGCGCCCAATTCAGCCGCTATCACCGCGGAAAGTTTGGAGACTTCAACAGCATGAGCTAATTGATTTTGACCATATGAAGTCCTAAATTTTAAGCGTCCAAGCATCTTCAAGATTTCCGGATGCAAACCAGCCACGCCAGCATCAAAAGCTGCTTCTTCACCTGCTTCTACTATAGCGTGTTCAACGGCTTTCTCTTCTTCCGCCAGGATTTTCTCGATGTGGGCAGGATGAATTCTCCCATCTACGATCAGACGTTCCAGCGAACGTCTCGCGATTTCACGGCGTACCGGTTCAAAACAGGAGATCGTTACCGCTTCAGGAGTATCATCCACGATCACGTCCACACCAGCTGCCTGTTCAAAAGCGCGGATGTTGCGACCATTTCTTCCAACGATACGACCTTTCATTTCTTCGTTTGGCAAAGAAACCAGAGAGGTTGAGACACTGACGACGTGTTCCGAAGCCACTCTTTGAATTGCATCCGCGATCAATTCGCGGGCTCGTTTTTCACCTTCCGCCCTGGCCTCTCCTTCAATCTGACGGATGATACGCGCCATATCATTACGTGCCTCTTTTTCTGCTTCTGAGAGAAGGACTTGCTTTGCTTCATCCATGCTCATCTGACTGATGCGTTGGAGCTCTTCCAATTGGTCAGAGTACATCTTTTCAATATCGTTTGCACGTTTATCAAGAGAGCTTTGCCGTTTATTCAAATTCTGTTCGCGCTGTTCCAAACGTTCTATACGATGGTCCAATTCAGCGCGGCGTTTTTGCAATCGGTCATCCTCACGCAGGATGTCGGTTCTACGGCGTTGTGATTCAGCTTCAGCTTCCTGCATCACCTTTAAGGATTTATCTTTGGCTTCGATTTCAATCAGTTTCGCTTTTTCAACTGCAGCCTGAATGATATTATCAGCTTTGGCTTTTTCTTCTCGTTTAAATTTTTCAGTGAATATCGTTACAAACACAAATGTTAAGATGATAACTGCAACGATGCTGATTACCGCTGATATTATTGCTGGGTTTTTCAATATTTCATGCATATTCCATTATCCTCATGTCATAGGTTATCTCTGGTCTTCCTGCACTGATTCCCACATTGATTGGACTACGGGAGCAATCGTTCCATAAGAGAAACCACGTCTCATTAAAAAGGCGCTAAGCTTTTTACGAAAATCCGGCCATTCAAGCCCTTCATACTTTCGTATCTGCTTTCTTGCTGCCCGGGTTGCCAGTTCAAGATCGTCGGCAGAATTTTCCAGAGCGGTCCGAATTACATCTTCCTCAATTCCTTTGTGTCTCATTTCCATTTGTATCAAGTGTTGACTTCGTGGGTGAAATTCGTTTCGATTTTCAACCCACATCTCTGCGTAGCGGGTATCCTCCACCAGACCAGCGACTTTCAAGCGATCAATAACGCGATCGATCTGGGATGATTCGTACCCTTTTTTTGCAAGTTTGTTACTGATCTCTTTTATCGTTCTTGCTCGATAATTCAACAGCTTTAATGCATTCTGATAGGCTACTTCCACGCCATCCTCTTGCCGAAGCTTATTGATCTTCTCTTCCGATAGTTTTTGGCCATTTTGAAGCCAGGCGGCTACAATTGTAGATAATCCAAATTCGTATTCTCCATCCAGAAAAATACTGACTCTCTCCGGATTCTTTTTCTGCCTGACTATTGCGGTAATCGTTTTTTCTACCATAATAAAAAACAGCCAAAAACAAGTTACAGTTTTGGCTTCGCGATTGGAAATATTCAGTTTTATTGGTTTTTCACTTAATTGCGAATGGATTACTCGCGCGATTCCAGAAAAGATACCCGGACACAATCCCTGTCAATTTTCAACTGGGTTACTTTTTCAAAGGTCTTTAGTCCAATGCTTTGATAAAGTAAATCATAAAGAGAAATTTGTGAAATTCTCTTTGATATCCCTATAGTATCTTCCCTATTCATAACGAGTGACATCCAAACTCCATATGGAGTGAAAAACTCAACTTTCCTAAATATTCCTGGTCGATCAGCCAATATAGCTTAAGATCTAAGCTATTCTTTATTCCTGCAAAATTATACATGATTTTTGATAATTCCACAATTTAATCATATTACCAGTTTATTTGTCTGATCTCGCTTTTTTCCTTATATAAATTGATTTATGCTAAAATTTAATTATGAAAGATGAAATCAGGTACGCAAATCCAACAAACAACACCCATAAAAAACAGTATCTAATTGAGATCCTTCTTCCGATAACAATTTCTGCGGGAGTTCTGCTAGTTCTATTTATCTTTACAACCCTGTTCGTAGCTAATGGCGATGGTCAGGATTCTAGACCGGTGGATATAGCCATCATTTTCATAATATCCATTTTAATGACCATGTTTCTGATAAGCATCCTTGTGAGTTTGGCGATATTGAATTTATTATTTAAAGCAAACCATTCTCTACCGCAAATCCTCAGCAAACTTCAAATAATTGTTGAAAGAATTTCAAAGCAATTATTCTTCTTTTCCGCGATTGGAACTATTCCAATCATAAAGATCAGATCAGTTTCTACGGGGATCATCCGATTCTTTGAATCATTACGCAATAAATAATGATGGAGTCTTATGGAAATAAATAACCAATGGAGAAATAAAGTTTTGATCTTGGGTGGGCTAAGTGGATTAGTATTGGGTATATTAACGGCATTCCTGTTTATCAAAACCAGACCAGATGGAATAAGAAACAAAATTACTTCAAAGGAAAAAATGAAAATTGGGTTCAATCTGGCCTCAATGATTAAGCAGATCATTGAAATTGGAAAGTGATTTTCTCTCAAGATTCTCAACCTGAAAGTATCTGTAAGCTCATGCCCAATGCATCATTCATTAATACCCTCGTCGTAGGTAATCTCTCCGACGAATACATAATTGATATCAATGGAAAAGCGCATAACCACGTATGTGGTGGCGCAGTCCTTTATTCTGCTGCCGGTGTAAAGACTCGTATTGAAGATGTAGGTCTGGTTAGTCGCAATGGGTTAGGTTACTCTACTGAATGGTTAGCCTCGATCGAGGATAAGGGATTCGATCTCCGAGGGATTTTACCGACAAAGACATCCTTTGATCACAGAAGGTTTATTGTTTGGCGCGACGCTGAACACTTTGATGTCGAAAACCCGGTGGCAAATTATGCCAGCCATGGATTGACTTTTCCACGCGAATTGCTGGGATACCACAGTGAAAGTATTTCAGCTCTTGAATCCATCTGGGGAGATACAATAAGCCAAATAAAAAAGAACCTTCCTCGCGAATTTTTCGATATTTCAGCAGCGCATATCTGTTCTCTAGATTTTTCAACTCAGGTGAAAATCATTAACCTGCTTGAATCCGGGTCTATGAACACGCTTTCGATTACCCCATCGAACCAGTATATGACACCAGAATATCTCGAAAAACTGCGAGTAATCGTTAAAGGCGCAGCCATATTTTGCCCTTCCGAAGATCAGTTGTATTCACTGTGCAAATCTCAAACCAATGATATCTGGGAAATGATGGAGATGGTTACCGACTTGGGTTGTCAAAGAGTGGTTGTTACGCGTGGTTTGAAGGGATACTTACTTTATGACGGAGTAAGCAAAAAAAGATATGGCCTCCCGGTTTATCCCAATCGCTGGATTGACCCGACAGGAGCAGAAGATGTTTTTTCGGGAGCATTCCTTTCAGAGTTTTTAAAATCATATGATCCGGTTCAAGCCTTAATTTGGGGGGGCTCTATGGCATCAATATCAGTTGAGGGTTCCGGTCCGTTCTTTTGTCTCGAAGCCATTCCCGGCCTTGCCGAAGCCCGTGCCGTGAAAATGCAATCGTATCTTGGTCGACCATAAATCATTGAATTAGTTCAGTAATATCAGAAATTCCCAAAGGAGAAACCTGATGGATCAATTGATGCAACTAGAACTGGCAATTAATATCTTCTTTCAAAACCTTGGAGCCTGGCTGAAACCGGTCGCTGTTGGTCTAACTTTCTTGGGGACGGAAAGTTTCTTCATTCTCGCTCTCCCAGCGATCTATTGGTGTATTGATTCTGCGATCGGCTTTCGTATTGGGGTCATGATGGTGGCAACGAACAGCGTGAACGCCTATGTGAAAATGCTTTTTCATAGTCCAAGACCATTCTGGGTAGATTCCAGAGTCAAAGCTTATTCAATTGAAACCTCATTTGGAATACCATCCGGCCATTCTCAAACTGCTGCCAGTCTTTGGGGTTTGGCAGCAGTGAAATTTAAGAAGAACTGGATCACAATAATCAGTATCACCGCCGTGCTTCTGATCGGTCTTTCACGAATTTATCTTGGCATGCATTTTACTCGCGACGTACTTTCAGGTTGGCTCCTCGGCGGATTGATGATCGTCTTGTTCCTCCTTTTGGAAAAACCTGTTTCAAAGTGGATCGTTAATAAGTCATTACCATTTCAAATACTGCTTACACTGTTGATATCAGTGATCATAATTGCCCTGGGATATGCCTCTGCATCAGTCTCTAAATCCTGGGAATTACCAGCGGAGTGGATCAGGCAATCTCTCGCCTCGAGTGGCGTCGCTCCAGATCCATTCAACCTTGAAGGTTGTTACACAATCAGTGGTGTCTGGTTTGGTTTTGTCAGTGGGTATGCCTGGTGGCTGAAGAAAAAAGGAAAGATGATGGTTTCAGGTTCAATCGGTAATCGGATCACCCGATACCTGATCGGTTTGACTGGGTTGCTGGTTCTATATCTTGGTTTGAAATTAATCCTTCCTGAGAATCCAATCTGGCTAGGTTTGACATTGAGGTTTATTCGATACTCAATAATCGGTTTATGGGTATCGGCATTTGCTCCGTTATTCTTCAAGAAATTAAACCTAAATTAACGATTCCTACAGAATGTGGATTATACGACTTCAAAGTTATATAATACGTATATAGATACAAATAACCAGGAGATGAGTAAATGCGTACGTTTTGGAAATTTTTATTGGGAGCAGTAATTGGGGGGCTGTTAGGATCTGCCCTCGCGCTGCTATTCGCCCCGGTTGCCGGTAATGATCTTCGAGAGCGTATCCGTGACTATTGCACAAATATCCGGAATGAAGTAAAAACGGCTGCGACAAATAAATCGCTGGAGCTTCAGAGTCATTTAGCTACTTTACAAAGGAGATAAGAAAAAGGCCAGAGAACTGAATCTCTGGCCCTTTATCAAATTTATTCGGTTACTTCAAATTGATACTTTGCTTGTTGCCTTGAATATCGGGTTGATCCACTGACAACGAGGATTACACCCTCATAGGATGGGTTCTCAATGTCAAATGAAATCTTTTCACCCGCGGCGACATACTTTTGTGTCACGGTATACCCATTATCGGTTTTTTGAATTAGAGACACAAGGAAGGTTTGAGGGATCTGATTTTGGATTCGAACAAAACCTTGCAGGTCCCAACCACCATTATCGCTTTCAAAGTTGGTTAAGTAATCAATCGCTGGGATAGATATCTTATCGATCGCAAAACCTTCACCAGTGACCGCTGTATCAGTTACATATTCGAACCGCAACCAAATCTTCTGCCCGGCGAATTGAGACAGGTCAACCTCTTCTGTTACCCAACTTCCGGTAGTACCGTTATAACCGCAGCCATAATTATTCCCTGAAATGTTTTCAGTTGTACAACCTGGAGTGTTGATCATTTTCCAGGATTCGCCATCGGTTGATGAGAGCAAATACAAGTAGTCGTAATCAGTTTCGAGATCATACCACATCGAATACGACATCGTGATATCGCCAGTAACATTGGTGAAATCAAATTGCTGGGTCATTGTCATATCCGAAACGTCTGCTTTGTTGGACCAGACAAAAGTTTTCCCATCAACCGGATCTGAAGGAAGTATGTTGACCATTGATGAACCAGAAAATGTCAATGTGTAATTGTCAAAGCAGTTCAAGCGGATGTAATCTGTTCCGTATTGGCTGACAGAACGGTGCTGTAAACCTGACTGACAATCATCCAGCTCTTCAGTATCTCCGAATGAAGGCAGATGTCGGTAGTTGTGATATGCATATCTTCCATCCAGAATGGATGAGTCGTTCAGGTAATTCGCTACTACCCAGTCCATAAATAATTGATCTGCTGTCATCGGTTGACCAGAAATGGTATCCAACACGCCTTCATCGGTAAACACTTCGTCGATGCTATCCAGGCCATTGGCCTGAGAAGCAACCACTGCCTTCGTGGTATCCTCTCCGAAGCGATCCAACAAATATGTGGTGAACAGGAAGCCCGATCCATAATGTGAACTGGTATCTCCATTGTTTGGCCACTCATTGAGCTGAATATCAGGATCCATTGCAAACAGATAATCAAAACCACCGGGATCATAACCGTTGAGCAATACCGCCAGCTCTGAGAAACCCTCATTCAACCATGTTTCTTCATTAGCGTCGTGATACCCATGGATCAGATGCTGAAACT
This sequence comes from Anaerolineaceae bacterium, assembly GCA_034430175.1. Taxonomy (GTDB): domain Bacteria; phylum Chloroflexota; class Anaerolineae; order Anaerolineales; family Anaerolineaceae; genus UBA6107. The sequence continues at coordinate 46,217 of DAOUFI010000024.1, read as the reverse complement.
CATGCGCTAAAACACTCAGTGTGTAATCATCATCCAAAGTTAAATTATCAGCGCTTAAATAGATCATTTCATGTGCGTTGGAATATTCATGAGCCTCGGGTAAAACTGTGTCTGTTGATGAACAGTATCCGGCGATATCCGATCCCAATCCTTTAGCAAATAGAATATACAAGTGAGCATCGTTATCGACACCCGGTATCCATTCCTTACCAAAGAATTCCTGGTCCATCGGATAGATCTTTTGCGAAAATTTATCCATTACACTTTGCAATTCCTGCTTATCAATATTTACCCCTTGCTCCACCCAAAAATAGACAGATTCCGATTTATACGCAAGAAATGCGGTTATCTGTCTGTTTTCGTTGGTGTCTGAATTCGAAACCCAAAAATTCGTCGTACTACCAATTTGGAAATTCTTTGGCTGAGAATCCAAAGTACGCGGGATATCTTTCTTGCCCTGGAACTTTTCTGCCAGTGATACCCAATCAGCACTCGGAATAACAGTGTTCTTCAGGATTTCAAGCGTCGCGTTCGCGTCCGAAAAATCGGGAGTCTCCGTTACAATTTCCGTGGATTCAGGGGTTACGGAAATATCCATGGTTTCAGTAGGAGTGGAGACCAAAGTTGTCTGTAATGACAACCCACGAATACCAGGGAGAATTCTGTTAAAGAATAATGTTCCGCAACAGATAATCCCTCCTACCAGACATAAACATAATAAACCAAGAAAAATTGAAAGAACAATTTTTTCAGAGCGATCCATTTTTACCCTCATCTTCATTGAATGTCCACCGCCAGGTGGCTGCCACCAGTCCAGTTGTAAACCAAATATATGGTAGCGCAAAACTATCCAAACTAAACCCCTCGATTATAAACGCGATCAGCATCAAAATACCCATCCAACCAATTGACTTGTGCATTGATAAATCACTGGAAAGCAGCTTCTGTGCTGTCAGGCCAGAAGCTAGCAAAAAAACACAAAACAAAGCAAAACCAATAATGCCTGTCTCAGCCAGGATTCGCATCCATATACTTTTTACATTCATTAAGCCTTCAGACCTGTAAACAAGAGCACGAACCTCAGCTAATTGCCATGCGCTATCCGGCAATAACTCTTGAAAATAAAAACCTGCGTTGCCCAAGCCAACACCCATAACTGGATAGATATTAAATATTCGCCAACCAGTTTGCCAATAGGTTACACGCTCGCCAAATTGAAGGGTATCAAAATACTTGATCAAACCTCCTTGTTTTAACGTGTCCACTGAGAATACATCCGCCATTCTGGAATCCACTTTGCTCAATACAAAAATGGATCCGAAAACAATCCCCAGGTAAACAATGACCACGATGATGATCATTAATACATTTAATACCACCCTTAATCGACGTGTAGCCCACCTACGGCTGATTTTTTTAAGCAGCCACACATTTAACTTAATAAACAGAAAAGCCATCACCAGGAAGAATGCAACCCACCCAGCCCGAGACGCTGTTGCTATCAGAGTGATCACTCCCCCAGCCATCAATAAATTCTCAAATGATAATCGCCAGACTTTTTTTCTGTGTGCTGAAAAATTAGATAATGTTGCTCCAATCCAATAAGGGAGAAAAACCATATTTAAAATATGCGCCAACCAGGACGGTTCGGAAGTAAATCCAAGAGCTCGGTGTGCATGCAGGCTTGTTGTGGAGAAGAATGATTGAATGGCACGAAAAGGAATCTTTATTTCGCGAGGGGCAAGTAAAATGATCGCCATAAAAAGTAATGACCAGACGACCATGACGAGACCACTCCAATTTATGACTCGCAGTGTTTTTTGGACTTTTTCTTGTGAGCTTGGGGAAATAACTGTAATCAGGTAGAAAAAGAAACCCACCGTCAGGTTGGCTACTCCCTCCAGAACCGCGCTGGTTAAATCATTTCCTTTGTATGAGGGGATCAGGTAGAAAACACTAAGAGATGTAGAAATGAGTGCGATAATGAAAAAAAACAAAACGATCTTCGTTTGAAACGGGAACCTGCCATTTCGCCTCAGGTAAACAGGTAATCCCAAAAGAACCAATAACACAAGGAAGATTAAGGAAGCTGGAGCTACCGACGAAGTGTGCATTATCCTCGCAACAATCGGAAAACTGGTCACTGGCAACGATGCAACCAGCCCCAACCATAAAAAATCAATTACTCTCTGATATGTGAGCTTCATAGCCTTTATGCCTTCTTTTCTTTCGGCCATCCGGAAAGGAAGAAAAGTAGACCCAGGCATAATCCGATGAACGCACCAGCAATCACCATACCACCTTGAGCGTATAGTACCGGAGATTTAGGAAGAGTTGATTTCGTTGTTAATTCAAAACTTGTGTGTGTAAAAGTGAGAGATGCAGAATAGTTTATCCCTGAAGTATATTCAACGGCTGCCGCCATCTCTTCACGAATCTCATTTAGATTTTTGCTATTGCATTCCACGGATGCCGGATCGACCATTACCGACTCCTCGAAGCAATCAGTAAGTGAATTAATATACTGGTGATAAAAAAAAGCTGTTTCATTTTTAGTATTCATTTCAGCCAGGGCATTCATCGCAGCTGTCGCCCAATATTGATTGAGTTTTTGTGCAATTTCTGGAGAATTATCTCGAATTCGCATCACCCAGCGAGTGTCCTGACGGTCCAGCGATTTCTTTTCTTCAAATTCATCGAGAGTAATATCCAGACCCTCCAATTTGGCCTGGTCCACAGCTTTGGATATCACTTCACTTGAACCAATGATGTCACCGATCGCCCTATAGACCTGATCTTCCTTCCAATCATCCATTCTTCCTAACTGCGAATAATCCAGGGTGGAAGTGATCACCGATTCAGATTCATAGAGGGGGGGGAAGAAGTGAGATATCAGCAACCCCGCCAAACCCGTTAACACCATCAATCCGACCAGTATCCACCAAAAACGAACAATTCTAGAGAAAAGCTCAGTGGTTCTCAGATCGTTGTTCATTTAGTCACCCTATAATCGCGTAAGATTTTTATATTATACTGATTATTAAATAAAAAAGCCCCGAAGGGCTAATTTCATTTTTGTGTGAAATTTATTATGATCAGGTTTTTACTGCAATTCGCTGAAGTTTTAAAACTGATCTTTTGCGTCAGTGCAATTCCATCAGGTGAGAAGAGCTGAATAAATAACTTTCCAGTCGATTTTACAGCACTAGAACCTAGAACAATCTCATAGCTACCCAGCCCATATGGATCTCCATTTACCATACCAGTTACCGCAACTTTCTTGATTACAGCCCCATTATATTTACCGGTAATTTTGATGATATAGTTTGTCAAGGGAGTACCATTGCGATCAAATACCTGGCCAGCCACACCAGCCCATTTACAGCCTTTACTGCTGTGCGCAAAGTTTTTCAGATAAGCGGGAGAACCTGTTTGTAGCGCAAAGTTTAGAGGCAATTTGGTTGGAGTTGGAGTGGGAGTGAAAGACGGAGTTACCGTCGCAGGAATGGAGGTTGGCGTAAAAGTAAATGACTCAACCACGGCTACTGATTCTTTAGTGGGAACAATAGCAACTGTGGCTGTTGCTTCTTCGCCGCTTATATCTCCCCCCTGTTCATTATGAATAAATTCATCAGTGGCAGTGAATTCAACTACTTCAGTGTTTGTTACGGCAATCGTAGTAAGCCCGGTTGTTGGAGCGGTCGTAACTATCCCGTCATCATACGATAATCCCCCGTTAGAAAAATAAACGGAACAAGCCACTATCAAAACCAGGATCACCATCCAGAGCATTTTCTTAAGCATTCCGACCTCCAAAATACCTTTTTTGCATAATCGGATAGGTGCATGTTTTATGCCAAGATTGATGGAAACAGATCAGTTTTCAGTGAACTCTTGAATTGTTTTTTAGGTTCTTCACCATGTGTAATCTAATGTAAAATAGACTCGAAAAGGTGAATCAATGAAACAATTACTGCAAAACATGCGTGATGGTGAAACTAAAGTTGTCGATGTTCCAATTCCTTCCGTAAAAAAGAAAACAGCGCTGGTCCAGACAGCTTGCTCGTTAGTTTCCGCTGGTACTGAACGGAAACTGGTTGAATTTGCTGAAAAGAGCCTCGTTGGGAAAGCCACATCCAGACCCGACCTGGTGAAACAGGTATTGACCAAGGTTAAGCGGGAAGGCATCCTTCCGACCATTGAGGCAACCTTCAACAAACTCGACCAACCAATCGCGCTTGGGTATTCCTCAGCGGGTTTCATCCTCGAAGTCGGAGAAGGTCTGAAGGGATTCAAAGTCGGTGATCGCGTGGCCTGTGGTGGAGGAAATTACGCTGTTCATGCGGAATACGGAATCGTTCCACAAAACCTGCTCGTAAAACTACCTGATAATGTTGATTTTGAATCAGCGGCGTTCACCACTTTAGGAGCGGTTGCCATGCAAGGGTTCAGGTTGGCATCACCGCAGGTGGGAGAGAGCGTTTGCATCATCGGACTTGGTTTGCTTGGATTGATCACCGTCGGGATCGCTCGTGCTGCTGGGTGTAATGTGTTCGGAATTGATCTTTCATCACAACGTGTTAAGTTAGCATGTTCCTTGGGAGCACAGGCTGTAAAGAGAGAGAATTGCGAAAACAATGCCTCCACCTTTACCGGGGGTATGGGGTTTGATCATGTTTTAATCTGCGCGGATACTCCATCGGATGATCCGATCGAACTGGCTGGTACATTAGCGCGCAGTAAAGGGAACGTGATTTCAATTGGTGTTGTTGGATTGAATCTACCAAGAAAAACCTATTACGAGAAAGAATTGGATTTCAAAGTATCGCGATCATACGGACCAGGAAGATATGACGCTTCGTACGAAGAAGGCGGTGTTGATTACCCATATGATTTCGTCCGCTGGACTGAAGGCCGAAATATGCAGGCCTTCGTTGATCTTCTGGGATCTGGAAGGCTCGACATTCGCCCATTGATTTCGCACCGCTTCGATATCGAAAACGCCGAAAAAGCATACGAACTGATCACCGGAAAATCACATGAAGATTTCCTCGGTGTACTGCTTACTTACCCACAGAAAAACCTCACAGGGATACCTGAGAAGAAGGTTACATTCTCCACCAACCACCCATCGACAGAAAAGATAAAAATTGGGGCTCTCGGCGCAGGCAATTATGCCACGGCTACCTTTCTTCCCGCAGTAAAGAAAAGTAAAACGGGTGAATTGATTGGTATTGCTTCATCAACCGGTTTGACAGCTACCACTGCCGCGAAACGATTTGGTTTCCGCTTTGCCAGTTCAGATGAAGCGGATGTTATCAACAATCCTGAGATAAATACCGTCATTGTGATGACTCGTCATGATTCGCACGCCCGTCAGGTAACTGAGTTGTTGAAAGCCAGCAAGAATGTCTATTGTGAAAAACCGCTGGCAGTGAAAGAAGAAGAACTTCTACAGTTGGAAAAGCTGCTTCAGAAACCCGCCCTGCCATTGTTGACTGTTGGATTTAACCGCCGGTTTGCGCCATATGCGATTGAGATGAAAGCCTTCTTTGCATCGGTAAATGAACCTCTGCAAATTCATTACCGTGTCAACGCAGGTTTCCTGCCTTCCAATCATTGGCTGCATGACCCGATCCAGGGCGGTGGGCGCATTATTGGCGAAGGATGTCATTTTATAGACTTCCTCACTTTTTTAACCGGAGAAACGCCAACTTCAATCTATGCCACTGCCCTGCCCGATGGTGGTAAATACCACCAGGATAACGTTTCCATGATCTTCAAGTATTCCAATGGTTCAATAGGTGTAATCGAGTACCTGGCGAATGGGAACAAGAGTTTTGGCAAAGAACGAATCGAAGTATTTGGCAGCGGCAAGGTAGCCGTTTTGGATGACTTCCGCTCATTGGATTTGATCAGTGAATCCAGTCATATCACTAAGCGCTCCCTCTTGGGTCAAGATAAGGGTCACAAAGCAGCCTGGCAAGCATTCTGCCAGGGAATCCAGCAGGGTAAACCTACCATCGATTACTCTCATTTGATCGGGGTAACACGTGCGAGTTTTGCTGTGATGAAGTCACTTGAGACCGGTAATGAGATCGAGATTTAACCTGTGGCTGAAATCAACCCTGTAGAAAAAGCACTTCTCCTTCTACGAGAACTTGGTCTCACTCAACTGACCGAGAATTTGATCTACCGTCTTCAAATAAACTCCGGTTGGATGGAACGAAAAACACCACCCAATCAATTGTGCCATGCTCCTTTTTCAATTGATTTCGGAAGAGAGCCATTCTTTTTCTTTGATTGGCTTAGAAGCACCAGAGAAACAAAAACCTATATCGAACAGGCGGATGAAATTGTTTCAGGGCAATATCGACCTTTTGGTGACCGGCTTTCCGCTTTAGATTTTTCTCTCCCTCAACCTCTCAAGCATTGGACAAAATACGGTGATACCCTGGATGGCAGGGATATTAAAACTTACTGGGAACCGGCACGATTTATCTGGACAATTCCACTTTGTCTGGCATACAAGATCACGGAAGATGAAAAATATCCAGAGACATTCTGGAGATTTTTCAGTACATTCATAGAAGCTAATCCCCCTAACCTTGGGCCAAATTGGAGTTCTGCCCAGGAAGTCGCGCTCAGATTGATCCCCTGGACAATGGCAGGGCAAGCATTTGAAAAATCACAAGTAAGTACAAAAGAACGTAAAGGACTTTTAGCTGACACGATTTGGCAGCATTGCCGGAGAATTCCATCCAGCTTAAATTATGCGCGCTCGCAGCATAATAATCACTGGTTAAGCGAAGCGCTGGGGTTGATGATAGGGGGAGTTCATTTCAAGGATACAAATCAAGGTCAATATTGGCTGAAAACTGGAATTCGTGAATTTGAATCCGCTCTATTGACTCTGATAGATGACGATGGCACGTTCTCTCAGCACAGCACAAATTATCACCGCATGCTGCTGGATTTGGCTCTTATTTATTGGCGTATCCTTCAAATAAAAAAGGAAGACCTCGCACCGGAGATCAAAGAAAAATTGACCGCAGCTACCTTATGGCTGATCGGGCAATTGGATCAACTCTCCGGCCGTGTCCCAAACCTCGGGCACAACGATGGTACCAATCTCTTGCCGGTGGGAAGCAAAGATTATTCTGATTTTCGCCCCGCGCTCCAGGCAGCCAGCCGGGCATTTCTCGACGTCGATTTATTAGCTGTTGGTCAGTGGGATGATCTTTCAGCCCTCTTCAATTTGCGTACACCTACACCAGCTCTTACTTTGCAAGTTTCCTCAGCTACCCATCGAATTGAATCAGAACAGACCTGGGCGAGTTTGAGGGTCTGTTCCTTCTCTTCCAGGCCAGCCCATGCCGACCTTCTTCATACTGAGCTGTGGAAAGATGGAATCAATCTTGCCATGGACCCGGGGACTTTCGCCTATAATTTACCTGCTCCCTGGCAAAATGCCCTGGCATCCACCCTTGTACACAATACCATCACGATCGATGATTGCGATCAATTTTTGAAAGCTGGAAAATTCTTATGGTTAAGGCGAGTGAATGCCCAACTCATTGAAAAGAAAGACAAAAGTATCAGTGCCAAAATCCATGTTCGGCAGCCAGTGAGCTATGAACAAACACGATCCATAATACTCAAAGATCCCTCGTATTTTGAGGTAACCGATGCCATAAAATTCTCCGGGAAGGAATCTAAGCCGATAAAGGTTTCGATCCAATGGTTGTTACCTGATTGGAAGTACCGACTCAAAGAGAACGCTCTTGAACTGGCAAACGGAAAGAACAGAATCCAACTTGAGCTCTTCGCGATCTCAGAACATGCTCAGTCAATACCCGGCAGTGTCTCACTGATCCGAGGTGGTGAGACTCTAATCGGGAATTGTGTGAATCCGATCCGAGGATGGGTCTCGAAAACCTACCTCAGTAAGGATCCATCACTTTCGCTTGCGGTAGAATTCGTTACTGAAGAAGATTTACAAATAAAATCCATCTGGAAACTCCAGTAAAGTCAGGATGAACTAAGCCCATGCACATCCTTCTAATCCATCAGGCATTTGCCGCACTTGACGAAGCTGGCGGTACACGTCATTATGAGATTGCCCGTTTTTTGGCTGGAAATGGACACAAGGTTACAATCATTACCAGCCCGGTAAGCTATTTGACGGGAAAATCAGGTGATTCCAGGATACGCTGGGTGGAAAAAGAGACTCCTGAAAAAGGAATCACCATTCTACGTGCCTATGCCTACCCCGCCCTCCATCGCAGTTTTTTCCACAGAATATTAAGCTTCTTCAGTTTCATGTTCTCCTCGTTTTTCATTGGTCTGGGTGTAAAAAACGTAGATGCCGTGTGGGGAACATCGCCCCCCATTTTTCAGGGTTGGACAGCCTGGTTGCTCGCGAGGTTGAAGCGCGTTCCATTCCTTTTTGAAATTCGCGATCTTTGGCCGGAATTTGCCATCGCCATTGGTGTTTTGAAGAATCGGGTTATCATCCGCATGTCTTACTGGTTGGAATCATTCCTCTACAAACATGCCGACCAATTGGTGGTGAATTCACCTGGTTTCATCCCTCATGTTGAGATGCATGGTGGCAAAAATATTCTGTTGATCCCCAACGGCGCGGATCCCGAGATGTTCGATCCCGAGGCCACCGGCAGTGAATTTCGTAAAGCGAATAACCTTGAAAAATCATTCGTGGTGTTATACGCTGGAGCACATGGAATATCGAACGATCTAGAAGTTGTTTTATCCGCCGCTTTAAAAACAGCACACTACCCAGAGATCAAATATGTTTTTGTCGGAGATGGAAAAGAGAAAGCAAACCTTATCCAAAAAGCCCATAAAGCGGGATTAACGAATGTGGTTTTTCTTCCTCCCGTCCCCAAGAACCAGATGGCAGATGTGATTGCGGGGGCCAACGCATGTATCGCAATCTTAAAGCCATTGGATATGTACAAAACCACTTATCCCAATAAAATATTCGATTATCTGGCCGCTGGAAGACCAATAATTCAGGTGATCGACGGGGTCAGCCGCGAAATTGTAGAGACTGCCAAAGCCGGAATTTTTGTTCCTCCGGGGAATGCTGAAGCATTGGCTGCTGCTGTTGTTGATCTAGCTTTAGATCGAACAAAAGCAAAAACTATGGGAATGAATGGACGAGCATATGTAATTGCGCATTTTGACCGGCGTCAACTTGCCAGGCAATTTGAAACAACATTCAATCTTATGATTGACAATTGTTGAAATTTCCATTTCTCAACTTATAATATTCATGGATAACCTTGCGACATTCATGTATTTATCTTGTTTCTATTCTTCACGGGTGATATGGCAGACACATCGATTCCTAATAACAATTACGCGATCGAAACTGAGAACCTCGACATTTTTTATGGTAATTTTCGCGCTGTAAAAGAAGTCAATCTAAAGATCGAACCGCAAAAGATAACCGCTATTATCGGTCCATCTGGGTGCGGAAAGAGTACCGTATTACGAGCGTTTAATCGAATGAACGATTTTATTCCTGGAGCTTATGTAAAGGGTAGCATCCTTTTTCATGGTCAGAACATATACAGTACAAATGTAGACCCCGTCCAGGTTCGAAAAAGAATCGGCATGGTCTTCCAGAAACCGAATCCATTTCCCAAATCGATCTATGACAATATCGCATGGGGAGCCAAAATCAACCACTACCCCGGGTCGGTTGCCGATCTCGTTGAGGAGTCTCTAATCAAAGCTGCCTTGTGGGATGAAGTAAAAGATGATCTACAAGGTTCCGCCCTAGGCCTTTCGAGTGGACAACAACAACGACTTTGCATCGCCCGCACATTGGCTGTTCAACCCGAGATCATTTTAATGGATGAACCCTGTTCAGCACTGGACCCGACCGCGACATTAAAAATCGAAGACCTGATGCGAGATTTGGCGGTGAGTTATACAATTATTATCGTAACCCATAATATGCAGCAGGCGGGGCGGGCATCTGATTATACAGCGTTCTTTACCATGGATACTGATCGCGCCGGGAAAATGGTTGAATATGGTCTGACTGAACAGATTTTCACTCGACCCCAGCATAAAGAAACTGAAGACTACATCTCCGGGCGGTTTGGATAAGGCAGGAGAAAAATATGTCTCGTGAGACGCTCAATTCGCACATCCAAGAAATAAAAAATGAACTGCTGGTTATTAGTGATTTGGTTGAAAAAGCTACCATCCAATCCATTGAATCATTAAAGAACCGCGACAGTGAAGCTGCCAGAAAGATTTATCTGGCTGATCAAGTGATCAACTCAAAACGTTATGAAGTAGAGAACAGCGTACTGATACAGATCGCTACCCAACAACCTCTGGCTCACGACCTTCGCCTATTGGCTGCCATGCTGGAAATCGCTTCTGAACTTGAAAGGATGGGAGATTATGCTAAAGGGATCTGCAAGGTCACGCTGAACTTGGGTAATGTTGATATCCCCATCCCGATCAAAGAATTCGAGAAAATGGGTCAATTAACAGTGGATATGCTTCATGAAGCGCTTGATAATTTCTTGAATGAGGATGTTCCAAATGCACGCCTGCTTCCGCAGAAGGATGATCAGGTAGATACCATTTTTAAGAAGGTGGAGCACTCAATCGTTCATATGATGGTAACCCAACCTGAAATGATCGACCATTCCAATCTCCTGCTTTGGGTAGCCCATAACATCGAGAGAATGGCTGATCGCGTGACTAATATCTGTGAGCGAACGATATTTGTCGTTACGGGAGAACTGGTAGAACTTGAAAGTAAACCAAAAAAATTGATCGGCTAATTTACGTACCTTGGAGTAGGAGAGGAAAATGGCCACAACAACACCAATGAATGAAGCCGCAAGCTTAAAAAACAGCTTACGATTTAAAATTGACAATTTACGTGATGTAGCTTCTCTAAAAAGTGTTATTGATACTTTTACAGAATTTCAAAGTAATGCCGCCAACCTTCCACTCAGGATCCAGACGCTGCGACAACGCAAATATGCTTTCAATAACCTCCTCGAAAAGAAAGCGGCAGACTTGAGCATGCGATGTGCCGCCATCCAAGGTGATGTGGAAGGAAAAATCGCCATGCAGGCAAATATCCTTCAATCCGGCCTGCGTTCAATTGAGATGCGCTTCAATGCCCTTGGTGCTCTCCCTGCCCTTTCTAGTGTTCAGATTCTGAGCAATGAAACAGACCAATTTGAGGACCGTTGTGAAACAACAGCAGACTCGATTAGGGCCTTCTTTGAAGCGTTAAAAAGCGAAGTCGATACATTTATCCACGATATAAGTGAACTGGAATTTGCTTTGGATAAAGCGGACGCAGCCAGCTTCGGTTTCCTTCCCGGAGAAGCTGTGGTTAAAGCCGTAAAAGCGGTCTGGTGTAAATCTGGAAAAGAAGAGAAAAATGATCCTGAAGGCATCCTGTTCCTGACGGATCAGCGATTGATCTTCGAACAAAATGAAGAAGTCGCGACCAAGAAGGTTTTATTCGTAACCACTGAAAGGCAGAAAATTCAGCAATTGCTCTTTGAAGTACCCGCAATTTCCATCGAAGAAGTCAAAGGTTTTAAACAAGGGGTAATGAAAAATCAGGATATGTTGAGCCTGAAATTCGCAGCTGGTAATTTCGCGGCAACCGCCCTGTTGCATATTTTCTATGAGGATTGTACAGCCTGGCAATCTCTGATTACTTCGGTGAAAACACATGAAATTGATAGGAATCGTGCCATCGCGGTGGATCAAGCCGCGATCGACAAAGCCAAAGCCGCGCCAACCCAATGTCCGCAGTGCGGTGGGCTGATCACAAAGCCTGTACTGCGCGGGATGGACACGATCAAGTGCGAGTTCTGCGGTAAAGAAATCCGTTTGTAAGCTCCCGTCACCTTTCTTAACAGAATGCATCTATGTGGTTATGATGCAATCTGATTATTTAAGGAGATATTATGAAACCAAATGAATCATCTATGGATCGATATATCCGGGTAATTCTTGGAATTGTCCTGCTGATTTTAAAATTTACCGGTGTTATAGCAGGAGCTCTTGGCTGGGTATTCCTTGCCATCGGAGCAATCACCTTGATCACGGGATTGATTGGGTTTTGCCCCCTTTACGCATTATTGAAAATTCGTACCAATAAGGCATGAGTAAAACCAGGACCATAATGGTCCCGGTTTTCTCATTCTATGCCTTCAAAAAGATCCCGTTCGATGTGACGATCCGCAGGCGGAAAAGCCCGCATAAAAAGATCCTTCGATCCAAGAAACCTCCTGATCTTACCAATCAATCCGCCACTGGTAATTTGCGTACCACCCTGGCTCGCGTGACAGGCAGCCGCCTGCTCTCGTATTTCCGCTACCGCTCTGAAATCAATGACCGCATTTTTAGGAAAGCTGATTTCAGCGATGCTTGCCAGATCGATGTCTCCATTCCTGCCAAATTTATGGGGGTCTTTTCCGATCAAACGCATCAGAAATATACCGAACCGAAGGGTACCTTTCGGCATAGTATGGAAATATAGTTTCACCGGTGAAAATGCGGGGAGGTCGGATTTGTACTGATTTGAGTCACCTGCCGCATAAAACGCCTTCTCCGTGGCTTGCTGAATAGCAATATGATCAGGATGTCTGTATCCGCCAATGGGATCAAATGTTAGAACTACCTGTGGTTTGAGCAAACGGATGTAATGAACAACCTTTCCCGTTACCTCTTCAATGGGAGCTGCCGCTAAAGCCTGGGGATGGTGGTTATCAGCACTACCTGGCATCCCCGAATCGCGGTAGTTAAGATAAACGATACTCTTGAGCCCAAGTAACTTACCGGCTCGTCGCAATTCATCTTCCCGAAGTTCTGCGACCGTCGTAAAGCCATTCATCATCCCATCGGGAACTTCTCCCACTTCTCCACGTGTGGCACAAACCAAATGTACATCTACCCCTTTACGAGCGTATAAAGCAAGCGTTCCCCCCATACCAAATGTCTCATCATCCGGATGAGCTAGAACTGCCAGGATTACTCTTTTATCAGACATTTTTCCTCTTCATAATCACTATCTATCGTGCCCAACCACGAATTTTTCAATTGTACTCCTCCCCTTCTATTGATGCAAAAAAACCATGTTCGGAACATCTTCATGGCTTCATGCTAAAATGTACACATGAACGTAAACTTGACGCATGAACAAGCTGATTTTGACGCGCTTGGAGCATTACTGGGTGCATGGTTGTTGGATGAAACCGCCATCGCGATCCTTCCTGCACGCCTTAATCGAAACGTAAAACGATTCATTAATTTATACAGCTCCGAGCTGCCTTTCATTGAATTTCGCGATTTACCATCCGAACCGATTCAAAAAGTTACCCTGGTAGACACGCAATCCTTGGTCACGCTCAAGGGGCTTAACTCAAAAACAACAGTTCAGGTGATCGACCACCACCCTCAGCGCGAGAACCTGGATACCGATTGGCAAATAAACCTTGAAAAAACCGGCGCCTGTACAACTATTTTCGTCGAAAGGTTGAAGGAACACCTGCCATCCTTTACGATGATCCAAAACACATTATTACTCCTGGGAATTTACGAAGATACCGGCGCGATGACCTACGCCTCCACCACGGTTAGAGATATTCGCGCAGTGGCTGCCCTAATGGAAGCTGGAGCTAACCTTCGGTTGGCTGCCGATTTCCTCAACCCCGCGTTGTCTGATGAACAAAAGGCACTGGCCGATGTGCTCATGACTACAGCGCAAAACCTGGATGTCCATGGAAAGATGATCCTTATCGCGTCGGCTGATGGATCCAATATGGACGATGAAGTTTCCAGCGTGGCGCATAAGTTGCGTGATCTGTTTGATCCAGACGGGCTTTTCCTGGTGATCAAAACGCGTGATGGGATTAGAATCGTAGCCAGATCGACATCAGATCAGGTGAATGCGGCTGCTGTCACCGCGCTTTTTGGTGGTGGCGGTCATGAACGCGCTGCTTCCGCTTTGATTACCCCCCACGACCCTGCTTATCCAAAAGGGAATCTACCTCTTAAAGAAATCGAAACCCGTCTGATTGACGCGCTTCCAGCTATCGTTACGCCTTCAATCACCGTCGGAAAAATCATGTCCAAGCATCCCCTTTTATTGTCACCTAAGACGAGTTTGGAAGAAGCGGCTAAGGCTTTCAAGCGGTATGGGTATGAAGGGTTCCCTGTTATCGATAACAACAAAGTTGTCGGGTTGCTCACCCGGCGAGCTGTCGATCGTGCCATGGCACACCACCTCAAATTATCAATCGACAGCCTGATGGAAGCCGGTAATTATTCGTTAACAACCAAAGATACAATCGATCAACTGCAATCGTTGATGGCATCCACTGGTTGGGGACAAATACCAGTCGTGGATCCACAAGATCACTCCGTGGTAGGGATTGTCACCCGAACCGATCTACTGCGTTCATTATCGGATGAGGTTGCTTTTGTCCCCGGGCGTCTGAATTATACGGATATTCTGAAGAAATCTTTATCCGCACCCAGGTTTGCTCTGATCCAAACTGTGGCAGCAGAAGCTGCCCGAGAACATATTCCCATCTATGTTGTTGGCGGTTTTGTCCGTGATTTGATCCTGGGCCATTTTTCACCTGACTTTGACCTTGTCGTTGAAGGTGAGGCAATTCAACTTGCGAAAAACCTGCACGCCCGGTTTGGTGGGCGGGTAATCTCTCATAGCCGATTCGGAACCGCGAAATGGTTGATTAAAGATATCAAAAAGAATCTTTTGCAAGAGTTCGGTTTCTCGAACGCAGACGCCAGCAAATTACCTGATTCTCTTGATCTGATCAGCGCAAGAACTGAATTTTACGATCATCCCACCGCTCTCCCTACTGTCGAGCGTTCGAGTATCAAACTCGATCTACACCGGCGTGATTTTACGATTAATACCATGGCACTCCGCCTTGATGGTCGTCATTTTGGCGAGCTTTACGATTACTGGGATGGACTGGCAGATTTACAGAAAAAGCAGATCAAAGTGCTGCATTCCCTTTCGTTCATCGACGATCCCACCCGCCTTTTACGCGCGGTTAGGTTTGAGCAGCGTTTCCATTTTCATATCGAAAACCGCACATTGCAGTTGATGGAAGAAGCGCGACCATTGATTAAACAGGTCAGTGGTGACCGGTTACGACACGAATTTAATCTGATTTTCAAAGAAGAGAATCCTACCCCAATTTTCGACCGATTAAACGAATTGGGACTGATCCAGGCTATTCACCCCCTGCTGACTTGGCGCAAGGGATACTCCGAATCGCTAACGAATGCATTGAAAATGGCAATCCCTGATGGATGGGACATCCCTGAACAGGTCGGTGCCACCCCGATCCACACCGGATTGGCGTTTCTCGTCTGGCTGATCCAACAAGAAAGCAACGCAAGCATCGAAATTGCCAACCGCTTCCATCTGAACAACCAGTTGATGGATGCTTTGAAGCGAGCCCAAAAAATTTGGATGCAGCGGGATATTCTGGTCGACCTCTCACCCAGTCGATTCTCTGACTACCTGGCTGATGTTCCTGCGATCGGCGGCTACACCCTTTTCCTTTCGAGTTCAGAGAAAAACTTCAAACAAAAAATACAGGATTACTACCTGATATGGCGAAAGATCCTTCCAACAATAAATGGTGAAACACTAAAAACCCTCGGCCTGGAACCCGGCCCGAAGTATAGTGAGATTATTCGAAAAATCCGAGCTGCCTGGATCGAAGGTGAGATAAAAACCCCAGAACAAGAAAAAATATTATTGGAGAATATTCTTAAAACAATGGATTTGTGAGAGCACTCATGGCTGAACAGATCATTCACCAAGTTGAGACAGATTTTTCTCTGGAAGATGTCATCATACGTCCTGCCAGGAAGAGCGATCTCCCTGCGCTTGAATGGGACGGCGAATTCAAGCATTTTCGAACGGTCTTTGCCAACGCGTACGAACGTATGGTTCAAGGCACATCCATGATCTGGATCGCCGATCATGTAAAAGCAGGCTTGATCGGTCAGGTTTTCGTGCAACTCGTGAGCGACCGTCCCGAACTCTCAGATGGGTGGCAAAGAGCCTATTTATACTCCTTCCGAATTAAACCCGCCTATCGAAACCATGGGTTGGGAACGAAAATGGTTAAGGTAGTGGAAAATTCATTACTCGCTCGGAAATTCTCACGAGTGACTTTGAATGTGGCACGCGACAATCCAGGCGCGATCAGATTATATAAACGTCTTGGATATCAAATTGTCGCTGAAGAACCCGGAGTTTGGTCGTTTCCAGACGATGAGGGGAAATGGCATACCATAACAGAACCCTCATGGCGGATGGAAAAAATCATTCATGGCTAAACCTCAAGGAATTACCAACTCCACTCCTGATAATTGATCCACTTTCAGCCGATCTAAAACATCCTGCGCTTCTTCAACATCAGCATACCGAAGTTCCATTCGATATACATCCATGACGAAGGGTTGAATTTGAATTTGTGTGATTTTTTCATCCTTTACAATCACAGAAATTAATGCTGTTTCTTGTGTATCTTTGTTCATCCCCTGATCGCTAAGCAAATTTCCCATGCTATAAATGGCAAGCATTCGGTGCTCCCCCGATGCCGCACTTATCCATTCCATCTTTTGCAGGACATGCGGATGATGACCCCACAGAACGTCAGCGCCGGCATCGGCGATCGCCTGAGCCATTGCTTCCTGACGCTCACTTATCCCAGCCTGATACTCCATTCCCCAATGCATGGATACGATGAGAAAATCGCATTGCTTACGCACGTCCCGGATGGCTGAAAGCAATCCCTGCTGATCGACCGGAGCTGCCACATCTTCCGCGGCGATCACCCCCACCTTGACACCGTTTATTACCACAAAAGTAGGTGAAAAAATGTCTCCCACAAATCCGATTGAATTGTCGGTTAAGATACGGATGGAGCGCGCCATACCATCAGGAGCGCAATCAAAGCTATGGTTGTTTACCAATGAAACCATATCGATTTGGACGGATTTTAAGACCAAGGCTTGTGATGAATCGGCGCAAAGGTCATAGGTATTCGCTCCATCCTCTGAGACATCCACAGACAAAGGTGATTCAAGATTCACCAAAAAGAGTAACTGGGAATCCTTCGACCTTAATACCTCTAAATACTTATCCACATCACCCCAGGGATCTGCCCGCTCAAATAACGCTACACCATTTCTGGCAAGCATAACATCCCCTCCAAAAGTGATTGTTACTGAGGGTTCTTTCTGACAACCCTGAGCTGTGAGGAGCGCCAGAATCAGCGCTCCCCACAACATAATCTTATTCTTCACTATGGAATGATGTATTCTGACGTCCAATCCGGCAAAGCTGGAGCATTGCCAGCCTCGAGCTGAGCCCGCCAACCTTCATCGGTCATTCTCTGGTCTGGCGTTACAGTGAATTCGTAATAGGTATACACTGCGCCAACGGCCACTTGGTAAGGAGTGTTCGGTAGAACAACGTATATATTCGTTGGGTAACCAACTCCTTCTTCCAGAACTCTTCCCATGCCGGTGGCAACATCAGCAACCACAGCGGATTTCTGATCTTCGAGGTAATTCCGTCCCGGTTCCTCAGATTCGGAATCCGCCGAAGCGATCGTGATTGCCTCGAGCCAGCCACCGTAATACTGAATGCGCCAATACTCATCATCGGTGATTGTTCCACCGTTTAACTCGCGCTGCGAAATATCCAGGAGAAAATTCAACTCATCCACGAGGTTGTCCAGGTTTGCCTGTGTGGTCTCATCCAGCAAATTACGGTTCTCCAAACCAGATCGAGTCATTTGCACCAGCGCGATCAACCTGGCATAAGCATACGGGTTGGGTTCAACATAGCCATGGGGGGGATTCTCGGAGGGTCCCCCACCCATCTCTGCCATTACCTGTTTGGAATAAAGGATTGTGTCATGCTTAAGCTCTGTCCAGCTTCCCAGCGCGGTGGCCAACTCCTTTCGGGTCCAGGCGTCGGTCTGCATGAATGAGGGATATTGTTTACCTTTCTCTGTGATCAACGGTTGAAGCGAATATAACCATGTCCAGTAAAGATTCTGCGTCCAAGAATCGATCTGTAAATCAGAGACCTCCTGAGTTACCTTGTTCAATTGTGAATCATAATTCACGTAATCTGACTCTCCAATGTCATGCAGGATATTGAGCGCTTCGTTCGAACCCATGGAAGCAAAGAAATCCAATGCCTTGGGTAGATCACGAGGTTTCTCGAGGGTACCAACATTGCGCCACATCACCTGGCCAAAAACGTATTCATCAAGGGTAAAACGCTGCCCCATGACACGAAATCCCTGGGTGACATCGTCGCGGTCCTGCCAGATCCACACCCACATGGAATTGATCTGTGGAGCCGGCAGGTTCCTGGCTTCTGCGATGAACTTCTCCAACCTCGCTTTATCGGCAAACACAGAAGGCTGCGCATCGGCTCCGAAAACCGCATCTGATAACTTACCATATTCATAGATGCCGAGGTCATCCGCCTTGCCAACAATGAATACTGTCGGATCGTAGATCAGTTGCCAGAGGGATAACGCGGAATTCCCACTGCCGCTGGAAGCGGTCCGGATCGCCTGGGTGACCAATAAGGCACGCTGGGTTTCGAACTCATCTTTAAGGCGGAAGGTTAATCGTCCATACCACATCATGGCTTTAAAGTAATTTCGTAATTCCGCGCTGCGAGTGTAATGACCGCGGGGAATGTATTGAGAGTAATCCTCGATCAACTGTAGATCCTGAGTCTGATCGTCTCGCAGCCATAAGGGAGAGACATTTGTGCCTTCATGCGCGTTGATCAATGCAAGTTCAGCATCCACGTAGGTTTGGGCTGCTGGTAAAGCCGTGTACTCCAACCCCTGCAACGAAGCGGCGATTGAGAAGAAGGCCACATTACGCAGGGCTGCGTTTTCCAGATCGGATCCTTTCAGAGATTGGTATTGCTTTTCAGTGGCATCCACCATCGTGAGGGTAAATTCTTTCAAAGTGGGGATGAAGTAAGTGGTTTCCAAATCCCGTAGCATTTTATCGAACACCAGGTGATAAACATGGAAGACTGAATCCGTGGTTACGAAAAGTGGAGTTTGTTCATAACGCTGTGATTCGTATGCCTGGTAGAACTCCGTATACATGGCGTTAGGATCAGTAGAGGGCGGTGTAACAAAGAAGCCATTTTGCCCAAGGGCGTTCAATTGGGTGTCGGTAAAAGGAAACTCAGAAAGGTTATTCACTTGCCCCAAATCAAGTGGCAAGGTATACCCTCCCACAAATTCGTCGGGTAGGGTTACCGTTGGCTCCTGATAAGCCGCGAACGCTTCGGCGTATACATCAGTGGGTACAACCACCGAAGCACTCGTCACTGTTGAATTTGCTGTTGCGGTCTGGCTATTTAACGGAAAATTACATGAAGCCAGGATCATGGAGAGTACACAGACAGTTGAAAAAAGGATTAAAAGCTTTTTGTTTTTCATAGTTCCTCCAATTATTGAGCAAACACCAAATAACTTTCATCATCTTGCGTAATCCAGATCGTTTTAAACCAGCAATCCGTTTCATCCTCCAAAACAAAACCGAAGCCGCGCCAGCGCCAAATTGTTAATGTGCCACCGGGCATGGGTGAATCATACTCACCTTCCAATCCGACCAACTCTTGCTCACCATCGCCGTCCAGATCGACTGCGTAAAGCTGTTCCACCGGTCGGATCAACGCAGATCCTGCCCATTTCTCAACATAGGATTTGCCATTCCAACCAATTAGTATCAAGTGACAGCTCAAACCCTGTTGATTGTGAAAATTCTTTATCCTTCCGCCAAATGGCAGAAAGTTGTCGATTGGCCACGATGAAAACGGCCTCCAGACTAAAAGACTCGCTTCAGGTTCGTCATCTCGATTCAGATCGCTAATAAAAACCTGTTTCACCAACCAACCCGTTGGACTTTGCCAGAGCACTTGATTATCGCAATTGGTGATTTTCGCTCTATCCGAGGAAAGCATAACGCATTCCATGTGACCATCGCCATCCAGGTCTGCGCTTTGGGCATTGACCAGAATACTATCGATAGAGTTGACCTCACTGGCATTTTTTTGATACCACTTGCCACCATCATACTGCCAGTAAGACAGAGTCAATGGGGTGATCGAAAACAACCCCAACGCAGCGATCGTCCAAAGGGTAATCCTCAAGATAATAGACGGAAATTTCACATTACTTGTTCCCTTGTTCCATTGTACATCTGAAAAATGGACGAATTTCCTATTCAATGAGTGTTTGTTAAAATAATCTTTGACAGAAAGGCACGTATACCTTAAAATTACAAGGTTGAAATCATCTCAAGTGTAGAGAAGGGCCTTTTTCATGAAAGAGTACTCGACTGAAAAGATTCGCAATATCGCGTTGGTTTCACACTCCAGCGCGGGGAAAACGATTCTCAGCGAGGCGATGCTCCACTTCACTGGAGCCACCACTCGTATGGGAAAGATCGAAGACGGCACCACCACTTCCGATTTTGACGATGAGGAAGTGCGCAGAACGATTTCACTTTACACCTCGGTTATTCCAGTGGAATACCGTGATACCAAGATCAATTTTCTCGATACCCCTGGTTACACCGATTTTGTCGGTGAAGTCATCTCCGCTCTACATGTCGCTGACGGCGCCGTTGTGCTGGTAGACGCTGTCAACGGACTAGAAGTCGGCGCTGAACTGGCCTGGTCGTATTGCACTAAATTTAATCTGCCTCGTTTCCTGCTGATCAATAAAATGGACCGTGAGAATGCCAATTTCCAGAAAGCGTTGGCATCCGTGGCTGAATTCTCTGAAATTCGCCTGATCCCCATTCAATTACCTTGGGGCGAGAAACAATCATTCCAGGGCGTGATCGATCTGATCACCATGAAAGCCTACAAGGGCGATGGAAAAGCTGGCGTCGTAGAAATCCCCGCTGAATTCAAGGCAGCCGCTGATGAAGCACGTGCCAAGCTGGTCGAAGCCGCTGCAGAGGGTGACGATTCCTTGCTCGAGAAATACCTTGAATCCGGTGAGTTGAGCGAAGCTGAAGTCCTCCAGGGTCTTACCAAAGTGGTCCGCACAGGTGGTTTTGTCCCCGTTCTCGTGGCTGCCGGTTCAGCTGAAATGGGTGTTGGCCGCTTCCTCGACGCGATTGTCGACCTGATGCCATCACCGAAAGATATGCCCGCCATTGTGGCACAGGGTAAATCAGGCGAGGAAAAACTCACCGCTGAAGATTCTGGTCCTTTGGCCATTTATGTTTGGAAAACCACAGCCGACCCGTTCGTCGGCAAACAGACATATTTCCGTGTTTACTCGGGTACGATTGCTCCTGATGCCCGCGTTTGGAACCAGACCAAGAACATTGAAGAGCGCCTGGGCAATGTAAACATCCCAAGAGGCAAGGAAGGCATTTCAGTCAAGATCATTCACGCCGGTGATATCTGTGTTGTGCCAAAGCTATCTGAGACCTCAACTTCCAATACGCTTTGCGACAAGAATCATCCCCTCACCCTACCCATTCCCGAATATCCCGGTGCGCTATATCGGGTTGCTATCTTCCCAAAGACTCAGGCAGATTCCACCAAGATATCATCCACCCTGGCTCGCCTCTGCGAAGAGGATATGACCCTCACCCACTATAACGACAACACCACACTCCAGACCATCCTTCAGGGTATGGGCGACCAACACATCGACGTAGCCATTCGCCGTGCCGAAACTAAATTCCAGGTCGGTATCAATATAACCGAACCGAAGGTTCCCTATCAGGAAACCATCACCAAACCTGGCACCGCCATGTACCGCCACAAAAAACAAACTGGTGGATCCGGTCAGTTCGGTGAAGTTCACCTCAAAGTCAGCCCAATCACAGATAAAGATTACGATTTCACATGGGATGTGTTCGGCGGCGCCGTATCGCAGTCCTATGCCAGTTCCATCCAGAAAGGTATTCAGAGCGTTATGAAAGAAGGCGTTATCGCTGGTTACCCTGTATCTGGCGTACATGTCTCTGTCTTCGACGGCAAAGAACATCCGGTCGATTCTAAACCAGTGGCCTTTGAGGTTGCAGGCCGTGAAGCCTTTAAACTCGCCGTGCGTGAAGCTGGCCCTGTGTTGCGTGAACCGATCATGTTGGTTCGCATCACGGTCCCCGAAGCCAACATGGGTGATATCATGGGTGACCTGAACACTCGCCGTGCCCGTATCCAGGGAATGGAAACTGAAAAAGGTCACTCCGTGGTTACCGCCACCGTTCCCCTGGCTGAGATGCTGCGCTACACCACCACCCTGCGCTCCATCACCGCCGGCCGCGGTGTGTTCAGCATGGAATTCGACCACACCGAGGTCGTTCCATCACACATCGCCCAGCCAATCATCGATGCCCGCACAAAGGAATTAGAATCCAAAAAGGAAGAGTAATTTTCAATCAGAAATCCAAAGGACTGGAAAATGCTTTTCCAGTCCTTTTCTTTTTTCAACTTGACTCATCTCTTCGACTCTGGTAATCTTAGCTCATCTTTTTGGCAGCACCATGATTGATCTAGAATCGTTTCTCGAACAAACCTGGGATGGGATCCTCTCTCGCGATGTTGAGAGGATCGATTCCGTTTATAAAGGTTTGGGTGAAGAAAATCAAAAAGTGGTATTGAACCATTTGCATAAAATGGCTGAAGAAGAAGGCTGGCATCCGGAACAGGTGAAATCCGCCCGTTTTGCTTTGGAAGTCCTTGAAAATAAAGTCGGCAGGTGACTTATGGATATTCGCGAGTTGACCGAGGAGATGGATCGTTTTGTCAGTGCCAAGGGTTGGCATCAACCCAATACCTTACGCCCGCAAACACCTCGCAACCTGGCAATTTCATTAAGCCTGGAATCTTCGGAGATTCTGGAACATTTTCAATGGCGTGAAGAGGCAACAGACAAACAAGGACTATCCGAAGAGCTCGCCGACGTTGCTCTTTATCTGCTACAGTTAGCAAAAGTTAGCGGCATCGATCTGGAACAGGCCATCATGTATAAACTGCAGAAGAATTATTCCAGAACCTGGGATACGGAAATCGAAAAAGAAAAGGGACTTGAATGATCATCAGTGTTTTTGGCGGATCAGCACCGAAACCAGGCGAGCCAGCTTACGAAGAAGCCCGAAGGTTGGGCTTTGAACTAGGCAGCCAGGGTCATTCTCTTTTAACCGGTGGCTATATCGGTGTCATGGAAGCTGTCTCGCTTGGCGGGAAGGAAGCCGGAACCCATGTAATCGGTGCCACCTGCGGTCAACTCGAGGCTTCGTATTTGAACCGTAAAGCCAACCCCTACCTGAGCGAAGAGTGGCACTTCGACACTTTACAGGAACGACTTTTTGCGCTGGTGGAGAAGTGCGACGCCGCCATCGCTATGCCAGGTGGTGTGGGTACCATGGCTGAGATTTCCATCATGTGGAACGAGATCATCATCCAGGCAATCCCGCGCAAACCACTGATCCTCTTTGGCCCGGACTGGAAGTCTACTTACACAGAATTTATCGACCGCTTCAACCCTTATATTCCACTTAAGGATCGCGACATTGTCTCCTACGCAGAAGATATCCCCGCTGTCCTTGCAATCATACGCAACATAAATAACTAATTCAGGATCGAACTCATGGCAAACGAAAAATTGACCACACGCAGTGAAAATTATTCAGAATGGTACAACCAGCTCATCCAACGCGCTGAAATGGCCGACTATGCTCCCGTCCGCGGTTGCATGGTCGTTCGCCCTTACGGTTGGGCTTTATGGGAAAACATCCAGGCATCGCTTGACCGCCGTTTTAAGGCTACCGGTCACGTGAACGCAGCTTTTCCTCTACTCATCCCAAAATCCTTCCTTGAAAAAGAGAAGGAGCACGTCGAAGGTTTCTCTCCTGAACTGGCTGTGGTGACCATCGGCGGCGGCGAGCAACTGGAAGAACCACTGGTTGTCCGCCCGACTTCCGAGACAATCATTGGTTATATGTACTCCAAGTGGATCAAATCGTACCGTGATCTGCCCGTGCTTATCAACCAGTGGGCCAACGTGGTACGTTGGGAAATGCGCACGCGTCTCTTCTTACGCACCCTCGAGTTTTACTGGCAAGAGGGTCACACCGCCCATGCGACACAGAAAGAAGCCGAAGAAGAAACCCTACGCATGCTTGAGGTTTACACCCGTTTCGCTGTAGACGACGCGGCAGTTCCGGTGATCCCGGGTCGCAAGAGCCAAACCGAAAAATTTGCAGGCGCTGTTAATTCATACACAATTGAAGCCATGATGGGTGATACCAAAGCCTTGCAGGCGGGTACATCCCATTACCTGGGACAGAATTTCGCCAAGGCTTTCGACATCCAGTTCTTGGATGAGAAGAACGAGATGCAGTATTGCTATACCACTTCGTGGGGTGTCTCCACTCGCTTCATCGGAGCCATCATCATGACCCACGGAGACGACCAGGGCCTGGTCATGCCCCCCAAGCTGGCTCCGATCCAGGTGGTGATCGTGCCCATTTACAAGAATGACGAGGAACGATCCAGGGTGATGCCAGTGGTACAAAACATTAGCCAGGCGTTGTCCGATTTCAGGATCAAAGTCGATGATCGTACCGAATTGACCCCAGGCTTCAAGTTTAATGATTGGGAAATGCGCGGCGTTCCCGTCCGTATCGAAGTCGGGCCCAAGGATGTGGAAAAAGGCAGCGTCATGGTCGCTCGGCGCGATATCCCGGGTAGAGACGGCAAACTGATTATCCCACAGGAGAACCTCAAAGGCGCGATCGCCGAATTGCTCACCGAAATCCATGCTGCTATGTATGATAAGGCCAAATCTTTCCGCGATAGTCACATCTCCGAACCATCCAATTACGATGACCTGAAAAAGATCGTGGAAAACGGGTGGGCTTACTCCTGGTGGTGTGGTGACGCAACATGCGAAGCCAAAGTCAAGGAAGATACCAAAGCAACCACGCGCTGCATTCCGCTCGACCAACCCGGGGGAAGTGGCAAATGTGTGGTTTGTGGTAAGCCCGCCAGCGAAAAGGTTTATTTTGCCAAAGCATATTAGGCCTGGTGATTATGCCTGCTGTTGAGTTGACTCGTCTTCATACCCAGATCCAACTGGCGCTTAAAGAATTCTCTTCAGCAGAACAATTCGTAAAACAATTAAGTACGGTCTATGAATTCTATTCAGACCGTACTTTTGATCCCCTGGCGGCTGGAAAACGCCCCCTTTCGGCAGACGCTTACAACGTTCCCTCGCTGATCAACCGTCAGTTCGAACTTGAGTTTGGTAAACTCTGCCAAGATAATCCTTTAAGCTCAATGGATGTGATTGACCGTTTATGGGAAGAGACAAAGCTGGAACCGAGGCAACTCGCTGCCGCCCTGCTCGGAAAGATCCCCCTGGAATACACCGACCAGATCATCCAACGATTGAAAGATTGGTCACTGCCGACTGAGGATCGGGATCTCATTGCGTTTCTACAAGATCGCGGCTCTATCCGATTGCGTAAAGAAGCAGTTGAGAAATGGCTAACTGTGATCCAAAGTTGGTTGGAAAGCAAAGACAGCTATGACCAGGTGTTTGGCCTGCAAAGCATTCTCCCCATGATCAAGGATCCAGATTTTCATAACCTTCCCAGGATTTACGATCTAATCACCTTGATCATCACGAAACCAGGCGCCAGAGTGTTATCACCTTTGCAAAGGGACCTGCAAGCTCTCGCTTCCCGTTCACCGGTAGAAACGGTCTTCTACCTAAAATCAATCCTGGCACAACCCCATTCACCAGAAATTCCCCGCTTGTTTAGAAGGCTATTGCCATTTTTTCCACTAGAACAGGAACTTTCTTTAAGATTGGAACTTCGCGAGCACAGTTCGAGGAGTTGACCCCATTAATCGCACCATTTATGTCACCTTCACAGCCCACCCGACCTCTGGTATAATCTGTACCAATGACTAGTCCTGTCTGCGGGGTTCCTGCGGATACGGAGACTTGCATAAATCAATTTTAGGAGCAGATGTCATGGCATTGACAAAGGAAGAAAAAGCAAAACTGATCACTGATTACCGCATAAACGATGCAGATACCGGTTCAGCGGATGTGCAGATCGCCATCCTCACCACCCGTATCAAACAACTTACCGAGCACCTGCGTGCGAACAAACACGATAACGCTTCACGCCGCGGCTTACTCAAATTGGTTGGCCAACGCCGCAAATTGCTGGCCTACCTGCGCCGCACCGATTTCGCCCGCTTTGCGACCATCACAGAAAAATTAAGTATCCGAACCAAGTAAGAAGTGATCCAGGCGAGTAGATGGAGATCGAAAAAACATCTACTCGTTTTTATTACCCCGTGAAAACGGGATGATTCGCCGCCGGTTGGGTATTGAAAAATGGCGAGGACACTAATGTCCCCCTTATTTTTCAGTCCCTGACCAGGCGGGAAATGATAAAGGGAGTTTATCAATGAAACCAGAAAGCAAGAAATTTATCGCCACTGTGGGTGGTCGTCCGGTCACGTTTGAATCCGGAAAACTGGCCGCGCAGGCAGGCGGCGCAGTTACCGTCAGGTACGGCGACTCAGTCGTTTTCGCTGCTGCCACAATGGGCAACGAACCCAAAGAGGGACAGGATTTCTTCCCCCTCACTGTCGAGTACGAAGAGAAGATGTATGCCGGTGGACGTATTCCCGGCTCCTTCTTCCGACGCGAAGGACGTCCGGGTACCGACGCGATCCTCGTTTCTCGTCTGACGGACCGCCCTCTCCGCCCGCTCTTTAATAAAGACATACGCAATGAAGTGCAAGTCGCCATGTTCTCGCTCTCGGCCGATCTAGAAAACCCGTTGGATGTTCTAGCCATTAATGCCGCCTCCGCTGCTTTAATGATCTCTGATATCCCCTGGGACGGACCGGTTGGAGCCGTGCGCGTTGGCCGTGTCAACGGTGAATTCATCGCGAACCCCACTTATGCTCAGATCGATGAGTCCGATCTTGACTTGCGAATTGCTGGTACTAGCGACGCCATTCTGATGGTCGAAAGCGGTTCTGACGAGATCAGTGAAGAAGACATGGTCGCCGCGCTGCTCTTTGGTCATGAATCCATTCAACCCCTGGTCCAGGCGCAGCTTCAAATGGCTTCCGAGATTGGCAAAGCCAAGCGTGAAGTCAAATTGTTCTCCATGGACGAATCCCTGGTAGAACGAATTTATCAGCGTGCTGTGGCCGATCTGAACGACATACTCGAAACCAAGCATGGAAAACATGAGCAACAGGACGCTTTGGATCAATTGCGAGAAGACATCGTTGTCGAGATGACCGATCCGGAAGACGCTGAAATGATCGCCAAAGTCAAGGAAGCCTACGAAGAAGCACTCAAACGTGTGGTTCGCTCACGCATTCTCGACCAGCACAAACGCCCCGATGGCCGACAGATCACAGAGATCCGCCCCATTTGGTGCGAGGTTGGCGTCAGCCCACGTGCTCATGGCTCTGGGTTATTCACCCGCGGTGAAACCCAGGTACTGACCCTGGCCACTTTGGGAACCCCTAAAGAAGCCCAGGAGATCGATACCCTGTCACCGATGGACAGCAAGCGCTACATGCACCATTACAATTTCCCGCCCTATTCGACGGGTGAGGTAAAACGGATGGGCGGACAGTCACGCCGTGAGATTGGGCATGGCGCCCTGGCTGAACGCGCGTTAATCCCGGTTATCCCCCCCGAATCCGAATTTCCGTACACCCTTCGTCTGGTCTCAGAAGTCCTGGCATCCAATGGTTCATCGTCAATGGCTTCTGTATGTGGTTCAACATTGGCCCTGATGGATACCGGTGTACCCATTAAAGCTCCCGTGGCCGGCGTAGCCATGGGCTTGATTAAAGAAGAAGACCGCTATGTTGTCCTTACCGACATTCAGGGAGCGGAAGACCACCTGGGTGATATGGACTTCAAAGTTGCCGGAACCACCCAAGGCATCACCGCCCTGCAGATGGACATCAAGATTAAGGGCATTACCGCTGAGATCATGCGCCAGGCATTGAGCCAGGCACATGACGCCCGCCTGTTCATCCTCGATAAAATGCTCGAGGTGATCCCAGTTCCCCGCCCCGAACTCAAGAGTTTCGTCCCCCGAATTTCCATCGTCAAAGTACCAGTGGATAAAATCGGCGCCATCATCGGCCCCGGCGGCAAGAACATACGTGCTTTGCAAGAAGAAACCGGTACCAAGATCGACATCGATGATGACGGCACGGTCTACATTGCCGCCACTGACAGCAATGCCGAAGCAGCCGCTCGCGAACGCATCGAAGGTCTCACCGAAACCCCCATGGTCGGACGGATCTATACCGGCAAGGTTGTCCGCGTCGCCGATTTTGGAGCATTCGTGCAGATCCTGCCGGGTGTGGACGGTATGGTACATATCTCCCAGCTTGATAGTGAACGGGTCGAGAAAGTGGAAGACGTGGTCAAGATGGGTGATGAGCTTACCGTCATGGTGACCGCCATCGACGAAAATGGAAAGATTCGCCTTTCGCGCCAGGCAGTGCTCGAAGGCTGGACGGTCGAAGAAGCCCAGGAAAAGGATCGCGGTGGCAAGAACGGCGGTAACGGTGGCCGTTCCCACAGTAGTTCGGGCGATCGCCGTGGTGGCAGGGGTGGCTACAGCCGCAGCGGAGGAGATCGCCGCGGTGGAGACCGCAGCCATAGCGACAGGCACTAAACAACATTAAGAGCCATCAGAATTCAATCTGATGGCTCTTTCTTTTCCCTGAATCGTCTATTGTCTCAACTGATATTTCTGAACTTGATCTGAAGACAACATCCAGATATTGTTTTGCGCGTCGATGGCAAACGCATTGGCATTCTTTTCCAAAGGGATATCGTCGATAAATCCAAAATTACTGTCGAACACATGGATCGTATAACTCTCGAGAACGTAAATCCTACCCTGTCCATCCACGGCAATATCGCTTACCCAACTGAATGCTCCGGGAGCACCTTCCGAAGGAGTGAAACGGTCGGTAAAATTCATTCCCTTGTCAAACATAAATAGTGTAGGCCGATTGTACGCGTAGATCGTCCCAGTTCCATCTACGGCGAGAAGGATATCGTTCGGAGTATCATCTGTAAGTGAACTGATAAATGCCTCATTGGTGCTCATAATATTCAAATCAGGATCAAACATCACCATATCCACACGGTGGCCAGGATCAGCTGAATCATAGACTCCCCACCTACCCTCATACCATACAGCTACCAGGTTTCCATCAATGGTTGTAGCAAGGTCGCCGTATTCCTCCTCACCATTTGCCTGTATGGATGTTATAAACTGACCACTTTGTCCATCAAATTTCTTAATAAAGCTGCCAACGGAGACATAAACAAACCCGGTATAGCTGACTGCCATCCCATGAATGATCTCACCGGAATCGCTGGCTGACCACCCATTCTGATAATCGCCATTGGTATTGAACCTCTGGACGCGTCCATTATCATAATCAGCAACGTACACGTTGCCTAGACCATCCGCGTCAATGTAACGCGGATTGTTAAAAAGACCTTCACCATTTCCACTTCCGCCAAAGGTCAATGTCGTGTAGGCGAAATTCAAAGTAGGGGTGATCGTTGGCGGCTCAACTGTCTCCGCGGTGACCTCAACAAAAGAGAGACTGTTCTCCTGCCCTATGCTTTTCTTCGACGACGCGATGGCGATAAGCGTAAATACACCGATCAGAACAACGCCCAAAATAGAGACAACTAAAATAGCTGCTTTACGGGATGTCTTCGCTTGGGAATTATCGATCACCTGAAGTTGTTCCAGTAAATGCTCAACAGCCTCTTGAGGATAGTTTCGGAATTGTTCAGGGATTTCGATCAGCGAATTGCAGTAAGGACAATGAATGGATATTTCATCATCCGGAGAAATGGTCACCACTCCTCCGCACTTCGGGCAATTGAATTCATGAGCTGTCATCGTGTCCCTCCAAAAAAGATGCTTCAAGGTCACATATTTCCAACGATCAGGATGAATTCACCCTTTCGTTGGCCAACCTGTTGTCGAATTGTAGCCGCGTCGCCCCGAAATATGTTCTCAGTTGGCAACGTCAAATCAAAAGCCACGGTCACCCATTGCCCTTTACCGAATACTTTGATCACATCATCCAACAGGCTTCCCATTCGATAAGGGGTATCCATCAGAATCACAGGCATGTGCAGCCCGCGATAATGGGTCAATGCCCGCTTTCTTTGATCCGGGTCGCGAGGCAGGAACCCGCCAAAAACGAACCGCTCAAGATGGAAATCGAGCACCGATAGAGCAGCCATCAGCGAAGAAGCCCCGGGGACGGGAGAAACCTTCACCCCCGAGCTGGATGCCAGTTGGATCAAATAGGATCCCGGGTCGGAAAAGACCGGGGTACCGCAATCAGAAAATAGTGCCAGGTTTTGTCCGTTCAGCAGACGCATGAGCAGGTCAGCGCCAACCTCGGGTTCATTATGCTCATTCAGTAAAACCAATTCCTTGCCTTCGATCCCCAGTTTCTTCAGGAGGGTGCTGCCGGGTTTATATTCCTCGCAAACGACGGCATCCGCTGTCTTTAGCACTTCAATAGCCCGCAGAGTGATATCGTCCGGGTTTCCGATCGGGGTCGCAACGATGTATAACGTGCCTTTATCCATTTTTTATCCTCACATTTATTCATTTTACACGATTGCCGACCATTCAAGAAAACAAAGTTTTCAGGGTACACTTATGTTGATGTCATCACTCAACCACATAAAGGGGCTCCAATGAAATTGAAACTATCACGCCTCTCAAAGATATCGCTTTTACTGGCAGTCTTCTTCTTGCTTGACAAGGCGTTGGCAATACTACGCTCGGTTCTGATCGCGCAACAATTTGGGGCATCTAAAGAACTCGACGCATTCAACGTGGCTAATAATATCCCCGACCTGTTGTTCGCGTTAATCTCAGGGGGCGCGTTAGCGATGGCATTTATCCCTGTTCTTACTGAAGTCCTTACTCGGTCCGGCAAGGTGGATGCCTGGAAGCTTTTTAGCCATATCGCCAACCTGGCTTTTTTGGTCACCTCTGGATTGGCTTTGCTTGTGGCGTTGTTTGCCGTGCCGTTGGTTAAATCCGAAATTGGGGTTGCTCCCGGTTTCACTTCTTCCCAACAGAACATGGTTATTCTTCTGATGCGTTTAAACC
This sequence comes from Anaerolineaceae bacterium, assembly GCA_034430175.1. Lineage (GTDB taxonomy): Bacteria > Chloroflexota > Anaerolineae > Anaerolineales > Anaerolineaceae > UBA6107. Next base: position 14,888 of record DAOUFI010000024.1, on the reverse strand, counting down.
TGATCGCCACAATCATCTTCTCTATCAGTGGACTGGTGATGGCTGGTTTGCAGTCCAACCAGCATTTCTGGCTGCCTGCTTTGGCGCCTTTGTTTTACAACGTAGGTCAGATATTTGGTGTAGTTATCCTCGCGCCAGCTAACGGATATCAAATCGGTTCCATAACGCTTCCCGCATACAATCTGGGGGTTTCCGGCCTGGTATATGGTGTCATTATAGGCGCAGCTCTTCATTTGTTGATCCAGATACCGGGATTGGTCAAGTATAAATTTCACTGGTCACCTGGCCTGGCGCTCAATGATCCAGATGTGAAAAAAGTCTTATCCGTATTAGGTCCACGCCTGCTAACCATGCTCTGTATCCAGTCGATCTTCTTGATCCGTGACAATCTTGGTTCACGTCTGGCAGAAGGAACGGTGACAACATTAACGTACGGTTGGATGCTTCAACAGGTTCCAGAAACATTGATTGGAACCGCCATCGGTACCGCCCTGCTCCCTACATTATCTGAACTTTTTGCCCAGGGACAAAGAGAAGAATTTAGACAAACGATCGAAAAAGCTATCAGGGTGCTTCTGGCGCTATGTTTGCCAATTGCCGCGATCCTAGCCATTGGATTTTCGCCCCTGATCTCAGTGGCCTTTAAATTTGGTGAAGCCGGTACCAGCCTGTTGGCATGGACAACAGCGGCTTTCCTGCTTGGCCTTACAGGTCATTCATTAAAAGAAGTTGGCGTCAGATCATTCTATGCGCGTCAGGAAGCCAAAATTCCCTTAATGACCGCGGGAATAAACATTCTTCTTTATGTTACCCTGGGAGTTCAATTATTCCGCCGCCTGGGTGCCCCAGGAATCGCTTTAACCGATTCGATTGTATTCACCACCGAAGCGGTCATCCTGCTTTTACTGCTTAACAAACGCATGGTCGCACCGATCCATTTGGATAAAGGACTGTTACGGGTTGTAGGTGCTGTTTTGACTGGTGCGCTCGTCACCTGGGGACTGCTCACATTTCTTGAGCCGAGAACTTCTTGGATAATCTCAGGCACCGTTCCAATGATCGTTGGGTTTCTCTGCAGTCTGCCGTGGATTTGGAAGGAAGTAAGAATTCTGGCTCACATATAAGTGTGTAAACCCCCTGGACAATTCGAAGGCTTTTACCGAATATAATAGACGGAATCATGGAGGTCTTAATGGAAAATGATTTTCTTTGGTGGCGTGATGGCGTGATCTATCAAATCTATCCGCGGTCATTTGCCGACAGCAACGACGATGGCATCGGAGATATTCCAGGGATTATCGGAAAATTGGATTATCTTGCCGATTTGGGCGTGGACGGAATCTGGCTCTCACCGATCAACCCCTCCCCTGATAAAGACTTCGGATATGATGTGGCTGATTACTTTGATATCGATCCAAAATATGGGACTCTAACTGATTTTGACCATCTACTCAGCGAAGCTCACAAACGCGGCCTCCATATCATCATGGATCTGGTTCTAAACCACACTTCTGATCAATGCAGTTGGTTCGTGGAATCGCGCTCAAGTAAAGAGAATCCATACCGTGATTGGTACATCTGGCAGGAAAATCCAAAAGGCAAAAAATTCCCCCCCAATCATTGGCAATCCATCTTCGGTGGTAAGGCCTGGGAATACGATGAGAAGACAGAACAGTGGTATTACCATATGTTCGTTAAGGAACAACCAGATCTGAACTGGCGCAACCCCGACGTTTACCAGAAAATGATGGATGTTTTTCGCTTTTGGTTGGATCGTGGCGTGGACGGATTCAGGCTGGATGTTTTCAACGAATACTTCAAAGACGCCCAATTTAGAGAGAACCCAACAAAATTCGGTCTCCGCGCTTTTGATCGCCAAATTCACATCTACGATTCAAACCGTCCCGAGATCATGACAGTTATCAAAGATATCCGCGAAATTCTGGATGGATACAAAGAAAAGTATGTGGTTGGCGAAACTTTTCTGGTCGAAGATAAAGCCGCCGTCGGTTTTTGCGGCGATGGAAAATTGCATGCGAATTTTGATTTCTCATTCACTCACTGCCCCTTCGATGCCAACCGTTTTTTCAAAGCGATTACTCGTTGGGATGACCTAATGACATCTACCAATGCGTGGCCAAACTATGTGCTTAACAATCACGACACTCCCCGTTCGGCCTCCCGCTACACTCGTAATGAAAAAGATGAACGTCTCAAAGTAGCCGCCGCCATGCTCCTCACTCTTCGCGGTACACCATTCATGTACTACGGTGAGGAAATCGGTATGCGCGATATCCATCTCAGACGCAGCGAGTTGCAGGACCCTGTTGGGATTCATTACTGGCCAATTCCGGTTGGGAGGGATGGTTGCCGTTCTCCAATGCAATGGAACTCCAATGAACACGCGGGATTTAGCAAAGCAAAGCCCTGGCTAAAGATACACAAGAACTACACTTGGCGGAACGTTGAAGTGCAGCAAAAAGAACCCACATCGTTATTGAACTTCTACAAGAAACTGCTTGCCGTTCGGAGAGCCACTGCCGCATTGCAAAAAGGGATGTTTATCCCAGTGACTTTTGAACCCCGTTCCCTGTTGTCTTATATTCGTGAATATGAAGGGCAATCAGTCTTGGTTGTGTTGAATTTCATTCATCACAAAAGCCGGCTGTTTCTGGGACCAAATCTCCGCGATGCTGGTTGGAAATTACTGGTTTCAAATAAAAGATCTGAGGTCACTGAGATCAAAAAAGGTTGGCTGCCAGTGCTCGGTTTTGAAGCGTCCCTCTATATTAGAGAGAACAGATAGGTATAAAAAGCCCAGAATGAGAAATCAATCTGGGCTTTTTCGATCAGTGCACCTGATATGGAATTTCCGTGATCACGATATTTTCGCGATGAAGCAGCGCTTTACGTAATGTCTCAGCCGTTCGGGCATGGAGAAAATTCGACCACCAATGCTTCGGGACAAACTGGGGTACCACGATGGTAATCACTTCACTGCCCACCTGAACTGCTGATAATTTGTCGATATATTCCAGCAACGGCTCTAAAAACACCCGGTAAGGCGAATCGAGAATGATCAGGCGATATCCCCCTCCCCAAACCTCCCATTTCGCCTTGAGTTTTGCTGTCTCTTTGGGATCGATGGAGATATGTACAACGGTAACATCATCCGATAAAGTACTGGCGTAGTCTAAAGCAGCAAGAGTACCATTGTGTACCCCGCTAATCGGCATAATCACACGGTTGCGGCGAATATGACCTTTCACAGGATGGTTTTCTAGCGAGAGATTCTTAGCCAAATTGCTGTAATGATGTCGAATGGAAAAGAAAACAGTCACAAGAATGGGGGTAAGCGCGATTACCACCCACGCTCCATCATGAAATTTGGTAACACCGAAAATCACTGTCACACTGGCGGTACATAATGCGCCGAATCCGTTGATGATCATTTTATGGAGCCAGCCGGAATCATAATGCAAGGTTGATCCCTGTTCCACTAGCTCTTCTCCGGGTTTCAAGTGACCAGATTTCCACCATCGGCGAGCCATGCCTGTTTGCGATAACGTAAATGATAAGAACACCCCAATCGCATACAACGGAAGTAATTTGGTTACACTGGCTTTGAAAGCAATCACCAACAATGAAGCGATTGTTGCCAAAAGGATAATCCCACTGGAATAAACCAACCTGCTACCTCTAAAGGATAACTGACGAGGTAAATACCCATCAGTAGCCGTGATCGCACCCAGGCGGGGGAAATCCGCGAAAGCGGTATTGGCTGCCATCACCAAGATGATCGTCGTCGCGCTGATCGTAGCCAGATAGAGGATTCCACGTCCTTGATATACTGTCCGAATCAGTTGTGAAATCAATGTCTCATTTTCGGACGGAAGCGCGCCAATCTTTATACTCAAAAACGTGATACCGAGAAGCAGACTACCCAGTATCAAAGACATCCAGACCAGTGTTGTTCCAGCATTTTTGCTACGGGGTTCTTTGAACGCAGTAATGCCATTGGAAATTGCCTCTACACCGGTTAAGGATGTGGTTCCATTGGCAAACGCTCTTAAGATCAGAAAAGTGGAAATTGGAGCAAGGACTTCAGTATCGATTATCGGTGGATTAATAACATGTCCCAATGTTCCTGTGAAGAACCGTATAAAACCGATGATCACAGTGATAAACATTAACACAAGAAAAAAGTAAGTGGGTATCGCGAAGGTAAACCCGGATTCTTTAACACCTCGCAAGTTGATCAACATAATCACCATGATCAAACCCACAGTGATAATGATACGGTTGGGATATAACGCTGGATAAGCCGACACTAATTGAGCCACGCCTGATGAAATTGAAACAGCTACTGTAAGAATATAATCCGTCAATAATGCCGCAGCGGCAGTCTGTGCCGGTAACTCACCCAAATTATCTCGTGAGACAATGTAAGCCCCACCACCACTCGGGTATGCATGGATGGTCTGTTCATAAGAAAACGTCAAAACAAAAAGTAAAGCAGCAATAGCAATCACGATTGGCAATGCCAAATGCAAAGCATCTGAGCCCGCGACAATCAATATTGTCATTAATTCCTGAGGGCCATATGCGACTGAAGACATTGCATCCGATGAGAAAACAGCTAATCCAACCATCTTGCCAATCGTTTGGTTGGGGGCATCAGCCGTAGCGAGTGGTCTTCCAATCAACCAAGACTGTACCGACGGTCTTGGGGAGTGTCCTGTTGTTTCCTCAAAAATATTTAACGATCCATTTTCCGTAACCATAGACAATAATTCCTTAAAAAAAACGCTCTTTCAAAGACAATCGAAAGAGTTTACCGAAAATCGATAAAAAGTGAATAAGTTTAGATCAAAAAAAAATAAAGAAAAAATTAAGAAAACAATTCTTAATCAGATGTTTTCAGTCGATATCCAATACCAGGGTCGGTAACAATCAGTTTTGGATTATCCGGATCATCTTCCACTTTCTTGCGAAGTTGACCTATATATACTCGTAGATACTCCAGATGATCCGCTTCATCGAACCCCCACACGTGGGTCAGGATTGCCTGGTGAGTAAGGACGCGGTCAGGATGCGCAGCAAGATATGCCAATAACTTAAATTCCGTTGCGGTCAACTTCAACTCTTCACCTGACCGGGTAACGATATGTCGAGCGATGTCTATACTGAGGGCTCCAGCATGAATAATTGATTCCTTGTTTCCTATGGATGTTTCGGAATGGCGTAATGCGACCCGAATCCGCGCCAGTAATTCTTCGATACCAAAAGGTTTTGTCAAATAATCGTCAGCACCCGTATCCAGAGCAGTTACTTTATCTTTTTCATCATCGCGTACCGAAAGCACTATAATCGGCACTTTTGACCATGACCGGATTTGCGAGCAAACCTCAAACCCGCTGATGTCCGGCAACGCCAGATCAAGAACGATCACATCCGGTGCCTGTGTCGCTGCTAGAGCAATCCCTTGTTCTCCATTCACCGCTGATGCCACTCGAAAATGATTAGCAGTCAAAATTGTCTTTAATGCCCTAAGAATCTGCGGCTCGTCATCGATTAGAAGAATTAAAGGGTCTTTATCCATGTTCTGCAACCTCCAAGTTTTGATGAGCATTTCCACTTTGAGCCAAGGGCAAAGTAAAAATAAACGTGAATCCGTCCATTGAATTCGCTGCCCAAATTGCTCCGCCATGAGCTTCGATGATTCCCTTGCAAATTGAAAGCCCCAACCCGGTGCCGAGGACCTTATCAGCTTTGGTTACCCGATAAAATTTTTCAAAAATATGCTCCAGATCATTTTTTTCTACCCTTGGACTCTGATTCTTCACTCTAGTAACTATATTCTCCCCTTCAACCCTGGAGGAGATCACAATGGGAGTCTGAGATGGCGCATATTTTACACTGTTACTTATCAGGTTTGAGAAAACCTGTTCGAGTAAAACGTAATCCGATAATACCGATGGCAAATCGTCGGGAATATCAAACTCAATAGTATGGTTCTGGGTTTGATTGCTCATTTTCTGAACAACACCTCTGGCAATCTCTGCCAATGAGTTTAATCGCAAGTTGGGTTTGAGCGAGCCGGATTCAATCCGCGACATGTCAAGCAAATTCCCGACAAGTTGATTTAAGCGATCTGTTTCTTCCTCGATCGTTGCCAGTAGATCATTCCTGGCCGCAAGTTCCCATTTAACCGTACCGCTGCGGAGACTGGAAATAGAGGCTTTGATCGCAGCCAATGGAGAACGCAATTCATGCGATACAGAATTGAGCAGGGAAGTTTTAAGGTGATCGCTTTCTTCCAAAACCTGAAGTTTATTCATGTTTTCAGATAAGCGGATTCTCTCAATAGCTGACGCGCTTTGTTCCAAAAACATACCTAAAAGCTGGTTTTCCTCTTTGATCAGTTCACGCTTTGTGCTCCAGATCTGGATGATTCCCTCTTCTTCACAATACGTCATCATGTTGATAATTTTTTCAGGCGCTCGGTTTGGTATTTCACCCTCAGGGAACTGCCCAACCGTCGATCGTCTTGTCCTTGGATCGATCACAATTACCCTGGTATTTTCAAGGTGAAAAGAATCCACCAGTTTTTCAGCAAGAATCTTCACTACAGCCAATTGGGTTTTCGCTCCAGCCAGCGCTGAAATCAGCTCGTACATGCGGGTGGCTTCCCACTCTCGTGTTTTCGCGGTTAACGCTGATTTACGAGCACGGCCCAACAACTGACTGACAACGATTGAGACCACCAAAAAAATCGCTAGAGTGATAATATCTTGGCTCTGATGCACGAGGAGAGTGTTGTACGGTTTAATAAAGAAATAATTGAAAGCAATAAAAGAAAGAAAACCAGCCAACAATCCAGAGACCATTCCCCACAAAGCCGCACTCAGCATAACCGGCAATAAAAAGAGCAGTGCAATATTTTGTACGTTAAGCAAAGAAAATAAGGCATGAAGCCCCAATGCCGTCAACCCGACCAGAGTAATTGAACCTAATATTGAAATAACAACCCGAATAAATTTTTTTCCCATGCCTCTACTCTTCACCTATTCGCTTAAATATAACACCCCCGAGGATATTCCCTCAGGGGTGCCAGAAATCAACTTAACCCGATGATTCTTCCAGTATCTGGTTCAATATCTATCTCCATGAACGCCGGACGAGTGGGTAGCCCAGGCATGGTGGACATGGTTCCAATTAGTGGATATAAGAAACCTGCTCCGACCGAAGCGCGAATGTCTCGGATAGGAATACGGAAACCGGTGGGGACACCCTTGAGCGTCGCATCGTGACTCAGGCTCAAATGCGTCTTTGCCATGCAGATCGGTAATTTATCGAATCCCAGGCGAGTATATTCCGCGATCCGCTCTTCTGCTTCAGGTGAATAATCAACGCCATCCGCGCCATAAACCTCTCGAGCAATGGTCTCGATCTTTTGTTTGATCGACCAATCGAGAGGATAAAGGAATCTGAAATCGGAAGGCTTTTCACAGGCTTTGACCACGGCATTCGCCAGATCGATAGCACCTTCGCCACCTTTTTCCCAGTGATCGCAGATAACCGCGTCTTCCGCCCCACCCTGCTCTATGGCGGCTTTACGAACCAGTTCGAGCTCGGACGGTGAATCTGAAAGGAACCGGTTGACCGCGACCACCACAGGAATACCATACTTCTTCGCTGTCTTGATATGATGCAGCATATTTCCCAGACCCGCGGTCAATAAATCAAGGTTTTCATGCGTATACGCCGGGTCAAGCGGTTTACCAGCTACAACCTTCGGTCCACCACCGTGCATTTTTAATGCTCTCACAGTAGCTACCAGCACTACTGCTGAAGGAATCAGTCCCGAATAACGGCTCTTGATGTCAAAGAATTTTTCCATACCCATGTCAGCACCAAAGCCGGATTCTGTGATAACGTAATCTGCCAACTTTAATGCTATCTTGTCAGCGATAATGGATGAATTGCCATGAGCGATATTCGCAAATGGTCCGGCATGGACGAAGACCGGTGTCCCTTCCACGGTCTGCATCAGGTTAGGTTTTATCGCGTCTCGCATAAGAACTGTCATGGCACCTGCCACGCCCAGGTCTTCCGCTGTAATCGCCTCTCCCGATTTACTGATTCCGATCACGATCTTGCCCAGACGCTCACGCATGTCTTTCAGGCTGGTTGTCAGCGCCAAAATAGCCATAATCTCTGATGCGACTGTGATATCAAAACCGGTTTCACGGGTAAACCCTTTCTCCTCTGGGCCCATACCAATTTTTATACCGCGCAACAACCGATCCGAAGTATCAATTACACGTCGCCAGGTAATTGTGGCTGGGTCAATATCCAGTCGGCAGAGGTGTCGTTTCTCATCAATTGTTAACTCATCTGGATCAGCGGCGGTGATCCCAAGTTTTTCCAATCGAGCGACCATCCCACGCGTGAAATGCCGCTTTCCGGTCTTATCCATTGGTAATAATCGGTTGAACAATTGCTCATCTGTAGCATCAGCCTCATGGAACATCCGGGCATCGATGGCCGCTGCCATCAGGTTATTGGCTGCGGTGATCGCATGGATATCACCGGTGAGGTGAAGATTGAACTCTTCCATTGGGACCACTTGTGAGTAACCACCACCTGCAGCACCGCCTTTAATACCGAAGGTTGGCCCTTGCGATGGCTGGCGAATGCATGTGATCACATTCTTGCCGAGGTGTGCCCCAAGGGCTTGACTTAAGCCAACGGTTGTCGTGGTTTTCCCTTCACCCAGCGGTGTGGGTGTGATCGCAGTTACATCGATATATTTCCCGTCAGGTAGGTTTTTCAGGCGCTCCAAGACATCGAGCTTGACTTTCGCTTTTGTGTCTCCGTAAAACTCGATCTCACTCGGTAACAACCCCAATTCATCAGCAACCTGAGAAATCGGTTTTAGAGTCGCCTCTTGAGCGATTTCGATATCGGTCGGTACCGGCACCCGTTTGCGTAAAGGTGTGGGGATAAAAGGTTTACTGCCCTGGACTTTTGGATTCGTTGACATAGGCTTCTCCTTCACTATCATCAAACATTGATTAAAGTCTATTTCAGTCTGAAAATCAAGCGAAAATACCCATTACTGAGATAAACAGGTCAAGAAAAGCAACGGGAAATTAGTTGAACGATATTGAGGTTTGCTATGCTATAATCGCATTGGTTGGATAAATTAAGATGTCCACCATCCCGTTCGTTCAAAGACAGGAGGATTGAATGGCAGAAGTAGCGTATTGTATGAAATGCAAAAAGAAACAGGAAATGGTCAAAACCGAACAAGTCACAATGAAAAACGGCCGAAAAGCACTCAAAGGAAAATGCGCTGTTTGTGGAACCGGGATGTATAAAATCCTCGGCAAATAATCGAGGAAAAGAATGTTACCGCGCCGCATGGCGCGGTTTCTCTTTAATAATCGTTTTATTTTATGCTATCCTCTACTAATCCATGTGGTTTAACCAAATTCCCATGGAGGAGGACTGATGAAAGATCAATGGCGATATTTTCCATTTGCTTTTATTCTGGCGCTTGTCTCCTGCGCTCATTCACCTGTATTCATCCAATCCAATCCATCCACAACCGCCTCGAAGCAGGTATCGCAAACGATTGGGGATGCCTGGAAAGATTATTCGATTTATGGATCCGGTTTGGTCTCCTCCGAGCAATCTGATTTAACTTCCATGCAAAATGCCAGTATCTACCACATCAATATTTCCATCGCAGATGATCGCTTATCACTTACCGGCGATGAAGAAATCCGTTACACCAACCAGGAAGATCAAGCTTTGAACGAGGTCTATTTTCAGTTATTCCCCAACATGGAAGGCGGGTCATCAACTATTACCACAGCGTTAGTTGATGGAGAAATCGTCACCCTACAATATGAACAGAATCAAACCACCGTAAAAATTTCACTCCCCACTCCCCTTGAGCCCGGAAAATCCATAATCATACACCTCGGTTTCAAAGTTTACCTGCCACAGGATGCCGGTGGCAACTATGGTCTGTTTGGATATATCGATAATATCCTTGTTCTGGATGGTTTTTATCCTGCCATTCCGGTTTTCGACGACAAAGGTTGGCATAAAGGTCAGATACCACCCAATTCAGATACAACATTTCAAGATGCCAGTTTTTACCTCGTGAAAGTGACAGCCCCTGAGAAACTTGTGCTGGTCACCTCAGGCGTAAGAGTAGATACTTCGACGAAGGCCGGAAAACAGACGGTCACCTTCGCTCAAGGGCCTTCTCGTGATTTCTACATAGCCGCCAGCGATGAATTTAAAGTCATTAGCCAAAATATCGGCGAAACAACGGTGAACAGTTACTCCTTACCAGGGTTGGAAGAAGGCGCAGCTTTTGCCCTTTCCACCGCGGTAAATGCCATCAAGGCATTCAACAAATACATTGGCACCTACCCCTATACAGAATTCGATGTTGTATCCACACCCATGCAGGGCGCCTATGGGATCGAATATCCGGGGATCGTCGGTATCAACTACTCATTGTATGAATCCGGTGCACAGTTGAGTGGACAATCCGCTGAGTCATTTCTGGAATCCACCGTAGCCCATGAAGTCGGTCACCAGTGGTTTTATAACGTCGTGGGAGACGATCAGATCAATGAACCCTGGTTGGATGAATCCATGACCCAGTACATCACTGCCCTATATTATTTGGATCAGTACGGTACAGCGGGTTTTAATAATTACAAAGCTACCTGGTATTACCGGTGGGATCGTGTGAATCGGTTGGATAAAGCAATCGGTTTGCCAGCAGGTAGTTACGAAGGGCGTGAATACAGCGGTATCGTTTACGGGCGAGGACCGATCTTTATCTATGAACTCTCAAAAACCATCGGTGATGAAGCTTTCAATCAATTTATTAAAGACTATTTCTTAAAGTACAAATGGGGTATCGCTACTACAGATGGGTTCAAGGAACTGGCTGAAAAAGAATGCGACTGCGATCTTACTGACATGTTCAATGAATGGGTTTACCAATAACCCCAAACTCTATTTTGCGCTGCAGCCGATCACCCGATAGATCGCTGTTCTTTCGATATTTGAAATGGGCTGATACCATTCAGGGCTAGTTGCCAGATCACCTTGAAAACTCAAATCATGAGAACTCACAAAAATGTAAACGACACCTTTTGAACACAATTTTTCGTGCGATTTTGGCAAAGTCCAGGCATAGTAATAAGGAAGCAAAAAAGTCGACCTTCCTGTCATACTTGTGATCCAAATCCCGGCATCGGTGCCATATTCCGGCAATACATCCAACCTCCCAGGTATAGCAATTTGGGCGTCCTGTGGCAAATTGCTCTTGATCCACGTGAACATGGATGTGTCCGACGAAGTAACATAATTGCAGCTTTTGTCCGGCAGATACGATTGGTGAATCCCCATCCAAAACACCAGGCAAATAACCACCACCCAGGCGGGATATTTTCCAAATCGATAATGCGTCACCCAATCCATTACCGAGTTTAATCCACTACCAACCAAAAGAGTAAACGTCAGCGAATAGAAAATCTTTAAAAATGGCATATCCATCCAGGTGCTACTATACCTGGTCAAAGCCATGGGTATGGGGATGTACATCAATACGAACATCAGGATTCCGCAAAAAGCCACGACTGTTGTCATCCGAGGATGAAACCAGGCGCTGGCGAGCGAGAACGATGCCAAAACAATGAGAGACCCTAGAGGAATTGAGTAAAGGTTAGCCAGTTCTTTGTTCGTAAAGATCAACGCCGCTAAAATCGCCAGACTTGAAAAAGAGATTGCGAGATCGAAAGCACGAAATATACGTTGATTGACCCATCTGTTGAGATAGTAACATCCGAGGAATATCATGAAGCAGATCAACATTCGGCTGTGAATGAACAATATCCCAATAATCAGGATAGCGCTATTAATTAATAATTGACTAATTTTGTGTTTATCTTTACCAATGCTTGTGATTAAAATAAATAAGCCAATCGCAGCGGGAAGCAAAACCAATGCGCACAGCGTTGGAAATTTACCCCAATCCACCGCGTGTGCCGGCATCGTCCAGAAAAATGCGCCAACAAGTGAGGTTAAAAGGGCAGATTTCCAATCGTTCTTGAGAATATATACAAGAGCGAAAAGTGAAACTGGAAACAGGCTCAGGGTCATCTGCCCGGCAAGTGAAATGATATATTCCGGTAAAAGGCCAGTGATCTCTGAAAACCAGGCCGTGATACTGTGGAACCCCAGGTGGTAAAAAGGAGTGGAAAAGAAAGGTGCCGTCAACTTTGGCTCAATAAGACTCTTGACGATCTGGTAATGCGCCACGGAATCGGTATACGGCGGTAGGATGATCTCTTTCAAATATGCCATTCGCAATGACAAATAAAGAAAGAAACCAACAAGTATCGCTCCACCTGTCAACCAATTGCGACCGGATGCATTTACCAAGTCCAGTTTTCTGATGTTCCAGAAACTTGAGATAAGTCCCACCGCGGTAAGTAGAAAGGATCCCAATATGAACGCCAGTGGCCAAACAATTGCCAGTTGGATGAAAAGATATGAAAAAAGCGAAAGAGGAATTAAACCAAGGATCAGGGCTAAAGAGCATTTGGTAAGGAAAGATAAATCACTGCTAGCTCGCAAACGGTTCAGCCAGAGCAATCCCAGCCCAATACTCGTTAAATAAAAGATTCCCACCTGCAATGAAAATTTTAATAAAATTAAGAAGCCATCATGCAGAAGAGCCATTATCCGACCCTAGATAATAAATATGGTTTTGTCCATTAAGGGAGATCTGAGCAAGTTCCAATTAACTGATATTGATATTGTTCAGATATGACTGTCTTAAAAATTTCGTCGTCAACTATCGGAAGAGAAGAATCAAACCAGTTATTAAATAGATATCGATAAAGATTTATCGGCGTTATGCAATCATTCTGATTTATACTGCTTTTCTTATCATAGATAGCAAGAAAAATATTATGCCGATGTTCTCCCGGATAACCATGGTCTCCTTGAATAATTATTATTGCATTTGGATCATCCGCGACAATTTTTGAGACAATTTCCAAAATTCTTCTATTGGTATATTTTATTGAAATAATATATCCATCTTTGATTCGTGGATCGTTAAAATCTGTATTGTCATTACTTCCTTGAAATTCCATGGGCATAGAAGATCCGTTTTCATCAAACACATATGGAACGTGTGTTGTTGTAATATGAGCAAATACAAATTTTGGTGTGACATATTCTGGTAAATTTCCCAATGTGTTGAATATATAACTTTGTTCTTGATATTTATCTAAATTTGCTTTTCCAATATTGTCAAGAAATCTATTGAAAATCAATTTATCATAGTTGATTGCCAAGCAACCAATAGTGTTCTTTATAAACATCAATTCAAAAGAATTTAATGGACTGGTAATTAATTTTCGACTTCTTGGTGTTTCATAAAAATCGACATTGGTCCACAAAGACCACTTGAATTCATTTTCAAATGTAAAGATTTTATATCCTTGATCCGTGAGAATACCTCGAACATCATTATTAACCAATTTGTCGACCAATTTGATCCGGTATGGATCAATTTCATGACCTTGGACAAGGTTACTCACCCAATCCATATTTAAACTAGAAGACAATGAACTTACTGTTTCATCATAGTTGCTAAAACTGTTTTTAGGTACGATAAAACCTAAAGACTTTAACTCATTTTCAAAGGAGGAATTATCAAAACCAAAATCCTCTTCTAATGCAGTCGAATTTGTGTATCCATCCAGAACAATATTATAAATATCGGGTTTTGTGACTTGATTCTGAACAATCACATTATTCTTATCTTGTGAATTTCCAATATTTGCTCGTTTCGAAGTATAGAGCAGGGATCCCATATTGAAAACCATTAAAATCATAAGAATTAACGAAATAGCTGAAAAAAACCAATCTACTGGCTTTAAAATGCTCTTCTTCCATATGATCAGGAAAATAAAAGAACAAAATACAATCAATGTTATCGGTATAAGGAATCTAGCCCTACCCAGCATTATCCCGAAAATCGGATGATCGACTAAAAAGGAGTAAATTGCACCATAATTGAAAATTATCGAAATGATGGCAGTTGAAGTTAACCGAGTAATCAATGCTCTTCGAGTGATTAAAAAAAGCGCTATCTCGATCAGACCGCTAATTACTACTGAAAACAAAATGCTTCTTATCACTCTAAAAAACTCAATTTGAAAATAATTCACTAGATACAAATGTATTACCGGGAAAATTCCAAAAATTAATGGGTAGAGAAACAATAATGAAAACTTGTTTGGGTTCTTGATTTTCATGACTACCTTTTCTATCTCAAAATTCTTCCACTATTATTTCCTGAAATATTTTAAACGTAATACTCCCAAAAAACCCCTAAATAATGTTCCGAGTAAAAAGTATTGAACTAGTATAAATTAATTTCATCATTTTGTGATTTTTTCAAGGACTAGATTTTAATAATATATAAAAAAAGGAAAACATCATCAGAAAAATTTTTTATGAATAATTTCAAAGAACCGTTCAAGTTTGGGAAATTCTTGCATTTTGAGGAAAAAAAGTTGTGATAATAAATATTTCTCGAACCAATAACTGTTCGATAAAAACACAAAACACCCCGTGTTTCGGAGTGTTCATTGTGGGGCGAGAGGGGGCCTGCCCCCATGACCGAACTTTGCATATTCGGAATAAACACAAAACACCCCGTGTTTCGGAGTGTTCATTGTGGGGCGAGAGGGGGCCTGCCCCCAAGAAAGAACTTTGCGTCTTCGAAAAAAACACAAAACACCCCGAGTTTCGAGGTGTTTGTTGTGGGG
>DAOUFI010000023.1:0-127126 GCA_034430175.1 Anaerolineaceae bacterium | reverse complement strand
TCGTTAATTCTATGATATGTTCTTCCACTTCTTGGAGATACCAACCTGCCTGATATTATCCTTTTCCCCATTGACTTTTATCACAGTTGCTCTCCCATTCCAGAAAGTGACTTATTTCATATCCAAGTTCAACGTTTTGGAATGGGAGAGGGGTTGCGATCTGCGCACACCCGAGCGCTGTCTGCGAGAGGTGCCGGAGGAGAGGGAGAAAGAAACCAACCGCGAATTTCACTAATTTTTGCGAATGAACGCGAAATGATGAAAAAAAATACGAGGATAGAGAATGGAGAGCCGAGAATCGTCAGACCAATTAAGGTTCGTAGAGTGTGCCGCCACAACGGAGTCCAGAGGACTACCGGAAGAGGCATGGCGGCACTCTGGCCAAGCGTGACGCTGAGTTGCTAGCGTAGCTAGCGACGAAGGGACCCTGAGCGTGTCCCGAAGGGACTAAGGTCAGGGCGTAGCGTTGGCAGTCGGGGTCGGTTATCAGGCGGCAGCCTGCATAATCGACCACCGACGCGCTGGCATGACGAGTGGTGGGTCTGAGAAAAACAGTCTGTTTTGAGCCGTATATAGCGAAAAACTGTCTGTTTTGCGAAAGGCCTATCCGAGGAAGGCCAGATCTCCCGGCTCCCTCCAAGGGCTCGATGCCCGCTGGAGGGAGAAAACCCCGGTTGATCCAACCGGGGTGATGCCTGGACTTATGCTTGGGGGAAATTTTCGTAATTCTCCCCATTTGATTTCACCGAAGATAGTAAAATATCTTATCAATAAAATATGGAATAATAATTTATTGTTCACTTATAAACTTCGAAATTAATTGCCTTATTTCCGCCTGTAAATAGTTTGTGCCACAATTTTTTGAGTTTTATCAAGCCACCCATGGGAGGTCAGTCATGAAGGTCACGATTAGGTCAACGCTCCTCACGCTCATCACGCTCGCCCTGGTCATCACGCTCGCGGGGTGCGCCACCCCCCCTGATATCCCCACAGCTATCGCGACAGAGTTCCCCGGGACTCAAACAGCGATCACACAAACACACGAGCCCGCCGGGGCCACCGCGACCGCGGAGGCCGCTGGGCCGAGCCTGGACTCCATCCCCGCCGAGTGGAGGGAAAAGATTGACCACGTGGAGACGATGACGAACATGGATGGGAAGACCACCAAGACCGTGGCGATCGAAAAACTCACCCAGGAGGAGAGAGCCGCGGGCAAGACCGAGGCCAAACTCCGGGTTCTCCAGTGGGACCCCGCGACCAAGGAGTGGTCCCCCTACGTCCCCCAGGTGGGCTGGGCGGGTTGGGGGGAGCACCTGATGTCAAATGGCACGCTCATTGAATCCGAGTGGGACGATGTGACTCTCACTCTCCCGGATAGGGACACATTGCCGGTGCCGCTTACTGGGAAGGACGGTAAACCATTACCGATGGGCGAGGTGGGGGTGATCTATGGGGCCGAGGGTATGCCAGACGATAATAAGCGGTTGATCATCCAGGGTTACACGCTCGCTATCATGGATTATGGTTCTGGTGCCACTGTTTACCAGGGAGTGCCCCTGGAATCGGGTGACTGGCAGGTGATCTTGTACGGGGTCGCCAATCAATCGGGGACACCGATGTCGCTTTATCGTTTGAGCTCGATCAGCGCTGGGTTCAAGGGGACGAGCATGGACATTAGCAGGGAGGCGGGATTTAGTGACGCACAGATTTACTCGTGGCTCGTGGCGAATAAGGCATCGCTTGAGGGTCAACCACTGGTGACCATGGTGTCTGTGATGCGGGGGATTGATGACCCACAGGTAAGCTCATTTGTGGAGAGCCAACAGCTTGACCAAGCTCTCTTGGGGGGAGAGAACCCAGTCAACCTACCCCATATTTCGCCATCCCTGGCGCCGTTTTTCACCACGGACGAGGTGATCGCGGCCGTTGCGAGTTCGTAGGGTGTGCCCCTGTTCTTGGGGCGCACCGATTCGAGGACGAGGTACATTCCAGAAGTTTTGATTGATTACCCATGTTGATTAATGGTGCGCCTCCAGATGTTCCGTGGTCGATATGTCCTGATAGTCGGAGGCGTACCCTACGCTTTTAATCTGCCCTCCTCTCCCATTTCGTGAGATGGATTGATCAGGGTCGAGTTCAATTGCAGGAATGGGAGAGGAGCCGGAGGAGAGGGAATAGGAACTCTCGTAAAAATCAATCATTTCGGCTAATGAACATCGAAATATAATTTGTGTAATTAGTGGATAAATGATCTTTCCACAAATCTACAATATAATCATCTCGGACAAACAATTTATTGGAGCTTGGTAATGGATATCGAAACCCTGCGAAAGTACATGGCCATGCGCGACTCGTACAGCATTCTCGAAACCCTGGACGTGTTTAGCGGCGAGCGCAAGGCGTTGAAAGAGTTCGATTATGTGATTGAGGCGCCGAACTGGACGCGCGACGGGCGCTTCTTGGTCTACAACAGCCGCGGACGTATTTACAAGTATGAACTAACCAGCGGACAGATCACGGAACTCGCCAGCGGCTTCGCCGTCGACTGCAACAATGACCACGTGCTCTCGCCCGACAACAGCCGTATCGCGGTCAGCCACTTCACGAACGAAGACGCCACCTCGCGTATCTACACCCTGCCCTTCGCGGGCGGTGAGCCCACGCTCGTGACCGAGAAGGGTCCGAGCTACCTGCACGGCTGGTCGCCGGATGGCGCGTGCCTGGCCTATTGCGCGGAACGCGGCGGGCAGTACGACATCTACACCATCTCCGTCGAAGGCGGGGAGGAAACCCGGCTCACCAACCTGCCCGGCCTGGACGATGGCCCGGAGTACTCACCGGATGGCAGGCAGATCTGGTTCAACTCCACCCGCAGTGGACTGATGCAGGTCTGGCGCATGAACACGGACGGTTCGAACCCTGTTCACGTGATTGACGAGGAAGCCAACTGCTGGTTCCCCCACGTCTCACCGGACGGCAAGTGGTTTGTCTACATTGCCTACAATATAGGTGACGTCGACCCGGGCGATCATCCGGCTAACAAGAACGTCGAGATTCGTCTGGCCCCTGTCGAGGGCGGTCCATCAAAGACACTGGTGAAATTGTTCGGCGGTCAGGGCACGATCAACGTCAACTCGTGGTCGCCCGACAGCCACAGTATTGCCTTCGTTTCTTATCGACTCAAAGAATAATGCAAAGCGAGGAACCCATGATCCAACCAGTCAGAACAGCCATTATCGGATGCGGTACGATCAGCGAACCCTACCTTGAAACGCTGACCAAGAAATTCAAGATCACGCAGGTGGTCGCCTGCTGCGACATGAATGCGGATAAAGCGCGCGACAAGGCACAAAAGTACAATCTGCAGGTGATGACGATGGATGAGATCATCGCCGACCAATCCATCGAACTGGTCATCAATCTGACCACGCCAGTGGCGCATTACCCAGTGATCAAGCAATTACTTGAAGGCGGCAAGCACGTCTACACTGAGAAAGCTTTGACCGTGGAACTGGCACAGGGCGCTGAGTTGCTCGAGATTGCCAACAAAAAAGGTCTTTACCTGGGCGCGGCACCGGACACCTTTTTGGGGTCCGCGGTGCAGACGGCGCGTTACGTGGTTGAGAGCGGCATGATCGGCGAGGTTTCCTCCTGTTACTGCGCACTCAGCCGCGACAGCGAGATCTTCAGCCGTGCCTTCCCCTTCACCGCTAGACCCGGCGGTGGTATCGGCTTTGATGTGGGCATCTACTACCTGACTGCTCTGCTGAGCATCTTGGGACCTGTGAGCGAAGTTTCGGGCATCGTCAAAACCCGCAAACCAGAGAAGGTGAATTATTCACTTGAGCATTATGGAGAAACATATCCCATTGAGTGCGAGAACCTGATAGCCGGTACACTGCAATTCAGCAGTGGTGTGGTTGGCAACATGCTATTCGAAGCCAACTCCGTGTTTACCGCGCCGGAACGCCCAGCCGTGGTGCTTTACGGTTCGCTGGGCGTGCTCTACATGGCTGACCCGAACAACTTCGGCGGCGAGGTCAAGGTGCTGCTCAAGGGTAACAACGAACCCTTCGTGATGCAGCAGAGCCACGCCTTCAACCAGGAGTTCCGTGGGCTGGGTGCGGCCGAGATGGCCTGGTCCATGCGCATGGGGCGCAAGAACCGCGCGAACAAAGAAATGGCATACCACGCCCTGGAGGTGCTGCACGGTATCGTCACGAGCAGCGAGACGAAGACCATCCAGACCATGAAGTCAACCTTCGAGAAAACACCGCCGCTTCCACGTGGCTTCACCGGACAGACATATTTCGAGTTCATGGAAGAGCCCGGAATCGCAAATTAAGAATCTGGTAGGGGTGCAGTTTCAAGCATGGTGTGCCCCTACATTTATCCATCCGAAGCGCCGGGACGCCAACCAATCTGCTTCGCCCAATCCTCCGCCGCGAAGATGATCAAATCACAAACAGGATCCTTAATATCGCAGAATGCCTCGATATCATCGGCGTGGTAGCGTGCGATTTGCTGCTTCACGCGCGCATAGGCTTCGGCAGAATCGGGATGGCTACGCAGGTAATCACGGAACAAGAGAGGATAGCGCTGGTTGGGATACCCCGCGATCCGCACATGGACGTGGGTGGGTCGCATCCCTTCCCCCTGCTTGAAATACCACTTCCTCCAGTGTTCGGGATTCTGATCGCCGCCCGGAGGAATGTGATCTGCGTCTGCCTTTCCGCGCACGTAGCCGGCACGCTCAATTGCCTGCTCTACTACTGGAGTCAAATCAGCCACAGTCACCTGAAGATCGATCTTATCCTTGGCAGCCAAACCTTTTACCGAAGTTGATCCGATATGATCGATTCGCAGCGCCAGATCGCCCAACTCAGAACGCAATGCATTCGCATTTGAGCGGAATTCATCCAGCCAACCATTATGGTACGGTTCAATGCTGATCATTTGTAGCTCCTCTCGCCAACGATTCTACCCTTAATTCATTACTTACTTAAAATAATGGTCACCCATTTTGTTATTGCGTTATACAATAAATCTATCTCACCCATTTCTATTAGGAGGAAGCATGTCAGAATCTGCCAGACTGGCTCAAGGGATCTTGCGAGATCCAGCTCAATTCAAATGGTATGTCATCCCCTTACTGGCCCTTATTTTTTACGTTTATGCATCGGAAACAGAAAAGAAGAACTGGAGCCTGGTTTTCGCCGGACTCGCTTACTGGGGCATGGATTGGATCAACGAAATTTGGAACGCACTGGTATTTAAAGCCAATGGGTTCGCTCCGGTCTGGGGCGCGCCGGGGAATACCGCCTTTCTTCTATTAATCGGCTTAAACATCGAGATCACCTTCATGTTTGCTATCAGCGGAATCATCTGGTGCAAAATGCTGCCCACTGATAAAAAGAAAAAGATACTGGGCTTACCCAACCGCTGGTTCTTCGCTATCGCCGGTTCGATCTTTTGCGTCATCATCGAAGTATTGTTGAACGCTGCAGGAGCTTTAAACTGGGAATACTCATGGTGGAGTGCCAAAGCTCCCTGGTTGATCTTCCTGATTGGCTATCTACCCTTCTTCGTGATGTCATTTTGGGTCTACGACATGAAAACGATAAAAAGCAAATTGATCACCGTAGGAACGATTTGGGGGATTGTCATTGTTTCGTTGATTGTTTTTATCCCCATTCTGCATTGGATGTAGCTTCCATTTTTCTCAAAAATATGTATTACAATCGAGGCGGAGAGTTAATCCGCCTCGATTTTTTTCGCGTGATTCTCTTCAAGACTTCAAAAAATATTCGTAAATTCTTCACAAGTTTGCGGTAGTATTTTTGGGTAACAAAAGTTGCCCGGTAAAGGAAACCATATGAAACGAAAGATAATTGTCCTTTTGCCCTTGATCTTTACATTGTTGCTTTCATCGTGCGGTAACAAAGAAACCAGCGCTACAATCGGTCCTGAAATTTTTACCTCTGTGGCTCAGACGCTTACCGCGCAATACACTCCTCAGGAAGCCACCGAGACGCCAACGCCTACGGTTGAAGTACCTACCGAAATTGTTGTTCCGACTATCGCTGTTTCACCCACTGTCGCGTACTACCCTACCAGTGGAACGCTTTGCGATAACGCGGCATATGTATCAGATGTGACATATCCTGATGGCACCAATGTCGCCCCGGACACCGATTTTACCAAAACCTGGAAGATTCAAAATACCGGTACCTGCACCTGGACGGAAACCTACCGGATCAAATTTGTCAGTGGATCGCAGATGGGTGGGGCCACCACCGAGATCGGACAGGAAGTAAAACCTGGTGAGACGGTGAAAGTCTCCGTCGATTTAACCAGCCCCACAACGGCTGGCACTTATACCGGTTATTGGCAAATGGCCAATGATTCAGGAACGCTCTTCGGTGGGTACGTGAGCGTGAGCATCTATGTGACCGCATCGACGATCACCGTGACACCCACAAAGACTGGCACTCCAACCCAAACCCCGGTTTATATTGTGGTGACCGCGACGCCTTTACCAACGGAAACTGCTACGGCAACACAAGAACCGACCCAATAACACCCAAAGACCCCGCGGTTGCGGGGTCTTTTTCATCATTTTAGATATTGCCATGACACTGAAAAATAATATAATCGCCAGTTCATGGCTTCAAGGAATCCATGCGTCGAATGCGGCGCCTGCTGCGCTTTTTTCAGAGTCTCTTTTTTTTGGGAAGAAACCTCATCGGAAAACCCGGAATCCGTTCCAATAGAAATGACTGAATCCCTGGATGAATTGCTGCAATGTATGAAAGGGACAAATCAACCTCATCCTCGCTGCGTTTGCCTTGATGGAAAGATCGGAAAGCGGGTGTCCTGTGCCATTTACTCACAACGCTCCAGCACCTGTCGTGATTTTGGTCTTCATGAAACGGAAGGTGTGATCTCTGTGATGGGTGAGGATCTCACGCGCTGCAACGAAGCCCGAAAAGCCTGGGGACTGCCTCCTTTGACACGTTGGCAATTACGCAATCTTCAGAATACGCCGACGGTCAGACATCACCCCGGAGTTCGCCATTCTGTGCACCACAGACGGCTGAACTAAATTCGTTTATACACTTGCAGCGAATCGGGTGAGTTTATCAGTGACCCGATTACCACTGTGTCATATCCCCCGTTCAATATCGTCTTTACCATCGAATCAGCCATATTAGAGGTTCGTTCGTCATCAGCCTGGTTGAGCAATGCGATCCTCCTGGCATCCCTTGGAATGTCCTTAAGCCCCCCCATTGGTGACACCAGCATGGTCGCGATTGCGTCCATGCTGACAGGTTGACCCTGCTGCAACCCAGTGATCGCTTCAAATCGCTCCGCGCGGTGAACCCACTCGGAAGAGAGCGGTTTTCCGAGCACGGAAAGCCCGACCACGACGATCACAATTTGCGCCCAGGCTGGGATGACCGGTTCGTGTTCCGCCGGAGCTTTGACCGGGTGCGACCGGGCTCCATCGGCTTCGACCACGAGTGAAATCGCTTCACGATCTGCGACCCTAACAATCTCATTCAGCACATCCGGTTCAGGTCCTTTGACCCGATCGTCAGGGGTGAACAATCCGGTGATCAGAGTTGTCCGTTTGCTATTCAACCTGGGAATGTCTATCTCTTCCGGTCCGCTGATGATGAAATGCTGATCAGTGAAATCCAGTTGATCGGTACCCAGGTGCGTCGTTGTTGTCGTCCAAACCAGCCCAGGAAGTTGCCGTGCCAGCATGAACATCGCGGTGGTCTTTCCCCCACCTCCCACAATGGCGATCTTCGCCGGGAGGTTTGGTTGAATTGCCTCGACGAGATTCATTACTACTTTTTCTCCGCTAGCAACATTAATACCGCTTCCAACACACCGCCGCCAATAGCTAATGCCTTGTCTGAAGCCAACGTACATAAACGCGGGTCGCAGCGGGGATCGAGGTCACCAATTTTCATCCCTTTTTTGACCCGCAAACCTTCGTGGATCAAGCCGCGTAATACTCCTTTAAACTTTGCTCTTACCTTAGCGCCGTTCACTTCCGCGATCAAATCATCGGTTTCCAAAACTTGGCCGATTGAGGCTTTCTCGCGCAAAATACCATCATCAGGTGAGTAAAGCACACGTGCCACATCGAAACCCCTTACCGATTCAGGGATGCCTGTGTCGTGCTCGGCATTACCCTCCCAGTAGACCCTTCCGAGAAATGGACCACGGTTGGTTTCGATCACGGCACGGCAATTCCGTCCGACGGTAAAACCAGGACCCAATCCGATAACGTGGGGTAAAGTTGCCGCGTTGTTCTCCGTTTTCGCCTTCAACATACGACCATCAACCACAGCGAATAGATCCAGATCATC
This sequence comes from Anaerolineaceae bacterium, assembly GCA_034430175.1. Taxonomy (GTDB): domain Bacteria; phylum Chloroflexota; class Anaerolineae; order Anaerolineales; family Anaerolineaceae; genus UBA6107. The sequence goes on along the minus strand of DAOUFI010000023.1, from coordinate 118,742 downwards.
AACCATCCGCAAGTCCGGGTCAACCGCGACAGCCACCGCTCCCCTGTTTAGCGCGCTACGAGCTTCTTCTGGAGTACTAACCAATACTCCCTTTGCTTCTTCAAGAACGCAAGTTCCATCGAATACGGCCTGGGCAAAGGAGGCCATTCGCCGTACCACCAGTGGTTCTGGTAATTCCGTGACGATGACACGAAAACCAACACGATGCAAACGCAATGCCGCGCCGCTAGCCAGGTCACCGCCCCCGCGGATCAGAATTATTGGGGAAACACTTCTCTCAAAGAGCATGTTCCAGATTATACAACCTTAGGGAATGATGATGCAAAAGAGGAGCGGTTTCCCGCTCCTCCTCTAAAAAACTTACTTGATCTTGATGTACTCTTCCACCTGAGTACCGATGATCTTGAGACTATCCTGCCAGAACTTCTTCTTGCGGATGTCGATGCCAAACCGTGCCGCCAGATCTGCCGCGGACGCTTCACCGGTGGTAGCCAGCAAGTTGATGTAGTCATCGATGAATGCGTTGCCGCGTTGTTGATAAATGGCGTAAAGCCCGGTGCCAAATAGCAAACCAAAGGCGTATGGGAAGTTGTAAAACGATAACTGGGCGGAATAATAATGCGGCTTCCAGGTCCACATCCACTTTTGCAGATACTTCTCATCCAACCCGTCGCCATAGGTCGCCTTCTGGGCGTTTTCCATGATCTCGCACAGTTCATCCGAGCTGAGCTCCGCCTTTTCGCGCCTTTCAAAGACCTCTTTTTCAAACAGGTAACGCGAATAGATATCAACGATCACTTGCGAATCGCCGATCAATTTTGTCTCCAAGATAGCGAGGCGTTCAGAATCGCTCTTTGCTTCCTTCAGGGAGGCCTGGCTGACGATGGTCTCACACATGATCGAAGCCGTTTCGGCCAATGTCATGGGCGTAAGTTTTTGAATTTCTGTTTTGCCCGCGCGGATGGCGCAATCGTTGTGGAAACCGTGTCCCAATTCATGGGCGATGGTCGAGACCTGATCCAAAGATCCATCGAAATTGGCGAGGATACGTGATTCGCCTACACCTGGCACTTCCATACAAAATGCACCACCGACTTTGCCATCGCGCTGCTCAGCATCGATCCATTTGTTTTCGAATGCGCGTTTGGCGAAGTCACCAAGGCGGGGTGAAAACTCGTTGAAATGCTTGAGAATAAAGGCTTTGGCTTCATCGAATGTGTAAACGGTGTTCGATTCACCAACCGGGGCATACAGATCCCACCAGGGCAATTTCTTCTTGCCCAGGCGTTTGGCTTTACACTGCCAGTATTTTCGGAACATCGGGAACGAATCTTTCATCGCCGAAAGCATGGCTTCAAGAGTCTCCCTGTCGATATGAGAGATCTCGATGGCGCTTTGAAGGCAATCTTCACGTCCACGACGTATGTTAAGCGTATTTACCTCGCCCTTGATGCCATTCATACAGGCAGCCAAAGGTTCTTTTATCGTGTTCCAGGCTTGATTCTCAGCTTCATATGCCTTGCGCCTTACCTCTTCATCAGGATGCGAATGCAGGTTGATGAGCGCCGGCATGGGTAATTTTTGAATTTTCCCGTCCAGTTCGAATGGAACGCTATGTTGTGAGGTAACTGTGCTCTGTAATTTGGTCCATGCAGTGGATCCACTCAGTGAAAGGTCAGCCGCAAGCATTTCTTCTTTATCGGACATTAAGTAATGGCTGGCCTTCGCGGATTCCTCGAGAAAATACTTGTGCGTTTTCGCAGTTGCATCCAATTCCACGAAGGAATTCAACCGGTCAGCCACCTTGCCAACCCACGTACGGATTTTCACCTCAAGTTTATCGACACCAATAGCCACCTGGTCAAATTCAGAATGCTTTGCCAGTGCTTCTTTGTTATAGGTATCGGTGGTGACAAAAGATTCCAAATAAGCCAACATTGTCCAACGGATCATCAAAATCGCGTTGCTGCGTTCAATCAATTCACCGGCGAACTTGGCCAGTACTTCTGATGGAGTCGTGCCATCTGTGGATTGCAGGATCTTGTCCAGATAAGAATCCTGTTCTTTGATCAACTTTTTTAACCTGGCAAGATCGTCTGAAAACTTTTTCGACGAAAGCGATGGATAAACATTGCTCAAATCCCACCTTGGAGGTTTTTGCTCAGACATAGTAGCTCCTGATAAAAATTGAGATAAACCAATTATATGCCGAAGTTGAAAGTTAGTTAAATATCCCTCCGATTCTCTTAAAATCGATAAATCCCCATGTTTGGATTATTGCAAAACCCCATCTACGAAGTTATGATAAAGAAAAGTATCATCTAGAGAAAGAGGATTCTATGATCAACAAAAAAATTATCTGGGTTGTCCTCGGCTTTTTCGTACTTGCCGTCTCGGCCTGTACCACCACAGTCCCCACGGTGGATACGGATACATTCAACACCCTCGTGGCACAGAATGTTCAATTAACCCAACTTGCCGGTACGTTGACGGCTGTATCCAACCAGGTTGTCGAGCAATCGACAACTGCCGCTGTTGAAGCCGCCCTTCCCACAGAAACAGCCACGGTCATGCCACCAACAATGACCCCCACCCTCAATGGCATTTGGGTATCCTTCTCCGCGAATACCAATTGCCGTTTCGGCCCTGGAACCTCGTATTACCTGATAAAAACGTTTAACGCCGGTGACCAGGCCCAGGTGGTTGGGCAAAGTACCGATGGGCAGTATCTTTATGTTAAGTACATAGATAACAGTGCTCACTATTGCTGGGTGCCGCTCAGCCTGGTTACAGTGGTGAATGGCGATGTGAATTCGGTGGCGAAAATCACCCCCTACCCAACCAACACCCCCACCATTACACCTACAAGCGCTGCCGGTATCTCTCTCAGCTTCAATGGCATCAGCAATTGCGGCGGCAACTATTACGTTCGTGTATTGGTAACAAATACCGGCTATCTCACCTGGAAATCCATCAGGATCAAAGTGGTGGATAATGACACGGGCGATAAAATGATAGAAACCTCAGATCTTTTCACCAGCTACGATGGCTGCGCAGTCGATCAACAACAAAGTGATCTGACAACAGGCGAACCCGGAATGGTGTCGAATTTTGGTGTACCGTTCCCATATGACCTCGACGGCGAATCTTTGACAATCACTGTTACCGTGTATTCCAAAGATGGTCAGGCTGGTGAATCGGCGTCGGCAACGATCACAGCAAAACCATAGTGAAATGGAGCAAAGGAGAGCAAATGAGCAAACATCGTTATAGTTTGCTGATCATCCTTGCAGCCTTGCTGGTTGTCACGGCCTGTGTCAACAAAACTCCATCGCCAACATCTTTGGCGACGATCCCACCCTCGACAGAGGCAGTTGCCGTGACAACGGTTGCTCCAACAGAAGCTGCAACTACCGCAGTAGTCACCACCCCCAGCCCATTGAAGCTGTTGTTCCGCTCAAACCGCGGCGGGGATTATAACGATCTCTATGTTATGTCCCTGGATGGAACCAACATCCTCCGCCTCACCAGTGGAGAAACCGGTTTCGAACCCTGCGGCTGGTCGCCAGACGGGAACAAGATCCTGTTCACCGGTTGGGGAAACACAGAGACTTATGTTGGCATAATGAATGCTGATGGAACCGGGCTCACTGACCTGACTAATGACCCCGATCACAGTTACGCCTGCGGATCATGGTCCGCTGATGGCAGCCAGATCGTTTATTCGGCTTATCTTAATGAGAATAATGACATTTACGCCATGAGTGCCGATGGGAGTTGGAAAAAGCAATTGACCAACGATCCCGGCAGCGATTCCGACCCTGTATGGTCACCAATCGGCTCACTTATCGCCTTCGTGTCTGACCGCGGTGACACAGGAAACGACAGTCTGTACATCATGAAGGATGGCGGCAGCGAATTGAGCCGCTTGACCAACGACGGTGGTAGAGATTACGCACCGGCCTGGTCTCCTGATGGCACAAAGATCGCCTACAGTATGGCCAACGGAACAAATACCGACATCTGGGTGATCGATGTCAACACACTGGCTAAAGTAAACCTCACCAATGGTCTGGGCGATAATTCCAACCCCACCTGGTCTCCGGATGGAAGGCAGATTCTCTTCCAGACAAACCGAGACGGCAATTGGGAAATTTACATCATGTATGCTGACGGCAGCATTCCGGTCAACATCACCAACAATCCGGCGGATGATGAAATTCCATTTTTAAAACCGTAGAAAAAAATCAATTCATTCTGACAAATGGCTCTGTGGTAACAGAGCCATTTGTTGTATTTTGCCAATACTTATATAATTATGCAAATTCTTTTTTGGGGATGTTTCATGGATATCGTTGGCAAGGATATTGAGAGATACCACGTCGTCGAGCAATTGGGTCAGGGTGGTATGGCGACCGTTTATAAAGCATACGACACCCGTCTTGAACGCGATGTCGCCATCAAGATCATTAGAAATGATATTTTCAGCCCAATGGCGCTGGAGCATGTACAAAAACGTTTTACCAGAGAAGGCAAAACCCTGGCAAAACTTTCAAATGCCAATATCATTAAAGTTTTCGATTATGGAGAATATGAAGGGGCGCCCTACCTGGTGATGGAATACATCCCCGGAGGCACAATGAAGCAGATGATGGGGAAGCCTATCTCCTGGCAGGAAGCTTTCCGCATACTTTTCCCTGTTGCTCAAGCCCTCAGCTATGCCCACGGTCTGGGTGTGGTTCACCGCGACGTTAAACCCGCCAACATCCTCCTGAACATGCAAGGCCAACCCATGCTATCTGATTTTGGCATTGCCAAATTACTTGAAGGCGATGACGGCACCACGTTGACCGGGTTCGGTGTGGGCATCGGTACCCCCGAATACATGTCCCCCGAACAATGCATGGGGGAACCTAAAATCGATGGAAGGGCAGATATATATAGCCTGGGTATCATTCTCTACGAATTAATCACCGGGAAGAAGCCATTTACAGCCGATACGCCCATGGCGGTGATCTTTAAACAGCACAATGATCCGTTACCCAAACCAGGTAACTTTGTGAAAGACCTGCCTGAATCGGTGGAAAAGATCCTTTACAAAGCTTTGGCAAAGAAAAAAGAAGATCGCTACACCACCATGGCGGAGTTTTGCGCCGCGCTTGAATCGCAAATGGGTGCAGCGCAGAAAAATGAACCGGCAACAACCGCGTTCATCCCTCCAATTCCAACAACTGTCATGCCGCCTGAACCGTTCTCGACCCGGATGGAACCTCAACCTCCCATGCCTCCGATTCCTTCCGATACTGCTACGTATCAGGAGATGGGAACTCCTGTGCCATTTCAACCCTCAGGCAATGCATATTGGCCCCCCATCCCTCAACTGGATCCCAATGCCTCACTTCCAGCAGAGCGCAAAAATCTGCTGCCGGCATTCCTGTTGAACATTTTTGGTTTGGGTCATTTCTTAACGGATACAGCAAAACTGCGTAGATGGTTTTACCTGCTTGGTACTTTGGTAATGTTCGCTGGTTTTGCCCTTTACCCGATCGACTTTGACAACAACTATCTGGGCTACGACATTATCCCGGATGTGGTCGCCTCTTCATTTGGATTCGCCGGGCTGATCATCTATCTGGCCTCATGGATCGATCTGATCCTCGAAATCACCGGCAAGCGCTCGAAAGTACTAGCTTTCATGATCAATATCCTGGGTATGGGACAGATCGCTCTGGACGGTAAGGCTCAACGCGGTGGTCTTTATTTGACCGGCTTCATTGCGATGATCATCGGCTTCTGGTTCTATCCTCTGGATATGGACATGAAACTGCAGGGTCGTGACATCATCACGGATGGCCTTGGATCCTCGATTGGCTTCATTGGCTTGTTCATCTGGATTATTTCCTGGATCGATCTCATCCTGGAAGTAACGAACGTCAAACCCGAATTGGAGGCATTTGTATTCAATTTGATTGGTATGGGCCAGATCGCGAAAGATGGAAAAAAATTGAGCGGCGGTTTATATCTTGCGGGTTTCATCGCCATGGTTGGCGGGTTTTGTCTCTATCCGCTTGACATCGATAACAACAACCTTCATTACGACATCATCCCCGATAAAGTGGGATCGACTTTTGGGTTTATTGGGTTATTCATTTACCTGATCTCGTGGATCGACCTGATCCGTCAAGCGGCAAGGAAAAAGCCACAATAGTATGCATCAATACTGTGTACTGAAGAGTTGTTAATTAGAATTTTTCCCGAGAAACTCATTAAAAAAAGACACCATCTCTGGTGTCTTTTTTGTGGGCGCGATAGGGCTCGAACCTACGGACCTCACGGATGTGAACCGTGCGCTCTAACCAACTGAGCTACGCGCCCTTGAAACTGACCTTGCAAATTCTGCGCGCTAATCAACTGTCCCCAAGGGGATCAGTAAGCTACGCGCCCAAAATTAACACTTGAATTTTATCATGTAACAAATTGATAAGCAAGGAACAGCTCCCTCATCGAGATCTCTAATCTTTCAAAGGAAATGCTCTTCTTTATAACAAAACTGATTTACTGTTAGGGATTGATTAACAATAATCAGATGAAGAGACTCCCTCTGGCAGTGAATAGCACCCTGATACGTGGGATGCAAATTAACGGGAGCTTGCTGGCTATCGACGCTGAGTTCGTCCGTGAAACCACCACTGCTCCCGTTTATCACATGTGGTCCATCAATGATAAATACCCAGCCATGTTGCACGACCCTAATAAAGGTGCAGCAATCCTGGTGGAACTATGGCTTGTTTCGCCGGAAGGCTTAATCGAACATTTAGCCAAGGAACCGCCAGGGTTATGCATCGGAAAGATCGAACTTGATGATGGTTCTTCAGTTTTTGGTAATCTGGGAGAACCATATATTTCTGTTGGCCAGCGGGAAATTACCAGCTTTGGCGGCTGACGGCAGCACAAGAACATGACCTTGTGAATTTTCCCTATTCTCATTTCAAATCAAATGTTATATACTGTATATATTCATATAAGCATATATATGAATATAATACTTAACACACAGCAGCCCGGAGTGAAAGTATGACCGATAATTCATTGCGCGAAGAAGTGGTTCGCCTGCACGCAAATGTGTGCAGCGGACTGGCCGATCCCAACCGCATCATGATCATTTACAGCCTGGCGGATGGGTCGCGCAACGTGACCGATATCGCTTCGATGCTCGACCTGCCCCAACCCACCGTCTCCCGCCACCTCAAGATCCTGCGCGAACGCGGCATCGTTCGTTCCGAACGCGACGGGCAAACCATCCATTACCAGTTAACCGACAAGCGCATCGTCCAGGCACTCGATCTGCTGCGCGCATCACTGGCAGACATGCTCAATGAACAGGCCGTTCTCGCGAGAACGGTTGGTGAAAACATATCCAAATAACCGTAGGAGGACCTTGGAATGAAAACATTTTTGATCCTCGGCGCCGGAACAGGCGGCACCATGATGGCCAACAAACTGGCCAGGAAGCTGAGTCCCGAAGAGTGGAAGATCATTCTCGTCGATAAAGACGAGCAGCATTATTACCAACCCGGTTTTCTGTTCATTCCTTTTGGTTATTACAAACCCGAAGTTGTCGTCAAACCGAAACGCAAATATGTACCTTCTGGAGTAGAGTTCATCATTTCTGAGATTGAATCCATCGAACCGGTTGCCAACAAGGTCACTTTGAGTGCCGGTAAACGTGTCATCCAGTATGATCAGTTGTTGATCGCCACCGGCACAGACATCCACCCCGAGGAGATCGAAGGTCTCAAAGAAGGCGGTTGGCATAAGAATATCTTTGACTTCTACACCTTCGAAGGCGCGGTAGCGCTGCACAATTTTCTCGATAAATTCCAGGGCGGTAAACTGGTCATCAATATTGCCGAGATGCCCATCAAATGCCCGGTGGCCCCGCTCGAATTTGCCTTCCTGGCCGATTATTACTTCCAACAGCGTGGCATACGCGACAAGGTAGACCTGATCTACACCACTCCGCTGCCGGGCGCTTTCACCAAACCCAAGGCGGCCTCGGTGTTGGGTGATTTTCTTGGGCGCAAAGGGATCCATGTTGAACCTGATTTTGCCGTAAGCGCGGTGGATTCAGGCAAGAATACCATCAGTTCTTGGGACGGGCGTGCGATTGACTACGACCTGCTGGTAACCATCCCAACCAACATGGGCGCTGATGTGATCGGTCGCTCGGGTTTGGGCGACGACCTGAATTTTGTCCCCACCAACAAGAACACGCTGCAATCCGTCAAATGGCCAAACATCTGGGTGATCGGCGATGCAGCCAACGTGCCCGCATCGAAAGCCGGCGCGACCGTGCACTTCGAGTCGGATGTGCTGTTTGAGAACATCCTGCGCTCGCTCCGTGGTGAAGAATTGCAACCTGATTATGATGGCCATGTTTCCTGCTTCATTGAATCCGGGTTCAACAAAGCCCTGCTTATTGACTTCAGCTTTGACACTGAACCCCTCCCCGGAGCGTATCCGCTGCCCGGCATTGGCCCGATGAAGCTGCTCGGCGAGAGCTGGCTCAATCACATGGGCAAGTTGGGATTCAAATGGATGTACTGGAACCTCATGTGCAATGGGCTGCCAATTCCATTACCCGCGAAATTCTCAATGGTAGGCAAACGTCCTTAAATTAAGAGGCTATAAAAATCCCCGCTTGTTCATGGTAAACAATTACTATTCAAAAGGAGTAAAAAATGGCAAATGTTCTCGATTCAGTCAAGTTCGACGCAGATGGCTACATGGAAGACGCCAATGCCTGGACAAAAGAAGTGGCTGAAGCCATCGCTAAACGCGAAGGTATCACCCTTAACCCGCGTCACTGGGTGGTAATCGACTACGCCCGTAATGAATGGCAAACAAAAGGCGAAGCTCCCACCCTACGCAATATCACCAAGAACACTGATGTCGATACTAAAGAACTGTACAGCCTCTTCCCGGGTGGACCGGGCAAACTGGCTGCCAAAGTTGCCGGCCTAAAGAAACCCACCGGCTGCATCTAATCCCTGATCATTGACAAGGAGATTTGTAATGGCTGAGAAAACCGTACGCAAGCTTTCCCTCATCGCCTCCAAAGGATCACTGGATATGGCATATCCTCCATTGATTCTGGCCAATGCCGCACGTATGTCTGGCGTGGAGGTCAACGTGTTCTTCACTTTTTGGGGATTGGATATCATCAACAAGAAGAAGATGGACCACCTGAATGTTGCCATGGTAGGGAATCCCTCCATGCACCCATCCTTCCACATTCCCACATGGCTCGGTGCCATTCCCGGCATGTCAGCCATGGGTACCTGGATGATGCGTAAAGAGATCGCCAAACTCGACTTCCCTCCCGTGGGTGAATTCGTTCAATTGATCCAGGATGCCGGCGCTCATCTCTACGGCTGCAAGATGTCTATGGACATGATGAAATTAACCAAGGCTGACCTGGTGGATGGCGCAGAGGTTTTAGGCGCGATGGAATTCATCGAAATGTCCGAAGGCGGACAGATCATCTTCGTCTAATTCACTCGAATTCTCTATCAAGCCGGGTGAATTTGCGCTCACCCGGCTTTCTTCTTAATTCCACTTAAGAATTCTCCACATAATATTCATATTCGCAGTAAAATGGAGCGCCGGAGAGAAGATACAAATGAGTTCTAACCTTAGTGGTAATAATTACGACCAATTTACTGGTATGAGCGCTGCATTTTCACTTGAAGACTGCCGTCCCATTCCCGTAAAGAAAACTGAAGTCAAAACATCCAAGCTAACCAAAAAACAGAAGAAATGGATCATCATCGGCCTGGTGTTGTTCCTTTTGTTGTTCACACCCTGGCGGATTAACGTGTTGCTACTTGGTATCGATCCTACGGCTGATCATTCGGCCATGGGCCGTAGCGACACAATGATCCTCACCTCGATTCCGGGGGTCGTCCCGGTGGTGCACATGCTATCCATTCCGCGCGACTTGTACGTGGATATCCCCGGATACGGTCAGAACCGTATCAATACTGTCCATTACTTTGCTGAGATTGACAAGCCCGGGTCGGGTCCCAAGGCGGCTGCCCAAACCGTAGCGCAGGACTTCCACGTGTCTGAGCCATACACGGTTCGGATCAGAGTGGAAGGCTTCAAGGATGTGGTCAAGGCCATGGGTGGCGTGGATATCACCCTGCCAACCGACATGGCTGGTTTGACGGCCGGATTTCACCACCTTAACTCCCCAGAGGCACTCACGTTTGTGAGAAACCGTACCGGCAGCGATGATATTTTCCGACAACAACGCCAACAACTATTCCTCAAATCAGCCTTTGTGCAAATGCTCAAACCCAAGAACTGGTGGCGGATCCCCAAAGTTACTTATGCAATTGTCAAGTCTGTCGATAGCAACGTGCCTTTCTTCTATTGGCCGCGAATCGTCTTCAGTGTCTTCTGCTCATCAATCGGTGGATTCCACATGCAAACCTTCGATCGCAACACCATGATCACTTCATGGGTGACCGAAGGCGGCGGTCAGGTACTTTTACCCAACTGGGAAGCCATCAACCCCGTGATTGAAAGATATTTCAAGTAAAAACAACGGCTGCGGAATCGCAGCCGTTTACACATCTTTTTGTCTTTTTCCACGCATTAATATCAGCGCGGCGATCAAAAGGAGAAAACCCCCTCCATCAAACTCAATAAAACGGATCACACTGGATGCTAAAATCGGATGACCGCCGGGGAATCCCAACAATAGTAGGGTTTCACCAACTACGCCGATTCCTTGCATGATTGCAGCTTCAATGAGTGAAAGTTTGTGTTTCACCGGATGGATGATTGCCACCACATACGGTACATTCCACATGATGAAGAGCAAACCAAGTGACTGGATCATGGCGCTGCCAATCTCGCCAGCTAATTCATAGGCAGGAGCGTACGCTGCCGGATTCGCTAAAAATGAAATCGCACATTCCAGATTAAAGAACGTGACCACGAATATGAGAGTTCTCGCCGACCAGATTTTGACATTCGTTTTCATCTGAAACATCCAAAAGATAGAGGTATCACCGAAGTGATACCTCTATTATAGTGTTCCTGTCAAAAAGCATTCTTACCAGATCAAACCATGGAAAGGCGCAAAACCAAACGCCCAAAGGACACAAATCGAGATAATCCCCGACAAAGTCGCACCAACCACCGTCTGCCACAAGTTATGCCCCTTCGCGGCCAGCCTTGCCCAGGTAACCAGCGGCAGGAGCAACAGCAATGGAGTAGCAAAAATACCATAGATGTAGATCATCGATGCCACCGGACCGGAGACTCCCGCGGCATGACCACTGGCCTTGTAGCGCAGCAGCAAATTGAAGAAGATCAAACCCAGCGTAACAAATGTATAGGTAGCCGCGACGGCGATGAAGATCTTAGGCGCGGCGATGTGATTGAGAATCACCCACCCGATGGGATAGCTTACCAGCATTAGAATGAAACTTGCGGTGCGCTGCCGGTGGACGGTCACGTGGCGTTCTTCATCATGAACTGGAATATAGAAGAAAAGGCTACAAAGTGGTAAAAGACAAACAAAAACCATCGCCCAGAGGTATCCATTAAATGCGTTGGGTTCACCAGTTGGTAGACGAAAATACAGGTAGGTGATAAACAATCCAGAAAGAACCGGTACGTTCAATAATTGAGAGAAGATCTCTCCAACAATATTTTTTGCTGTGCGCTTTTCCTCGGTCATGAATGGCTCCAAAATTTTTTAGCAGTTTAATCCTTGTAGTTGCATTTCGCATGTGTCGAGAGTCACAATGAAGGTACATTATTCGTAATGGTCAGGATATGCCTGCTGACTTTTGATCCCGAAAAATTGGAGAGGGTGGAATCGAATATAATAGAGAAAACCTCACAGGGAGATGCAATGTGCTAAAAAAGTTCAATCGGGTATTTGACTACCGTTTTACCCCACTTCTATTGATCATTTTGACAATCGTCAGTTTTGGACTTTTTGCCAACTCCATCGGGCTCATGATGGATGACTGGTATATTACCTGGTTCAGTAAAACCTTTGGCGCGGCCCAGTTTACCAGTTATTTTGCGTTGGACCGCCCTTTGATGGGATATTACTTCACCGCCGCTTTCACTTTGTTGGGCGGATCCGTCAGCCCGCTGGTGTGGCAGATCTTTGGTGTGTTCCTGCGCTGGCTCTGTGCTTACGCCCTCTGGGGCATGCTGAACACCATCTGGCCGAACGCGAAACGTCAGAATACCTGGACGGCGCTGCTGGCAGCGGTTTTTCCCGGATTCATCCAACACTGGATCGTGGTGGTTTACAGTTTCTTCTTTGCCTGCCTGGCCGGTTTCCTCTTTTCGATCACCCTGCTAGTGAAAGCATTGCGCGACAGGAAGCATTTTTGGATCTATTATCCCCTGTCGCTGATTCTGGCTTTCTACTGCGTCGCCGGCTCCGAGTTCTTCTACGGGCTCGAAGTGCTGCGGCTGGCGGTCATCTGGGTGATCATCAGCAAAGAAACGCAGGGGTTTTGGCCACGGTTTTGGCATTCACTCAAGTATTACGCAGCCTATCTGGTGGTGTTCCTGGCATTCGCGATCTGGCGGCTGTTCTTCTTCACCTCTGTGAACCATAAGGTAACCATCATCGATCAATTGAAGAGCAGTCCCCTCACAACAATACTCGATGCCATCCGCCAGGTGTATCAGTCCGCGTACTACGCGCTCGTCGGCACCTGGACACAAACCCTGGACGCGACCAATTACCCCACCAACGGCATCAAGATCTGGGTGATCCTGGCGTTGATCGTACTCACCTTCATCGGCATTTTCTTCTGGATGAAGAAAAGCGCTAATTCCAGCAAAACTGAAGATGACCAAACCCATTGGAGCAAACAGGCCTTCTGGGTATCCACTTTCTCCCTGATTTTTGTCATGTTGCCATTTTGGGCAGCCGGTTTATCCGTTGCGAATCAATACCCCAATGACCGCTTCCTGCTGGCTTACCTGCCGGTGTCCTGTCTCTGGCTGGTAGCGTTGATCGAGATCATCAACCAAAACTGCAGCCGGGTGGCCTCAATCCTCCTTTCACTGCTGGTGGCTTCCAGTCTGGGCTTCCAGTTCACGCAAGGATTGCACTACCGTAACCTATGGACACAGCAGGCGAATCTCTATTGGCAACTGGTCTGGCGTATGCCGGGTATCAAGCCGAACACAACCGTCATGTCTTGGACGCTGCCTTACCGCGAATTTTACAGCGATCAGGCACTCTCAGCTGAATTGAACTGGACTTATGGTGGAAAAATCGGTGCCGATCGGGTTGTCCCCTACAAATACGCGTTACTCGAAAGCAACAATCAGAAGGTGTTTAAAGACCTGATCCCGAATGTCGATTTCACCGATGATTTCCGAACATATACATTCAAAGGGAATACGTCGCAAAGCATTCTGGTGTTTTACGACGGCGCCAATTGCCTGCGGGTGATGGATACAATGCTGACCCCACCCACTGGATTGATCGACTTCTATACTCCCGGAATGCTGGATGCCGCCGAACTCTCCGATCCGGCGCTGATCCTGCAACAAGATCAAGCTAATCCACCGGTTAACGTGGTGGGCAGCGAACCAGCGCACGGCTGGTGCTATTACTTCGAAAAGGCTGAACTGGCGCGCCAGTACGGCGATTACCAGGGCACGATCGACCTACTCAAGGAAGCCCAATCCAAAGGTTTCGAACCATTGGTACCAACCGAATGGTATCCCTTCCTGGATGCCTACCTGAACCTGGGAAAAATGGAAAAGGCTCTGACCATCTCGCAAAATGTCCTCTCCACCAATAGCAAGGTTTACGAAACCGGCGTATGCAACATCTGGCAGAATTACCGCGCCACCCTGACCGATCCCGGAGCGATCGGGCCTGTGGAAGATGCCATGAAGTCATTAAGCTGCAAATAGCTGGAAATAAAAATCAGATCAACTCCCCGCAAAAGATTTTGCGGGGAGTTTTTTATACTAATCGCAACAAATATTCATACCCGAGTCTTTGTATCTGTATCAGATACAGCACCCCTGGCAATGTCGTGTAAAAATCTTGCAAACCCACTCATATCTTCATTCTCAGGTCCAACAAGAGCCAAGTAAGCCCATGCGATCAATCGGAAAACTGCATACCCGATCAGCACTCCAGCCACATTCATGATGGCGTCATTGATATCAATCACTCGATAGGGATAACGCAATAGCAGCGAGATGACAAGCTGTAGTAATTCAATCCCTGAACCAACAAACGCTGAAATCATTAGGAAGTCTCTGAATTTGACCCGGGCGACATAACTTAACCCAAAGCCAAGTGGGATTGTCAGCAGAATGTTATTCAATAGTCCAGCCAGGCCGGTGCCAGTTAATCCATAAGTCCCAAAATAGAATGGTTTGAGGTTAATATTGGAGTTGATCGGCACGTTCCGCATCACATTAGCGTATGGTCCGCTGATATCAATGGGGAAAAACACCTTATCCAACGCGCAAATGAGATCAACCCTAAAGAATGCAAAGCAAAGTAGGTATCCCCAACCTCGCTTACGACGCCACAGTACTATCAGCAGCGTTAGGAGAGCAAGTGCAGCAATTGGCCAGAGCGGGATCCCAAATTTGTAAAAATTGATGTACATTTGGCTCTTTCTCAAAACCCCTGCAAACGGAAAACTCAAGTTACTGATTGATTCTATCTCAAACAACCCAATCCGAAATCTCACGGATCCCGATCTGGTTATGTCATTAACCCTGACAAATTACCTATTGAAAATCGAAATTTGTTTTGTTACAATGGCAATATCTCAACTGGTATGACCTCTTACCAAATTGAACGGAGAAACAGATGTCTCAATGGGAAGCCCCCGACAAACCCGCAGAATTGACTGAGAGCCGCCTGGTCGAAGCCATTCTGAACGGCACCTTCGCCATCAATTCCTCGCTGCCCCCTGAACGCGAACTTGCTGAGCAGCTCGGCGTCACCCGTCCCACCCTGCGCGAAGCGCTGCAGCGGCTCAGCCGCGACGGTTGGATTGAGATCCATCACGGCAAGCCCACCCGCGTGCGCGATTACTGGCGCGAAGGCAACCTCACCATCCTCGGCACGATCGCGCGCTTTCCGCAGTATCTCCCGGCCGATTTCGTCACCAACCTGCTCAACATTCGTCTGTTGTTGGCACCGCAATACACCCGTCTGGCCGTGCAATACAACCGGGATCAGGTGCTTGGTTACCTCGCGGGGCAATCCTCGCTCAAAGACAACGCCGAAGACTTCACCCGTTTTGATATGAACTTTCATGTTTTTTGCACCCAACTCTCCAATAATCCCGTCTTTACCCTCATCTTCAATGGATTTGGTGATCTCTATCAGGCCACCGGTTTGATCTACTTCTCGCAGCCAGCCTCACGGGCTTCATCGCTCAAATATTATCAGGCATTGACCGATGCGGTGAAGACGAACGATCTTGACCGGGTCGAGACAATTGTTCGTAACGTGATGCAGGAAAGTATTCAACTCTGGCACAAAGCAAATGCTTCAAAATAATTCCTATTTCTTTCTTCAGGAGTCATTTATGTGGGAAAAAGGTTGGCGTAACGAAATTTGGAAGGACATCGACCGGGAGTGGGACATCCTGGTCATTGGCGGTGGTATCACCGGCGCGGGAGTGTTCAGGCGTGCCGTGGCTGCCGGGTTGAAAGTCCTGTTGGTGGAGGGTAACGATTTCGCCAGTGGCACTTCCAGCCGGTCATCCAAG
This sequence comes from Anaerolineaceae bacterium, assembly GCA_034430175.1. Lineage (GTDB taxonomy): Bacteria > Chloroflexota > Anaerolineae > Anaerolineales > Anaerolineaceae > UBA6107. The sequence goes on along the minus strand of DAOUFI010000023.1, from coordinate 102,936 downwards.
CTGGTGCACGGAGGTTTTCGTTACCTGAAGAACAAGCAATGGGATGTGACCCACGAATCGGTGCAGGAGCGTGAGTGGATGCTGCGCGAAGCTAAAAATCTGGTCACCCCGCTTGGTTTCTTGATGCCGGTATTCTCCAACGCGCATACAGCCACTCAATTTGCCATTGGGGTCATCATTTACGATCTGATGGCGCCAAAGTGGAAACACTTCCACTTTTCAAAGGCGACTATGCTGCGCCAATGCCCGCAATTGCGTGCCGATACCCTGATGAGCGGTTTCCTATACTTCGACGCGGAAATGGACGATGCCCGCCTCGTGCTGCACATGTTGCGCGAAGCCGTGGCGGACGGTGGTACTGCCATCAATTACGTCAAAGCAGAAAAACTGCTACGCAATCGTGAAGGCAGAGTCTGCGGCGCGGTACTGCGCGATAACTCCGGCGAATCCGATCGCGAGGTGGAGGTCAAAGCCAAAGTGGTCATCAACGCCGCCGGCCCGTGGAGCGATGATCTGCGCGGCCAGGTGGGAGCCTCCCCACGCATCCGTCCGCTGCGCGGATCTCACCTTATCTTCCCGCGCGAACGCCTGCCGTTGGCGCACGCTGTCACCCTGCTGCATCCGCGTGACCACCGCGCCATGTTCGCCATCCCCTGGGAGGGTGTAACCATGATCGGCACCACCGACCTGGACAACAAGACTGTACCCCACGGCAGTGAACCCTTTGCCACCGAAGACGAGATCGACTACATCCTTGAAGCCGGGAATGCTACATTTGGTAGCTCCGATCTTTGTCGCGAAGACGTGCTTTCTACTTTTGCCGGTCTGCGTCCCATCATCACCAGTGGTGAAGGGGTCGACCCCTCCAAGGAATCGCGCGCCCATGTGGTTTGGGAAGAAGAAGGGTTAATCACGGTCACCGGCGGCAAGCTAACCACTTTCCGTATCATGGCTGAACAGGCACTCTCCTTGGCTGCCCCTCACCTGCCCGGCGACCCAGATTTCAAGAAGCGGCTGCGTTATTTTGATCCCCTGCCGATCTTCGACACAAACAAAGAAATATCCAGCCAGGATATGGCGTATCTATCTGGCCGTTATGGAGCCGACACGCCTACCCTGCTCCACACTTCCAGGAAAGAAGAAATGCAACACATCGAAACCTTACCCAATTTGTGGGCGGAAGTGCGCTGGGCTGCCAAGTGCAGCGGAATCCAGCACCTGGACGACTTGCTGCTGCGCCGTGTGCGCCTGGGAATGTTACTACCAGATGGCGCTGCCGCCCAAATGGATCGCATCCGCACCATCGCCCAACCAGAACTGGGATGGGACGACAGCCGTTGGAATCGCGAAGAAGAACGCTACAAGAAAATATATAAAGCCTATTACAGCCCGGTTCCCACCGGCAAGGAGTAAAGATACACCATGACCAAGAAAGTGAAATGCATCCCCACCTGGTACGAGAAACCAACTCCCGAAGGCACCTACCGCGCCTTGCTCAAATGGGGTGATCCTGCCAAATATAAACATCCCAACAGCGGTCTGGTCCGGCTTATCCTCGACACCTTTGACATGAGCTGCACCGATATGCTCGTCCCGGTGGACCTGGCGCTGGACAAGGTCGAGATCGAGATACCAGTAAAGTTGGATAAAAAACACATCGAAAAATTCATCTCCATTTGCGGTAAGGAGAACGTTCGTACCGACACCTATACCCGCGTCAGCCGGGCCTATGGCGGCGGCATGATCGACGCCATGCGCCTACGTAAACACATCATCGAGAATATCGCCGACGTGGTGGTTGCCCCGCGCGATCAGAAAGAGATTGAGGAACTGGTCGCTTATTGTGATGCCAACCGTATCCCAATGTACCCCTATGGCGCCGGATCGTCGGTGACGCGCGGATTGGAAGCGGTCAAGGGCGGTGTTTCCATCGATATGAGCGTGCACATGAACCGAGTGGTCAAGATTAACGAGATCGACCAGACCATCACCGTTGAAGCCGGTATGACTGGCCCGCAGCTCGAGGACTGGCTCAACAACGCTCCCGAAAAACTCGGCACCCAGCGCCGCTACACCCTGGGTCACTTCCCGCAATCCTTTGAGTATTCCAGCGTTGGCGGCTGGGTGGTCACCCGTGGCGCCGGTCAGAACAGCACTTATTACGGCAAGATCGAAGACATGGTGATCGCACAGGAATATGTCACCCCGCGTGGCGTGTTCAAGACCTGCGAGCAACCCCGCAGCGCCACCGGTCCAGATTTCGACCAGGTGATGATGGGCAGTGAAGGCGCTTTCGGCATCCTCTGCAACGTGACGTTGAAACTGAGCCGATACATGCCCAAAAACCGCCGCCGCTTCAGCTACATGTTCAAGAATTGGACGGACGCCCAAGCAGCCTGCCGAGAGATCATGCAGAGTGAATTCGGCTTCCCCTCCGTGCTGCGCCTCTCCGACCCCGAGGAAACCGACGTGGCCATGAAGCTGTATCACATCGAAGGCACTATCGCTGATACCGTCTTGAAGATGACCGGTTACCAGCCCATGCAGAAATGCCTGCTGCTCGGACATACTGAAGGTGAACGTGCTTTCTCGGCCAACGTCAACCGCAAGATACGTCGTATCGCGGCCAAATATCACGCCTTCGACATCTCCTTTGCCCCCGTGGTGAGCAACTGGGAGAAGGGCCGCTTCATGGATCCCTACATGCGCGAAGATCTGGCCGATTTCGGCATCCTCATCGACACGCTGGAATGCGCCGTCACCTGGTCGCAAATGCCCGAGGTGCACGCCAAAGTGCGTGAGTTCGTCAAGAGCCGCCCGCAAACCGTGTGCATGACCCATCTTTCACACGCTTACCCACAGGGAGGCAATCTTTACTTTATCTTTATCGCAAAAATCAATACAATAAAGGAATACCTCGACCTGCAATACGGGATCCTGGATGCCTTCCAAAAGAACGGCGCAGCCATGAGTCACCACCACGGTGTGGGCAAACAGACCTCTCCCTGGCTTGAGGGCCAGATCGGCACCCCCGCCATGGATGTGATCCGTGCGCTGAAGAAACATTTCGATCCCAACAACATCATGAACCCCGGCGGCACGCTCGGCCTGGACATGAGTCGCGAGCAGGCGGATAAAAAATGGAGCAAGTCACTGGAGGAGTAATATGTCAAAAGATCTGCTTCTGGCAATCGACAATGGCACTCAGTCCGTCCGCGCGCTGGTTTTTGACCTGCGCGGCAACCTCATCGCCAAGTCACGAGTAGCCATCGAGCCCTATTTTTCCACCGAGCCGGGCTGGGCTGAACAGGACCCCGACCTCTATTGGAAGGCGGTTTGCGACGCCTGTCAGAAACTGTGGACGATGAAGGGGGTAGACAAGGAAGCCATCGCCGGTGTTTCGGTGACTACGCAGCGCTCCACCCTGATCAATGTCGACAAGAACGGCATTCCCCTGCGCCCGGCCATCCACTGGCTGGACCAGCGCCGCACGCCCGGACAAAAACCCATCGGCGGCATCTGGGGGCTGCTGTTCAAGATCGCCGGCGCCAGCGATACCGTGGCCTATTTGCAGGCCGAAGCTGAAGCCAACTGGGTAATGAAAAACCAACCGGAAATCTGGCAGAAAACCCACAAATTCCTCCTGCTTTCGGGTTACCTCACCTTTAAGATGACGGGCAAGTTCATCGATTCGATCGGCAACCAGGTGGCCTACATCCCCTTCGATTACCAGAAGCTTGACTGGTGCGGCAAGGGTGACTGGAAGTGGCAGGCCGTGCCCATGAGCAGGGATTTGTTGGTCGACCTGGTTCCACCCGCGGGCATGCTGGGTGAGATCACACCAGAAGCCTCCAAAGCCACCGGCATCCCGGCGGGGCTGCCCTTAATCGCCGCCGCGGCCGACAAGGCCTGCGAGGTGGTCGGAGCTGGTTGCGTGCGACCAGAGATCGCCTGTTTGTCGTACGGCACCACCGCCACTATCAACGTGACCCTCAAGAAATACACCGAGGTCATCCCGCTCATCCCGCCCTACCCCTCCGCCGTCCCCGGCGCGTACTCACTTGAGACGCAAATCTTTCGCGGTTACTGGATGGTCTCGTGGTTTAAGCGCGAGTTCGGTATGAGCGAGGAACGCCTGGCCAGGGAACGTGGTGTGGAAACTGAAGAGTTGTTCGACGACCTGGTCAATTCCGTGGCGCCGGGCTCGCAGGGTCTGATGCTGCAGCCCTACTGGTCGCCAGGGCTCAAGGTGCCCGGTCCCGAAGCAAAAGGCGCCATCATTGGTTTCGGCGACGTGCATACCCGCGCTCACGTGTATCGCTCCATACTCGAAGGGCTGGCCTATGCTCTACGGGAAGGCGCCGAGCGCACCACCAAAAAGACCCGTATCCCCATTGACCAGATCCGAGTGGCAGGCGGCGGCAGCCAGAGCCCGGCTGCCATGCAGCTCACCGCTGACATCTTCGGCATCCCGGCCACCCGACCGCACGTTTATGAAGCCAGCGGCCTGGGCGCGGCCATGGACATCGCTGTTGGTCTGAAGCTGCACTCTGATTTCGACGTGGCTGTGAAGGAGATGTGCCACGAGGGTAAGTCCTTCGACCCCATCCCCGCCAACCATAAGATCTACGACGAGCTGTACAACCGTGTGTACTGTAAAATGTACGACCGCCTGCATCCGCTCTACGACGAGATTAGAGATATCACAGGGTATCCGCCAAGAAATGGCTGAGAATCGAGAGTTGAGAATAGAGAGTTGTCAAAACCAGGCACCTTGGTAATTAGGCACTCAGTAATCAGGAAGCCCGGTTGGAGAAATCCGACCGGGTTTGTTTTACTTACAGTAAAACATATCGTTCTCCCAAGCAAGTGGGTTATTGATGATGTAGTCTGATATTTGGAAATACTCTTTCTCAGTGCCAATGATGTGTTCATAATAATTACGCTGCCAAACGAGAGCACCCCGGGATTTACGAAGATCGTTTATCGCATATGTCACGGCTGATTTGTAGCCGCGAACAATCGCCCCCAATGAATGTGGCTTGACGTTAATCGTATGGTCTTCGGTAGGGGCGCAGCGTCGCTGCGCCCCTACTTCGGTTACCAAACAGGTTTCGTTAATATCAGGAATATCAATATGGATGATACCGTGGATATGGTTGGGCATTACAACAAATTCGTCTTCCAGCAGAATAACCTCTTTTCGGATCAAAGAAGTGCTAAACCATTGGTCAAATGCTATTTGGCCAAAATTACTTCGATGCATTTCTCCATCAATGATTTTTCCAAATATTGTCTGCCGATGGTATGCAGCAATCGTAACGAAATACGACCCAGCGCTACGATAATCAAATTCCTTCAATCTAATGGATTTTCGATGAAACCTAAGGTTTTCTTCCATGTCGGTCTCCCCATTATAGAAAATTACCCAACTATTGACAGTATATACCCCTCCACCAAACTTCTGGGGGGCGGCTCGTCAATGATGAGTATTTTTGCCCGCTCCCGTGCACCTCTCGCAAATTGCGCTCGGGTACGCTAAGACCGCACCCACTCCCATCCTTCGGATAGGAGAGGGTTCGTGTATGAATAACAATGGGTTAATTATCGGGTGACAATTCTCTCTTTAGAAGTTTTCACCTCATCCACCCGCGGGCAGGATATACTCCTCTACCAGATTCCTTGCGGTGGGTTCATCAATGATGAGTTCGGTGATGAGGTGACCCTTGAGCGCGGCTGCTAGCCCACGGACCTTGGCAGCCCCGGAGACAACGCAGATGCCATGTTTGCGCTGGAACAACTCCAGTGCCGGACCGCTGGTGCGCTCGTTGAGGGGGATGCCGTTGAAGCTGCCGTCGCCGCGGAAGAAGACGGTGGCGATGTCTCCAGCAAGGTCGAGGCGCTTGAGCTCGTTCAGGTCGGCGCGTTCCAGATAGCCCGCGCTGTAGACGTGGCTGGGCACGCCGGCGTTCACCGCGCCGATACTGTAGAGCAGCAAGTCCGCCTGGTTTTGCAAGTCAAGCAGCCTGCGAATGCTGCGCTCCTTCCAGAGCGCCTGCTTGGTTGCTGCGTAATCGAAAAAGGTCGGCACCGGGAACAGGTTGGCGACAGCCTGGTAGTTCTGCGCGAAGCGGACGATGATCTCAGAAGCATATTCGATGCCCATGGACTGGGTGTTGCCCGCGCCGTTGAGCTGGATGATCTGCGAATTATGGGTGGCTTTGGGCAACAGATGCCGCGCGATGCCGCTGATGGTGGTACCCCAGGCGATGCCCATGACCATGTTGGAATCGAAAAGCGAGTTGAGGTAACTGGCGGCGTACTGCACCACGCGAGAGAGCCATTCGCCCTCCCCTGCCACTCCAGGCACGGGCACCACGTGGGCTCGCTGGATGCCAAAGTGCTCGACGATCTTCTTTTCCAGCAACTGCGGGTGTTCGTTGGGGTCGACAATCTGGATGTTGATGAGTCCGTGGTCTTTGGCAAAGGTAAGCAGGCGCGACACCGTGGAGCGCGACACGTTCATCTCGCGCGCGATGGTTTCGGTGGTCATGTTCTGATAGTAGTACATGCGCGCCACCTTCAGCGCGTCGGAGCTCTTTTCGCGATCATCCATTTTACACCTCGTTCATCTATTGCACATTTGTGCAGACATTGTGAAACTTCTTGCTTTATTCTATCATCTTCCAGGTTGAGCTGCTGCACATTTGTGCAAATTCACCACCATCCCTGTCCAACCTTACTATAATAGAAACAGCCTGCCGCATGGCAGGGTTGATTCCAGAAAATGGATATTTGCTTATGAAATCTTACGACGTGATCATTATTGGCGGAGGGGTGATCGGCTGCATGACGGCACGCGCGCTGGCCAGGTATGAGCTGAAGGTGCTGCTGATCGAGAAGAACAGCGACATCGGCGCCGGTGCCAGCTCGGCCAATTCAGCCATCATCCACGCCGGTCACGACCCCATGCCCGGCACGCTCAAGGCGCAGATGAACCGCCTGGCGAATCCGATGTGGGACCAGCTCTCTGCGGAGCTGGGTATCCCATTCAAACGCACGGGTGCCTACATCGTGGCCATCGACGAGGACTTGAGCTGTCTGGACGCTCTAATGGAACGCTCGAAAAAGAACGGAGTTCCGGCCGAGATTATCAGCGGCGACGAAATGAAGAAGCGCGAACCACGCGTCAACCCGGCGGTGAAGGGCGCGCTCTTCACCCCCACCGGCGGCATGGTCGATCCGTTCGCCGCGTGCATCGCCCCCCTCGAAAATGCCATGGCGAACGGCGTGGAAGTGCTCACAGAGACCGCCTTCCAGGATTTCATCATGGACGGCATGATGATCAAGGGAGTGCGTACCAACCTTGGTGACTTTGGCTGCCGCTGGGTGATAAACGCCGCCGGTACCTACAGCGACGACATCATGCACAAAGCTGGGGTGCGCCCCGACTTCAAGATCACCCCGCGCCGCGGCGAGTATTACATCCTCGATAAGAGCGAGATCCAGATCGATAACATCCTCTTCCCGGTGCCCAATGAGAACAGCAAGGGCATCCTTGTGCTGGGCAGCACCCACGGCAACACTCTGGTAGGTCCCAATTCCAACTCGATCAACGAGAAGGGCAACAAAGCAGTCACCGCCGACGGCCTGGCTGAGATTTGGGCTGGAGCACAGCGACTGGTGCCTTCGATCAGTCCGCGCGCCATCATCGCCACCTTCGCGGGTCTGCGCGCCACTGGCAACGCCCGTTCGCTCAACGTGGATTATTCACACGACTTTCTCATCGAAGTTGCCAAAGAAGTTAAGGGGCTGATCAACCTGGCGGGCATCGAAAGCCCTGGACTCACCTCCGCACCTGCCATCGCTGAATATGTAGTGCAGATGCTCAGCGACGCCGGAGAAAAACTGGTGGAGAAGAAGAGCTTCAACCCCATCCGCCCGGCGCGTCCGCGCTTCAACCATCTGAGCCGCGAGGAACAGGCGGCACTGATCGAGAAAGATCCGCGCTACGGTCGCATCGTGTGCCGTTGCGAAATGATCACCGAGGGCGAGATCGTGGCTGAAATCCACGCGCCGCTGCCCGCCCGCACCTACGATGCCATCAAACGGCGCACCTGGCTGGGCACGGGTCGCTGCCTGGGTTCGTTCGACATGCCCCGTGTAGTCGATATCCTCGCCCGCGAGCTGGGGGTCTCCCCGCTGACGATTACTAAAAAAGGTCCCGGTTCCGAATTCTTGTTCCGCCCGACCAAAGAAGTGGAGGCCTGATATGACACGTAAAGAACGCTACGACGTGGTCGTCATCGGTTCGGGTCCGGGTGGGTTGGCCGCCGCCATCGCCGCCAAGAGGAACAGCGCGGGGGACGTGCTCTGCATCGACCGCGATCTGGAACCGGGCGGCATCTTATTACAATGTATCCACAATGGCTTTGGCATGGAAACCTTCAAGGAAGACCTGCCAGGTCCATCATACGCGCAACGCTTCATCGACCAGGCTTACGCGGCCCAGGTCGAATTCCTGCTCGACACGATGGTGCTCGAGATCACCCGCGACAAACACATCTTCGCCACCAGCAAGCAACACGGCTTCCTCGAGATCGAGGCAAAGGCCGTGGTACTGGCCATGGGCTGCCGCGAACGAACGCGCGCCCAGGTCCGTCTGCCAGGCACCCGTCCGGCTGGAGTCTACACCGCGGGGACGGCGCAGCGCTGGGTGAATGTTGAAGGTTACATGCCCGGCAAGAACTTCGTCATCCTTGGTTCGGGCGACATCGGCATGATCATGGCGCGCCGCCTCACCTTCGAGGGCGCCAAAGTGGAACGCGTGCTCGAGGTGATGCCTTATCTTTCCGGTCTTACCCGCAATTACGTACAATGTCTGATGGACTACGACATCGAACTGCAACTCAAACACACTGTCAAGAACATCATCGGCAAGAACCGCGTCGAGGCTATCGAAGCTTGCGCCGTGGACGATAAATGGAATCCCATCCCCGGCACTGAAGAGATCATCCCCTGCGATACGCTGCTCCTCTCGGTGGGTCTCATCCCCGAAAATGAACTTTCCCGCAAGGCAGGCGTTCTCATAGACCCCATCACCGCAGGGCCTTACGTAGACGATGGCTTCCAGACCAGCGTACCCGGCGTGTTTTCCGCCGGTAACGTTGTTCACGTCTACGACCTGGTGGACTGGGTTTCCGAGGCCGGGCTGACTGCGGGCAAATCCGCTGCCATCCTGGCGCAGAAGGGTAAGCTGGCCGAATCGCCAGTAATCCCGGTCAAAGCCGCCGATAACGTTCGTTACGTGGTGCCGCAAACGCTGCACCCGGATCATCTGGCTGACGGCGACATCCGCCTACAGATGCGCGTCACCCGTCCCATTGAGAAACCGGTATGGGTGGAAGTGCGCAGCGGCGACAACCTGATCACGCGCCACGGTGAACCCTACGCCCGCCCGGGTGAAATGGTGACGATCAACCTCAAGCAAGACCTGCTGGATGTCGTCAAAGCCGCCCCGGAACTCACAGTGGCCGTGGTGGAAAGGTAGGAAACGATGTCAACTACGATGGAGAAAGTAATCTGTACCACCTGCCCCAAGGGCTGTACCCTAGAAGTGACCCGCGACGGTGATACGGTCGTCTCGGTGATCAATGGCTGCAAACGCGGCCACGAGTACGCCCGTCAGGAACTTACCGACCCGCGCCGCATGGTGGCGAGTTCGGTGCGAATCAGCGGCGGTATTCACCCGCTTATGCCCGTCTATACGTCGGCTCCCTTTCCCAAGCCGCGTATCCCGGAACTTCTCAAAGTGCTGCGCAACGTCGAGATCAAAACGCCGGTAAAAGTGGATCAGGTGGTGATAGAGAACGTGCTGGGGACGGGCATTGACATCCGTGCCAGCCGGACGATGGAAAAAATCTAAGTTCTCCTCCATAACGGAAATTAATCAGGATGCCTCGAATTGGTTCCGCCAGTTCGACGTATCCTGATAAAATTTATAGATGATCGATTCGCCCCCAAAGGATACTTCATGTCAAAATTCTTATCCATTTTTCTAAAGGTTCTACTCTGTGTCGCAATCGCAGCCGGTTGTTACTTCTGGGTGACCGGCATGATCGCATCTAATTACTTGTATCGTTCTCCGCTTAAAAATTCCGCTCCCACCCCGGGTGCTGCGCTCGGCAAGGCCTCAACACGGCGTGTGGTGATCGTTCTGATTGACGCGCTGCGTTACGACACCTCGCTTAAAACAGATGTGATGCCAACTCTGGCCAAACTGCGAGATGCAGGCGCTTCGGCGATAATGCACAGTCAGGCACCCTCATTTTCAGAGCCGGGATACAGCACTCTCCTCACCGGCGCCTGGCCGTACCTGAATGATGGCCCGGTTTTCAACCTGGACTACGGTAAGATCCCCACATTTACACAGGATAATCTCTTCTCAGCAGCCCACCGCGCCGGATTTAAGACGGCTATTTCAGGCTATTACTGGTTCGAAGAACTGGTTCCGCAATCAGATGTTGATTTTTCTTTTTACACTCCCGGCGAGGACAAAGCCGCCGATAAAGACGTGATCGCGGCTGCCCTGCCCTGGCTGAAAGAGAATAATTCGCAGTTGGTGTTGATCCACATCGACCAGGTGGATTACGCCGGACACCACGAAGGAGGTGCCGCATCGCAAGCCTGGCTGGACGCCGCCAAACGCAGCGACGCCATGCTTGCCCAGATCGTCGCCACCCTTGACCTCAGCCAAGACACCATCGTCGTTCTCAGCGACCACGGACAAATCGACGCCGGAGGACACGGCGGTCAGGACCCCATCACCCTGCTCGAGCCATTCGTCATTGCTGGCGCGAGTGTGGTTCCCGGCAGTTACGCCGACATGAACCAGGTAGACGTGGCTCCCACCGTGGCGGCGTTGCTCGGCGTCAGCCTGCCTGCTTCCACCCAGGGCGTTGTATTGACAGAAATGCTCAAACTCGACCAATCCGTGCTTGACGCTTTACCCGGTACCATCGAAATGCAGCAAACCAACCTGCTTAGCGCTTATGCCAAAGCGATCGGAATATCCCTTGAGTCATCGCGAATCCCCACCGGATCGGACGTCAGCCAATACCAGTCTGTTTTAACGCAACTCCGCCAAAACAAGGAGTTTTCTGAACGAATCCCGCGCGCGCTGATCGCGGCGGTATTCCTGGCTCTGTGCGTTCTGTGGCTGACCAAGAACTTCAAGAAAGGCAGCGGCGCCTGGATTATTGCTGGATTGGTCTTCGCTTTCCTCTTCAATTATCGGTACGGCGTCTACGACCAGAAAACGTATTCACTTGCTTCAGTCACCAGCGAAACTGAGTTAATCATGTACCTCGGTATCACCGCCGCGGTCGTCCTGGCGTTTGCCTGGCTATGTATCTTCCTGGATCGGCGTTACTTCAGAATGACTCCGGGGCAAGCCGCGCACATGACGCTTGGGCTCGTGCTGACTACCGCGTTCATCAACGGGCTACCGGCGATACTCTCCTTTGTGATCAATGGAGTTGTACTCACCTGGACTCTACCAAATTACCTTTTCGAATTCCTGGGCATGCTCAGTCTCATCGAAGTGTTGTTCATCTGCACAGTCGGGCTGGTTCTGACCAGTATCGCAGCGCTGCTCGCCTGGCTGGTCACCCGAAACGCAAATAAAGAGAAGGCGAAAGCCAAATGATCAAGACGAGGGGATCCTGGTTTGTCGATGAGAGCGGCCGTACTTTACTGCTGCGCGGCGTTAATCTGAGCGGTAGCTCGAAAGTGCCTACCAAACCAGACGGCGCCACTTATCGTTCGGAAGGCTTTTTCGACACGAAAAATGTGAGCTTTGTTGGCCGTCCCTTTCCTTTGGAAGAAGCCGACGAACATTACGCGCGCCTCAAAGCATGGGGCGTGAATTTCATCCGCTTTTTAGTCACCTGGGAAGCCATTGAACATGAAGGACCCGGCAAATACGACGAGGAATACCTTGATTATCTCTATAAAGTGGTGAAAAAAGCAGGGGAATATGGCTTGAACCTGTTCATCGACCCGCACCAAGACGTGTGGTCGCGCTTTTCAGGCGGTGACGGCGCGCCAGGTTGGACTTTCAATATTCTCGGCATGGACATCACAAAGATCAAAGAAACCGGCGCGGCAATCGTCCACCAAACGCATGGCGATCCTTTCCCTCGCATGATCTGGATCACCAACAACGCCAAATACGCTGCGGCGACCATGTACACGCTTTTCTTTGCCGGTAATGACTTCGCCCCGGATTGCAAAGTGGAGGGTACCCCCGTGCAGGAATACCTGCAGGGGCACTACTTTGCTGCAATCAAGAAAGTCGCGCTAAAACTCAAAGGTTTACCTAACATAATCGGCTATGACACGCTCAACGAGCCTGCCAGTGGCTACATCGGTCTGAGTGATCTGACGAAGAAATTCGGCGAAACACAGATGGGACTGACGCCCAGTCCGTGGCAGTCGTTCCAACTGGCTTCCGGCTACCCGCAAACCATCGACTTCATGCGCGGCATGCTCAATCCGCGTAAGGCAGGCGCGGAACTGGTCAACCCGGGTAAAGTTTCACTTTTCAGAGACGGATATCAATGTCCGTGGCTGCGAGCTGGCGTCTGGACGGTCGACCAGGCCGGCAATCCCATCCTGGTCAAACCCGATTACTTCAGCGCGGTTAATGGTAAACCAGTTGATTTCAACCGTGATTACTTCAAACCATTTGTCGCCCGCTTTACCGAAATGGTGCGCTCGGTGGACAGAGACGCGATGATCTTCATCGAGACCGTACCCAACACCCATTCGCCAGAATACGCACCGGGTGAATTGACCAAATCTGCCTATGCCGCCCACTGGTACGACGACATGGTGCTGGTTCTCAAGACCTTCATCCCCTGGATGGGCTACGACACACTAACTGACACCATCGCCATCACAGCGAAGAAAGTATGCAAGGTCTTTGCCGGCACGCACGCGCTGGTAAAACGAGAAGCCATCGAGAAAATGGGCGATCTACCCACCATCATTGGCGAGGTTGGTATTCCATTCGATTTGAACAAACGCAAAGCGTATCGCACCGGTAATTTTAAAGCACAGGAGAAAGCGCTGGCACGTGATCTGCAAGCATTGGACGATAACCTGCTCAGCTTCACCCTGTGGAATTACACCCCCGACAATACCAACGCACACGGCGACCTGTGGAATGATGAAGACCTGTCACTCTTCAGCCGTGACCAGCAAAAAGATCCATCTGACATAAACTCCGGCGGGCGGGGTATCCGCGTATTCGCGCGGCCATATCCGATCAAGACCGCGGGCGAGCCGACCCTGCTCAAGTTCGACCCATTCAGTAGCCATTTCGTCTTTGAATTCAAGAGCGACCCGGTCATCACTGCCCCAACAGAGATCTTCTTCCCCGCATTGCACTACGGCAAAGGTTACAAAGTGAAGATTTCCGACGGTAGCTTTGAAGTGGACCTCAATCGGCAATTATTGAGCTACCATGCCGGAGGCCTCTCCATCCATCGAATTGAAATTTGCAAAAAGTAGAAGTGCAGATACCGGGTTTCGATATCAGAAGCCCGGCGTCTTTTTTACTCGGGTATCTTCTCCATTGGTTTTTATTGTACAATGATGCAAATTATCGTTTGGAGGTGAAGTATGTCCCATTTACCGACCGATTTCAGCGACAATCCGATCCGATTGTTCAAATCCGATTTTCTTGAGTTCTTCACCCACATCAGTCCCATCGCCGTTTGCGTCATTTGGGTTCCCATCGCGGCTTACTTCCTTGTTTCATCCATCCTGCACCCCGCAGTCACCGGGTTCCCTTTCTACATCCTTATTGGCTACCTTGGCGGCCTGTTCTTTTGGACCCTGGCAGAGTATCTACTGCACCGCTTCGTGTTCCACTTCCCACCCAAAACACCTACTCTGGAACGCGTCACCTTCCTGTTCCACGGCATCCATCACGTTCAGCCGCAAATTAAAACTCGCCTGGTGATGCTACCGGTGGTAAGTATTCCGCTTGCGCTGATCTTCTACGGTTTGTTCACGCTCGTTTTTTCTTTGCTGTTCAATGTCCCTCACTGGATGGTACCGATCTTTTCCGGCTTAATCACCGGTTATCTTATTTATGATCTAACCCATTATGCCACGCACCACTTCCCCATGCGCAGTGGTTGGGCGAAAAACATCAAGCGCTACCACATGCAGCACCACTATAAAACTCCCGACAAGCGTTTCGGCGTCAGCTCACCCCTGTGGGATATCGTCTTCCGCACAAAACCCGAGGAAGCATGAGTTTCGCTGGTTGGCTGCTTCTCATTCTTGCCGTCACATTACTGGCAGCCGTTATGATGGCTTATCAAGTAGTCAAAAGACAATCGCGAAAAGTAATCCTCGATCCAGGCTATTTCGGCCTGGATTTTATTGACGATGCCTTCACCACTGCAGATGGCATTGACCTGGCTGGTTGGTGGATCCTCGCAGAAGGCTCGAAACGCACGATCATCTGCCTGCACGGATACGGCGGGAGTTGCGACCCTGACCTGGAATACGCCAGAGGGCTTCACGATGCCGGCTTCAATTTGCTCTACTTCGACTTCCGCGCGCACGGTCGCAGCCACGGTACCCTTACGAGCATCGGCGCGCTCGAAGTGCAGGACTGTCTGGCCGCCATCCGCTACGCCGAAGCAAAGGGCAGTCGCTCGGTTGGGTTGCTTGGCTTCTCGATGGGCGGACGCGTCGCCTTGCTGACCGCAGCACGACACCCTGGTCTGGTGAAAGCGCTGATCTCCGACGGCGGTCCAGCGCGGCTGACCACGGCTATCGCAGCCGATTTGCATGAAAAACATATCCCCTGCCCGCTCAATATCTGGCTTGCGTATATAATTGTGCTGGGGATGTCGATCCTCACCCGAAGAAATCTGTTTACCCACGAACCTTACTATCTGGCTTCAAAGCTAGCGCCATTGCCAGTGTTATTCATCCACGGTGGAAAAGATCCCCACACCCGCATGGATGAACTGGAATATATGGTACGAAAAACCGGAGAAAATGGTGAATGTTGGGTGGTTCCCCAAGCCGGGCACCGTAACATTGAAGATTTCGTTGGCAATGAATATATCAAGCGAGTGACCGCGTTTTTCAAACGCAACCTTTGATTCATCACGCGCAACACCGGAGGTAGTCAATGTATAAGAAAGTCAGCGGTTGGTATCTCTTTGTTCTCAACGCCTACTGGATCGGGCTGTCGTTCATGTGGAACAGCCTGCATGTTACCATTCTGCCAGCCGTGTTGTTGAACTACGTGCCTTCCACGCAGAAGAACACCTGGCTGGGACTGTTGACGTTCTTCGGCCTGATCCTTGCCATGATCATCCAACCGCTCTCCGGCGCGCTCAGTGACAAGTGGTCCTCAAAAATCGGTCGGCGCCGCCCGTTCATCTGGTTCGGCACACTGGGCGACCTGGTATTTTTGGGGATCCTGGCTTTTGTCGCTGGACTGCCCGCCATTTTCATTGGCTACCTCGGCCTGCAGGTGATGTCCAACATCGCCCACGGCCCGACGCAAGGCTTGTTGCCAGATGAAGTACCGGCAGAGCAACTGGGTATGGCAAGCGGCATCAAAACCTCTCTGGATATGCTTGGCATCATTATTTCTTCGTTATTGATGGGGCATCTAATCAGCAGTACCAACGCCGATCCCAAAAAATCCGTCCTTACGATCATCGGCTTCATGGTGGTGTTTGGCGGTCTCACTCTGCTGGGGTCACATGAAAAAAGCGCCACCACCGTTAAACCGGAACCGGTCAAGTGGAAAGAACTCTGGAAGGATGTCTTCAACTTCAAGACCGGCGGTAGCGGTAATAAGAGTTATTGGACACTAATCTTCAGCCGCTTCCTGTACCTGGTTGGTATTTACGGATTTCAGTCGTTCGCGCAGTATTTCATCCGCGACAAATTCCCCGAGCAGGACGCGGTTTCTTTTGTGCAATTCGTGATGGGTGCTTTCGTGATCGTGCTCATCATTTTCACCCTTCTAGCCGGTTGGTTGGGTGACCGTTACGGGCGTAAACGCATCCACATCGTCTCCGGTTTCATCGGCGCTGTGGGAGCAGTGCTGCTCATCTTCGCCAACACCCCGGCGCAGCTCATCGGCTACGGAGCGGTGATGGGCGTGGGACTGGGCATCTTCATGAGCACCAACTGGGCCATGGCCAATCAGATGTCATCCGGCGCGGAAGCTGGCAAGCTGATGGGCCTCACCAACCTGGCCACCGCGGGGTCAGCGGCAGTGGCGCGCCTGGAAGGTCCGATGATCGACTGGTTCAACAATATGAAACCCGGCTCTTTGATTGGTTGGACCGTGCTTTTCGCGGTCAGCGCCGTGCTGATGATCGCCTCCAGCCTGGCCATGAGTAAGGTCCCCGAGACTGCGGGAGAGCATATAACAACAGAAGCATAGAACACACAACTTAACAGGGTACGCCGACGGCGTACCCTGAATTCTATATATAATACTTCAAGTATTCCACGAAGTTCTCCTTGAACCCCTCCAGCCAGATTTTTACGTGTTGCATACTTAAGAACAATCCTTATACTCCAAAGATTTATGTAGGATAATTGACAAAAGAGTCTATTTTCCTACATGATCCTAGACGATTACAACAGAATAACAATTATCCCCGGAGAAAACCATTGGTTCTCAAAATATTACCTTTCTTACTCCACCGACGGTGGATTGAAATAATTCATGCCGTCAAACAAGTCTGGACCCTCGTACTTGGCCTGCTCGTAAGAATCGATCAAGGCTTCCCACTTACCACCCAGCTTGGCAAAGAAGTCGACGGGGATACCAGAGACGCTGAAGAGTTGCTCCATTTCTGCGCCACTGTACTCACGACGGGCTGCCAGTGTGCGTGGGTCGGAAGTGCCATATTGATTCATCATTTCAATATATTTATCGGATAACCTTTGAATATCACTGGACGATTTCGCCAATTCGCCGCCCTTAAACAGGGTATCCAACCCCTGTAACAATTTTGCAAAGATACCCTTGGCCGATTCTCTTCCAAATATGCTCTTGATAACATCAAAGACCTGTTTGAGCCAGTCAACCAATCCAGGTTTATCGCTCAGGTTACCATTCGTGTCGACCGCGCCTAACACCTCGCCAAAATCACCGCCGTCGTCCACCGGAGATGGATCGGGGGTGATCACCGGCAGGACGTCAGCGTACTTTGTACCATCATCTGCGCTCTGCCATTCCGCCACCTCACGCGACACACGCAGGCTCAGGTCCATCCCGCTCTGCATTGTTCGCTCAAAAGAAGCCTTCAGACGTTCCACTTCCCCCATGAAATTCTCGCGACTGGGGCCTGACCAATCCATTCCCCTGAGATTGGATGCTGTGTTCTCGATCAAGTGTTGCCCATCAGCACAGATTTGATCCAGCAGTTTGGCACATTGCAGCGTTGCTTCAATATCCATGTGGATGATCGACATTCACGGCTCCTCAATAAATGTAATCTCTCAAACCGATTTTTACTTTATCATAAAACGAATCAATGATCGCAATAAACAAGCCACCAATTTTCCCAAATCCCTTGACTTGGAGTGAACTCCAGGTGCTAAACTATAAGCGTGAGGTGAACCATGAAAATTGCCGAAGTGAGCGAGAAATTCGGATTTACCCCCGACACATTGAGATACTACGAGCGCATCGGACTGATTCCCCCGGTGCCCCGTAATGGCGGCGGCATTCGCGAATACACCGAGGTCGATATAAAGCGTATCGAATTTATTCGCTGCCTGCGGAATGCCGGGCTACCCATCGAAACACTCATCGAGTACTTTTCCCTGTTGGAACAAGGCGATCGCACCGTGAACGCGCGAAAGGAACTTCTCGTGGAACAGCGCGAGATTCTCAAGGCGCGCATTGCCGAAATGCAGAAAACGCTTGAATTGCTAAACTACAAAATCGAATTTTATGACAATAAGATCATGGAAATCGAAAAAGAAATTAAGCATTAACCTGGAGTAGTGAAATGGAAAAACGGATTTTAGGTAATAGCGGATTGGAAGTCTCCGCTCTCGGACTGGGCTGCATGCGCATGAGCTTTGGCGATCATCCGACCGATAAAAAAGAAATGGTCGAATTCCTGCACAAAGCCGTCGACCTGGGCGTAACCTTCTTCGACACCGCCGAGGTTTATGGGCCCTTTACCAACGAAGAGTTGGTAGGTGAAGCCCTCCAGCCCTTCAAAGGCAAGGTGATCATCGCGACCAAGTTTGGCTTCAAACATGACCCCGAGATAGGCGGCCCACGACCTGGTTCCGGATTCGACAGCCGACCTGAGCAGATCAAACGCGTTGCTGAAGCCTCGCTCAAGCGTCTTCGCGTGGATGCCATCGACCTCTTCTACCAGCACCGCCCCGACCCAGCCGTCCCCATGGAAGAGGTGGCCGGCGCGGTCAAGGATCTGATCCAGGCCGGCAAGGTGAAACACTTTGGTCTATCCGAAGCAAACGCCGATCAAATCCGCCGCGCGCACGCGGTGCAGCCGGTGACCGCATTACAGAGCGAATATTCCATCTGGTTTCGCGAGATCGAAACCGATATCCTGCCCACGCTCGAAGAACTCGGTATTGGTCTGGTACCCTTCAGCCCGCTTGGACGCGGCTTCCTCACCGGAAAGGTCGATGAGAATACCACCTTTGCCCAGAATGACATCCGCGCGCGCAATCCTCGCTTTACTCAGGAAGCCATCAGGGCCAACCGGGTGGTGGTTGACCTGCTGGAAGAGATCGGCAAGGATAAAAATGCCACCCCTGCACAGATCGCGCTGGCCTGGCTGCTGGCGCAGAAACCCTGGATAGTGCCCATCCCCGGTTCGCGCAAGCTGGAACGATTACAGGAAAACCTCGGTTCACTGGAGATCAAGCTGGCTGCGGAAGACATCAAACGCATTGATGACGCCATGGCGAAGATCAACGTGGTTGGAACGCGATACTGATCATCAACTAATCTGGTTCTCAGGGAGAAAAAATGGCAAGTAATCATGCAAAGACATTGATCGCGTATTTTTCGCACTCAGGCAACACCCGGATTGTGGCAGAAACAATCCAAAAACTGACTGGTGGTGACCTTTTCGCTATTGAGCCGGTACAATCCTACCCGCAGGATTACAACACCGTGGTGGATATCGCCAAACAAGAGCAAAACGCTCATGCACGCCCGATGCTGACCGCGCAAGTTACCAACATGGCTGACTATGATGCGATCATCCTCGGCTATCCCAACTGGTGGAGCACCATGCCCATGCCCGTCTTCACTTTCCTCGAAGCGTATGACTTCAGCGGCAAGACGATCCTGCCCTACTGCACCCACGAGGGCAGCGCCATGGGTCGAAGTGAACGCGACATCGCACGCCTTTGCCCGACAGCCATCGTGGCAGGTGGGTTACCCATTCGCGGTTCGGCTGCAAGATCGGCCGAGGCGGTCGTCAGCGATTGGCTAAAGCGTGCAGGATTGATCAAATAAAGGAAAAAATGAAGATTGCTTACGCAGATTGTTATTCGGGCATCAGCGGCGACATGTTTCTGGCCGCGCTGTTGGATGCCGGCCTGCCGCTGGAAATCCTGCAGGCAGGTATCGACCGGTTGCACCTGCCCGAAAAAGTGGAGCTCAAACTGACCGAGATCCGCAAAGGCGCCCTGCGCGCCGCTGACGTGCAGGTGATCGTGCCTGAAAGCGGGCATCACCGTCACCTCGCCGATATCCTGGCGATCATCAACGGCAGCAGCCTTTCCGTTCAGGTCAAGACGAACGCTGCCAAGGTTTTCACCCTGCTGGCTGAAGCGGAGGCGCACGTGCACGGTACCACGGTTGACGAGGTGCATTTCCATGAGGTCGGCGCGCTGGATTCGATCGTGGATATCACCGGCGCCATGATCGGTCTCGAAGCGCTGGGAATCGAGCGGCTGTACGCGTCCGCCCTGCCTTACGGCACGGGCAGCATCGAGACCATGCACGGACGAATCCCCCTGCCCGCTCCAGCCACGCTCGAAGTACTGCGCATGGTCAACGCGCCGCTGACTCCCTCAGATGCCGAAACTGAACTGGTGACCCCTACCGGGGCGGCCATTCTGGGGGTGCTCGCCACCTTCGAGCGCCCGGCCATGAAGATCAGCGCCATTGGCATCGGTGCGGGTAAGCACGATCTGCCCACCCCCAACGTTGTACGCCTGTTGGTGGGTGAGACAAAAAATGAGCAGCCACCTGAGATGGTACAGATTGAAAGCAACATTGATGACATGAACCCGCAGTTCTATGGCTACCTGATGGATAAGTTATTCGCTGCCGGGGCGAAGGATGTGTACCTCACACCGATCCAGATGAAGAAGAACCGTCCAGCCACCCTATTGGGGGTGATCGCGCTGCGGCGCGACGAAGCCGCCCTGGCCGAGTTGATCTTGCGCGAAACCACCACGCTTGGTCTGCGAGTGCTGCCGATCGCGAGGCACGAAGGCCGTTTTGAACTGCGTCAGATCCACACTGCCTATGGCAACCTGACAGTGAAAGACAAGATCCTCAACGGGAAGGTGATCCAGTCCATCCCTGAATATGACGAATGTGTCCGGCTGGCCAACGAAAAGAACGTCAGTCTGGCTGAGATCTATAATTCCGTACATCTAGCCCAAAAAGGAGACAATTAACCATGCAATACCGAAGATTTGGAAAATTGGATTGGAAAGTTTCGGCGTTGGGATTCGGCGCCATGCGCCTTCCTACCACCGATGGCAAAGCCGCCAACATCGACCAGGAAAAAGTGGATGAGATGATCCACACCGCGGTCGACGGCGGGGTAAATTACTTCGATACCGCGTATGTGTATCACGATCAAAAAAGCGAAGCCTCGCTGGGTAAGGCACTTAAGGGTGGTTACCGCGAGCGCGTGCGCATCGCCGACAAGTCGCCGGTGTGGTTAATCAAAGAGGCAGGAGATTTTGATCGTTTTCTAGACGAATCACTCACGCGTCTTCAAGATGAAGCCATCGACTTTTATCTGCTGCACTCTCTAAACAATGACCATTGGACAAAGATCAAGGAACTTGGTCTGCTGCGACGTGCCGAAAAAGCTAAAGCCGACGGACGCATCCGCCATATCGGCTTCTCATTCCACGATAACCGCGATACCTTCAAGCGGATTGTTGACGGCTACGACGGCTGGGATTTCTGCCAGATCCAGTACAACTACATGGACGTCGATTTCCAGGCCGGCATCGAAGGTCTTCGTTACGCGGATTCAAAAGGTCTCGCGGTGGTCATCATGGAATCGCTACGAGGCGGAAAACTGGCTGCCGACCTGCCCGCCACCCGTCCATTATGGGAATCGTCCGCGAAGAAACGCACCCCGGCCGACTGGGCCTTCCACTGGCTCTGGAACCAGCCCGAGGTGGCCGTGACCCTGAGTGGTATGAGCACCCTGGAACAGGTAAAGCAAAACATCGCCGCTGCCAATGAATCGGGTATCGGTTCTTTGAGTGAAGCGGAATTGGCTATGTTTCCCCAGGCGCGTGAACTGCTCGAAGCGCTCAGCCCCATTCCCTGCACGGCCTGCGAATACTGCTTGCCTTGCCCCAACGGTGTCGCCATCCCGCGCAACTTCGCTGTCTACAACGAAGCAGCCATGTATAATGATCTTGCTGGAAGCCGCAATCAATATAAGTATTGGATCCCCGATGATCAGAAAGCCGCACAGTGCATCCAGTGCGAGGAATGCCTGAGCAAATGCCCACAGCACATCCAGATAAGCACCTGGATGCCGGTGGTGGAGGAAGTACTCGGTCTGGGTCACGATTTCGTCTCGTCGATCTAATTTTTATATTATGAGGTAAATTATGGAATATACCCGCCTCGGTTCGACCGGATTGCAAGTATCACGAATCTGCCTTGGATGCATGGGGTTCGGCGATGCTAATCGTTGGATCCATAAATGGGTGCTGAATGAAGAAGCCAGCCGACCAATCATCCGGAAGGCAATTGAGTTGGGCATAAACTTCTTCGACACCGCCAACGTCTACTCATTGGGAGTCAGTGAAGAGATACTCGGAAAAGTCCTGAAGGAGTTTGCCAAAAGAGATGAAGTCATCATTGCCACCAAAGTCCACGGCAAAATGCGCGAAGGTCCGAACGGTGGAGGTCTGTCGCGCAAGGCCATCCTGAGTGAGATCGACGCAAGCTTGAAACGGCTCGGTACGGATTACGTGGACCTCTACCAGATCCACCGCTGGGACTACGACACCCCGATCGAGGAAACAATGGAAGCGTTGAACGACGTGGTCCGAGCCGGCAAGGCCCGCTACCTCGGTGCTTCAGCTATGTGGGCCTGGCAATTCCAAAAGGCGCTCTACACCTCAGACAAACACGGATGGAGCCGGTTCGTCTCGATGCAGGACCACCTGAACCTGATCTATCGCGAAGAGGAACGCGAAATGCTGCCGCTGTGTCGAGAGGAGAAGATCGGCGTGATCCCTTACAGTCCGCTAGCCTCAGGCAGGCTTACACGTGATTACACTGCCGAAATCACTCTACGCTCGCAAACGGATGAGATCGGGAAGAAGAAATACGGCTCAAGCACAGATGCAGACAAACCGGTGATCGAACGCGTGGCCGAGCTTGCCGCAAAACGCAGCGTACCGCGCGTCCATATTGCCCTGGCCTGGCTGCTGCAAAAAGAACCGATAACATCCCCGATCATCGGCGCCACCAAGATCTCTCATCTGGAGGATGCAGTTGGTGCCCTCGACGTAAAACTAACTCAGGAAGAGGTTATGTATCTCGAGGAACCTTACGTAACGCATCCTGTCGTCGGCCATGTATAAAGGATGGAATTAACAATGAGGAATTTTACTTTCGAGAACCCCACTCGCATCATTTTTGGCAGGGACACCACCGATAAGCTGGCCGACGAAATGAAGAAGTACGGCCAAAAGGTACTACTAGTCTACGGCGGAGGCAGCATCAAAAAGAGCGGTCTGTATGACCGGGTGATGCGCCAATTGACTGGCAAGACCGTCTACGAACTCGCCGGCGTGGAGCCCAATCCACGCCTGACCTCCGTGCATGAAGGTATACGTATCTGCCGGGAGAAGAAAATTGATTTCATCCTGGCGGTGGGCGGCGGCAGCGTCATCGACTGCGCCAAGGCCATCTCGGTGGGTGTGCCCTATGAAGGCGAGGTCTGGGATTTCTTTAAACGGAAGGCTTACCCCACCCGTTCCGTCCCGCTCGGGGCAATCCTGACACTGGCAGCCACCGGCACGGAAATGAACGGCAACTCTGTTATCACTAACATGGAGACGAAGGAAAAGATCGGTCTGGCGGGTGTGCCGGCGATGCATCCCGTTTTCTCGATCCTGGACCCGGTACTCACCTTCACCGTCCCGGTCAACCAGATTGCCTATGGCTGCGTGGATATGCTCTCGCACCTCTATGAAGACTACTTCTCCCTACCAGATGGTACTCCTGTGCAAGATGGTCTGGCAGAAGCGATCATGCGCACGATCTTTGACCAGGTCTTCGTTGTGGAAAACAAGTTAGACGATTACGACGCCAGGGCGAACCTGATGTGGTGCGGTACCATGGCATTGAACACCATCATCCCGGTGGGCAAGGATGGAGACTGGGGCTGCCACGAGATCGAGCACGTGCTCAGCGCGCATTATGACATCGCTCACGGCGCCGGGCTGGCCATCGTCACCCCGCCGTACATGAAGTACCTGTGCCAGTTCCACCCGGCCAAGTACCGCCAGTACGGCGTCAACTTATTCGGCATCGATCCGAAAGGACGCACGGATTACGAAGTCGGTCTGGAAGCCATTGAGAAGACCAAGGCGCTGTTCAAGCAGATGGGCGCGCCGGTCACGCTCAAAGAAGTCGGCATCGGCAGCGAAAAACTCGAGCTGATGGTTGACCAGATCCTCCAGGATAGGACTCTCGGTAGCTATGCCAGGATCGGCAAGCCCGAACTGCTTGGGATATTGAAAGAAGCACTGTAAATCGAAAGGTGTGTCCGAAAAGGACACACCTTTTTATCCTCGTATCACTGGCTTGACATTCAACTGTCAATCGTCTATACTGCGCTTAATCAAACAGAACGGG
Source organism: Anaerolineaceae bacterium (assembly GCA_034430175.1). Lineage (GTDB taxonomy): Bacteria > Chloroflexota > Anaerolineae > Anaerolineales > Anaerolineaceae > UBA6107. The sequence goes on along the minus strand of DAOUFI010000023.1, from coordinate 78,740 downwards.
GAGCCCGAACGCCGGGCTGAGAGGAGGACGCACAGTCCTCGACCCGCATGACCTGATCCGGATAATGCCGGCGGAGGAATTCACGAATCAACACACAACCCTCCCCTGGCGGAGGGTATTTTTTATGTCTGCAAAACGAGCCATGCTCTTTGCCAACGGCGAACTAAAAGCCAGCAGATGGCTAAAATTCTACCTGCGCGCGGATGATCTCCTCATCGCCGTGGACGGCGGGCTGAACCACCTGGAAGCACTCGGCCTCGCCCCCGCGCTTCTCGTTGGTGACCTGGACTCGGTTACCCCTGCCCAAGTGCAACGCGCGCAAGCCGCAGGCGCAGAGATCCGGCGTTACCCGCCCGCCAAAGACGAAACCGATCTCGAGCTGGCGCTGCTGGCAGCACGCGAATTGGGTTATCGTGAAATCGTGGTTGTGGCAGCGTTGGGTGGCCGCTTGGACCAGACGTTGGGCAACCTGAGTCTGTTGCTCCTGCCCGATCTGGTGGATTGCGACGTCCGCTGCGAGGATGGCATCGAAGAGGTTTTCATTATCCGTGATTCAGCCAAGATTCACGGCCAGCCGGGCGACGTGGTGTCGCTGCTGCCGCTGTGGGGCAAGGCCAGTGGCGTGGTCACCACCAATCTGGAATACCCGCTCAAGTCCGAAACACTCTATCCGGAACGCAGCCGCGGCATCAGCAACGTGGTGACCGCTGAGAACGCCACGGTCAAAATCGCGGCGGGGAAACTTTTATGCATCCATACTCATGCCACTCCCATGGAGGAGAGATGAAAAACAAACTTATCCTCATTATCATAGTTGTCAGTTTTGCACTGGCTTCCTGTCAGGCGAAATTAACACCCACTGATGAGCCAGTCACTTTGACCGTGATGACCCACGATTCGTTCGCCGCCAGCGCGGACGTGATCGCCGCCTTCGAGCAGGCCAACAACGTCAAGCTAGTCTTCCTCAAGAGTGGCGATGCCGGTGCTGCCCTCAACCGCGCCATCCTCAGCAAGGGCAGCCCGCAGGCCGACGTGCTCTACGGCGTGGATAACACCCTGCTCTCGCGTGCTCTGGACGAGGGCATCTACGAGTCGTACGAGTCTCCCCTGCTGGCAAAGATCCCAACAGAGTTCAAACTGGATGCCAGCAACAGCGCCCTGCCAGTGGACTACGGCGACGTCTGCATCAATTACGACAAAGCCTACTTTGCAGCGCACAACTTAGCGATTCCTCAAACACTGGCCGACCTGACCGAACCCAAATATAAGGGGCTACTGGTGGTCGAGAACCCGACCAACAGCTCCACCGGGTTAGCCTTTCTATTCGCCACCATCGCCGAGTATGGCGCTGAAGGATATATCGCTTACTGGCAGCAGCTCAAAGAGAACGGATTGGTGATCGTCAATGACTGGAACACCGCTTACTACACCAATTTCAGCGCTTCGAGCGGTCACGGCCCGCAGCCGATGGCACTCTCATACGCCAGTAGTCCCCCGGTAGAAGTGATCTACGCCGCCACCCCTCTGGACGATGCCCCGACCGCGTCGCTGGTGGGGAAGAACATGTGCTTTAGACAGATCGAGTTCGTCGGCATCCTCAAGGGCACGCAGCACCGCGAGCTAGCCGAGAAGTTTGTCGATTTCATGCTCAGTGTGCAATTCCAGGAGGACATGCCGTTACAGATGTTCATGTATCCAGTTAACCCCGACGCCAGCCTGCCTGATGTCCTCATTAAGTACACGCAGACTCCGGATCACCCGGCAACTCTTGACCCGGCAGTCATTGCCGCCAATCGTGATCAATGGCTTAACGACTGGACGGAGGCGATTCTGCATTGAGCAAAACCGGCAAACGCAGCTGGTTTGGAAAGATGCTGCTGTGGCTGGTACCACTGGCCTTTCTGGCTGCGTTCTTCTTCACGCCACTGGTTAAGATCCTCGCCACCGCGGCGCGGTCCGCGCTGGAAAATGGGCTGGGGTTGTCTTCGTTCAAGCAAGCCCTGTCGCCACTGTGGTTCACCACCTGGCAGGCTGCGCTATCGACCGTGCTGACCCTGCTGCTCGGGCTGCCTGCCGCTTACCTCTATTCGCATTACAGGTTCAGGGGCAAACGCTTGATGCGTACCCTCACCACGTTACCCTTCATTTTGCCCACGGTGGTGGCGGTGGCCGGCTTCACTGCATTGTTAGGCCCGCGCGGTTTATTGAATCTTGGATTGATGAAACTGTTTGGGCTCGACCAGCCGCCGATCATGTTTATGAACACGCTATGGGGTATCCTGCTGGTGCATGTGTTTTACAACACCACCATCGTGCTGCGCGTGGTGGGCAGCGCCTGGAGCCAACTCGATCCGCGCTGGGAACAAACCGCGCGCGTGCTTGGAGCTTCGAAAAGACAGGCGCTGCGTGAAGTCACCCTGCCGCTGCTACGCCCATCGATATTGGCAGCCACACTGCTGGTCTTCCTCTTCGATTTCACCAGCTTCGGCGTCATCCTCATGGTGGGCGGACCCTACTTCTCCACGCTCGAAGTGGCCATCTATCAACAAACCATGTCCCTGTTTAATTTACCCCTGGCAGGGATCCTGGCAGTGGTGCAGCTCTTATGCACCTTCGTGATCACCTGGATCTATTCAAAGATAAATGGCAGTCGGCGCGTGCCGCTCATACCGAGGTTGGAAGGAGAAATACTGCGCCAGGCACGCAGCCTGAAAGAGAAAGTGGCTCTCTGTGGGATGAACAGCCTGCTTGCCCTGCTGCTGGTAGCTCCGATGCTGGCGCTGGTGCTGCGTTCTTTTCTGCGCCTGGCTGCCGATCAGGGTAACCGTGGATCTTTCACCCCCGGATTCACACTGCAGTATTACACGCAGCTCTTTGTCAACTCGAACCAGTCGATCTTCTACGTACCCCCCGTCAGCGCTGCTCTCAACTCGCTGCTCTTCGCGCTGCTTACCGTTGCCTTCTCGCTGGTGCTGGGTACGCTCACCATCTACGCCATTTATCACAACCAGCGCGCCTGGCGCTGGTTGGATGCCTTGATTACACTGCCTCTAGGCGCCTCGGCGGTGACGCTTGGGTTGGGCTTCGTCATCACCTTCAACCGCGCACCGTTGAACGTGCGCCACTTCCCGCTGCTCATTCCCATCGCGCACGCGCTGGTGGCCACCCCCTTCGTGGTGCGCAGCCTGCAACCAGCGCTCAATTCCATTCCCACTTCGCTGCGTCAGGCCGCCAGTGTGCTGGGTGCTTCTCCGGTTAACGTATGGCGCAAGGTCGATCGGCCGCTGCTTCGCCGACCGATGCTCGTAGCAGCGATCTTCGCTTTCACCATTTCGCTGGGAGAGTTCGGAGCGACCTCTTTTTTGGCGCGCCCAGAGACACCGACGTTGCCGGTGGCCATCTACCGCTACATCTCCATGCCTGGCGAGCTGAATTACGGGCAGGCGTTGGCCATGTCCACCCTCCTGCTCGTATTGTGCGGGCTCTCGATCTATTTACTCGAAAAGCTACAACCCGAAGGAATGAACGAGATATGAACAAACTTGAAGTCGTGAACATCCAGAAAGAATACGAGGGTAGTCCGCTGTTGAAAGGCATCTCCTTCGAGGTAAATACCGGCGAGGTGCTGTGCCTGCTGGGACGCTCCGGCAGCGGCAAGAGCACACTTCTGCGCATCATCGCAGGTATTGAAGATTGCGAAGGCGGGCAAGTGCTATGGAATCATGAGGACATGGCCGCTGTGCCCACCCATTTACGCCGCTTCGGGTTGATGTTCCAGGATTACGCTCTCTTCCCTCATTTGGATGTGCACGACAACGTCGCTTTTGGCTTGAAAACACAGGGGCAAAATAAACAAACCATCGAACAGAAAGTGTCCGCCGCGTTGGAACAGGTAAACCTGGCCGGTTTCGCCAGACGCAGCGTCACCGATCTATCCGGTGGCGAGCAACAGCGGGTGGCGTTGGCGCGCGCGTTGGCTCCGGAACCGCGCCTGCTGATGCTGGATGAACCCCTGGCTGCGCTGGACCGCGCCCTGCGCGCCCAATTGCAGGAGGAATTGCGTCAGGTGCTGCACCACGCGGGAATCCCGTCCATCTATGTGACCCACGACCAGGACGAAGCGCTGGCACTTGGCGACCGCATTGCCCTGCTCAACGAGGGTCAGATCGTGCAGATTGGCTCACCGGAGGAGGTTTACCGCCATCCGCGCAGTGAATGGGTGGCCCGTTTTCTGGGCATGGAGAATATATTCGAGGGAAAAATCATCCTGCTAAATCCTTTGACCGTATCCACCGGGTTTGGAGAGCTTGAAGTAGCTAATAAGGATAACAAACGGTTGAACATTGGTGATGTGGTAAAAGTGGTTCTGCTATCAATGGATGCGGAGATATCAGATGCAAAGAAAAAAGGCACCTTGCTGACCGTTATCGAATCCGTCTTTAAGGGGGATCATTACCGCACGGTTGGGAAGAACGATAAAGGGGAAATATTAGTGATCAACTTGAAGTTCAAAACTCATCCGAATGAGAAAATCAAAGTAGATCTTGAAGCGACAAATCCACGTATCTTGGTTTAATTTCCGATTCCTCAAAGTAGGCGTAGATCATGAATTTCTTCCCTGAAATAAAGAAACTCCCCTCGCAATGTGAGGGGAGTGCATCTGTCTAATATCTCTTATCCGGATTTTTCGTCCGTGTTCTTCTCTTTAAATAACAATCGCGCGATCAGAATGGTGATGATAATCACGATGATGCATGCCGCGATAATCGGTAAAGCCACGGAGAGTACTGAAACCACAGTAGAGGTGGCGTCTTCGGCGATGCTAACCGGAACGTTACCTACCCCGCCGGTGACAGCGGTAACGGCTGGCCGTACTGCCAGTGATTTAACCGCATGTACTCCACCAGCCACGAAAAGACCCGCGATCAAACCAACCACCGGGTTGACGTGAGCCAGGTTGGAAGCGCTGGCAGCGAACACTATAGCTCCCGCGGTGGGACGAATAAAACTCTGGATCACGTCGTTCACGTGATTGACCGCAGGTACTTTGTCGGCTACGATCTCGATCACGCACAAGAAGATCAAAACGCCAAGCACCCACCAGGAAGTGAGCGTATCCCAGGGGGTTTTGAGCGTGATCAGTTTGGTGTACTTCGCCAGCAACCCGACGACGAGTAATGGGATGTAAGCGTTCAACCCCGCGCTGGCAGACAAACCAAAAGCCGAAAAAATGTTGATAATCTCCATCATCCTCTCCAAAACTGGTTTAAAACTGGATCCCTGCCCATGTGCCAAGCAGAACAACACGCAACAGATCAAATAATCCGATCTGGATAAAAGCGGTCAGGCATCCTAAAGCTATATACGTAATCTTTTGGCTACGGTTTCTAATCACGGCCTCTTTTTTCAAGATCAGTATCCAAAGTAAAGTGTACACGATTGTAACCAAAATCGGTATGGTGAGCGTGGAAATCACTGCCACTGGTAAATACATCCATTCCGGGGCATACAGAATGAGAGGTACCATAGCTGCCTCTGCCAGAAAAATTGGTAAGAACTCATTCCATCTGCGCAACCCGGGACCGGCAGGTATATCGCCAAGCATAATTTGCCGCCAGAGCGGGACAATGATCGCCGCAAGCGCGAGACCCATGCTCAGACCGGTGATCAGCCTCAGCTCATTTGTTGGTGTGTACAGCGCGTGATCGAAAAGTGTGTCGATGCCTGAATTAACACCATCCACCGCGAAAAAGAGTACCAGCAACCCGATCACCACCCTGAAAATGGGAGAAGGATATCCGCTATTTTTGGTAATCCTGCCAAACCCAATCACACCCAGGGCGCAACCCAGAAACATGCCCGTGCAGCGGGCGCATAAGGGTAAGAGCTTCCCACCAATCTGCAACCGGTGGTCCGGGTTACCGCGACAGACCGAATCGGCCAGAGCCAGCAATTTGCCGTCGAGACCCTTTGGCGTCAAGGACAACCAGACGATGATCACAGCCATCGCGGCCAACGTGACCAGTATCGGTGCCAGCACCGGTTTTGATATTTTAGGTTTCAGCTCCGACCAGCGCATGACTTGATTATAAATTCAAAAGCGGGTAATTCCTCATTGTTTGTTGTTTTTTACCCTAGTCTATCCCCTCTCCATCCGCGGGATGAAGAGGGGAGATGAGTTGAGATTGAATAAAAATGGAATATTTAATTTTCTATGATTTGTTATGACCAGGTGAGAATTTTCCAAATGAATGATTTCCTCTGCTCACGATAAGAATAATCTACTGAAGAACTCCTTTGGAGGAGGAGCCTTTTTTACCAAACCTTGTACGGAGTATTGACATTCATACTCCGCTGTGTTTTACTTAATAAGATGATGATTGCCATCATCATGGACTAGCTATCCTAACGATGAGGAGGTGGTGTCTACGATGTGTAGTAATTTTAAACACAGCGCTGCGGCATCCCTCCTCGTGATAATGTAGGGAAGCCGCAGCGCCAAACCACCGAGAGCCGTCAGTCGACGGCTTTCGGCCTTAATGGAAAAAAACTGATGATCAGAGACCAGTGGTACGTCATCCTGCAATCCAAAGAATTGAAAAAAGGTAAGGTAATCGGGGTGCTGCGCATGGGTGAGCGTATGGTGCTCTGGCGCGATAACCAGGGCAATCCGGTCTGCCAGGCGGATCTATGTCCCCACCGCGGCGTGGCTCTCTCCATCGGTTGCCTGAAGGGAGATACCATCCAGTGCCCTTTCCACGGCTTCGAATATGACCGCGATGGCCGCTGCGCGTACGTTCCAGCCAATGGTCGGACCGCCGAACTCCCCAAAGTCCTCAAAGTGGTCACCTACCCCTCCAGAGAAGCGCATGGATATATTTACATTTGGTGGGGAGAACCACGAGAGGAGTATCCTGCCCTGCCCTGGTTTGATGATCTGGATGAGACGTTCACCACCAGTGATTTCGTGGATCACTGGGCTGTGCAATACTCCCGAGCCATCGAAAATCAGCTTGACGTCTTTCACCTCCCGTTCGTCCATGCCACCACCATTGGCCGCGGCAACCGCACGGTCGCAGATGGCCCGTTGACAATCATCGATGAAAAATCTCTTGAAATTTGGGTTTACAATCGAGTGGATGACGGAAAAACTACAGCCAGGCGACCAAGTGAACTTGGCAAACCCACCCGTCCGCCGTTCCTCATTTTTAAATTCCCCCACCTGTGGATGAATCGAATTTCGGAAGACATGCGCATCACTGTCTTTTTCACGCCGGTGGATGATGAGAACACAATCATGTATCTGCGTTATTATCAGCGTTTCGTCAAATTCCCCTTACTGAGACAACTGGTGGCCGGGTTGATCAATCTATCCAGCATCGTCATCCTCAACCAGGATAAACGAGTGGTGTTGACGCAACGGCCAAAGAAATCGGGATTACGTATTGGCGAGAAACTCATCCCCGCCGACAAACCGATCATCGAATACCGCTCCATGCGCGAAAAATTGCAAAAAGTAGCCGGGCAGCAGATTGATTAAGTCGATTTTTTCTTTGCCTGTTTAAGAGGGACCAATTTAAGGACAGCCTCAAGGGTTTGACTTAAAGATGGACCGAGAAATACACCATCGACCCGATCAGTCAACTCGCGGTGGACAATGAACGCCGAACCTCCAAACCCAAACACCGGGGGCTGAGGGCATTTTTCCAGCAGGGTGGCAAAGCGTTCCAGAGCGATGGCCGATTCTTTCAACGTCGCCGAGAGGATGAGCATCTTTGGAGTATCTTCGCAGATGAAATCAGCCAGGTCGTTCAGTGGAATATCTGGACCAAGATATTCCACGCGGTAACCGGCTTCGCGCAGCAGGATGGCCAACATTAAAGGTCCGATAACATGCAATTCGTCGGGGGCGCAACCGATCATCACCTGCGGCGCTGAAGCGTGAAGCGGCAATGATTGGAAGATAGCGAGGAGTCGTGAAAGAATAAAGTTACTGGCAAAGTGCTCAGTGGCAACCTTGATCTCTCCCCTGGCCCAACGCTCGCCCACTTCCACCAGCACCGGAGCCAGCACGCTTTCAAAAAGCGCGGTCAGGTTGAAACTTCCCAGGGCGTCTTCAAAAACTACCTGGGCTGATTTCTCGTCATGGCGCAGCAAGTCGTTCAGCAGGCGTTGCACGGCTACTTCCGCGCTGACCTTCCCAGACTGTCTGGAAGGGATCGGCCCGCTGGTGGAAATAACCACTTCTGGCATAGTACCCGCCGACTTCATCTGTTCCCATTCAGCCACGGCGGAACTGATGGATAGACCCGCTTCGATTCGGGCTCGAGTCCACAACAACAGAGCAATGTCCCGTTCACTGTAAAGCCGGTAACCATTAACAGCCCGTTTAGGGATGACTAGGTTGTAACGCCTTTCCCAGGCTCGAATAGTCACAGAATTGATTTCGGTCTTATCTGAGACTGACTTGATGTTATATCGTGGCTCATCTGAGTAATCCGTGATCGTAGCCATAGATTCCACCCGCGAACAGTTTTCAAAAGATTATACAACCTTTTACAATTAATTCAATGGTGGATCAGATGATAATTTTGAAAGGTGGAATATAATTATCGCACCGGAGGAACACAATGACATCAGTAAAAGAACGCTTTTTGAGATACGTAAAGATCGACACCCAGTCAGACATGAACTCGCAAGCTGTCCCGACGACAAAAAAACAGTTCGATTTGGCAAAGGTATTGGTCGAAGAATTAAAAGAGCTCGGTCTGCAAGATGCCAGCCTGGATGAAAATTGCTATGTAATGGCCACCCTGCCTGCCAACACTGACAAAAAGTTACCTGTGATCGGCTTCATTGCCCACATGGATACGAGCCCCGAGGTAAGTGGAGCGAACGTCAATCCACAGATCATTGAAAAATACGATGGCAAGGACCTGCTCCTAAACAAGGAGCTGGACATGCACGTGACCCTCGAGGAATTCCCTGAACTCAAAAAATATATCGGCGAGGAAATGATCTTCAGCGACGGCACCACCCTGCTCGGCGCTGATGACAAAGCCGGCATCGCCATGATCATGGCTGCGCTCGAAAAATTAATCAACGATCCTTCAATCAAACATGGCACCATTAAAGTTGGCTTCACCCCCGACGAAGAGGTTGGTGAAGGCGCGACTCACTTCGATGTCAAGAAGTTTGGTGCCGATTTTGCCTACACTATCGACGGCGGTGAAATTGGTGAGCTCGAGTACGAAACCTTCAACGCGGCTGAAGCCCGTATCACCATACACGGCAAGAGTGTCCATCCCGGGTCGGCAAAGAACAAGATGGTTAATGCCATCCATGTGGCGACCGAATTTGATGCCATTCTGCCTGTACAGGAACGCCCTGAATATACTGCTGTCTACGAAGGTTTCTATCACCTGTTAAGTTTCGAGGGCGACATCGAAACCTGCAAAATGATCTATATCATTCGCGACCACAGCCGGGAGATCTTCGAAAAGCGCAAAGCCCTGATGAAGAAGGCTGCCCACCTGATCAACGATCGTTACGGTGCCGGTACCCTCGAGATGGAAATGAAGGACCAGTATTACAACATGCGCGAGAAGATCGAGCCGGTCTTCCACATCATTGAACTGGCCCAGGCCGCCTTCGCTGAGTTGGGCATTAAGCCAATCACTATCCCCGTGCGCGGTGGTACAGACGGCTCACGCCTTTCATACATGGGATTGCCCTGCCCCAACCTGTTCACCGGCGGCATGTTCGCCCACGGTCGATATGAATGTATCCCAACTTCCGCCCTGGAAAAAGGCGCGGAGATGATCGCGAAGATTGCCGAAGTAGCTGCTAAGCGCTACTAGAATCAAACGTACCTAGCAGACACCCGATTTCTAGTTTAGAAACCGGGTGTCATTTTTTAAGAATTTGTTCTTGACATATACTGGAGCTGTTTTTCCTTAATTGCCGAGTCTGGTTTTCCTCTTCGCCAATAGCTCATTCAATATCAGTGAAAGGACCACGATGCTGCCGCCGATGAGGAGTTTGACCAGGTTGGTCTGTTCACCAAACACCACCAGGGATACCAGGATCGAGAGCGGTACCTTCAGGTCGTTGAAGATCGCTAACGCTCCGGTATTCACCTTGCGCGCGCCGAGGTTCCACAAGAAGAAACAAAAACCCGAGGCGAACACACCGAGATAAACTAGTGTCCAAAACTGCGGTGGGGTTACCTGAATGTTCTTAACTGGCACAAAGAGAAGAGTTGCCAGCGCAGTGATCGCGGCTGCGCCAAGATACAGCACACCAAAAACATCCTGGTCGCGTAGACCGGTCGTCCCGGCCATTACCTTACGGTAAAAGACCTGCCCAAAGGCGAAAGCCAAGTTCGAGACCTGCACCAGCAGGAATCCAAGCCAGATCGAAGATGAAAGAGGTTGCCCCGACTTCACCACCCATGTGCCCACCACGGCCAACGCGGCGGTGACGAGATAAAGCGCGTTAAATTTCTTTTCGATGGCATCGTCGATCAACGCCACATAGATGGGTGTGAAAACAGTGAAAAGCGCCACTTCATATGCTTTCAGATACCGAAAAGCTGCAATATAGGCAATGTACATAATGCCAAATTCGACCATTCCTGCCAGAGCCAGTTTCCAGCCTAACCTGGAGCCAATTCTCTTGAATTTCACGAAAGGCAGGAATACCAGCAAGGCAAAAGCCATACGCGCGAAGGAGACAAAGTTGGAGTCAATCGCGGTCAGATTGGTCTTGATCAACCCGAATGAAAATGCCCATGCAAGTGAAACAAGTAAGAGCCAACCCATTTTTACCTCAATCGTTATGCGATTTCAGAGGATTGGATGACCGTCTCGTCGACCGTTTTGGACGAAAAATCTGGATCCTTCAGGAAAGTGATTGTTCCCACGCAAATTACCAATAAAACCGCGGCCAGCAATAAAGAAGGCGTGAACGAGCCATCAGGAGTACGCATCACTTCCATGATGTAAACGAAGACCACCGAGATTTGCCCGAATAACTGCATCAAGCCGTTCGAAGTGCCCTCCGGGGTTGGAAAAGTAATCTCCGTGGCAAACTGCATGGCGATGGGGCTGGCGCTGACCAGAAAAAAGCCCATCAAGAAAGCGCAAACCATCAACAGCGGGTATGATGGAATGAAGGTTAATGCGATCAGAAATGGAATAGAGGATGCCACACCGATGAATAAGAACATCTTCCGTTTTCTCAACTGATCGGAAAAGGCTGGCAATACAATCGCGCCAATGATACCACCCACCAGGATGAGGGCGCCGAGGTCGCCGGCGTGAGTGGAGTCAATACCGCGGTTGCGAAAGATCGGTTCGATCCTGGTGGTGAGGCCGTTGAAAATGGCCATACCGAGGAATTGGATAAAGACGAGCAGCCAGAACATCTTATTACTCAAGGCGCTTTTCAAGCCATCCAGCACGAGCGCGCGGTCGTCGGCGCTCTCACGGCTGGGTGGCGTGGGGGGATTATCCCGCGCTAAAATAATGAACACAAAGGCAGAGAACAGAGCCACGGCACCGTAAGCCATCTGGATGATATCGATACGGATGGTAGCTTCAAGAGCCGGGGTGATGACCATGCCCAGGGCAATACCGATCAGTCCCGAAAGTGTCACCAGACCCACAGCGGTGGCGCGGAATCCTTTCTCGAACCAACGTGCTGGAAGCGTCGTCCACGAGTTCATGAGGAAGGGCTGACCGATACCAATACCAATCGAGCACAGCATCACCAGCGTGTAATTGGGGCCAGCGAATCCACGCAACAAACCAAATACACCCATCAGCAAAGCTCCAAAACCCACCGCCTTGCGGAAGCCAAATCTATCGATTGCCCACGAAATGGGGATGGAAAGGATGACATAGACAACCATGAACGACATAGCCAGATGTCCGATCTTGTTATCGGTCACACCGTAGAATTCGGCTGCCTGTTTGGTGATTGGAGAATACGAAACCCATAATAATTGCACCATCAGGTTGACAAACATAAAGACAGCCAGCGCAACCCAACGGTATGGATAAAGACGATACTCTTGTTCTTTTGGCATGACAGGCTCTTTCTTGGTAAAAAGGGATCTGAGTGATTTTACCACTCGCTAATTACTAACCCCCGTGGTTATGGAAAGTTGCAACACAGTAACCGCTGATATGTTAAAAGGTACAATTCGCGGAATTTATTTAACTTCCGCAGTCCAGAGACGCGCGCGCGGGTATGGCTGGACTATAATCTGAAATGTAAATATTAAATAACAACAGGTGAACCCATGAATGAGATCCAGCAAGCCAAAGAAACCGTTGTTGAAATTTGCAAGAAACTGATCGCCAAGGGCATTTTGATGGGGACCGGCGGCAACGTGTCGGTGCGCGTGCAGGGGCAAAAAGCGTTCGCCATCACCCGCAGCAATTATGATTACACTAAAATGACTCCTGATGATATATGCGTCCTTGGCTGGGATATGACAGTGATCGAGAGTAACTTCAAGCCCTCCGTGGAAAGCGGTATGCACGCGGCCATCTATGAAAAACGAGCGGACACGAATTGCGTCATCCACACCCACCAGGTCTACGCCAGCGCGCTGGCGCTCACCCACACACCCATCCCCGCGCTCTACGACGAGCAGGTCCGTTTCCTGGGACGCTCGGTTGAGATCGTCGATTACGCCCCCTCAGGTACGCCGTTCCTGAAGAACAGTGTAGCCAAACGCCTGAGCAATAAAGCCAACGCCTACATCATGCAAAACCACGGCGCGCTGTTGCTCGGCCCCGACCCTGACCGCACCATCTTCAATGTCCAGTTGCTGGAAAAATGCGCCATTACCTACATCCTGGCACTGTGCACAGAAAAGAAGGTAACGAAGGTGCCGGATGTGTTCCGCGAACTGGCGTTCGCCATGCTACGTAAGGATGAGAAGAAAACCGAAGATCTGAACCGGATCCAATAAGTTGTTCTTGAATTAAAACCTGTTGGGGCACGATATATCGTGCCCCAACAATTATTTAGCTACGCCAATATTTACCCATTCAAACGCTTGTAAATTTCTTTGGTCTGGTTGTAATATCGCACAAATTCACCAAATATCTTGTCGTAGATCGCGCGGTTCTTGGGATCGGGGGTGTAAATGTTCTCAAACTCCACCCGGCTCTCCAACTCCTCGAACTTGAGCAAGCCCAGCGCTTCGGCAGCAATAAAGGCCGCGCCTTTGGCGTTAACCTCGATGGGATCCTTGACCTGGCGGATGGTTATGTTCATCACGTCTGCGAAGATCTGGCACCAAACGCGCGACTTGGCGCCGCCGCCGACGAAGTTGAGGGCCTCGATCTTGCGTCCCAGAAACTTCTCTGCCGGGTTGAGCATCCAGCGGGTATTGAGCGCCACACCTTCGAGCACGGCGCGGATGATGTCTTCGCGCGAGTTTTCGAGCGAGAGGTTGAAGATCGACGCGCGCACACTCTTGTCTTCGATGGGCGAGCGCTCCCCGAACAGCCAGGGAGTGTAGATCACGCCGTGGCTGCCGGCTGGCACACGCTCGGCAATGCGATCCATGATGCGGTACACGTCGGGGACGTGTTCTTCCTGCAGTAATTCGTCTTTGTGATAGAGGATCTTGTCACGCAGGTAATTCAGGTTGCCGCCCGCGGTGGTCTGCATGATGATCATCAGGTATTTACCAGGGATGGCACAGGGTACGGACGCCAGCGAACTGGCGAGATCGGTTTTCTTGAACGGTACATGAGTGGCCATCCAGGAGGAAGTACCGATATAGAGATGCCCCTCATAATCTTTGACAGCCCCTGAGCCAATAGCCGCCGAAGTGGTATCGATAGCGCCAGCCACCACCTTGACGCCGGCTTTCAGTCCGATGGCTTCAGCGACACTGCCCTTCAACTCACCGACAATGGCATTGCATGGAATGATCTCGGGGAATTTATCGGGATCGATGCCGCAGTTGGCCAGCAGTACCTGCGCGTACTTTACGTTGCGCGAATCACGGTTATCGGTCACCCACGAAGTGAGGATCGAATCGGGGGTGGCGGTGAACCGACCGGTAAGACACAGGTTCATGTAATCGAGCACGTTCAGGAACTTGTATGTCATCGCGTAGATATCAGGATACTCGTCGCGGATGAAGAGCATGTGCGCCGCAGGATCCTTGCCAGTCAACGAAGGCGCACCGCCGGTCAGGTTGATCCAACGCATGAGTTTAGCCGCGTTGTATCCCGCTAACTCGGGGGCACCGCCGGTGATTTTCTTCAGGTGTCGGGCTCCACGCATATCCATCCACAGTACGCAATTCATTAAGGCGTTGCCGTCTCGGTCGACCGCGACGGTGCCCTCCCCCTGGGTGGAACAGCAGACTGCCTGAATGGATTCAACCTCAACCAATCCCTTGCCAATCAGCTTTCGCGAGGTCAGCAGAAAAGCGTTCCACCAATCGCGTGGGTCCTGTTCAGCGCCACCGTTTGGTAGGATATGCATCGGTACCTCGATGAATTCCCAACCCAGCACACGCCCGCTCAGAGTGACCAACGCGGTCTTGCAGCCGGAAGTCCCCAGGTCAACCGCGAGGAAACAGGGTTCGCTACTCATACTATTCCGCCTTCTTTAGAACATCCGGATCCTTCAAACGCGTCAAAAGGAACACACTGACCAGCATCAAACCAACCGCAAGCAGCATGGCAGGGGTCAACGTACCGTTCTTGTCTTTCATCACCTGCATGAGGTAGACAAAGACAACCGCAGCCTGCCCGAATAGCTGGATGAGCCCGTTGCTGGTGCCTTCGGGAGTGGGCCAGGTGATCTCAGCCGTGTATTGCATCCCCACCGGGCTCATACTGGTGATAAAAAATCCAAGCGCGAATGCGGAAATGTAGAGCAGCCAGGGGGTGGTGGCAAAAGTCAAGCCAAACATAAAGGGAATGGCGGCTGCCATCCCCAACAGCAGGTAGCGTTTACGCTTGTGAGTGCGGTCGGAGAACGGCGGGATGACCACGGCGCCGACAAGCCCGCCAACAAGCATCAACGCGCCGACGAGGCCGTTGTCAATCGAGCTAAAACCGCGTGGTTTGATGATCATTTCCACCAGGGTCATCACTCCATTAAAGATACCCATGCCGATGAACGAAACAATGAGATAGAACCAGAACATGCGGTTCTTGAGGGCATTCTTCAGCCCGTCCAACATGAGCGAGCGAACTTCCATACCGGCAGGGCAGGGCGGTGTGGCGGGTTTTTCGCGGGCAAAGATCAGAAACAACAACCCAGAAAAAGCCGCGACACAGCCATAGATCAACTGCACCCTCGGAATGGAAATGCCCATCGTGTCGGTAAGCACCGGAGTGAGCACCTGACCGATGGCAGTGCCGATCAGGTTGGAAATTGTGATCAATCCCACAGCCGTGGCACGAAATTCGGTATTGAACCATTTGGCCGGCACAGTCGTCCAGGCATTGAGCAGGAAAGGTTGAGCGACGGCGATACCGATCGTGCTGATGAGCACTATGGTGTAATTATCGCCAGTGGCTCCGCGCAGGACACCGAATACGCTCATGAGGATGGCACCAAGCCCAACTGTTTTGGTAAAACCAAATTTATCGATCGCCCAGGAAACGGGGATCGACAGCGGGATAAAGGCGATCATGAAAGTCATTGCGAGGAAATTGATCGCCTCAGGGGTGGTACTGTAATAATCAGCCGCAGCGCTTGCGATTGGTGCGTAGCTGATCCAGAGGATTTGAATCGTCAGATTAATGAACATGAATACCGCCAGGATCACCCAGCGGTACGGATAAAGCTTGAATTCTTTCTTTTCCATGTCAACGCTCCGCGTTTTGGATTTGGACAAGAAGATTATATCGACAAATGCGCTTACTGACAGTCAGATAAAAAACGGAAATTATTTATCAAAAGAAATGGAACGGGGTGTCCGTTCCATTTCTTTGTTCATGAAGATCACTCAGGCTTTTCTGGCAGGGTAAACCAGACACAGAGGCCTCCGTCCGGGTGGTTTTCAGCGCCCACGGATCCGCCCTGACCCTCTACCAGTTGCTTGACAATTGCCAATCCCAATCCAGCGCCACCCGAAGCCCTTGCGCGGCTCTTCTCACTACGATAAAAACGGTCAAAGATCTTGTCGACTTCCTCATTTGGCACGCCATTCCCCTGGTCGATCACTGAAACACGAACACCTTTGACAAAAGGCTCAGTGATGATCCGAATGGTGGAATTCTCGCGCGAGTAATTCAGCGCGTTATCGATAATGTTACCAATGATTTGTTCCACCCGCTGTGGATCTGCCCAGGTTTTTGGCAGATCTCCTGAAAACTCGGATTTCAGGTTGATCTGTTTTTCCGCAGCCTGTGGCTCAAATACATTGACCACTTTTTCGATCAAACGGGTAATATCCAATTCCCTTAACTCGAAATGCAGTTTACGCGTTTCTGCCAGGGTGAGCAACCGAAGGTCTTCCACCAGCCGTTCCAGGAGATAGGTTTCCTCCAGAGCCGGCGCGATGCTGACATCATTGATCGGGTAAATACCATCCACGATTCCCTCAAGACGTCCGCGCAGCACTGCCAGCGGAGTTCGCAGCTCATGCGCAATATCCGCCAGTAATTGGCGCCGTTCGATGTCATTTTTCTCAAGTGCCTCTGTCATATCATTAAAATGATTGACCAGTGCTGAGAGATCATCGTTCCCTTTTTTGGTGGCAATGCGAGTTGTCAGATCTCCACGCGATACTTTCTCAGCCGCTGAAATGACTTCTGCAATCGGGTTGACCACCCTTTGTGTCAACAGGATGCCTAAAACGATCGCAAAAATTGCCACACCGATTGAAATTTGAGCGATCGGATTGATAACCGAGAAAGTTAATTTTAAGGGATGAGGGAGGTCTTGGGGATCGTTAATGATGCCACCCACGATCTTTCCATTCACCTTGAGCTGTGAAACCGGCGCGCCTTCCGGAGGGTTATATTTTTGTCCAACCAAATAGGTATCTGTCCGTCCATGATCGATGAGCACGATGCTGTTATCATCGATGACGATCGAGTTGGACCAGTCCTGGGATATGAAACCACTTTCCGGGTTTTCAACATTGCTGACCAGAACACCAACGCCATCCCAACTGCCATGACCGATGTAATAAGCTTCTAACAGCATTCCACTGGGAGAGCGATAGAACGGATTCCCCTTGGCTTTATTGTTGAGCTCATAAGTCGTGGTCGAGAGAATGCCCAGAACCATCAAAACGACCACGATGATTAAAGCCCTGAGGATGACAAAGAGCAATCGTCGTCGAATATCCTTTACTGAATTTTGCGCCAATTTTCCCATATTACCTGCCGGCGAATTTGTAACCTACTCCGTGCACCGTGATGATGTATTTCGGTTCACCTTCCGCAGGTTCCAGCTTTCTGCGCAGGTTGCGGATATGCGAATCAATGGCGCGTTCATAGCTTTCAAAAGCCACACCACGCACAGCTACCAGTAATTGAGATCGGGAAAAAATCCTTCCAGGCTGGCTGGCCAATGTGGCCAGAATCTCAAATTCCGTGGGAGTCAATGATACCTCACCTTCTGGAAGAATCGCCACATAACGGTTGCGGTCAAGCGTCAGATCACTCACGCGAATAATCTCCGCCGGGGAGTTGCCGGTGACTCGTCGTAAAACCGTACGAACGCGCGTGACCAGTTCACGCGGGCTGAAAGGCTTGGTCATGTAATCATCCGCGCCTAGTTCAAGCCCGATCAGTTTATCCGCTTCATCCACTCTGGCGGTCAGCATGATGATGGGGGTGTTATGTTCACGGCGAATTTCTCGGCAAACATCCAATCCATCCATACCGGGGAGCATGAGATCCAGAATGATCAGATCAGGATTCTCACGCTCCACAGCTGCCAGAGCTGATGGCCCATCGCTTGCTATCACTGTGTCAAAGAAGGCAGCTTTCAAGTAATCTCGGCAAATTTCTACAATCTTTGGTTCATCATCCACGATAAGTATTTTTTTTGACATTTTATCCTTCCTCTTCCCAATGATTCAAATTTCCTGATTTATATACCTGGTTGTAAATTGGGCAATCCACTGTTCGAATACGTGGATCACCCACAGGATTTATTACACTTCAGTTTTAACAACTCTTGATACAGGCAATAGTACAAGAACGATTACTACCAGAGCGATGATTACTTTCACTATGCTTTCAATCAACATCAATGTCGAACTTATGCCGAAAAACGAGACCGCAGACATGACGATCACGATCAAAGAAGTGATCACTGCCATGACGATCCCCCAAGGCTTCCAGGCCCATAAACCGCCGAAAGCGATCAATCCACACACAATCACGATCACATACAGCGCGTACTGCAAGATACGCATATTGCGTATGATCCCATTGTCTGATGGATTTGCATTAGAATCTGGCTGAATCCCGGCAGGATTACCTGGCTGGTTCATGTCTCCATTTGAAGCCTCCGCCAAATCTGGAGCGCTGGAATCCCCTGGTTGCGAAATCTTGTCCGGTTGTAACGGCGGCTGCGAAGCATCTTGTGCCGTTCCATTAAGTGAAGGAGGAGCACCCTGGATCAGATCAACCCGGGGTCCCGGGGGCATGTTACCCCCGGGAGCCGCGGAGTTGCCTAACCCAAGCAACTCATCCCCGCCCACAAGTGGCCATACCGCGCTTACCAGCAGTAAGACTACAACTGATATTGCAGCAATGGTTACAGTGACTGGTCTGTTCATCAAGTGATCTCTCTCCAACACATCTGTTTACTCGTAACGCAGTGCTTCGATCGGGCGCAGTTTGGACGCCTGGAAAGCCGGGTAGATACCAAAGAACAAACCGATCAATACCGCCGAGAAGAATGCCAGGGTGATCACATCAGCCGTGACCTTGGCGGTGATCATCCCGGTCCACGTGAAGACCATTGCGATCAACGATCCCAACAGCACACCAATCACCCCTCCCAAAATGGACAGGGTCATTGTTTCAACGAGAAACTGAAACAGAATTGCCTTTCGAGTTGCGCCAACAGCTTTACGCAGGCCGATTTCGCGAGTTCTCTCAGTGACAGATACCAGTTCGATGTTCATGATCCCGATACCACCAACCAGCAGGGATATTGCAGCAATCGCGCCAAGGAAAGCCGTCAATGTACCGGAAACCGCACTCAATGTTTCGAGGGCCTGAGCCTGACTGGAAACCGAGAAGGGCAAATCATCGTTGAGAGTAAGCGCGTGGTTTGATCGCAGAAGCAGTTCCGTGTCAGAAATCACCTGGTCTACAGTATCAGCACTTGCCGCGGAAATATAGATGGAAGAGAGGGTTTGTTTTCCACCGCTCATGGCATTGCTTCCAAAGACCTTGGAGTAACCGGTACTGAGGGGGATGACAATGATATTATCACCGCTCGACATACCGCTGGAGGAACCAGAAGATTCAAACACTCCGATCACAGTAAATTCTACACTTTTTATCTTCAGTTTTCTACCGATAGGATCCAGGCCTTCGAATAAATCTGTCGAGACCTGTGAACCGATTACAACCACCTGTTTGTTGGACAGATAATCTTCTTCAGAGATAAATCGTCCCTCCGCGATTGTGTATGACCGCACATCGAGGTAATTCGGCGTGACGCCGGTTACTTCATAATTCGATGTCCGGGAGCTTGTATTTACCGTGTAGTAGGATGAATAAACAGGCGCCACTGATGCGATCCCATCGATATTCTGTAATATCGATTGATAGTCTGAGAAATAAATCGAAGTCGTCGTACCACTCGACATTCCCGGGCCAAACCTTCTTTGGGCTGAGATGGAGATTAAATTGGAACCCATGCTGGCGACCCGATCAGTGATGCTCGCGGTGGCTCCACGACCCACACCAAGCAAGGCTACAACAGCGGCCACACCGATGACAATACCCAAAATCGTTAAGAACGAGCGTAGTTTATTCGCGAGCAATGCGCGCAAGGCAACACGGACATTTACCATTACATTCATTTTATTTCTCCTTCTTTTTGCCCGTCTGCTTGTCCAGCGTGGATCCATTACTCCCGTCATCCGGGCGATGGGCTACACCGGCGATCAAGGGTTCAGCGATCATTTCTTCCCGCTTGATCTGGCCATCCGCGATATGGATGACTCGCTCAGTATGCCTGGCGGTAAAGGAATCGTGAGTTACATAAACCACAGTTTGATGCCGTTCCTTGTGCAGCTTTTGGAACATGGCAATGATCTCCGCGCCGGTGCGGCTGTCAAGGTTGCCTGTAGGCTCATCAGCCAGCAGGATGGACGGCTCATTCACCAGGGCTCGGGCAATTGCCACCCGTTGCTGCTGTCCACCCGATAGTTGATTCGGATGGTGGTGCATGCGTTCAGCCAAACCGACGATCTCCAACGCTTCTTTGGCTTTTTCAAGTCGCATCTTTGCGTTTAAGCCATCGTATTGAAGCGGAAGCATGACATTTTCGAGGGCGCTGGTACGGGGTAACAAATTAAATTGTTGAAAAACAAACCCGATCTTGTGCGCCCGCAAATTCGCCAGTTGATCCTCTGACATCTTTTCTACTTCCTGTCCATCGATAAAATATGAACCAGAGGTTGGGATATCCAAACATCCCAGGATCGCCATCAAAGTACTTTTGCCGGAACCGGAAGGCCCCATGATGGATACCATTTCACCATCTTCGATCTTGAGGGAAACACCGTCCAACGCGTGGACCTCCTGGTCGCCGAGCTTGTAGATCTTGTAAACATCTTTTACTTCAATCATTAATATGCCTCATTCGTGCAATGAATGGTGTACCATTTCTACTGACCGGGAGCACCACCACCTGAGGGGGGCATTCCACCACCATTGCCACCACCGAGAAGATTAAATCCATTATCCTGAGATTGCTGGGTGGATGAAGACGATGCGGTTGAATCACCCAATTCCACAACATCACCTTCAGCAAGATCACCGGAGACAACCACAGTGGTTCCAACGATCGTTCCGCTGGTGACAAACACCTGTTCAGTGCTGCCGTCAGCATTGACGCGGATCACATACTCGTTTCCGCTATCATCAGTCTTGACCGCGGAAACAGGCACAGTCAACAGAGACTCTGCCGCGCCGGTATCGATCGAAATGGTCGCAGTGGCACCAAGCAGGATATTGGGATCGCTTTCATCAAGGGTAATGCGAACGGTATAACTGACAACTCCCGATAAGGAAGCTCCAACAGGGTTGATAAACGTTACCTTGCCAGTTGCTGTGACATTGGGCAAAGCGTCAAACGTGATCGTGGCAGTATCGCCGAGTTCCACACGTGAAATATCCGTTTCATCGATTGAGACATCCACATATAGACTGGAACGATTAACAATGATGATGGCGGACGTGCCTTCACTCACCTGATCGCCTTCCTGAGTGAGGATCGCGGCAACTTCACCGTCAAACGGGGCAATAATGTATTGCAGGTTCACAGTTGCCTGGGCAGCGTCCACCTGCGCCTGGGCTGAAGCAATCACGTCAGAATTGGGGCCATCTTTCACACGATCGTAAGCGCGCTGGGCATCTTCAAGAGCAGCCTTGGCTACATCTAAAGCAGCTTTGAGGGCCTGAATGTCTGCCGGTGAGGGTGTGGACTTGTAATAGTCCAAGGTGGCTTTGGCTTCATCGCGAGCGATGATGGCTTTCTGGAGATCTTCCTGAGCCTTGGCCTTTTTATCATTTGTATCTGGAAGATCTTTATATTTATTGTAAATTTTTTGTTTTTCCTTTACGTTGTTGTCAGCCTGGTAATATTGCGCTTCGTAAAGCTTTATCTGTTCTTCGGTGCCAATGGCGCTGCCATCGGTAGCATTCCAATAATTGGCCAGGGCAGTGTTGTATGCACTTTGCGCGTTTGCCAAAGCCTGTTCGGCCGCGGCACTGGAAGAATTGGATTGTTGCGCGTCTTCAAGCGCCTGCTTGGCAGAGGTCAAAGTTTCATTCGCCGCGATGACGTCTGACGGAGCCGTGGTGGGATCTAAAGCCATGAGGATATCATCCGCTTTCACCTCGTCGTTGACAGCCACATTCACCGCCCCGACAATACCGCTGGTTCCCCAGCTCAAAGTGGTGAGTTGTTTTGCTGAAATAGTCCCTGAAGTATCAATGGTTGAAGACATTGAATAAGCAGTGACTATACCAGTCGTTGCTTCCGATGTTGTTGAAGAAGAGCAACCCGAAAGGATTGATGATATCAATATCAGAGGTAACACGATAAAACTGATGGTTCTTAACTTACGGTTCATTATTGACTCCTTAACATTTAGTTAGTGTAAAGATACTCTTTCGATATGGAGGAAATATGTAGATTGAAAGGATAGATGTTGAAAAATCAGCCACCGCCCCAAGGGAAAAATTGTAAAAATTATCTCGATAATAAGACATAGAAAAAGCAACTCCGCACCAGATGGTGCGGAGTTTTTTCTACTTGATCATTTGTAAGTCTGAAATGACCAGTCCTATAAGATCGGGATTCAAACCAGGTTGCAGGCCTGAAGACTGGATACTTTCGATCATCGCCTGCATATTCTGCGGTCCACCGTTTTGGTCTTCCGCGGGAGCTCCCTGTGTGTCAGGTGGGTTGCTGCCATCTCCGGGGCCACCAGCGCCAGGAGTTCCCTGTGGACCACCCTGCCCGTTACCACCACCACGGCCACCAACCCCAGGAGTTATGTTGGGATCCGGCGTCATGTTGGGATCAGGCGTGCCATTCATTTGACCGCCTTTGCCACCCATCATTAAGTTATCGAGGGTTAACGTACCCATGTCAGATATCGCCTGGATCTGTTCGGCTGTTAGGGCAGCTTTGATCGCGTCCAGAGCAGATTGCACCTGACTGGCGTCATACGATCCACCCAACAGAGTCTGAAGGTTCTGGAAGAGTGAGATTAACGTCTCGGCCTGTGCCGTATCAATCGGAACCTGCGAACTGCGCAGGTTGATCACGCCAATGGCAAGCTGAAGGCTTTGCGCAGCCACATTATCCAGCGACGTGTCGGCGATGGCGTTGGTTCCCACGGCGATTGCTTCATTTTCAGTCGCCACTGCCGGGGTTGAGCTTGTGCCATTGCAGGCGCTCAATACCAGGGCAAACACGACGATCAGACTGAAGATCATTATCTTTTTTTGCATAAACTTCTCCGTTATTAAATAGATTATGGACCTTGCGATCCATATGAACGAATCTAGTCGGCCTTTGCCCTCAGTGTGGTCAGGCAACTCAATCTCTTTTGCGGGCGTCGAAGGTTTCAAGCGCGTTCAACAGTAAAAGAGATTTCCTACCATTTGCACAGATTGTCTGACTGTCAAAGAAGGCAAAGACCATTTTCTTACATAGTTATCCCAAGCAAAGAATCTTGTTTGTCAATCTTGAGGATCAACTTCTCCTTTCTTCTGTGCATAGAACAAGATTACTTCTCATGTATGTTTTTCTTGTGAAGAATCAGCGCAGAATTCAGGAAAAAATATAGCCACCTGTTTAGGGTGGCTATACCAGGCAAAAAATTAGAATCAGCTCAAAATGATTTTGACCACGACATGGCCTGTTGCATCGAAAGCCGGGGCATCCTGACCATATTGAGCCGCTTTTATTTTTGGATATTTGGCTGACATAACGCGCAGTCCTTCGATGACACCTTGCCTGCCCGATTCACCATCGAATACCAAAGCGGTGCCGCTCACCCATTGACGATTCAGGCAGAGGCACACCGTAGCTCCACCTACCAAATTGCGCCACCAACGCTTATTCTCGGGCCAACCCACCACAATCCATACCACGGACCCATCACGCGCGTATTGGACCGGGGTAATATATTCCTTGCCGCTCTTCTTGCCAGTGAAGGCGATCAGCAGCACATCTTTGCTTAAGCTTGCATGGAATGGTGATTGCAGCAGCCAGCGTACGATCGGATTATAAATATGATTCATGAACCACATAACACGTCTCCCATTTCATCCATTAATCCTGACCCAGGTGGTCATTGCGGAAGCACCCCGGTTTCCCCTTAGCGCATATGGTATGAAGAGGACTGGATTCCCGCCGATTGTTCGTCCTGCAACGCATCCAGTACCCCCAAGCAGACCATTTAGATATTCATATTCCAGTGTCTTCGCGTCCACAACGTCGTTGAAAATATCGGTCCTGGCATTATCAATGTTCTCAAGGCAGAACACAACTGGTCCCCGAGATATAGCCACTTTTCCTCGTAACGCCTTCACCTTTGGATGCGGACGCAGAACCCTGATCGGCATCTTCATTTGAATCTCCAGGGTGTGATTGCCCTCTCCTAACAGCGGGATTGATACAAACTCCGCTTTGCGCGGGTCGCAGCCGGTCGCGGTCGGTTCCAACTCACTTGACGACATGGGATCTGCACTCAGAGGATCGTTGTCAATGTTTACAGAGAATTGACTTGCCCACGACGGCGACCGCAGCTTTACCGTAATCGCTTGCGGTCGGGGCATGTTCATTTTGATCACCACTTTGCCGTTCACCGGCAATTCAGACTCAATTTCCATCCGCAGTCCGTCCAACTCCGGCAAGCTGGCCTTACAGCCGATATACTGGTGAATAAACAAATCTCGACCTTCATACGATATAACATACTTCCCCAGGTCAGCATAAGTTCGGGCGATATTCGACGGACAACACGGGATTGAATACCACGGCTGGCGGGTGATACCATCGCGACAAAGAGTCGGGTTGTTATAGAAGTAATTCTTTCCCTCAAGGCCAACACCAACAGAAACCGCGTTGTACAACTGCCACTCGAACAGATCACTGTATCTGGCCTTGCCTGTCAAACAGGCAAGCTGCCAGTTCCAATAAAGGCTGGCGATGGCGGCACAAGTCTCGTTGTAAGCCACTTCGGGGTCGAGTTCGTAATCACGGCCAAAACCCTCGCTATCGGGAAGGGCGCCTAGCCCACCGGTGACGTCCATACGGCGGGTGACCATACGCTCCCAGGCAATTTCCATTGTTTGCAATAGTTTTTCATCTTGCTCACCACGCAGCAGCATGGCTTCCGCGGTTTCCAGGTAGCCAAAGCGAACGGAATGACCCACCGGTACCTTTTGCTCGCGGATGGGGCGATGCTGCTGGAAGTACTTTCCGCTCAACCCGCTCAAATAAAAACGCAGCAAACTGAAAGGCGGGCGTTTTGCTTCATTCATAGCAGAGATCTTCCCTACCGCAAGGTCGGGATGGGTGGATTTGTAATCAGTGAGTCGTTTAGCAATCAGTTTCTCGCGCCTGGCATTACTGCTAAATTGTTTGATCAGAGAAATACCAAAAAAGGGAATCTTGCCGCGAACTTCCAAAAAATGGCGGGCGGTCTGCCGGTAAGGTTCGTGCCCAGTCACCATAAATAGCCGCAGCAGGGCAATTTCAATCTCCTCATGGCCTGGCGTACTCTTCGGACCACCATCCTCAAAATCATGAACGATCAGATCGGCAGCCTTGCGAGCGATCATGAGCATCTTCTCCTGCCCGGTGGCTTCAAAATGCGAAACACCTGCTTCGATCAGATGCCCGTGGCAGTAGAGCTCATGCTCAACCTGCAGGTTGACCCAACGCTGCCCCGGGAAATGGATTTGGTTGTAGGTAAATAAATAGCCATCCGGCATTTGCGCGCGAGCCAGCAAATCAATGAAACCATCCATCAGGCGGCAAAGTTCTGCATCATGGTGGTTCCGCTCAATCCGGGCAGCCGCGTCGAGCCATTTGGTGGCATCTGAGTCCGCGAAGAACCAGCCCACTCGAAACCCTTGCTTCTCTCCGGCGGCGATCCTGAAATTATCGATGCAACCGCTGGCTTCCAACATCTCCCATTGATGGAAAATAGAGTTGACCGCGTTTACCCGGAGTTTGGGACTCCAGAAGGCATCGTCGATCTTGACCTGCTTGGGATTGAGCTCATTCATTCGTTTGTCCTGAATAATCGATATGAAAGAGTATAGCATGATAAAACCAGCCAGCATTCTGCTGACCATTGGCGAATTATCAGGTGATGGTTTTCACTGCCATTTGCGCAAGACTGCGCTAAAATAACCCTATGCCCAATTCAATTGACCCCCGCTTCCTGGAACAATTCCCTGAATATCGTGAAACCGAAAAGATCGATGAACTCCGTGCAACGGACTATGCCCGCTTGGATCAAATGGGCCATATCTATCTCGATTACACAGGTTCAGGGGTATACGCCGAAAGCCAGTTGCGTAAACACCGTGAGTTTTTGAGCAGCAACGTTTTTGGCAATCCACACTCAACTAATCCGACCTCTGCGATCTCGACTGCGGTGGTGGAAAGGACGCGGGAGGCGATCCTTCAGTTTTTCAATGCCGATCCCAAGGAATATGTCGCGATCTTTACAAGTAATGCCAGCGGAGCATTAAAACTGGTGGGTGAATCCTTTCCCTTTGAAAAAAACAGCCATTACGTTCTGACTTATGACAACCATAATTCGGTAAACGGCATCCGCGAATACGCGCTGGCGCACAACGCGACGGTGACCTACATCCCCGTGCTACCTCCCGAAATGGACCTGGATGAGTCCAAACTGGATGATGCCTTAAAATCGATTCATTCAGGATCGCCAAGCCTTTTTGCCTTTCCAGCGCAGTCCAACTTCTCTGGTCGCCAACACTCATTGGAGTGGATCAAGCGCGCCCACGCACTCGGTTGGGACGTGCTTCTCGATGCCGCAGCGTTCGCTCCAACCAACCGGTTGGACCTGTCAAAATATCATCCGGATTTCGTTCCGATCTCGTTCTACAAGATGTTCGGTTATCCGACAGGTATCGGTGTGCTGGTGGCGCGCAGGCAAGCGCTGGCAAAACTGCGCCGGCCCTGGTTCGCGGGCGGCACCATCACGGTGGCATCGGTGCAAGGCGAAAAATTCTACCTTGCCGAAGCGCCAAGCGCTTTCGAAGACGGGACGTTGAATTTTCTCAGCATCCCCGCCGTGGAGATTGGTTTAAACCATCTCAATTCCATCGGCATGGAGACCATCCACAAGCGCGTCCACGCGCTCACCGGCTGGCTGCTGCAGGAAATGCTGAAGTTGAAGTATGCCAATGGCAGGCCGGTACTCAAGATCTACGGTCCTCTCATCAACGAGAAACGCGGCGGGACCATCGCGCTGAACTTTGTCGATTCCGAAGGCAGAGTTATCGACCACCGTTCAGTGGAAGAAAACGCGAACAAGATCGACCTCTCTCTGCGCACGGGGTGTTTCTGCAACCCTGGTGCCGGTGAGGTTGCCCTGGGTATTTCATCTGAAGAACTGCATTCCTGCTTTACTCAACCCACACATTCGGCGCATCTCACCTACGATGAATTCCGACTGTGCATTGACGGGAAAGCATCAGGCGCTGTCCGCATCTCGGTGGGGTTGGTGAGCAATTTCGCTGATGTGGACGCTTTTATCAAATTCGCAGCACGATTGAGTAAATAGCATTCTTTTCTGGTTGGGTCCTGGATTAATTTTTGCCAGGACTTTTTTAATTTTCCAAAACTGATTGTTGACTTTTTTTATCTTATTTGCTATAATATTTATAAATTGATAATTTTTATAAATAAATGCAGACAACATCTGAACTTGCTCAAAAACTAAAACTCGCGGGAATGAGAATGACCCCTCAACGCATTGCCATTTGCAGGCAACTTTGTGAAACGGATCAACATCCCTCCGCCAACCAAATCTTTAATAACCTGAAGAAAGAATATCCTTTTCTTTCATTGATGACCGTATACAACACCTTGAAGACATTGGTTAAGATAGGAGCCATCCGTTTTATAGGAAGCGCAAGTGATGGTAATGTGCATTACGATGGTGATATCGATCCCCACATCAACCTGGCCTGCATATCATGCAAGAAAATTATCGATGTTCCCGATAGCGCTGCCAGCCTGAACAAACTTAATTACGTGGTTCCACAGGGTTACAAGATCATAGGAACAAGTGTATTGATCTATGGCTTGTGCCCTGATTGTCAAAAGGGATAAAAAAGGAGAAAAAATGGAAACAAACGATGTTCAAATTACACCTATGCCCCGTATCGGAGATAAGGCACCCGAATTCAAAGCTGTAACAACCCAGGGACAAATTAATTTTCCAGCTGATTATTCAGGAAGTTGGGTGATCCTTTTCAGTCACCCGGCTGACTTCACTCCGGTCTGCACCTCTGAATTCATGACGTTTGCATCGCAGGAAGAGAAATTCGCCAAGGCTAACTGCAAGCTTGTTGGACTCTCTGTGGATGGCCTCTACAGTCATATTGCCTGGTTACGTACGATCAAAGATAAGATCGAGTACAAAGGGATGAAAAATGTGGAGGTGAAATTCCCTCTCATTGAAGACATCACGATGGAAGTCGCGAAGCGCTATGGCATGATTCAGCCAGGTGAGAGCAGCACTAAAGCTGTCCGAGCTGTTTTCTTCATTGATCCCAAAGGGATCATTCGCGCGATCATCTATTACCCGCTCAGTCTAGGCCGTAACTTCGACGAACTATATCGCGCACTCATTGCCATGCAGACTGCTGATGCATTCTCAGTGGCCACTCCTGCTGATTGGCAACCTGGCGATGAAGTGATCGTACCGACTGCCGGCTCTTGTGGCGTTGCAAAAGACCGCATGGAAGGCAAAACACAAGAAAAAATGCATTGTTACGATTGGTTCTTCTGCACCAAGCCTATCGATAAAGAAACAGTTTTGAAAACACTGATCAAAGAATAAAAAACAATATTGAAGAAATGGGATAAAAATGATCTCAGAAAAAATGCAAAAAGCAATTAATGAACAAATAAACAAGGAATTCTTTTCTGCCTACCTCTACCTGGCAATGGCAGCCTATTTTGAACATGAAAATTTACCAGGTTTTGCTTCTTGGATGTACATTCAGGCTGGTGAAGAAAAAGAACATGGCATGAAATTCTATAAACACCTTATTGATCGCGGTGGTAAGGTTGAATTACCATCAATTGATTCACCCAAGTCAGATTGGAAATCTCATCTGGAAGTGTTCAAGGAAGTGCAGAAACATGAAGCCCAGGTTACTGCTTCGATAAACGGATTATACGAGACTGCGTTGCAGGAGAAGGATTATCCTTCCCAGATGATGTTGCAATGGTTTATTAGTGAACAGGTCGAAGAAGAGAAGAACGCGGCTGATATTGTCCAACAACTTGAATTGATCAACGCCAAAGGCACAGCTATATTGATGCTCGACCATCAATTGGGTAAAAGAAAAGCCGAATAAATAAACGTTACCGCCTGGAGCAAATCCAGGCGGTAATAATTTTTATATTTGGATTATTTATACTTTGCGGTGATGATGTGCCAACCGCCCGCTCAAGTATGCTGAAGCTCCAAACCCCAAAATGGTCGGTATCCAGAATGAAAAAAGCCGATAACTCATGACCACGACAACACTGATCGCTGATGAAACTCCCAGACTTTCAAAAAGGAGTTTCATGCTGCCTTCGATGATCCCAATGCCACCCGGGAATATGAATGCGACTTTCGACAACACCAGGGGCAGGCCATAACCAGAAAAGAGTGTGGCCGCAGAGATAGGACTCCCAGCGGCGATGAACAAAAAGAACATCGCCAGCATATCGAAACCAACATTGACGATGGCACCCATAAGCGCCAGTGCCCATTTGCCATTTCCCATCGATTTCAATGCTGAAAAGAACTTGTCGATCGAATCGATCACTTCTTCTGGGTTAAAAGACTGTTGGCGGATCCTTGCCCAAAGACCCAGAGCACTGACTCCAACACGTTTGACCAACGGCTCCGCCCGTAATGCCAGCAGTGTGAGGATGGTGGTAGTCATAAGAAACAAAAGGGCGGTTCCAAATTCAATCAATTGCCCAGTGGTCAAGTCGTGCGCAAGAAAAAGATAGATTACACCGATGATTGACACCCCCATGATCGTGCCGGTATTAAAAAATGCGGGTAAGGTGGCTGCCAAAAACGACGCATTGCCATCTTTGCTTTCGCGGTTCAACCAACCATATGACATTGCCAACCCTACAGCTCCTCCCGCTACCAAACTGATCGCCAGGGTTCCAAGCGCGATTAACGATCCTTTTATAACAGGAAGATTTTTTCCGTTCGCTTTGAGAATGTAATGGAAGATGAGACCATTACCGACCCAACTCAGCGTCTCTGCTGCGGCGGCAGCAAGAACTGCCCAGAGCATCATGCTCTTCACGACATACCACGACCGGGTCAATAACGCGATCTGTGGATAGAGAAAATAACCAGCCAAAAGCAGGATAATGGCAATGGGAATATAATGCCAGATCTTGAATTTGTGATGCCCCTTCCGCTGCTCGATGTTAGTCATTAATCTTTTACCCTCTAGGGATAGAGTTTTTCTGGATCACATTCATAATCTGAAGTTCAACCATTTTGGATTGACAGAGGGAATTTACCAATAAACACCGTAAATGCAAGTTTATCATAAACCAGGGGTTGTAATAAAATACATAGACTCCGTTCAGTTATTTCCTCAATCGCTTCACAATGTGACATACGAACTAACCCTGAGTGAAGCTGCAATATCACTTTGAAAGGATGACCGGTAAATGAGAAAGAGCGGCTTGCTCGCTTACGGCGACATCGCCATGGACGTGATCGTTCAAAAAGCTGCTTCGGTGGATTCAGATGAAGATGAAAAAGTCGAGGATCTGCACATTTCCCCGGGTGGATCTGCTGTCAACTGCGCGGTCATCGCCAGTACACTGGGTCTGCCTGCCACGTTTCTGGGAGTCGTCGGTGACGATCACTGGTCGAGATTGCTTGAAAATGATCTGAACGCACACGGATTGGACACGCGTCACCTGCGCCACGCCCACGGGAAGCTGGCAGTGTGCATCTCTATCCTCGCGCTGAACGGAGAACGGAAGTTTTACTCTTATCGCGGGGTGAATGTCCTTCCTTCCTACCCAGAAATTCCCGAAGCCGTCTTTACCAACCGGCAAATCCTGCATCTCTCCGGTTACAGTTTTCAGACTCCCAATTCATGCAAGGTGGCAACCGAACTGATACAAGGCGCAAAAAGACATGGACTGCAAGTTTCTCTCGACCCCTCGTTCCTATTTGCTCAAAGCACGAACCTGGAAGATAATTTTGTTCTTCAAAAGGTGGATTACTTTTTCCCGAGCCGTGAGGAAGCCTATCAGTTGACCAAACTCCGCGATCCGTTGGCAGCAGCACGAAAGATCCGCCAGCACGGACCTCGCGTGGTCATCGTCACTTTGGATAAGGACGGCTGTCTGGTGGTTGGTGATGGTATCGAATATTTCATCAAGCTCGAAAATGACGAGCCGGTGGTGGATACCACTGGAGCTGGTGATGCCTTCTGTGGAGGTTTTCTATTTGCCGTAGCGAACGAAATTGACCTCGTCAGCGCGTGTAAAATTGGCTCGTCGGCAGCCGCTCACATCATCGCGCGTTACGGCGGTCATGAAGCTCCACCACGGATCGAAGACCTGTCAAGAATTCTGATAAAGAATAATGAATCTGAATTGGCTGCAAGATTGACGAAAATCAAACGCCATAATGCGTTTTGGAGGAAGAGATGATCGGAAAGAATATTGAAATTGGAGACGCGGTTCGTAAAGCGATCAAACAAGGCGATCCCGTGGTGGCGCTGGAATCGACCATCATTGCCCACGGCATGCCTTACCCGCAAAATCTCGAGACCGCGCTGGCTGTGGAAGAGATCGTGCGCCAGACCGGAGCGATCCCCGCCACGATCGCGATCATTGGCGGCACAATGAAGGTTGGATTGAGCCGTGAGGAAATTGAATTCTTTTCCACTGACAAAACCATCCTCAAGGCGAGCGACCGCGACATTCCCTTCATCCTCGCCAAGAAGCTGCACGCGGCCACAACGGTCAGCGCCAGCCTGGCCATTGCCACCGCGGTCGGGATTAACGTTTTCGTTACAGGCGGTATCGGTGGTGTTGGTCCAGAAGGTTACAAGACGATGGATATTTCATCTGACCTTATCGCGCTGGCAGATTATCCGTGTGTCACCGTTTGCGCGGGGGTAAAAGCTTTCATGGACATCCCCGCCACGTTGGAATACCTTGAAACAAACCGCGTGGCAGTGGTGGGATTCAAAACCAAGAACTTTCCTCTTTTCTACACCCGCGATAGCCGCTATCAAATCGATTGGTCAGCCAATTCCGCCGCCGATGCCGCAGAGATCTTTTATCAGAAACTGGTCAACCAACACAAAGGTGGATTGCTGGTAGGTGTCCCCCTGGAAAGCGAAGACGCGCTAAGTTACGAAGAAACACAGAGCGCAATAAAAATCGCGCTAAAAGAACTCGACAAAAAAGGGATCACCGGTAAAGGGGTAACTCCCTTCATCCTTTCAACCATCAAGGAAGCCACAAAAGGCAAAAGTCTGACCGCGAACATCGCTCTCATCAAAAACAACGCCAGGGTTGGCGGTGAGATTGCCGTTGAACTCGCGAAAAAGAGAGTAAAGTAGGGGCATATCGTGCCCCTACTCATTGCAACCAATTCTTAACATCAAACAAAAAACGGACACTCGCGCGTCCGTTTTCTCTTGCCCTGGACTAAAGGCCAAGGTATTTCAGCAGCCCCATCACTGCAAAGACTGGCCATACAAGTGCCTTGAGGAAACCCAAAACACCCAGCCAGAATGTGGCGGCATGACCAATGAAGTAGATGGCGGCCCCGATGAAGCCCAATCCGTAGACAGCATCCCCACCACCACTTCGACCGTGGTGATGATGGTGAACGCATTCCTCATGATTTTCGTTTGCTTCAACTGTCATTTCTCTCTCCTTTTCCATATATCAAATATACGTTATCGCCTGACGGAGGTTGCAATTAATTTGGATGATAAAATCAATCAAATAGTCATCATAATCAACCCAGGAGGAAAATATGACCATACCCGATTCAGACACTGTCATTCTTTTCACCCGCAATGGCATGGGTGAAGCTGCCCCCGATCTACAAATCAAGCTCGCGACGACCTATTTGAAACTTTTGAATGAAAATAATATCCTGCCCGCAGCTATCTGTTTCTACACGGACGGCGTGCGCCTGGCGGTCACTGGTTCACCGGTGCTGGATTCTTTGCAATCACTCGAAGAAAAAGGGGTGAGATTGATCCTTTGTAGTACCTGTCTGGGGTTCTTCGGTTTGACCGACGAAGTAAAAGTGGGCATTGTGGGCGGTATGACGGATATCTTAGAAGCGTTGCGTCGCGCTGGCAAGGTCATATCCCTTTAACCTGGATTGTATACTGATCAGCTTAAAAATGTGAAAAAAAAGCGAACGGCAATTCGTTCGCTTTATCGCTTATGGATGCACTCTTCGGTAGTCAGGCTGCCTTGACCTTTGTCTTCTGGTTTTAGGCCCTTGACTTTGCGCTCCAGGCTTTCGCGAGGTTAGCCTTCGGTTGTCCGGCATCTTGATCAACTTAAGATGATTTTAGATCACGGACTTGTTCCGTTTGCTTTCGCATAACGTCACTATTCTCGGTCAGTCAGGCTATCGTGGTGAGGATCGCTGTTCTCACTTTAGACCCTTGACTTTGCGCCGCCAGCTTTTGCTGACTTTGCCATTTTATCGGAGTGCATTAACAATATAGCGCGAAAAATCCTTGGTTTCAATCGAACAGACTTAGAACGAAATATGAATTCGTTTTGCATCAAATCGCTTGGATAGCCCAACGCGAGATTGAATTATTGATTAGGTTCGATCAATCCGCGGTTTTGACAACCTCTCTAGCGGTTTCAAAATCGGGCAGGTCAATCTCGACATCTCGCACAGTTGGAACGATGAATCCGATCAACGCGACGATCACGCTCAGCAAGCCAACGAGCGTGATCAGCACGCCCACACCGCGACCGGCGCCAACCCCAAAGATTGGACCGAGCACTCCAGTCAGAGAACCGCCCGCGATCATGGCCGGCTTGAAAACCTTATCCGCGAGAGGTGCTGCCAACAACGGCGCGATGAGACCGGCTGACCAGGCGATGGCTCGCCGCACAGCAAAAACCCTTCCCTGAACATCAGGGGCAACCTTGGCTTGCCAGATGGCCTGGCTGCAGGCGTTCATGATTGGCATCACCAACATCATCCCTACGCCACCAATCGCGATCAAAGGTAAAGAAGCGCGCAACCCGGTCAGGGCAAGGAATAGACCTCCGACAACACCGCTTATCAACAATGGGAAAATTTTTCGCTTTCCACCGCCCCAGGCGCTCATCACCAAAGTACCCACAAGCATGCCCACCCCCATCAATGTACTCAACCAACCCAACGTACTGGCGTCCCAGTTATCCAGGATCAAGGGGGTGATCAACGGGCCGATGATGCCAAAAAGGAAATTCGTGGATAGAAAGAAGAGAAGCAATCCAACCAATCCTTTGCGCGCAACAATGTAATCCCAGCCAAAACGCATTTCCTTCCAGATCGACCCCTTGCCTTTTTCGCCATCAATCGTCCTCGGCGGGGTGGGAATGCGGACAAAAAAGAGCATCAGTAGCACAGAAATCGCGTAAGTGCCAAAATCGATCAGAGCCATGTTGCCCATTTTTATGGTGACGTACATCATCCCAGCCAGGGCTGGACCGGCAATCTGCGGGATAGCTTCACCCAATTGCACCAAACCATTTGCCCGTCCAAATTGCTCCTTGGGTACGAGCAGCGTCACTGATGCGGTCAAGGCCGGCCACATCAAAGTATTGAAGGTGGCCATCCACAGGTTGATCGGGATCACCATCCAGGCTTGCAGGTTCCCGCTCAGGTAAAGAATGGCTACGGCCAGCACTGCCAGCCCTGAGCCAAAATCGCTGACGATCATGGCAGTGCGACGGTTCCAGCGATCAGAAAGTACACCGGCCAATGGAGAAAGCAGGATGTATGGTGCCTGCTGAGCCACCTGCACCAATGCCAGCATCATTACCGAGTGGGTTTGGCTGTACACCCACACCCCCAGAGCAAATCCTGTGAATTGTGATCCGAGCAAGGAAATTAATTGACCAGACCAAATAGTGAAAAAGGTACGCATCCCTTTCGCGGGGGTCACGGTCGGTTCAACATGCGATTGTTCCATGATTTCTCCAGAAAAAAAATACTTGCATTGATTGCTTTTTTTATTAGAACGATGGGAATTACCAAAGTTGTTTTTGTATCGACCAATAAATGAATTTTCATTTTACACTGAAATCGACGATCAATCCCTTGAACATCTAAATAATATTGGAAGGCATAAAACGAGAGAAATTACGTCCAAGTTTTCATAGGTGTTCAATTTCTTGACAGCCATTTTTTTGTACCCTATACTTTCAATGCAATCCCTTTATAGTTTTCCAATAATTAGCAATCCAGTTTGATTTTTCATACAATGTCAGGTTTTTGCCATCATCTCTATTGATCTTTTAAATTCTTCAAAGTAAGAGAGTCACAATCTTGCGCCATCCCAAATTCTGCTCGGGAGGTTTTCCACCATGGCTGAAACCGTTGCTGAAGCAATCAAACCTGAATTCCAGGGAAAAGAGCCCTTTCCAACCTGGAGAATTGTTGTCTGGTCACTGGGCACTGTAGGATCAACGATCATCGGTAGTCTGGCTGGCTTGATGACCTATTTCTATGTTCCTCCAGAAACATCACAATCAGACTTTCCGCAGTTCCTTTCCAACGGGACCATCTTGGGCATCACCATCATCGGTCTCATCGGTTATATCGGCACCATCCTGGGAATACTTATCGCCCCCTTTGTCGCGAACTGGAGCGATCGCTCCAAAGCACGCGTCGGACGCCGTAAAATCTTCATGTTGGTATCCTTCCTACCGGTTGGTCTGTTTACATACTTGATGTTTGTTCCACCGGTTGACCACGTCAGCTCAATTAATGCTGTTTGGCTGCTCGCCATCATCGTTTTTCTGAATATTTTCCGTGCTCTGTACGGCGTGTCAGGCGCACTAATCCCTGAATTTAGTTCAAACAGCAACATCCTCATGAAGTTTAACACCTACAGTTCGATCGGTTGGGTGATCGGTTATATTATTGGTTCGCAGGCGATTTACCTAATCAAGGATGCTCTAATCAATACCGGTATGAGTCCGGTTGAAGCCTTCCGCATCACCGTCGGCGGATTGGTAGCCATCTCAAGCGTCCTGGCTGCGCTGCAGGTTTGGGTGGTGGACGAGAGACGATATGGATCGGGAAAATCATCCCAAATCCACCTGATAAAATCCCTCAAAATGGCATTCTCAAATAAGACCTTTGTGCTTTACACCCTGACCAATCAGGTCTACTACTGGGCTGACGGGTTTTTCCAGAGCGGTCTTGTCTATTTCGTCACTATCATTTTTGGATATTCTGATTCGATGCTGATCGCGTTTGGCGCCATTATTATGGGTCTGGCGTTCGTGATCTACCCCTTCGTGGGAACCATGGCCAAGAAAACTGGCAAGAAAAATCTCTATATGCTCGCTCTGGTGGCCATGACCGTGATCACGTTCCTGCTCGGCTTTGCTGACAAACTGCCCTTCCCGGTTAAGATTGTTTCCTGGATCCTGGTAGCGATGATCGCTGTTCCCGGCGCCATCACAGGTATCATCCCCGGCGCGATCAATAATGAAATCATCCGTGAAGACACATTACGTACTGGCGAGGCCAAGGAAGCCTCCTTCGGCGCGGCTGCAGGATTATTAACAGCCATTCCAAGTGGATTCGTCAACCTTGTCTTACCGTCACTGCTG
The DNA here is from genome assembly GCA_034430175.1 of Anaerolineaceae bacterium. Classification (GTDB taxonomy): domain Bacteria; phylum Chloroflexota; class Anaerolineae; order Anaerolineales; family Anaerolineaceae; genus UBA6107. The sequence goes on along the minus strand of DAOUFI010000023.1, from coordinate 41,885 downwards.
CTACTTGGACGCAGCGCGGCAAACCCGACCGGCGTGCGCACAGTGGCGACGGTAAGTGCGTTGTGCAACCTGGGCGCGTTGCTGATGCTCTACTTCTTATTCGATGAAAAGAAGCTCTTGGCCTCACTGAAACAACACGGTTACGAGTAAAAAGTTGATAGCTGGCAAAAATGATCCTCGATCAATTGTTCAGAATTGACGCACTGGTTGACACGTTCATCGAGCGAACCTTCCCCGTGTTAGCAGGAGGGATACATCCACGCGTAGAGTGCAAGCAATACTGGCAAACGGATGAAAATAGTATCAATTGGCACGTGGAATTTTCACCTGTCTTCCCTCATTACAAACATCTGGAGATAGAAATGAAAGCCTCCAGTTAAAGCGTACGCCAAAACATCCTTGAATCGGAATTGGAAAATTACCTTATATTAATTTATTGCCGCGATAAACTGACTTTTTACGATCTCACCCCAGGAGGGCACCATGCATCTCGAAACCATCTATCTCGTCCACCACACCCACACCGACATCGGTTTTACCAACGATCAGCCGGTCTTTTGGGAAATGCAGTACCGGTTCATCGATGAAGCCCTTCGTCTGATCGACCGGTCAGCCGATTTTCCTGAAGAAAGCCGCTTTCGTTGGACGGTGGAGACCACTTGCGGGCTTGACGCCTGGCTCAAGACTGCCCCCAGTCGCGACATTGACCGCTTAGTGGTAGCCGATAAAGCCGGATACATCGAAGTGATGGCGATGCAGACCAACAACACCCCGCTACTTAACAACGCTCAATTGATCGAGAGCCTGCAGCCAATACACCGTCTGCGCCGCGACCTGGGGCTGGATATTCGTTACGCCATGAACTGCGACATCAACGGTCAGAACTGGACCATGACTGACACCCTGCTCGACGCAGGCATCGAAGGCTTCAGCATGGCCATCAATCACCACTTTGGCGGTCCACTGCATCCGCGCCCGAACGTCTTCTTATGGCAGACCCCGAGCGGACGGTTCCTGCCTGCCCACAATGGTTGGCAATATTCCAAGGCCAACGATTTCGGGCTATGCATGGACGACGAAGACTTGTTCGTTGAATGGCTGCCGAGGATCGAAGCCTATCTCACCGAGATTAACTACCCCCTGTCCTTCATTGTGCTCGAAGGCTATCATCCCTATGGCGACAACGGTTCCGCCTGGGTTGCCTTCGCTGAATTTACCAAACGCTGGAACGCGTCGGGGCGCGCTCCAAAACTGATGACTGCCACACCGCGCATGTTCTGGGAACAGGTCAAGGCGCACCAATCCGAGCTGCCACGGTTGCGCGGTGACTGGACGGACTACTGGAATTTCGGCTGTATCTCCGCCGCACGTGAAACCACCATCAGCCTCACCTCGCGCAGCCGCTTAATCCGTGCCGAGGCCTTCAATGCTGCGGGCAAATTGCTGGATGTAAAAGCTAATTCCCGCCGTTGGTCAGAGCGTACATTCTCACTGTACCGTGACGAGGCCTGGCAATCTCTGGATCTCTACGGCGAGCACACCTGGGGCGGCGAAATGGCCACTCTCGGACCGCAGCTTGAAGATTCTCTTTCGATGGACAACCACAAGAAACAACTCGCATACAAAGCGCGTTCTCTAAGCCTGCTGCTCGAGCGTGACGCCCTGGCTGACCTGGCCCGCTTGGTCCCGCGCAACGACCCCAGCGAAATCGCTGTATTCAATCCATTACCCTGGGAGCGAATCATCTATGGTCCGATCGGCAAGCATTACATGGTTCCTCGCGGCTTACCCGAAGATCCCTCCACCAGCCGACACTATTTCGGTCACTTCGAGCCGCCCACCGACTTCTGGACCGATCGTTCTCAGACCAACTGGAACGGTGGCATGGGCTGGCTACTGCAACCTGTCAAGGTCCCTGCGTTGGGATACACCGTGGTTGGTTGGGACGCCATGTCGAGCATGATGGAAGCGACCGAGGGCGATGAAGCCGAAGTGGAAAACAAGCGCTTCAAGCTGACTTTCGACAAAGAAAAAGGTGGCGTGATATCCCTCTTCGACAAACAGCTTAACCGGGAATGGGTGGATGCTTCGACTAACTACAAACTACACGAATTCTTTCACGAAGAAGTCGCCAACCATGACGTACCGGAACCACGCAAGCAACTCTTTGAGATCAACTGGGCCGCTACCACTGAAACGAACCGCGGCTGGCATCCCGATTGGAAAGCCAACCGCACGGCTGCATCCAAAGTGATTTTACACAAGACCTATCGCCTGGCTTACGGCATCACCGTGGAGCAGATCGTCGAACATGAGAAAATGGGGAAGATTTACCAACGTGTCTTCCTGCCTGACGACGGCAGCCGCATCGAGTTCCAATCCGAATGGCACATGGGTACAGACGAACATCCCGAAGCCACTTACCTGCTCTTCCCGTTCAACCTGCCCGGCGCCCAGGCACGCTACAATATCGATGGCGTGGCCGTGCGTCCGCACCTGGACCAGCTCCCCGGTTGCTGCCGCGATTATTTCACCGTGCAAAACTGGGTCGATTTCAATGACGGCAAAGCTGGCATCACCGTGGCACTGCCCGAGAACCCGATGGTGCAGATCGGTGATTTCAACTTCGCCAAAAATCAGCAGGAATTGACTTGCGGGCGAGCGTTTCTGCTGGGTTGGGTCACCAACAATTACTGGGAGACAAACTTCCCGGCTGCCCAACCCGGCGTGGTATGCGCTCGCTACGCGCTGCGGCCCTATAACGGCGCGTTCGATGAAGCCGCCGCGGATCGCTTCGCCGCGGAATATGAGAACGCACGTCCGGTTCTCCAACCACTCGGAGAACCCGCTGAAACGGAGCAACTACCCGTCAGTGGTTCGCTGTTGACCCTGCCCGAGCCACCCGTATTGGTTCAAAACCTGCGTGCCACCAGCGAAGGTGCCCTGCTGACCCTGTTCAATGCCAGCGATGAAGTTCAAAAAGCTACGGTTGCCAGCGCCTTGGTCAAATTCACCCAGGCAACGCGCTGCAACCTTTTCGGCTCGCCGATCGAGCCTCTAGCCGTCACCAGCAACAGCGTCAGCGTGAGCATCGCGCCACGCCAGACCCTGCTGATCGAGATCAAATAACCGAGAGGAGAAGAAAATGTTCCCAGCCTTTTTACTCGCCAAACTTTATGTCAAGGGATCACTCAAGAACACTGAGGACGGATTTGAGTTCGCCCTCAAGAATATCGTCGATTCCACCAACCTGGTCGAGGTCGGTCCAATTAGCGCCGGAGGAAAAGATTACAGCGCTGAAGTTATCACCCTCACCGTGGGGGACAAGACTCTCATGGGTACAGAACTCACCCGCGACAACGCCATCCCGGTCACCATGGGTATGCCCATGAAGATCAGGATCACCGGTGAAAAGCTTGCTACCGGTCCGCAGAAGGTATCAGTGACCGCCGTCTCGGCGGATATTGGTAAACTCAAATTCGATTTTACAGATTCGGTTCAAGCCTGATGGTCACGAGCGCGTCCGTTGGACGCGCTAATTATTTCTGTTGCTCCTCTTTCGTCGTAATTGGCTGATTTTTATCCGATATAGTACCGCAAAGGTCTCAGATGGAAATAATCCATCGATGAAAATTGGAGCTCAACGTAAAATATCACAACATCCTTATGGCGCGATTCCCAGGCAGAGGAAGCCGCCCTCTACCGGTAGGAACTGTCCTTGTCATGAAAGTTGCTCAGGACGAGCAAGAATTCATGGCTCTGAATGGCGGCCCGGAATTCAAGTTCAGCGAGGTAGCGTTTCTTTACATCAATTGCGCTGACCAGGCTGAAGTGGATCATTATTGGTCTGTCCTTACTAAAGGCAACGAAGTAAGCCAGTACGGCTGGTTGGCGGTTATTGGGATGATGGCCTCGATAAACCGTGGGGTAACAAATGGGCCATCTTTTTGACACGCTGTTATGTCACAAGCCCTATGACGTCTTCGCTGCCGCCTGTCCTGCGACGAAACCGGGAAACGTCATCAACAGTTACCGGAAATAAGTGGTCACTGACCGGCCAGTCCCACCCGAGACGGAAGTCTGGAAGAACACCGCCGGAGTCACCGTCGATGTGGCGGGAGAGATCGCCCGGAACATGGCTTAAGCCGATCCTATGATCCAGGTGCGCGGCAGCGGGTAGCTCATCCAACAACTGCTGCATCACGACCTGGTGGATGAATACTGGCTCAAGATCTACCCGGTGATATTGGGCAAAGGCAAGCGCCTGTTCGCCGAGGGAACCATCCCGGCAGGATTGGAATTGGTCAAGAGCATGACGTGTCCCAGCGGGGTGGTCATTGCCAATTACCCGCGCTCAGGGTAGATCAAGTTCGGCTCCACGGCTTGAGATTAGGTAAATTTGAAAAAATCCATCGTCGTGTAGAATAAGTCCAGAGAGTACTTTACCAATACTCTCTGGATTTTTATTTTAGGAGGCAGATCATGGAATTCAAATCGGGCGACATCGCTTCATACGGCGTGCGATACCATTATTACCGTACCGGTCAGGGTGATCCAGCAATTGTCATGGCGCACGGCATCACTGACGACGGCCTGTGCTGGACACCGGTGGCCGAAGCGCTGTCGGCAAGTCACGACGTGGTCATGGTGGATAGCCGCGGCCATGGTAAAACGGAAGCGCCGGAGGATGGTTACACTCTCCGCAACGTTTCAACAGAACTAGCCGGTGTGGTTAATGGGTTGGGTATCAAAAAACCGGTCCTGATGGGCCATTCCATGGGCGCCATCACTGTTTTGATCACTGCCGGTTTATTCCCAGAGCTGCCTCGCGGCGTAATTCTCGAAGACCCCCCGCCCTTCTGGGACTGGCAAAGCGAAACCGGAGACGACAATGATCACGATCACGACCTGATGCAGTGGATCCATTCCATCAAACGCATGACCGCCGATGAATTGATGGCGCAGGGACGCGCCGCAAACCCAAATTGGCAGGAGGCCGAGTTCAAACCCTGGGTCGATTCCAAACAGCGGTTCAGCCCGGCAGCCACCGCCCTGCTCCACCCGACCGACATGGCTTCAATCGATATTCCCGGTTTGGCGAGGAAAATCGCTTGCCCCGTTCTGCTTATCGCTGCTGACCCGTCTTGTGGGGCCGCGTCGCAACCTCGGGATATCGAGACTCTCAAGGGTTACCTGCCCCAACTTCATGTCGTTCCAGTAAAGGGAGCCGGGCACAACATCCGCCGTGATCAATATGCAAAATACATGGAGATCGTCCAGGAATTTCTTGCAAACCTATTGGCTGAATAAGCTGTCTCTGGTGCAGGATTTAGATTCACTAAGTCCTTCGCATTGTTCTGCAAAGGTGGAGCGAAAAGTTATCCGCGTTTATTTACTGCAAGATCTTTGATATTTGCTCCCATAAATCCGATTGATCCAAAGCTTGCTCAAATTGTGTCAACCAGGAGTGAATGTACTCCCGATTCAGTTGTGGGTGACATTGCACGATCGTACGAATATCCCCCAGATCTTTCTCACGATGCGCAATTGTCTTCATAATAATTAGGTCTTCTGGCGTGGGCAGGCGTAATTCCAATCCACCCACAGCCATTACCTGGCTGTGTTGCACCATAGCCACTTCGAAAGGCAGGCTTCCTAGAATTATGTCGATGTCTGTTCCGCTGATGTTGTGACGAAGCAATAAAACCCGGTTCTTTTCAGCAAATTCTTCCGCAGCATTTATTCTGGGTGTCATCCCCAGTTTTTCAGCTTCGATGACTAACTTTGATATCCCTTCATCTGCGATCAGTAAAACGATATCAATATCGACAGTGTAACGTGGTGTTCCAAGCAGACTGGAAGCAATCCCACCAACAATCACACCGTTGCTTCCATACACGGAAATCAATCTTAGTGCAGCCACAAGCGGATCGTGGAATTGTTTCAAATTTTCGGTGACTTTAGGATGGCTTCCTTTTTCAATTTTGCCCATAAAGCAAAAACCTCAGCTTCGCTCTGATCTTCACGAACCCACCCCAGTTTTTGTGCCATGGCATAAGCACTGTTCAATTGCTGCCAGCGCAATTCCAAAGATGCTGTTCGCCTTTCTTCCGCGACGACAGCCTCCACCTCTTTCCAGCGATTCTGATAGGCCTGACACTCTTCTTTCACTACCATAAAACCATTATAGCATTTTGAAATATGAGTATTTCATTCATTAAAGGTCTTCCTTTAGCATCCCATATCCGTACGAATCGATCCAAATGGGGGATCCATCCGGATTGCGATGAAAGAAGGCATGCTTAATGAGCAGTGCCTCACGGCGCATGCCGATCTTTTCCATCACCCGCCAGGAGGCCACGTTTAACGGATTGCAATACGCCTCCACACGGTGGATGCCCTTATACGCGAAGCCATATTCAATCAGTGCCCTCGCAGATTCGCTGGCATAGCCGTTATTTTGGTATTTTGGATTGAAGATGTAGCCCAGTTCCCAGGTGAGGAACTCTTTGGGCTCGATCTGCGCGAAATATAGATGACCAACCATCTTTTGGGTCTCTTTGAGAACAACAGCGTAGAAGCCGTCCCCTGCCGCGCGCGAGGCAGACATGCCTTGCGCTTCTTCCAGTGTGATCGGTCCGCCCGGTTCGAACTCATAGATCTCCGGAAGGGAGAGATATTCGTACAGGTCAGCCGCGTCGGTTACTAAAAATTTTCTGATTAACAATCGCTTGGTTTCGATCATAAGTTTTTCCATTGTAAGTGCGATTACCTTATTGAACAAGTAACCAAACAGACTTTCGAAAAACATCCAAGTCACGTATACTGCAATAACTCGATCAAAGGAGATACCGCCATGCCAAATTCGACCGAACTCATGATACGCGCGATGTTGCCGCTCGTTCGATTTCTCCAGAACCGGGTTCAACCAGGATCCTCCGATCAGTTTTTACGTCGAGTCAGCCGTCACGTCCGACTGGGCAGTGGAATCTCACGCCAAACAATCTCTATTAACGGCGTCGCCTGCGACTGGCTGATCCCAGCGGATGAAAAAGCAAGCCGCGTGCTGCTCTACCTGCATGGAGGCGGGTTTGTGTTCGGTCAAACGCCTCTGCACCTGCAGATGGGGGCGTACCTGGCGAAGAAAATGTCGGTTCGGCTATTGATGGTGGATTACAGCCTTGCCCCGGTACATCCTTTTCCAACCGCGCTGGAGGAATGCATTTCTGTCTACCGCTGGTTGCTGAATCAGGGCTACAAACCGCAAAACATCGCCTTCGCTGGGGATTCGGCCGGCGGCAACCTGACGCTCACCACGATGCTGAAGTTGCACGCCGAAGGCATTCCTCTTCCCACCGCTGCCGTCTGCCTTTCACCGGTCACCGACCTGACCGAAAAGGAGAAACGGCGTGAAGGGTTCAACGATCCCCTGCTGCCGCCCAAAGCGATGAAGTTGTATACCGAAGCCTACGTCGCGCAGAACGATCCACGCGATCCGTTGATCTCGCCGGTGTTTGGCAACCTGAGAGGATTTCCGCCGCTGTTAATTCACGTGGGAGAGAACGAAGTGCTACGTGACGACGCAATCAAGATTGCCGAAATTGCCAAATCCCACGGTGTAGACGCACGATTAGAAATCTATCCGCGTATGTGGCACGTCTGGCAATTATTCCTCGACCTACCGCAAGCAAAACAGTCACTGGACGATTTAGCGCAGTTTTTGGGATCGCGAATGAAGTAAAGACGACTATCTAATTGATCGGACTAAGGCATCATATACTCCAAGGAGCACTTAGTGCCTTACCCCATAAGAAACCACCCTTCGGGTGTGTACCCCGTGCGCAGCCTCCCCGCAGGGGACATCGGGATTCGAATTATTATCCCCGAAAGGGGACCCGAGTTTCCTGCCCTGTGCAGCAGGGTGAGACTTGAGAGGGCCAGTAAACAAGATAAAGAAATCGTCGTTGTTAAATAGAAAGTGCCCGTGCGCAGCCTCCCCGTAGGGGACATCGGGATTCGAACCCAAGTTTCCTGCCCAGTGCAGCAGGGTGAGACTTGAGAGGGCCAGTAAACAAGATAAAGAAATCGTCGTTGTTAAATAGAAAGTGCCCCCATCGGGATTCGAACCCGAGTTTTGGCCTTGAGAGGGCCACGTCCTAGGCCACTAGACAATGGGGGCGTCTGAGCGAAGAGATTTTATCATAGGCACCGGGGGGTGTCAATTAAATCGCCAACTTCACTTAATCGAGTAAAATAAGGCGTATTTCATTAATAAAGAGGAATTCATGTCAAGCAGCGTTACGCTCACCAAGAAGATCAAATCTGCCATCACCTGGAAGACCGTGCAGGATTATTCATTGATTCTAATCGGCGCTCTCGTTCAGGCATTGGCCATGCGTCTCTTCCTGGTGCCCGGTCAACTCGTTTCGGGCGGCATCAGCGGCGCGGCACAGATCATCAACTCCTTCGTACCCTTCCCCATCGGTGTGATGGTTTTCGTGGGTAACGTTCCATTATTCGTCCTCGGCTGGCGTCACCTGGGTGGGCGAAAATTCGCGGTACGCACAGCCATTTCAGTAGCAGCGTTTTCGCTTTTCACCGACCTGCTGACCCTGTTCATCCCCGCCGAGGGCATGCTTCAAGACATCGTTCTCAACACAGTTTACGGCGCCATCCTCTATGGAGCGGGGCTTGGTCTGGTTTACCGCGGACAGGGTACCAGCGGCGGCTCTGACATTCTGGGTCGTATCCTCAACCGGCGGTTCGGTATTTCCATCTCCATGGCCTATATGATCACCGATTCGCTGGTGGTACTGGCTGGCGGTTTTGCCTTCAACTGGGAAAAGGCACTCTACGGTTTGGGAGTCATCTACATCAGCGGATTGGCAGCCGAAGCCATTTCGGAAGGCCAGAGCATCTACAGAACCGCCATCATCATCACCGAAGAACACGAAAAGGTCATGCAGGAGATCCTGACCGATCTTGAACGGGGTGTGACCATCCTAGCAGGGACAGGTGGTTATACCAGGGAAGAACGCCCGGTATTGTATTGCGTGATCACCCGTTCAGAGGTCAACCAACTCAAGGAGCTGGTCAAAGCGCTCGACCCTGACGCGCTGGTGGTCATCGGTTCAGCCCACGAAGTGCTGGGCGAAGGATTCAGACCTCTAAAACAGTAATATCCATCCTCCCCTCAAAGAAAATGCAAATTCCCGGTATCAATAACGGATACTGGAAATTTTCAAGAAAATTATCCAGCCATGAAATGCTGGAACTTTTTAAACTTGTTCTACTTTACAAAATGAAGCATTGCTCCAATGAGGATGCCAAATAAGCCCAGGTGGTAGGTAACGTGCACCCAGAAGCGGGCGTGGGGGAGTTTTCGCACAAAACGGTCATACGAAAGCATGGAATCCGAAGCAAAGAAGAACGAGGCTCCCAATGCCACGATGATCGAGGAAGCAGCACTCCATAGCTCATTGAAGAAGGTCAGTATGGCTGACAGCAGCATCAGCGAAAGCGCGATACCATAAATAGTCGCTGCCGGTTTTATTTTCTTCGATCCAGGCATCCGGTCGATGCCAGCGCGGACCGCCCGCAGGATACGCGCTCCGGTCAGACCGATGATCAACGCGATCACCCCCGAGAACGCGGAAAAGGGAGCCAGCGGACGGCTGAAACCGATGATGAACATGATGTGGGCTACCAGAAAACTGGCCAGGCCAAGCATGAACCATCGTGCCGAGAAAAGCAGTGCTACATCGCCACCCAACGAAAAGAGGAGACCCAGACCAAAGAACAACATGGCACCCTGCCAGCCGCTGAATTCCAGCGTCCAGAGCATCATAAACACCACGGTCAGCGGTTTAGCGATCAGGAGAAGATAGCGATTTTCTTTCCAGGCGGCGTACCAGTCCAGGAAAGCGAAAGCAATTGCGAGGAAAAAGAGCCAGGAGAACATTAATCCTCCTTCATTTTTTGGTATCCGAGCATTTGTAATGCCTCGGGGCTATTGCGCCAGTTCTTGTCTACCTTGACGCGCAGGCTGAGGAATACCTCGCGGCCGCTCATCGACTCGATCTCCTGACGCGCGCGGGTGCCAATCTGTTTAAGCATATCACCGCCCTTGCCGATGATGATCCCTTTCTGGGAATCGCGTTCCACAAAAATGGTGGCTTCAATGAAAGCCTTGTCCTCACTCCGTTCCTTGAATTCATCGATGCGTACCGCGATGCAATGAGGAACTTCATCATGCAGGTAGTTCATGGCCGACTCACGGATCAACTCAGCTGCGATATCGCGCTCGTAATAATCAGTGACCGTGTCTTCATCGAAGAACGGTTCGCCTTCAGGCAGCATTTCCCGTAATCGCTCAAGAAGCTCTTGTAAGCCCTTCTTTTGAAACGTGGAAATTTCCAGCATATCTTTGGCTGGGAACAATTCGATCGCGGATTTCTTGAAAGCTTCTAACCTGGCCACGTCGATGAGATCTACCTTGGTGAGCAGCATGAGCACGGGTGGTAATCGGCGGATGGTTGATAACTTCTCAGCAATCAGATGATCTTCCGGCGTCAAAGCTTCGTCAGTTTCAATCAGCCACAACACCACATCCGCGTCACTGATGCTGGCAAGGGCTTCATCATTCATGTAATCGCCAAGCTTGTGCTGCGGTTTGTGAATTCCTGGCGTGTCGACAAAAACGATCTGTAACCCGTCGCTGGTCAAAATACCAAGCTGGCGCCGTCGCGTGGTTTGCGGTTTGGAAGAGACAGCCGCGATCTTCTGATCGAGCAAGGTATTGATCAGGGTGGATTTACCCACGTTCGGGCGTCCGACCACCGCCACGTAACCAGCTTTGGATATTTTCGTTTGTTCAGCCATCGATTGTCTCCGTTTCTCTTCTCGGGGCAGGTTCATTTTCAATTGTAGCAGGAAGTTGCCTTTTTCCGAACGTATTAACGATGATTACCGCCAGGATGACCAGCACCCCACCCACGAGCAGCCGCCATGTAGGTTGTTCACCCAGAAAAATCCAGCCGAGCAAAACACCCATAAGGGGGAACATGTAGGTAACCATGCTGGTCTTCAATGGCCCCACTGAATTCAGCAGAGAAAACCAGATGAGCAGGGTAACGAATGTTCCGAGAAGCCCCAACCAGAGGAGAGCCACCCAGGTGATCGTGTGCACCGGTAAAGGAAAAGTGGGGTCAGCGATCAGGACGGTGGGGATCATCACCAGGAAAGCCGTGCCCATCTGCCCGATCGATTGCGCCTCGTGATTGATACCGACCATGGCCTTACGGGCGAAGACTCCCGCTGCCGCATAGCTGAGCGCGGCGACCAGCATAGTGACGATGCCCACCCCACTCAACACATCATCCGTAGCGTATTCGTTTGCTGCCAGAATGATCACGCCGCTAAAACCAATGACCAGCCCCAATAGGCGTGGCAGTGTAATTCGCTCATCGGAAAGAAAGATCGGCCCGATCATGATGGTGAAAAGTGGAACTGTGGAATTAAGGATGGATGCCAATCCGGATGAAATGTGCGTTTCGCTCCAGCAAATGAGCAGGATCGGAAAAGCATGGTTGAACACACCCATCACCAGGAACTTCCAGGCGTCACGCCAGTGGATCTCCGGCTTGCGGATGATCCAGAGCACACTGAGCCCCAGGAAGGCAATCCCGGCCCGGAAGAAGACAAGCATGAATGGGCTGACCTCGCCAAGCGCCAGCTTTATCCATAAAAAGGAAGAGCCCCAGACCAGGCCGAGGCAGATGAATTTAATCCAATTCTTGAGGCTCAAAACTTGTGCCCTTCCAGTTCGAGCAGCCACTTCTTGGCGCGGATACCATCAGCGGCGGAGAAGCCGGTAAGCTTGCCATCCTTGGCGATCACGCGATGGCATGGAATTACGATGGGAATTGGATTGTTGGCCAACGCTCCACCAACGGCGCGGCTCGCAAATGGATTTTCAAGGTCATCTGCAATTTTGTTGTAGGTCGTTGTTTCGCCGTAGGGAATTTCGAGGGTACGTTTGAGCACATCGTGTTGGAAACCTCGGATGAACATCCAATCGATGGTCAATTCGAATTCACGACGTTTGCCATCCAGGTATTCCATGATCTGTGTCAAGGCGATCATGGCCGGGTCTTGCGATGACGGGAGAATTTCGTCCGCTTTGAATGGAGGGTTCTTGCCAAACAAGAACACGTTCGTCAAGCCGTAATTGCCGGCGCGCACTTCCACACACCCCAGGGGTGTCTGGTTTGTTCGAGCAATATAAAGACTTGAAATGACCATAATCCTCTCCACTAGTGATTGTAGAACATTTCTTGTTGAATTATCTCGAAAATTGAAAATCGAATGGACAGATATATCGTAGGGATAGCGTAGGGTAAGAGTCAAGCAAAAAACCACCCAAATTAGTACTATGTTTATGGGCGACTTCTTATCTTCTCCTCCTTGTAGATGAGAGCCGGGGTAGGCGACCCGGCTCTCGATGATTGTACCATAACGTTATTATGGCGGTTTCCCTCCCAAAAGATCCTCGCGCCAACCGGTGTGCGGGGATCTTCAGTTTTTAACCCGACCCTCGATCTTGACCGATGTGTCTATACAATTAAATTGTGATAAACTTGTCGCGTTGAGTATCAAGAATCTCTGAATCAGGGAGCAAAATAATGGTCGAAAGAGCTACGTATCCAGTCGATGTTGCCGGGGTCCATCGTGAATTGACCCTTTTCGAGGTCAAACCCGGTTTGAAGATCGCCATCCTCAATATCCTGGGTGACACTGAATTTGTACAGGCCTGCGCCAAAGAATTGGGGCAAAAATTGGCCACCAAAAAATTTGACGTGCTGCTTACTGCTGAAGCCAAGAGTATTCCGCTGGCTTACGCGCTTTCCGTGGAAACCAAGAAACCTTACGTGATCTTACGCAAGAGCTACAAACCCTACATGGGCAACGCGCTGAAACATGAGACGCTTTCAATCACGACCGGACAGACCCAGACGCTCTACCTGGACGAGAAGGACTTCAAGGTCTTGAAAGGGAAAAAAGTATTGATCGTTGACGACGTCATCAGCACCGGTTCAACACTGGAAGCGATGCGCCAACTGGTAACCAAAGCTGAAGCTGAGATCGCCGGTGAAGCCGCCATCTTTACCGAAGGTGACAAAGCCAAGTGGAGCGATATCGTGGCACTGGGTCACCTGCCCGTCTTTTGTGAATGACCGCTTAGTTCAAACAAATATAAAGAAACCCGGATTCTTGAAGAATCCGGGTTTCTCTGTCTATTTCACTACATGTGCACCGGCTTCAGCCTTGCAGCGGAACACATTAGCCTCGATGTCAGTTTTTGCCTTGTACCCCTCACGCAGCGACTGCATGAATGCCTCGCTGTCTTTTTCGTTGACCAGGTTGACCGTGCTTCCGCCAAACCCGGCTCCGGTGAGGCGCGCGCCCAGGCATCCGGGGATGCGCGAAGCCAGGTCCACCAGGATGTCCAACTCAGAGCAACTCACCTCGTAATCGTCGCGCAGCGAGGCGTGGGTCTCAAACATTAATTTACCAAAGCCACGGCTATCGCCCGCGTCCAGCAAGGCGGCGGCTTTGGGCACACGCAAACACTCACTGACAATATGACGCGCGCGCCGGTAAACGTTGTCGGGCATTTGCGCCTGCATGGAGGCGAGCTGTTCCAGATTCACGTCGCGCAGGGCGATCACATTCGGATATTTGGTTTGCAGAACCTTGACCGCGGCAATGCATTCATCGTGGCGCACGTTGTAGGCTGATTCGACCAGGTTGTGCTTCACCCGTGAATCCGCGATAACAATGTCCACCCCGGCAGGCAGGCTTACCGGTCGCCACTCAAAGGTACGCGTGTCGAGCAATAGGGCATGACCGACGACGCCATTGGCGCTGGCGAACTGGTCCATCAATCCGCAATTCACGCCCACGTAATTCACTTCGGCTTCCTGGGCGTAACGCGCCAGGGTCATACGGTCAAGCTTCCAATCCGCGACGGCTTCCCAAAGTACGGCAAAACCGACCTCAACCGCCGCCGAACTGCTTAACCCCGCACCAATGGGCAGATTGGAATGGAACTCGGCTTCCACAGCGTTCACGGCAAGTCCATGCTTCAGAAGCGCCCAGGCAACGCCAGCCGGATACCGTGCCCACGTAGGCAGATCATTTCCATTTATATCTTTCTTCTGCTGCAGCGATTCGTTTGAGAATTCCGCATGTTGACCGAGATCACTGGCAGTAAGCCTTGTCACACCATCCTTGCTGTGGCGGGCTGTGATCGTGATCGCCTTATCAATAGCGATGGGCAGTACCCAACCGTCGTTATAATCGACGTGTTCCCCCAGCAGGTTCACCCGACCCGGTGAAAGTACAGTAATCTCATAATTATTATTTGCTGACATCTTTTAAACTCTGCTGATAGGAATCGACCAACTTCTTCTTCTGATCGTGACTGTAAGCCTTGATCTTGACCTCGCGCTTGAGCGCGGTAGAATGATCGGGCTGTTCCTCCACATAAACCAGGCGAACCGGGCGGTGAAGCCTGGTATAAGCCGCACCCCTGCCACTGTTGTGCTGCTTCTCGCGGCGTGCCGGGTCAAGCGTCCAACCCGTGTAATAACTGCCATCCGCACACTCAACAATATAACAATAATACGCCATACGCGTCATTTCTTTCTGCGGATCAGGTTCTGGAACAGAAGGCCACCGGGTGCCTCGCGTTTCCCTGAAACGGGCTTGCCGTCAGGTGTACTCCAATCGAATTTGCTTTTGAAAGACCGCCAATCCTCGCGGCTATCGGTCGCGGCTTCGAGCAATGCCTTCAATTCGTCCTGATCACCGTTTTCCACGGCGACACGGATCTCGGCAATTCGGCTCGAAAACCGGTCGAGTGCCCGCAACGTCATCTCTCGCGCGCGCAGAGCGGTCAATGCCAGTTCGGCGGAGTCTTGGCGATCCAACAAACCGGTCGACGCTAAGAAGGTCTCTCCAGCGACCCGTTTGCTCTCGCTCCAGCCCGGATTGGAGGCGGCGGTGTTCATCAACGCTGCAACGGTCAAGAATGGCAGCAATTCCACTTCTGAAAGCAGCACATCAGCTTCCAGCGGATCGGTGAAATAAGCCTGCGTTCCCAGCAATTGCGCCAGGTCAGCGGCCACCTTGATCATGTCTGGCGCTGTTTGGGGAGCTTTGCAGATAAGCAGCGCCCCATTGGCGAAGAGATCCGCATGCGGCTCGTCGTCAGGGTGCTCCATATACTTAGGATTGAGCAGCGGCGTGGCGGAGATGAACTGACAGCCAACTGGCAAGACACTGGAAGCGAGATCGTCCATCCCCTGGTGCAAGCGTGAGGTGTCGATCACCTGCGCATTGGGCTTGAGATGGTTTGCGAGTAGATGGAAGTATTCATCCACGGAAGAAGCCGGGACGGTTAGAATCACGAGATCGGCATCCCTGACGGCGTCTGGCAGAGCGCGTTCAACGGCAGCAAATACCTTGAGCTTTTCCACCCTACCCGCCTGGCCCGTGTCCTCGTCGAACCCGATCAGGAGGATCTTCTCGCTGTATTTCTGCAGCGCGAGCCCAATCGAAGTTCCGATCCGGTATAACCCAACCACGGTGATCTGGATCGTCACGCTAAACTCCAATGAAAATTCGTGAAAACGCAGTAGCCAGTGGGGTGATCAGCCATCCGATCACATCGAACCCCAAACGCGAACCACCGATGACCAGCACCATCAGGATCAGACCACCGATTGGGCGGAATTTGGCGAATCCCTGTTCGAACGACTGCGGCAGCAGCGCGGAGAGGATCTTCTCACCGTCCAGCGGCGGGAACGGTAGCAGGTTGAAGATGGCCAGGATGATATTGATGTAGCTGAAAACGTAAAGGAACTCACCCAATGAGGGGATGCCCCCGGTATTCACGGAAAGCTCCACCAGACCCAACCGCAGCGGCAGCCCGGAAATGGCGGCCAGGACGAGATTTGAGAGCGGCCCGGCCAGCGAGACCCAGAGCACAGCAAAGCGTGAACGCTTCTTGAGCAGGTCGGGGTTGATAGGAGTGGGTCTAGCCCAACCGAAACCAGCGACAAGCAGCAGCAGGCTGCCAAGAAAATCCAGGTGAACCAATGGGTTCAACGTGAGCCGCCCCGATGCCCTGGGGGTGTAATCACCGAAATAATCCGCCACCCAGGCATGCGCGAACTCGTGCACGGTGAGCGCGATGACCAGCGTCAGCACGCGGCAGATCAGTTCGTCTGTGGTTACGTTGAACATGATTAAAGGGCTCGCCTTTTCGGTAGTTTGCTGGATTATAACATGGGATATAATCGCTCCATGCTACCAGAGATCAACATCGGCGATCGGGTGAAACTGCGCAAACCGCACCCCTGCGGCAGTTACGAGTGGCGCGTGGTGCGCCTCGGCGCCGACATCGGCCTGGAATGCATCAAATGCGGGCACAAGGTAATGCTCTCGCGCCGCGAACTGGCACACCGCCTTAAAGCCATCCTCCCCGGAGACACAGAACATGACCAATGACAACCCGCCCCGAATCCTGTTCCTTTATTCAGACACAGGCGGTGGTCACCGTAGCGCGGTGGAAGCCATCATCGAGGCGATGGAGTTGGAATTTCACGGTCAGTTCGTGGCCAGCAAAGTCGACTTCTTCAAAGAATACGCTCCACCCCCGCTGAATCTGGCTCCAGAGATCTACCCGCTGGTTTCCAAAAGCGAACGCCTGTGGGCGATGAGTTACAACATGAGCAACGGCAAGCGTCAGGTGGCTATCGCCAACCGTATGGCTTACCCGTACCTGTATTCATCGGTGTGGTATCTGCTCAAAGACCACCCCACCGACATGATCGTTTCGGTACATCCTTTGATGACGAAACCCGTGCGCCAGGTGATCCACCGCAGGAAGATCCCCTTCGTGACGGTGGTGACCGACATGGTCTCGACCCACACCTTCTGGTACGACCCGTTGGTCGATCTCACCATCCTTCCCACCGAGAGCGCGTACGAACGCGGCCTGGAATTGGGGATGAGCGAGAAGAAAATGGCAGTGTGCGGTCTGCCAGTGGCAGAACGCTTCCTCCATATGGGGCACGATAAACTGGCTGCCAGAAAGAAACTCGGCTGGCCCGAGGCGCAAATGACCCTGCTGCTCGTCGGCGGCGGCGAAGGCATGGGCCCGCTCGAAGCCACTGCCGCAGCAATCGACGATTCCGGGCTGCCGGTCTCGCTGGTGGTGGTCACGGGACGAAACAAACGCCTGAAGGATCGTCTGGAAGCCCGCGACTGGAAGCTCCCCCACAAGATCTACGGTTTCGTGCGTGAGATGCCCGAGTTCATGGAAGCAGCAGACGTGCTCATCACCAAAGCCGGACCGGGCACAATCAGTGAGGGGTTCATTGCCGGATTGCCGATCATCCTCTACAACCGCCAACCTGGTCAGGAAGAAGGCAACGTGCTCTACGTCATTGGCGAAGGCGCGGGGATGTGGGCGCCCGAACCCGGCATGGTGGTTTCGGTGATCAAGAACTGGGTCAAGCATCCCGACCGTCTGGCTGAAGCGCAAGCCTCCAGCCGCAGTCTGGCCCGCCCGGAAGCGGCACGCCAGATCGCGCGGTTGATCATGCAAACAGCGAACAAGAAATAATCCGCCTTGCCGTGCTCCCGGCGCTGCCTTATAATTTTATCAATATGCCAATCTACTCATCGGAAAGCTTCGATATTGTCAGCCGCTCACCGGAACAGACCCGGCGCATCGGCATGCGGCTGGGCTCACTCCTGCGCCCCGGCGATCTGCTGGCGCTGACAGGTGACCTGGGCGCCGGCAAGACCACATTCGTCCAGGGTATCGCGAAGGGCTGGGGTTCCACAGACACGGTATCGAGCCCCACTTTTGTGCTGGTCAACATCTACACCCGTCCTGATGGCGGGCGCATCCACCACATGGACGCCTACCGTATCCAATCCGCGCTGGAAGCCGAGGACCTCGATCTGGACGAAATGCTCACCAGCGGTGTGTTGATCGTCGAGTGGGCTGAACGCATCGATTCCGCCCTGCCCGCCGAGCGCCTGTCCATCCAGCTTTCCTGGGTGGCTGACGAGCAGCGCGGGATGGCATTCATTCCCAACGGTAAAAGGTATGAAGAACTGGCCAGGTTGCTCAAGAGCCAGCTCTTTGGAGGCTGAGATGTTACTGGCAGTGGATACTTCAACACAGACGATGGGGTTGGCGCTTTACGACGGGTCTCAGGCACTCGCCGAAACCTACTGGCGCACCCAGACCCACCACACCGTCGAACTGGCGCCTTCAGCGCAGGACCTGCTGAAGAAATGCGGCGTCGCCTCCACCAGCCTGACCGCTGTCGCCTGCGCGCTCGGACCGGGTTCCTTTACCAGCATGCGCATTGGGTTGGCTTTCGCCAAAGGATTGGCTTTTTCATTAAATATTCCTCTTATCGGAATCCCAACTTTCGATTTTCTGGTGGCAACGCAGCCTTTACTGGACATCCCGCTGGCGGCCATACTCCCCGCCGGGCGTGGACGCCTGGCTGTGGGCTGGTATAAGAATGTAGACAACAAGTGGACGGCTGAAGGAGAAGCGACCATCATGACCGCCGAAGCGCTATCCGCCATGATCGACGGCAGGACGTATATCTGCGGTGAGTTCGACGCTGAAGAACGCCAAATCCTCGGACGTAAGTATAAAAACGCCATTTTGGCTTCGCCGGCTCAGTGCGTGCGCCACCCGGCCATGCTGGCTGAACTGGCATGGAACCACCTGCAAGCCGGCGAAAAAGATGAGCCCATCTCGCTTTCGCCCATCTATCTGCATGTGGCTGAGGCCATCCCCGATTGAGCCTCTCGCAAGTTCCCTTCCCCCTCCAAATTCGTAAAATGACCCCCGCCGATCTACCCCGGGTGATCGAGATTGACCGCGCTTCCTTCTCGTTGCCCTGGCCAGAGAGCTCTTTCCATTATGAAGTGGAAAAGAACGACGCAGCACGTGCCTGGGTGGCCGAGACGGAGGATGCCGCCGGGAATAGCGTGATCGCCGGCATGATTGTCGGCTGGCTGATTGTAGATGAGATCCACATTGCCACCATCGCATCTGCCCCCGAATTCCGCCGTTTGGGAATCGGCCGCAAGTTGATGGCGCATCTGCTGTTGGAAGCGCAAAAAGAAGGCGCGACGGTATCCTTCCTTGAAGTGCGCAAAGGCAACACGGCGGCGCGTCAACTTTATCGCGAACTGGGATACCAGGAGGACGGTGTGCGTCCGCATTATTATCAAGACAACCATGAGGACGCGATCCTTATGAGCCTGCAAAAAATCGATCCTGATCTGTTGAATTCCCAAGGGTAAGGTAAAATTAGAGGTTGACATATCCTTGCAGGGGAGGTTCCTCGTGACTGCAATCGACGTTCTATTGAGTGTCGCCGCACAGGTATCGAACTGTGAAAAATGCGCCTTGCATTTTTCACGCAAGTTGTCCGTACCCGGAGAAGGCCCAGCCAACGCCGAGTTCATGTTCATCGGTGAAGGACCAGGCTTCTATGAAAACGAACAGGGACGCCCCTTCGTTGGTCAGGCTGGGAAGTTCTTGGATGAGTTGCTCGAAACCGCCGGCTTGAAGCGCGAGAACGTGTTCATCTGCAACGTGGTCAAGTGCCGTCCCCCTGGCAATCGGGATCCCTTGCCTGAAGAATTAAGCGCGTGTAGCACTTATCTCGACCAACAGATCGAAGCCATCAACCCCGGCGTTATCGTTACGCTTGGACGGTACTCGATGGGTAAATTCCTACCGAACGCGCGCATCAGCGAGATCCACGGTAAACCGCGCGTGATTCAGAATCGGGTGATCGTGCCAATGTTCCATCCGGCAGCAGCTTTGCATCAACCTTCCTTGAAACCCCAGGTAATTGCTGATTTTCAACTATTGCCAAAAGCCCTGGAACAGGTTAAAAAGGACATCAAACAAACTCCAAAGATCGATAATCCGGTAGAAGAGCCGCCTGCCGAACCAGAAGAAGGTCCAGCGGAACAATTGAGTCTCTTCTAACCTACCTAAAGGTGATTAAACATGGATTACTCCAAAACATTGATCGAAAAATTCCAGAATAAAACCGCACGTATTGCTGTGCTAGGAATGGGATACGTCGGATTACCCTTCGCGACCGTATTCGCCGAAGCAGGGTTTACTGTGATCGGGGTGGACCCGATTCAGGAAAAGATGGACAAAATCAACAAAGGCGAAAGCTACATCATGGACGTCCCGTCCGAGAAAGTGGCTAAACTTTTGAAAGAAGGCAAGCTAAGTGGAACCACTGATTATTCCGTGCTGGCAAAAGTAGACGCGGTGGCCATTTGCGTGCCCACCCCATTACGCCAGACCGGCGACCCCGACCTGTCATTCATTGTCAGCGCTGCTGAAGGATTGGCTCCGTATGTCCACCCCGGATTGGTAGTCGTGCTTGAATCGAGCACTTATCCAGGCACCACCCGTGAACTGGTACTGCCCACCCTTACCGATAAAAGTAAACTTAAAGTTGGCGAAGAGATTTTCGTCGCCTTCTCCCCCGAACGTGTCGATCCGGGCCGCACCGATTGGACCACCAAGAACACCCCCAAGGTCATCGGCGGCATGACCGAAAAATGCACCGAGGTTTCAGCCGCGTGGTACCGAGAAGCGCTCGATACCGTCGTACCCGTTTCTTCCACCGAAGTGGCTGAAATGGCCAAACTGCTTGAAAACACCTTCCGTATGATCAACATCGGCTTCGTCAACGAGCTCGCGCTGATGTGCGACCGTCTCGGCGTGGACGTCTGGGAAGTGATCGACGCTGCTGCCACCAAACCATTCGGTTTCATGAAGTTCCAACCAGGGCCCGGCTTGGGCGGACACTGTATCCCCATCGATCCGCTCTACCTTTCCTGGAAGCTGCGCTCGCTCAACTACACAGCCCGTTTCATCGACCTGGCTTCCGAGATCAATACCTCCATGCCGCGTTTCGCTGTTACCAAGGTGCAAGACGCGCTTAACGGACACGAAAAATCGCTCAAGGGCAGCAAAGTGCTCGTGCTCGGTGCTGCCTACAAACCCGATATCGACGACTTGCGCGAAAGTCCCTCCATTGACGTTATTCGCCTGCTGCAAGCCAAAGGCGCGAAGGTCAGCTACCATGATCCCTACATCCCCGTCATTCACCACGATGATTGGAAGATCGAATCGGTGAAAGACTTGATGGCCGAGGTCAAGTCCGCGGATTGTGTCGTCATTGTCACTAACCATAAGGTCTACGATTACAACACCATCCACAAGGAAGCCAAGCTAATCGTCGACACCCGCAACGCCCTGGGCAAGCTTGGAGTGAAGAACCCGAAGGTAGTGAGGCTCTAATGTCACAGTATCTGGTCACCGGTGCGGCAGGGTTCATCGCCCGCCGCGTGATTGAAATGCTTCTTGCCGAGGGTCATCAGGTGGTCGGTGTCGACAACCTGAATGACTCCTACGACGTGCGTCTGAAACTCTGGCGGCTGGAAGGTTTGAAAAAGCTTTCCGGTTTCACTTTCCTGCAGGAAGACATCCGACGCGCTGAGTTGTTCCGCGAGATCGCTGCGAACTATCCCAAGATCGACACTGTCATCCATCTGGCGGCTCGGGCAGGGGTTCGTCAGGCAGTTGAGATCCCGACCACTTATTTCGAATCCAATGCCAATGGCACTTTGAATATCCTTGAGTATTGCCGTCAGAACGGCATCAAGAAACTCGTTATGGCCTCGACCTCGAGCATCTACGGTTCCAACCCACCGCTGCCCACCCCCGAAGATGCCGATTCCAGCCATCCATTGCAAATCTACGCCGCCAGCAAAAAGGCCGCTGAAGTGATGGCTTATACCTATCATCATCTCTTCGGTCTGGATGTCACCATCTTCCGCTTCTTCACGGTCTACGGACCGGCCGGTAGGCCCGACATGGTGATGTTCCGCTTCGTCCAGTGGCTGGCTGAGGGCAAGCAGGTCACAATCACCGGCGACGGTAACCAGATGCGCGGTTTCACCTACCTTGACGACATCGCCCGCGGTGTGTTGCTTGGTCTCAAGCCAATGGGCTACGAGATCATCAACCTGGGAGGTCACGAAACCATCACCATCAATGAGTTACTGCATAAGATCGAAGACCGCCTGGGCCGCAAAGGTCTGATCAAGTACATCGACAAGAACCCGGCCGACGTGAATGCCAACTGGGCGAACGTGGAAAAAGCCCGCCAGATATTGGGCTGGGAACCGCAGGTAACGCTGGATGAGGGCATCGCAGCCCTGGTCGATTGGTACATGCAGGAGCGTGCCTGGACGAGCCAGGTCTTGACCCCATGAGTTCTCTCCGCGAAAAACTCGTCGACATCTGGAAGAACGATCCTCTACTTCGAAGAGTCCTACGCAACACCGGTTATTTATTCAGTTCACAGGCGGTCGCTATGGGGCTTTCCCTCGGGCAGAGCATCCTGGCAACCCGTTTATTAGGAGCAAGCGTTTTCGGAACACTGGTAGTGGTGATGACCTTTGCCACCAACATCAACCGGTTGTTCTCATTCCGCATGGGTGAGTTCGTGATCCAGTTCATGGGGCGTGAACTGGCCAACAAGGATTACAAAAAAGCCGGAGCGTATGCCCGCATCGCCGGTATCACCGAAACCTGCACATCACTATTCACCTATGGGGTATTCATGCTTCTTGCGGGCTGGGGAGCACGCGTCTTTGCCAAAGACCCCACCACCCTGCCCTATTTCTACCTGTACGGGTTGTTCATTCTGGCCAATATCACTAACGAAACGGCCACCGGCATTTTGCAGGTAACCAACCGCTTCAAGATCCAGGCGGGGATCAACCTGGCGCAAAGCATCCTCACCGCTACACTGATCACAATTGCCTTCTTTACCCACGGCACGATCCTATTTGTGCTCTGGGCTTACTTGATTGGAAAATTGATCACAGGGATCGGACCGGTGGTGGCAGCATTGATCGCGCTCAATCAGAAACTCGGCAAGGATTGGTGGAAATCACCCAGCGATGGTCTGGCTTCGTTCAAAGAAATGGCTGGATTCACCATCAGTACCAACCTGAGCGGTACAGTCAAACTTGTGGTGAGTGAAAGCGAACCGCTTCTTGTGGGTTTTCTGTTAAATACGGCTGCCGTAGCCTACTACAAGATCGCTCTGAGCATCGCCACCCCATTGATGGTGCCCATTTCGCAATTCATCAATACCACCTATCCTGAGACCACCCGTTGCGTGGCCACGAAAAAGTGGAAGGAATTGCGCCGTCTGCTACGCCGCGTGACGACGATCTCGGGAGCCTGGACGGTATTGTTCTTCCTGGCAATGCTGCTGTGTGGACGTTGGATCCTTTCGCTGTGGGGAAAAGAATATGTCCCGGCCTACCCCACTATGATGATTCTGATCCTGGGATACAGCATTTCCAATATTTTCTTCTGGAACCGTTCGTTGTTGCTCTCTTTCGGTAAAGCCAATATTGCTCTCTACGTGCTGGCTGCGGTAGCGGTGATTAAAACCGCCCTGGCGTTCGTGATCGTTCCAGTTTTCGGCATCAACGGCGAAGCCGCCCTGCTTTCAGGAAACTTCTTCGTTACGGTTGGATTGCTGGTTGTCATCGGATTGGCAATGGTGCGCAAGGGGGAGAAGCAATTCCCTGAAGTTGAGGCGGCATGAAGATTACATACATAGCCCCATCGACAATCCCCTCGGAAACTGCCAACAGCATGCAGGTGATGAAGGTGTGCCAGGCATTCACCCATCTCGGTCACGAGGTCGAACTGGTTGTGGCCGGAACTCCTTTCAACGATTTCCAGACTTTGAAAAGCCATTACGGCTTGAACACTGAATTCAAGATCACCTGGCTGCCGTTTATTCCCGCCTTGCGTAAGATAGATTTCGCGATTCGCTCTGTAGCGCTCGCCAAGATGGACCACTCCGATTTGATATACACCCGGTTAATCCGCGTGGCCGAGCTGGCCCTGCGCGCCGGGCTTCCGGTTATCCTCGAGATGCATGACGTCCCAACCGGCCGGCTTGGTCCAAAGTTATATCAAAGGTATCTGCGGCTACGTGGTCGAAAAATGACCGTTTTCATCACGACCGCGCTTAAAGCGCTCATCGAGAGCAAATTAAAGGTGCATCACATTGATGGTGAGATCAAGATTTCGCCCGATGGGGTGGATCTGGAACGCTTCCAGAATTTACCCGGTGCTGCGGAAGCACGCAAGATGCTTAACCTGCCCGAACGGTTTACAGCCATATACTCGGGCGGATTTTACCCCGGACGCGGGCTCGAAATCTTGCTTGACCTGGCTGCCGCTTTTCCATCAATACAGTTTGTTTGCGTCGGTGGTAAGTCGCAGGATATCCAGGAATGGCAGGATAAAGCCGCCACAATGCACCTGAAGAACCTCATCTTGACTGGTTTTATTGCCAATGAGAGACTGCCGCTTTACCAGGCGTGCGCGGATGTATTGCTGATGCCCTACCGCAAGCAGGTAGCCGGAAGCAGCGGCGGCGACATTGCCAACGTCACCAGCCCAATGAAGGTGTTTGAATATATGGCCTGTGGTCGAGCTATCCTCTGCAGTGACCTGCCCGTGCTGCATGAAGTGCTCAATGAGAAGAACGCGGCATTTTATCCCCCCGAAGACCTGCGAGCCCTATCCGCCGCGCTTGAGCGGTTACAAAATGATAAAGCCTTGCGTGAATCGCTCGGCCTGCAAGCCAGATTGGATGCTGTACAATACTCCTGGGATGAAAGAATGAAAGCGATCCTTTCCTCCTTCAATCTTCAATAAAAAGCGGGAACCAATGATAAAAACACGCCAACCCCTGATCGATCTGCTTATTTCATTCCTCGGCGCGGCAGCACTGGGCGCGATTCTCTCCGCGTTCTCAAATGGCTCGTTCTGGCAAGGTTGGCTGGCAGTCGGGGTGCTTTCATTCATTTCTCTCTTTCTGTTGATGCGGATCTGGCGTTCGTTGGGCGGGGATCGCCCCCTGGCTGCGTTAATGCTAACCGCGTTTTTACTGAGAATCGCGTTTAGCATCTTTATCTACGCCGCCCTACCTGCGATTGGCTACGACACACCCGTTCAGAACGCCGGCTACTTCTATTCCGACGCTTACAATCGTGACCAGGCGGCTTTTCGACTGGCAAGCAATGGTGATTCGCTCATCACAGCCTTCACCAAACCGACCAGCGCCGACCAGTACGGCGGGCTGCTTTTTATTAGCGCTTTCATTTACCGCGTGCTGAGCATAGATACCATTCGTCCCTTGTTAATTTCGCTCCTTGCGGCATTTGCCATGGCGGCAGGGGTCAGTTACTTCTATGCCGCCGTCAAGATGCGATGGACGGAAAAGATCGCGTTGCTGGCCGGATGGATCCTGGTACTCTTCCCCGACAGTATTCTGTTGGGAAGCACGCAGATGCGCGAACCATTTTTAATTGGGCTGGCTTGTATTGGCTTTTGGGCAGTACTGCAGTGGCGTGAAAAACCGATAAAAGCGCTGGTGATCCCCGCCGTGGTTATGGTCGTGTCTTGCCTCATTTCCATCCCGATTGGTATGGTGATCACCGCCATCCTGGCCATTGTCTTGCTTTTGGAATGGACAATCGCCCACCGCGGTAGGAAACGGATCACCGGCCTGGCAGTCATGACCCTGATTTGTTTGGTAGCTGTTGCCGGTGGTTGGGTGTGGCTGAAACAAACATTATATTTTGACGCCTATACCACCCGCATTGAATCAGGTTGGATTACCATGTTGATGGAAAAATTTGGCGAGAAGTGGACTATCCCGTTTGTCACGGTCTATGGCCTGACCCAGCCGCTTCTACCCGCGGCGATCTTCGAACCCTCGCTGCCCATCTGGATGACGGTTGCCATCATGCGCGGCCTGGCCTGGTACGCGGTTTTACCCCTGCTGTTGATGGGTGTCATCTCAATTTGGAAAGCCGACCGTAAAGAAAACAAATGGTTGTTGGTCATGTTTTTTATCACCTTTTTTATCTGGGTTGTTGTCTCGTCTGCGCGTGCCGGCGGTGATCTTTGGGATAACCCGCGTTACCGCTACATACTGTTGCCATTCATGTCGCTCATCACTGCCTGGGCGATCGAAAATTTCCGCCAAACCCACTCAGCCTGGTTGTGGCGATGGGTGGCTGCCA
Source organism: Anaerolineaceae bacterium (assembly GCA_034430175.1). Classification (GTDB taxonomy): domain Bacteria; phylum Chloroflexota; class Anaerolineae; order Anaerolineales; family Anaerolineaceae; genus UBA6107. The sequence continues at coordinate 15,611 of DAOUFI010000023.1, read as the reverse complement.
TTAGCGTATTTCTGGCTTTCTTCTTCTACTTCTACATTTCAAGATATATTGTTGGAGTCATCCCCCAACTCCAATTCATGACCATGATCCTCTTGATCGTGGGGATCGACCTTCTCATTCTGTTCGGTAGCCTGATCTGGGAAAAAATCAGCCTTAAACGGAGAGCTGTCTGACCATGGAGGAGCAGGAAAGGGAAATCCTGCTCGATTATGCTCGGGACGCGCTCAACATCCTGGAATTCAGCATCCGTATGCACGAAGCTGGAAACCGCGGATTTTATCGCGTCGCCGCAATCCAGTTGAGGTTGTTGTTGTGCGACACGGCATTTCGCCATGGTAAACATGAGAATATCTCCATGATACCAAAATTGGTACCAGACCTCCGCCTTGTGCCGTACATAGCAAAAACACCTACTGATGCAAGGGTCGATTTACAAACGTGGCTTGATGGAGCGACCGGATTGAAGAGCCCGCTCTCCATCCGCCAGTTGATCCGGCGAATCTGCGATATTGATGGAGGCGCCCACGTGGAAATAAAACCACTAGCCGGTCTCCCAGAAAACGAAAACACAAGCCAGTGGGTTATCGATATAAGCAAATATCTTTTGCCCTTGTTATCCTCAGCAATCAGCGCTTAAGCGGACCACTCCCCCACTTCCTGCCAGGCATATTCCAGATGTGAAGCCGGTACCTTACCGGCTTTTTTGCGTACCCGGTCGAAAACCCAAGTCATAAGCGGTAATCCACCAATTTCGCTCAAGCGCAGGCCGATCTCGCGCGTGCGGATGTGACGGCATTGCAAGTTATACCCGCCCCCTGGATGCTCGGAAAGGTAATCTTCTTTGATACCAATATTGATCAATTCGTTGACAAGGCGAAGAACTTCAGGCTTATCATGCGAAGAATATAATTTGGGGCCAAACAATGAATCAAAAAATCCCATGTTGGTACTCCTGACTACAAAATACTGATTTACACCATGATACTATAATTAAAGCATAATCAAAGAAAAACTCCAAACCATGGACAGAATCATTTACCTTTCTCCACATCTCGATGACGCTGTGCTTTCATGTGGCGCAATCATCTGGAATCAGATTCATTCAGATAGAGCCGCTGTGGAAATCTGGACAATCTTTTCAGGCGATCCACCTCCGGGCAGGTTGTTTCCGTTTGCCAGATTACTGCACCTCCGCTGGAAAACCGGAGCGGAGGGTCCGGCTGCTCGACGTGTAGAAGATAATACCGCCTGCAGGACTTTGGGCTGTGCTCCCGTGCACCTCAACCTGCCCGATTGCATCTACCGGTCAATTCCCGGCACAAATCAGCCACGTATCCGTAAGAATGATGATCTATTCCGCTTCAATCCTGCCAAAGATAACCCGTTGATAGAGGAATTGACCCAGGTTATCAATGCGGCTCTCCCAGAAAAAAGCATCCTGGTGGTCCCCCTCGGTGTCGGTGGTCATATCGACCATTTGATTACGCGTGCTGCTGCGGAATCGCTCGACATGCCGCTGCGTTATTTCGCCGACTTTCCTTACTCTGGCGATCACCCGGAAGATATCGAACGAATTACGGATGGATCGCTGAAATCCATTCAATACCCCCTATCAGGCGCTGCCCTGCAAGCCTGGCAGACCGCGATTATGGCTTATCAGTCACAGATCAGCTCCTTTTGGCCCTCCGATGAAAAAATGAAAATCGCGGTGTCAGACTATGCCTCGAAACCATACGGGAATTGTCTATGGGTAAAAGAGGATTAATTCAAGCAGTGGTAGGTTAATCTATCCGCAAATCTGGAAAAAAGTCTTTCTGTGCTATACTTTTATTGATTCAAGATGAGCAACGAGACCTGGCAAAAATGGGCGCATTCTTTACGACGCAATCACCTGAAAGGGATCGCCATGACCCTGCTTGAAGGGGGCGGGCCGATTAAGATCATCCTATCGCAGGTGATGTTATCGACAGCACCCTTTTTTACCGGCAGCAGCCGTGGAGATTGGCAGGCAGTAGCGGAAATGCTTGAAGACGATTCTGCGAGCAGGAAATTTTCAAATTTTCTTCGAGAGGAGGATGCGAGATGAACAGTCTTGAGATGAATATTGGTCTGATCCTGTTGATCATCATCACCTTCACGCTTTTCTTCTTTTCGATCCGGCAGCGCAGAACCGGAAAAGCTCCCTCATTCAGGCGCATTACGGCAATCAGCAATTTCAAACGATCCATCGGGATGTCAATCGAAGATGGTACGCGTATCCATGTTTCATTGGGAAATGCCTCACTCACCCAGGCGGTCAGTTCATCAGCTTTCGCGAGCCTAAAGATTCTGCGTAAGATCGGAGAACTCAGTTCAAACAGTGATAACCCGCCGGTAGCCAGTAGTGGCGACGGCGCCCTTGCACTCTTAAGCCAGGATACCCTTCACGATGTAGCTCGTGAAACCCATACTCTTGAATTATTCCAATCCGAGAATGGTCATCTAGCTGGCCCCACTCCCGTGACCAACGTTGTCGGCGCTTTACAAACCATCGCCGACCCGGAAGTTCGCACCAATGTGCTGATTGGCAACTACGGATCCGAAGTTGGTTTCCTGAGCACAGCTTCACAGGACAAAGGCGCGCTGACGATCGCTGCCAGCGATTCACTTACAGCGCAGGCAACCTTCTTCGCCACGGTCGAACAAACCCTGATCGGTGAAGAATTGTTCGCGGTCCCGGCTTATCTTCACAACGAACCGATGCAAAATGCCAGTCTGCGTATTCAAGATATGCTGCGGGGATTGGTCGTGCTGGTACTGTTGGTTGGAGTCATTCTTAAGTTGGTGTACGCTTTATGAGATCACCTATTGTCCCCATCATCGGATTTCTGACCGGAATCATTATCCTTGCCGGGTATTTTATTCCATCTCCCGTACTTGAAGCCATTCGCACCCCCATGCTTGATTGGGCGGTGATCCTCAGTGGTGTAGCCGGTCTGATCGCCATTTTCCATCTCGTTTTTGGGGTTCATGGGCGACGTCTGCGCGATCCCGAAAAAAGCCATGTATTTAGTTTCATTGTCATATTGGTCTTCATGCTCACTGTTGCTGCGGGTATCTTCTTTGGCATCAATCACACGGGATTCCAGAAAGTGGTTACTGCCATCCAGATGCCAATGGAAACCAGTTTGATGGCGGTATTGGCAATTACCCTGGCTTACTCCAGTCTGCGGCTACTACAGCGCCAGCGCAACTGGATGGGCTTCGTCTTTTTCATTGCGGTTGTCCTTTACCTTCTTGTCAACAGCGGAATATTCGCGCTAGTGACTGATATCCCCGCGCTTCGCGGGTTGGTAGCCGGCATCAGCCAGGCCCCCCTGGCAGGCGCCCGGGGTATACTAATCGGCGTCGCGCTTGGAAGCCTGTTGACCGGTATCCGCATCCTCATTGGTTCTGACCGCCCCTATAACAGTTGACCATGGCCGAGATTAATTGCCCCATCTGTAACCGTTTGAATAAGGATGAAGCTGAACGCTGCTGGTATTGTCAGGCTGTTCTGCATCCAGAAAAGAAAAACGCGGATGGGTCTTCCGATTGGCTGGATGGTTTCCGTCAAGAAAATACTGAAACTCCATTCGAAGAATCCAACGAAGCATCGGCCGGGAGCGATGAAAGCCCCGAAGATGTTCCCGATTGGTTGGCGCGTATTCGCCAGCGTGAACAATTGGAGCATGGTGGTGAACCCGAACAAAACCCTGACGGTGAAAAAGATACTCTCGATTGGTTGCGAAGCGCTGTGGGTAATGAATCTCCCACAGAATCTAACACATTCAAGCCCGCCGAAGTAAACGAACCAGCACCTACCGAAAGTGACAATGACGCGGATTGGCTTGGCAAGTTACAATCCTGGCAAGAAGAATCCTCTGAACCCAATAAGAGCCCCGCGCCCGAACATCCTTTTGAACAGGAACCTAAACCATCCTTCTCCGGTCCATCAAACCAGGAACCGGATTGGTTAAATGAGTTCAAAAGCGAGGCTGCCCAATCTGAGCCTCTGCCACCCGAGAAGCAACCGGATGATTCTTCCACTGGAGATAAACCGTCGCCTGAAAATATTTCAGCTTTCGAGCAGGAACCAAAAGCGCCGATCGCTGAAGAACCTATAATTAAAGATTCCATACCTCCCACTGACGCAATTGGTTTTTCCATTCCGGAAGGCAATGTGGTTAAGCCCTCCTCGCCCGAACCGGATTGGTTAACGGATTTTCAATCCTTGGATGAAACCAAAGACCTGGCCGGCCAGGTGATGCCGAAACCAGCCGTGGAAGAACCGGTAAAGGCTCCTTTCAGTGGCCGCGACATAATGGACTGGATCGATAAAGATCGTTCTACCCCAGAAGAAAAACCTGAAAACGCCGTGGAACAGGTCGAAGTACCTCAGGGAACCGATGAAGGCATCGAACCGGCAAAGTTACCCTCCTGGCTGCAAGCCCTACGCCCCGATAAGTCAAAACGTGGAATTGCTGGCAGTACGACCTCAAGCGACTTAAACCAAAAGAGTCCCCTGGCCGGTATCGAAGGAGTACTACAAGACAGCGTGATTGGGCAGTTTTACACACGCCCTCAGACTTACGCCAATACGTTGAAGATCACCCCGGAACAGGAGAATCATCTACAACGCCTGCAAAATATCGCCGGAGAAGCACGCTGGGAAGCCCAGGAATCGGTTGAATCAAAACGGCAAAGTAGCATCTTGCTAAAAGCTGTGGTCAGTCTGCTATTAATTGGGGTCATTGTTTTCACGGTCCTCACTCAAAAGAACAGCCTGGTGGAACCGACCATGTATTCTCAGCCTGTGGTTGAGACATTCAATATTATCTCCGCGCTCGATCCAGCCAAACCCGTGCTGATCGCCGCCGAATTTGATAGCGGTCTTTACGGCGAATTGAAATGGTCGTCAGAAAGTCTTTTGCAACAATTGATGGCGAGAAATATCCCGATCGCGTATCTTTCCACCACCCAAGCAGGTTCGACCCTGTTTCAGGCAACAATCACCGATCTGGCGAGAAAGAACCAGGATTATTCTCTCGCCGACCATACCCTCAACCTGGGTTATTTGACTGGTGGTACGGTTGGTTTGCAGGCTCTGGCTGACGATCCACGTGGTACGCTCCCACTCACCACCCTCATGAAACCAGCCTGGACGGGTACCCCGTTGCAGAATACTGAGAAGATCAGTGACTTTGGCGCGGTGATCGTCATTACCGAGAATGCTGATACGGCTCGCTACTGGATCGAGCAGGTTAAACCCTCCATGGGGAAGACTCCCCTGTTGGTGGTGATCAGCGCGCAATCCGCGCCCATGCTGCAACCATATTACGATAGCGGTCAGGTCAACGGCTACATTGCCGGCGAGAGCGGTGGTACTGCTTTTGAAAAAATGGCTGGCGTAGAAGGCTCGTCCACATCACATTTCTCCGCCTACCAGAGCACGTTGATCCTTTTGGTGGTGTTGATCTTTGTTGGCGGTATGATCTCATTGGTACTCAGCACTCCTTCTCCTGAAAGGAGCGATAAGAATCAATCATGACCCTCGACGCCAATCTCATCTGGACGATTGTCAGCCTGGTATTGACGCTTTTTATCTTCAGTTATCTTTTTGGAGATAATATTCTATTCCGGATCGCATGCGCGATCTTGGTTGGATGCACCGCTGGCTATCTATTTGTGCTCATCATCTACCGAGTGATATTGCCCAAGCTGGTCGTGCCATTGATTGAGGGGTCGCTCATTGTGCTAGTCCCGTTGTTCCTTTCTGGCCTCTTGCTCACAAAACTATCTCCCAAGTTATCGCGGCTGGGAAACATCTCGATGGCTTACCTGGTAGGCGCCGGTGCTGCCATTGCCGTGGGTGGAGCGCTTCTGGGTACTCTGTTCACTCAGATCACTGGAGCGGTGAACTCGTTTGCGATCAACGATGGCACCACCAAAGGCATCAATGGAGTCATCGTGCTTGAAAGTGCATTCTTCCTGATTGGCACGATATCCACCCTGGTCTATTTCAACTTTACTGCCCGTTCAAAAGACGGCCAGCCAGCCAAACGGTCACCAATCGTCAACCTGTTCGCCTGGATCGGTCAATTCTTTATCGCCATCACCCTTGGAGCGATCTTCGCCGGGGTGTTGACCTCTACGATTACTGCGTTGATCGAACGCATTGATTTTATTATCACCACAATTTCGGGGTTCTTCGGATAGGAATAGAAGATGAACGCGACCACGCTTGAACCTCTTTCCATCATGGCCATCGATATCGGTTCCACATATACCCGGGCGTTCCTGTTCGATATCGTTGAAGAAACTTATCATCTTGTTGCCTCCGGCATAGCGCGTTCTACCTATGACCCGCCGCTCAGTGACGTGAACATCGGTATACTAAACTCCGTCCACCAATTGGAACAGATTACTGGAAGGATTCTACGCAGTCAAAAAAACACATTGATCGTACCTTCACAGGCTGGCAGTGAGGGGGTGGATCGTTTTTATATTTCTCACTCTTTCGGCCCCTTTCTCAAGATCGCCACGTTTGGATTGTCCAGCGATGTTTCATTAAAATCAGCCAATAAATTGGCTGCCACCACCTACGGTACAATCGTCGAAAGCGTTGGAATCGATGACAGGCGAACAATTAATGAACAAATCGATGCTGTGGTCCGGGCAGCCCCCGAAGTGATTCTCTTCGCCGGGGGTACCGATAATGGATCCAGCCGGGCAGTGAAAAAGATGTCCAACCTGATCGCTTCGATCCTGCAACTGCTGCCTCAAGACCAACGCCCGATGGTCGTCTTTTCCGGCAATCAATCCATGATTAAAAGTATCAAAGATCAATTGAGCCAATATACCAAGGTCGCGACCACCGCCAACATCCGCCCTCAAATGGACGATGAAAAATTGATTGAAGTGACAAACGAACTGGCCGATATCTTTACCGGGCTACGCGGAGAACAATACACCAGTATCAAGAAGATCACGCCACAATGCAGCGATAACCCATGTCCTTCGGCCATTGGCGTGGGTCGGATCACCCAGTTCCTCAGCGAGGTGGGTGATCCAGAAAAAGGCATCCTGGCAGTAGATCTGGGTTCTGGCTCGACGACGATTGCTTCCGCCTGTTCAGGTGAACTCAATCTGCACGTGTATCCGGTGGGAATGGGTTCAGCGTTTGGAAAGTTCATCGAATCCGCTCCCTTTGATCAGATCGCACGCTGGCTCCCCGCCAATATTCACCCCGAGACCGCCAGGGATCATCTTTGGCAAAAAACCGCGTTTCCGCTCAGTATCCCTGAGACAGTGGAAGGATTGGTCATCGAGCAAGCCGCAGTGCGCCAGTTGCTTAATACTCTGATGACCAACTTGCGGGAAAAAGGATTGCTCGTCCCCAACGGTTACGACACAATCCTTTGCAGCGGTACCACCCTCACCCAGTTGGGTACACCGGACCAATTATTGATGATGCTTATCGACGGTCTTCAACCGGTCGGACTTTCTACTTTCGTTTTGGATCAGCACTCGCTGCTACCTTCACTGGGGGCTGCCGCGCGCATTAGTCCACTTATGCCGGTCCAAATATTGGAATCCTCTGCCTTCACCAATCTGGCAACTGTGGTTTCAGTGAAAAGTGACGCCAAACCGGGGACAACAATCATGAAAGCTCGGATCCAGCTTTCAGGTGAACCCGTTCAATCAATAACAATCAAACAGGGAACCCTGACACGAATTCCGATGAAACCGGGCATAAAGGCTGCCATGCAGTTGACCGCTACCCGCCAATCCAACATCGAAGCCAGTGGACTGACCGACAGCGCCTTCCGCGTGAACGGTGGTATCTGCGGGCTGGTCATCGACGCACGCGGTAGACCTATAAAACTACCCACCGATCAGGTTAAACGTGAACAGCAATTGCGAACCTGGGCGGAAGCTTTCCAGACACAATAATTGGTACAATAATTGCAACGAACGCATCAGGAGAAAAAATGCTCGCCTCGTTTGCACAAATCTCACCCGCCATAAAGGTACACCGTAACCGGGTTTTACCGATCAACGGTACTGTGACCGTTCGCAGAGGTCAAAAGGTAAACGAAAAGGACATCGTCGCCGAAGCCACCCTGCCAGCGCATCACATTTTAATTGACGTGGTACAGGCATTCGGCCTCGCGGACCCCAAATTGGCCGCTTCCTACATAAAACGCAACGCGGGTGAAACACTCGGTGAACATGACATCATCGCTGAAACTGGCGGGGTGTTTTCCAGGATCATTCGCACCCCCAAACCCGGCAAAGTCATCTCCATCCGTGATGGTCTGGTGCTGATCGAAACGGAAGCTAATTCGATATCGCTTAACGCGCTTTATCCCGGCACCATCGTGGATGTGCTCCCCGACCACGGGGTGGTCATTGAAACCAGCGGTGCCATCCTCGAAGCAGCCTGGGGTAACGGGCTGACAGGTTCAGGGCCGATTATCTGTAAAACGGATTCGCGCGCGGACGAAATCGTGTTCAGCAGCCTCGAAGTGACCGCTCGCGGCTCCGTGCTGGTGGGAGGCACCTGCAGCCAACCAGATATTCTGGCTCAAGCAGCCATGCTGCCAGTCGCCGGGTTGGTGTTGGGTACCATGCCCGCCTTTATGCGCGATCTGGCAATTAAACAACCTTACCCCATCTTATTACTCGACGGCTTTGGCACTGCCGGGATGAATTCGGCCAGTTGGAAATTACTGTTCTCCCTGGCAAATAAGGAATGCATCATCAACGCTGAAACCATCACTGGCTTAATGCCACAAAAACCTGAGATCATCGTCTGCGAGCCTGTTGAAGACCAAAACAGTGCCTCTGCTAAAATGTTTACCTCCGGGCAGCTCGTTCGCATTCATGCCGACCCATACATAGGTCAAACAGGTAAGATCGAACGAATCCTCCCCGGCACAGTCACCTTGCCGAATGGTTTAAAGGTTGCTGCTGCCAGTATAATAATGGATAATAATGAACGAAAGACAATCCCGGTCGCAAACCTGGACGTGATCGGTTTCACCAATTAGGACCGAAGCCGGATAAGGAGAAGATACCATGGCACTCAACAGTTTTGACGAAGAACAATTCGAACCCGAGATGGAACCATTGGGAGAACCCACCCCCCCTGTTTCTCCATCGAACAAGCCGTCTAACCGCAACTTTATCATAGCGGTGGGTGTCATCCTGGCCATCATGGTTTTGGCGATCGTCCTGCTTTTGTTGGTGGCTCCGAGCATCATGCAGCAATCACGCAACAGTCAGCTTGAAGCGGCCGCCCGCATCAACGCAGCCAACACCGCCACAGCCATGGCTGCCACCGCGCTGGCTATCCAAAACGCAGCCACGGCAACCCCGGCCATCACCAACACTCCCATCCTACCCACCAAGACGCCGCTTGTCGTGCTGGCCACCAGCACACCGGCAGGTGGTGAATCGGCGTTATCGGCGAACGACCAGGCAACCGTCCAGGCGCTGCAAACCCAAATGGCACTCGCACAGGGCGGTGGTGGAAACGCCACCTCCACTCCAGTAGCCACAGCCCTTCCGGAAAGTGGCTTCGCTGACGAAGTTGGCCTCCCGGGCATGGTCGGGTTGGCCGCAGTCCTGATCGCGGTGGTCTTCCTCGCCCGCAAACTGCGCACTTCTCACTGATCCACGATTGAAACAATAAAGGCGTCCATTACCTTTGGACGCCTTTTTGATTTGTTGTATTTAAATCATGCGATGCTTGCCGCAATACCTTCACCGTATTTCAGAAGGGCTTTCATCATATCCTCAGAACGACCTTCAGCGTAGACTCGCAGTACGGGCTCAGTACCGGAGGGACGAATGAGCAGCCAGGAATCGTCAGCCAGGATGTATTTAACACCGTCCTGCACGCTCACCTCGACGACGCTTTCTCCGCCGATGCTCTGGGGAGCTTCATCCTGTAATTTTTTTGTCATCTTCTCTTTGGCGACCGGGGCTTTGAGGCGCAGATCGGTACGTTCGTAAACCACGGGGCCAACAGATTTCTGCAGGTCTTCCACCATTTCATAGAGCGAGGTTTTCGCCGCGGCAATCATCTCGACCAAGAGCAAGCCCATGATGGGGCCGTCGCCCTCAGGGATGTGCCCCTTGAATGAAATACCACCGGATTCTTCACCACCAATGAGCACGTCTTCCTTCATCATGTAATCAGCAATATGGTTAAACCCGACCGGAGTCTCATAGAGTTTCAAACCGTATTGCTTTGCCAATCGATCGATCATGCGCGTGGTAGAAACCGTGCGCACCACAGCGCCGGTCATGCCGCGTTTTTCCACCAGGTGGCGCAGTGCCATGGCCATGATTTTGTGTGGATCGACAAAGTTGCCACGCTCGTCCATGGCGCCAATACGGTCGGCGTCGCCGTCGGTTGCCAGACCAAAATTGCCCATGCCGATGCCAATGGCGCCAGCTAATGGAGTGAGGTATCTGGCAATAGGTTCAGGATGCACCCCTCCAAAGCCCGGGTTCATCTCACCGCGAATCTCCTGGATCTCACAGCCAGAACCCTGTAAAATACCGCGGATAACGCCACGCCCTGAACCGTACATCGAATCGATGACGAATTTCTGCGGGTTTTCGGCGATTGTATCAAAATCAATGAGGGTGCGCAGGTGATCGTAATACGCGGGGATAGGATTGAACTTGCGGATAAGCCCTTGCTCGCGGGCGTGCTCGAAATCCATCAAATTAGGTCCGCGCGCGCGTGCCTCGTTGTCGTTCAGGTAAACCTCGACGCGGCGGCATTGTTCCGGCAGGGCGGAATTGCCCAAAGCTGATTTAAGCTTGATTCCATTATAACGTGGCGCGTTGTGCGAGGCCGTGATCATCACGCCACCGATAGCGTGCAGGTTCTTCACCGCATACGAGATCACGGGGGTTGGGGCGTCTGACTGGGAGAGATAAACCGTATAGCCATTGGCGGCCAAAACGCGGGCTACCTCAATGGCGTATCTGTCCGAAAGAAAACGGGTATCATAACCCACCACCATCGTGTGGGGTTCAGGGGGAACTTCAAAAACTGTCCCATTCGTCCATGAACCCGAATCGACCGCGTCAGCGATCGCCTGGGCTACCAGACGCACGTTTTCAAACGTAAAAGAATCCGAGATAACGGCTCTCCAACCATCAGTGCCAAAGTGGATTGTCATGCGCAATCTCCAATTTTCAAAATGAATGCGCGCAAAGGGAATGCGCGCACGAACTTCCGAGCCTCTATTTTACCAGTTTCCCTGAGGAGTGGCTGTCTGCAATAATGATTTAACAATCCAGCCTTCCTCACCAGTTTCAACGATTCTTACATTCACCCAGATCTGGTTATTGTAGACTTCTTCCCCGATGATTTCCACAAGCGTACCTACTGGAACCAGGCGCAAATATTCCCCGCCCGGTGATTTGCGCATGTTAACACTGGGTACTTCCGGAGTGCTGCAATAAACTCTCGCCATCACAGGCGTCGGTTTTGGCGTGATCGTCTCGGTCGGCGCGTCGGTGGGAATGAAGGTCATCGTGGGCGTTGGGGTCTCTGTATTGACGAACACGATTCCTGGCTTCGGTGTGAGCGTGGGAGTTGGGGTCACCTCCACCACGATCCCCGGTTGGGGAGTCTCGGTCAAGGTTGCTGTGGGAGTGCTTACGTTCATTTGCTGCTTGACCGAGGATCCAATGGCGGAATTCGACAGCAGCACGTATACAGCGCCAGCCAGAATGATGGCGGTGAGGAAATAGCCAAAGAAAGTGAATGGTTTGATCTTCAGAATGGCCAGGAAGAGAGTACCGATAAAAATGAGCCAGGCCAGGTAAATGCCCACCAATTCCAACCCTTCGGGGAAAAGCCCGGTGACGCCACTGGTGAGGCCAAAACCGGCGACACCAATGGGCAGGTAGAGCTCATACGCCAGCGCGACGCTTGCCACTAAGGAGCGATTTTTTGGCGCTTTGACCGTGATATAGATCGCCAACAACATACCAATAGTCAGCAGAATAAAATCGGGAATGGTAAATTTACTGTGATACTGTACCTGGGTAAAAGTTGGCGATGGCATCAATTTGGAGATCCAACCCGCGATCGCGCCGCCGCCAAAAACGAACAGACTGCCAATCAGGAAGCTTGTCAGACTCTGGAGGAAGAATCGCGGAGAACCAACCACCGTGGCAAAGCCCAACCCCACCATCGGCGCCATGAACGGTGCAAGCAGCGCTGCCAGGATGTAGATCGCTGGCGAGTCGCTGAGAATGGCAATAATTAATACACCGGCACAAAGCAGCGAATAGATAAAGTAGTCGGCTTTCGCGGTCAGGCGTTCGGCCACCTCGGCCATCAATGCGGCCCGGTCACCCTTGGTAGGCAGCGTGAATCCCTGGCGATGACGGCGCCTGCGCGCCTCGCTGATCTGGCTTTTCGACTCCCACTGTGAAAAATCGTCAGGGTTATCGCTCATCATTTCCTCAATGTGGCCACGATCCGCGTCGGATGCTGCAGCAGCCCCAGCGCGGTCAGGATATCCGGCGCAACCAGATCGGCTGCGGCGAGTGCGGCTGCGGCCGTACCCTCAGGAGACAGAACGCAGATCCCCAACGCGGCCTGCTTGAGCATGAGCGCGTCGTTGGCGCCCTGACCCAGGGCAATCACATTTTTGGCACCAAGTGTGCGAACAAAGGCGGTTTTTTGCCTGGCTTCATTCCCTGGCACGATCCTGGTCAAGCGCACGTCCAGCAGGGTGGCAATTTCATCCGCTTTACCAAGCGTGTCGGCGCTGAGCAAATGGATCTCAAGCACATTTTTTAGCTCGTTGAGGATGGGTTGAACGCCTTCGATCAATTTTCCATCGAAGGTGAGTGTGCCGTTGATGTCGCACACCAGGTATTGAAGATGGAACGGCTTTTGCGAGGGGAACTGAATATCCAACATTTGTTAATTATAATACAACCAGAAATAATAAAAACACGGGTAAAATTGCTGCATGGATGCACATTCGATCAATATCAAACACGTAATCATCTCACTTCTCTTGATATTTTCCTCAATTCTGACTGGCTGCAAGCCGACAGTGACCGCCACGCCTGAAATGCCCACGGCTACTGCCACAGCCACAACCCTACCTCCCGAGATCGTTCTGGTAGATGCCAGCGGAACGATCAGCAGTGATTTAACCGCGGTCATCAACGATTTCGCGGCAGCAAATTCATTGCAAACCCGTACCCTCTCCGCGCTGACAAGTTCCGATATCACACAGGCGACAAAGATCGTCGTTCTCAGCGCGGACCCCGGCAACCTCGCCGATCTCAGTGCTGCGGCCCCGGCGACCCAATTCGTGGTGCTCGGCAGCAGCTCACTTACCGCAGGCGGGAACGTGTCAACCATCAAAGCCGATCCGGCTGCCAAAGCCTTCATGGCCGGTTACATCACCATGCTGCTGGCGTACGACTGGCGTGCGGCTGGTTTGTTGACCAGCGACGGCCCTTTGGGTGATTCCTATTCTGATGCCTTCGCCAACGGCGCGCGCTACGTTTGCGGTAAATGCAACGCTTATTTTGCTCCGCTGGTAAGTTTTCCGGCGATCGCCGCGGAACCCGTTAACAGCGACGAAGCCACCTGGGGCGCCGACGCGGCTACCCTGGGTGATGACTGGCTGAGCGCGGTCTTCATCGACCCGGCCGCGGCCAACCTCTCCGTGGCCAATGGAGTGAGCGCGCATCCATTGAATTTTGAATCCGTCATTTTTGTGAGTTACACCGAGGTATCTCCCGATACAGGGCTGACCTGGGACGTGCTACTCGGCGAAGATATCGCCGCTTCGCTGAAAACCCTGCTTCCTCAGCTCCTTGCCGGGCAGGGTGGCCAAGCGGTCAGCGCCACCATCACCCTCACCCAGGTGACCGAAGGGATCGTCTCCCCGGCGCGGCTGGAACTGTTTAACGAGACCGCGGCCAAAGTGGCCTCGGGGGAGCTCGAACCGCTGCCGGTGCAATAGTAATTGTTTTTGTTGGGGCACGGCACAAAGTACCCGTTAGGGTACGCCGTGCCCTTACAGAAAAAACCAACACGACTGAATTACTGTGCCCTTACACTACTTCTGCTTTGTCCCCATGAATTCCGGCGAAGTTGCTTCACCGGGCGCGCTGATCGCTTCGCGCTTTAGCACCTTCCCCACAGACATAAAAATGATCTTGATGTCCAGCCAAAACGACCAGTGATCGACGTACCACACATCGAGTGCAAACTTCTCCTCCCACGAGAGGGCATTGCGGCCGTTCACCTGTGCCCAGCCGGTGATGCCGGGGAGCACGTCGTGACGGCGGCTCTGCTCCGGTGTGTAGCGGTCAAGATAAGCGATCAACAACGGACGCGGGCCTACGATGCTCATCTCCCCCTTGAGCACGTTGAACAGCTCCGGCAGTTCGTCCAAGCTGGTGGAACGGATCAACCTGCCCAGCTTCGTCATGCGTGCAGCGTCGGGCAGCAGGCTGCCATCGCGGTCGCGCAAGTCGCGCATGGTGCGGAATTTGTAGATGGTGAAGATCTTTGCCCGATATCCCGGCCGTTTTTGCCCGAAGATCACCGGCCAACCCAGCCCGATCCAAACCGCCAGTGCCGTGATCAGCATCAAAGGGGAGAGAATGATCAGCGCAAGGCAAGACACGATAAGGTCGAAAATGCGTTTGCTCGCGGGGAGCTTCGGGAGATTTGCCATCAAAGCCATTTTACCAAAGAAAAGCGGAGCCGGTTCGAATTTTGTAAGATATAATAACGCCATACCGAACCGCAAGGAAGAACAAGGATTGATTATGGCAAACAAAAAAGGTCGCGTTTTTTCAGGGGCCCGTCCCACCGGGCGTCAGCATCTGGGCAATTACCTGGGTGCCATCAAGAATTACGTCAAGCTGCAGGAGGATTACGACTGCATCTATTGCGTCGTTGACCTGCACGCCCTGACCACCATGGAAACCACGCTGAATCTGCGTCAGAACACCCTGGAAATGGCCCTCGACTGGCTGGCTGCCGGCATCGATCCCAAGATATCCACTGTTTTCGTGCAATCGCACGTGCCGCAGGTGACCGAGCTGTACACCATGCTCTCGATGGTCACCCCCGAAGGCAAGCTGACGGACCTTCCTACATTTAAAGATAAAGTCCGCGAGAACCCCCATAACATCAACCTCGGCCTGGTGGGTTACCCCGTGCTCATGGCCGCCGATATCGCACTCTACAAAGCCGACACCGTCCCCGTTGGCATCGACCAGGCGCCGCATATTGAATTCACCCGCGAGACTGTACGCTCGTTCAATTACCGCTACAGCACCAATGTGCTCATCGAGCCGCAGATGAAGGCCACCCAGTTCCCCAAGATCATCGGCACTGACGGCGTGAACAAGATGAGCAAGAGCCTGAACAACGAGATCGAGATCGCCGCCACCCCCGAAGAGACGCTGGCGCGCATCAAGACCATGGTCACCGATCCCAACCGCAAACTGCGCACCGACCCCGGCAACCCGGATATCTGCAACGTCTTCTCGCTGCACAAGATCTTCTCCAC
>DAOUFI010000022.1:0-238802 GCA_034430175.1 Anaerolineaceae bacterium | reverse complement strand
TGGCAGATCGGTAAACATTATTGTGTTGGCAAGTCATTGAATTATTAAAGAACTGTGGATATTTCTGACTCAAATTTACAGAAAATAGGTTGCGCAATCATTATCTGCTTGACAGAATCTTGTATGTTATAATTTTATTAATGTCTGAAGAAGAGAAGATTGTTCCGACTGAACAAGATACCTCACAGCTGAGTGATAAACCTGAAACTCAGGCTATAAAACCATGGGTGATCGTCGTTATCACTGTATTGATTCTGGCTGCCATTACCACAGCAGTGTATTTCCTGATGAACGCTTCACCCACAACCACCTCCAAAATTCGTGATATCTTCATAATTTTTATGGCTCTCGAATTTGGCATTTTAGGTATAGCCCTGGTTGTTTTGTTGGTTCAACTGGCGAAATTGGTGAATCTGCTCGAAAATGAAGTAAAACCAATCATCGCTTCGACATCTGAGACGATCAATACCCTGAAAGGCACAACTGAGTTTTTGAGCGAGAATCTGGTCAATCCGGTGATCAAACTGAACAGCTATATGGCTGGTTTTAAAAAAGTATTTGATTTGTTGAAGATCATCCGTAAATAGGTCGTTCCGGTTTTCCACCAAAGTCTCGAAAGGAGTAAGGCTATGTCAGAACGTGATAATTTTGGAACATTTTTGGTCGGTTTCCTCGTAGGGGGATTGACTGGTGCTGTAGTGGCTCTTCTCTACGCCCCTCAATCTGGTGATAAAACACGTGCCGTGATTAAGGAAAAGGCTATCGAGCTGGTAGATACCTTGGAAGATACTACCAAGAAAATTGAACCTGCCGCGTCTGATGCATTCGCGAAGATTCAAACTGAGATCAAAAAAGTGACTACCAAAAAGACCGATGTGAGTGACAAAGGTAACGTGGTACTGGAAGAAGTAAAAGAAAAACCGAAGAAAAGCTGAATTCGAAATCATTATACAAGAATGCCCTGGCAAATGTCAGGGCATTCTTTTATCTCAATCCGCTGAAAACATGGGGAATAGCATCAATAATATCCGTGGCAATGATGGACACATCCCCACCCAATTTTCCAGATGCCGAAAGGCCCGCATTCGCATGGATCCATGCACCAACGCAGGCTGCATCAAATAGCTCCAGGCCTTGGCCGACAAAGCTTGCTATCATCCCGCTAAGCACATCACCGCTGCCAGCCTTGGCCAAAGAGGAACTTGCCACAGGAACAATTGTGGTCCGTCCATCCGGAGCAGCAATCACCGTCAATGCGCCTTTCAATACCAAGACCTGTTTCCATTTCTTGGCGAATACTTCAGCCACTTCAATTCGGTTTTGTTGGATTTCATCAATCGATAATCCTGTGAGTGAAGCCATTTCACCCGGATGTGGAGTCAGGATTATATTGGGGTTTACCTTTTCGTACCAGTCATCATGCTCTGCCAACCAGCGTAATCCATCCGCATCGATCAACAACTTTGGTAATCCTTTTTTCTGAATCTTCTCATTCTCTGGCTCCACGAGGAAACCAACCCGACGACTTTTTCCATTGCCATTCCTGGGGAAGAACAACTCATCCAGAAAACGCTGGGTGGTTGCTTCTCGTCCAATCCCGGGGCCAACCACCATGACGTCAATCTTCGATAGGTGGTTCGTGACAGTATCTGCAGCCAACTCCGAGATTACCCCACCTTCGTCACTCAGGATCAACCATACTGCTTCGGGGAAGTATCCCGCCAAAATCGGGTGAATGGATTGTGGAACAGCCAGCGTCACAAGCCCCGACCCGCTGCGGTAAGCTGCCTTTCCAGAAAGAAGAGGAGCGCCAACATAGTTCGCGCATCCACCGACCACCATGACCGTCCCAAAGGTTCCTTTATGAGCCGTCATCGGTCGTTTGGGTAAATGACCTTTCACCCAATCGCGGTCAAGCATATTTCTTTTTATGTTTTGTTCTCTGATAGCATCCTCCAAACCTATGGAGACTGCCATGACTTCACCGCAAAATTCAAACGCGGGGAACTTCAGTAAACCTGTCTTGATCGCCTCCATGCAGACAGTCAATTCAGCATGGATCGTCTCAGGTGCTGTATCGCCGCTATCGCAGTCCACCCCTGACGGACAATCCACCGCCACCACGGTTTGACCTGCCAACTCTTTATTGATTAAAGACAAAAATTTTCGAGCATCCTCTTTTAATGGCAATTTGACTCCGGTACCCAACACACCATCCAATAAAACACCTGTGGCTTGCAACACAGTTTTCGTACTCCCCGCAAAACTATGGTCTGTTGATGTCAGCATTCTTCCCCCGCTATCCAGATAATTTCTCACCAGAGGATCATTTGGACGTTCTTTCAGCAGCAGAGCAGCGGTATTCCAGCCACTCTTTTGCAGCGAAATCAGCGCGATCAGTGTATCTCCCCCGTTGTTTCCGCTTCCCACCAGACCGGTCACAAGCATCAGACGCTTTTTGGTATAACGCGCTTCGATTACTTGAGCAAGCTTTTTTCCCGCATTGGCCATCATTGTTTCATAAGGCATTCCCTTTTCGCATGCTGATTTTTCAATACTACGCATTTCTTCAACTGTAACCAGGTACATTTTCAGCTCCTGAAATATTTCACTGATGATTGATCTTGTTGATTAGATTATAGACCCTACCTGGATTTTCTTCCTGTTCATGATACAATTCAGCCCTAATCTTTTAAGAAAGAGGTACACGTTGAGCGCAAACACTGATTTTTCAAAGGTTGAAAAAGACCTGGTCGTCAGCATGGAATATAACCTCACTGTTGATGGTGAGATTGTGGATTCTTCAACCGAGGATGGCCCGATCGAGTTCATCCAGGGTAAAGGTAACATCATCCCTGGCCTAGAAAAAGAGCTCTATGGTATGAAGATCGGGGACTCCAAGAAAGTTAAAGTCGTCGCTAAAGAAGCTTATGGCGAATACGATGCGGAAGCCGTTGAAGAAGTTCCCCTCGAGGATTTCCCGAAGGATATTCCCCTTGAAGAAGGCGTGGAACTGGCTGTCGAAAATGAAGAAGGCGAAGCCATGTCAGCCGTGATCGTTGAAGTCGGCAAAGACACCGTCACCCTCGATTTCAATCACCCTCTCGCTGGCAAAGATTTGGATTTCGAGGTCAAGATCGCCTCGATCCGCGCGGCTACGGAAGAAGAACTCAAACATGGCCACATTCACGATGATGAGTGCAATTGCGATTGCGAAGATGGCTGCGACGAAGAGGGTTGCTGCTGCGGTAAATAAGTGATAAAAAACCACCCGAATGGGTGGTTTTTTATAATTCCATTTGATTTCCAGCGGTAAGCCAGCAAATCTTCAGCTCACCTTTGTGTTTTTCTGACAGGTCATTCAAAATGGCAGGATCCTCACTATTTAAGGTGAACAAATCATTGTGAATGGGAATGAGCACCTTGCTTTTCAAACGAGCAGCAAGAGAGAATGCTTCCACGCTGTTTAGGTTTCCCACAATTCCGATCGCTTCCCGTTTTGCGTCCCGCCCATTGACCGGCAGACAAGCTATGTCCACCGTGGGGGTAAATTTTAATAAATTGCCGGCGAAATCCGGATAATCGATGGTGTCGCCTGTATGAACCAACCATCGATTGCCCATTTTAATGACGAAGCTAAAATATGTATATTCGCCGGTCAGCGGATCTTTATCAAAGCCGTAATGAGCGGCTGGAACAGCGTAGAACTCCATTGTTCCAAATTTTTGCATATCGAGAGTTTGAGGGACAATCAGTAAGTCGTTCGGGATACCCACTTTTTGAAGGTGCTCAGCCACAGGCCTTGGGCAGATGATTCGAGCCGATGGATTCGCCAGGTGCATAGGTAAAACGGTCTGGGGATCGCAATGATCCGCGTGGTCATGAGTCAGGAAGATCCATTTGACACCTGTCACCTCACCCGCGCGTACAGGTGGAGGGAACGCCCTTGAGAACAGTTCCGGCGATCCAATCCCTCCATCCACCACGTAATTGGAAAGGTATGGATCGATAATGATTCGGACGCCATCCCAGTCGAGGATGAACCCAGCCTGTCCGAGATAGGTAATTTTTACCGATCCAGCTCCCAAATCCCTGCTCATTCCTCGGCGTTTTCCTTTTTTGCCTTCTTGCTCTTTTCTTTGATCTTTTTTAGGATATGACTGCCGTTATTCCCTGAAGTCGATAGGGCGACTTTTAAGACTTCATCCATATTTTTGACGAAGATGATCTGAATGTCTTCACGGACTTTCTTTGGTACCTCGATGAGGTCTTTCGCATTTTTCTCCGGAAGGATCACGATCTTCAATCCGGCTCGGTGCGCAGCCAATACTTTCTCGCGTACGCCACCGATCGGAAGCACGTTGCCGCGCAATGTGATCTCGCCGGTCATGCCAATCTCTTTGCGGATCGGACGCTCGGTGAATGCCGAGATTAAAGCTGAAGCAATGGTAATCCCCGCGCTCGGGCCGTCTTTTGGAATAGCCCCCTCGGGGACATGGATATGGATATCGATCTGCTCGTAGATCTCAGGGTCGATGCTGAGTGCATCTGAGCGTGATTTCAAGTAGGAGAGTGCGGCCTGCGCGGATTCCTGCATTACGTCGCCGATCTGCCCGGTGATCTGCAGATTTCCCTTCCCCTCCATGATCAACACTTCCACCGGCATGATGTCGCCGCCGTTCTCCGTCCAGGCAATGGCAGTGGCCACACCCACTTCATCCCTGCGTTCCGCTTCGGTGAAGAAGAATTGTGGAGGTCCCAGATACTTTTCGACCACCGCCCGTGTCAGCGTGGTTGGGAATTTTTTCTTTTCTGATTTCAAACGCGCCGTTTTACGACAGATTCTACCTATCTCCCTTTCAAGGTTACGCACACCAGCTTCATAGGTGTATTCGCGGATGACCTTGCGAAGAGCATCGTCATCGAAGGATAATTCGGTTGGCTCGAGACCACTCTCTTCCAGTTGTCTTGGGACTAAATAGCGCTTGCAGATTTCCAGCTTTTCTTCCTCGATGTAACCTGGAAATTCGATGACCTCCATCCTATCAAGCAGTGCCGGGGGAATCGAATTCAAGTTGTTGGCAGTGGTAATGAACATTACTTTAGAAAGGTCATAGGGTAATTCCAGATAGTGATCCGAAAAGGCAAAGTTTTGCTCCGGATCAAGCACTTCGAGCAATGCTGAAGCTGGGTCGCCGCGGAAATCAGCTCCCAATTTATCGATCTCGTCAAGCATGAATAGCGGATTGATCGTTCCCGCGCGTTTCATTGTCTGCAAAATTCGTCCGGGGAGAGCGCCAATATAGGTCCGTCTATGTCCGCGAATTTCCGCTTCATCACGCACCCCTCCTAATGAGAGCCTTACGAACTTACTCCCTAGTGCGGCTGCTATGGATTTGCCCAGTGAGGTCTTGCCAGTTCCAGGAGGGCCGACGAAACACAGGATCGGTTGGCGTTCCTTCTTCGGTTTTAGACTCTTGACAGCAATGTATTCAAGTATGCGATCCTTTGCCTTCCCAAGGCCGAAGTGGTTTTCTTCCAAGACTTTAGCAGCGTGGCGCACGTCGAGATTATCTGTGGTTGTCTCCACCCAGGGCAGGTCGAGTAACCAATCCAGATATGTACGCAAAATAGCCACTTCAGGTGACATTGCCGGCATTTGTGTAAGCCGTTCGATCTCTTTGAATGCCTGAGTTTTGGCTTCCTCTGGCATTTTCTTTTCTTCGATTTTTGTCTTAAGCTCAAGCAATTCACGAGTCCAGACATCACCCTCGCCTAATTCATTCTGGATCGCTTTTAACTGTTCACGTAAATAGAATTCTCGTTGAGATCGATCCACCTCACCTTGCACGCGGGTTTGGATTTCATCTTCCAGTTGCAGCACGTCCAGTTCCTGAGCAAGCAGCCAGTTTACCTTTTTCAGCCGTTCCTTAGGTTCCAGTATCTCCAACAATTCTATCCGGTTGTCGTATGGCAACGAGATGGCGGTTGTGATCATATCGGAGAGCCAACCGGGTTCAGTAATATTTATTGAAAACAGATGCGCTTCATCCGGTAAACTGCGGTCAAGCTGAATGCAACGTTCAAACAGGTCACGAGAAGTACGCATTAGCGCTTCAGTTTGACGGTCTGTGTGAGTGTCTTCTTCGACCACCTGACCACGTACAGTCCAAAAAGGCTCGTTCTCGATAATCTCTACAACTTTAATACGGTGTCTGCCTTGAACCAATGCGGAATTATTACCATCCTGTAAAGCAAGTAGACGTCCAACCGCTACTTCCACCCCGATCTCAACAAAATCATCGGGAGTCGGTTTTTCAATCTCGCTGTCTTTGAGCATCAGCGCGATCATCGTTCCGGATTCTTTTTGCACATAATTAATTGCATCCAGATTCGCACCGGGAACAATGAATATTGGCGAGACCATTCGTGGAAACACAACAATATCGCGCATGATTAGCGCCGGGCATGTGATATAGCCGTATTTGTCCGGAATGGCATCCGGTACCTGGTAAAGTTCATCCGTTCGCTGGTAAAGCGCTGCGGTATATTCTTCAGGATTTTCTATCCTGTTTTTCCAATCGTCGTTCTTCATTAATGTCCTCAGTTCTGTTTTGTCACGGCAAGTCTTTGTTTCACTCTCGGCCACTCTTCACGGGCAGCTCCAGCGACGAAAACGCTTCCAGCCACCACGATAGCGGTATTCTCTCCTGCTATCTGATAGGCCGCTTCGAGCGCGCCAGGCAAATCCCCTATAGCAATGGCCGGGCAACCCGATTGTTGCGCTAATTCTACCAGTTTCTCAGATTGCATGGCTCTCGGATGTGTACTCTGTGTCGCTACCATGAATTTCACCCGGGGTAATAATTGTGAAAAGATACCCCTTACATCCTTGTCTTCTGACACTCCAAAAACCAGCACAATCTCTTTGTCGGTTAAATAATCATCCATGGACAAACGTAATTTGAGCGCCGAATCGGGATTATGAGCGGAATCTATCATGATAATGGGGGCATCATTGATCATCTCAAACCGCCCTGGCCATTGCACCGAAGCAAATCCTTTTTCTACTGCTTGGTCGCTCACCTGGAGCCCCGATTTTCGAACCTCTTCGATAACGGCATACGCTGTTGCGGTGTTTTGCGCCTGGTGGTAACCAAGCAGCGGGATCTTGATCCGCAAAGGTTCCCATTCTGAGTTTTGTGCGTCATGCAGGTAGCGGTTCATCTTGTCCTGGTCTTCACGCTTCCACAGGAGCACCGTCTGGTCTTCCAGCGTATGAGGTCCTGCACAGAACAACAAGTCTCGTCCCACTTCGTAAATGGGGGCGGATCGCTCGTTTGCAATCGCTTTAACGACCTTGCGAGGAGTCTCATCCTGTGGTGCTAAAACCACCGGTCGTCCTTGTTTGATAATTCCAGCTTTTTCTGTAGCGATCTGACTGATGGTATCGCCCAGCACATTCATGTGATCGAAAGACAGTGAAGTGATCACCGAAACCAGCGGATGTACGATATTGGTTGAATCCAGTCGGCCACCCAGACCCACTTCCAACACCGCAATATCGACATTGGCATCCGCGAAAGCCTGCATTGCAATTGCTGTAGTGATTTCAAAGGTGGTTAATTCCGGAATCTTCGCGATCGCCGGTTTCAACTTTTCGGTAATATGCACCAGGCATTCATGGCTAATGTTTTTATGATTGATCTGGATACGTTCAACAAAATCGATCATGTGCGGCGAAGTGTACAAACCCACCCGGTACCCTTGATATTCAAGCACACTTGCGATCATCGCTGAAGTGGAACCTTTTCCCTTTGTCCCAGCTACGTGGATCACCGGGTACGTTTCCTGCGGGTTGCCTAGTGTTTCCATAAGTTGTACCATACGGGTCAGGTTAAAATTCGCTGCCGCCAGTCTGTCTTGCCGGGTAAGGCTGTAATCAACAAAAGAGTATAAAAAATCCAATGTAGTTTGGTATTGCGATTCGTCAAAAGACATTTTTCTTTTTTCCGATTCTCGATTATATTAATGGAAGCATTGTAATCTTGCGTCAATCGAAAATCAAGGATTTGTCTTCAGATCGGAGTGCCCATGCTTTCATTATTAACACTCAAATTGTACTTCCCAGGTTGTGAATCATTAAAGGAAAAACGTAGTCGATTGCTCCCCATCCTCAAGCGTCTTCATAAGGAGTTCAACATTTCGGTTTCAGAGATCGGATTACAGGACGTATGGCAATCTGCCTGGATCGGTTGCGCTGCGTTATCCAACGATAAGGTTCACAACGAACAAGTTCTGCAGAAAGTAGTTGATTTCATCAACGCCAACTGGCCTGATGAGCAAATTATGGAATCACACATAGAAAACAGGTAGCCTATGGATCTTAAGTTAAAAGGTAAAGTCGCCCTAGTTACTGGTTCATCCAAGGGATTAGGAGCAGCCATCGCTCGTTTACTTTCTCTTGAAGGCGCGAGTGTTGTTGTAAATGGAAGAGACATCTCTCGATTGGAGAAAACTGTTTCTGAAATTTCGGAGCTCACCAACAATCCAGTAATGGCCGTCAGCGGAGACGTATCTACCCCGGACACACCCAAAAAGATTGTGGATGCTGTAATAGCGAAATTTGGCCAACTCGATATATTAGTGACCAACGCCGGTGGCCCACCTCGAGGACAATTCTCCGATATTGATGACATTGCCTGGCAAAATGCCTTTGACTCTCTCTTCATGAGCCCGGTACGTCTCATCCGCGCGGCGCTTCCTTTCCTGGAAAAAAGCGAAACAGCATCAGTTCTCACCATCACCTCCTATGCGGTAAAACAACCGATTCCCAATCTGGTGCTATCTAATAGTATCCGCGCTGCCACAGTCGGTTTGACAAAAACCCTGGCACTGGAATTAGCCGGAAAAGGCATCCGTTTCAATTCGATTCTTCCCGGTTGGACCACCACCGAGCGCGTCGAGGAATTGATGCGATCCCGCTCTTCTCAAAACCAGACAACAATCGATGAGGAGTATCAGAAGGAAGCGGAGGCGTGCGCGCTTAAGCGTATGGCCACTCCTGAAGAATTTGCCGCAGTAGCTGTCTTTCTTGTCTCACCGGTAGCTTCCTATATGACCGGTGCCATGATTCCCGTGGATGGCGGCACTATCAAAGGATTGCTCTGATCCATTCTGGATAAATGGTTAAACTAAAGTAAAATCAAGCTTCTGAATCGCAATCAGGAGTGATTAATTGGTGTCTCAATCAGAAATACGTAAACAACTTCGCAGGATTCTCCCCAAGGTTCAAAAACCTGGTCGTTATGTAGGCGGTGAACTCAACCAGGTGGTTAAGGATTGGGATACGGTCAATACCCACCTTGCCCTGGTTTTTCCCGATATTTATGATATCGGCGTCCCCAACCTGGGTGTGATGATCCTTTACGAACTACTCAATAAACGACCCGACACATTATGTGAACGCGCCTATCTCCCCTGGCTCGACATGGAAGCTGAAATGCGCCAGGCGGGAATACCTCTTTACTCACTCGAATCTTTCCGACCATTGAAAGATTTCGATATTGTCGGGCTCTCCTTACCCTATGAAACCTTGTATACCAATGCCTTGAACGTTCTTGACCTGGCAGGTATTCCTCTACACGCATGCGATCGCACGGATAAAGATCCCTTGGTGATCGCTGGTGGTCATGCCACCTTCAACCCTGAGCCAATGGCGACTTTCATCGATGCCTTTGTTATTGGTGAGGGAGAGGACATAATTCAAGAACTGGTCACCACGTACCAAAAATGGCATAAATCAGACGATACGCGAAATAGTCTTTTATTTGCTCTCAGCCAGATCAGTGGTATTTACGTCCCCTCTCTCTACGCGTCTGAATATCGCCAGGACGGTACCCTGGCTGCCACCACCCCTGCGCGAGAGGGTGTCCCTGCTCAGGTGACAAAACGCATCACTGCGGTCCTGCCCCCACCCCCTACACACTTTATTGTTCCATCAATCGATGTCGTCCACAATCGTATCGCGGTTGAAATCATGCGTGGATGCACTCGTGGTTGCCGCTTCTGCCATGCTGGTATGGTCAACAGACCAGTTCGGGAACGCACCATTGAAAGTATCGTCAATGGAATCGGAGAAGCTCTCGACAATACTGGCTATGAGGAAATTGCCCTGCTTTCACTTTCCTCAAGTGACTATACGCATATCAATGAACTAATTGATGCCATTACCACCCGCTTCGCCGGCAAGCACCTGACCATTTCGCTGCCATCCTTGCGTATCGAGTCTTTCAGTGTGGACCTCATGGAAAAGTTACGCGGATCACGTCAGGGTGGCTTCACTCTCGCCCCCGAGGCAGCCACCGACCGCATGCGTAATCGCATCAATAAACCCATTCAGTCGGAACAACTTCTCGAAACCGTTCGCGCCATCTACAGCCGCAACTGGACCACGATCAAACTCTATTTCATGATCGGTCATCCTGATGAAACTCTCGAAGACGTCCAGGCGATCATTGATCTCTGTAGAACTGTCCTTAATGAAGGCCGTAAAGTTATCGGTAAAAAAGCCAACCTGCATGCCGGAGTCAGCACCTTCGTCCCCAAACCCCATACGCCATTCCAATGGGTTTCTTGCGACAGCATGGAATCCGTTCTGGCAAAACAAAAATTACTCAGGGAGGGTCTACGTATTCCCGGCATGAAATTGACCTGGTCGAATCCAAAAGAAACTATCCTCGAAGCAGCCCTTTCCCGTGGAGATCGTCGTCTCGGTGATGTCATCGAAACCGCCTGGCGCAACGGCGCCAAATTCGATGCCTGGCAGGACCAATACCACTATCAAACCTGGATGGATGCCTTTACTTCCTGCGGCCTCGATCCGCAATTCTATGCTTCTCGTCCTCGCGCCCTGGATGAGGTCTTCCCGTGGGATCACATCAACGCTGGTGTCAGCCGCAAGTATCTTGAAGGAGAGTACCAGCGCTCCCTTGAGGGGATTACCACGGCTGATTGCCGCGGTAATTGTTACGCCTGCGGGATTCTTCCGGCTTTCAACACTCAACGCCGTGAGAATCCCGGTGAACTCTGGCTCTGTCCGGAGGTCAAATGACTCAACGTATACGAATCGCTTACGAAAAAGGGCGCGAACTACAATACACTGGCAACCTGGACATGCATAAAGTATGGGAACGCACCTTTCGCCGCGCGCACCTGGCATTGGCTTATTCACAAGGTTTTCACCCCCAACCAAAAATTCAGCAGGCTGCCCCACTGCCGCTGGGGTTTACCAGTCGCTCCGAAATGTTGGACGTCTGGTTGGATGAAGACGAACCAATCGAAGTCATTACCCGTAAACTGTTGGAGACAGTTCAACCAGGTATTACCATCTGCCAGATCACGTTCATTCCCCAATATGATGAAGCCCTACCCAATCTGGTTACAGCTGCCATTTATCTCATCACTCCAGACGATACTCTGGATCATCATCAACTTCAAGCTAAAATCGATCACCTCCTTGCGGTAGACACGATCAATCGCGTGCGTCGAGGGAAACCATACAATCTGCGTCCATTGATCCGTGCTCTTTCAATCATTGAAGAAGATCCCCTCTCTATCTCGATGGAGCTTTCCTCATTGCCCTCTGCTACCGGTCGTCCGGAGGAAGTGCTGGAAGAGTTGGGGATTGATCCATATAAGGTGGACATCGAGCGCTCCAAATTAGTGTTTAAGCAATAGCATTTCATTATGAAAACACCTGAATTCCAGATCTACCAATGTCAGAATCCCGATTGCCATTTTCGCTGCCCTAATGATTTGACGCTGCGCGAGATTAAGCGATGTCCGGTGTGCGGTGGAGCCTTTTTACCTCAGGGTGAACCTTTTACGAATTTCCAACCATCACCTTCGCAAGTCGCTAAACGAAAGGTTGAGATCGAGGTGGTTTTGGATAACCTACGTTCAACCTTGAATGTCGGTTCGATTTTTCGCACCGCGGATGGCGCAGGTGTGAAGCACATTCATTGTTGTGGTACCTGTCCCACTCCTGAACATCCGAAGATCAAAAAATCAGGGCTTGGCGCTGAAGAGTTAATTTCATGGACCTACCACCCTAACGCACTCGATTTGGTCTCGCGATTAAAAGACGATGGAAAACAAATTGTGTGTCTGGAAGCAACACCTTCATCAAAGCCGATCTTTTCAACCTCGATTGGTAGCTTACAGAAGATCATTCTTGTGATGGGCAATGAAATCAGCGGCATTGATCCAGCCATTCTGTCCATCGCTGATACCGTACTTGATATCCCAATGGCTGGTCGAAAGACCTCGATCAATGTCGCAGTTGCATTTGGTGTTGCGGTTTACACATTGTTGAACAACTGATTTGGGATTAATATTGACAAAAATCATTATTACGAGGAAACCATGCCAACGTATGAATACAAATGTCAGGATTGTGGCGCTGTCTTCGAAGCATTACGCTCGATGAAAGATTCAGACAAACCAATTTCCTGCAAACAATGCAACTCAGCCAACACGGTGAGAAAATTGACTTCCTTTCGCGTGATCGGCGTCGCCGATCATTCGCATTCACATTCCAGCGGCTCGAGCTGTGGCGGTTGTCAGGGGGGATCCTGCAGTTCCTGCGGTCATTGATCCCATATTCCCGGAGGATACATGGAATCGTTCTACGAAAACAAACTTGCATTGGTTACCGGTGGATCAAGTGGCATCGGTTTGGCCTTGGCAAAGGGAATTGCTTCCCAGGGGGGGAATGTGGCGATCCTTGCACGGCATAAGGATCTGTTAAAGGCTGCAGAAACCGAGATCCTGAGTGCTCGCAAGGATATTTCGCAGCAAGTCTTTACGATCGCTGCCGATATCACCGATGCAGATAAACTATCAGTATCACTCACCAAATTTAAGATCGATATTGGCATTCCTGATATCGTCATCAACTCGGCCGGAGTGGCTCATCCCGGAAAGTTCACTACACTTGACCCCGAAATATTCCATTGGATGATGAACGTTAATTACTTCGGCACTGTGAATGTGTTGAAAGCCCTTTTACCTGAAATCCAGCAGCGCCATAGCGGCAACATCGTTAACATATCATCCATTGCCGGCTTTATTGGCGTGTATGGCTACTCTGCATATGGCGCGTCAAAATACGCCGTGCGTGGTCTTTCCGACGTGCTGCGCTCTGAACTGAAACCCTACGGTGTTAAAGTATCTGTTGTATTTCCCCCAGATACTCAAACTCCCCAACTTGAATATGAAAGCAAGATAAAGCCATTTATCACGAAAGAGGTAGCTGGTTCAGCTAATTTGATGACCGCCGAGGCAGTAGCTAATGAAACCCTCAAGAAAGTCGCCCAGGGGAAGTACATTATCCTCCCTGGTTCTGAAGGAAAGTTGCTCTTCACGACCCAAAATTTGCTGGGGCGAGGTCTTTACCCCGTGATGGATATAATGGTCAATTCAGCCATTGCCAAGATCAAATTTGGCAAATAATCAAAGGATATAGGTTTAGAAACCAATCGTTTTTGAGCCTTATGTTATACTGAACCTGTGATAAATTCCAAGAAGAGAGAGGATTGAATGAAAAAAGATTTCCTGGCTATTTCCGACTATTCCCCCGCCGAGCTTCAAGATATGCTTGATCTCGCTGTGAAATTGAAGAAAGAGCATTTTGATCATGGTAATAAACCCCTGTTCAAAGGAAAAGTCCTGGCAATGGTCTTCCAGAAGCCCAGCCTTCGCACCCGCATGAGTTTTGACATGGCGATGCGCCACATGGAAGGCGACGCGTTGTACATCTCTCCAGACGAGATCGGCCTTGGCAAACGGGAATCCATCGCCGATGTCTCCCGCGTCCTTTCGGGTTACGTGGATGCGATAATGGCGCGCGTTTTCGCTCATAACGACGTCCTCGAATTGGCCAAATGGGCCTCCATCCCAGTGATCAATGGCCTGAGCGATTACAATCATCCGTGCCAGGCCATGGCTGACGCGCTGACCATCATCGAAAAATTCGGTTCTCTTAAAGGACTCAATGTCGCCTATGTCGGCGATGGCAACAACGTGGCTGTTTCATTGATGCACATCTGTTCCAAACTGGGAGCCAACTTCACCATTGCCAACCCTGAAGATTACGATATCGTCCCCAAAGCCATTGAGGATGCCAAGGTCTTCGCTAAAACTTCCGGCTCTACTTTGAGATTCCTGCGTGATCCTCATGAAGCTGTTAAAAATGCGCAAGTAATCTATACCGACACCTGGACCAGTATGGGACAGGAAGCTGAGACAGAAAAGCGCAAGAGAGTTTTCCCGCCGTACCAGGTCAACGCTCAACTGGTCAGCGAAGCCGATAAGGACGTGATTGTGATGCATTGCCTCCCCGCCCACCGTGGTCAGGAATTGACTGATGAGGTCGCCGATGGTCCGCATTCAGCCATCTTCCCACAGGCTCACAACCGCCTCCATGCACAAAAAGCAGTCCTGGTCAAACTACTGGCATAATCCAGATCTTGAATAGTCAAAAGTGCCCTGGGTTTAACCGGGGCACTTTTTATTGCCCATTTTACAAGGTTAGGTTATGATTCTTAAATCGACAAATAAAAAAAGGACGAATTATGAACCGATTTGCAAAAATCGTTTGTACTCTGGGCCCGAGCTCTTCTAGCGAGGAGACAATTAGAAAG
Source organism: Anaerolineaceae bacterium (assembly GCA_034430175.1). Taxonomy (GTDB): domain Bacteria; phylum Chloroflexota; class Anaerolineae; order Anaerolineales; family Anaerolineaceae; genus UBA6107. The sequence goes on along the minus strand of DAOUFI010000022.1, from coordinate 224,097 downwards.
ATGATCCAGGCGGGAATGAATGTTGCCCGCTTGAATTTTTCTCACGGCACTCATGAAAGCCATGCCAACCTGATCAAACTCATCCGCAAATGTGCCAGCGAACTCCAGATGCCAGTCGCTATCCTGCAAGACCTGCAAGGCCCAAAATTGCGTGTCGGAATCCTTCCAGACACGGGTATCGCTCTTAATGTCGATGACTCTGTTAACTTATATGCCATTGAGAGCGGTGAACCGCAGATAATGGCAGATCAGATCTATCTGCCATTAGATGTACCTAACCTGGCGCGCGCTGTGAAACCGGGCAATCGTATTTTGCTTGACGACGGTCACATGGAATTGAAAGTGATCGAAGTTGTTGGTGATACCGTCAGAACAAAAGTCGTCCTTGGTGGTATCCTGACATCGCACAAGGGTGTGAATCTCCCCGGTGCAGACCTGCAGATTCCCATTCCAACTGATAAGGACATAAACGATCTCAAATTTGGCCTATCACAGGGGGTGGACTATATTGCCATCTCTTTTGTTCATAAAGCCTCTGAGATCACCACAGTTCGTGAGCTGATCAAGGAATTCCAACCCGGCAAGGCTGCACCCGGCATCATTGCCAAGCTTGAACGTCCCGAAGCCATCAAGAACCTGCACGAGATAATTCACGAAGCCGATGGTGTGATGGTCGCCCGTGGAGACCTGGGTGTGGAAACTTCTCCGCAGGAAGTTCCGATAATGCAGAAACTGATCATCCAAAGAGCCAACCAGCACGCCAAGATCGTCATCACTGCCACCCAGATGCTGGAATCCATGATCCACAGTCCCCGTCCCACCCGCGCCGAAGCTTCCGATGTAGCCAACGCCGTTTTCGATGGTACCGACGCAGTCATGCTCTCCGGTGAGACCGCTTCAGGCAATTACCCTGTCGAAGCCGTACACATGATGGATTGTATTGTGCGCGAGGCCGAGGAACACATCGATGAATGGGGTCGTTCATCAGATTTCCCGAATAAAGTCACTCTAGACGATGCCATCGCGATGACGGCCGCAGCTCGTGAACTGGCCAACGACCGCAAAGTAGCCAATGTGGCTGTCCTCACCCAAACCGGTCGTACCGCCTTATTAATGTCCAAAGCCCGCCCGCGAGTACCCATAATGGCTTTTACTCCCAAAGAGGCGGTTTTTAATCTCTGCAGCCTATACTGGGGTGTAATTCCCGCCGTGATCCCGTTTGTCGACTCGCTTGAAAAAGTGGTTCAAACGGTGGACGAGTACATGCAAAATGAGCTGAAAATGAAACAGGGACAGCAAATCGTTCTTATTACTGGCTTTCCCCTGCCTGCCGTTCATCTGCCAAATCTGGCGCTGCTTCATGTCATTGGTGAAAAAGTAGCCTGAATTCTCTCTGGAGTCCCTTATGAACATCCAGATGATCAATACAGACAACAGAGAAGATCGAAAATTATTCAGCCAATTCCCTTTTGACCTGTACCATGGCAATCCATTTTGGACGCCCCCTTTCCCGGGTGAAATGCGGTTGGCGATGAACCGTCAATCTCATCCGTTTTATAAACACTCTACAGCTGACTTCTTCATTGCCCATTCAGGGAATGAAGTCCTTGGGCGTCTCGCTGTATTGAAAAATGAAAATTATTGCCGCTTTCACAATCAACAAATCGCATTTGTCTACTATCTGGAGATGATCGATGACAACCTTGTTGCCCGTTCTTTGCTGGCTACCGCAGCAGAGTGGGCAAAAGCACACAACGCAGATACATTACTGATCGGTAAAGGGCTGTTGCGTTCAAATGGCCAGGGTATTCATGTGAAAGGGTTTGATTTGCCGCCGGCCATGGGAATTGCGTATCAATTCCCCTATTACGACCATCTGATCAAAGAGAATGGTTTCGAAAAAGATACTGATTTTTTCTCTGGAATTTTAGAACACCGTATCGATCCAAAGGTTCACCAGGTGGCTGAAAAGGTCAAACAACGCAGTCACTTCTGGATCAAGAATTTCTCAAGTACCAAAGAAATGGAAAAATGGATTCCACTGGTGGATAAGGTTCACCACGAAGCCTTTGCGAATAATCCCGGTTTTTATCCCTCCACTCCTGAGGAATTTACGCTCCTCTGCAAGAACATCATCTCCGTTGCCGTACCAGCATATACAAAGCTCATAATGTATGAGGAGGAAGTTGCCGGATTCATACTGGCCTACCCCAATCTCGGACGTGCTTTACGGGCAACGAGAGGAAGCGGATCGCTACCATCGATGCTACAGTTGTTGTATGAAAAGAAACACAGCCATTGGATTGACATGAACGGTGTCGGACTGCTGCCCAAATATCAGGGGTTGGGAGCTAACGCTCTGCTTTACTCAGAGGTCGAAAAGACCATCGTCGCCGCCGGGATGACGCATGCCGAGATCATCCAGGTGGATGAGCGTAATTTCCGCAGCTATTCAGACATGAACACCATGGGGGTTGAGTGGAAAAAGACCCACCGCACCTACCAGAAGAAAATTTGAGGTCAAAGTGGCATTCGAAACGATCCTCTCTTGCACTGACCTTAACCTCAACCTTGGCCGTAAAGATTGGGTGATCGTGGACTGCCGTTTCGATCTTGCTGCACCTGATTGGGGTTACGCAGAATACCAGCAGCTCCACATCCCCGGTGCAGTCTATGCCGACCTAGACAAGGAACTTTCCGGTAAAAAAACACCTCACACCGGCCGCCATCCCCTCCCCGAACCCGTGGATTTCTGTGCCGCCATGTCACGTCTGGGCATCAGCAACGACACGCAGGTGATCGTCTACGACGCCACTTCCGGTAGTTTTGCCGCCCGGTTATGGTTCATGCTCAAACTCTACGGCCATTCTGCGGTCGCGCTGCTTGACGGAGGCTTCCCGGCATGGTACAAGGCTGGTCTTCCCATTGAATCGGGCAGCAATGTCAATGTTCCCAGGAACTTCTCTGGACAACCTGATCAGAATATGATCGTCACCACCACTGAAATGGAGAAATTCTATACGAATCCCGATTGGCTGATGATCGATGCCCGCTCGGCGGAACGCTTCCGCGGCGAACAGGAAGTGATCGATCCGGTGGCCGGGCACATCCCCAACGCGGTCAATCGTTTCCACGGACTCAATGTTGACGCCAACGGCCTTTTCCTGCCTAAAGAACAGCTCCAGAAAGCATTTTCGGAGCTGACCCAGGGGTTCGCAACAGAGCGGACAGTCGTATACTGCGGCTCGGGCGTCACTTCCTGCCACCACCTGGTCTCAATGGCTTACGCAGGTCTGCCGCTGCCCAGGCTCTACGCCGGCTCCTGGAGCGAGTGGATCAGCGATCCAAAACGCCCGATCGGGTAGATCAGTAATTCGAAATAATTTAGCCATTCAAACCGAATGCTGCCAGAGTTGGGAGATTCTTCACTATGGAAATAAAAATCATTCCATATACAACGTATCTCGAAAAGGAGGTACTTCCACTCTACCAAAGCGTCGGCTGGGAAAATTACACTAACGACCCGGAAAGGCTGCATCAATCATTCGAACATTCGCTGATCATCCTGGGCGCATATTCACAGGATCGGTTGATTGGCATTCTTCGTGCCGTTGGGGATGGCTATTCCATTCTTTATATACAAGACATCCTCGTAATTCCGGAGTTCCAGCACCAGGGGGTTGGCAGTGCGCTGTTTGAGGAATTATTCAAACGGTATCCGCAAGTCTATCAAACAGCCCTGATGACTGATGCTGAAATGCGAAACAAAGCTTTCTATGAGAAGCTTGGATTTAAAGAAGTGTCCACAATTTCCTGCACTGCATTCGTGAAATTTAAAAAGTGAAAGATCAAAAAACTGCCGGGGAGAAAATTCCTGTCGGCAGTTTTCATTCGTTTTCTGTTCGAGAAATTGAACTAGAACATCATGTCGTTCACTTGCTGCATTGTGTCCTTTGGTGGACGAATTTGCTTCTCTGTCATCCGGTTCAGGGGCATATCTGGCATATTATACATGTCGTACATTGTGGGTTGATTTGGATTGACGTAAATCAACCCGGTTACCAGCCAGTTGTTCTCCTGTGCCTGTTCCAACATCCGTAGCGCGTCCCACCGGCTGGTGGGATCGTAATCCTTTTCCAACTTCTTCAACACCACCTGGCTGCCGTCGTGCAGTGTTACGTCGCGCGTAGTTCCTTCCTCGAAATCTTCCACGGTGATTTCATCCCTGGCCGGTACGAATGAGATTTCATGCAGCGGTTCTTCGTGTTCTTTGCCAAAGGTGTACGAGTGCATCGATTCCTCGTGGTTACCAAAGGTGACGCACGGACTGATGATATCGATCACGGCAATTCCTGTATGCGCAATGGCTGCCTTGATTAGTTCCTTCACCTGTTTGGGATCTCCAGCGAATGACCTTGCCACGAACGAGGCATTCGCTACCAGTGCTTCCATTGCGATGTCCACCGGCAAATACGGGTTGGTTCCCTGTTTCTTGAGCGAAAGACCTTTATCAGCTGTGGCTGAGAATTGTCCCTTGGTCAGACCGTAGACGCCATTGTTTTCAACAATATAGACCATCGGTAAATTCCGCCGCACCAAATGCTTGAATTGACCCAAACCGATGCTAGCCGAATCGCCGTCGCCACTCAGACCGATGCCTTTGAGGGTATGATCGGCAAAGAGAGCGCCTAATGCCAATGACGGCATGCGTCCGTGCAATCCATTGAAGCTGAATGAGCGACCTAGAAAATAGGTCGGGCTTTTACTCGAACAGCCGATGCCGCTAAACTTTACTACTTTTTCTGGTACCAGGTTCATTTCATAACAGGCAGCTACAATTTGGGCGGCAATACCGTTATGCCCGCATCCCTGGCACAATGTGGAGGATGCGCCGCGGTAATCATTACGGGTCAGACCAACTTTATTAACAGCGTTCTGTACCTGGTTTAATAGAGACTGATCCATGGTTACACCTCCTCTACCTTTGTGATATGGTCAACAACCCATTGTGCTGAAAGCGGGAGTCCGTCCAGATGTGCGGCTTTGACCAATCTCGAGCCGTATTCCGGGAAGTAGACATTAAGCAACTGTTGCAATTGGCCGTCGCGATTGACCTCGACCACGTAGATCCGCTCGTGACTGGCAAGGAATTCTTTTACGTCATTAAAGAAAGGTAAGCTACGAATACGCAGGTAATCTGACCTGATACCCTTTTCAGCCAGGATATCTCTGGCTTCGACCACCGCCGGATCAGCCGAACCGGAGGAGATAATGCCGATGGTAGCGCCGTCCATCGTATTTAATACCTGCTCAGGGAGGAACGGTTGTGCTTTCTTGAACTTTTTATCGATCCGGTCAAATACTCGCTCCCAGATTTCTGGTGCCTCGGTGTAGCGTGCGTATTCATCATGGCTGGTTCCACGGGTGAAATATCCTGCGTGAATATCCTGGTTGCCCGGCAGGGTGCGGTATGGGATGCCATCTCCATCAACATCCAGATAACGTCCCCATTTACCGTTCCATTCTTCCATTTTCTTCTTAAGATCATCTTCCCATAGAACCTTCCCGCGATCGATCGGCTGGTCGGGATATTCAAATTTCTTAGTGATCCACGGGTTCATCCCAAAATCGAGATCGGACAAAACGACCACTGGTGTTTGTAAGCGTTCGGCAATATCGAATGCTTTCCAACCGAACTCGAAATGCTCGTTGATCGATCCAGGAATCAGGATGATCATCTGCTTGTCACCGTGGCTGATAAAGTTGACCATGGTCAAGTCACCCTGTGCCGTGCGCGTGGGCATGCCTGTACTTGGGCCCACCCGTTGCACATCCCAGATCACCACGGGGACTTCTGCGAAATATGCCAGGCCAATGTATTCCGACATCAAAGAAAGACCTGGGCCCGAAGTCGATGTCATCGATCTCAGCCCTCCCCAGCCAGCGCCAATGGCCATTCCAATCGCCGCCAGCTCGTCTTCAGATTGAACAATTACGCAGGTATCCTTTCCAGTATCCGGGTCTTTACGCAGCATCGGCACATACTCGTTTAATGATTCAGCCAGGCTGGTGGCCGGGGTGATCGGATACCAAGCCACAAATTGAACACCACCATAAATCGAGCCGAGTGCAGCGGCTGTGTTCCCATCAGCCATGATATATCCATCCACGCCATTCATTTTTTCTGCAGTGTAGGGATCTCGTTTTTCCAAATTTTCATGCGCCCAGTTGAATGCCGCTACCACTACGTTGAAATTGGATTCGACCGCCTTTTGCTTCCCTTTAAAATGGAAATTAAGCGCTTGCCTTATCAACTCGATATCAATCCCCAGTACCCATGCTAACACGCCTACGTAAACCATGTTTGATATGTAATCGCGTAGGCTGGGTAATACTTCCGCCTCACGCACCAATTTTTTCACTGGCATCTTGTAAACCACGATGTCTTCACGAATCTCATCTGTTTTGAAATCATCGGGTAATAAAATTACGCCACCACTATTGAGAAATTTGATCTCATGCGCTAGCGTAGTTGGATTCATGGCTACAACAATGTCGTCCTTTTCTACCCTCGCCAGGTACCCATTCTTGTTAGCACGCAGAGTAAACCATGTCGGTTGCCCCTGGATGTTCGAAGGGAAAATATTCTTAGCCGAAACTGGAATACCCATGCGGAATAGCGCACGCATGATTGTGGTATTTGCCGTAGCACTACCCGAGCCATTTACAGTGCTGAAAGTGATGCAAAAATCATTGACGATCGATTTTTGGTTGCCCATTCAAATGATCTCCAATTGCTTGATTTTCCTAGCTATTCGAAAGACTGCCTGGGGACTTTTTTCTCTCGTAGCGTGATCAATTCCATGTGTTCCAACATGTTTTGATAAGCCTGTTCATAATTTCGTGACTTGATCAATTCCACCATTTTGCGGTGGTACTGCCAAATATTTTTGACGTAGTTTAGATCTGGATAAATTTCAAAGCCAACCGCCTTGTACATATCCCAATAAGCTTCAAGTAGTCCCTGAACAAATTTATTATTGATCCGCTTGTAAATGGTCATATGCAATTCGCGATGCTCGTTGGTTGGCATCACCGGGGGTGTACGGCGCAGTTTTTCTTCAGCGCGGTCAACGATATACTCAAGCTCATCCTTGTCTTCCGTTGTTAACGATCTCGTTGCTTCCAAAAAATAAGAAGCTTCAAGATGACGTCTTAAATTTGCATATTGATCAAATGGCGCAGATTCAGAAGCCAGGGCATAACTCAAACTGGTCACTACAGCTGGTTTAAAAGAATAAGCTGTTTTCCGGATTCCCGCCTTTGGTTTTACTTCAACAAAACCCATGATGCGCGCGATTTCAAGCTGTTCACGCAATGTCGCCACACTGATACCGAGTTTTTGACTCAATTCACTTAAGGGGGGTATCCTTTCCTCGCCCTTATCAGAGGTTGCAGCAATATACTTCAGGAAACAGGATAGGTTTGAAAACTCAAGTTGATCGTGATCCATCACATGCTCCATTATTTAATCTGATTATTCAGATATTATAATTATATCAGAATTGAAAAATGGATACAACTGTGAATTTAATCACGTTTTTATTGTTTTAATCTGATTATTTAGGATTTCTGCTACTAATTGAATTTCAATCTGTGGAAATGTTCTTCAAATACATCCCTTCCGGTCCGGGGATCCACCGTAATGCGTCGGCGCATCCAGTTATCGAATTCTTCCACGTTATGGTTGATTTGTGAGGTATGGCAATGAATGGCCTTTAGCTTATCTTCAAAATGATCAATGACATTGATGGTCAAATTCCATTGGGCTGTCGCTGAAAGCCAGATTTCATCTACTGAATGTGGTTCGAGACCTTCCTCGCGGATCAATTCCGGAAAGAACATCGGGTTGCCGGCCGCAGGGAAAGCTGCGTCGATCACTGCCTGTCCCGCTGCCCGGTGGTCCGGATGGTTGATACGATTGTCTGTAGGAAATAAATTGAGTGGGTCACTTGTGAGGAGAATGTCAGGTTTCCACTTTCGGATCACCCGCACGATTTTCTTCCGCATATCCAAGTCGGGCAGTACTTCACCATCAATATAATCCATATACTCCACGCTTTTTACCCCCAGTGAATCGGCTGCAGCCTGTTGCTCGATTACCCGTTTTGCTGCCAGTTCGGTCTCGCTCAGGGTCAGGTCAGGTGCCCCTTTTTGTCCCTTCGTTAAAAGACAGTAATGAACCTCATGACCGGTGGCACACCAACGCGCGATGGTCGCGCCGCAAAAAAATTCCGGGTCATCCGGATGAGCCAGAATCGCCAGAATTGTTTTTTTGCTCGTCCAGCATTCAGGTTCGATGGTCAACTTTTCCTTTGTTTGCATAACATGCACGCTCCACCACCGCCGGAAGAACCTCCACAACTTGGATTTTCCGCCTTCTTGACAAAAGCTTCGTATTCTTCAGCGGGTTTGATTTCACTAATATGAAATTCGCGTCTCCCCTGTTCCGGCAAATCCACGACTACGTAATCTCGCAGGGGTTGTAGATCGACAACTTTACCTTCTCCATTGGGGGTAATGACGCGTTTATTCTTCTTGGGCAAATGCGACTTGGCTTCGACATAGGTCTCGTACTCATAGATCAGGCAGCAACGTAGCCTTCCGCACATTCCGGTGATCTCGGTTGGGGTCAAGGAAATCCCCTGCTCTTTTGCCATGCGGATCGAGATCGAACTGAACTCGGTAATGAACATGGCGCAACAGCGAGTTTCCAGACCGCATGCCCCCATGCCACCCATGAATTTGGCAACATCTCGAGGCCCGATCTGGCGTACGTCCACCTGGGCAGGCCCAAAAGCACGTTGCATATCTGATCGCAGTGATTTGAGATCTACTTTATCCTCTGAATCGGTGCTGAAGAAGATCGTCAATCGCGATCCATCGTAGCTGTATTCGGCTGAAACAATTTTAATTGCAGAAAGCCTTAATTCCTCTGCTCGTTTGCGACTCGCGGTAACGACTTCGGGCTCTTTTTCCTGCCAGCTTTGACGTTGCAACAGATCACGTGGCGTGGCAAGTCGATCTATCGATTTCCAGGTACCCTCAGGAGGTGGGGTCGGGTTCGTTACCCGGTTGACCACTTCGCCAATCTGCATACCACGGCTAGTTTCAACAATCACGACATCACCGGATTGCAAATTCTCGAATTTATTCGCGTCGAAATGATACACCTTCCCGACTTTGGTAAAACGCACACCCACAATATTTGGCGTGGAATTTTCTGTCATTTTTTCGCTCTTCCCTATAACGCTTAAATAATGATTCGCTACAGATCAGATAATTTTACCCTGTAAACACGATCTGCCCAGTTAATCTATTCTTTACGTTTTCTTAAGAACTCAATCACTTCCGCTTTTGATTGCTCATATTGATTCAGCAAATCAGCATCAGATCCTTTAAATCTTTTCAACACCATTCGAGCGCATTGAGTGCATCCTCGCATGGCTCGGAATGAATCGGCATCACAGCCAGTACAGCCAGCCAGTTTAACCACTAGCGCTGTGAAAGCAATTTGCTCAACTTCTTCTGCCTTAGGGTCGCTTAGACGGTCGATCAGGTTTTCCCATTCTTTTCCACGGATTGAACGGAGAGTGGGTATGACTCTGATCGGAAAGAATAACTCGGTGTCTGAATTGAACATAAAGAAGTCCTTGCATGAGCTCTGATCATCTGGCCCGGCGCAGCAGAAATTTTAACATAGTATTGAACAATTTACCTTTGTTAAGAACGGCAAATATATCGCTTTAAAAATCAATCCTGGTCACCATGTTGGCTTGCTGTGTTTTCTCTCTGAGAAGTGTTTAGCATTGGAGTTTGAGTGGCAATGGCATATTTACGTCCTTCAACTTCTCGAATCAATGCCTGTGGATTTTGCCTCCATACATTAGCCAATTCTTCCGAGAAGCCTTTATAAGCGAATGGAATATGAGGCATTAATAAGTTCATTGCAGTGTCAAGTTGACCATTTTTTAGAGGAAGGTAAATCGATCTCTCAAAGCAATCATTGATTACAAGAGCCTCGACATTTGGGAATTTAATCCCGAAATTCTTGTTGGTCACACTCTGCTTGTACACCCAAACGATATCTTCATACCTCACCGCCGTGAAACCGGAAGCATTCTCGATCACCAGCCAACTTGCCAACAGATGAGTCTTACCGAGCGTTTGATGCGATGCTTGCATCTCACTCTCGATCCGGCTAATCGTGAAATCGATAGGCCCCAGTTTATAAAGCTCCGTCAGACTGTGACTCAGCTCTGGATGCAGTACTCCACGAATGCCATTGACAAGTATTAGTACGGATAAAAGCGCCATCAAACCGGCAGTCACAAGACCAACATAACCACGATAGGTATAATTCTCATCAATCAAAGCAAACGGGACAAAAACTAGATTTGCTGAACTGGATGCGGAATTCCTGGCAATCTTTTCAAATTGGTCATCATAACCATTTGATAGCCAGTAGAGTTGCCCAGTCAGTGTCTTTTCGCCATTGTATGAAGCTGAGCTGTAGACAAATTGCAGATCATCCACGGTAACGATATAACGACGATCCTCGATCATTGCTGTACCGTCCTTATTGGTGGATATGGCATACACCCCCGAATCAAAGATTTGGTCAACATTTACTGTGACATATCTTTTGGAGATATTTCCCGAATCCATGAACTGCCCAAGATCTTTTCCAGTAATCTGATAAGGTCCATTAAAGAATTGAATGTAATAATCTAAGCTAAAAAACAGCGCCCCCAGAACAATGACCAATCCGATAAAACCTATGATGATCAATTTTTTATTCGTTTTCTTGATTTTTTCATCGATGTAACCGCCGGTCATTTTTCCTCCAGGTTTCTAATTCCGGGGGTAATTTTACTTTACTTTCAACGAACCACCCCTCATCGTGAAGGGGTGGTTCGTTACTTTTACTCTACTGTTACCGATTTTGCCAGATTGCGTGGTTGATCAACATCCAATCCGCGCAGACACGCGATATGATAAGCCAGTAACTGTAAGGGAATCACGTTGATGACTGGGCTTAACATCCACGGGGTCTCAGGTACCCAGATTACCCTATCCACAAGTTTGCCAACGCGTTCGTCACCTTCGGTCGCCACAGCGACCACGATTCCGCCACGCGCCTTTGCTTGCTCGATCTGGCTGATCATTTTCTCATACCAGATATCTTTTGTGGCTAAAGCGAGAACTGGCATATCCTTATCTACCAGCGCGATCGGTCCATGTTTCATCTCACCGGCTGGATAGGCTTCAGCGTGAATGTAGGAGATTTCCTTCAGTTTCAACGCACCTTCGTAGGCGATCGGCATATTGATCCCCCTCCCCAGGTAAAGCATATCGCGAACATCTTTCAACATTTGCGCGATTTCCTCGATCTCTTTTTCCCGGTCCAAACATCGACCCACCAACTCCGGAACCAGCCTCAGGTCATTCACCATACACTGGCATTCTTCCAAACTGATCATTCCTCTCAGGTCAGCCAGATGAATGGCAAGCATATACAGATCAATCAACGGCGCGGTGAAAGCCTTCGTTGAAGCGACTCCGATTTCTGGTCCAGTTTGCATGGAAATATATCCATCGGCTATCCGCATTGCCTGCGAGCCGATCGCGTTAACGATTGACCAGAGGCGCGCGCCTCGTTTCTTGGCTTCATCCATGGCTGCCAGTGTATCCGCTGTTTCACCCGACTGGCTGATCGCCAACGCGATGGTATGTTCATCAACGATCGGATCAGCATAACGAAACTCGGATGCAATCTCCACAGTCGTTGGAATGCGTGCGATCCGTTCTAAAAGGATCCTCCCGACCATCCCCGCATGCCAGGCTGTACCGCAGGCAGTGATGACAATCTTATTAAACGATTTTGCCTTTTCAGTATCCAGGTTGAGCTGTGGCAATCGAATGGTTCCTGTCTCAAAATCAACCCGACCAGCTAACGTATCGTTCAGTGATCGCACCTGTTCGTGGATCTCTTTTTGCATGAAATGTCGATATTCGCCTTTCTCAGCAGCGATCGGATCCCAGGCAATGGTTGAGACCTTCGCGGTTACCGGGGTTCCCTCGATGGTAGAGATAGTCACTCCATCGCGCGTGACGACTGCCATTTGTCTTGATTCCAGAAATGCCAACCGGCGGGTATGTTCCATGATAGCGGGTATGTCTGAGGCGATGAAATTCTCACCCTCTCCGAATCCAAGCACAACTCCCCCCGCGTTCCCAATTCGCGCCGCAATGATCTTGTCGGGTTCACGGGAAGAAAAAGCAACCACTCCATGCGCCCCTTTTAGCCTGGCCAACGTTTTTCTTGTCGCGCTTTCCAGGTTCATACCGGTCTTTATGTATTTCTCAATCAACAGGACGATCGTCTCTGTATCCGTATCCGACTGGAAGGTTACGCCATCTTTTATCAATTCTTCTTTTAATTCGATGAAGTTTTCCACGATGCCGTTGTGGACAACCACCACTTCACCCGTACTTCCCATATGTGGATGGGCATTACGCGCTGAGGGTTCGCCATGAGTAGCCCATCTCGTGTGACCGATTCCCATTCTTCCTTTAATTGGGTTTTCACTTACTAGTTTTTCGAGATTTGCAAGTTTCCCCGCGTCCCTTCTGACTTCGATATGTCCATTGGTTAATACCGCAATCCCTGCGGAATCATAGCCACGATATTCCAGTTTTTTCAAGCCTTTCAAGATGATCGGCGTCGCGTCCTGCTCACCGATATAGCCAACGATTCCACACATGTGTCCTCCATAGTGTTATGTACTTCACGTCAGAACGCGAAGTAGAAGTGTGCTGCCAGCACAAGGTTTAATTGATGTTAGTTCTCATCTGGAAAGTTCGGAGGTGATCTACCGTCCGGAGGGCATCCGCTGATCTTTCGATTTTCCCGGTTTCCCGGTTAACTCCACCTCGCGGTGGAGAACCCTCATCCTCGTCACCCGCAATCATCCGCGGGCCATGCGCTACTCTTTCCATTCTTGCTTTTTGGTTCGTTTCACCTCCTGTATAATAATTATGAGCAACCGTAATTATAACCGAAATCTCTTCACCTTAATACGCGGGAACTTTGATGAACACCAAACCCGAAACAAGAAAAACCTACCTTTCCCTGATCTGGACTCCGATCATCACCCTTTGTGCCGTAATCATTGTATTTGTCGGTGCTTACTACATACAATCGCAGCATACCATCGCACCGTTGGAAAATTTCGACGAAATGATCGTTACACAGGGATTTCATCGCATCGATTTGAAATCAGGGCAATACTTTATCATCTCATATGAAAAAGAACGCGATAGTGTGTTTGATGGGAAGGTCAGTCACACATCAATGGACCACGAAGAAAAATTTCCTATCATCTCGTTTGATATTCTCGTGACAACGGGCGAATACTCGGATCCAACAAAGGTAAAAACCAGGGTTGAAGACCACCATTTTATGTGGAAGTTCCTCGACGGCACCGAAGCCACAGGTTCTATTAACCTGTTGCATACAGTTCCTATGAACCAATCCATCGAAGAAAAATTGATGCAAATCAAAGAAGGAGATCACGTGATTATTATTGGTCGCGAAATCCTCAAAATCGAAGCATACTCTAAAAACGGCAATTACCTCGGATACTGGCAGGATTCAGGTTGCAACACAACCTTGATCACAGAAGTTTATATCAATCCATAATTGAGCATGGAAATCAAGAATCATCTTGTTAAAAATGTAAGAATCCTTCTCCCTGTAATTCGACCATAAGTAAAAATAATCATCCTCCTTGACTTTTCGTTCACCTGTCGTAGAATGAGGTTACAAAAAAGAATAGTAAAAGATGAGGAAGAGACCTGATTTATTTCAGGCGCCGAAGGGGCAAACCATACAGTGGTGAATCTCTCAGGCAAAAAGGACCTTATCTTTGAAATCTCTGGAAAGTGAACTTTCACCGAAGGGGCAAACCGGCATCTGCCGGTGAATCTCTCAGGTTTAGTACAGAGGCGCGCTGTTTTCAGCGCGCCTTTTTCTTTCAAATTCTCCTGGAGGTAGAAAGATGAAAATACAACCAAATCTTAAATACGCAAGTTCGGATGAATGGCTACTCGTCGAAGGCAATATCGCCACATTGGGTATCTCTGATTATGCCCAGGAACAATTATCGGATGTAGTCTATGTAGAAATGAACGTTTCTGTTGGCGATATTGTTAAGAAGAACAGCACAGTAGGTACCGTTGAATCTGTAAAGGCAGCCTCTGATGTCAACACTCCAGTGACCGGTAAGATTATTGAAGTGAATGAAGCTCTCTCGAGTACTCCTGAAATGGTAAACTCCGATCCCTTCGGTACTGCGTGGATGTTAAAGATCGAACTATCCAATCCTGAGGAAATCAACGACCTCATGGATGCCAAGGCTTACGAGAAGTATTGTGGAGACCGGAGCCATTAATGTTCATTCCCCATTCAACCAAAGAAACGGAGGAAATGCTCAAGAGCATCGGGGTCAAAAAGATCGAAGACCTCTTTGATGCGGTTCCAAAAGAGCATCGTTTTCCAAATTTAAACCTGCCTGCGGGTGTTAGCGAGATGGAAGCACTAGGTGAACTGCAGGAATATGCCAACTCGAACGAAACCGTCCGCGAACTGGCATGTTTCTTGGGTGCCGGCGCTTACAATCATTACACCCCAGCGGCTGTGGATAACTTGCTGCGTCGTGGTGAATTCTATACCGCTTACACTCCATATCAACCGGAAGTCTCACAGGGTACACTGCAAGCGATCTTTGAATTCCAATCACTCATCAGTAATCTTACAGGCATGGAAGTTGCTAACGCGTCGCATTACGATGGCGCTACTGCCACTGCCGAGGCTGGTGTGATGGCTTATCACAACTTCCGCGGCAAACGCAGTAAAATTCTGTTCTCTGAAGCAATCAATCCCCAATATCACGACGTACTTTGCTCTTACCTCTGCGGATATGAAAACATCCAGATCGTCTCAGGTAGTAACAAGCAAGATCCATTTGCAAAACCGGAAAGTTTGATTCCTCAGATTGATGAAGATACCGCGCTGGTTCTTGTCCAGTACCCCGATTTCTTCGGCAGAATTTTTAACCTGACCGACTTGGCTGCGAAGGTACACGAACATGGTGCCTTATTGGGCGTGATCGCGAACCCCACCGCCTTGGGGTTGCTCAAGACACCAGGTGAAATGGGAGCCGATATTGTGGTCGGCGAGGGCCAACCTTTGGGAATCCCCCTTTCTTTTGGTGGTCCATATCTTGGCTTTTTCGCCACCCGCAAGGAATACGCGCGTAAGATCGCCGGCCGCCTGGTTGGTGAAACAGTTGACGGAAAAGGCCGAAAAGGTTACGTCCTCACCCTTACCGCCCGCGAACAGCATATTCGACGTGAAAAAGCAACATCCAATATCTGCACGAACCAGGGGCTGATCGCCCTCGCCGCAACAATTTATCTTAGCCTGGTGGGTAAATCTGGATTTAAACAAGTTGCCAACCTGTGTTATCAAAAAGCGCATTATGCGGCAGAAAAGCTTTCTGCGCTTCCTGGATATAAACTGGTCAATTCGGATCCCTTCTTCCACGAGTTCGTACTCAAATGTCCCAAACCCGTTTCCGAGATCAACGAATTCTTGCTCGATCAAGGCATTCTTGGCGGTTACGACCTCGGCAAAGATTTTCCTGGGCTCAAGGATCACATGTTGATCGCCTGTACTGAGATGAACCACCGTGAGGAGATAGACGCGTTGGTGGAATGTCTTGCGGAGGTGGCTCATGACTGAACCTACCATCTACGAACTTTCTTCGGAAGGACGCCAGGGAGTACGTTTCCCTGAATGCGATGTTCCGGTAACGCCGTTACCAGTTGGATTGACTCGTGACAACCTGCCCCTACCTGAACTTTCAGAAACCGATGTGGTGCGTCACTTCATCCACCTATCTACTTTTAACTATGGAATCGACAGCGGTATGTACCCGTTGGGTTCTTGTACTATGAAATACAACCCCAAAATCAACGAAGAGACTGCCCGTCTGTCCGGTTTTGCCTTCACCCATCCGCATCAGCCTGAGATCACCGTTCAGGGTAACCTGGCATTGATGTACAATTTGCAGGAATTTTTAAAAGAAATCAGTGGTTTCGCTGGAGTGTCGTTACAACCATCCGCGGGCGCCCAGGGTGAATTGGTCGGCGTGATGATCATCCGCGCTTATCACCGCTCACGCAGTGACAGCAAACGTATCAAAATGCTCATCCCTGATTCCGCCCACGGTACCAACCCCGCCAGCTCAGCCATGAGTGGATTCGAGGTTATTCCCGTCCCTTCTGACGCACGTGGCAACGTCGATATACAAGCGTTGAAAGCAGTTTGCGATGACACAGTCGCCGGTTTGATGCTGACCAACCCAAATACCCTAGGATTGTTCGATGAAAACGTTTTGGAAGTAATCAAGACGGTTCATGCAGCCGGCGGTCTGGTTTACGGAGATGGTGCTAACTTGAACGCATTGTTGGGCATCGCCCGTCCGGGTGACCTGGGCATAGACGTTATGCACTTTAACCTGCACAAGACCTTCTCCACCCCTCACGGTGGCGGTGGCCCTGGCAGTGGCCCGGTGGGTGTAGCTAAGCATCTTGTCGATTTCCTGCCCGCCCCCGTTGTCGATATCGTGGAAGAAGGCGACAGTGAGATTCCGCCATTGTATGGCTTCGTCACTCCCAAGCAAACCATCGGTCGTGTCAAAGCATTCTACGGCCAATTTGGTGTGATGGTTCGCGCGTTTACCTACATCCGTATGCTCGGACCTGAAGGCTTGCGGCGTGTGGCTGAGTATGCCGTACTCAACGCGAATTACCTGCTATCACTCCTGAAAGATTCCTATACGCTTCCATACAAACGTATCTGCATGCATGAATTTGTTCTCGAAGGTTGTTGGGCAGACGCACCCGAAGTCCATGCCCTGGACATTGCCAAACGCTTGATGGACTATAAATTCCATCCACCCACAAACTACTTTCCACTTATCGTTCATGAAGCGCTAATGATCGAGCCCACTGAAACAGAAAGCAAACAAACCCTCGATCAGTTCGCCGAAGTGATGATCAAGATTGCCGCGGAAGCTCATTCCACACCTGACTTGCTACACGAGGCTCCTCATGAGACTCCTGTTGGCCGGTTGGACGAGGTCAAGGCTGCCAAAGAGTTGGTTCTTTGCTGCTGGTTGCCGGAACAAAATTGATCAGACGAGCACAATCCCGCCATGCGCATGCACATGGCGGGATTATTCAAAATATGATACGTTCACGGAACATATCGCCGAAAGATTTCAGTAATACTCATTCCTACCCAGGAACCGCTGGCAATCCTTTTGATGTGATTCTGCAATCCACCGGGTTTTTCAACCGTGTTCCCGATATTGCGATTCTCGCCATTATTACCGCGCTGGCTTTTCTGGGTGGAAAATTTGATTGGCGTATTTCCCTGATTTGGCTGACCTTTTTCACCTTCGACTGGCTCCTTATCAGCCTTCTTCCCAACCTAGGATTGTCATATGGGCCGGTGAAACCTGTTGTGTTAACCCTGGCCATCCTGCGCACCCCCTTCGCGCTCCTGCCGTTCCGGTGGGCGCTCGGTTTCCAGATCATGGGCACTCTTTTAGTTCTCTATGGTTTCTTCATTGAACCGTTCCAGCTTGATATCCATACTGAAGAGTTGACGACAAATAAACTTGCCCTGGAGGACTCGATCAAAATTGTCCATCTGGGTGACCTGCATATCGAACGGATCACACGGCGCGAGCAACAGATCTTACGGGAATTGGAGAAGATAAAACCAGACCTGATCCTTTTTTCTGGGGATATTCTCAATTTATCCTTTGTTCATAACCCTGCCTCACAGGAAGCAGCCAGAGAGTTCTTGAAGTCTCTTCACGCTCCCCTTGGTGTATTTGGTGTCACAGGTAGTCCTCCAGTGGATCCTCCAGAAGTTTATTACGAAATGGTAAAAGATACGCCTCTTCAATGGTTGAACAACAAGCAAATGGTTATTACATTTGGTCACTCATCCGTTTCGATCAACGGAATCGCATGCAGTCATCATCCTGAAGAAGATTTGACTGTACTCCAACAATATGGACTTGACAAGCAAACGCAGAATTCTCTCAATATACTTCTCTACCACTCCCCTGATCTGGCACCACTGGTTCAGGATTGTGGCTTTGATTTACAGTTATCCGGGCACACCCACGGCGGTCAGGTTTGCCTGCCCTTTTATGGAGCAATCTTCGCTGCATCGCTCTATCACAAAGCTTTCGAATCCGGACGTTATCTGCTCGGTAAAATGACCCTCTACGTCACCCGCGGTTTGGGCATGGAGGGCGGTATTGCGCCCAGGGTGCGCTTTTTATGCCGTCCTGAATTGATTACCTGGGAAATCAGCGGAAGATAATCTATTGTTGAGTCGGTGTTATTAAAAGTGTTGGAGTCAATGTAGGCGCTGTGGTTTTCGATTTGAGTACCGTGGGTGTAACCGTTGGAAATGGGGTGGAGAAAACAGTGATCATTTTGGTATCTCCTCCAGTGACATCAACAACGTATTTGACGCCACCCTGGCAAGCTGGAGTAAGATTGGCGGCGACATGTTCCCAATCAATGGGATCCTTGGCGGCGTTCGTCCTGTAAAAGGCGTAACTTAAGCATCCCGACCCAGCGTTGTAGTTCAACAGAGTAAACCGCCAAAGGTCTTCATAGCTACTGACGTCTCTGGCTGACTTATTCGTCGTGTTCCAAATCTCCTGGGCCACCTGGCTGCAATTGGCTTTTATCGTCTCAGCAAAGAAATGGATACTAAAATTCGCTTTCGTTAGATCGATACCTTCTTCACAATCCGGACAAGTGGCATCAATCCGGTTCAACAATGCACCCTTGAGAATGTTTTGTTGCTCACTTCCCAAATGAGCAAATCCGATCTCACAATACCGTTGGTTTAGTACCAGGGGGCAGAAACTGTTATAGAACTCTGAGTTCCAAAGAAGCGCAGTGTCAGCTCCGTTTGTAGTCATATGGCCAAGTCCCACTTCTTGAGTATCTGAATATACACCCGGCCAAAATTGACTCTCACGTAGAAAAATATTCTTCATCAGGTTGGCAGGAATGCTGTCCATCTTTGCCACCTTGATGATTTCCTGGTCAAATTGATTTTGCCAATACTGGATGACCGGTTTCGCAGCCTTGACGCCGCATTCGGTGGCCGCCAAGGATTCTTCCACACCCCCATTTTCGCAATCGCTTGCATCCACGATGCCATTCGTGATCAACGCGCCAGCCAACGAGTAAAGGGTTTGCGAGCTTTTCAGTTCGATCGGGTTATCCGGGGTTTTCAGCCAATCTGGTATTTCACCCTCCTCAGGAAACACCTGCCAAACATCCGAGCAACTTGGAGGATTCCTGCCAAGCCACTGATCGCTGACGATATCAATCGTATAAGCGTTATCTAATCCAACAACTGGGATCACTTTAGCGAACGCAGTAAATACCGCTGTTTTATCTCCAAAACTGGATTCAGCCTGGAAGGTGATCTTCTCTCCTTCCGCGCTCGTTTTGATCAAACCAATTGCGCAACTCGCGCCATTACAGGCAAAACTCTGATGGCCGATCTTGCCAGTGATTTTTATGATCTGTTCATTCGGTAAGGATTCTTCGCCTGAAAACACCAATACCGGTTTTCCCGTGCAATATCGGTTTATCCCTGAATACCTACACCCTCGCATCGATATCCACACCTTCGGTGGAGGCAATTTTACATACACGTTTTTATAAACGGGACTTGAACTAGGGTTATAAAGATATACACCTTTGCATTTTTGAGTGCTTTCCCCTTTTGATAGATCACAGGCCGGGAAATTCTTCCAGGCGATATATTGTTGGGAGGTACATTTCGATTGAACTTCGTTCTCTGTGGGTCTTCCTTCATGTTCGATGGAAAAATTACATGTCACTGAATTATCGGAGAATAATCGCAATTGCCATTGATATTGCACTTCAGTGATCAAGATGATCATTGAGCGGCTCGGCGGGTTTGAACCATCATCTGCATCTGCTGAACGAAGCAACAACAACAGACTCAATGCCACGCAAAGAGAGACAAAAGCCAGCAAGCGCTGGATGGGTGTTCTTTTTATCCCCATTAATATTTCCTTCGTCGATAGATTAATTGTAGCAAACCCCTTAAAGTTATTCAACTTATTTACTTGTAATCATTCAGTTTTTACCACTGTTAATTCTTCCTTGGAAATCATTTCGACTCCATACGAGAATCTCATATTTGGGGTAGCCAATGAGTGTCGAACCCATACCATGCCCGTAGAGTACGACATCTTGATGCTTAAACCAAAAGACTCCTTTTTGAGAGTCTTTACTTGGGTGAACGAAGAGGTTGAAACCACGAGCGCTGATTGGCGCGAAGTACCCGTATGGTACAACATCGAGATACTTAAACTAAAAGACTCCCTTGTGAGAGTCTTTCCTTGGGTGGGCGATGGGGGTCGAACCCACAACATCGTGATCCACAGTCACGCACTCTGCCATTGAGCTACGCCCACCATGAACAGGGGACATTCTATCACAGCCCTGCCCTCAGGGCAAGGAATCATATAACTTACAAATAAGAGAATTCCTACTTCGCGCTTGCCTTGATCTCTTCCACCAACCTGTTTACCGTGATCGTTTTCTGTTCCCGTCCTGCCAAATCCTTTACCGTGACGTTACCGGCTGCAGCTTCATCCGGCCCAATGACCACAGCCGTCTTGATGCCCATGCGGTCAGCGTACTTAAATTGCTTGGGTAACTTGGCTGCCTCCGGATAGCATACAGTTTTAATCCCTGCCTCGCGCAGCAATCTGGCAATCTCAAGTGATTTTTCGATTAAGGTATCGTCAAACACAGTCACCAGTACCGTATCTCCCAAAAGCACGTTTGTTGGTAACAAGCCATACTTATCAAGTAACACAGAGATCATCACATCGCCCATCGCGAAACCCACACCGGGCAGTGGCTCTCCACCGACATCCGATACCAGATTGTCATAATGTCCGCCGCCCAATACAGCACGACCATCACCACTTAAATCCCAGGCTTCAAAAACAATGCCCGTGTAATAATCCAGACCGCGGATGATTTGTGGGTTGTAAGTCACATACTCTCGTACACCCATCTTCTCGAGGGAGGCAAATATCCGTATCAATTCGGGCGATTTCTTCCACAAATCTTTGTCTATCAAAATTTGGTCCAATCCGTCGATTTGCGCGTCGTTTAAGCCAATCTCGTGCGCAAAATTTTTCCAGGCATCTCTGCTTAACTTGTCACGTCGATCAATCAAACGGAAAACCGCCTTCAACCCTTCTGGGCTTACTCCAAGGTCGAACAACTCTTTTTCCATCAACTTGCGATGATTAATTGTGATCTGCACCTGGTCGGTTTTCAACCCGACCGCTCGCAGAAAAGAAGCTGCGATGGCAACCAGCTCTGCGTCCGCGTTTTCGGAATTGACTCCGATCAAATCAATGTTCCATTGAAAGAATTCGCGAGTTCGCCCTTTTTGCGGTTTCTCGTATCGCCAGAACGGGCCGAATGACCACCAACGCACAGGAAATACAAGCTCACCTTGCTTTTGAGCGATCAACCTTGCCAGTGAAGGCGTCAATTCAGGGCGTAGTGTGATCAAATCACCCCCGCGATCCGGGAATACGAATGCCTGCTCCTTTACCAACTCTTCTCCCGATTTTGCGGCATACAGGTCGATTTTCTCAAGAAATGGGCCGTCCCACTCCTGATATCCAAACGACTCGGAGACCTGCCTGATCTTGCCATAGAGCCACTGGCGTACGGCCATGTCTTCGGGATAGAATTCACGTGTTCCTTTAACAGATTGGATCATTGATTTCATTTCACACTTCCTGTTTCCGATAATGACTAAAATTTTAACATATTATTCTCGTCAGATTCTGATTTATAACCAATAGATCAAATATCCAATAAGATAAGGATACAACACTTTATGCTTATACCCATTTATCCATTATAATTATTGAAATTACGAATTTTAGGAAAGCTCATGATAGTTTCAGAATTGATTGACCTAATAAAAGGTAAGCTTATCAATAAAAACGCTGATCTCGCTCGTGAGGTAAAAGGTGGGTGCGGCGCTGATTTGATGAGCGATGTCCTTGCCTCCATCCAACCAGAAGCCGTTCTTCTCACAGGCTTATGTAATCCACAGGTAGTTCGCACCGCGCAAATGGCTGATGTAGCTGCGATTATCCTTGTGCGCGGGAAAGTCCCGCCCCAAGAAACGATCGACCTGGCTGAATCGGAAAGGATTGCGTTAATTTCCTCTCCCTTCGGCATGTTCGAATTGTGCGGCAGATTATATCAGGCCGGTCTTCATAGCCTCGAAATGCCGGTAAGCGATCCTGATTGTTCTTGCGAGAAATGACCGTTTACCGAGGCTGAATGAGTAATTCCGCGACCAACCAAGGGAAGAACATAACAGACCAGCAGGCAGAAAACATAACTCGTGTTGAAGAGTTGTCGTACGAATTAAAAGTTGATCAAGTGATGACGAAAGAATTGATCACCGTCACCCCTGAAACTGAGATGAAAGAGGCGCTCGAAATTTTCCGTAAGAATCGAATTTCGGGCGCTCCTGTTGTTAAAAATGATGAATTGGTCGGTATTGTCAGTATTGAAGATTTGATCCATTGTCTGCAACACAACGATCTGGATTCACGTGTCGCGAAGTACATGAGTACAAAATTGCTAACTGTACGTAATACCGACCCGATTATCGAGGCTTTGAAATTATTCGTCAATTCCCATTTTGGTCGCTTGCCTGTGGTGGATGAAAACAGCAAATTGCTGGGCATCATTACCAAGGGCAATATCACTCGTGGGTTGTTGGCAGCTCTGCAACATGATTACCAGGAAGAAGAAGTTCGTCGCTATCGCGCTAGCCATCTCTTTGAAGACATCGAATCCGACCGCTCCAGTCTCATTCTACGTTATACAATCAAACAGGGTGACTTCACCCACGGTGGCGCGGCTTCATCGGCGATCAAACGCGCGTTGCTGCGTTTGGGGGCTTCACCACAAATTGCAAGACGTGCCGGAATCGCCGTTTACGAAGCCGAGATGAACCTTATCATTCATACAATCCACGGTGGGATTATCCGTGTTGAGATTGAACCTCATCAAATCTCGATTAATGTATTCGACGACGGTCCCGGTATTGCCGATATAGACCAAGCGCTGCGTCCTGGTTATTCCACTGCTACCGAGACCGTGCGCGAGTTGGGTTTTGGCTCGGGCATGGGGTTGGTGAACATTCAACGCTGCGTAGATTCAATGCGTTTAGAATCTATCGTTGGCAAAGGAACGTCTTTAAAGCTCAAGATCCTGCTCCACGACCAGGAAGTCGTTGGTGAAGGGATAACAACCTCCAAGGAGTAGCGTATGAATCTGAAAGAGATCATCGATAATTTGCATCTAGAACCTGTTACCGTCCCTAGAAATTTCGCCGAAATCACACCAACATGCGGATACACATCCGATCTTTTAAGTTGTGTGATGTCCGGAGCAGCCCATCAATCGATCTGGGTGACCTTGCAGGCACATATAAACATTGTTGCTGTTGCCACTTTACTCGATCTTTCAGCGATCATCATCACCGAAGATGCTAAACCAGATGAAGCCACAATTGCCAAAGCCAACGAGGAAGGCATCAATATATTTTTAACAAAAGAACCCACGTTCGCTGTAGTTGGCAAGTTGTGGGAAATGGGTCTGCGCTGTCAATAATCACCCTGCAGGGGTCATTAATGCTTTCTTTAATGCAATTTCGTGCGGAACTCCACGTGCATACTGTGGTCTCACCTTGCGCAGAAGTGGAAATGATTCCACCACTCATTGTTCAACAAGCCATTAATAATCATATCGACTTGATTGCGATCACCGACCACAATTCGACAGCCAACGCAGGTGCGGTCATGAAAGCTGCCGAGGGAACCGGTCTGACGGTCTTGCCAGGTATGGAATTGCAAACTGTTGAAGAAGTTCATTCTCTTTGTATCTTTGAGACTTTAGAAAAGGCACTTGAATTTCAAAAAGAAGTGGATTTAGCTTTGCCTTCATTGAAAAACTCCCCCGAACATTTTGGCGAGCAATTTGTGGTGGATGAAACCGGTGAATTTATCCGTCGAGAAGAACGATTATTACTCGTATCCACCAACCTTACCCTCACTAAAGCCTGGTTAACAGTCAACGCGATAGGTGGTCTGTTCATCCCTGCCCATGTCGATCGCAAAGCCTTTGGTCTGATCGAAAACCTTGGCTTTGTCCCACAGGATATCCATTTATCCGCCGTGGAAATTTCACGCCATTTGAATTCGCGTTTAGCGGTCTATAAGTATCCCCAATTGAAAGGCTTAACGCTAATTAAAGGTGGAGACGCTCACCGCCTGGATGAATTAACCGGTGCGAACCAATTTATGGTAGAATCTCGATCAGTTGATGAAATAAAACTTGCACTTCTTCATGAAAGTGAAAGAAAAGTCGTCATTATTGACTAAACATAAATGATTAAACTGCTGGTTAAGCAGTGTAATGATGTAAAATCAAATCGAGAGAAGTATGTCCCTGGCTGTTTACGAGAAAGCCTTCTATCCTTTTAGTGACATTCGATAATTGTGTTATCTTGTTGAACAATGTAAACTATAAAGGTTTATAAGGCCAAAGTAAACGGGACCAATGATCACTGTTTTGGAGAGGTTATGGTTACAGACGAAATCGCAGTAAAGACAAATCTGAAAGACCCATTGAAAAATCCCGAAATCAAAGCGCAGATCGATACGATCATCGCTGAGAACAAAGATAAACCGGGAGCCACAATGGTTGTCCTGAACGAACTGCAGGCAAAAGTCGGGTTTGTTTCCGAGTCAATGCAGCAGTACGTTGCCGATGAGTTACAGGTACCGGTTTCGAGAGTGCACGGTGTGGTTTCCTTCTATTCATTCTTCACTACCACTCCACGCGGAAAGCATACCATCAAGTTCTGCTTGGGAACCGCGTGTTATGTAGGCGGAACTCCCATGCTCATCGAAAAAGCCAAACAGATTCTTGGTATCGAACCAGGCTCCACCACCCCCGATGGCAACATCACCATGGAAGTTTGTCGCTGCGTTGGCGCATGCTCACAGGCACCCGTGATCGTCGTGGATGAGGACGTGATGGGGCGCATGAAACCAAACAAGCTTCCCGCAACCATTAAACCGTTGCAGGATGACGCGGGTTAATCGCCTTGCGTGAGCTTTCTCTGCACTTGCTCGATATCGCTGAGAACAGCATTGCTGCAAGCGCAAGTGAAGTACGGATTACCGTACTGGAGAATTCTGAAACAGATCTTTTACAAATGAGTGTTCAGGACAACGGCAAAGGAATGGATGCCGAGACTATCGCCAGGGTGATCGATCCCTTCTATACATCCAGGACCACCCGTAAAGTAGGTTTAGGAATCCCCCTTTTGAAGGAAGCTGCGGAAGCCTGTAATGGTTTTCTCAAGATCGACTCGACACCCGGAAAAGGGACGCTGCTCACTGTGCAATTTCAACGTAGCAACATCGACCGCATGCCCCTGGGTAACCTGGCAGACACCTTCCTTCAACTACTTATTATGAACCCAACCATCCACTGGATTTTCACTTATCGTGTGGATGATAGGGAGTTCGCCCTCGATAATGATCAGATCATGCAAACCCTCGATGGCATTCCTCTAACAGAGCCACCGATCCTGAATTACTTACGAGAATTGGTTGAGACCGGAATTCGCGAAGTCGCGAATCCTGGATAAATTATTCGAGTCTGCAGGAGATTAATATGTCAACAATCAAGAGCCTTGAAGACTTAAAGAAAGCCCGCGAAGAAGCGTTGCAAAAACGTGAAATGAAGACGGCAGCAGGAACCGCCCAGGTAGTGGTTGCGATGGGTACTTGTGGCATCGCCGCAGGCGCCCGTGACACTATGAAAGCCATCCTGGATACCATCGAGAAAGAGTCCTTGAACGGCATTATCGTCACTCAGACCGGCTGCATCGGTCTGTGCGAAAAAGAACCCATCGTCATGGTAACCATTGGTGACCAGCCCAAGGTGACTTATGGCAAGGTCAATCCTGAAGTAGCCAAGAAGATTTTGAATGAACATGTTGTCAACGGCAAGCCCGTTGCTGATCATGTGATCCCGATGTAGTAACATCGGCGATCAAAAAAATTTACTCATAAGGTTTACAAATGAAGTATTATCGCTCGCATGTACTTTTTTGTGTCGATCCTGAGTGCCTGAAAAAAGGTGCCCATGAAGTAATGGACGCCTTTCAAGATGAGTTGGTTGCCCAGGGTTTGATCGACGAAGTTCAGGTTTTAGAGACATCACGAATTGGCGGCTGTGCCAATGGCCCCGAAATGATGGTCTACCCTGAAGGTGTGCATTATACTGGCCTTACCGCAAATGATATCCCTTACCTGGTTGAAGAACATTTCCTGAAGGGACGCATTGCATCCAAGTTTGTCGAAGAAGAAAAGACTTTCGTCGATGAAGAATTAAGCGCTCCCACCGCCAAGGAAGTCCGTGTAGTGCTGCGTAATTGCGGCAAGATTGACCCTGAGAACATCGAAGATTACATCGCAGAAGATGGTTACCAGGCTCTCGGTAAAGTCCTCGCTGAATACACCCCTGAAAAAGTAATCGATACAATCCTGGCTTCAGGTCTGCGCGGACGTGGCGGCGCGGGCTTCCCCACTGGAAAAAAATGGCAGTTCTGCCGTGCCTCCGCCGAAACCCCAAAGTTCGTCATTTGCAACGCCGATGAAGGCGATCCCGGCGCGTTTATGAACCGCCGTGTGCTCGAAGGCGACCCGCACTCGGTACTTGAAGGTATGATGATCGCAGCTTATGCCATCGGTTCCAGCCAGGGTTACATCTATTGTCGTGCCGAATATCCCATCGCTGTCCGCACTTTGAACATCGCCATTGAACAAGCCAGAGCTATGGGGCTGCTCGGTAAGAACATCCTGGGATCCGGCTTCGATTTCGATCTGGAAGTCCGTATGGGTGCCGGTGCGTTTGTCTGTGGTGAAGAGACTGCTCTTATGGCTTCCATCGAAGGCAGCCGTGGTGAACCTCGACCTCGACCTCCCTTCCCTGCTGTCAAAGGTCTTTTTGCTAAACCTTCGAATATCAATAATGTGGAGACCTATTCAAACGTTCCGCAAATTATTCTCAAAGGCGCTGAATGGTACTCTTCATTTGGAACTGAGAAATCAAAAGGCACCAAAACCTTCGCTCTCGCCGGCGACGTGAAACACACCGGACTTATCGAAGTTCCCTTCGGGCTCACCCTACGCGAGGTGGTTTATGACGTCGGTGGCGGCATCATCGACGACAAGGATTTCAAAGCCATCCAAACTGGCGGCCCGATGGGTGGTTGTCTCCCCAAGGAATACCTCGATCTACCTTTGGATTATGAAGCCCTCACCCAGGCTGGATCCATGATGGGTTCCGGTGGTCTGGTGGTGATGGATGAAGGTACCTGCATGGTGGATATCGCCCGCTTTTTCATGGAATTCATCCAGGATGAAAGCTGCGGCAAATGCACTCCCTGCCGTGTGGGAACCCGTCGTATGCTCGAAATTCTAGAACGCATCTGCGCCGGAAAAGGCCAGGCTGGTGATATCGAAACCCTCGAATACCTGTGCGATGAAATCCGCCAGGACAGTCTGTGCGGTCTCGGTCAGGGTGCGCCGAACCCCGTAGTCAGTACGCTCAAACATTTCCGCGCTGAATACGAAGCTCACATCAACGAAAAACGCTGCCCGGCCAAGGTCTGCAAAGCCTTGATTCGTTACGAGATTACAGATGGTGTCTGCACCGGTTGTACCGTCTGCGCTCGCAACTGCCCTGTTTCAGCCATTAGTGGTGAACGCCGTCAAACTCACGTGATCGATCCTGATGTTTGTATCCGTTGTGGTATTTGTATGCAAGTTTGCAATTTCAACGCTATCGTCATCAAATAGGGCTGTGCAAACAGCCCTAGATTCCAATTCACGTTAATCAACGTCGCGAGGAGGATGTTTATGGCAATAGAGCAAAAAGATGGCAAACAGGTCAAGGAAGCAGTCAATACTGCCATCCAACGGTACGGTGCAACGAGTGATGAATTGATCCCCATCCTGAACGAAGTCAATCGGGCGGTTGGTTATTTACCCGCCGAAGCCCTGGATGAGATCAGCCGGCAACTCAAGCTGCCCAAGAGTCAACTCTTTTCGGTAGCCAGTTTCTATCGTATGCTCTCCACAAAACCCCGGGGACGCCATGTCATCCAGTTTTGTGAGAACGCCCCCTGTCACGTGGCCGGTGGCCGCGAAGTTTGGCAGGCGTTGACTGACGAGCTTCATCTCAAAGACGAAGAAACGAGCGCTGATGGCAAATGGTCGCTGGTTACCACCAGTTGCCTGGGCATCTGCGGTGTGGGTCCCGTTATGGTAATCGATGATGATATCTATGGAAACGTCGATCCCAAGCAGGTTCCGTCCATCCTCGCGCGTTATCACTAAAGGAGACTGACATGAAAGCGATTCGTTCAATGGTATTGGTTTCCAGTGATCCCGTCAGCATCGAAAGAGGTGCCAATGATATCTATAAATCCCTCCAACGTGAAATCAAATCCTTTGGATTGGAAGATGAAATCTCTTTGACCATGGTGGGAGATGTCGGTCGAAATGATGCCGCTCCCCTCGTGATCGTTTATCCTGACGCTGTTATCTACGGTCCTGTTGTAGAGAAGGATGTCCACTTTCTGGTAGAAGAACATCTCTATAAAGGTCGTATCGCTGCCGGGTTACAAGCTCCTGTACGCGAGCTTTCCGGCAAGATTGCCTGGTTATCGTCTCGTAAGGGGACATTACCGGCTGAACAGCGCATCGTTCTCGAGCGGGCCGGGTTGATTGACCCGGACTCGATCGATGAGTATTTTATTCACGACGGTTACCAGGCGCTTGCCAAAGCCGTCACGGAGATGAAACCAGCTGAGATCTGCGATTTACTCGAGAAATCCGGACTTCGTGGACGTGGTGGCGCTGGTTTCCCAACCGGAACCAAGTGGCGCTTCGTTAACAAAACTCCTGGCTCCAAGAAATACGTGGTCTGTAACGCCGATGAAAGCGAGCCCGGAACCTTCAAAGATCGTTTGATCCTCGAAGGCGATCCACACTCGATCGTCGAAGCCCTGGCTATCGCAGCCTACGCTGTAGGCGCTGATGAAGGATATATTTACATTCGTGGCGAGTACACTCTCGCCCAGCAGCGTTTACATCGCGCCATCGAACAGGCTCGTGAACTGGGTTTGCTCGGCAAGAACATTTTCGGCACCGATTTCAGTTTCGACCTTCATGTTCACTCTGGCGCGGGTGCTTATATCTGTGGCGAAGAGACGGCTTTGATCGAGTCAATCGAAGGCAAACGCGGTGAACCCCGTGCGCGCCCTCCCTATCCAACTACTAATGGTCTTTGGGGTAAACCCACA
Source organism: Anaerolineaceae bacterium (assembly GCA_034430175.1). Classification (GTDB taxonomy): domain Bacteria; phylum Chloroflexota; class Anaerolineae; order Anaerolineales; family Anaerolineaceae; genus UBA6107. The sequence goes on along the minus strand of DAOUFI010000022.1, from coordinate 194,387 downwards.
CTCGTCAACAATGTCGAGACTTTGGCGAATGTTCCCCCAATTTTACGCCACGGTCCTGAATGGTATCGAAAGTTTGGTACCCCTTCCAGCCCTGGCACCAAGGTGTACACCATTCTCGGTAACGTCAATACCACCGGACTCATCGAAGTACCGATGGGGATTACCCTGCGCGAGGTAATTGCCATATACGCCAAGGGAATGAAACATAACAAATCCTTTAAATTGGCGCAGACCGGTGGCTCCTCTGGTTCCATCATCCCGGCCAGCCTGCAGGATACTCCGATGGATTTCGACTCATTTGCCAAAGCTGGCGTCGCCCTCGGTTCGGGCGCTCTTCTGATCTGCGATGAGGATACCTGCGTGGTTGACCTGGCACGAAATCTCTTGAACTTCTTCCGTAAAGAAAGCTGCGGTAAATGCACGCCATGCCGTGTTGGTAATCAGCGCGCATTCGAAATCTTAACGAATATTTCGGAAGGTACAGGCTCTTTGAAAGACCTCGATGATCTCATGAGTCTGAGCAATCAGTTGTATCAGCTCTCCAATTGCGGTCTGGGTCAAACCGCAGGAGCCCCCATCCGCGATATTTTGACTTATTTCCGCGCGGAAGTTGAAGCGCATATCCGTCTCAAGGTTTGTCCCACCGGCATCTGCCCCATGAGCGGGAAGAAGATATAGTAATAAGAAATGAATTTTGATAGGAGAAATTGACTAATGGTTACTGTCACGATCGATGGAAAACAAATACAGGTCCCCGAAGGGACGACAGTATTACGCGCAGCCCAGTCTGCCGGGATCGAAATTCCAACCCTATGCGATCATCCTCACTTGACCCCTTACGGCGGCTGTCGCCTGTGCCTGGTTGAGGTTGAAGGCGCCCGCACGTTGCAGCCCTCCTGCACCCTGCCGGTGAACAACAACATGGTCGTTCATACCGACACCAAAAAGGTCAAGGATGCTCGTTCCTTTGTATTGACTCTCATCTTCAGCGAACGTAATCACTTCTGCCCTTATTGCCAGGTCAGCGGTGGCGATTGCGAGCTGCAGAACGCAGCTTACAGTGAGGGAATGACCCACTGGACGTTGCAGCCAAATTGGCAGCCCTATCCCATGGATGCCTCACATCCCTACCTCATCATGGAAAACAATCGCTGCATCCTGTGCCGCCGCTGCGTCCGCGCTTGCGGTGAACTGGTCGGCAATTACACCCTCGGTTTTGAAGAACGCGGCGCACGGAGCATTCTCGTCGCGGATACCGGTGTTCCCCTGGGTGAAAGCTCCTGCATCTCCTGCGGCGTTTGTGCCCAGGTTTGCCCCACCGGTGCCATTATTGACCGCTGGAGCGCTTACCGCGGTCATGACGAACAGATCGATAAAACCCAGACCATTTGCGTTGGCTGCTCGGTTGGCTGTGGCATCGAAGTCTTCACTCGCAACAACAACCTGGTTCGTATCGATGGCAATTGGAATGCCGAGGTGAACGAAGGCATTCTGTGTGAAACCGGTCGCTTCGAACCCATGTCCAATACCTGCGATCGCATCGTCACTCCATTGTTGCGTAAGAACGGTTCCCTCAAGGCTGCCACTTGGGATGAAGCTCTAGCGTTTGCTGCAGACCAGATCAAACCTCTCAAAGGTAAAGGGAAAGATGGTGTTGCCGCGATCATATCCACTCGCCAACCCATCGAGACCATTTATCACTTCAAGAAACTCTTCGCCGATGAACTGGGCAGTGATCTCGTGACCACTACCGAAGAAGGAGCATTCACCCAGGCGACCGCTGCTTTCGCGGATGAGCTCGGAAAATCCTTCGAGGGTAAATTGGCCGATGTGACCGCTGCGGATGCCTTCATGGTGCTCGGTACCGACCTGGTGAAAGAACATCAGGTGATCGGCTTCTTTGTCAAGCGTGTGCTGGCGAAAGGCACCAAATTGCTTGTCGTTGATTCCAAAGACACACCACTGGCTGACCTTGCCAACAAGGCCATGAAGTACACAAAGGGAACTGCTGAAGATTATCTGTTAGCCCTCAGTGCCGCTGTCGTCAAGCTCGGTCTAGCTAAGGGCAAAGCTTCAGTCAAAGCTGAAGACCTTGATAACCTGGCAAACAAGACCGGCCTGAAATCAGAAGATTATCTGGATGCGGCGTTCGTGATCGCTTCAAATGAAAAACCCATCATCCTCTATGAAAAATCTGTTTCTCCCGCCGCTTTAAAAGCATTCGCTGAATTAATCGGCGCAACACTCGTAAGTGTCAAGGGTGAAGCCAACAGCCTCGCCGCGGCTCAATTGAAACTCGAAAAATCTGCAAAGGTCGATGGCCACAAGGTTGTTGTTTTCGCCATCGGTGACGATGAAATCACCCAGAAGATGTTGAAAGATTTCGAAAAAGTTGCCTGCAAGGTTGTTATTTCCACTTATGCGTCTGCTCTCACTGCTATGGCTGATGTGGTCTTCCCCGCTACCAACTGGCTGGAGCAGGAAGGTCATTATTTGAACCTGGAAGGCAGACTGCAAAAAGCTGTCCGCGTGATTACTCCCGCGGATGAGATCAAGACTACAGACGCCACCCTCAAAGCTCTGGCTGAGAAAACCGGCGCCAAGTTGGATGACGACTGGACCAAAGAAATCCATAAGCGGACCGCGATCACCGCTCTGGCTGAATAACGATCGTATTACGATTAAGGAGAGAAAATGGCAAAACCAAAAGTCTCATCAGATTGGTTGGCTGGCTGCGCCGGTTGTCACATGTCGCTCCTCGACATGGACGAACGGATCGCGAAAGTGCTCGAACTGGCCGATTTGAGATCATCACCCATCACTGACTTGAAGGAACCTGACGCGACAGGTGTCGATGTTGGCGTTCTGGAAGGCGGAATCAATAACTCATACAATGTGGAAGTTGCCGAACGAATGCGAAAACGCTGCAAAATATTGGTAGCTCTAGGCGATTGCGCTGTGTTTGGTGGCGTTCCGGCCATGCGCAACTTCTTCACCATCGAAGAATCGCTCAAACGCGCATACGTCGAAACAGAAAGTACTGATGATAGCGGTAAGATCCCCAGCGATCCAGAACTGGCTTCTCCACAAAAAGTACAGGCAGTGAGTGAAGTTGTCCCCGTGGATGTTTTCGTTCCGGGTTGCCCGCCCGATGCTGACACAATCTTCTATGTGCTTGCCGAATTGGCTCAGGGTCGTATTCCTGAGATCAAAGATGACAAACTGCACTGGCATTAGGCGAGGAGGTTAATAATGGTTGCACAAAAAATTACGATTGAACCCGTGACCCGTATCGAGGGTCACGCCAAGGTCACCATCCGCATGAACGATGCCGGTAAAGTCGATCATGCCTACCTGCATGTCAACGAGTTTCGTGGATTTGAAAAATTCTGCGAAGGACGAATGGTCTTTGAAATGCCGCTCATCACCCCGCGTATTTGCGGCATTTGCCCGGTCAGCCACCATCTGGCTTCTGCCAAAGCTGGCGACGCCATCATGGGCGCCAAACCGCCGCGTCCGGCTGCTTTGCTGCGCGAGTTGATGCACATGGGTCAGATCGTCCAATCTCATGGCATGCATTTCTTCGAACTTGCCGGCCCCGACCTGCTGCTCGGTTTTGACTGCGATCCTGCCACCCGTAACGTGGCCGGGTTGCTGGCAGCCAATGCTGACCTTACTGTCAAGGCAGTCATGCTGCGCAAATGGGGTCAGGAGATCATTCACACCGTCGGCGGTCGTCGCATTCACCCGGTCTTCGCAGTTCCCGGCGGTGTCAACAAAGCGCTCTCTAAAGAAGAACGCGCCAATATACTCGCTGGTTATGACGAATCCATCAAGACCATCCAGCTCGGTCTCTCAATTATGAAGGATTGGGCTGAAAAGAACATGGAAGACATTAATAAATTCGCAGTCTTCCCCACCGGCTACTTCGGTCTGGTCAAAGATGGTAACACTCTCGAATTGTATGATGGAATGATTCGCCTGATCGGACGTGATGGCAAGGAACTCGAGAAATTTGAGCCCAGCCATTACCTTGATTACATCGCAGAACACGTAGAGGACTGGTCCTATCTAAAGTTCCCCTATTACAAGAAACTTGGCTATCCGCAAGGCGTCTATCGTGTCGGTCCGCTCGGGCGTTGCAATAACTCTGACCGCATTTCCACCCCACTCGCCAACGAGGAATTGAAGAAATTCAAAGCGCTCAATGGTGGCAAACCAGTAGAAAATACTCTTTATTACCACTATGCTCGTCTCATCGAAACACTCTACGCAGCCGAGCAAGTAAAAATCCTGTTGGATGATCCCGATATCCTCAGCACTGACATCCTCAACACCTGCCACAATCCGCAACCCGAAGGTGTGGGAGTGATCGAAGCCCCACGCGGTACCCTTATTCATCACTATTGGGCCAAAGAGACAGGTCAAATCGAGAAAGTCAACCTTATCGTTTCCACAGGCCATAATAACTGGGCCATGAGTGAAGCTGTCGATAGTGTCGCCAAGACCTACATCACAAGCTCAGATGTCACAGAAGGCCAACTGAATCGCGTTGAAGCCGCCATCCGTGCCCACGATCCCTGCCTCTCCTGCTCGACCCATGCTGTCGGTCAAATGCCGATCGCCCTCGAATTTGAAGATTCTGATGGTAAACTCATCAAGACGGTGACTCGCAACTAGGTAAAGGTAAACACACTGATTAAAAAGCGATGCCGAGTCAATATGGCATCGCTTTTTTTGAAAGGATCATGTTTGAAAACTTTGATCATTGGCTATGGAAATATCGACCGCCAAGATGACGGTGTGGCTTGGCATGTTTTGCTGCAGGTCATGCAGCAATCTGGAATCTACACTCCAGGAATGATCGAGGATGATTTCCCGATGGTTTTTGGTGACCTTGAATTCCAATTTCAGCTTCAATTACTACCTGAGATGGCTGACGATCTTGGAAAATACGAGCGAGTGGTTTTTATTGATGCTCACACCGGTAATGTGCCTGAAGAAATCCATCGAGAGGTTGTTTCATCAGAGTATCAGTCTTCGCCATTCACCCATCACCTTACTCCCTCAACACTGCTATCATTATGTGATGTGATTAATAAAAGACACCCCGACTCGCTTCTGGTCTCGATTCGAGGGTATGAGTTCAAATTCACCCGCGAACTCTCACAGCGTACTCAAGAATTGGTTCCGGAGGCCGCACAGCAGATCATAGACTGGTTGGGAGATTAGGTATTTAAGGAGGTAAAAAACCATGTCACAGGATGATCAGATAAAAATTGATTTACTTTCTCCTCAAGAGATCGCTGTCAAAGCCTGCGAAATAGGCGAAAAGAAAGCATCGTTAGGTTTAGGTTCCACAATTCTTTTGTCTATCCTCGCAGGGTCATATATCGCCTTCGGAGCTGTCTTTGCAACGATTTCAATCACGGGTATGGTCGACTCATGGCCATATGGTTTCATGAAGGTTATGGCTGGGCTTACCTTCTCACTCGGCTTGATCCTGGTTGTGATAGGTGGCGCCGAATTGTTCACCGGAAATAACTTGATGTTCATTTCTTGGGTAAATCGTAAGATTACTTTTGGAAAGATGATGCGTAATTGGGTGATCGTTTACTTTGGAAACTTTATCGGTTCATTGCTGATCGCCATTCTGGTATTCTTAACCCATACTTACACAGCTTCGAGTGGTGAGTTGGGAAAGACGATGCTTAACCTAGCAAATGTGAAAGTACATTATTCATTCATCCAGGCACTTGTGTTGGGAATTCTCTGCAATATTCTTGTTTGTCTGGCTGTCTGGTTAGCATATAGCTCACGAACCACGAGTGGGAAAATCCTTTCAATCATCTTTCCCATCACTGCGTTCATCGCTGCCGGTTTCGAACACAGTGTGGCCAATATGTATATACTACCAGTGGCATTGTTTATTAAAGCATTCGATCCATCATTTGCGGAGAGTACCGGATTAGATCTGACATCTCTCTCCTGGACAAGTTTCTTTATAAAGAACTTGATCCCTGTGACAATTGGCAATATACTTGGCGGTGCTGGTTTTGTCGGGGGGATATATGCTCTCTTATTCCCTGTTACGAAAAGAGAAAAAAAGTAACCAGAACATTGTGACACGCACATATATCTGGGTGATGATAAGCACTAATCAACTTGGACGAAATCTGTTATTCTCTTGTCTAAACAACTATCAGGAAAATTTATATTGATGACTAAAAATCAGGACATTATCTCAATACTAAAAAACGTACCCATCTTTTTGGATCTGAAACCCTTCCAGCTTGCCAGGTTGGCGACGGCAGCATCGATCATCGACGTCGAAGCCGGCGTGGAACTAATCACCGAAGGAAACTCTCTTGACTATACTTACATCCTTCTCGAAGGGGACATGCGTGTTGAGGTTTATGTCCCCTCTTATGGTCAGGTTGAAACCAGCCATCTGGCTCCCCTGGATATATGCGGTTGGTCAGCGCTGACCCCAATTGTGCGTCAACGCACAGGCACGGTTACCACAGTCACCTTCTGTCGCCTTATTCGCTTGGATTCACGCATTCTGATTCCTCTTTGTGATGAAGACCACGATATCGGTTTTTTTATTTACCGTCGGATTGCCAACGTGGCTGCGAGGTCATTTCTCACTACGCGATTGCAACTGATGAATCTGATCGTCAAAGAAAATCATCCTAATCTCAACTAAAAAGTTGAGATTTTTTCTCTCTTATTCACCCATAATTTGTCCGAATAAGTTTATAATACATGCCATGCATGAACTATCAGTTACTGAAGGTATTCTGGATATAGCCCTGGAGAACGCCAAAAAGGCTGGCGCGTCAAAAGTGACTTCGATCAATCTCATGATCGGGAAACTCTCCAGTATTGTTGACGACTCGGTTCAATTCTACTGGGATACAATCAGCGAAAACACCATATGCGAAGGCGCGAAACTTGTTTTTAACCGCATTCCAGCTACTCTCAAATGCCAGGATTGTCAAACTGAGTACGACATCGAACAGGAATTACGTCCCTGCCCCAATTGCAAAGGCTACAATGTGATCATTACCCGGGGAGAAGAATTCTATTTGGACAGCATCGAAATCGAAAAAGAGGATACTAAATGAGCCCTATCAAAGTCCCGGTCGTTGAAAAAATCTTGCGCGCCAACGATCGTATGGCCAACCTTAACCGCGCGCTGTTGGATGCCAACCAGGTCTTTTCGATCAATATCATGGCTTCACCTGGCGCCGGGAAAACCAGCTTCATCCTGCAGACTATCAACCATCTTCAAAAAGACCTGACTCTGGGCGTGATTGAAGGCGACACCGCTCCGGTGACCATCGACGCTGATAAGATCATCAAAGCAGGCATGCCCGCCATCCAGATTAATACCGGCGGTGACTGTCACCTCGAAGCTTCCATGCTTAGTGATGGTCTACAGCAGATGCCACTCAAAGATATCGACGTGTTGATCGTGGAAAACGTCGGCAATCTTATCTGCCCGGCAGCCTGGTACTTGGGAACCCATATTAACCTGCTCATTGCCAGTGTTCCCGAAGGCGACGATAAGCCCTACAAATATCCTAATATCTATCGCGGCCTGGACGTGTTAATCATTAATAAAACCGACCTCATGCCCTACGTGGAATACAACATTGATTATTTCCGCAAGGGTGTAGAGATGTTAAATCCTGGCTTGACAACCTTTCCGGTCTCCTGTCGCACCGGAGAAGGTTTCGATGCCTGGATCGCCTGGTTAAAAGGGACTGTATCCAACTACAAGCAGGGGAAATGACCGAAGGATTCACAGGCCAGTTCATAAAAATAAAGGGGATAGTCCAGGGAGTCGGTTTCCGTCCATTCATATTCAATCTGGCAGAGAATCATCACCTCACCGGCTGGGTACGCAATTCATCCAGCGGTGTGGAAATTACCGTTAATGGCGACAAATCAGACATTGATAAATTCATTGCCGAGATACGCCTTAACGCCCCTCCCCTGGCCAGAATTGACTCTGTGATAACTGAGATCATTCCAGTCGATCACTTTGACTCGTTTACCATCCTTGCAAGCCTGGAAGAATCAGGCAACTTCGTGCCCATTTCCCCAGATATGAGTATTTGCCCCGATTGCCAGCGCGAAATGTTCGACCAGCAAGACCGCCGTTACCGATACCCGTTCATCAACTGCACTAACTGTGGCCCCCGCTTCTCGATCATCCGTGACATTCCCTACGATCGCCCAAAAACAACCATGGCCGGATTTTCGTTATGCAAGAATTGCCGTCGTGAATACGAGGATCCCCGCGACCGACGTTTCCACGCGCAGCCGGTTGCCTGCCCTGATTGTGGACCTCAAGTTTGGCTCGAATCCGGCGGAAAACATCTCGCTGAAAAGGAGACGGCTATTCAACAATCTCGCGCGTGGCTACACGCAGGCAAGATCCTTGCGGTTAAGGGTCTTGGCGGTTTCCACCTGGCATGCGATGCCTCAAATTCCATCGCTGTGGATAACCTGCGCTCACGCAAAAAACGCAGCGACAAACCATTTGCTCTGATGGCGTTTTCGCTCGAGATCATCCGCAAATATTGCGAAATCTCAGCCGCTGAGGAAAATCTACTGACCTCACCCCAGCATCCGATCGTGTTGCTGCGAAAAAAAGCCGGGATTACCCTGGCTGAAGGCGTCGCTCCGGGTCAGTCATCTTTAGGGTTCATGCTCCCCTATACTCCTCTTCACTTCTTGTTGCTCGAACCCGAGCCGGGGTTCCCTGAGGTCTTCGTCATGACAAGCGGAAATTTGAGTGAAGAACCAGTCGCCTTTGTCGACAATGAGGCAATTCAACGTCTATCAGGGATCGCTGATGGTTTCTTGATGAACAATCGCCCCATCCACATGCGCGTGGACGATTCGGTGACCCGGGTTTTTGAAGGTCAACTCTACCCCATCCGCCGTTCGCGCGGTTACGCGCCTCAGAGTATTCCTCTCCCTACGTCGCTACACCAGATTCTCGCCTGCGGCGCTGAGTTAAAGAACACTTTCTGCCTGACCCGTGAATCGCAAGCCTTCCTCAGCCATCACATTGGCGATCTCGAGAATTACGAAACCCTGAATTCATTTGAAACCGGTATCGAGCATTTCAAGAATCTCTTCCGAATCACCCCTGAATTAATCGCTGCCGACTTACATCCTGATTACCTCTCCTCAAAATACGCGGTCGAGCGATCTGAAGCTCTTGCCCTGCCACTTATCCGAGTGCAACACCATCACGCGCACCTGGCAGCTTGCCTGGTCGATAATGGGTGGGATTCAGATGAGTCAGTCATTGGTCTCACCTTTGATGGAACTGGTCTGGGACTAGACAACGTCATCTGGGGGGGCGAGGTATTGATCGGCAATTATCGCGCGTTCTCACGCCGCTTCCACTTGAGCGAATTACCCTTGCCTGGTGGAGACTCAGCCATCCGTCATCCATCCAAGATCGCGTTGGCATATCTACTGGCTTCCGGGTTGGATTATCCTGAAACCCTGGCACCAGCCACTTCTCTATGCTACGAAGAACGAACCGTTCTTCGCTCGCAAATTGAGCACAAGATCAATACGCCGTTGACCACAAGCATGGGCCGCCTGTTCGACGCGGTTTCCGCCATGATCGGTATTCGTCAAGCTGCTACCTATGAAGGTCAGGCAGCCATTGAATTGGAGGCTATCTGTGATCCTTCCGAACCAGACGCATACACGATCCCATTCGATGGCGATACCATCCTCATCAAACCCTTACTGGAACAAATCCTTCAGGATTGGTCAAGTAGCATTCCCCAAACGGCCATTTCTGCCCGATTCCATAACGGTTTGGCTCGACTCTCTGTTGAACTTTGTAAACAGATTCGCAGTGAAACCTCACTCGAGACAGTTGCGCTCTCTGGCGGGGTGTGGCAAAATATGACACTACTGACTAAAACCCTGGCGCTGTTGCGTCAGGAAGGCTTTCATCCACTCATCCACAGACAGGTGCCTACCAATGATGGTGGTATCAGTCTGGGTCAGGTGATGATCGCGAATAAACAAATATCATATTAGAGGTAGATATGTGCCTTGCAGTTCCTGGAAAGATCATTGAGATCACTCCCACCCCCGGTAGTTTGATGGGGAAAGTGGATTTTGGCGGCGTCATTCGCGAAGTCTGTCTGGAAGCCATTCCAGAAGCGCAATTAGGGAACTATGTCATCGTCCATGCCGGATTTGCCCTTAATATCCTCAGCGAAGAAGAGGCCGCTGAGACGCTTGACGCCTTGCGAGCGCTCGGAGATGTCGAAGCTGAACTGGCAGACGACGAGGAAACCAGGTGACTCTCTCATGAAATACCTGGATGAATTCCGCGATTCGGAATTAACCCACAATCTCCTTAGAGAGCTCGAACGAATCACCACTCGCCCTTGGGTGATCATGGAAATTTGCGGTGGTCAAACCCATTCGATCATGCAGAATGGTATTGACCGCATGCTTCCCCAAGAGATCGAGTTGGTACATGGCCCCGGTTGCCCGGTCTGCGTCACCTCGCTTGAGTTGGTCGATAAAGCACTTGCAATCGCTTCGCAACCGAATGTGATCTTCTGCTCCTTTGGGGATATGCTGCGAGTTCCGGGGTCTGGTCGAGACCTGTTCTCTGTTCGCGCTTCCGGGGGGCAGATACGTGTGGTCTACTCGCCCATGGACGCTGTCAAGATCGCACAGCAAAATCCCGATAAGCAGGTTGTCTTCTTTGCCATTGGCTTTGAAACCACTGGACCGGCCAATGCCATGAGTGTAATCCAGGCAAAAGCCCTTGGGCTGAAGAACTTTTCCATCCTTGTCTCCCAGGTTACCGTTCCCCCCGCCATGCATGCTATCTTGGGTTCTCCCACCAATCGTGTACAGGGATTTCTGGCAGCTGGTCATGTCTGCTCGGTCATGGGATACTGGGAATATCCTCCAATTGCCGAAAAATACAGAATTCCTATCACTGTGACTGGTTTTGAACCGATCGATTTGTTGAACGGTGTTTATTTGACTGTCAAACAACTTGAAGCGGGCACTCATGAAGTCCAGAACGGATATAAACGCGTCGTTTCCTACGAGGGTAATAAACCCGCTCAAGCCATTTTGTCAAAGACATTCGAGGTCTGTGATCGCAATTGGCGTGGGATTGGGCTTATCCCTGACAGTGGCTGGCGTTTACGCCCCGAATTTGCTGATTTCGACGCGGAGAAGCGTTTTGACGTTGGCGCGATCCAGACCCATGAATCCGAAATTTGTATCGCTGGTAAAGTGCTACAAGGAATCGCCAAGCCACCACAATGTCCGGCTTTTGGAACTCTTTGCACACCAGAAAACCCCTTAGGTGCCACCATGGTCTCATCGGAAGGCGCCTGCTCGGCTTACTATCGCTATTCAAGGAATGAGGGCTGATCCATGAGCAATCCAACCATCGAAGGTCCAGTCTGCCCGGTTCCGTTACGTCACACCACTCACATCGTGATGGGGCACGGTTCGGGCGGCAAGATGACCCAGGACTTGGTAGACAAAGTTTTTAAGCCGCATTTCTCCAACCCGGCCTTGACCGCGGGGAATGATTTTGCCTGCATTCCATCTCCTGCAGCATCCCCAGTGGGAATGCGCTTGGCCGTGAGTACGGATTCGCACATCGTTGCCCCTCTTTTCTTTCCTGGTGGCGACATTGGCAGGTTGGCAGTCTGCGGCACTGTGAATGACGTGGTAATGTCAGGCGCAGTACCCGTTGGGCTGACTGCTGGTTTCATCCTGGAAGAAGGTCTCGAGATCTCGATTTTGGAGAAAGTGGTTGAATCGATGAGTCTTTCCGCCCAAGAAGCAGGCGTTCCGATAGTCGCCGGCGACACTAAGGTGGTCGAAAAAGGTAAAGCGGACGGTTTGTTCATTAACACCTCTGGTTACGGTTGGGTTGACGATAAATACCATATTGGCGGAGAACTCGCAAAACCTGGTGATGCTGTGATCGTCTCCGGCACCATGGGTGATCATGGTATTGCTGTACTGGCTGCCCGTGGTGATTTGGGTTTTGAAACCACCATCTCCTCCGATGTGGCTCCTTTGAATCATATGATCCAAACCCTCCTTGCCGAGGTACCCGATGTTCACGTGCTTCGTGATCCCACGCGTGGGGGTCTCGCCACTACTTTGAATGAGATTGCCGTACAAAGCAATGTGAATATCACCATCGACGAAACCGCCATCCCGTATCAACCAGCTGTGCTCACCGCTTGCGAAATGCTTGGTTTTGATCCACTTTATGTGGCAAACGAGGGCAAGGTGATCGTCATCATGCCTTCGCAATATGCCAGGAAAGCTCTGAAAATCCTTCAGAGCCAAAAATATGGCCAAAATGCTGCAATTATCGGCTGCGTCGAGAAAACGCCTGAAAAACGCGTTCTGCTCAATACCCGCATCGGAAGCACCCGAATTTTGGATGTTCTTTCCGGTGAAATGCTGCCGAGAATCTGCTAAATGCCATCCTTGACAATGAAGCTTCTCCTTTTATACTTACTCAATATCAAATTTTGCTGAGGGATTATGAAAATCGATTTTCAAGAAACGACCAAAGACCTGGCCACACGCATCGACATTCACTCCAAGTTCGGCGCCCGTGATATCGATGCCTGGATGATTGACCTGATTAAATTGCAGCCCAATGACGTCATTCTCGATGTTGGTTGCGGTTCAGGCAAACAATGCTTCTCCTACCACAAATACCTCAACGGCAAAGCTGAGATCACTGGTGGCGACGTCTCTGAAGACCTGCTCAACCAGGCTCGTGAAGCCGATGCGAAACAAAAAACAGGAATGAAATTTGTTTACCTTGACTTTAACAAGGAATTTCCCTTCGAAGAGAACAAATTTGATTTCGTCTCCTGCTGCTTCGCCATTTATTATGCGGAAAATGTCCCCTTCACCATAAAAGAAATGCACAGGGTAACGAAATCAGGTGGTCGCCTCTTCACCACCGGTCCCATGCCCGAAAATAAGAAAGTGTTCTACGATATCATCCGCGAAGCCACCGGAAAACCCATTCCCCCTATGCCCGGTAGCTCACGCTATGCTTCTGAATTCCTGAGTACGATTAAATCACTCTACAGTAAAGTGGACGTCCATGTATTTGAGAATCCCCTGACTTTCACATCCGTGGAACCCTATATGGCTTACACTCGCGCTTCGATGTCTGAAGACCGCCGCCTTTGGGGCAGCCTTTTCACCGGAAAAGATGACTTCGAAAAGACGATGGATGCCATCGAAAAAGTTGCCACAAACCGGATACAGGCTGAAGGTAAGATTATCATGACCAAGGTGGTTGGCGGATTCCTTGCCACCAAGTAAGGTGTCTATGAATCACGATATGTCATTTTTCGGTAAACGGGTTTGCTTTATCGGCGCCCATCCTGACGATATCGAGATCGGTTGTGGTGCTCTCCTTGCCCATATAGCTTCGATGACCGAGGTCAAATGTATCACGCTGAGCGATAACCAGAAGAATCCCTCGCTAAAAAATGTGGTCCAGGAACATTACGCAAGCATGGCTACACTCGGTATCTCCAAAGAGAATGTCGTTGTAGGGCAGTTCGAAACAAGGCGATTCCCCCAGGCTCGGCAGGAGATTCTTGAATACCTTATCAATATTAATAAGTCGTTTCATCCGGAAATCGTTTTTGTCCACTCGAAAGCAGACATCCACCAGGATCATGCCACAGTCACCGAAGAAAGCCTGCGTGCGTTTCGCGGTACCACCGTCCTTGGTTTCGACGTGATACGTAGCACTTATGGTTTCTTCCCCAATTTCTTGGTGGAAGTAACCGAATCAGACGTGGAGCGCAAGATCGCTGCTCTCAGCCAATATCATACTTATGATACGAAATACTATTTCGATCCGAATATCACCAGGGCAACACTTATCCGTCATGGCGCTCTCGCGGAGCGTCCATACGCGGAAGGGTTTGACATTTTAAGAATGATTGGTCACTTCGGGATAGATTAATAGACAAGGCGCTCGATTGAGCGCCTTGTTTTATTATCCAGTAACTTGCAGAAATTGTTCCACCGCCATACGGAGATTAGCCTCTGGTGCCGATCCTACCTGCCGGTTCAGGACCTTTCCTTTCGCGATGAACAACAGGGTTGGAATGCTCTGTACACCGTATTTCATAGTAGTTTCCGGATTTGAGTCGATGTCCAGTTTGGCAATGATCAATTTGCCAGCATATTCTGTCGCGAGTTTTTCAAGGATGGGAGCAATAGCCTTGCAAGGGTTGCACCAGGTGGCCCAAAAATCAACAATCACGGGAATGGGTGATTGCAAGACGGCTTTCTCAAAAACTGCATCAGACACGTGCACTGGTTCGTTGATCATGGTTCTCTCCAAAAAAAATTTCTTCCCAAAACAAAGGTGAAAATTTACTTTTTCTCTTCACGTTTGTAATCGACGAATCGGTAACCCACACCGCGTTCTGTCAAAATATACTTTGGATTAGCCGGGTCATTCTCAAGCTTCTGGCGTAGGTAATTCACATAAAGGCGAACATAATGCGGCTCATCGCGGTACTCATATCCCCAAACTTTCGAGAGGATCTGGTCATAGGTCAATACCCAACCTGCATTCTGGACGAGATGATAAAGCAACCGATATTCTGTTGGTCGCAACTTGACCAGTCTTCCATCCAACCAAACCTCGCGGCGGCTAAAGTCGAGTTTCAAATGTTCATCCACATCGATGACTTCTTTGCTACCAAGGCTGGCTGTTTCGGTACGGCGTAAAACCGCGCGCACACGACTCACCAACTCCCTCGGACTGAAAGGTTTGGTCACGTAATCGTCCGCGCCTAATTCCAGCCCTTTTACCCGATCGTCTTCTTCCCCCTTTGCGGTGAGCATGATCACAGGAACAGAGCTTACCTCGCGGATGAGCTGCAATACTTCAAAACCGTCAACGTCAGGTAACATCACGTCTAAAAGCACAACATCCGGCATCTGGTCCCGAAGCACCTGCACGGCTTGCATGCCTTTATACGCTTCAACTACCTGGAAACCATCATGCTCCAGGTTCAAACGGATGAACCTGGCCATCCTTTCTTCATCGTCAACAACCAAAATTTTCTTGTTGCGAAATGACTCATCGGGCATTCGATCACTCCCTCACGAAGCTGATGATTTCATCCTCCTCCGCTCCAGGGAGGATCTCCAACAACGTGATTCGGTGGAGCGGAATGATAATCTGTGTTACGTTTTGTTCTAGGTAGATGATGTCTTTGCCATCTTTACGTCTTGGATTCTTTATCGGTAAAATGCTGTCGGTGCGTTGTGGCAATTCATCCACTTCGCCGACGATTGGATCTTCCCCTACCATGTGCACATAAACAGTTGGCATAATTCCTCTACGCGATAATCACTTGGATTTTCAGTTTTCCCAAGGCCACAATATCTCCATGATTGATCGGATAATCCACATGGGGAACGATCTTTTGCCCATTTACCCTGGTTCCATTGGATGATCCAAGGTCAGTCACCACCACCTCACCGTTTATGATACGCAACGCGGCGTGCAGCCGTGAGACGCCCAGCGTAAAAGCATCGAATGGGGAAAGATCTACATCGGGTAAGATTGGTTGACCTTCAACAGTTCTGCCAAGCGTGAATTCCTTCCGATCAGTCAAGTGCAGAACCTGCCCGCTTTCAACAACATGCAGAGAGATGGAAGGCTCACCTATGTGAGCTGGTTTTGGTTTTGGCGTTACCTCTGGAAGCTCAGTCGATGAATCCAGGGTATCAGACGGCGTCCGTTTGATGGAACGCGTATTCAAAATATCAACGGTAACCAACTGCGCTCCGCATTCACTGCAGAACAATGCTCCGGGTAACTCTTTATGTTGGCAATTAGGACAAATGATCATTTTATTTTCCTTGGTCAAGAATTTGACATCCCAAGAAGTCTTTTTGTTCCATATTTCAAATCTTTTTCACCAGTAAGGGTAAAATGATGGTCTTTTTGTATCGATTCGGATTCCGATAAAACTCTACTTGCTAATTGTAACTCACCTGCAGAAATCAATCGAGTCGCCAGATAGTTCAATCTCCTCGTTGCGTTCACAAAATTGCCTACATTTACATCTGATCTACTTCTTTCTTGCATCATATAGAAATTCAACATTGAAAGAGCTCTGATGATCTCAATTGGAGGTTTGTCTTTTACTTTTTCATCGCAAACAGGTAGCGAGAAACTGGGAAAAATTCGAGCTCGCATCCCGTTTTCTTCAGGCAACTCCATTTTCATAGGTCCACTAAGTAATTCTACGTTTTTATCTTTAATAATCAAGGGGTGAATCAGGAATTCAAATAAAAAGATTGATTTTTTCTTATAAAGTAAATCCCCGAGAGCCATTTGATTATCCAGGTTCGAAAACTCAACGATATCTGGTTCCAAACGGAATAGGGATTTTAGTTCATATCGTGGATCAGATTCGAGGAATAATGTCAAATTACGTGCGTAGACAATATCCAGAGATTCAAAAATCTTTTGCAGATGAGAAACAAGATCATCTTTTGAATTGACTAGTGCAGCAGTGCCTCCTGTGATCGAAGTTAATTTTTCCAAAAAACGATCATTCCAATCATTTCCAATACCCAGGGAGTTGATAATAATTCCCCGCTTTGACGCTTTCTTTGCCAGGGCGATACAGGCTTCTTCATCACCATAAGTATGACCATCGGTTAATAGTATCAGATAACTGGCTGAATTCTTTTCTTTACCTTGCCATAGCAAATCGATCCCTGCCTGCAACCCTTTCTTTATCTCGGTTCCACCCGCAGGAGATATTTGGCTGATCTTTGAATCGATCAAACTGATATTGGTGATTGATGTCGGGGGTAAGATAACCTGGGCATCATCGCTGAAGGTAACGATCGAAATCAGGTCGCGGCCGTTTAACACTTTTAGCAACCGGCTGATGTTTGCCTTAACCATGTCGATCCGTTTTCCTTTCATTGATGTGGATTGATCTACAACCAGACATACATGGGATTGTGGTTCGTGGATTTCTTCCGGCTGTTTCAAGCATTCAATTTCTAGCAAAGCATAAATTAATTGGTCTTCATTGATACGTGATAATTTATCTCGGCTGCTAACCACTTTGTATCGAATTAAAGGAACGCTGAATTCTTCACTTTCCAGTTTTTCATCATAGGCCTTACGCTTTTCCGTATTGCTCAGTACTTCGAATGCTTCTTGTACAGCCAGGAACGATTCGTTCGCCGAGTCCGAGGGATTTATATCCGGATGAAATTTACGCGCTTTTTCATGATACGCGTGTTTGATTTCTTCTGGTGACGCGTTCTGTTTAACTCCTAATATTTCGTACAAATCACCAAACATGAGTTTAGCATTTATCCCAGGAACTTAACTAGAATCACACTAATATTATCAGGGCCGCCATACCGATTGGCAGCTTCGATCATACTCTTGCAAGCAAGAGCGGGATCGGCCTCAGAGGAAACAATTCTATAGATCTCGGTTTCGCTTACCACACCCCATAAGCCATCGGAACAAAGCATTAAATGCCCCGATCTGGGAATTTGATGCGTGGTTAAATCGGGTCGGATCATATCCGTTTGGCCGATCGCCTTCAGTAACACATTTCGCTGAGGATGATTCTGAGCTTCCGCTTCAGTGATCTCTTCGAGATCGATCATCCTCTGAACAAGTGAATGATCCTTTGTCAATCGTTGGATTCGGCCATCGGGGTAGATGAAATACGCCCGGCTATCGCCAACATGAGCAATAGTAACCTGTTCTCCCATCATGAGAGCCAAAGTTAGCGTTGTCCCACCTCCAGGGGCATAACGGATCACGGTCTTTTGCACATCGTTGACCGATTTTTCAATGCTCTCCTGCAGACTCTCTTCCATGGGGTCGGGATTGACCTCAAGCAAATGCGCGTAAATTTTCGTAATCAAAGTTCTGGCTGCGGTCCGTACAGCAACTTCCGAAGCGACTTCACCATTTTTATGCCCACCCATCCCATCCGCAATAACGCAAAGCCCAAAGGGGACGTCGTTGACGCCATCAGCCAAAATTGAGCTCAGGTAAAAAAGAGTATCTTCATTATGATCTCTCTGTATTCCTACAGATTGACCACATCCAATTAAAAATTGCGGAGGGCTCAACTGTACAATCTCGCCAGATACAGCTTTCAGTTGATCGTCTGTTAATGGAGTTGTTTGGACAAGAGGAACACTCGGAGTTTTTTTCGTTTCTACAGCGACTTCTTTTCTACCAAAAATTTTTTTGAAAAATTTATCCACGACACACCCTCCAAATAATCGAATCGATCATGCAATAAAAGCGTAAACTTTATGGTCTGTAGAACCGATATAGATCACATCATTATTTACCACTGCCGTTCCGGTGATCGGGCCGCCAGTGACAAACTTCCACCGTTCCCGGCCATTCTTGCAATCAATGCAATAGAAACTGCCATTTGCTGTTCCGCAATACACCGAATCCTTGTAGATTAGAGGCGATCCGCTCACCTGATGATCACATTTGAAGCGCCAATACTCCCGTGAGCTGGATTTATCTACACAATAGAGGTAATTATCAGCGGATCCAAAGAATAGTTGGTTTTCTGACAGACTTGGTGATGAGATCGAACCCTTTCCCATCCTGAAGCGCCAGATCACCCACCCCGATTTTGCGTCAAGGGCATAGAAATTGGCATCCTGCGAAGCAAAATAGACGATTCCATCTACCTCCACCGGTGATGAAGTCACTCCACGTTTGGTGAAGTAACGCCATTTGACGGTACCGCGAAAATCAGCACAGATAAATTCATTCGCTTCAGAGCCAAAATAGAGCAAATCGTTTGTCAAAAATGGCGATGACCTGACCGGCCCTTCGGTCTTAATCGCCCAACTACGCTGGTAGGTGGTCATGTTTATAGCGTACAGACAGCCATCATCTGAACCCACAAATACATGCCCTTCTGCTGTCCGAGGAGAGCAACGGATTGGGCCGCTGGTCGCATAATCCCACATCATCTTCCCTGTTTTTGCCTGGACTGCGTAAAGGCGGTTATCCTCGCTTCCAAAAAAGACTGTCCCGCTCACCACTTGTGGTTTGGTGACGATACCACCCTTGGTTGCGAACTTCCAGAGAAAGTTCCCTTTGGTAGCATCCAGTGTGTAGATGTTATTATCATACGATCCAACGTAGAGTAAACCGCCATCCACAGTGGGTGCCCCGCGAATTTCGTCTTCGCATTCAAATGTCCATAATGGTTTCACATCTTGTTGTTCGATGACAAGGCTTGCAGATGCGGCTCTTGGTAACGCGCCTGTTCTTTTAGCTAACGTTAATAGTGCCATTTTCATGTCCGTGGCACTGGCGAAGCGATCAGCCGGGTTGTATTGCAAAGCTGTATTTACGATCTTTTCCAAATCAGTTGAGATGGATGGATTGATCTGGTGGATCGGACGATCCGCGAATGAAAACGGCGCCTCAAGGCGGGGGTCGCGATGAGTTAATAAATGATGCATTGTCGCGCCCAACGCATAAATATCGGTTTGTAAAGTAGCTTCGCCGCGATATTGCTCAGGGGGTGAATATCCCTCCGTGCCGATCATGGTTCCCTTTTGACCCGTTTTAAAGATTTTGGCGATGCCAAAATCAACCAGGATGACATGGTTCTGCTGATTGATCATGATATTGGAGGGCTTAATATCCCTGAAAATAATCGGTTCGGGTTTGTGCGTATGTAAAAACTCCAGCACGTCGCAGAGCTCGATTGCCCACAAGATCACCTGGTCTTCACGTATGGGCTCCGGTGAGGCTTTCAGGATGGCTTCAAGGTCGCGTCCATTGATGAACTCTTCAACCAGGTATGATTTCTCGCCCTGCGTGAAAAAGTCATAGATCTTGGGGATCGAAGGGTGATTGAGTGTCACCAGAATGTTGGCTTCGCGCTCGAAATTTTGAACAATCGTCTGTCTGACCACCGGATCGGGCGCCTGGTTGATCATTTCCTTTACAGCTACCAGTTTAATTACATTTGGAAAATGCAAGTCGCGCGCGCGGTATACTGATCCCATCCCGCCAATACCGATTACATCTTGAACTTGATATCGTTCATCGAGGATCGTTCCGGTCACCAATTGTAGAAACGCCCCTGTGTTGCCCTCCAAAGCCTGGGTAATCTGCCGCGTCTCTTGTTTATTCTTTGACGAATCCATAAATCCTCTGGATTAATGATAATTAATGAATAAAGAAATTATAAACGCCATTCAATTCTGGTGCAACTTTCAATCAATTTACAGTATTTTCGTCATTAGACTCGCGTACGGGATTCATGTACAATCAATTGGCGGTAAATCATTTCCAAGGAGAATTTATGTTCAAATCCTTTGCTGAAGCTGATGAATTCATCAAGAAGCATTCAGTAAGAATGGTTGACCTCAAATTCACGGATCTTTGGGGTCGTTGGCATCATGTGACGCTTTCCGCGTCACAATTTTCGCAAGACACCCTTGATAATGGTGTCGGTTTTGATGGTTCAAGCGTTGGCTTGAAATCAGTAAAATCGGGTGATATGGCGCTGATTCCCGATCTGTCAACAGGTTTTGTTGATCCATTTTCCGCAATTCCCACAGTAAGTTTTATTTGCAGCACCGTCGAAGCGGATACGAAGAAACCCTTTAACAAAGACCCAAGGCAGATCGCCAGACATGCTGAGGACTCATTAAAACAATTGAACATCGCTGACGAGAGCAAATGGGGACCTGAATTTGAGTTCTATGTTTTTGAATCCGCTTCCTTTGAAAACAGCTTGAACACCTCTTCTTATCACTTTGAGGCTGCGGAGATGCCCAAGAACGACCGTCTGATCAATTACAGCGGCGATGCCATTCCGCATCACGGCGGTTATCATGTCATTCCCCCAAAAGATAAACTGTATGCGTTGCGGACAAGAATGGTCATCGCCCTTGAAGACGCTGGTATTCCCGTGAAATATCACCACCATGAAGTGGGCTCTGCCGGGCAATGTGAGATCGAAACCCCACTGCTTGGGTTGATGAAAGCCGCCGACGCGTCAATGATGATCAAGTATTTCACCCGTATGGTTGCCTCAAGTGAAGGGAAAACCATCACCTTTCTCCCCAAACCTCTTTACGGTGAAGCCGGCAGCGGTATGCATTTTCACCAGCAATTATTCTCTGGAGGAAGGAATCTGTTTTACGATCCTTCCGCCAGCAACCTGCTCAGCCAGACGGCGCTTTACTACATCGGCGGCCTTCTGAAACATTCGCCAGCCATCCTGGCTTTTACCAACCCAACCACCAACTCTTATCGCCGTTTAATCCCAGGTTTTGAAGCGCCTGTGAATTGCTTCTTCTCGTCTGGCAACCGTAGTGCTGCCATTCGTGTACCAAAATATGCCACCCAACCCGATAAAGTACGTTTTGAATTCCGCCCACCTGATGCCACCTGCAATCCCTATCTGGCCACGGCAGCTATGTTGATGGCAGGCATCGACGGTATCCAAAACAAGATCGATCCGACCGCAGCCGGCTTTGGACCGTTTGATGAGGATATCTTCTCTTGGTCACCAGAAAAACGCGCGACAATTAAAAGCCTTCCAACCTCACTGGGTGAAGCAGCTAACGCGCTTGAAAACGATTTTCAGTTCCTGCTCTTCAACGATGTCTTCATGGAAGAGTTGGTCAGAGAATGGATCAAAACCAAACGTGGTGAAGCGGAAGAGATCGCTAAAAGACCTCACCCCTTTGAGCTCGAAAAGTATTTTGACTTCTAAACAGAAGGTCCGGAAATCCTCCGGACCTTTTTACTCCTCAATAAGAGAAAGGTAGTCTGCTGCAGCCCAACCCTGCCGCGAATCATCGTATGGCGTCGTGATCTGCCACCAGATAATATCATCTTTCTGTACTGGCCCACCGATCACCTTGAACACTTCCGATTCCGCCGCGATAAAATTGACTGGCGTATCCTTTCCGGCATCACTGTGAATTTTCAACCCAAGGTTATCAGTCCCGTTGATCTGAACGTAAGCTCCAATAGTGATTCCAGCGAGATCACCGATGGCTGGATCAATCGTTACCGTCGGCGTGATAAAGTATGAAGAGGCATTGGTGGTCGGGATTGTGCTGGCCGGAATGACGGTCATAAACGCGGTAGCCTGTCCTCGAGTCGATTTTTGATAGGTATAGCCATTTAGTCCAAGGATGCCATAGAATGCCAATATCATGGCGATTAATGCCGCACCAATTACAACTCGTTTGTTTATGACCATATTCGCTCCATCACAACGAATTATAGCCGAAAGCCAATGAAACTGGCTGTGATATAATCCGAAAAGAATGACCACGACTGAACAAACGAACCTTTTATTGGGGAATCGCTACCGGTTGCTGCACCAGGCTGGCAAGGGTGGAATGGCTCTTGTTTATGAAGCTTATGACACCATGCTTGAACGACCGGTCGCGATCAAGCTTCTTAAACAGGATTTTGTTGACAATCAGGCCTTTCGTGAGCGATTCCGGCAGGAAGCCAAATCGGCTGCCAACCTCTCGCATCCAAACATTGTCACTGTCCATGATTTCGGTTTCGATGACAACGGGGTCTACATCGTCATGGAATTTGTCCCCGGAACCGATCTGAAATCAAGGATCAATGAAAATGGTGTTTTTTCTTTAGTTGAAGGTCTGCCGCTCATCATGCAAGCCTGCGCCGGCCTAGGCTACGCACACCGGGCTGGTATCGTTCATTGCGATGTCAAACCACAGAATATGCTGGTTACCCGCGATAATCGCTTGAAGATCACCGATTTTGGTATTGCCAGAGCTTTATCCACGATAAACTCACAGGAAAAATATGATGTTGTCTGGGGCTCGCCCCAATACATCGCTCCTGAGCAGGCAGCTGGTTCACCCCCAACCCCCGCTTCGGATGTTTATTCACTGGGTGTAGTCATTTATGAGCTATTCAGCGGTCATCTTCCCTTTGTGGCAGACGACAGCGAAGAATTGGCCAGACTACGAATTGAAAAGGATCCGCCCTCTCCTCGAGTTTTTAATCCTGAAATACCAGAATCCTTAGAAAAGGTAATTCTGAAGGTCCTATCGAAGGAACCTGCCCAGCGCTACCGCACTGCTGACCAGTTGGGTCAGGTACTCTCAACACTGTATAACCAGGCAATCAACCTCGATCATCCCATCCCCCCGGTTCCTGGGATTATTCCTGACCGGATGATAAATTCACCTGTGACTCCTTTACCGGTGATAACGGAAAGGCAGGAAGAAAAAAACAAGATTGACTGGAAGACGATATGGCTCGAACTCGCCTGTGTCCTTTTCGTAGGCGGCTTGATTCCCTTCTGGCTCTATATTTGGCTGTTCATTCGAAACCTGATACACTAGGTAATTATGAAACCTGATTTGATTTCCGCATCGATCTTATCCGCTGATTTCAGTAAACTCAAGGAATCCATCGCGCAATGTGAAGAAGCAGGCTGCGATTGGATCCACATCGACGTGATGGATGGACATTTCGTTCCTAATATCACCATGGGGCCCTTCATCGTCGAAGCAGTTAAGAAAATGACAAAGCTACCCCTCGATGTCCATTTAATGATCGAAAAACCTGAGCTATTTACCGAATCATTTATTAGCAGCGGCGCGGACAACCTCACGATCCACATCGAGAATAATCCCAATGCTTATCGTACGCTGATACAAATCAAGAATCTCGGCGCGAAACCAGGTATCGCGCTTAACCCTGCCACACCAGTATCCGCGCTTGAATCTATATTGGAATTCGCTGAAATGGTGTTGGTGATGACGGTAAATCCCGGCTATTCTGGCCAGGTTTTCATTCCTCAAATGACGCGAAAGATTAGACTAGTGGCTGAGATGGCTCAAAAGCTCAACCCGGCATTATTGATTGAAGTGGATGGCGGTATTACAAGCGAAACCCTGCCTTCATGCCATACTGCTGGCGCGAACGCGTTTGTGGCAGCCACAGCAATTTTTAAACACCCGGCAGGTATACAAACCGGTGTAAAAGAATTACGTAATTCAATGCTTAAATAAAAATACGGCGCTTGCCGTATTCTTATCTCTCACTTAGTGATAATACTAGCCCTTTACCATCGTGCGGATGCACTTGGCACAAAGCGTCTTCTGGACTTTCTTTCCATTTTCGACAACAGTGATCTTCTGCAAATTCGGTTTGAAAGCACGGTTGGTAGCTCTCAAAGAAAAACTGCGGTTATGACCAAAGGTCGTCGTTTTTCCACAGACATCGCACTTTGCCATTTCAATTTCCTTTCCTTACAAACAATGCAATTTAGGTTAAAATCTAGGGTATAGTTAACCCACTAACAGAACGCGATTGTAACATAAACCGTATCTTTTTTCAAGAAAAGCTGTTATAAACAGAAGGACATAATCATGAGTACAGCGAATAATCCACTAGGAAGTGTTTTCATTTCTCATCGAGCCATCGCCTCGATTGCATACCATTCCGCCTTGGAATCTTACGGCGTGGTCGGTCTGGCTGCCAAGAACCTTGCTGAAGGCTTATCTCAGGTTTTAGTAAAAGATCCTGTGTTGGGTGTCGACGTGAGCTTTCAAGACGCAGCTGTATCGATCGACCTATATCCTATAGTGGAATACGGTGTTCGCATAAAATCTGTAGCCTCCATGATTTCAGAGAACGTCAAGTATCGTATCGAAAAGATCACCGGTCTGGTGGTTGACAAAGTCGATATCCACATCCGTGGTTTACGTATTAGTAATAACGATTGATCTAAATTCACAGCCTTTTGGAGAGCCATGAGTATCGAATCCAACCAGACTGGTGTATTAGAAACCAGTAAAACAGTTCAAATCACGTCTGTCAATGGCCAGACGATGAAAAAGTTAACCGAAGCGGCGTTATTATGGCTTAAGTCAAATCAACAAATCGTCAACTCCCTGAACGTATTCCCTGTCCCAGATGGGGATACAGGCACCAACATGCTTCTGACCATGCAAGCAGCGTATAACGAAGTTTTAAATTCAAAAGAAGAAAATATCGGTAAGATTACAAAAGACATTGCTCAAGGCGCGTTAATGGGTGCCCGGGGAAACTCTGGCGTGATCCTTTCTCAAATTTGGCGTGGTTTCTCCCGCGGCCTCGATAGCCTGCCCGAAATGGATGCCACCGCCTTTGTTAACGCGCTCGTGGAAAGTCGCAACACGGCTTACAAAGGGGTGGTTCGTCCAGTAGAAGGCACGATCCTCACTGTCATCAACGATATTGCCGTCGCTGCCCGTGATTCAGCCGCCCAGACCAATGATCTCGTCAAGATTCTCGAAGATATCGTAGATGCGGCAGACGTCTCGGTCAAAAACACACCCGAATTATTACCCATTCTAAAGACCGCCGGCGTGGTGGATTCAGGCGGTAAGGGTTTGTATTACTTGTTTGAAGGAATGCTGCGTTTCGCAAAAAAGATGCCCCTGGAAGGTGCCGCTGCGACCATCCAGGATATCTCGTCCATGACCCTTCAGGAAACGATGGAAGAAGTAGAAGAAGGCCAGGACATTGAAGTGGTCGTCGATTTTCGTCCAAAAGGCGATTTCAACCTTGAATTGTTCTATCAAGAACTTGAAAAAATGGGTACGTCCATCCAGGTGGGGGAAGGTGACGGCATGTATCGCATGCATATCCACGTGGAAGACGGTCGCCAACAGGAACCGGTGAATTATATCGCCTCGATCGGTACATGGTCGAAAGTCGCCATGGAAAATCTGCGCTCCCAGATGGAAGATAAAAAGGTCAATCAACCTCCCTATGAATTAATGCCTCTGGAACCAGGTCAAATTGCCGTTGTTGCTGTTTCACCTGGCGATGGAATTTCGCGCATCTTTGCCAGCCTGGGCGCAGCCGCCATCATCAGTGGTGGCCAGACGATGAACCCGAGCACCGAGGAAATCTTAAAATCTTTCGAAGATCTTCCGACAGACAGGATCATTATCCTGCCCAATAATAAAAACATCATACTGGCTGCGGATACAGCCAAGAATTTGAGTGTAAAAGAAGTCAAGGTCGTTCATAGCAAGAATATTGCTCAGGGATTGTCCGCGTTACTTCAGTTGGAACCAGACGGTGATATCAACTCGGTGTTTGAAGATATGTCCGGCGCGATCAATGACGTCGATTGTGGTGAGGTGACCATTGCCACCCGTAGCGTTGAAATCGATGGTGTCAACGTAGAAGAAGGAAAATACATCGGTTTATTCAATGGCAAACTGGTGGTTTCATCTGAAGAAATTGAATCAACGGCAGTCAATCTCTTAAAGAAAATGGCAGCTGAAAATCGCGAACACATCACCATTTTCTACGGCGCCACCATGACCGCACCCGATATTGAGAAAATTTCCGTGAAGATTCAGGAAGTATTCCCCTCACTTGAGATCGAAATTCACGAAGGCGGTCAACCCCATTACTTCATGATCATCAGCGTTGAGTAAACATGGGATCCACGTGCATCATCACTGACGACTCCGCGCAATTCACCAACCCTGGTTTTCTAAAGAATCCGGGGTTGGAATTTTTGTCTCACCAAATAACTTTTAACACAAATCAGGAACCACCAAGGTCTCAAATCAAAGTTACTGATTTTCCCAAGCAGATCACACCTGATTTTTTACCACGAATTACTCCGCCCTCAATGGAGGTGATCAGCTTTTGTCTTGAGAAAAACCTTTCAGCTTATGATGATATCTTTATCATCCTGCTTTCAAAAGAGATCAGTCCATTGTTTGAAAGAACAGAAAAGCTCTGCGCCTCTCTGCACGGACACGCCAATATCCATCTCATCGATTCGCTGAATACCTCGCTGGGGCTGGGTTTGATCGTCCAGTACGCCTTTGAATTAATTGAAAAGGGAATTCCCCCCGCGGATGTGGAAAAATCTCTTCGTTTGATCATCCCTCACGTTTACACCCTTCTTTCCACCCCCAACCTGTCATACCTGCAAGCCACCGGACTGTTGGATGTCGGTCAGGCAACCGTGGGGGAAATGCTTTCACTCTCTCCCCTCTTCCTCATCGAAGAGGGCGTCTTAAATCCGCTGCAAAAAGTGAAAAATCAACACGGCGCGATGGAATACTTTACCGAATTCATCGACGAATTCGATAATTTGCGCCATGTGGCATTGATCCAACCCGCCCACGCAAGTTTGTCAGAATCACGATTCTTGCGGCAGCATATCGATGAAAATTTTCCAACAGCGGCGTATTCCGAATATCCGATCAATCCTTTTCTCGCATCCATGATTGGACCGCGCGGGTTTGGCATTGTCGTGATGGAACAGCTCTGATCTTTCCAGGTTTCACTCATGAGAATATTGTGCGATTCTTTGGTGTAAAATAAGATATGCCTGCATCCATTAATAAACTTTTAAAGATCATCCAACTTGAAGGTAAGCAATTTAGTTTTAGCAACCACGCAGTGATTGGCGGTTTTCAGAAATACATTCCCTCCTGGTTTCAGGAAGCCGAATCTGAAGCGCTCCCCGAGGAAGTGACCGCCGTTATCCGCGAGGCTTTTGTGAATTATGAAACGGCATCCGATCAGGAGCGATCACAATCCATTTCCGTGATGCTTAAAAAATTAAAAACTCTCTATCCAGGCGACGCGAATATTGCGCAGACGCTACAAATGATGCTCCCCTACTTTCACTACGCTAAAAGTGATGAGGTGGAAGCAAAGATTGTAAAGAGCAGACCTGCACCAACACTTGTAGATACGATTAAAGCAGCACCTCAGGAACCTGCTCCCGCTACAGATACCAAACCCGCGCAACCAGCACCAGCACCTTCACCCGCAGCGGCGTATGCCGCTCCTGCGCCAACTAATTCAGCCGGGCCGAATGTTGGTATTAACGCCCCATTGACCGTGTTATCTGGCGTTGGCAAAGCCATGTCTGAAAAATACGAGTCGGTCGGCGTTAAAACGCTTAGCGACCTGCTCTATTACTTCCCGCGTCGATACGACGATTATAGCCAGTTAAAACCTATCAACCGCCTGCAATACGGGGATGAATTAACCATAATCGCCACCGTGCAGAGCTCAATGACCACCCAATTGAAGGGCCGCAACATGACGCGCATGGAAGTGGTGGTCAGCGACGGCACCGGTTTTCTACGCCTTGTTTTCTTCAGGCGCGGAGAAGCAGCCCAATACCTCGAAAACCGCTTCAAGCGCGGGACCCAACTGGTGATCTCCGGAAAAGTGGATATGTATCTCGGCCGTCTACAGATGGCTAACCCCGATTTCGAACCCTTGGAAAAAGCTCATCTTAGCACGAACGGTATCATCCCGGTTTACCCATTGACCGCAGGACTTTCACAGAACGAGATACGCCGTGATATCCATCAGGTAATCAATTTTTATTGCAACCGTGTCGTCGATTTCATGCCGACCGAGATCAAACGCGCAGCCAACATTATCGACCTGCCAGTCGCGCTGCACCAGGTACACTATCCTTCCAGCCATGAATTGCTAAATTCTGCGCGTGAACGTCTCTCATTTGACGAGATCTTCCTCCTGCAATTGGGTGTGTTACAACAAAAACAAACCTGGCAATCCGCCACAGCTCGAAAATATTCCATCGGCGACGATGATCTGGCTGCACTTACCAGCAATTTACCTTTCGCTCTGACCGGTGCCCAGCAAAAGGTGCTTGGTGAGATTCGCCAGGACCTCGATTCGGGCAGCCCGATGAACCGCCTGCTCCAGGGTGACGTCGGTTCCGGCAAGACAGTAATCGCCGCGCTTACAGCCAATATCATCGCGAAAGCTGGCGCGCAATGCGCCATCATGGCGCCTACCAGCATCCTTGCTGAACAGCATTTTCAGACGATGCAAAAATTTAGCGCTGCCATGGGCAATGCCACACCTCTAAGCCCCGAATCGATCCGCCTGCTGACCGGCGATACCTCGCAGTCCGACCGCGAAGCCATCCGTGCCGGGCTCGAAGACGGCTCGATCAAACTACTCATCGGCACCCATGCGCTTATCGAAGACCCCGTCAAGTTCAAAGACCTGCAGCTCGTGGTGATCGACGAACAGCACCGCTTCGGTATTGCCCAGCGCGCTGCCCTGCGTCAAAAGGGCGAAGCCCCTCACCTGCTGGTGATGACCGCCACGCCCATCCCGCGTTCGCTGGCGCTCACGCTCTATGGCGACCTTGATTTGTCGATCATCGACGAAATGCCTGCAGGCCGCCAACCGGTCGAGACGCACGTGCTACCCCCTGTCGAACGAGAACGCGCCTACC
Source organism: Anaerolineaceae bacterium (assembly GCA_034430175.1). GTDB lineage: Bacteria > Chloroflexota > Anaerolineae > Anaerolineales > Anaerolineaceae > UBA6107. The sequence continues at coordinate 164,982 of DAOUFI010000022.1, read as the reverse complement.
AGATGATCCAATCCCAGGTCGAAGTGGGTCGCCAGGCTTTCCTCGTCTACCCACTGATCGAAGCCGATGGAGACAATGACGAAGTTAAAGCCGCGGTGGATGAACATGAAAAACTTCAGCGCGACGTCTTCCCCAACCTCAAACTCGGTTTGCTGCATGGCCGCATGAAACCAGACGAAAAAGAAGCTGTGATGAAACGCTTCCGCGACCGCGAATTCCAAATCTTGGTCTCAACCACGGTCATCGAGGTCGGTGTGGACGTTCCCAACGCCACCGTCATGCTCATCGAAGGCGCCAATCGCTTTGGTCTGGCGCAGTTGCACCAATTGCGTGGGCGCGTCGGTCGTGGCTCCGATCAGGCTTTCTGCCTGCTCATCCCCGACCGTGAAGACGCCGTCGAAAACGAACGCCTCATGGTGATGACCCAGACCAATGACGGTTTCGTGCTCGCCGAAAAAGACCTACAGCAGCGCGGTCCCGGTGACTTCATCGGCTATCGCCAATCCGGATTTAACGAACTCAAACTGGCCAACATCATGGACCTCAAGATCATCGAAAAATCACGTAATTTGGCGCAAGACCTTTTCAAGAAGGATCCCGACCTTTCAGCCCCCGAAAACCAGATGCTGAAAAGTAAACTTACTGAATTCTGGGCAACTACCAATTCTGATCTGAGTTAAGGATAAATGATGATTCGCGCTGTATTTCCCGGTTCGTTTGATCCCATCCATAACGGCCACATTGATATTGCCATCCGTGCCTCCAAACTGGTCGATGAATTGATCATCGCCGTCTATGACAAACCTTTGAAGAGCTTCCTGTTCTCCCCGGAAGAACGCCTTAACCTGGCACGTGATGTTTTTGCGGAAAACGACAAGATCAAGGTCATGGGTTATTCCGGCCTCACTGTGAATTTTTGCAAAAAGGTCGATGCCCAGGTGATGGTGCGCGGCCTGCGGGTCTTTTCCGATTTCGAATACGAGTTCAGGATGGCCCTGGCCAACCACCGCCTCGTCCCTGAGGTGGAGGTGTTGGCGCTCATCACCAGCGAAGAACATACCTTCCTCTCCTCATCGACCGTGAAAGAGATCGCCGCCCTCAACGGTAACGTCACCTCCATGGTGCCGCCGGCCGTTGCCCAGGCACTGAAAAAAAAGTTTAAAGACCTTGGCGACGATCATCCGATCGTACCGAGCCAATCGACAAGGGACTGAGTCATTTCGGTCTGAAAATTGCACCGAAATAGTTGCAAATAAATGTATAATTTGTTTGCAGGAGATTTGCTATGGATATACTACACTTGGTCGACCGCCTGGAGGAGCTCTTCAACGAGAGCCGCCCGATCTGGTTCACCCACAGCGTTATCATGGATGAGGACCGGCTGTTGGACATTATCGACCAGATGCGCGTGTCCATCCCTGAAGAGATCAAGAAGTCCCAACAGATGATGGCGCAGAAAGACCGCGTCATGGCGCAGGCGCAGGAAGAGGCCGCCCGCACCCTGTCGCTCGCCCGTGAAAAAGCTGATAAGGTCGTCGAGAAAGACCAGATCGTCGTAGCCGCCCAGGCGCGCGCCGAGCAGATTCTGGCGCAGACCCGCCAGGAGTGCGATCAGATCAAGCGCGACGCCGATGAATATGTGCTTCAGACCCTACAAGCGCTTAAGGCTGAAATGGAGAAGACGCTCAACCAGGTCAACAACGGCATTCTCACCATCGAAAGCAGCAAGAAGCCCCGTGAAAATCAATCCGGGGAATGAAATAGAGAATGCAAATATGACTTCTCCCAATGACCGATGTATCTTCGGTCATTTTTATTTAACCTTGTGCAGTGCTATTATTGAGAGAGATAAAATTATATAATCAGGATAGAATTAGTTCAATTTTCAGGATAAACAATACTATGACCATAAAAATTGTCACCGACAGTACCTGCGACCTGCCACCGGAAGTGATCGAAGAGCTTGATATCTCCGTGGTCCCCTGCTACATAAACTTTCCTGAAAAATCCTACCTCGATGGGGTGGAAATTTCCCGTCAGGAGTTTTACGAGAAATTACCAAATTATGATCCCCCGCCAACTACTTCAGCTCCGGCGATCGGTACGTTCATCAAGGTATATAACGATCTTATCGAAAAAGGTGCTTCCGGCATTTTTTCCATTCACATCTCTACCGTACTCAGCGGTATCTACAACGTAGCTTTTTTAGCCTCCGAGGCGATTGAAAAAGCGGTGGTGAAAACCTTCGATGCCGGTCAGCTCTCACTCGGCACAGGTCTGGTCGTCGAATCTGTCGCGCGCGCCGCAAAAGCTGGCGGCTCGCTGGAAAGTCTTCTGCGACTGGCTAAAGACATCTCTTCGCGAACTTTTACCTTTGCCGCGGTGGACACGCTGAAATACCTGCAACGCAGCGGCAGAGTTTCTCACGTCAAAGCCACACTCGGTAGCCTGCTTCAGATCAAGCCAATCCTGCAGATGCACGAATCGAAGATCGAGATGGGAGCTGCCCGTACGCTTAAAGGTTCGATGGAACATTTATTGAAAATTTTCAAATCACACGGCCCATTCGAAAAGATCGGTTTAGTCCACACGAACGCGGTTGAACGAACCGAAGAGCTTCTAAAGATGGTTGCTCCACTGTTGCCTGAAAGCATCGACCATTACACAGTGGATGTAACCCCGGTTCTTGGATCTCATCTTGGCCCGGGCATGTTTGGTTTTGTCGTCGTTCAACAATAACCATTTGGAGAAAAAATGAATTTCTTCAGTCTTTTCCTGACCGGTGGCACGTTGATCCTGAGCATCATGATCGTATTGTGGCTGATCAGCCTCCTTTTGAAGAATTCCAGCATAGTCGACATTTTTTGGGGGTTTGGTTTTGTTGTTTCTGCCTGGCTATATTTCTTCCTGACTCCGGATGGCTGGATCGCGCGCAAATGGATCCTGGTTTCTCTGACCACCATTTGGGGGCTTCGTCTGACCCTGCATGTGCTCATCCGTAACTTCGGCAAACCTGAAGATTTTCGTTATCAAAAATGGCGCAATGAAGCTCCGCGGACATGGTGGATCAAGAGCCTGTTCAAGGTGTTCCTGCTACAGGGGCTGCTCATGTGGATCATCTCGTCCCCGCTGCTGGCAGCGCAGCTCTATTCCACAGCTAATCACCTGACCATTTTCGATATCTTCGGTATTCTCTTATGGAGTATTGGCTTCTTCTTCGAAGCAGTTGGCGATGCCCAATTGGTTCGTTTTAGAGCCAACCCTGAAAACAAAGGAAAGCTGCTGAACACAGGGGTGTGGCGATATACCCGTCATCCCAATTATTTTGGTGATTCCGCCCAATGGTGGGGATATTATGCCCTGGCTCTGGCTGCCAGCGGTTGGTGGACTTTCTTCAGTCCCATCCTGATGACGCTTTTCCTGGTAAAAGTCTCCGGTGTGGCACTGCTCGAAAAAACGCTCTCCACCAGCAAACCCGGTTACGCCGAATATATCCGAACCACCAGCGCCTTCATTCCGTGGTTTCCCAAAAAGTAGACACGAGGAAAAATGAAAATCGTAAAAATACTCTCTACCATCGGAGTGATTTCGATGGCATCCATCATCATCTATGCATTCACAAACGGCAATTTTTCAAGCGAGGGTGCAAAATTGTTGGCTATGCCCTGGGGCATTGTCTCGATGGTCGACCTCTACGTCGGTTTCATCCTGTTCTCCATCTGGATTTTTTACCGTGAGAAATCGATCGTATCAGCTATAATCTGGACTGTTTTGATGCTTACCCTTGGATTCTTCACCGGAAGTCTCTACACCTTCGTCGCGTCCGTCAAGAGCAACGGCGATTGGAAAAAGTTTTGGTTGGGACGCCACGCGGAGCCTACGCAGCCAGCTAAATAATCCAGACCCTTTGCATAAATGGTAGAATTGACGGCAATGAAACCGACCTTTTCACGCCGCGATTTCCTCAAGCTCGGAGCCGTCAGCCTGGCTGCTCTGGCCTTTCGTCCCGTATACAATTATGGCGAATTACTTGATGACGAGAACCTGGCTCGTGTCGCCATCAGTTCTATCAGTGTTTACTCAAAACCAGATGAAGAGAGCACGATCAAGTTCCAGCGCTACAGAGATGAGGTTTTACACATTTACGAGGAAGTGATATCCGACAAGAAACCCTTTTTCAACCCGCTTTGGTACAAGGTTTGGGGAGGTTATATCAACTCAGCCCACACCCAACGGGTTACCGCGAGTCTCAACCCCATTAACCAAAACCTGACCGAGGGTTTACACCCCGCCGAAATCACGGTGCCATACTCACAAAGTTATTACAAGAAAGACAACGTCTGGACGCCGCTTTACCGTCTTTACTACGAAACCAACCATTGGGTCGTAGGTCTCGAGGAAGGTCCCGATGGTTTTCCCTGGTACCGGATAAAAGACGAAATGTTTGCTTCCTTCGATTCACTCGATTACTATGTACCAGCCCAGCACGTCCGTCTGATCCCGTCTGAGGAATTGGCGCCAATATCACCGGATGTTCCCGTTGGACAGAAATACGTTGAAGTATCACTGAGTCAACAGAACCTGAAAGCTTACGAAAACGGTCAGGTGGTGATGAATACCAAGATTTCCTCTGGATTGAACTACCATCCTGAAGGGGAAACCAGCTACAACACCCCCACTGGCACTTTCTTCGTACAAAACAAGATGTTTTCCAAGCACATGGGTGACAGTACTCTCACTGATAGCATCGATGACAGCGTTTACATCCTCCCAGGAGTTCCCTGGGTTTCGTTCTTTGACCCTAAAAATGGCTGGGGGAACGTTCCCGAACCAAAAGATGGCGTAGCCTTCCACGGTACCTACTGGCATACCAATTTTGGCACACAGATGAGCCACGGCTGCGTGAACATGCGTACCAATGAAGCAAAATGGCTTTTCAGATGGTTGACACCCGCGATGAAATCCGGTGAGATGAGCACAATCGGTCTGGGAACACAGGTGTTTGTGTATTGACCTCAATCAAGGAACGTGGGCTTTTCGTTCCCGACAAATTCAGCAAACACCCTGTTTCCAAGCATAATTCCACGCTTCGATAATCGAATCGATTCCCCTCGATCTTCTAACAATCCTTGCTTTTCGAGCCTTTCGATTTGTGGCGCGAATACAGCACTTATTGGCTGTCCAAACCGGCTCTCGAAGTCATTTTTGACCACCCCCTCTTCGACCTTTCTGAGTCCGACCATCATCCACTCCTGCATCTCATCCCACACAGATAAATGATCCACTGTGTCAGCGGCAGGCCAATCGCCAACTGATTTGCTGATCCTATCCAGATACGTGTGGATGTGACTCACATTCTGTGTCCTTATGTTTTCAACAAATCCATGGGCTCCTGCACCCATCCCAAAATAGGGCTGATAGCGCCATGTATTCAGGTTGTGCCTGCATCGGGCGTCAAGTCCATCCGGACGAACCTTTGCCCAGTTGGAAATTTCGTACTGGGCAAATCCGCGCTCCGCTAAAATATCCATGGCAGTTTCATACATATCCGCCGTCAGGTCATCGTCGATTCGATCCACCAAACCGCGTTTATACCAACGATCAAGCGGCGTCCCCTCCTCCAGAATCAGCGAGTACAATGAGAGATGATCTACGGGTAATTGCGTTACCAGGTAGAGATTAGTCTTCCAGTGTTCAAGGGTCTGACCCGGAATGCCAAAGATAAGGTCCAAATTAATATGCTCAAATCCCACTTGCCTGCTCCATGCAACTGCATTCACCACATCCACATATTGGTGTCGCCGATCGAGAACCTTCAAATCCTGCGAATGTGCTGACTGCATCCCAAAACTGACACGCGTAAATCCCAAAGCTTTTAAATCCTTCAGTGATTCAGCGCTGACCGTGCCAGGGTTTGCCTCAATTGTTACTTCACAATCATCATCGACCTCAAAGGTCTGTCGGAGTTGCCTCAAGATTACCTCGAATTGCGAGGGTTCGAGCATGGTGGGGGTGCCCCCACCAAAGAAGATGGAATCGATACTCGTCTGTGTGGCGTATCGTTTCCTCACCCAGGCAAGCTCTTGACAAAGCGCGCTCACGTATTGTGGAATCAAATGGGATTGCCCAGCAAATGTGTTAAAATCACAGTAACCGCATCTGCGGTTACAAAAAGGAATATGCACATACAAGCCTGATTTGATCATCAGGTTGGAAGAATAACATAATCCAATCCGAAAGAAAAGGACACAAAGTCAAAAATTCCGCTATGGTATAATGCGGCATTCAAGCGAGAAAAATCTATGAGCCCTGAAAAAACGAATCCGACGATGAAAGTCTGCCCGACCTGCGGTACCCGCTTAAGTGAGAATGCGACGCGCTGCCTGGTCTGTGGACGCAACTTTTCAGTCACATCAAAACCTGTTAAAGAAAATTCGGTGGAAAGCCCCAAGTTGCCTGAGCTCAAATTGAGTCTCCCTGCAGCTTTGGGTTTGATCCTGCTGGTTCTGGCGGTTGGCGCTGGTCTTGTGTACATGATCTTAAATCTAACCGGCCATGTTACCTCCCCAACACCTGAAGCGACAATTACCCTCACGCCTACCGGTACTGCCACTCTCATGCCATCCTCTTCACCCACGCTGGAACCTACCTTTACTGCTTTACCCCCTACACCCTACGTTGTTAAAGCGAACGACCAGTGTATCAGCATTGCAGTTTATTATGATGTATCAGTTCAGAGTATCATAGATCTTAACGGTCTGGATACCAATTGCACCCTAACTGAGGGACAAACGATCATGATTCCGCAGCCCACGCTGACGCCGACTCCATTACCAACCGCTACTCTGAGTGAAGAACAAGCGACCAGCGCGGCCTGCCAGACAATCGATTACGTAGTCAAAGCAGACGATACACTGAGCGGGATCGCAGCGAACTATAATGTATCTGTCCAATCCCTCAAGGACTACAATGGTTTGACCTCTGATTTTGTTTGGTCAGGACAAAAAATCAAGATCCCCTTGTGCGCGCGCCTGCCAACCGAAGGACCTACGCCTACTCCAACCACACCACCACCCTACCCGGCTCCCAGCCTACTGTTACCAGAAGACGGCATCGTCTTCGCCAATAACACGGATACCATCACACTTCAGTGGTCTTCAGTTGGGACGCTACGCGAAAATGAGTATTACCAGGTGACCATCGAAGATGTGACCTCCAATGGCGTGAATAGAGTTGTGCTCTACGTTACCGATACCAAAGTCATCGTTCCTATGACATTGAGACCTACCGACAATATCAGCCACATTTTCCGCTGGTGGGTGGTTGTCGCCCGCCAGGCTGGTTCAAACAGCGATGGCACTCCAATTTATGAAACAAACGGAGCCACCAGCGAAGCCCGCGTCTTTGGATGGTCAGGAACCAGCTCGCCAACTTCGGCTCCATAACCAACTTAGTGATGATAAAACAACCGCGGCTTTTTGCAAGTCCGCGGTTGTGTTTTTAACTCTTATTTGAGAGGTACCTTGTTGCCTGTATGGCAGCGGCTGCTCCCATTCCCGCTGATGTTATCACCTGCTTATACTCCGAATCAGCGATCTCACCGGCAACAAACACACCAGCAACGGATGTCTGCATTTTCTCATCCCGTTTGAGAAATCCTTTTTCATCCATTTCCAATTGACCCTTGAAAAGCGCGGTATTTGGGGTGTGCCCGATAAACACAAATACACCGTCGGTAGGGAATTCTCTGGTCTCATTTGTCTTGACATTCTTTAGAACTACTCCCTCGACTTTTTCACTCCCAAGCACTTTTTCAACGATAGTATCCAGTATCAAATCAATCTTCTCATTGTCCATGACCCGCTTTTGCAGTAATGCTCCAGCGCGGAACTCGTTGCGGCGGTGAACGATCGACACCTTGGAAGCATATCGTGTGAGGAAAAGAGCCTCTTCAAGAGCACTGTCACCACCACCTACTACGACAACTTTCTTTTCTTTAAAAAACCAGCCATCGCACGTGGCGCAATATGAAACGCCCTTACCGATGAGTTCACTCTCTCCCGGCACGTTCAAGTGTACCGAACTGGCACCAGTCGCGAGGATCAGGGCTTCCGCGCTATAGTCCTTATTGTATGTCTTCACTATAAAGGGGTGAACAGAAAGGTTCACTCCGATCGCGGAATCGTATTCCACTTTCGCGCCGAACTTTTCTGCCTGCTTTTGGAATAATTCTCCCAATTCCGACCCACCGACCCCATCGGGAAAGCCAGGATAGTTTTCAATGGTATTGGTTAATGCAACCTGGCCACCCAATTCCATTCCTGTCAGAACCAACGGCCGAAGCTCAGCCCTGGCAGCGTATAACGCAGCAGACATACCTGCAGGGCCTCCTCCGATTACGATCACTTTTTCAGTCTGTGTCATTTACCCTCCATACCATTAACTTTGTACTTTTCTATCTGTGATCTCCAAAGCCTGATCAATCACCGCAAAACCTTCAGCCAATTCTTCAGGGGTAATGATCAAGGGTGGGATCAGCAGGATCGTGTGCCAGTGAGTATAGACAAATACGCCTCTATCCAGCAAGAATTTTTTTAATTCGAGCATCTCAGGGCTGTTTTTTCCAAATGGTGCCACTGGTTCCTTTGTCTGCCGGTTCGTGACAAGCTCGATCACGCCAAACAAACCAATCGAGCGCACATCCCCAACCGAAGGGTGCCGTTCCACCAACTCTTCAAGCATATCGCTCATTACCATGCCAGTTTTCATGGCATTTTCAACCATGTTATCCTGCCTCATAGCCTGGATATTTGCGATAGCCGCCGCCAGAGAGATGGGATGGGCGTTATAGGTCAACCCGCCCTCGAATGCTTTCTCGTTGAATGTGGCGGCGATTTCCGGACGCATGGCCACACATCCAAGCGGCGCGTAGGCGGAGGTCAACCCCTTGGCCATCGTCATGATATCGGGTTTCACATGCCAGTGATCTACGGCAAACCACTCACCGGTACGTCCAAATCCACTCATCACCTCATCGGCAATGTATACAATCCTATACTTATCACAAAGTTCACGTACACCCTGCAGGTAACCTTCTGGAGGGATAATTATGCCATTTGTCCCAGTCACTGATTCCAATAAAATAGCCGCGATGGTGTCCGCGCCTTCGTACTGGATGATCTCTTCCAAGTGATTGAGGTAATCCTGGGTGAACTCGGTTTCGCTGATATCCGGGTTGGTGCGGTGGAACGTCGAGCGGTAGCGATACGGGTCGAGGAAATGCACCACCCCCGGCATCACGGTCGGTTCCCACATATTGCGCCGTGGATCTCCCGTGGCAGCAATGGCTCCATATGTAGCGCCGTGGTAAGAGCGGTAGCGCGTCAGGATCTTGTGTTTACCAGTATATGCACGTGCCAATTTGATGGCGTTCTCGTTGGCGTCCGCTCCACCCAATGTAAACAGAAATTTCGTCAAACCTTCGGGAACGATCTCTTTCAACAACTTCCCAAGCATCGCTCGGGGTTTGGTCGCCATTCCTGGTGCCGCGTAAGGTAATTCGCGCGCCTGGTCTGCGATCGCCTGGATAACGCGCTCGTCGCCGTGACCAATATTCACACACATGGTCATTGAATTTAAATCGAGGTAACGTTTACCGTTAACATCCCAGAAATACACCCCTTTTGCCTTCTTCACAGCGATAGGAGAGACGTGCGCCTGTGCCGACCACGTCCAAAAACTGGTGTCCAGGCAATTCGATAGAATCTCATTATCCGGCAGATCGACCATATACCCTCTCAATAGAGTTTTGATTTCATTACTGGTTAAATCCTATCATAAAACTACATTTGAGATTCTTTTAGCCTTCCACAAGAATGACCCGTGCCGGAGCACCGTCAGCGCCTTTTAGTTTCAAAGGCAGGCAGTAAAGCATGTATTTACCCACGCTGACATTGGCAAGATTCAACCCTTCGATGATGATCACACCTGCGCCCAACAGAACGTCATGAGTCGGCTGGCTCTTCTTAAACGGTGACACCGACAGATAATCGATACCAACCAGTTTCATTTTCTTTTCCACCAGCGCTTGCGCCCCACTTTCATCCACCCCGATGAAATGCTGGTTGAATGGATCTTCAGGCCGTCGCCAAAAATCGGAATTGGTCGTCTTGAATAGAATTCGCTCAACGATAGGTTCTATCCTCAGAGATTCGATCACTTCGCGGTTGATAACGATCGCGTTGCTTGGCACCTGCACCACCTGGACTGCCCCCACAAGCACATCCAGCGGAAGTTTTTCAACGGTATCGCCATCAGGCAAAAAATGAAATGGCGCATCCACATGAGTGCCAGTATGAACGCTCGCGCCGAAGAATGACACATTGGCATGGGCACCATCTTCGATCTTTTGATGGCGTTCCAGAGTCACATTCTCCTGCCCCGGCCACACGGGCATGCCCGGTGTCATATCCAGAGTAACATCAATGATCTTCATCTTTCCTCACTTCCAGTCACCGTGTCCAAGCATATCGGTTAAAAAGTCATTCCGTTCCTCATCTGTCATCGGATTGGGCTGCGACCAATCCACCAGGATGGCGGTGAGCAACTCGGTATTGATATATTTCCCATCATAAATGATATGCCGGTCAATGAACTCGCGGCGAATCTTCTCACCAATGACCGCGTAAGTCATGTTATCAAACAAAAAGTTGCCCAGCCCATAATGTTCCAGGCTGTTATTAACAAAGTGGAAGCTCATTGGTGTGTGCGATTGGGAGCCACTGACAATATCTGCGCCAGCAAGAGCAGACTTATCGAAATCCTCGGCTACATATCCTTGATAAGTGTAATTGGTATACACCTCGGCAGTCTGGAAAGTGGCGATAACCACATACCCTTCCAATTTCAACGCCTTAATCTGATCGGTGAAATATGTCATATCGCATTTGGCCGCGCCAGCACGGTCAGGCAAAGCCCAAGCCTGAGTTGGCCCTTCTGTATTACAGCCAATGAAAGCGATTTTGTTGCCATTACTCTCGAGCTTGATCGGTTGTCGTGCCATTTCATCATTAATCCCACCACCATAGTAATTCCACCCTAACCCCTCGTAGGTATTGATCGTATCCACAAAGTATTCTGGACCATAATCGTTGACGTGGTTCCCAGTCAGTTCTACCACATTCACACCCAAATCTTGTAGTGTTTGGATGTATTTGGGGTTCGAGCAGAATTGCAGCCCTGCCTGGAAGGGATCCGGGTACGGGCAATCCGGGTTGAATGAAATCTCATTGCTCACATGGATCAGATCTGCATTCTTGAACCAATCTTTGATTGCCTTAATCGGGTAATCGACGCCGTTAAGTTCCATTTTGTAGGCTGTGGTGCGCACCATGGCGGTGGTTCCGGTCATCATCAACACAGTCATCTTCGCTTCATCGCGATTGGTGACAGGTAATCTCCCTAATAACATCAGGCCATCATTCTTTAAAGAAGGATCATCCTTTTCCATCGACATGCTGAAATAAACCGTCAAGGCATAATTGTCTACATCCATCGGTTTATCCAGCGGGCTGATTCCATCAACCTTGATTACCTTCCAACGCGGGGCGACTTGATCAAATGGGACAATTGCCCAGGTTTGCATTTGCGTGAAATCATTGGTAGCCAATTGCGTTTCATCCACCACACTTACCCTACCTTCGGTGGCGCTACCCCACAATTTTTCGAACACAGCCATGGTTTCTTGACTGACTTCAATCATTGTAAATGGCAAATCGCCAACGTCCTCACCCTTCCAGAAATGAATTAGCTGGGACGCGCTTATCTGATCGGTTACCGTCGGGAACGGCGCCTCGAGCGCGTAAACCCAGGTGATTGCTCCATCCTGCAAAATATCCATTTTAATAGATGCATTTGGCTCAAAAAAGAGACTTGCCTCATCACGGTTGTCAACAGTCTGGATGGCACTTTGAGCCATTAATTTCCCAGAGAGGGCTGCTGGAATTGCCGGATCGATCCATAACTTTGCAGGCATAGTAAATGGGGTGAATGTGGCTGTCGGAGCCGGTTGGTTTTTTCCATTGGCTTGCGCACCAGTAGTACAAGCGGAAAGGGCAAGTGAAAAAACCAAAATAATGAAAATGAACCGAGAAAATTTATTATTCAAAAGATTCTCCAATGAGGTGGTTTTCCGAATTATAAACCTCAAACCTTTTCCAGCGGTAATTGATAGATGTTGATAGCCTTTCACCATATAATTTAGTAAGCAAACGAAAGGATGAAACATGCGCGAAGTAGCTGTCATTGGAATTGGACAAACAAGGGTGGAAGAACAATGGAATAAATCACTGCGCGAATTAGCTGGAGACGCCGCTCTGGCTGCGTTGCAGAACTCAGGTCTTGACCGTGTAGACGCAGTTTACGTTGGTAACATGATGTCAGGTTCTGCCAACAAGCAGCAGCACTTAGGTGCCTATATCGCAGATTGGATCGGCATGCGATTTGCTGAAGGACTGCGTCTGGAAGCCGCATGTTCCTCCGGTGCCGCCAGTTTCCGCAGTGCGGTGATGGCAGTGGCATCGGGTCAGGTCGACAGTGTGCTTGCTGTAGGTGTTGAAAAGATGACTGACAGCCCAACCGCTGAAATCACCTCCGAGCTGGCGACCGCTGCCGATGCTGATTGGGAAGTCGCGCAAGGTGTCTCGTTTGTCGCTCTTAACGCGTTGATCATGCGTCGCTATATGCACGAATATGGTTGGAAAAAAGAAGATTTCGCTGCTTTTTCGATCAATGCCCACGCTAATGCCGTCCATAATCCCTACGCGCGCTTTCACGAACCCATCACCGCCGAAGTTTATGCCAAAGCTGGAATGGTAGCCGAACCTATCAACCTGATGGACGCCTCCGCCATCGGTGATGGTTCCGCCGCAGCCGTTCTCGTACCTCTTGAGTGGGTGAAGTCGACACAAGGAATGCCCATCATCAAAGTAGCCGCTTCTGCAGCCGCCACGGATAGCATTGCGATCGATCAACGTTTTGACCCGCTTTGGTTAAAAGCCGCTGAGATCTCCGGTAAGAGAGCCTACGACCAGGCTGGCATTGGGCCTAAAGATATTAACGTATTCGAACTTCATGATGCCTTCTCCATCATGGCTGCCCTTTCTCTCGAAGCCAACGGCTTCGCTGAACGTGGTAAAGGTCCACGCCTGGCTAATGACGGTGCCATCCTCCCCACTGGTAAGATCCCTGTCGCTACCCGGGGTGGACTCAAGGCACGTGGGCATCCGGTTGGTGCCACCGGCATGTACCAGATCGTCGAGGTGGTGCAGCAGTTGCGCGGAGAAGCTGAAGGAACACAGATTTCCAATCCACGCTACGGCATGACGCAAAATATCGGCGGCAGCGGTTCAAATATCATCACGCATATACTTCAAGCCCTTTGATTAATCCAAAGAAAAACAAACAAAAAAGGCGTTTCAGATTTACTGAAATGCCTTTCTTGATTAACTCACCTATTACACAAAATCATTATTCGAACCATGCAGTTTTAATTTCATCAGGTGTTTTTGCGGGAATTCTGTAATTACTGCCTCTTAACTCAAATATACCTGACTTATTCATCCATTCATTCAAATTATCATTTGTAACAAATGAGAATTCATATTGCAGGGTATTACCATAAATTCCCCCCAATTTTTCAGGGTTGATCTGCATTCCCGATGCCAAATAGTATGCGATATAAATCCCTTCATACCCAAAACCGCCTGGGGCAACGATGGAGACACACTGCAGCGGAGAACCCATATCCATGCCGCTCTTCCATGCCTCCCATATTTCTTGCTTTGCTTCGCAAGGGATTATCGGGAGATGATCAGCCTCGATTCCAGAGATTGCCCAAAATAAATTTGGGACAAATTCATCAGCCCATATGGCTCCCAGCTCGGGGTTGGCGCTAATAAGAGCTTTGATTTGATCGTCTGTCATCGCTAAACCATCGTATCTGGCGGGAATCGCTTTGGCTTGAATGTCAGGATACTTTTTGAGAATCCCATCGATTAACTCCTGATGGAAACTACTGCCCCCAACATTGAAGTATGCGAAATCTCCATTACCATTCATTTTTTTGAACATCCAATCCAGCATTGCATCCGTCGCGACAGAATCAATGGAGAGATTGTAGACTCCGGGTTCATTGGGTTTATTAGTTTCGCTGGATTCCGCATTCACCACCACGACAGAAATTCGATTCATGACAGCATCATGGATTTTCATCGAGTCTCCGAGAACATTCCATCGATTTGAGAAGTAAACGATCACATCCACACCCTGATCGATCAACTCAGTGATGTCTCTCCCCTCTTTGCATTCAACGCCGAGTTCGCTGCATGCCTTTTGCCTATTTGCCTCATCAAAATCGTCCCGATCTCCCGTATATCCAATGACAATTTCCTTTTGAGACTCGATTTCCTGGCTTTCGGTCATTTCAATGGCTGCCGCGCCATAATAAGGACCACAGTTGGCTGGCCAATCAGGGTTGTAATCGTCTGCCGCATTATTGGTAATGTTTTTGAAAATATCAGGATATACCTCACCCACCAGGTAAATTTCATTGTCTGTAGATAGCATGTTTCCGGCGACGAGTTCGACGCGATACCCTTCCAAAGTGAAGTAGGGAATATATTTCTGGATCTCACCCTTTCCACCTGCGTCACTCACATTTGATCCATCGTTATTCATCAAACAATTAAAACAGATACCCTTCGGGCTTTCATAATGAGTAAATATTTGCCCTTGGATCGTCCATGCTACATCATATGCTTTACCATTGTCAGTGATCTGCTGAATATTGCTTCCATCTGTGTTCATAACGAAGATATTCCATTGGCCATCTTTTCCTGAAAGCCAAGCAATTTGGCTGCCATCCGGTGAAAATACAGGGGCAATATCTTGTTCAGTACTGTTTGTCAAATTTACTGCTGGAGCACTTCCATCCGCTTTGATGATAAAAACATCGCCACTTGAGGAATACGTCACCACGTTGCCATCATTCGACCAATCAGGAGTCTGGCTATCGTTCTCCTGGGTTAATTGATGAACATTTCCTCCATCAGCATCCATAATATAAATATGTCGTCCTCCGGATGGATCATTGATCCTATCAGAGACAAATGCTATCTGTTTTCCATCTGGAGACCAGGCAGGATCAGAATCATTTCCTTCATCCAACGTGAGATTTTGCAAATTATTGCCATCGGAATCCATTGAATAAATCTCACGATTGCCATCACGATCAGTATCGAATGCGATTGTGCAGGCAATCGGTTCAGGGGTAGGTTCAGGGGTAGGCTCGGGTGCAATTGTCATAGAAGCCACTGGATTAAGAATTGTTGGAACCACTGTTGGAATCGTTTCTGTGTAAGTTGCGGTACAGCTACTTAGTAATAAGGAACATACGAGAATTATTGCCGTTCCTACCTTATGAAGTCTCTTCATTGTTTTCCTCCTGATTTGCTTCAAAAATTGATTACATTTCTCTGATTAAATAATTACTAAAAAAATTATAACATTCGAAATTATCATTTAATTCGAGTTTGAAGATTTACCCGTAAATATCGCCTAAAATCTTCCTAGAACACATTTTCAGGACGTGGTAAAATCTCCCGCATGGTCGAGATTACCGAACAACGGCTTCTGGAATACCGGGCATCTATTTACAGGTATCCCCTAGAGAAACGCCTTAAGCACGTAAAGGAAGCTATCGAATATGTCAACCAGCGTGGATTCATCTTCTTCTGGCCCAAGAAAGGTGTAGAGCTCCCCTCACTTTGGACAGCGGTAGCCGGTAACCGCCCCGTCCCCGATGAACACGATGATCCAGGTAACATCTCGTGGGAGTGGAAAGACAGCATGCTAGACAAAAAGGTCTGGTACTACGCCCGCGTGATCAAACATACGAATACATTCATCTCTCTTGAAACAGCTCCGTACTTCTATGCACTTACCCCCAACTTTGGTTCTCCTGAAGAGGATTTTGAGGAGCAGTACCGTAGTGGTACCCTTCCACTTGAATCCAAACTGGTTTTCGAAGCGCTTCTCCATGAAGGACCTCTCGATACCATTTCCCTTCGAAAAGCTGCTCACCTTACTCGCCGTACATCAGACTCCGGTTTCAATCGTGCTTTAGATCAGTTACAATCAGACATGCGTATCCTCCCCGTCTCCATCGCTGAAGCTGGCCGCTGGCGTTACGCTTTCGTATACGAACTAGTTCACCGTTACCATCCTGATATTGTCGATAAAGCACGCTTCATAACCGAAAATCAAGCGCGGCAGCATATCGTGCTGAAATACCTGTCCTCAGTAGGGCTTTCTTCATTAAAAAAAATCAACTCTGTATTCTGCTGGACGCCCGAAAAAACAGAAACAACACTGAATGGGTTGCTTGAAAAAAGTGGTCAGATCACGCAAGTCACCCTTTCTGCTGAAACTGGCGTTTTTTACGCGCATAAAAACCTTCTATAACAACAACCCCTCCGTTTCAAGTATATAATTCAATCAATCAAGATTTCTTCACCCAGGGAGCAAAGTATGGAATTCCATATCTCTCGTCAGGTCCGTGATAAATATCAGTTTGACCAAACCCTCTTTGCCCTGGATGGCAATGTGCTGTTTGCCGACCTGTACGCTGTTCGGCAATTTGTCAGAAAAGTGAATCAGCAGCGCGACCTTTTACATTTTCCCGAGCTGACTTTGAAATCCGGCCAGGTTAACGCGCTTGGTTTGATCGATGAGATTTTTCACTACGTGCTCTTCCTTTACCGCCAACAGGTAGACAAGAGAGCGATCGAAAACGCTCTGAACGAACTGAACACATCTCTGAGCAGCGACGCGACAGATGAAGTACTTTCTCTGTTTCTCAAGGAGTTTCCCCCTGTTGCGGTTTATAACAAAAAAATGACCATCGAGGATTACCTCGCTGGGAATACCAAAGGAATGCCTAACCGCCAGCTTGTTCTGGAAGAGCTGATTATTTATTGTGTCACTATCCACAACCCAGCTCTGGATCAAACTGCCGAGTTCTTTGAAAGCCCTCAACTTGATCAGAGCCGTGTGTTTCATCGTGCTTACGAAGAACTCAAAGGATATTTCGAAAAGAGTCCCGGATTTGGACCCCAGAGCCAATCCCTGATCGATTTGTTGCTCAGTCCGGCGCGTGTTGTTCCCCATTCGCTCACTGGCCAGCTCGAATATATCCGTGAGCATTGGGCCAGTTTCCTGGGTGAATACCTGTATCGGATTCTTACCAGCCTGGACCTGATAAAAGAGGAAGAGAAACTTACCTTTGGCGGTCCCGGACCTGTACCAATCCCCGTTTATGATCAGGCCTCACTCTTGGCCATGAGCTGCGCGGCTGGTGATCGGGTGGCTTTCAGTCCCGACCGTGAATGGATGCCTGGACTGGTGTTGATTGCCAAGAATACCTACGTCTGGCTAGATCAGTTAAGCAAAAAATATCAACAGTCTATTACCCACCTTGACCAAATTCCTGAAGCCGAGTTGGAATTTTTAGCGAAGGCGGGCGTTACCGGTCTGTGGCTAATAGGCCTTTGGGAACGCAGCCGGGCTTCAGCGTTGATCAAACAGCTATGCGGCAACCCGGAAGCCATTGCGTCTGCTTATTCACTATCATCCTACTCCATTGCTGTTGACCTGGGTGGCGACGCCGCCTACGCGAGTCTGCGTGACCTGGCCTGGCGGCATGGGATTCGCCTCGCCAGTGACATGGTACCCAACCACATGGGTATCGATTCAGATTGGGTCATTCATCATCCTGAATGGTTCCTTGGTCTGGATCGTTGCCCTTATCCTTCTTACACCTTCACCGGTCCAGATCTCTCAAACGATCCTGGGATTATCATCCAGATAGAAGACCACTATTTCGATAAGACTGATGCTGCCGTCGTTTTCCGCCGTATCGACCGTACAAACGGACAGACCCGTTACATATATCACGGCAACGATGGCACCTCCATGCCCTGGAACGATACCGCCCAACTCGATTATCTTAAAGCTGAAGTTCGCGAACAGGTCTACCAGACCATCCTGTCTGTCGCCAAAAGATTTCCCATCATCCGTTTTGATGCCGCCATGACTCTGGCTAAAAAACAGGTGAAACGATTGTGGTTCCCCGAGCCCGGACAAGGCGGCGCCATTCCCTCGCGCTCGGAACACGCCCTCACCCATGAACAATTCGAATCCGCCATGCCCGAAGAATTCTGGCGCAACGTGGTTGACCGCATTGCTGTGGAAGCGCCAGACACGCTGTTGCTCGCTGAAGCCTTTTGGATGATGGAAGGCTACTTTGTGCGTACCCTTGGAATGCACCGAGTTTACAACAGCGCCTTCATGCACATGCTGCGTGACGAGAACAATTCCGGCTATAAGCAACTGCTCAAGAACACCCTTGAATTTGAACCAGAGATCCTCAAGCGATATGTCAACTTCATGAACAACCCGGACGAAAAGACCGCCATTGACCAGTTTGGCGACAGCGATAAATACTTTGGTGTGTGCACGCTCATGGCTACCTTTCCTGGTCTGCCCATGTTGGGGCATGGACAGATCGAAGGATTCGCCGAGAAATATGGCATGGAATACCGACGCGCTTATTTGGACGAGAAGGTCAATCAAAACCTGGTCGAACGCCACCGCCGTGAGATTTTCCCACTACTTCAAAAACGCAGCCTTTTCTCAGGAGTTGAGGACTTTTGGCTTTTTGACTTTATCGCGGAGGATGGAAAATCTAACGATAACGTATACGCATTTACCAACGGGCAGGGTAACGATCACAACCTGGTTCTGTATAACAATAGTTACACATCTACCGGTGGGTACATAAAAACCTCGTCGCGAAAACTTGCGGGTACGGGTAAATCAAGACAAACCGCGCACATCGAGCTCACCGCCGCGCTCGGTCTCTCCCGCAACAGCAAAGCGTTTGTGATTTTCCGCGATTTCTCATCAGGTCTACAGTTTATTCGCCCACTTAAACAACTCTTCGATGAAGGATTTCGTATTCACCTCAATGGTTATGAGTACCATGTCTTCCATGAATTTCGCGTGGTGCTTCCTGATGCCAATCATGACTACGCTCGTCTATACGATTTTCTGGGTTACCGCGGTGTCCCTGATGTACAGACAGCGCTAAAAGAGCTCTTCCTCCAACCTGTCCTGCAGCCATTCCGTGAAATCGTCAATCCTGGTTATTTCGATTACCTGTTCAAGTTGAATTCGCCTGTATCTCCAGATGTTATTAAAGAAGCGGAGAACAAGTTTTCTTCCCTGCTTGATGGTATTGAAAAGAGCATCGGACCGCTCCCTACCCGCAAACTTGCGATTGACGAATTCCGTCGTTCTTTTGAAGCAGTAATGAATTTATCAAAGAATTGTTGTCTTCATGATCCTTCGATGACCGCGAAAACCCAGGCAGCCCTCAAATTTATTGATTCAGGTCTTTCACGCGCCAATTTTTACACCTTGATTACCTGGGCATTCATCGGTCAGATAGGACATTACCAGGATACCGATTTAGATGGAATGCGTTCGCAAACCAGAGCGGACGAATGGCAATTCTACAAGGGATTTGCCCAGACTCTTAAGGATCTGGAGATTTCAGAGGAGGATAGCCTGCGTTCTGTACAGCTATTGAAGCTGATTACCACTCAGCAGGATTGGTACAATAACGCATCGCGCTTATCAATCCCTGAAATTGTGTCAGGTTGGTTCTCCATTCCCGAAATCCAATCCTTCCTTCAGTTCAACCGATTCGAAGGTATCCTTTGGTATAACCGTGATGCCTTTGCCACTCTGATTTGGTCTATGATGACAATCGCTGTCCTGCGAACCCGCGCGCTACCAGACTCCACTGAAAATGAAGCCCTCGAAACCCTACTTGGCAGTCACGAGGTGATGAAAACCTTGCAAAAAGCAGACAAAAATTCTGCCTACCAGGTGGAAAACTTAATCGCATATATCAATCAGAAAAGTTAGAGCTTACAGCCACTGAATTTTTGACCGAAATTGATCTACCAGCGTCGAGAAATAGTCCTCGGCGCTGGATTGTTTAATCGATCCGGGAATAACATGGAAAGATGGTAATAATTCCTCAAAAATTCGTTGACCAGTAGCTGCTTCAGTAAGCACTACCGCCTGAGCGGCATATTTTAGATTATTTGCGGGCTCGATGCGATCAAATTCCTCAAAAAACCAACCACATGAGGTGAACATGCGTTGACGTTCAAACTGCGCCTGCATGAGCCGTCTCAAAGCGAGCGAGTTCTTCTCCTCAAATCCCTTATGAGTATGGAGAGATTGCCACTGTGGATAATCTGTTTCCCCAAGCACCACATGAATGAAATCTTCAAGAGCCTCATCAGGATCCTTCAACCAGGTCTTGGCGCGATTCACATACGTATTATCAACACAAATTGCCAGATAATCCAGCGCATTGCGTAGCCCTTTCTTCCAAAGCGCAGATGGGGTACATCCACACACATCCGACCAGCGCGTAACGCCATGGAAACAACTCCATGATGTCTTTTCTCGAATTTCGATTTCTTGGTCAACAGCGTGTCCCTGTAGCCAGTAAGCGGGATAGGTAGTCTGGATACCCGTTTCTAAAAGAGCCCCATCAAGTAAATATGCTAAGAATTTGTCTCGGAAAGGCTGGTGATGCCCATAAAGTTCACCATCCGATGCAGCGATGACTAGCTCATCGCTGCCGTCCTCATTAAACCGGTCTTTAAGGTATATTTCGATGAACTGGTCGGCATTGGTTGTTGCATTTGGGCTAAAGCTGATACTGCTACTAATCGCGTCGTTATAAAAGAATATCGTAATTTTCTTCCCGCCTGGCAGCCTGACAAAGTAAGGATGGTTCCAATTCAGTCCTCTGGTCTGCGCTTGCCACGGAGCCAAAATCGTGAAAACGATACCATTCTCCGCTAACACAGCTAAAGTCTCCAAGTCAACCGCGGTTTCCGGCAACCACATCCCCTTTGGGGTATGCCCAAAGGTGTGGATGAAGTCGGCAATCCCCCACTTGACCTGGATTTCCTTATCACGGCGACTGGCCAATGGCAAAATGGTATGATGATAGGGTTGCGCCATAGCGTTCCCAACACCGTGACGAATCAGGTTGATTCGATCAGCCTCAACAATTTTCTTAATTGTCTCAGGTGCATAAACATCCATCCAATGAGTCAGTGTGGGACCGATATTGAAACTGATTTTTCCGAAGTTGCCAATTTCCGCGTTGGGGCGGTAACATCGATCATTCACTCGCTCGTTCCAATTGCTGTAGGGCTCTGAACCGATCTCGTTTGGGATACGTCCAGTTAACGGATCCTCCCGTGAAGGTTGATAAAAGTGACCATGAACACAGAAAGATCGAGAAGGCATTAGGTGATATCCATTAGTGATTAAGATAGGTAAGCTTTTGCTGCAATCGGGCGGGCATGATGCCAAATTCACGCGGAAGAATATCGATGGTACAAGTCCGATTTTCAGCCAGGGTATCCAACCAAAATACCGAAATCGGAAACTTCTTATCAAGTTGATTGACCCATAACGTCAGGCGACGCATGTTTCCCAGCGAAATGGGTAGATAGATCCGCTTGAGACCCACCTGACGCGCGATCATTCGCACAATTTCGCGATAGCTGAGAAACTCTACACCACCGATTGAATATACGCGGTTAATGGTCTTTTCGTCGTCAAGCGCCAACACCATACAGGTTACCAGGTCTTCCACAAAGAGAGGTTGAAGCAATACCTCTTCCTGACCAGGCAGCAAAAAAATGCCGGGAGAACGTTTAAGCAGTTGAAGTATGGGTTCAGTGAATTGATCACCTGGCCCATAGATAGCATCGGTGCGAAAAATGGTGTATGGAACACCGCTGTCAATGATCCATTTTTCGGCGATGGCTTTTGCTTTGAGGATGGGAAACGCGGAGGAACGATTGGCTCCCAGGTGGCTGAGAAAAACAATACGTTTGACTCCCGCTTCTTTGGCCGCGTTGACCACCTGCTTTGTACCTTCCACATCCACTAGATTCAGATTGCTTTGATGGCTGTGCCGTTCCGCTCCCGCAAGGTGATAAACCACTTCCACGTCACGCATGGCTGCCCGTAACCCCCTGAAATCATTGAGGCTGCTCACTGCCACTTCCACAGGTGTACCCTTGGGGATACGCGGTGACTCCGCCGAGGGGCGGAGCAAAATGCGTACCTGCCGCCCCGAATCTACTAGGTTGCGGATCAGACTACGACCGATAAAACCTGTACCACCAGTAACAAGGATCATCAACGCCAAATTATAGCAGAGGTTCAGGTCTTTATTCGTCGGGTTTCGTGGCATGATTCTTGCTACATTACGCATACTGGTAAATTGCGAGGACCTCATGAACGCAGAATTCGAATCCCAGAAAAACAATCGCATCGGATTTCATTATTTTCCTGATACCCAGCATTTCACCCAGCAGGATCTTGATAAATGGCTGCCTGAACTGCGACGATTGAACGCTTCCTGGTTGGTCATCCAGGGGGAATCCACTCGTGCCATTCCAGAAGCTTTCATCACCGGTCTGGTTGTTTGCGCCATCGAACCGATCGTTCATCTTCCCCTTTCGCTGCCCGATAGTCCCTCTGTAGTTGATCTCAAGGCGATGTTGCACGCGTATGCCTCCTGGGGTGTCAAATTCATCATCCTTTTCGATCGACCTAACCGTCATGACATGTGGACTCATTCTGGCTGGGCGCAGGCCAACCTGGTGGAAAGTTTTCTGGACCATTTTCTGCCCCTGGCGAATGAGTGCCTGAACGCCGGCTTGAACGTGATCTTCCCACCACTGGAACCCGGTGGAAATTATTGGGACACTTCCTTTTTACACAGTTGCCTGCTTTCCATGCAACGCCGCAACCAGAAGAACCTGCTTAATCATCTGCGGCTCTCTGCCTTTGCACGCACTTATGGACATCCGCTGGACTGGGGCAAGGGTGGCTTTGAGCGCTGGTCGGACAATAAACCCTACACCACCCCGGCTAACAGCCAGGACCAAATTGGCTTTAACAATTACGAGTGGATGGAAGAAACTGCCAGGAACGCCATCGGACGCAGCCTGCCAGTCTTCCTTCTGGGTCTTGGGCAGAAGGACAGTGATCTGTCCCACTCGTTGACAACGGATGAATACAAAGCCGTGATCAAGCAGTCAGACTTCCTCCTGTCCAACACCGAAATCGCCAGTGTTAATTACTGGCTGCTGAGCGCCAATGAAACCGATCCATCCTACCCCTCCGCCTGGATCAAAGCTGATGGAACCACTGCGGAATTCGCGCCAAAATTAAAAAAGGTCGAAATTCACAAGGATAATTCGATTCATCAGACGCCCTTAGAAAAACAAGAGGCGCCTGTAGCGCGATTCCCGATCAAACATTATTTATTGTTACCCGTCTACGAGTGGGGCGTTTCCGATTGGCATCTGGACGTGATCAAGCCCTTCGTACGAAAATATCAACCTACTATTGGCTTTTCGATTGAGGAAGCCGCCCTGGCAGAAAAAATCACCGTCATTGGCGGAGAACAGTCCTTCTCAGAGGAAGCCCTGGCGGAATTACGCAGCAAGGGCTGCCTGGTCGAGAGGATTTCAGGAGATGGTACAAGTATTGCAACACAGTTATCCGAGAGGTGAAAAATGAATCTGACAATGCCAGCATCCCCCATACAGCATACCCCCATCGACGCCAAGGCGCCGGTTGTCAAAGTGATCGGTCTCGGCGGCGGCGGTCAGAACGCCGTTGACCGCATGATCGAACTCGGATTGGAAGGCGTTGAATTTATCGCTGCCAACACGGATGCCCAGGTATTGCAAACCTCCCTCGCTCCCACCAAAATTCAACTCGGGCCAAAACTCACCCGCGGACTCGGCGCCGGCGGCAATCCACAAATTGGCGAAGCTGCCGCTGAAGAAAGCTACAAAGAGCTCAACCAGTCTTTGGCTGGATCCGATATGGTATTCCTCACCGCCGGAATGGGCGGCGGGACCGGCACAGGCGCCATATCCATTGCCGCTCGCGTGGCTCGCAGCCTCGGTGCGGTCGTCATTGCCATCGTCACCATGCCTTTCACCTTTGAAATGGGCCGCCGCACCAAAAACGCCCGTGAAGGCCTTGCTAAGTTGCAGCCTTTCACTGACACTCTGATCAGCGTCCCCAATGATCGCCTGCTCCAGGTAGCGCCGGTTGACCTGCCCATCGAAATGGCTTTCCGTCTGGCTGACGACATCCTGCGCCAGGGTGTGCAGGGTATCTCCGAACTGGTCACCCAACCTGGCTTGATCAACGTCGATTTCTCTCACATCCGCAACATGATGAAGAACGGCGGCGGATCGCTCCTGGCCATTGGCAACGGTGAAGGCGAAAATCAAGCCGTGGAAGCCGTCGAGCGCGCCCTGCACCACCCCATGCTCGAGGCCATCAACCTGGAGAACGCCAGCGGCATCATCGCCAACTTCACCGGCGGCGACGAACTCTCCTTCGGCGAAGTCACGGATGCCCTAACCTACTTGCAGCAAAAAACCGGCAATCGCGTCGACATCATCCCCGGTGTGGTCAACGACAAGCGTATGCAGGACCGCACCCAGGTAACCCTGGTGATCACCGGCATTGGTGGTCAGGCAATGGATAGCTCCTTTAAATACGAACCGGTCCGCAAAACAGTCTCCGAACCGGTTTCCCAGTCGGAAGCAGCCAGTTACTTTGAACAGCCCGTTCCGCAGCCCATGTCGCTTCCCCAATTTGAAATGGCCGGCACACCCAACGATCTCGACATCCCCGCGTTTATGCGCCGCCGTCCTAGAGAATAGGCAGTCAAAAATGGAATCAAGCGCGATTAATCACGTTTGTCAATCGGTTTACCGCCAGTTCCCCGAACTACACGGCGTTCATCCGAGTGTCCACAATCAACCCGGTGGCAAGTACTTGCTCACCTTTAATGGCAAGGTACGTACCGCCGACGGAAAGACCCTGCCCCGCACCGTCCGCGTCACCGCGGATGAAAAAGGCAGCATCCTCAAACTTTCAACTTCCCGATAGAGGCAGCCATGACCACAATGAACCCCACCATGAATACCGTTGAAAAAGTCTCCTTTGCGCACAAACTGGAGCTGCGTTTCTGGGACTTCATGCTCCCCGTCCTCACCCGCTCCGAGTTCGCCCGCAAAGTCATGCGTAAAGCTATCACCTTTTATCACAACGAGAACCTGGTCCGCCGAGTCGCTTTCATCACGATGGTAGCCTGCGCCGGTTTCGCCTTCGGTATCCTCGTGTTTACCCTCAAGAGCATGATCGGGTAGAAACCCATCAATCGATTTTTATGGGCGGCGGAAATATCCACCGCCTTTTTGTTTGTCTGTTGTTTGTATTTTGGTAAAATGCAAGTATAGTTAAAGGGTAGCGATTGAACCATCGGGAAATTTGGCGTTGCTGACGGATCTATGAAAAAACCCACCTTGATCTTTTTCCTTCTTCTTTTTGCGGCTTGCGCGGTGGGTGGATATATGCTGGCATCTAAATCGCGCCTCGGCTCTTCGAATAATTCCGACGCCGGTTCGATCAACGCGGCTACGTCATTGGCTGCAAAGCAGCAAAATTATTTGCTCGTACGGGTGGACGATCTGACCGCGGCTGACCCGAAGATCGTGGAAGCCTGGATGGTGTTCACCCTTTACTCCGATCCGCCGCAGATCATGTTCCTCCCCATCTATCCACGTTATGACGAGGCTCAAAACAACGATCTGACAGACGCGTTCGCGCTCGACAGCCAGGGTGACTTGAACGGCAAGCTTGTCTCCAAGGTATCTGAAATGTTCAAGGTGACCATCAATGGCTATATTCTCACCGACGCTGCCGGCATGAACGCCATCGCCAGTTGGTTTGGCATCGACGGCATCACCGCCGGAACATACCAACCGCAATCCGACCAGGAAAAACATGCTGTTCTACTCAATGGACAAACCTTCTTACAAAAGGTATGTTCCCAGATCAAGAACGGTAAGGCAATTCAGCAATACGCCAGCATCTACTGGTCGCAACTTATCCCTAATCACTTCCAGACCGATATGTCTTTTGAGCAACTTACCGCCTCATGGGAACGCGTCGCCCACGCCTCCCCACCGCAGCAATGCGACGTACTTTCAAGTGAATGAAGATACAAATCTTTGTCTGTTTGGCATAAGAATTTATCTCCGTGTCACCCCGACAGACGACACGCATCAAATAAATCAGAGAAAAACCTGAAGCAAGAATTCTTTCAATATTTCAGGATGGGTGAATTATTTCCCTGGTAACATGTATTAGATCATCAATCTTTTCCTTTTCCGGGCCAGCAAGTGGCGAAGTATAAAACCATATTTGAAGGAATAGGATTTCTTATACAGGTGTATTTTGAAAAACAGACTCGATCATTTCAGTTTGCTCGCACCAATATATGAGACTTTTATCCATCCCAGCGATCCGTTGAAGCTAAAATCTTTGGTTCCTGACATGCCAAAGGGTACATTATTGGACGCCGGTGGCGGCACCGGACGAGTCTCCCAATTTTTGCATGACAAGGCGTCACAAATTATCGTTGCCGACGAGACCTTTGATATGCTTCGTCAAGCAAAGAAAAAAGTCGGGGTACAGACTGTCAGAACACGGACGGAAAGACTTCCATTCACTGATGGTTTTTTTGATTGCATCATCATGGTAGACGCGCTGCATCACGTGCTCAACCAGGCTGAAACCATCGCGGAGTTGTGGCGCGTACTGAAACCCGGTGGACGGCTGCTCATTGAAGAGCCTAATTTCGATCTGTTCCGAGGAAAAATTATCGCCTTTGTAGAGAAACTAGCCCTGATGCGCAGTCACTTCCTTTCCCCTGAACAGATTATTGCCCTGTTTGACGGAAAGAGTCAAAGACCACGGATCGAGCTTGAAAAAGCCATGGCATGGATAATTATCGATAAGTGACCCCTTTACAAAGGTTTTTTTATACATCGAAAACAATCCAGTCCTGATTTTATTCTCCAACCATTTCATGGTCGTGTATAATCCCTTCATGCGTAAATACCTGTACGTGACCGTCTTCTTCTCAGGGCTCGCGTCGCTGGCGGTGGAATTCGCCGCCTCACGCCTGCTGGGGAACTACTTCGGCACGTCCAACCTGGTCTGGGCCAGCATCGTCGGGCTCATCCTCGTCTACCTCACCGCCGGCTACTTCATCGGCGGCGCTTGGGCGGACCGCTCCCCCAAATACGAGACGCTTTTCGAAATCCTTTCCTGGGGATCGTTAGCCATCGGGCTTATTCCCATCATCGCCCGCCCCATTCTGCGCATCGCAGCCAACGCCTTCGACAAGCTCGAGCTCGGCGTCCTCTTCGGTTCCTTCACCGCCGTGATGGTTCTGATGATCATCCCCGTCACACTCATCGGTACGGCTTCGCCTTTCGCCATCCGCCTGGCCATCACCGATACCGCTCAAGCCGGCAAGGTTTCCGGACGCATCTACGCCATTTCCACCCTCGGTTCATTCATCGGAACATTCCTGCCGGTATTGGTGCTCATCCCCACCATCGGCACCTACCGCACCTTCCTGGTCATCAGCGCGTTGCTGATGATCGTCGCTTTGATCGGTTTATACATGATCGGCGGCATCAAACGGCTGTGGTGGCACCTATGGATGCCAATTGTCATTCTCGTGCTCTTCATTTTCGGCGTGAACGGCTTCAACAAGACTAGCGACGGTATCGTTTACGAGACCGAATCCGCTTACAATTACATCCAGGTCATAGAGCAAGGTGGATACACCATGCTGCGCCTCAACGAGGGACAGGGCATCCATTCGATCTACCAACCCGGTCAATACAACTTCAACGGCACCTGGGAACAGGTGCTCTCTGCACCATTTTTTAACGAGGGTCCGGTAGCGCTCACCGACGTCAAGGATGTCGCCATTGTCGGCCTGGCCGCCGGGACCACCGCTCGCGAGGCCGCGGCGGCCTTCCCGGATGTGCAGATCGACGGCATCGAAATCGATCCGGTCATCGTTGAAGTGGGGCGCGAATACTTCGATATGAATGAATCCAACCTCAACGTGATCGTTCAGGACGGCCGCTGGGCGCTTGAAAACAGCGGGAAGAAGTATGACGTCATCAGTATCGACGCTTATCGCCCCCCCTACATTCCCTACTCGTTGACCACGCAGGAATTCTTTGAGATCGTGCGCGACCACCTCAAACCGGACGGAGTTGTTGTGATTAACATCGGACGTTCACCCGGCGATCGCCGCCTGATTGATTCACTATACGCAACAATTTCCACCGTTTTCCCTACTCTCTACGTCACCGATCTGTCCGACTCATACAACTCGATCCTCTTTGCCACCCTACAGCCAACCACCGTCCAAAACTTCATGGATAATTACATGTATCTCTATGGTGACCCATCCACGCCGCAGTTCGTGCTGCAGATCATGGCTCAAACCTACGCCGGTCTGCAACCTCCCCCTTCAGACGGAATGGTTTTCACCGACGATCTGGCTCCCATCGAACAGATCACCAACTCCATGGTCCTCAACTTCCTGCTCTCTGGAAAGGTTAATGATCTGCAATGAAAAAAGTCTATCTCGCTTTATCCATCCTAATCACGATTCTCATCCCCTTTTTCCTGATGATGGGATCCATTCGGGTTTTGTTGAATCCTTTCTTCCTCGACTATGAATACAACCTGCCGAATTTTCCCAGGGACGATTTCGGTTTTTCCACCGCTGACAGACTTTATTGGGGCAAGATCTCTTTAAATTACCTCACCAATAGCGCCGGGATTGATTACCTGGGTGACTTGAAATTTGAGGACGGGACCTCCTTTTACAACGACCGCGAACTTAGTCACATGCTTGACGTGAAGAACCTCATCCAAAAAGCACTGATCGTATGGTACATATCGATCGCGGTCCTGATCGGTCTGTTCATCTGGAGCCACCTGAAGAAATGGACAGATATTTTCATGCGCGGGCTATCTCGTGGCAGCCTGTTGACCTTCGGGGTAATCGCTGCCGTTCTGGTCGGGGTTGCCCTCAATTTTGATGAACTGTTCACCCAATTCCACCATCTGTTCTTCACCGGTGATACCTGGTTATTCTACGTGAACGATTCCTTGATCCGCCTCTTCCCCGAAAAACTCTGGTCGGATGCGTTCCTTTTCATGGGCGTCTTCACGCTGGTGGGAGCGGTACTTCTCCTTTTACTCGGAACGCGCTTTATTAAACGCAATAAATCAAACTGACAAATTCGACTGGTTCATCTGAGCCATTCTTTTCATAAAAAAAATTTTCCAACAATAAGAGTTTTTCCAAGAGACTATAGAATCCCCTAAATAATAATTCCCTCACCCCTGCCTCTCTCCACACAAGGGATGAAGAGGGGTTTGGGGTGAAGGAAAAATGATCTTTTCTTTATATATGGTACAGCGAGACTAGTTACTAAACACTACTTCGCTTTGCCCTGGTTGGCAACCGCTTCGGCTGCCTTCCTGATGGCATCCTGATCGCCCAGATAGTAGTGCTTGATGGGCTTGAAGTCGTCATCCAATTCGTACACTAGTGGAACGCCAGTGGGGATATTCAACTCGACGATCTCCTCTTCGGAAACGTTGTCGAGGTATTTAACGAGTGAGCGCAGGCTGTTACCATGGGCAACGATAAGGACACGCTTGCCAGATTTCATTGCTGGAACGACGGTTTCATGCCAGAAGGGCAGAAAGCGCGCCACTGTATCTTTGAGGCACTCTGTCAAAGGCAGCTCAGCTTTGGAAAGGTCCTTGTAGCGGCGGTCATGTCCTGGGTATCGCTCGTCATCCGGGGTCAAGGCGGGTGGCTGAGTATCGTAGCTGCGACGCCAGATGTGCACTTGCTCGTCACCGTATTTCTGGGCGGTTTCAGCTTTGTTCAATCCCTGCAGCGCGCCATAGTGACGTTCATTCAAGCGCCAGTTGTTCACCACCGGAATCCACATCAGATCCATGGCTTCCAGAGCCAGCCACAATGTGCGGATGGCGCGTTTTAATACAGAGGTATAAGCGATATCGAAATCGAAACCTGACTGTTTCATCAAGGTTCCAGCAGCTTTCGCTTCACTAATGCCTTTTTCAGTAAGATCGACGTCCGTCCATCCCGTGAAGCGGTTTTCCTTGTTCCATTCGCTTTCACCATGTCGCAACAAAACGATTTTATACATGGTCACTCCTTGTCAAAAATTTTTATAAGAATAGCGCAAGAGTTCCTCTTGCGCTACCTCATTTAAGTTGAAATTACAATCTAGCGAACTGCAGGAGGATTCTCTGCGTTCACAGATGGATCGAAGATGTGGATATTGTCCATATTGAACAGCATGCTCACCTTCTCGCCAATCTTATAGCGGCTGCGAGGATCGACACGTGCACAGAAGTTGACACCGCCACTGACAAGATAAACGTAGATTTCGTTACCCATTAACTCAGTCACATCAACGGTAGCCTCGACTCTCTCGCCGTGGATGTTGGCGGGGGAGAAATCGGGGTTATGGATGTCGTCCGGGCGGATACCGAAAATGATGTCTTTGCCAACCATTTTGGCGTAAGTACCAGTTGCTTCCTTGGGAAGTTTAATATTCATCGTTTCATTTTCGACAAACAGGTTCTCACCTGATTTACGGACTTTCATCGGGAAGAAGTTCATGGCCGGAGAACCGATGAAACCGGCAACGAAGAGGTTGGCGGGTTTATCATAAAGATTCTGCGGGGTATCGAGTTGCTGCAGGATGCCTTTATTCATAACAGCGATACGAGTGGCCATGGTCATGGCTTCGGTCTGATCGTGGGTCACGTAAATGAATGTTGTCTGCAGGCGGTTGTGGATCTTGCTGATCTCAGCACGGGTCTGCACGCGCAGCTTGGCATCCAGGTTCGACAGCGGTTCGTCGAAGAGGAAAACTTTCGGCTCGCGGACGATTGCGCGCCCAACAGCCACACGCTGGCGCTGACCACCAGAGAGTTCGCGGGGTTTGCGCTTAAGCAGGGCTTCGATGCCAAGCATTTTCGCGGCTTCGTTCACACGACGCTCGATCTGATCCTTCGGGACATGGCGGAGTTTTAAACCAAAAGCCATGTTGTCGAAAACCGTCATGTGGGGATACAGAGCGTACGACTGGAACACCATTGCGATATCGCGGTCTTTCGGCGCAATATCATTGACGACACGGTCACCAATCATTATGTTACCGCTTGTCACTTCTTCCAGACCTGCCAGGCAGCGCAGGGCTGTTGTTTTGCCGCAGCCAGAGGGTCCCACCAACACGAGAAATTCCTTGTCCTCGATTTTGATGTTCAAATCATTGATTGCGGTAAAATCGCCGAACTTCTTTACAACGTGATCATATGTTACACCAGCCATTGTTTCCTCCTCTCGGAAAGAGTATAGTGGCTTAATTATATGCCCGATCAATCAAATCCACAACAAAAAGTCAAGGCAGAATTGTACAGATTCTTCTCTGAATTCATCGAATAATGATATGAAATTATTCAATTAATGATAGAATATTTGTGCGATAATAAGTGAGGAAATATGCCAGAAATCCCAGAGATTGCTTCCCGTGCTAGCGAGATGAATAGAGTTTTAC
The DNA here is from genome assembly GCA_034430175.1 of Anaerolineaceae bacterium. Lineage (GTDB taxonomy): Bacteria > Chloroflexota > Anaerolineae > Anaerolineales > Anaerolineaceae > UBA6107. Next base: position 133,234 of record DAOUFI010000022.1, on the reverse strand, counting down.
CCGGAAAGAATATCCTTCAAATTGAAGCCAAACAACCGAAATGTTTGAACATTCCATTGGATGAGATGAATAAGCACCTCGACGGTGCTCAGATCCAATCCGTGGTACATCACGGAAAATGGCTTAAGTTGCTGACTACCGCAGGCTGGATTCTTATAAACATGGGAATGGGAGGAGAAATCCTCCTGGCCGACCGCGACCACCTTCCCGACAAACATCGCGTTATCGTTGATTTTTCTGATTCAACCTGCCTGGTTGTCAACTTCTGGTGGTTCGGCTATTTCCATTTTATCGAGGTGGATAAACTTCACGAACATGCGCTTACCGCTAAACTCGGCCCAAATGTTTTGGATCTTTCTGAAACTGAGATTGTCGAATTGATCCGAAACCAGAAGGGAAAATTGAAGGCTGTGCTTCTTGATCAATCGAAAATAGCCGGTATTGGCAATGCCTACATCCACGACATCCTCTTCCTCGCCAAATTGCATCCGCTGCGTCCAATCGCGTCGTTATCTGACAACGATCTTCACAATCTATACAGGGGAGTCCATGGCGGGTTGGAACCCGCGCTCGCTAAACGCGGCGCCTTTTACGAAGTGGATCTCTTTGGCAACAAAGGTGATTTTCAGATGGAAGACATCCTGGTAGGTTATCGAGAAGGGCAACCCTGCCCGGTTTGCGGAACGGCAATCATCAAGATTAAGACCGGCGGTACAAGTAGTTTCATCTGTCCCATCTGCCAACCGAATCATATTCTCTAAAGGGAAACCAACCAAGTTTCGCTATTAAATCAAAAATGACTGCTCGCTATTTTGAGTAGTCATTTTTGAAATAGTTTAATCAGTTAATCTCCAGAGCTGGAGATTTCCCGCAATTCACCGGTGACAACAAAAATCGTACGTTCGCAAATATTGGTCACACGATCAGCCATGCGTTCCAAATTGTGAGCGACCCACAAAAGCCAGTTAGCTCGTTGGATCAATTTCGGATCGCCAATGATTAAAACCATCAACTCGCGATAAACCTGATCGTACAGGTTATCGACAAAATCGTCTTCTGTCGGTATTATTTCCGCATCAGGGACATTTTCTTCAATAAACGCCTTTATTGCCCGGTGCAACATATCGGCACCCTTTTCAGCCATGCGGGGAATATCCACCAGAGGTTTGATCAAGGGCTCATCCGCTATCCTCAGACTAATTCTGGCGATTCCTTTGGCATAATCGCCGATCCGTTCCAGTTCTCCAGCTATTTCGAGCATAGATGCCAGCAACCGTAGATCATGCGCCATGGGTTGCTGAGTGGCGATCACGACCATTACCTTTTCTTCGATGGAATAGCGTTTCTTATTCACCTGAATGTCGGTTTGGATGATCTGTTCAGAAGCGGCCAGATCACGTCGCTTTAGCGAATCGACGGATCCCAGAATTTGCTGCTCCACCATTGAACCCAGGTAGATCAGATCATTTCTCAAATCCTGAATTTCAGTCTCAAGGGTTCTACGTACAGATTGTGAGGTATTCGTTCTATCACTCATTTCATCTCCATTATCCAAATCGGCCGGTAACGTAATCTTCAGTTCGTTTATCTTGAGGGCGTGTAAAGATCGTATTCGTTTGATTATATTCGATAAGTTGCCCAGACCTGGCTTCATCGATCATCATCATCGCGGTGAAATCCGAAACCCGTGCTGCCTGTTGCATATTATGCGTGACGATAATTATTGTATAGTCCTTTGCCAGATCGTGCATTAATTCTTCAATTCGCAGTGTTGAGATCGGGTCGAGTGCAGAAGCTGGTTCATCCATCAAGATCACTTCAGGCTGGACAGCCAACGCTCTGGCGATACACAAGCGTTGCTGCTGCCCGCCAGAGATCGACATTCCCGATTGACCAAGCTTGTCCTTGACTTCGTCCCACAATGCTGCCTGAACCAAACTTTTCTCGACAATGGCGTCCAAATCCTCACGGCGGGTGACACCATATAATCTCGGTCCGTAAGCTACGTTGTCATAGATACTCTTTGGAAATGGATTTGGCCGCTGGAATACCATTCCGATACGGCGCCGGATATCCACAACATCGATTCCATTTCCATAGATATCTTCTCCCTGGAGATAGATACGCCCTTCGATCCGTGCGTTAGGTGTTAAGTCATTCATCCGGTTGAAAGATCGGAGAAGAGTCGACTTCCCACATCCAGATGGACCAATGATTGCAGTGATTTTCTTCTCTTGTATTTCCATGTTGATATCGGTCAACGCGCGAAATTTACCATAAAATACATTCAACTTCTGCACTGAGATCATACTCTGTGTTTCAGAATTTTCCTGCAAACTCTTTTCAAAGAATTGAATATTGATCATCGGCTTTATCCTCGTACTTTCTTTTTGCGGATCTCAATCCACACTCGCGCCAGGATGTTTGTTGCCAACACAAGCACCATCAAGACTAATGCGACTGCCCACGATTGCTCCACCCGTTCAGGGTAAGGTTGTTGGGCATATTTCCATAGGGTCAATGGCAGCGAATCGATCGGCTGGTCAAAGATTCTATCCAGAATTGCAAGGAAACCTTGATGGTTGGCGACACCACTTGAAACGATCGAACCGATTTCGAAACGCTCATTTCCGAGCGCAGTGAAGAGTAACGGCGCGGTTTCTCCAGCCGCCCTGGCGATGGCGAGTAAAATACCGGTGATCACTCCATCCAATGCTGCCGGAAGTAGCACATTTAGACTGGTCTTCCATTCTGGTGCGCCCAATGCCAGCGAACCCTCCCGCAAATTGGAGGGTACCAAACGTAGCATTTCTTCGGTGGTACGGATAATGGTTGGCAACATCAGGATTGCCAGCGCTATACTCCCAGCTAGAGCGGAGTAATGCCCTTGAGGTTTGACGATCAGAGCATACCCGAAAAGGCCGATCACGATCGATGGCACTCCCGAAAGCACATCAGTACTGAATCGTAATATCGTACCTAAAATACTATTTGGATATCGAGAGGAATAGAAAGCCGCCAACAGTCCAGGAGGCACGGCAAACAAGGTCGCCAATAACGTTATTACCAGGGTCCCCTCGATGGCACTGAGCACTCCCCCGCCGCTCACCCCCATGGGGGTGGGCATCTTGATGAAGAAATCGAGGTTGATCGCCTTTCCTCCGCGTAAGATGACGTATCCAATGATCCAAAACAAAGGGATTAATGCCAGTACGGTAAGCAGTCCCGTCAAACCAAGCATTAGGGCATTGGTTACCTTACGTCTGGCTTTGCGCCGGTGCATTCCAACTTCGATGAGCAAACCGAACTCGCTCATGCGCGCACCTCCATTCTCGTCTTTCGGGCTACGTTCCAAACTAATAGCCGGGCAAGCGAATTTAGCAATAAAGTCAGGAAAAAAAGGACGAGTCCGATCTCGATCAGACTGGAAGAATGTAGTTTTGAGACAGCTTCGGCAAATTCATTGGCGATGATACTGGCCATGGTATAACCCGGTCGTAGCAGTGATACCGAACTTTCGATACTGTTGCCAATTACCATCGTCACTGCCATGGTTTCACCAAGCGCCCGACCAAGCCCCAGAATCAACGCGCCAAGAATACCCGACAACCCGTATGGGATCAGCACCTGATAGATCATCTCCCAGCGGGTGGCACCGAGTGCTAATGCAGCTTCACGCTGTGATGCTGGGATAGCCAGGAAAACGTCTCGGCTGATCGCTGAAATGGTTGGGATGATCATAATGGTCAGGATCAGACTAGCCGCCAGTCGGGATGATCCGCTTGCTGGCATTGGACCTTTGAACAATTGGTCAAGGATGGGAATATTTGCAAAAGTCGTGGCAAGACCAGCTCCCACTGGCGCGACCACTTTGGGTAAAAAGACAAAAATTCCCCAAAGACCATAGATCACTGATGGAATGGCTGCTAGTAATTCCACCAACCAGTTTAATGGTGTCCGTAACCAATGAGGACACAACTCAGCCAGGAAGATTCCGATTCCCAGGCTGATCGGTAGCGCAATCACGATCGCTGCCAGCGAGGTAAGTAATGTCCCGAAGATGAATGGCCAAGCTTGAAAATCATCATTCACCGGATCCCAGCTTGGATCGCTGGTAGGAAGCAGAAACCTGATCCCGAATAACACCCGTGATTGACTTGAATCCTTCCAAAGCATATAACCGATAGCAGCCATCAACAAAATGACCGATATTGCAATAATGATGAGCAACCCTTGCCAGGGTCGATCGCCATGTTCGATCATTTTTTCAAGTCTTTTGAATTTTTGTTTATTAGTCTTCAATGATTTCTCCATACTCACCCTCGAATTACAGAGTTTTCTGGAGACGCCGTAAATCAGGCGTCTCCAGAACGAACAGGAAGGAGAGCATTCCAAGTTACTTGAATACAGGTGTTCCACTGCAGGTGACTTCACCTAGTTTGGCGAGAACCTGGTCACGAATGGCAGCGGGGAGTACGGAGTAACCAAGTCCAGCAGCCTGTTTACCAGCAGCCTCATCAGTCAGAGCCCATTTGAGGAATTCCACGATCTTTTGAGCCTTGACGCAATCGGTCATGCTAGTAGTATGAAGAATGATATAGGTATATCCGGTGATGGGCCAGGAATTCGTTCCACCACCGTCAACAATTGTCGCGGTTAGTTTTGCATCAAAGGCGTTGGCAAAATCGCTCATATCTGAGGCTACTGAATCAGCATTGGCAACTACGGTGGTACCCGCTTTGTTTACCAGAGAGACCATCGACATCTTGTTCGAAATCGCGTACGACAGTTCAACATAGCCAATCGAGTTCGGGGTGCTGATGACTGCTGCGGCCACACCCTGGTTGCCCTTACCGCCCATGCCGTTACCGGCTTTATCCACCGGCCATTCCACAGAGGATGCTCCACCAGCGGTCCAATCCGGGCTGAAGGAAGTCAAAGCCTTGGTGAAGATTTCAGTTGTTCCTGAGCCATCAGAGCGATGTACCGCGGTGATGGTGGCATCGGGGAGATACCCATCGAGGCCAGGGTTCAAAGCGACGATCTTGGCGTCATTCCACTTGTTTACGACACCATTATAGATATCTACCAGAGTCTGACGATCGAGCACCAACGCCGGCAGTGTGGTTCCATCTGGGGCAGCCTTGGCAAGGGAAATGTTGTAAACGGGAACAACCGCGCCAGCGAGCATTGGGTACATCTGCAAATCACCACCGTTGGTGTAATCCTCTTCACTCAGCAGCGAATCCGATCCGGCAAAGTCGATGGTGTTATCAATGATGCCCTTTTTACCGCCACCTGAGCCAATGCCCTGGTAGTTGATTGCAACAGAGGGATCGACATACTGGTAAGCGTATGTCCACGCGGTGTAAACCGGCAACGGGAAGGTGGCGCCGGCACCATTTATCTGCACCGATCCGGGAGCCAGGCTGGCAGTCGCGGCAGGCGCATCCGGTTCAACAGTGGCAGGCGCGGCTTCTGTAGTCGCAGATGCCTGACCACACGCGCTCAAAGCCATCGCGGCGATGAGCAAAACAAAAATAGTTACGATCAAATTTTTACGCATTTTCTTCTCCTAGTTTTTGATTAACCAGGAGTTTACTCGTGCGCCTTTAAGGTCTAAGGAATTTTGGGTTAAAAGATTGAGAAGAGATTGTTAACAGAAGGTTAATCCGTTTTCGGCTTGATGGGGATCGAAAAAGAAAAGGCCGATCCCTGGCCGGGTTCGCTATCCACCCACACCTTACCACCGTGGTTTTCGATGACGTGTTTCACGATCGAAAGTCCAAGCCCCGTTCCCCGCGTAGCTCTGGAACGATCGGATTTGTAAAACCGCTCAAAGATTCTCGGTAGATCCTCTCTGGCTATACCAACACCAGTATCTCTTACCTCAAACACAACGGTACCATCAACCATACGAGCCGTTACAGTGATCGATCCCCCTGGTGGTGTGAATTTGATAGCATTGTGGATTAGGTTAATTAGCACTTGTTCGATTTGTTCGCAGTCAACCCAGACTTCTGGTGCGTTTTCGTCACACACCCCGGTCAACGTCAGACCTGACCGTTTTGCTTGAAGTTCCATCCGGGATAAAGTAGAACGGATCATTTCGCACGGATCAGTTGCCTTTAGGTTCAGCTTTACTGTTCCGGATTCGATACGCGAGAGTTCAAGCAGTTCATCCACCATCTGCGTTAGTTTCGCAATTTCTACATCCATCAATTCCACAAAACGTCTGGCTGCTGGTAAATCTTCCAAAGCGCCATTTTCAAGTGTGTCAGAGAGCGCTCGCAGTGAAGCCAAAGGAGTACGCAGTTCGTGCGAAACATTACTGACAAAATCCTTACGCATGGCCTCTAATTGCCGTTGCCTGGAAGTATCCTGGAAAAGCAATAAAACTGATCGACCATCGGGATCTTGTAGCACGGAACCAATCGCCTGCAAATACAATGATCGTTGTGAAATATCGATGGCGGATGAGTTTTGCGTGCCACTTTCCAGCGTCTGTCGGAAAAGCTCACTGACCTGATAGTATTGCAGAACCTGTATCAATGGTTCTCCGACTGCCTTCACCCCCACCACATCAAACATCTTTTCAGCGGCAGGATTAATCGACTGGATGATTCCCTTCTCGCTAACAATCACTACGCCATCTTGCATCTGATTTAATATATTGCTCAGGCGTTCCGTTTGTTCATGTAGGTCCTGCATCTGATCGTTGATCTTCACCGCCATTTGATTGAACGCTGATGCCAAACCATCAAGCTCATTCCCATGTTTCCGTACACGCACCTGCTTGAGATTCCCGAACGAAAAATCACGGGTAGCATCGATCAACCTGTCCAAGGGCTCAGTGGTCTTTCTGAATATCAGGAAGGTGATCCCGAGCAATAATAACAATGAGATAATCCCAGAGATTAGAATCGTTCGGTTCAACCCTCTGACGTCATTCTCGATCGACTCAAGGGATCGCGCCAGCCGCACAATCAAAACTACTTGATCACCACGGATCACAGGGACTGCCACGTAGAGCATCTGCTCCTTCAATGTCGTGCTGTAACGCACCTCATACCCTGCATTTCCCATCAGTGCTTGCTGAACTTCAGGTCGAGAGAGGTGATTCTCCATTGTCGCAGCATCTACTAGAGAATCAGCCAGTACCACTCCGTCCGGACGGATCACAGTTACTCTGGCACCGAGCGTTTCTCCATAGCGATTCACCTTCGTTTGCAGGTGATTTATCGTGTCAGGGAAACCCACCGATTCAAATAATTCATTGATGATCAGGCTTGCTTCAGCGGAAAGATTATCTTTTAAATGGTTCTGATAAATTGTAAGAAATGCCTTTGATAGATAAAGGTCGATACCGGCAAAAGCGATTGTGAAGAAAACCAGTAACGGAAGGAGAAATTGCCAGCGTAATGTCCTTTTCATCGGTTAGCCTTCAAACCGGTACCCTGCCCCACGTACAGTGACGATCCGAGTTGGCTCTTCGGGGTTCTTCTCTATCTTGCTGCGAAGCCAGCGGATGTGAACATCCACGGTGCGGCTGTCACCCACAAAATCCCATCCCCATACCTTGTCAAGGATTAATTCACGGGTGAGTGCCCTGCCACGGTTTTCCACCAGGTAAGCAAGCAGTTCAAATTCTTTGGGTTTGAGTTGTAATGGTTTCCCATTAAGGATGACTTCATGGCGTGCCAGATCGACTGTCAAATTATCGAAAGCAAGCTTATCCCCAGGCCCGCCAGTTTCGTCTTTTTCTTTCAGTTCGTGCAATTGATGGTAAGTTTTCAGTCTTGCCTTCACGCGCACCAGCAGTTCGCGCATACTGAACGGCTTGACGATGTAATCGTCAGCCCCGATCTCTAATCCAACAACACGGTCGATCTCATCCGATTTTGCTGAGAGAAACAGGATCGGGATATCCATTTCAGCGCGCAGGATTTTACAGACTTCAAACCCGTCCATCACCGGTAGCATTATATCCAGCAGAATCAAGTCAGGGTGCCATGACCGCGCAGTCTCAAGCGCTTTCGCGCCGTCGCCGGCTATCTCCACCTGGAATCCCTCCCGTTTCAGATTATACGAGAGGGTTTCCTGCAACCCAACTTCATCTTCAACAATCAATACTTTATCGGTCATATCAATATTCTATCATTCCAGCCTTACAATAGCCATTTTTCGCCCCAATGGATTGCGATCGTCCCGGCCATGTACCGTTTAAAACCAACCTCTCTGAACCCGGCCTTCTCCATCTTCCCAGCCAGATCTTCAGCCAGTAAGAAGCTTTCTGATGAACTCTGTAGATATTGATACGCTTCAGGGTTACGTGAAAACATTCTTCCCAGCAACGGAATGACCATGTGCATGTGCAACCAAACAAACGGTGTCAGGAGGTTTCGGGTCGGGCGGGTTGTATCCAGAATGATAATCCTTCCCCCAGGCTTGAGCAGACGGTATTGCTCGGCCAATACACCATCCAGGTTGACCACGTTGCGCACAAGCCAGCCAGAAATCACTACATCAAAATAACCACTTGAAAAAGGAGTCTGCCCGGCATCTGCCATCACGAAGGGCAGGTTGCCTTTTCGCCTGCCGGTCAGCATCATCTCCATCGAAATATCCGCGGCAACAATCTCGATCCGCGGTTCAGCCTTCACCGCCATCCTCGCCAGGTCACCGGTACCGCTACCCAAGTCAAGTAACCGTATTCCCCCCTGCAGACCGGCCATCTTGATCACTTCACTGCGCCAAAACCTGTCCTGCCCGACAGTCATCAAGGTATTCATTCGATCATAATTTGCGGCTACTTTTTGGAAAATTGCGCGAACGTAGGTTGCTTTGCGTTGGTCGATCGAGTAGGTATCCATAATTTGAATTATAGTCTGATGGTGTTGTTCCCATCGGTTTTTGAGACTTCATTTCAAAAGTTCATGTTAGAATCGCTTCAGAGAAACATTTCACAGAATAGGAAAAGTTGTCTTCTCCTGATATTCGAATGAAAGAAAAATTGTCCCTTACATCCAGCTGTAACCTTTTTCGCGCCAGCCTGATTTACCTGATTCTACCCTTCGTAGTATTTTGCCTGGGATTTCTGCGTTGGTACATCGGCTTCCCTATCGGATTTCTTCTGGCTTTCTTCACCTGGAAACTGTGGAAAACTGAAGCTGGCAGTGAATTAAAGCATCCCACCCGTAAAGAGTGGATCTGGTTGCTTGTTCTGGCAGCTGTCTGGGTGATTCTTTCCGGCATTGGCGGATACGCTTTTCAGAATTTTGGATTTTAATGGTAGGAATGCCATTTTCCGCGATCTCATCAACTACCGCTGGCCTGTCTATTACACCACGCTTGGAACTGTCACCTTCCCGTCAGGCACCCAGAGTATGGTGTATTATTTTGGCTACTGGCTTATCCCGGCCCTGATTGGCAAACTACTTGGTTGGCAGGCAGCCAATTTCATACTCTATCTCTACACTTTGATAGGCGTGATCCTGACGGTATTGCTGATCTCTAAAAAGGTGCGGACAGGATTAATCCCATCACTGTTCCTTTTAGTTTTCTTCAGCGGCATGGATTCGGTCGGAGCGCTCATTTCTAGCTCGGTTTTTACTTCCCCCTACCCCACTCTCTGGCCACCGATAACGCACCTAGAATGGTGGCAATCCTTCCAGTTTTCCTCATTCACCACCCAGTTGTTCTGGGTTTTCAACCAGAGCCTGCCCGTTTGGATTTGCGCAGGTTTAATTCTCAATCTGAAAGAGAACCGCTCAACCTTCCTTATCTGGAGCCTGTGCTTCTTCTACGCTCCCATCCCCGCGCTTGGGTTGGCAGTGCTGGTGATTGGCCGCTTCCTGAACGGCTTCATTTTTCCAACCGATTCTACGACATCGCTCCTTGAACGTTGGATTTCACAGCTTCGCGACTGGTTAAGCCTGGAGAACCTTCTTGGCGGCGGCTTGATCACCATCCTTTGCTACCTTTTTTACCGCAGCAACGCGGCTGTCTCAACCACCCGTTTGGTAAGCATCACCCCGGTCTTCATCTTCCAGATAGTATTGTTCTCTCTGTTGGAATGGACCCTTATTTGGCTATGCGCGTCTCGATTCAGAAAACAGGACATCACATGGTATCTAATGGCACCCACTCTTCTTATCTCGCTATTATTTACCGTCTCTGATGTGTACATCATCAGCCGGCGAGCGCCCATCGCTATGCTATTTCTGCTTCTGGTCTGGTCTGGAGAGATCATTTTTCACGAAAGATCCAAGATCAGTATCGCTCTAATCTTAATGCTGGCTGTCGGTGCGCTCACCCCACTTTTCGAGATCGATCGTTCGATCTACCGCACTGTCAGTTATTACCTGTCTTCCACCAACGAATCCACTGTTGATCGCTGCTCAGCGCCGCAGGAGACTAGACGAAGCTTCCCCTCTAAACCTGAACAGGCCCATCCCGGCACCCTGACAGCGGATGACTGGTGCTCCTTATCCACTTTTAACCCAGATATGGTCAGCGATTATGTATCCGATATTTCAAATTCATTTATCTTCAGGTATATCGCTAAACCATGAGACACCCCAACGTAGATGATCATTCGGGAAACAATTGCACGAAAACCTTCACAATAATAAGTCAATTCATTTCTAGTTGTTTGATATGAACAAGGGTTCCCCATCATTGATCCCCCCTATGATGATCCCATTATAAACAGTCGCACCACTGACGATTTGTGATTCCTGGGTTATCGGGGATATTTTTAAATTAAGGAATCCTTCATCCTTGTACATATATGCGAATACTACTGGGAAAATATCCTGAAGCACTGTGATCTTGTCATATCCCTGGTAGCTCCCATCCGGCCAGCGAATGGCGAGAAATGTTCCATAGCGGTCCTGAATATCCAGACGATTAATCTGAGAAAGGGGATATTTCCCACCCGTACCTGTACAATTCTTGGTCAGGTAAGGACTATGGTCTCCAGCAATGATTAGAATTGCAGAAGGATCATTCTTAAGAATGATTTCAATATCTTGCTGCATTTCTAAATTAGCACGCTTTATTCTTTGGGCATATTGATCCACTTCATTAACAAGACAGACTCCTGAGTTTTGGCTGTGGGATGGCAAATTGGTGTGCATATAGATAAAGCGATTCACCGGTTCACTGGCAAAAACACCCTGCTTAAATTTGACAAATTCGATATGCTTTTGTTCTGTAAAACTGAAATCAAAGCGAAATTCTCCAATCAATATTGCAGGAATGATTTTTTTATATGCGCTTGATTCTTGCTCAGGATAAGAATGGTCATAACTTGAATCGATACTCACAAAGAAATAATCGATTGCAAACAATCCATATGTTTCATACCCATTTTCCTTCAATATTTTTTGGACAATGCCATCCCCCGAAACAGCGCGTCGATTATTTCCATAAAATTCCATGGATATATTGAGAACACGGGCCATGGAGTCCAGAGAAGTGGCCCCTACTGAGTAGACACCCTGATAGAAGACAAAACCATTTTGCTCCAAGAAATCGTACTGCGGCTGATTGTCGATGCCGTATGCATTGATGGTTTCCATACTTGCATATGCATCATAGATGAGCAAATAAATATTAGGTTTTAAGGCAGGCTTCCTTACTTGCGCATATTGGAGTGCGGCATTTTGATAAAACATGTCTTCTGAAGTCTTCTCTTCAGTCATGGACGAGGTAATTATCACCGCGCTGTTAAAGACAAACAGACAGGATATCAGAGCGCTGAGAAAAAATTTGAACTTGACATCGTAAAAAACCATGGCGATGATGAGAACAAACAGGAAAATGAAAAACTGGATCAGGAAACTTCCCCTCAAATACCAGGAAAAAGAGTCGCTGATCAGCGCCATGCTGTTGATTGTGAACATGAATGCCAATCCCATCAGCATTAAAATTCGCTTCGAATCATCTCTACCGCAAAACATCGGCAGGATATAGATCATCACCCCTGAGAGCAATATAAATCCTCCCAGGATAACGGCCGCGTCTTTCACGGTCATACTGTCAATATTGCTAAAAATGTATTGGATGATCGGCGTCATCGGCAACAGGATCAGCAGCAGGTCCTTTTTTTCAAAACGCTGAATTGAGTAGTTGGATCGGAATTGGTGAACGAGTTGTTTCGCCGCGTCTTTTTGGATGATCAACAAACTCACAGAGGCGAGGATCAGACCAGCACTGATATAAAACAACCCGTTTACAAAATAAAAGTTCACTCCTTTTTCGAATGCGCGTGACAGCAGAATTTTGAAAAACAGGCAATAGAATTCAAGCCCTGTCATTGGGAGGATGATCGAATAAAGGATGAAAGCAGGCGTGAAGAAATGTTTTTTCAAGGTGCACCCTAATATTCAGAAGAACTTAATTCTTATCATATCATCGAATAATCTTTGCACCAATCGTAATGAACTACCTTCATCACTTGGTCAGCCGCTCACCTGTCTGCGCCAAGACCGGTTCCTTTCAACAATCAGTAGAGGATTTCTCCTGCTGCTGGTTCATGAGCATGAATTCAATTTTCCTAAATCTCAGTCATGATAGAATCAAAAGCATCAACCCAGTTCACAGAAAGAACACCTCATGATTTCAATCTTTTCCGACCTGATCGCTTCCGCTCAAGCGCAGAACCTACAAATCCTCAACGTGATCGTACGCCAGCACGGCGAGATCATCGCGCGCCACGATTTCGCCCCCGAAAAACCCGTGTTGCTCTGGTCAGCCAGTAAGACCTTCGTTTCGATGGCGGTAGGCATTGCCCAGGCGGAAGGCTTGTTCTCGATCAACGACCCGTTGCTGGAGTATTTCCACCCAGAAGGTGAAGTCAATGACAATTTGCAGCATTTACGGGTGCGCGACCTGCTTTGCATGGGTGCCGGCCATCGCGTTGACCCCGTGTCCGCAGCCCTCGAAAAAGGTGAATCCGTGGATGACATCGAATCGCTCTTCTTCGCCGAGCCCTTCGTAGACGCTCCGGGAACGCGCTTCAAATATGATAATAGCGCCACCTACATGCTCTCCAAGCTCATCACCAAACGCAGCGGTCTGAACCTGCGCGATTATCTGCTGCCGCGTCTCTTCAACCCGCTCAGCATCGAGACCCCGCACTGGGAGTCGGACTCCGCCAGCATCGCCTTCGGCTGCTCCGGGCTCTACCTCAACGCCACTGATCTTTCAAAATTCGGGCAGCTCCTGCTCAACCTGGGTGAATGGCAGAGTAAACAGCTCATCCCCCGCGAATATGTGGTCCAGGCGACGAGACAGCAGATTAGCACTGCTGACTTCAACGAGCCCTTCGCCACCGCCGATTACCGCAGCGGCTACGGCTACCAGATGTGGATGAACCGTATCCCTGGCACCTGGCGTGTGGACGGGCTATACGGTCAATACATCATCGGTTTGCCCGAACAAGGCGCGACCGTCACCTACATCTCCAACGAGCCAGAGAAGATGACGTCCATTATTGAGCTGACGTGGAACAATTTACTTCATTCGCTATGATGAATCCATTATCGCGAATTAGTAAGCAAAGAAATCACCACGCATAGAATGATTACTCCCACAACAAAAACAATTGTCCTGATCAAAGCCAGTCTTTGATCCTTCTTTGCTTTCTCATTGATCTGAGTCATTGTCACATTGATATCTGCTGGAACCGCGAGGTGGATGTTCGTGATCCGCGCATGAGGGTGCAGCACACAATGTGACTTCACATCCAATTGGACGGCCATCTTGCATTTCGTGCAGTAACCAAGCGCGATAGTGCTATGTGCCTGCAAGAGTGCTTTTTGATCATTCTCTCTCATCCCCTGGACAACCGAGTCTTTATCCAAACCAGTCAAGGCGGCAAACCCTTCCGCCCCCGAATAAGCATTTGAGTTTTCCAGCGTGGCGATTTTATCACGAGTCGCCTGTTCCGTTTGCCCCATCGATTCCAGCAATTTGGCGCGTTCTTTCAGGATTGGTGCGCGTTCCTTCTCTGGAGCCAATTCCAGCGCTCTCGAGAAATCAGCTAGCGCCTGATCTTTATCCAAACTAACATGCCGTTTTCCTCGATCCAGATATCGCTCGAAAAGAGGTGTGGGTTTTAAAGCATAAACCAGACCGCTGATCGGCATGACGACGACCACAATTCCCCAAAAAATGGGTGAGGTCAAGGCACATCCCAGCCCTTTGTAATCCGGGTTATTCATCATCCGGCTCAATATAAATACCCCCAATCCAGCTATCGCGATGGAAAACAGCAAGACAAAAATCCTTACCAGTGCCCCGGTACCTGGCAGCAGCGACCTTCCGCAATTTTGACATCTTTGTTGTTCAGGTGGGTTGATAGATTTGCACTTTTCGCAGTGTATCATCTTGACCTCCAAAACAAATAAAGGGAAATTTCGCTTAATCCATTCTACAGGTCAAACCACACTGATTGCAATACAGTCAAAGATGTTGGTGAACCGCGCCTCTACCCTCCGGCGCGTGGATGGACTCTACAGTCAGCACATCGTTTACCTACCAGAACAGGACGTAACCATCATCTACATCTTCAACGTACCGGAGAAGTTTTTATCCAATGTTAAGCCAACTGGTAGACATAACCTTAAAGCATTCGAGGCTCCATTTAGAGCCTCATCTTGAAGGTGTAAACTAAACAATAGTGGCGAGGGTGGGATTTGAACCCACATCCAATGGCTTATGAGTCCACTGCTCCACCATTGAGCTACCTCGCCAACGAATTGCAATTTTACCGGATACGTTGCCAATTGTCAACGGAATTGACCTAGGCGAAGCCCAGGCCTTTCTCTTTCATCGACACGTACCTGCCGTAACCGATCACCAGGTGATCGAGAACCTCAATGTCAAGCAGCTTTCCCGCCTGCACCACGGAGCGCGTCAGCGCCACATCCTCAGGGCTGGGGGTCGGATCACCGCTGGGGTGGTTGTGCGCCAGGATCAGCGAAGCCGCGCTCTTCTGGATGGCCGGTTTGAACAGCTCTCCCACCCGCACCAGGCTCAAGTTGAGCGAGCCCTTGTAAATCCGTTCAGGCTGATTGAGCAGACGGTTACGCGTGTCCAGCAGCAACACCCACAGTTCCTCTTGCACCAGGCCCTGCATCTCCAACTGGATCACTGCCGCCGCGTCCGCCGGAGAACTCAGCGGGCCGCGTTCATCGCTCTGTTCGCGCGCCAGGCGCGTGCCCAGCTCGATGGCTGCCTTGATCTGCGCGGCTTTGGCCTCGCCCAATCCGTGGATCTTGCACATGTCGCTCACGCTGGCGCGCTGGATGCCAGCCAACCCACCCAGTTCATCCAGAATGCGTTGCGCCAGTTGCACCGCGTTTTCGCCGCTCACCCCCACCCGCAACAAGATCGCCAGCAGTTCTGCTTTGCTCAACCCGCCCGGACCGTTCGTAATCAGCCGCTCGCGCGGGCGTTCGTCCTCCGCCAGATCGGTGATTCGGTAATTTCCTTGAGATTCTCTCACCATAATGATTTCCCTCCAACTGAACTTCGACTTCCTTTATAGCGCTGACGGCCAAATCCGGCAAGCGAATTTTTGCCTAATTTGGCTGCGCTCCCGACCATCCATGCTATAATTTCTGCGTGGGAGCATCCAACCTATGACAATAGACGCTGGCATTCTCAAGCAAATTTCCACATTCGGTGTTGGCTTCGCGGCAGCCTTCCTGGCCGCGCTTTGGCTCAGCCTCATCTTCTGGACCTTCCGCGACATCCGCTCGCGCAGTCGCGATCCTTTTATGCGCATTCTAGCCGTGATCATCGTGGCGCTGCTATCGCTGCCCGGCGTACTGGTTTACCTCATTCTGCGTCCCACCCGCACCCTTGAAGAAGATTACCAGCATACTCTGGAAGAAGAAGCTCTCCTTCAAAGCCTTGAAGACGCCTCCCTCTGCCCAGGCTGCAGCCGCCACGTTCAAAACGATTGGGTCGCCTGCCCGAACTGCCATGTCAAACTCAAGAAAATCTGTTCTCACTGCGGCAAAGCCATTGAGCTGCCCTGGGAGCTATGCCCCTATTGCGGTAACCCCGTTCCAGGCGTCAACCTGGATGAAGACGAGAAATACGCAAAATCCTTTTCCCTCGGCGACGAGGATGAGACAAAACTTTAGTTGAGCGGGGAAAGTGGGATGAACTCGCTTGCTGTCATAGAGCCGGTGGATTATTTACTCATTGGTCATGTCACCCAGGACGTCACCTCCTCGGGGTTCCGCCTGGGAGGGACGGCTTCTTACGGTTCGCTCACCGCCAAAGCCTTTGGCTTGCGCGTCGGGATTGTCACTTCGTGCCGCGATGACCTGGCCCTCCCCGAATTGGACGGGGTCAAGCTCATCCGCAAGACCTCCACGGTCAATTCCACTTTCGAGAATATTGCCACGCCTAGCGGACGCGTCCAGTACTGCCGCGCACGTGCCGAGACCCTCACCTACGACGATATCCCAATTGCCTGGCGTGACACGCCCATTGTCCACTTTGGACCTATTGCCGGTGAGATCGACCCTGAGATGTTGGAACGTTTTCCGCTCTCCCTGCGTGGGGTCACTCCACAGGGTTGGCTGCGTCAGTGGGACGAGAACGGTCTGGTCTCGTTTTACGATTGGAAAGGCATCGACCGTATTCTCAAAAACGCAAACATCGCTATACTTAGTATCGAAGACATCCTTGGCGACGAGGATATTATTCAGGAGTATGCCGCGACAGTACCGGTGTTCGTCGTCACCGAAGGCGCCAGCGGAGCCCGCATTTATTGGAACAACGACGTACGCTATATCCGTCCTCCACAGGAAAACGAGATCGATTCGGTCGGTGCCGGTGATATCTTCGCGGCTTCATTCTTTATCCGTTACCAGCAAACCCGCGATCCGTGGGAGGCGGCCCGTGTGGCCACCCAGCTCGCAGCCCGCTCGGTCACCCGCGTTACCATGGACGGCATCCCAACTGCCGTGGAAGTTCGGCAGACCTTACAGGAAGTATTGAATTGACACAACTATGACGAAAATTCACACTCTGGTAAACCAAAAAGGCGGCGTTGGCAAGACGACCACAGCGATCAACCTGGGAGCCTATCTGGCGCTCTACGGTCAGCGAGTGCTTCTGGTTGATATCGATCCCCAGGCCAACGCTACCTCCTCTCTCGGTATCGACAAATACGAGGTAAAAAAGGGCACGTACGAAGTTCTACTTGGTCAAGATCCAATCGCCCCGCAAATTCTCTACAACCCCAAGTTGAAAATCAACCTCCTTCCCGCTTCCCCTTCTCTGGCCGGCGCCGAGGTGGAACTCATTGACGTGCAGCAGCGCGAATTTCGCCTGCGCGAGGCCATTAAACCGGTTATCGATCGATTCGACTACATCCTGGTGGATTGCCCTCCCTCGCTCAGCCTGCTCACGGTCAACGGCCTCATGGCTGCCCGCGACGGCGTGATTATCCCTGTCCAGTGTGAATACCTGGCCCTCGAAGGCATTGGCCAGTTGACCCAGACGCTCAACCGCATCCGTAATTCACTTTTCCACGAAATGAAGATACGCGGTGTGATCCTCACCATGTTTGACGGCCGTACCAACCTCGCCATGGACGTGGTCAACGAGGTCAAGAAGCACTTCCCCACCCAGGTGATGAACGCCGTCATTCCGCGCAGCATCCGTCTCGCTGAAGCACCATCCTATGGGCTGCCAATCGCCTACTATGCTCCTGAAACGACAGCAGCCAAAGCCTATGACTTGCTGGCGCGCGAGATTCTCACCCAGGATGGCGTCAAATTCGATGAAATTCAGGTTCAGGCAGGTGAAAATGGCTCGTAAAGGTGGACTTGGAAGAGGTTTGGATGCGCTGATCCCTGGTAATGATTTTGAAAGTTCCGCTCCCCAGGGTACAACGCTAGTTCAGACCGCGCTCATCGTTCCTAATCCGCGTCAACCTCGCGAATCGATGAACGGCGACGATCTGGAAGAACTGGCAAACTCGATCCGCGAACATGGCATTTTGCAGCCACTGGTTGTCACATTCGATCCTTTATCCGGTATGTACACACTTATCGCTGGTGAACGCCGTCTGCGCGCATCTAAAATTGCCGGATTAGACGAAGTCCCGGTGATCGTACGCGAAGCCGACGACCTGCAGCGCCTCGAACTCGCCCTCATCGAGAACGTTCAACGCTCCGATCTCTCCCCGCTCGAAACCGCCGAAGCCTACCGCGAACTGATGGACGATTTTGGTCTTTCTCACGAAGAGATCAGCGAGAAGGTATCCAAGAGCCGGGTCGCCGTCACAAATACCCTGCGCCTGTTGAAATTACCGGATATCGTCCAGAAAGCCCTGGCCGACGGTCAGATCAGTGAGGGACATGCCCGCGCGCTGCTTGGACTCGCTACACCACAGTCACAGATAGCTGCGTTGCAATCGATCATCACACATGACCTCAATGTCCGTCAGACAGAAGAATTGGTACGCAAACTCACCGGTCACAAACCAGAACCCATCCATGAAACCATTCCCGACCCCGAAATTCAAGAGATCGAAGAGCGTCTGCGCAGCAAACTCTCAACACGCGTCACCCTCCACCATGGAAAAAAAGGCGGGACGATCACAATCCATTATTTTTCCGACGAAGAACTGGATGGATTGTTGAGACAATTGCTGGGAGAATGATCCTTCCAATTCTTGTCCAGTGATCGCTGAAAGTAACAGCGAATTCTTGAAATCGCTCCCAGCGCATTGATTGTCTGCGCTTTGATATATATAATCATTGATATAGTGAAACATCCTTCAATCACGAAGACTTTAACCGCCTGATTTTTGCTTTTTCGAGCCAATACGTGATCATGATTATGAATAAAGAAGAGGATTA
The DNA here is from genome assembly GCA_034430175.1 of Anaerolineaceae bacterium. Taxonomy (GTDB): domain Bacteria; phylum Chloroflexota; class Anaerolineae; order Anaerolineales; family Anaerolineaceae; genus UBA6107. The sequence continues at coordinate 114,335 of DAOUFI010000022.1, read as the reverse complement.
ATGGCGCTTACTCCTGAAGTTCTGATTCCTCGTCTGGGAGATGTCCTGGTTGACCAGGGGTTAATTACGCAGGAACAACTCATCGCCGCCCTCGAATACCAAAAACAACAACGCACAGAAGGAAAGAATCCCCTGTTGGGTCAAGTCATACGCGAAATGGGCTTGATTGATCAACAAACTTTGGATCAGGCGATCACCCAGCAAATCCTCAAATTACAGAATAGCCTAAAAGAAGCCAACGAAACCCTCGAGAAACGCGTCCAACAAAGAACGGCCGAGCTGGAAGCAGCCTATAAGAAACTTTCCGAACTTAATGATCTGAAAGCAAACTTTATTTCAAACATTTCTCACGAATTGCGCACTCCCCTCACTCACATCCTGGGATATCTGGATTTGATGTATGGGGATGGACTCGACAACCTCCATCCCGATCAGAAGGAATCGTTGGATATCATCCATAAGGCCAGCGAGCGGTTAGGGCATCTCATAGAAGACCTGATTCTCTTTTCCACTTCCGAGGTTGGTGGTATCTCCATAGAAAGGGATGCTTTCGATATCCGTGCCGTAATTAATGAAGTTGTCGCCAAATCTGAATCATCGATAAAGAAAAAGAAAGCCATTATCACAAAATCGGTTCCTGAAGAATCAATAGTTGTCAGCGCAGACCGTTCCAAAATCTTCTGGGTGATCAACCAGTTGCTCGATAACGCCATAAAATTCAATCAGATCGGTGGAAGGATTGATATTATGGTCAAACCTGAAGGGGAAAAAATAAAAATCTCGATTGAGGATTCAGGAATCGGCATTGAACCAGACAAACTCAATGAGATATTTGAACCCTTTCATCAAATTGATGGTTCGTCTACACGAAAACAGGGCGGTACAGGCATTGGACTGACCTTGGCGCAAAAGATCATCGAAGCTCACGGAGAACAGTTGACCGTGACCTCCAAATTGGGAGAAGGTAGTGCTTTTTCGTTTTTGCTTGACCGCGTCTAGTTTTCTGAATCATGTATAATGATTTTAGATGCAGGCCATACAAGCGATGACTGATCTATCTATTGAAACCTTATACCAACTCTGTGACATCTGTACGGGAGAAAAAGAATGGAAGCTCCTGCTGGATGATTTATTATCTTTCTCCAGAAAATTTTTCATCGTTGATAACCTTGCCATTTACCTTACAGATACGAATTCCCAACGTCTTGAGGTGGTTTACGCCCGTTCATTTGGTCGTGGTAAATCCAGTGAAGCGGATGTTTCCTGGGGAGAAGCCGTGGCTTCGCGTGTGGTATCCTCAAAAAAGATGATCATAGAAAAACCTGAGAAGATCATCAAGGAAGAACGATTGACCAACCCCTTCATAATGGGAGTACCATTCCAGCCCTTCATCTGCAACCCAGGCGCACTGGTGATCATTCGTTTTGGGGGACCAGATTTTTCAGAGGAAGACACTCGATACGTCAGTTTTATAAGAACGCAGGTGGCGAATATCCTCGCAAAGAAATTACTGTCAGAATTTGAAGAAAAGGTCAAAACCCAATCCAGTGTTAGGCAACTGCAGGAGAATTTCATCAATACAATCTCTCATGAGCTGCGTAATCCGTTGGGGTTCATCAAAGGCTATACCACCACCCTGCTCCGTGAAGACACCAAATGGGATGCTACAACTCAGATGGATTTCTTGCGGATTATTGACCGCGAAACCAACCACCTGCAGGAATTGATTGATAATCTACTAGATTCGTCGAGACTGCAAAGCGGTCAGATGAAATTTGACACTCAACTGGTGAGGATGGACGCACTGATCCGCGATGAGGTAAGCCGTGCGTTGGTAAATCACCCGGATCTGATCGTCCACATGGATTTCGATTCCGGCATTCAAAATATCAAAGGCGACCCCAATCGGTTGGCTCAGGTGATAGATAATCTGTTGGGGAACTCGATCAAGTATGCTCCCGGCGCAGAAATCTATATCACTGTTAAGCAAACCCGCGACCAGGTTGTGATCGATTATCGTGACACCGGTCCGGGAATTTCGGAGAAATATCTCCCCAACCTCTTCACCCGTTTCTTCCGCGATCCAGAGCAATCGATCAAGGTACACGGTTCTGGACTGGGTTTATCGATCTGTAAGGAGATCATCGAACGCCAATCGGGAGAGATCACCGCGTCGGTACCGCAAGGCTGGGGATTGACTTTCACTATCCATCTTCCGGCTTTACCTACCGCAAAAGAATCGACTATTGGAGAAAAAATAAAATGACTACAAAAATCCTCGTCGTCGATGATGAACCGCTATATGTTCGTTTGTTGAAAGTGAACCTCGAAGCCGAGGGATACAACGTAGTATCCGGGTCGAATGGTGAAGAAGCACTGGATATGCTCTCTCACGAATCGCCTGACCTGATTATTCTTGATGTGATCATGCCGAAATTGGATGGGATCAAGACCTGTGAACGTATCAGACAATTTTCGAATATCCCTATCATTTTACTCACAGCTCTAGGCGAGGAGCACGACCGAGTGAATGGCTTGAATATCGGAGCGGATGATTATATCGTTAAACCTTTCTCGGCTACCGAATTGGTGGCACGTGTTCGCGCGGTGCTGCGGCGTACCGCCAACCAGCCTGAATCTTCCGAAGCCCGCGTCTTCATCCACGGCGATCTACGTATCGACATCGCCAAAGCAGAAGTCTGGAAAAATGACCACCAGGTATATCTTTCCGCCACCGAATATAAACTTCTGATCTTCTTCGCTCACCATCTTGGCCAGGTTCTGACTGCCGAGGAACTGCTCGAGGCCACCTGGGGAGAGAGTTACCGTGCTGAAAAAGAGATCCTGTGGGTCAGTATCGCCCGATTACGCCAGAAATTGGAAGACAACCCTCATTCCCCCGTGCATATCGTCACCCGCACTGGGTTGGGATACCAGATGCCTGCTCTAGAAGTTTGAGAAAGTTGAGTAAGAGATGATCACCCATTTCGACGACAAAGGCAAGATCTTCACGGACGTGGTTCAAAAGATCCCCGTCGGGGTGACTATCCAACTGCCGTCACAACGTTTACATGGCATGATTCACCTTCGCATGGAAAGAAGGATCAAGGAAGAGATGAACAACCCTGAACCTTTTCTCGCGCTAACGAGGGTAGAAGTATATGATGTTGAAGGGATACACCTGCTTTTTTCAGCGGATTTCATGGCAGTCAACAAATCACAAATCATCTGGATCGTCGCCGATTCAGATCGAAAAGAGGACGTATGAGTGTCGGAGATACCCGCCCTCTTCAAGAAATCTCATCCAAAGACCTGCAGAAATTAAAAATACATCTGTTGGAACAGATCGTTCGTGAAGTGGATGGCATTACAGGAACCATGGAACAGCGATCGGCTGTTTTCAGTGAAACCTTATTGAAAAAATACCAGGGGTTGGGAATCACGATCCCTGAAGCTGACCGCGAAATCATCTTTAAAGAGATCGAGGATGAAGTCCTGGGTTTTGGTAAATTACAACCTTTATTGGATAACCCCGAAATATCAGAGGTAATGGTCAACGGAAAAAATCAGGTTTTCATCGAAAAATTTGGTGTACTTGAAGAAACCGATATCCATTTTGATTCGGATGACGAGATCGTCCGTATTATCGATAAAATCATCCTGCCATTGGGTCGGCGTATCGACGCGGACAGTCCCACCGTGGATGCCCGTTTGCCGGATGGATCACGCGTGAACGCGGTCATTCCCCCGGTTGCCATTGACGGTCCATTGGTGACGATAAGGAAGTTCGCCAAGAACAAGTATTCGATGGAACAGCTCATCCAAATGGGTACGCTCACTGAAAATATGGCCTCTTTCATCAAAGCCTGCGTAATCTCGCGCTTGAATATCATCATCTCTGGAGGGACGGGGTCCGGAAAAACCACCCTTTTAAATGCCATCTCCAGCTATATTCCCAACGGTGACAGGATCGTTACCATCGAGGATGCCGCTGAGCTGAAACTCCAACAAACCCATATTGCCCGCATGGAATCCAAGATGCCGAATTCAGAAGGAAAAAACGCTGTCACCATACGAGACCTGGTTCGGAATTCTTTACGCATGCGACCCGACCGGATTGTTGTCGGCGAGGTGCGTGGTGCTGAGTGTCTCGATATGCTTCAGGCAATGAACACCGGGCACGATGGGTCTCTCACCACGCTGCATGCCAATTCGCCTCGGGATGTGATCTCGCGGATGGAAACGATGACTCTCATGGCTGGGGTAGATCTTCCAGTCAAGGCCATCCGTTCTCAGATTGCCTCTGCGATCGATCTGATCATCCATCTCTCACGATTGAAAGGCGGTCAACGATGCATCACCTACATTACCGAGATCTCTGGAATGGAAAGCGATGTGGTCGTGATGACCGATATCTTTAAATTTGAACAAACTGGTGTAGACGCGGAAGGCCGGGTCACTGGTGAATTAAAACCGACCGGTATCCGTCCTTTATTTAGCCCACGTCTTGAAATCAATGGTTTTAAATTGAGCCCCGAGATTTTCGGAATCAATCTCGCGGAAATCCTTCGCGACCAGAATCGCTAAAATAACAAACCAACGAAAATGCTATAATTACTAAGTTGGATTCGCAGAACCACAACCAACAGAGGAAAAGCCATGAATAACGAGTTGATCGAAATACGTTCCAAAAAAATTGGGGTCCTGATCAAACAAATGAGAGAAAATCGCGGAATCACTGAGCAGGATTGCGCCGATTGGCTGGGCATTAGCCTAGGCGATTATCAGGCAATGGAAAAAGGGGGCAAATGCGCCTCGCTTCCCCAAATTGAATCCTTGTCGCGTTATTTGAGTTTTCCTCTCGAAGCCTTCGCCAGTATGTCTGCGTCTGTGCTTCCCCAAAACAATCTGCCCAAGAATGTAAACCTGGATTTGCTAGCCGTACGCGAAAAGAAGATAGCCATTTTACTCAAGCAGGAACTTGAAAAAAAGGGACTAACACTGCAAGAACTTGCCGCAGAATCGACCATTTCGCTTGATGAACTCACCGGGTATTTCCGAAATAGCGAACCCATCCCATTCAGTCAATTGCTCTCAATTTTATCAGCGCTGCAGATTCCTTTGGATCAGCTATTTATCCATGAATCTTCCCCTGCTCAGCAATCAGATACACCGGTAGCTGGAAATGATGCGCTCCCTGCCCATCTTTCTGATACGATTGTTGATTTCATTTCAAAACCTGCCAATCTCCCTTACCTGGAGTTGGCGATGCGTTTCAGTAAAATGGATGCTGAAAAGATTCGCTCGATTGCATCCAGCCTTTTGGAGATCACTTACTGATTATCATGGACGCTCAAATAAAAAAACTTTCAGAAGAATCGATTCAGATGTTTCAGAAGAAAAAATTCGCCGAAGCTGCGGATGGGTTTAGAACATGCATCGCGGCTCTCGAAAAAGCCAGCGAACCTCTTGATTTGGCCGAGATGAAGAACAACCTATGCGTTGTTCTGATCCAAATGGGAGAATATCAACAAGCACTTGATGCTGCGATCCGAACCGATCAACCTTTCGCGGAGGCTGGCGATACGCGCCGTCAAGGCGTTGCGCTGGCAAACCAGGGTAATGCCCTTGAAATGCTCAAGCGATATGATGAGGCAATTTCCTACTACGAGAAGGCTCGTGATTGTTTGCGTGCCAGTGGCGAAAAACAGATGCTGGCGATCACCCTGAAGTCATTATCTGACCTGCAACTGAAGACTGGTCGCAAATTCGAAGCTGTTAACTCCCTTCAGGATTCCTATGAACAAAACCCTGATGGAAAGATCAAGAACAAATTTTTTGCTAAAACGATAAAAGAGTTATTTAAAAAAATAACCGGCAGATAATTTACTACACCCATGACAGTAATCAATTCAGTTAAACAAGCCCGAAAAGAGGACATCTCTTCGATTGCCTCGTTTCTTGAGCACGCCGCGCTCATCCATCGCCATCTGGACTGGCGATCAACGTTGGACTGGTTGGGATCGCAGCCTTTCCTGCTCTGGCAAGAACAGGGCGAGATCCAGGGTATTCTTGTGGCAGTTCCAGATACTCCTAGAGTTGCGTGGCTTCATTGTTTCGCAGTCAAGTCGTCATCATTGGTAGACGAAGGCTGGCAGAAGTTATATCATGAAGCCTCCGCAATATTGAAACCATCGGATATTTCCATGTATAGCATTGGGCTCGAAGATTGGTTCCACAGCTTATTGGTCAGGCAGGGTTTTAACTCAAGCCAAGATATTGTTGTTCTGGATTGGAACCACCACATAAGCCCTTACATTGAACCTGCTCCTGGGGTGACGATCCGGCCGATGATTGCCTCTGACCTGGATGAAGTGGCCATTGTTGACGAAAAATCTTTCGAAGAACAATGGGGCAACAATCGGGAAACCATCGAGCTTTCATATGAGCAGTCGCAGCATTCAACCGTCGCAGAGATTAACGACAGAATTGTCGGGTATGAGTTAACTACCGGTACTCAATATTCTGCGCATCTCGCACGTTTGGCAGTCCATCCTGAATTCCGGCAAATGGGAATCGCTCGTTCTCTGGTCACCAACATGCTTCGTTATTTTGCGAATATGGGGGTTCTTCAGATCACTGTGAATACACAAAGCGATAATGAAGCTTCTCTTCACCTCTATAATCGGTTGGGGTTTTCGTTTAGCGGAGAATCTTATCCGGTATTTGCTCTGTGAATGGTACTAAAGAAATCTAGACAAAGTTTTTTATTTATGAGACAATCGAAACAATATTTGGAGGATGATATGGCAAAAAAAACCGCCAGCAAGAAGAATGCAAAACAACAAAAAGGGAATGATCCTTTTATCATCGCAATAATCTGTATTTTTGCTGTGGTAATTGTTGGATTGATTGTAATTTCAAAATTACCAAAAAAGACTGTGGCTCAACCTACTTCATCCATCACAGTTGTCGCAGGTAGTACCTATACCAATACCTCGGGACTGAGCATGGGGAACCCGGATGCGAAAGTAAAAGTTGTTGAGTTTGCTGATTTCCAATGTCCGTACTGCCAGTATTATGAACAAAAGATTGAGCCGACTATCATCAGTCAATATGTAGACACCGGTAAGATTTATTACACGATCTCCCCAATGGCGTTTGTGGGTCAGGAATCCATTGACGGCGCTTTGGCAGCCTACTGCGCGAACGATCAAAATAAATTCTGGGAATACCGATCCATCATGTTTGCCAATCTGAGCGGTGAAAATGTTGGTTCATACACTCAAGGCAATCTGGTTGCTTTTGCGAAAAGCCTTGGTTTGGATGTTACAACATTCAATTCCTGTTTGACTTCCGCAAAACATCAAAGCGATATTGATGCGGCCGCTGCATATGCCTCCAATAATGGGATCAACTCAACTCCATCATTCCTGGTAAATGGCAAGAAAGTGGATGGTATGGATCAACTACAGGCAGCAATTGACGCGGCATTGGCTGAATAATTTTAACGAAGAGAAAAAAGATGGCACGTTGCTGTGCCATCTTTTTATTTTATCAGGCTGAGAATCCAAACAATAATCGGAGCGATTAATAGCGCTGGCAGAAAATTCCCCGTACGGATCTTTTTGATCTCCAACAGATTGCTGACCGCGATTCCCACCAGTATCACGCCGCCTACGGCGGTTAATTCGTTCATCATCGAATCAGTAGCGATTGTTTTCACCTGAACCGCCAGTAAAGTAATCCCGCCCTGGTAGATGAAAACTGGCAATGCTGAAAATAACACCCCAAAACCCAAACTGGATCCGAAGGCAAAAGCAGCAAAACCATCCAAGACTGATTTGATTGCCAACGTTTCATAAGATCCACTGACACCATTTTGGATGGAACCCAAAATTGCCATTGGTCCGATACAAAAAAGTAATGATGTCGTAAAGAAGCCAGTAATAAAATTGGATTTACTCCCGTGGTCGCTACCCCGGTTGAATTTGCTTTCCAACCATGCGCCGAGGTTCGACAGCCCATCCTCGATCCGCCACCATTCCCCCAATAGGATTCCGATTAACAGACTTCCCAGGACGATCAGAGAATTTCCGCTCTTCAAGAATAATGATATTCCATATGCAAGGGTGAACAGACCTAGCCCAGCGATCACAGTGTTCTTTAACCGATCGTTCAAACGATTACCCAACAACATCCCTAATCCTCCACCAAAGAGGATTGCAGCAACGTTGATCAAAGTTCCAGCCATGACTAAACTTTGGCAAACTTCAAGTTTTGCCTTCCACCCTTCCTTGAGTATTTTATTTCCAATACATAAAGCAGACTTGATAAACGGTTAATATATCGCAGAATTTCTTGATTGCCGCCTTTCATTAAATCAAAAAATTCCACCAACCTTCTCTCCGCCCTCCGCGTAACTGTCCGGCAAACAGAGAATTCTGCTGATACCATGGTCTCACCAGGAAGGATGAACCCATTGGGAAATTCGATCTCTTTCTCCCAATCAGTAAGTTTTCCTTCCAGGTAATCCACTTTTTCCGTGGAAAATAAGGGGAATCTCGCTGCTTCATTCTTTTCCGAAGCGATTTCGGTCATCATCGAGTACAGGTCTCGCTGGATCTGTTCGATCGCTTCATATACAGGTTTCTCCTTTATCTGGCTTTTAACCAGACCGAGATTTGCTGATAATTCATCCAGGCTCCCATTCACTTCCATTCTCAGATCAGATTTCTTGACCCGATTTGCTCCGAGTAAACCGGTTGTTCCATCATCTCCCAAACCTGTAAAGAGTTTCGTCATAGTCACTCCCTTCCTGCGAAAGCTTGATATGCTATTTTATAACAATTGACAACCTTTACAACAAGGTTGTCAATTGAATTCTCCAAATTTTTCTGAGAACAACTACTTCGTATCCACCTCAACTCGTTTTGAAACCATGTGCCACTCTGTGATATAGGCGAAACGATCACTAGTATTGAACAGTGGCCCAATGCTGATTCCCTGCACTTCCTTGGATACCGCATAGTTATAAACAGGGTAAAAAAGTGGTAATGCTGGTAATTGATCAGCGAACAGGTATTGGAAATTATGATATAACCTTGTTCGTTCCACCAAACTTGTGGAGACTCGCGCCTGTTCAAGTGTATCGCTAACGGTTCGATCGTTCCATTGTGAATAATTCTGTCCACCCGCAATCTGCCCTTGATCCCAGAAGGGATACGGATCTGGATCGGGTGAGGATGAAAGATCAATATCGACCAGGGCTGCCTGGTAAGCGTGTGATTCTAGTTTATCGCTGACGAATTTCTCTGCCGGGACAGCTTCAAGTGTTACGTCGATATCCAGCGCCTTCCAATCAGCCTTGATCATCTCTGCCACCTGCCTGTGCAATTCATCATCCGGGTAAGATAAGACGAATTTTAGCTGGACATCATTCTTTGTTCTAACCGGGTTGGTATCTCCGGTGACAACGTAACCTTCCTGTTTAAGCAAATCCTTTGCCTGATCAGGATTATATGAGATCGAAGGGGTGCTATCAAGATACGCCCAGGTTCCGGGGAAAATCACCCCATCCGCCTGGATTGCTTGCCCATTGTATACCTGATTGATCAACAATTTTCGGTTAATCCCCAACAGAAGCGCTTTACGGATCTTGGCATCTTTGAAGAAAGAAACTGCATCACTATCGAGGTTTAAAAGCACCATGCTGATTTGAGGTTTCCTGACTGAATACAATGACAGATCAGGATCTTGTAACACCTCAGGTAGGATATCATTGGTCACTTCACTAATCCCCTGAACGTAACCATCTTTATAAGCCTGAAAAGCTGAGGTGGCATCAGCATAATATCGGAATATAATCTCATCAATAAAGGGTACATCATCGTAGAAATCATTGTTCGCTTCTAGCGCAATGCCCATGATGGTTGTTCCATCCACTTGCAATTCTTTAAACTTATACGGGCCACTGCCAATAGGCTGCAGGTTGTATTTTGATCCGACAATTTGATCATACGTCATGCCGTTGTAAATATGCTGCGGTAAAATGCCAAATGTCAGGTAATCCAGAAATGGGGCGTAAGCCTCGGGGAGGATGAACTGTAAATGAGTATCATCAAGCTTGATAACCTGGATCGAAGACCAGAGAGCACTCAAATCGGTCGGAATCAGATCCCCACCCTGGCTCATTACACCAATGGTAAAAATAATATCATCAACGGTTAACTTCTGACCGTCATGCCATTTGACATTATCCTTGAGCTCAAAATTGTAAATTGTTCCATCCTCTGATACCCCCCACGTTTTTGCGATATCACCTTCGGGAATTCCGCGTGAGTCAAAACGCAGCAGACCCGAAAAGATCAACCTGTCAACGTCCTGGTCCGCTGAATTTCCCGAATCAATCAATGGATTCAATCGCTGTAAGGATCCAATCAAAGCTTCAGTATAAATACCACCCCTGGTGGGTTGAAATGAAACATTACTGAGAAGGCCACCCTTCCGTTCAAGAAGCAATAACGTTCCGACGATCAGGCCGGCGATGCACAGAATTAGGATTTGCCAACGGAATTTTTTCATAGCTGTATTATAAACGAAAAGACGGCTCCCTTCTTCAAGGGAAGCCGTCCTTGAATGCGCGGAGTTGACTCTCGCGTTATATCATATCTGATCAACCAGCGGCAATGACAGCTACCAATGTCAATACAACAAAAAGTACTGCCAAAACAATAGTGATCCAGAACAAAGTCTTTTCGATTCCCCGGCGAGCAGAGAACACACCGCCTGAATCGTTTCCGGTCAAACCACCAAGACCGGTGCCTTTGTTTTGCAGAAGAACGGCAATGACCAATGAAATCGAAGTTATAATCAAGGCGATGTCGATATATGTACTCACAAGGAACCTCCTGAATTAAGAACTCCAAGATTATACCTTTCAACCCTCGGATAAGTCAACCTAATGAATGAAATTACTTGCAACCTTCATATACACTCAAAATATTCAGACGGTACTGGAAGCTATTCTGAAATCCTACAGGCTGCCGCGTTGGATAATGTGGATGTCATTATAGTGACCGATCATAACATCCATGTAGATGGTGTTGAGGGCTACTACGCGGTAGGCAGGAAAAAAGTGCTCATGCTGATCGGTGAAGAGATTCACGACCAGGGAAGAGATCCACAAAAGAACCACATGTTGGTTTTTGGTGCTAACCAGGAACTTGCCCCTTTAGCGGCGGACTCCCAGGAACTGATCGATAAAATCAATCAATTGGGCGGAAGCGCGTATATCGCACACCCCGATGAATTTGCCCTCCCAATGTTTCACGAAGATGATATCTCATGGGTTAATTGGGAAGTGACGGGATTCACGGGTTTTGAGATCTGGAATGGAATGAGTGAGTTTAAGACCGTTTCGCAGAACCTATGGCAGGTCATCAAGAACGCCTTCTTCCCAGAACTGGTGGCTCATCACCCCCTTAATCAATCGCTTCAAAGATGGGACCATTTCCTGAAGGAAGGCAGACACTTGAACATCGTTGGTGGGACAGATTCACATGCCCTCCATATAAAATTCGGTCCCTTTACCAAGGTTATCTTCCCATATAGGTTCCATTTCTCCACCATCAATAACCATCTCTTGCTGCCAGAACCTCTGACTGGCGAAATGGAGATAGATAAAAAGGGGGTCCTTAATGCCTTGAAAAAGGGATCGCTTTTCGTAGGATATGATCTCCCTGCTTCTACCAAAGGCTTCTCTTTCAGGATCGAAAGCGATGAAGGTACATCATTCATGGGCGAGACTGCGCGAATTCAGCGGAGTGCAATTGTCCATATAAAGCTTCCTCATCCATCTGAAGTGAAATTGATCCACAATGGAGAGATAATTTTCTCTTCTGACAAACAGGATACGATTTCTTACCCTGTAAACCAACCTGGTGCTTATCGTGTGGAGAGTTACATCCAATTCCTGGGTGAACGCAGGGGTTGGATATTCAGTAATCCTATCTATTTGGAAAAATCAAAACGATGATCACAAACAATGTCACCAGGCTGCTTGATGCCAAACATATTGAATACGAACTGTTTGAACTCCCCGTTGAAAAACTCGGAACAGTGGAAACCGCCGAGTTCCTTGGAATTTCTCCATCCATCACCTTCAAGACGATTGTAGTCGTTCATCCTCCTGCAAAACCCCTACTTTGCGTGATTCCAGGTGACAGGCAGGTGGATCTAAAAGCAGTTGCTTCGCTTATTGGCGAGAAGAAAGTAGCTATACCCAGTCAGAATGATGCCGAGAAATTAACAGGGCTACAAGCGGGGGGTATTTCACCCATCTCATTGATTAATAAAGGTTTTTCGGTCATTATTGATTCTGCCGCACAATCTTATGACATGATCCATATCTCAGGGGGACAGCGCGGATTGAATCTAAAAATGGGCGTCACAGATCTGGCAAAGTTGACAAATGCCAGGTTCGCAGCGATCAGTCATTGAATAAGTAAAGTCTATTTTTCTCCATTCAAAATCGATAAATTGGTGGGGTTTGTTGGTTTACGTTGGATATAATTGTTAATATGAAATCACCACTCGATAAATTGGAAATGAGGTTTGAGGATCTCTTTGAAGGGAAGTCATCCATTCGCGCTTGGATAGAGGACCGTCCTGATGTTTTTAGTTCTCTACTTGGTGAAGTGGATAACTATCTCCATTCTTCATCGGTCAAGAGTGAAACGATCCCTGAACATTTCGTGTTCTACCTATCAGAAAGCGATCTGACCTCGCTGGGAGATATTCAGGATCTGGAAGCTGTGATCAGCGAGGTGCTCGTTTCACTTGGTACTGAATACGGGGTTGAATTTCCTTATAAACCCAGGGTCAAATTCGTGCAACGGAAATCGCTAAGCACCGGCGAGATAGAAATCAAATCGGTTCATACGAACGATTCCTCCGATCAGACGGGTTCATTCAAAGTCCAACCTGAAATCTCGAAGATTTGTGAGAATGATTCAGAACCCAAGGCCACCCTGTTGATGCCAGACGAGAGTGTAATCTGTCTCAAAGGTCCAGTCACTAACCTGGGACGAAAGAGTAACAACCACATAGTCTTTGATGACATTCGTGTGTCACGAAACCATGCGCAGATTCGCCAAATTGCTAATGATTATTTGCTTTTTGATACAGGTTCTTCTGGCGGAACATTCGTCAACGGTCAACGGATAAATCAGTGTAAACTTATCTCTGGCGATGTGATCTCCCTGGCTGGGGTAAAACTGATTTTTTCCAAAGAAGAAATCACCGCCTGCCAATCGGATCGTGAAATTACCTCAAAGTTAAGTTCAAATAATTTGGAAAAGTAATGCTTGCTGTGATTATTTTAATTCTGCGCTATCTCGCGTCGATTTGCCTGTTTATCTTTCTTGGATGGGTAATCGTAACTCTCTGGCGTGAATTGCGATTCCAAAGCCAGGTTGTGGCAACACATAAAATTCCAGAAATCACGCTCTTCAGAGAAAGTGGACACGAGAATGACTCATTGGTTTTTTCCAAACAAGAAGTACTTATCGGGCGTGATGATACGTGTGACTTCATTATTAATGAAGAAGTTGTCTCAGCGCATCACGCGCGCATCTATTTCAAATCATCACAATGGTGGGTCGAAGATCTCCATTCGACCAATGGAACTTACCTGAACGACGAGCGAGTCGATACCCCCACTGTGATCATTAAAGGCGACGAATTACGAATTGGCCGCCAGATCATAACCGTCGAAATGCAATCAAATTAAACAAAGGTTGGTGAACAATGAATAATGAACATCCAGTACTGGGAGTGATTGGCGGATCAGGGCTGTACGATTTTCCCGCCCTGGAAAATGTCAAGACATTCCTTCCAGAAACCCCCTTCGGTAAACCCAGTGCTCCAATCGCGGTAGGCATGCTTACAGGTAAAAAAGTAGCATTCCTGGCTCGGCATGGCATCGGGCATACATTGATGCCCACCGAGGTTAATTACCGCGCCAACATTTGGGCCCTGAAATCCATCGGCGTGGAACGAATAATCAGCGTCAGTGCCTGCGGCTCGTTGCGAGAGGATTTTGTTCCCGGAGAGATCGTTATTCCCGATCAGCTTTTCGATTTCACAAAGAAACGTCAGAATTCTTTCTTTGGAGAAGGATTGGTCGTTCACGTCAGCACAGGAGATCCATTCTGTAAAGATCTTTCTACTATGCTTTACCAAACCGTGACTTCTTACGGTGTGAACGCGCACCTGGGAGGTACGATGATCACCATCGAAGGTCCCCGATTCTCAACAAAAGCGGAATCGAATGTATTCCGCGGTTGGGGTATGTCATTGATAGGGATGACCACCTCTCCAGAAGCATTTCTTGCCCGTGAAGCAGAAATGTGCTATGCGGTAATGGCGCACGTCACCGATTACGACGTCTGGCATGTGATTGAAGCACCAGTCAGTGTCGAAATGGTTGTTAACACACTTCACAAAAATACCGAGGTGGCTCAAAAAACGATCCTCTCGCTTGTTGAAAATCTTTCCGTTACATCCACATGCGATTGCCATTCCACTTTACAAGACGCATTCATCACCCACCGTGGCAGTATCTCTGCAGATTCAAAGAAAAAACTCTCACTTTTGGTGGACAAGTATCTTAAGTGAATCAGCTCTTTCCCAGTTCCGCTTCCACGAAAGATAAAATTCAAAGCCGGCTGTTCAAAATAGCCACGGCTTTCATTTTCCTTAATTGCATTGTACTTATGTTCGCACCGGCAGTGAGAATGCATGCGTGGGTCGCGGAATACAACTGGAAGCAATGGATCGGATTTACTGTCTGGCTGATTTGCTTCTCCGTAATTTACCGTCAGATCAACCGCTTCTTACCTGATCACGACCCCTACCTCCTACCGATCATGTCTCTGCTGGCAGGCTGGGGGTTGTTGGAGATCTTCCGCCTTAATCCCGACCTTGGTATAAAGCAAACCATCTGGCTGGCTTTCTGTATTTTTTTGCTTACCATTTTGCTCAGGTTAAGAACCTTCCTGGTCATCCTTAAAAAGTATAAGTATATCTGGCTGATCAGCGGGTTAGTTCTCACGCTATTGACGTTTTTTTTCGGTACATATCCAGGAGGTACTGGACCGCGCCTCTGGTTAGGCTGCTGTGGTGTATATGTCCAACCGTCGGAATTCCTGAAAATTTTATTGATCATCTACCTTGCCAGTTACCTGGCTGACAGTCTGAACATCCGCTTTAATTTTTTGAAATTGATCACTCCCACGCTGATCCTCGGAGGGGCAGCTCTCTTGATTTTGGTAGCCCAAAAAGATCTAGGGACTGCATCACTCTTCATCATCATCTACACATTAATCGTTTTCTTGGCCACCGGAAAACGCAGGGTTCTTCTGTTCAGCTTCGTAGCCGTTGTCATCGCGTTTGTGGCTGGCTATTTCATCTTCGATGTGATCAAATTGCGCGTGGAAGCCTGGATCACCCCTTGGATCGACCCAAGCGGGCGGTCTTACCAGATCGTTCAATCAATTCTCACCGTGGCCAACGGTGGGCTATTTGGAAGAGGACTTGGTTTGGGCAGCCCCGGAACCGTTCCTGTGGCGCAATCTGATTTCATTTTTTCTGCCATCAGCGAAGAATTCGGTTTGATTGGTGCCATTACGCTTATCATTCTTCTTTGCGTTCTGGTAGTTCGTGGCATCAGCATCTCCTTGCATGCTGCTGACAATTTTCAAAGGTTTCTCGCAGCCGGCACGGTTGCATACCTTGCCACACAGTCCCTTCTAATCCTCGGGGGCACGGTGAGGTTATTCCCTCTCACTGGAGTCACTTTCCCATTCGTATCATATGGCGGCTCTTCCCTGCTTTCCGCTTTCTTTTCTGGATTTCTTCTGCTCACCATCAGCAATCAATCCGAAGATCAACCCGCAGCAATCGGTAACAGCCGATCATATCTGCTGGTGGGCTCAGTTTATCTGGTTGGTTTTTTCCTTGTCGCCCTGGCAGTCGGCTGGTGGTCGATCGTACGCTCGGATGCACTGCTAACACGCACAGACAATCCACGCCGCGTGATCTCAGATATGTATGTGATCCGTGGAAAGATACTGGACCGAAATGATAATGTCATCGCAGAATCAAACGGTTTGAAGGGTTCATACAACAGATACCTCCTCTACCCCGATCTGAGTGCTACTGTCGGTTACAGTAATCCAAATTACGGCCAAACAGGTATCGAAGCCTCAATGGATCCATACTTGCGGGGCATAAAAGGCAACACTTCAGAGGCGTACCTGATAAGTCGCGAGCTTTATGGGCAATACCCTGTCGGTCTGGATATTCGCTTAACCATTGACCTGAACCTTCAAAAACAAGCAGATGAACTTCTCAATGGGTATACCGGTGGTGTAATCGTAATGAATGCCACCAACGGTGAGATCCTGGTCATTGCCAATTCCCCTACTTTCGATGCCAATCTTCTTGATACACAATGGTCAACCTGGATGAGCGATGCCTCCGCGCCGCTTCTGAACCGTGTGACCCAAGGACAATACCCGGCCGGCACGGTAACAACCCCTTTCATTCTGGCTCGATACCTTGCTGAGAACAGCCTACCAACTACTCCTCCAGTGAATTCCTGGAGAGTCAGCACAGGAACCAGCTCTTCTTGCGCCATTGACCCTGGAACTGATCCAAATTGGCGTACTTTGATCGCTTCAGGATGTGTCGGAGCATCAATTGATATAAGTAAGGATATGGCTCCAAGCGACATCTTGGCATTCTACAATGATCTTGGGTTGATTTCTCAACCGCCAATTGAGATCGAAAGCGCTGAACCAAGCCAATATTTTACAGTCACAAAACCTTCTGAGTTGTATCTGACCGATGTTGTGCGAGTCTCTCCCCTTCAAATCGCCATCGCCGCTGCGGAATTAACCAATGGTGGAAAAGTGGTCAATCCCACTCTCGTGCTGGCGTATAAGAATCCCGCGGGCAACTGGACGCTGATCCAAAGTGGGTCCCCCACTTCAAACGTTCCCAAATTCAACGCAACTGAGGCTGTCTCACTGTTACAAAGTGGAGATAAACCAGTCTGGAGCGTGGTATCACTTTCAAAGAATCAGGATATGTCGGTAGCATGGTATGTGGCAGGAACGCCAGTCAACTGGCAGGGTGTGCCACTGGTAATCGTTGTAACGCTGGAAAACAGCACCTCGGAAGTTGCCTCGCGGATCGGTCAAACGCTGATAACTGATCTTTTAATGAATCAATAAAACGGGAGTGATTTTCTCACTCCCGTTTCGTGTTTATTTCACTAGCTTCAGGAAATGCCTTTTCCCCACTTGTAAAATTCCTTCCACGTTCATGGATTGAGCTGGATCATTTAGCGTCTTTCCATCGAGCTTAACACCATTCTGTTCAATCAATCGACGCGCTTCAGACTTACTCTTCGCCAATTCAGCAGCCAGCAGCAAATCAACCAGGGACAATCCCCCTTCGATTTTTCGTTCCGGAATATCGGTGGGGATACTTCCCTTTTGGAACATCTCGATAAAATGATCCTGGGCTTTTTGCGCTTCTTCAGCTCCATAGAAGGTAGCTGCGATCTCCCTGGCCAGGCGCATCTTGGCATCACGCGGATGGATAGAGCCATTCTTGACTCCCTCTTCGATCTCTTTGATCTGGGGTGGAGTGAGCGGGGTTACAAGGCGGAAGTAAATTGCCATAGCTGAATCGGGAATGCTCATCACCTTTCCGAACATGTCATCAGCGTCAGTGGTAATGGGAATATGATTTCCCAGGGATTTGCTCATTTTCACGGAGCCATCTGTCCCGGGTAAAATACCGAGGATGATGGCAATATTGGGCAGCTCGCCGAAGCTGGTCATAATTTTACGGCTGGCGGTCATGATATTAAAGAGTTGATCGGTCCCACCAACCTGCACATCTGCTTTCAGCATGTGCGCGTCAAAACCCTGCATTAACGAATAAAAGGTCTCATGTAGGTAAACCGCGTCGTTTCTTTCCCAGCGCAGCTTGAAATTTTCTCGCGTTAGGAACTGCTGAATGGTAAAGTTGGATGCGATTTTGATCAATTGCTCGAAAGATATTCCTGCCAGCCATTCCGCGTTGTAACGGATCTTGGTTTTCTTTGGATCCAGGATTCGGAAAGCCTGGTCTGCGTAAGTCTGGGCATTCTTTTGGACTTCCTCAGGCGTCAACTGTGGGCGCAAAACATTCTTATCAGAGGGATCACCAATCAAAGAAGTGTAATTCCCAACAACAAAACTAACGTCGTGACCTAACTCTTGAAATTGACGCAGCTTGCGCATTGGCACAGTGTGTCCCAGGTGTAGATCAGCCTTGGTTGGATCGAAGCCGCAATAAACGCGCAATGGACGTCCTTCCTTCTCGCAAAGGATCAGACGGTCACGCAGCTCGTCAGCCATGGTCTGCTTGAGCTTTTCGTCGCCGTATTCAGTCCCCTGCATTAGCAAGTCGACTTGTTCGTTTATGTTCATAGCGGCCTCCTCTTGGCTGAAATATAAGCTTTGATTATACCAACGCTTTCTATATTGCGTGGAATCCTTAAAATTCTAGAGAAGATCACGCAAAGCTTTTTCCAAATCGTTGTAGTTAAAAATGAAACCAGCACTGGTAAGTCGCCTGGGGAAAACCCTTTGTCCATCCAAAACGATCGTGCTCATTTCTCCCAATGCCATTCGCAGCAAGAAAGCCGGTGTTCGAATCCAAAATGGCCGATGTGTTATCCTGGCAAGCGTTCTTACCATCTCCGCGTTTTGAACAGCTTCTGGCGCAGTCAGGTTGTAGATTCCACAGCATTTCTCATTTTCCAGCAAGTACCTGATTGCCCTTGCTTCATCTTCTATATGAATCCAAGAGATCCATTGATTTCCTTTTCCCAACGGCCCTCCAATGAAGAGCTTGATCGGAAGCAGTAATTTTTGTAATACACTTCCATGTTTTCCAAGTACCACACCATTCCGTATGATAACAACCCGAGTATTCTTCTCATTCAACCGGGTAAGCGGGTCCTCCCACTCCACGCAAAGTTTTGCCAGCCAATCCTTTCCTGCAGGAGAGTTTTCATCCACAGGTTGGTCACCTACACCGTAGAAACCGATGGCGCTTGCCTGAATCAAAATCAATGGTAATTTTTTCAATTCATTCAGAGAATCAACTAAAACATTCGTTGTCTCAACTCGTGATCTTCGCAGTATTTCTTTTCTTGCTTTTGTCCATGGTTTTACCCCAATATTTTCACCAGCCAGGTTTACCACAGCATCGCATTTCTCCAGAATTGTTTGCAGTGTTTTACGGTCTTTCCCGTCCCAATTTGCATAAAAACCTGAATTAACTGCCTTAGTGTTCTTTGCTCTTGTGACGATGATTACCTGATGCCCAGCCGCCATCAGTTCATTGGATAAATTCCGCCCGATAAATCCTCTTCCACCTATAATGGCTATGCGCATATTGATTCCCTTTCTCCATTTTTACGGCGTGCTATAATCTTTTGTAATTATGGAATCCTCGGTATTAATCCTTAACGCTAATTTCGAGCCGATCCATGTGTGTGATATCAAGCGTGCCATGGGGTTAATGCTCACTGATAAAGCCGATCTTGTAATGAATGGGCGTGGCATCATGCACACTGCCACAGCTACTTACCCCATTCCTTCTGTCATTCGTCTGCAAAAAATGGTCCACGCTCCTCACCCACAAGTTCCACTAAATCGACGTGAGATCTTTCGCCGTGATAATTACACCTGTCAGTATTGTGGCAAGGTAGCTCCCATCCTGACGGTCGATCATGTTGTTCCCCGTCATCTCAAAGGCAGACACACCTGGGAAAACGTCGTAGCTGCCTGCCCTGCCTGCAATCACCGCAAAGGTGGACGTACCCTCGAGGAATCTGGTATGCATTTACTGCATGCGCCCAAAGCACCCCCACAGAACGCCAGCTATGTTTTTGCCAAACAGCTGTCCAAAAATTCCGAATGGAACCAGTTTCTTTCCGGTTGGTAAAGTTCAGATCACCTGCATCAAATCATGCGCCAGCTCGATCTTACCTGAAAAGTTTTTCGCAGCTTCTGCGATCAACTCTTCCCCTTTTCGCGCTGAGTCGTAATGGATCAACACCAACCGGCTCACTCCAGCCTTCGCGGCGGTGACCCCTGCCTGTTCTGGTGAGGTATGTCCCTTCCCCGGACCGGCAGCTTCCTGGATAAGAACATCCGCTCCTTGACTTAACTGTTCCAGAGCCTCACACGGTTCAGTATCGCATGAATAAACGATCTTCTGGTGCTGGTCTTTAATTTCAACAGCGATTCCAATTGTTGGGATCAAATGCTGTACTAGGCTGGCAGAAATACATAAATCATTGTTGTCGAGTAACATAGAAACGATGGTCGGATCTACTGGTATAAACTCGACCGGGAACATATTTTCCCAACTTTGCCAATTGAATACATCCAGCAATTTTTTCGCCCTTTCCAACGTGTACTCAAGCCCATAGATCTGTAAAGAAGTGGTTCGCTTTCTCAGCCACATATCCATTATCAGCAATGGCAAAGCTCCCATATGATCGGCATGAGCATGGGTTAAGATCAGATCGGTGATTTCGTTTATCGCCAGCCCCGCCTGTTCGATCTTTCCCGCTGGGTTGTTGCCACAATCGATCAAAATATTTCTGGAGTTCGATTTCACTAGCAGGTGCGCGTTCTCTTGCCTGGCGTTAGCGATGGCAAACGCAGAACCTAATATGATCAAACCGGACATTGTTCCTCCAATAATAAAGATTCCTACGCTAATTATACGTAGGAATCTCAGTGAAGATCAAAACAAGTTATTTATTTTGATTGAGATCATCTGCCGCTTTCTGTTTTCCCGTTGCTTTTCTTGGTTTTGGTTCGACAGATGCAAACGTTTCTTCAGTCATGCTTGATTCTTTTACTTTCCGGGGGCTCTTGGCTGCCTGCTTGACCTTCTCTTCTTTCACTTCGGCAAGAACGTTTGCTTCGCTTATGGCAGTTGTTTCCTCGCCTTCCACTGGTTTTAAAGATTCATCAACCTCAGTTATCGAGGTTTTAGCTAAGCGATGGAAGATAAATAATCCCAGCGCGAATATGAACACAACAACCATCAAAGTCTGGTTAATGTTGATCCCTGCGATTGGTGAATAATCGATTCGGATAAATTCCAACGCGAAACGTCCTACAGCGTAGAACATAAGATACACCAGGAAGATATCACCATCCTTCAATTTCCCTTTGTACTTTTTGCTGATGAGCAGTAACAACCCCATGTTGAGCAGGTTCCAGATCGATTCGTAAAGAAAAGTTGGATGATACCTTGAGATGTTCTCGTATCCAGGAAGCCGGTATGCCGGTTCGATAGTGATCGCCCAGGGTAGATTCGAGGGTAAACCATAAACTTCCTGGTTGACGAAATTTCCCCATCGACCGATCGCCTGTGCCAATGCCAACCCTGGAGCAATCACATCCACCCACTGACCAAAGCTTAATTTTTTTACTTTGCAATAGATAAACAGGGCAAACGCGCCACCGATCACCGCGCCTGGTATTCCCAATCCACCCTTCCAAATCTTTAAAGCTTCAAGTGGATAGATGAAATATGGATTCTTTCCATTTATTAATGAAGAAGCCGGCGGTGTAAATACATGCCACAACCTGGCGCCGATAATCCCTGCAATCAATACCCATGGGAGGATATCCCAAATAATTTCGGGATCCATCCCATTTTTTTTGGCTAATCTGGCCGCAAGGACCGCTGCCATGATCGCCCCAAACATGATGATGACGCCGTAATAATGGATAGTCAGGTTACCAAAAATCGTAAAACCTTGTGACATGATCTTTTCCTATGAGAGAATGAAATTCAATCCGCTAACATCTGTTTACGAACAAAAAAGAAACGTTGTAGAGCAGTAAAATTGGTCAATACTGCCAGAATCCACAGCGCGATCATTGGGAAGATCCCACCTGCGATCAGGCACGGGATCAAGATCAACACACGTTCCACCCGAGTCAGGAGTCCCATTTTTGCGTTGTAACCCAGAGATTCGGCTCGAGCCTTGATATACGAAACCAATACTGAACCTCCGGCTGCTACGAAGGCGAGGATGACTCCCATCATGTCCGGCTTGAGCAGATAATACACCAGCAAGCCGCATAGAATCACCAGTTCTGAGAAACGATCAGTCACAGAATCGATGAAAGCGCCATACAGGGTATCTCCACCCTTTAATCTGGCCATTGAACCATCCAGCACATCGGTAGGAGCTGTGATCAATAAAACAATCCCTGCCAGTTCTACTTTTCCAAATGCGATCAATATTGCCACTGCCGTGCTGAAAATTACACCCAGATAGGTGACCATATTGGGAGTCATCCCAATCTTCAATAATGCTCCAGCCACCGGATCAATTATTCCTTTAAATGTTTTACGTAAAAAACTATCGAAGGACCATTTTGGGGCTTTGAGGTTGTTCACTGGAGACTGTTCCTTATTGTTCATCCTGCCTGACCTTCATTCCAAAGATTAAATTATCAGCCAATACTATCTTGCTAGTCATTCATTGTCAAGACAATCATTTTTCTTAATAGTCAATGTCTTCTTCGTCGATGTCTTCATCATTTCGTCCAATTAAAACCTCGCGATCTTTTCCGCTGCCCTGCGAGGGACCAATGATCCCCATTTCCTCGAGCTCATCGATCAACCGGGCTGCTCGTGGAAAACCAATCCTCAGGCGGCGCTGCAGAAGTGAGACGCTGGCCTTTCCTGCTGCTTGCACTACGGCTGCCGCCTGGTCGATCATCGAATCCGATTCATCGATATCGCTCCCGCTCACTCTGGCTTCTACCATTGCTTCCCATGGAACTTCTACCTCTTCTTTTTTACTCATCCGCATCCAGTGGTTCAACACTTTGTCCACTTCCTGGTCGGTAACAAGAACTCCCTGGGCACGCTGCAGTGATCCCTTTGAAGGATCAAGCAGGAGCATATCTCCTCTGCCCAACAAATCCTCGGCACCATTGGTATCCAGCACAACTCTGGAATCCACTGAAGACGCGACCAGGAAAGAAATGCGAGCCGGAAAATTTGCTTTGATCAAACCGGTGACCACATCCGTGCTTGGCCGTTGAGTAGCCACGACCAGGTGAATTCCGGTCGCCCTTGCCATTTGGGCCAGCCGGATGAGACTTCGCTCAGTTTGATCTGGCGCAGCCATCATCAACTCTGCGAGTTCATCGATAATGATCACTATGTTTGGTAAAGTCGGCTGTTTCTTTCGTATCATCTTGGCATTGTAGTCATAAATATCTTTGGCATGTACCATCTCAAGCATCTTATAACGTGCGTCCATCTCTGTTAGAGCCCAACGTAAGACGGCTAGCATGCGTTCCACTTCAAACTCAACTTTGCCCATCATATGGGGCAATCCGTTGAACCGGACCAATTCGACCATTTTTGGATCGAGGAGGATCAGTTTTAGATCGCTTGGGGTGTTGTTCATTACCAAACAGGTGGTGATGGCTGTAATACAAACCGATTTACCGGAATTAGTGGTACCTGCGATCAACAGGTGAGGCATTTTTGCCAGGTCGGCAACAACTGGTTCTCCTGAGACGTTCTTTCCAAAACCTAGCGCAAGTTTCGACCCAAGCTTCTGGAATTCTTTCGATTCCAGAATGGGTCTTAACCGAACCATCTCGCTGGAAGAGTTCGGCACCTCGACACCCACGTACGACCGCCCTGGAACTGGAGTTTCAATTCGTAACCGCGTGGCGGAAAGGGCAAGCGTTAAATCCCTTTGCAGCGCTTTGATCTGAGCTACCCGCACCTTTTGGCGTTCGATCGTTCCATCCGAACTTCGCTTTTCTACGAATCCAGGTTCAACTGCGTACTGGGTAACCGTCGGGCCCGCACGATAACCAATTACCCGAGCCGGTACGCCAAATTCCTCCAATGTCTTTTCGATTCTGAACGCATTGGAGCGGATTACCTTGTCATCAGGCGCGGAATAATGTTCTGACATCAGCAAATTTAGCGGCGGCAGTCTATCATCCCGTACGTAATCCGACTTTTGATCGAAAATCACAGCGGTCGTTTCTTTTGGCAAGGTTGGCTGCTGTAACCTAACCTCAGTTCTTATTTCAGTCGTAGAGGTTTTAGCTGAATCTGCCCACTGTAAAAGCGTGTGGTAAATCCGCTTCATCCAGCTGAACCCAATCAAAACAAAAAAGAGGAACAGAAGAAGGAACAAAAAACCAGAGATAAATGGTGGGGTGTTGACGCCAAATAAATTTGCCATTCCCCAACCAATCGTACCTCCATCCAAACCCGCTTCAGCGCGTCGCAAATCTATTCCACCAGATGCGCTTAAGATGGCAAGAAGGCAAAAATAAGCAGCTTCAAGCGATAATATTCGTCCCAGAGTCAAACCGGTTTTCTTACCCAGGCGGTATAGAAAACAGGCGATTCCCATATAAAGAATTGAACCGATCAGAATATAAGCTCCCCAGCCAAAACTATGCTGGAGTAGTCTCATCCATAAATTGAGCAATGTGCCCTGCGAGAAACCGAATGAACCAAGGATGGACAGGATACTCACCAGCAATAGCAATGTTCCCAGCAAATCCCATCCAAATTTTCGGATATAGAAATACAGCTCCCTGTTGCGGTCCTGAAAACTGGGAGGAATGGACGGACTATTCCCAACCTTGTAGTTTACTTTTTGCCGATCTCTCTCTTGATTTGGGTTCATGGTTCGGTGACTAATGAAAGCCCCAACCTGCGTCTTTCGATGTCAATGTGCAGGATCGTTACTTTTATTCGTTGACCAATAATAAAGACGGTTTTTAAATCTTTAACTTGAAATTGATCCGGCAGCGAAGATACATGGATCAAACCTTCGACGCCTTCATCCAACCGGGCAAACATTCCGAATTTCATTATCGAAGTGATCACTGCATCCACAATATCTCCCGCTTGATATTTCTCACCCAATGTTACCCACGGGTTTTCGGTCAACCGTTTGATGCTGAGGGCAATCCTCGATGTTTCAGGGCTAATCTGCAACACCAGCACTTTGACCTTATTACCAACTTCTAGAATGTCAGTCGGTTTTTCGACCCTTCCCCAGGAGATTTCGGAAACGTGAATCAATCCTTCGACTCCACCCAAATCCACAAATGCGCCAAACTCCGTTACGTTAGTGATTGTACCGATTGCAACCACTCCGGGTTTCAGGGAATTGAAAAGTTCCTTGCGTTTACCTTCTCCTGCCTGGGCGGCGCGCTCTGAGAACACAATCCGTTCATTGATTGGCTCACATTCAATAATCTTTACCCTGATATTCTTTCCTATATACGATTGCAGAAATTCATTTCGCTCATCGTCACTCACAACATTGATCGGAGCATTGATCAAATGGGAAATTGGAACAAAACCCTGGACACCTGTCCCTGAGACAAGCAATCCTCCTTTGTTATAACCCTGCACAGCAAGAGAGACAATCTCGTCTTTTTCGAATAATTCCTTCATTTGGTCCCAATTGATGGTTATCTCATCTGCACGAGGAGCTGTTTTAAAAACTGGGGGTTTTTCCTCCAATTGGAACATACTTTCATCTGAGAGCACGGAATTCCACCAGTGTTCGTCGAGTTCTGGCATTCCATCTTCATCATTAACTTCAGGCTTGTCAGGCATTATCCCCTCCAGGTCCACAAATAAATACTTCTTATTTCTTATCGGTGTTTTCTCTCAATTCCAATTCCATTTTTGCGATTTCATTCGCCACCGCGTCGATTGCTATTTTCTGTTTACGATAAAGATCAGCCTCCGAAACAGAAAGCCGCATGGCGATTTCTTTTACTTTCTTTCCTTCTAAGAATTTTAGATCCAAGATATTATACAACAACCATTCTCCAGTATACTTCCTTTCACCGTCCGGACGAATCGTTTCGATCGCCTTCTTTAAAATTCCACGCAAACTGTTGATCGGATTATCTTCATGTTCAGACAATCCGTCTTTAACAACCTTCAGGCTGATCAGTGGATTTTCGGTCAACTTGGGGCCACCCCAATAATGCGTTAACGCGTCTTTTATCCATTGAGATAATTCCTGAGGCTCCAGTCCAATTTCCGTCTCTAACAAAGCTTTATTGTCATATCGTCCCGCGGCTCGTAATTGCTGGATCATTTCCACCTGGGGATTCATTTTGTTCAATGTCGCGAAGACCTGTTCCTGAATGATCCGGTCGCGCATGGCAATGGCAGCCCTGTGTTTCAACACCCCAACTAGATCCATCACGTCTTTGTCGTTTAAAGTTTTTTTGTTGATGTTGTGAATACCCATAAATCCGACGACTTCAGGTAGAGATTCACCATCTTTTAGAGGAAAGATCACATCTGAATTCCACATCATCGACTCTGGGAATTCATCTAAAGAAGCAATATAATCGTCCAGTTCATCTGAAACTTCATTTATATGCTTTTTGTCACCGATCTGAACAACCACCTCAAGGCCATTTTCAGTTCTTGTTGCCAGATATCCACTCTTGGCCTGGACTTGATCACATGTCGCGGCAAGTACCATTTCCAGAAATTGGTTAAGATCGCTTCTGGTGATCAGCTTTTCCTCTAAAGAACGAAGTTGAAGTAAATCCTCCTGGTCATTTCCAAAAAGCAACCATTGTTCCAACTTTGGATAGATCAAAGTGATACCATGTTCACAAATGAGAATATTTACTGCCAGAGCAATGGGTACTAATGCGGAATATGGGTATCCAAAGGCATCGCCTCCACGCCTGATCAAAGTGACAATTGCCAATGTGATACTGGCGGTTAACGGGCCTCTCAGCAACCACTTGATCATTCGGCTCTTTACCACACGATCAGGCCAGGGCACTCCAAAAAATGCTACAGCGTATGCCATTACCACCAGCAATATACCCGTAATCAGGTTCACCAAGATTGACATCAGCCAGAAAAATATCGTATGCTGCGCGGCAAAATTGGAACTGTATAACAAGAACGGAAACGAGCCAATGGCAGGAGCCAAGGCGCTAATGACCAAATATGTCATTCGCCTGCGGCTGGTTTGTGTGATCGTTCGGCTGAGTGCGCGGTAAAAATTGATCCAGGCCAGGATCATCACGCCAAGATAATAAATCGAAAAAACTTGAGTTAAGAACGTTGGTTCATTATGTGGAGCAGGTTGCGAATTGATCGCCAATGGACCTAAAAATTTACCAGTGAAAAGCAAGAATAAAAGCGCAAACGAAACCAGGTAAGAGATCCTTACCCACCATTTTCTGCGCCATCGTGATGGCTTTCCGGTTGTGGCTAGCAATGAATTAGAAAGTTGCGCGTAACTCGGTGGTAAAAAAACAATTCCGATCCACTGCATCTGTAGCCAAAAACTGTTTGCTGCGTTTGTAGCGGAAACACTTCCAAATGCCTCCGCTGAAAAAATTACCACCACGCAGAACAGAATGAAAGCAAACGATCGAGCCACCGCATCACGCAAGTTGAACGTTAACGCGTACAATAAAAGCGAGAACGCGGTAATCGCAATTCCTGCTGTTAGTATTTCACTAATCGTTACAAGGATCTTGGTGATCCCGGGAATCCAGGTTTCCAATGAGAATCCCTCAATTATCTACTTTGTAAACGCGATAAAAAACACCCCGATATCATGATTGGCAAAATAATCGTCGCAAAAACCACAGAACTCATAGCCCAGCTTTTTTGCCAGTTGAATGGCAGAATGATTTTTGGCCTGCATTTCAAGAATGATTTTCTTTAGTCCTCGTTGCTTAGCCCATTCACGTGCGGCTATCAATAATGCGCTGGCAATCCCCTGCCTTCTCATTTTCTCACTCACCACCAGGTCTGTAACCCGCGCTGTTTGTGTCTGTTCGATCTCTATCGCCAGGTAAGCCACTGGCTGACTCTGATGGATCGCCGTCAGGAAGAGATGCTTCCGTGTCCAGGTATCTGCCATGTCTCGCGCGTTTCGCGGATATTCCAACCTGACCGCCCTAGGAAGCCGAATCTCTCGAAATTTTACTTCGATTTGCTCAAGATCAGAAGAAACATCCATTTGCCAAACATGGGTGGTATCGACATAGTGCTCAAGCTTGATCAACCCCGTGAGATCCGAGGAAATGGCAGGTCTGATTTCGATTTCTGGCATAGTTTGGTTAACTCCCTGCCACGATGGTTACATTGATCATACACTCGGGATAAACATTGTTGGCATGGTCATAGACGATCAACCGTAACTGGTAATCTCCGGGGATGATATCATCTGCGGAGGTATCCCAGGTACCCCCCAGCGGTCCTTCCACCACCTTGCTGCTTCCAGCTGCGATGGTTTTCCATTCATCGCTTCCGGCGACGGCGTACTCATACTTGTAATATCCCAGGTCATCGACGTTTATCGTACCTTCAAGCATTACTATTCCGCTAATAGTGGTACCGTCTGTGGGGTTTGTCCACTCGATCTGACCGGCGATACAGCCCTTGTCGAATACTGTGTTCAAGGTCGGGATCAAACCTGAAGTCGTTTGTGTCACCTGCGCAGCCACACCCTGCGCTATTGTCGCCTGTGCGGTTAGATCGACTGTCGGGGTAGCCACCTGTTCCAGGTTGGGAACCGCGGGAGCAACAAAGGTAGTCAGAATGAAAACAGTCAGTGCCAGGAACGCGCTGAAAATCACGACTGTCAAACCCTGGTTGAATGTGCTTTGCGATCTTTCCTTTTCAATGCCAAAAAGAGCCGTACGCCACTGCTTCCACGAGTTAAACACGCTCTTTAAAGTTATTACAACCACTAATCCTAAAAGGAAGTAGAGGAGTGTCTCAAATCGTACAATGAATCGCAATACTGCCATCATTTTTTGAATCGCCTTACTTCATCAGCTCGATGACGCCGCGGATGATGCTGCTTAGTTTTGGAACGATCAGTTTTCCGGCCTGCAGCACTTCTTCATGGGTGGTTTCCGTACTGCCGTCCAGGTTCGCTTTGTTGCTGATACCTGAAAATGCCAGCACGCGGGTTCCACCATGTCTTGCCACGATTGTTTCAGGCACAGTCGACATACCCACGGCATCGGCACCGATACCGCGCAAGAAACGCAGATCAGCTGGTGATTCGAAAGATGGTCCCGAAAGACAAACGTAGACCCCTTCATGCAACTTTATCTTATTCTGTTTAGCCACTGTATGAGCCAGTTTGATCAGTTCGCGGTCGTATGGTTGGCTCATATCCGGGAAACGCGGTCCGAATTCTTCCAGGTTGGGGCCGCGCAGAGGATTCAACCCGGCCATACCGATCAATCCAATGTGATCATTTAATACCATCACATCGCCGGGTGTATAGTCCGGATTGGTCGCTCCCGCAGCATTGGTCAAGATAATCGTACCGACCCCCAAACGCTGCATCACTCGGATCGGGAAAGTCACTTGGTCCATCGGGTAACCTTCATAGTAATGCACACGCCCCTGCATCACCATCGCGGGTTTACCGTAAAGCTCGCCAATCAATAAATGTCCAACATGTCCTTGGATGGTTGAAACTGGCCAGTGAGGGATATTTTTGAACGGAATGATCACCGGGTTTTTTACATCCTCAGCCAATCCACCCAGTCCAGAACCGAGTACCAGACCAATTTTTGGTTCAACCTTCATTTTTGAACGGATGAACTTGGTAGCTTTATCGATCTCACGTATCGTTACAAAGGCAGTCATCTAAATTTCCTTCACTAAATATACTTTTTTCTAATTGATTAATTATATCAACATTGGCAAATCATTTTTCTTGTTACCCAAATCATAGGTCAACCCATTGCCCTGCTAAAACTCTGGATCACCTTATTGATGTCTTCATCGTTGATCCAATAATGGGTGACCATGCGGAATTTTTTCTCACCAACGACACCCACCTTGATCCCATCGACTGAGAGCCTTTGCGCCACCTCAGCAGCAGTGAATATGCAATTCTCTGCCAGGGATGGGAAAACCATATTCGTTTGCGGCATGCCCATTTCAAAACGGATATTCTGGATCATTGCCAAGCCTTCAGCAAGCGTTTTCGCCCTGCGGTGGTCATCTTCCAAGCGCGCACTCATCTTTTCTATCGCGATAATCCCAGCGGCAGCTAGAACACCTGCCTGACGCATTCCGCCGCCCAGCATCTTGCGGATTCGTCTTGCTTTTTGTATGAAATCGTGGTTGCCACATAGCACTGACCCAACCGGAGCGCAAAGACCTTTGCTCAAACAAAAAGTCACGCTGTCGCTCCGCTCAACCAACTTTGCTGGGTCAATCTTTAACGCGGTTGCCGCGTTGAAAATACGCGCTCCGTCGATGTGCATCAACATGCCATACGAATGAACCAGGTCAGCCGCTTGATCGGTATAATCTTTGGTCAATGCCACACCACCGCAACGGTTATGGGTATTTTCGAGGATCAGCAACTTGGTGGGTGGTTGGTGGATATCGTTCGGTCGGATCCCGGCTTCGATGTCGCTCAGCGAGAGCGTTCCATCAGGTTGGTTGGGTAGCAAATGCGGAAACACTCCACCCAGCGCTGAAATCCCGCCACCTTCAAAAAGGAAGGTATGACCCAATGTACCCATCAGAACCTCGTCGCCGCGTTGGCAATGGGTCAGAACTGCCAGCAGGTTGCCCATCGTTCCCGAAGGCACAAACAGTCCGGCTTCCTTACCCATCCGGCTGGCTGCCAGTTCTTGCAGCCGGTTGATCGTGGGATCTTCATTCAATACATCGTCGCCAACGACCGCTTTAGCCATAGCCTCACGCATTTCAGGGGTGGGATGGGTCACTGTGTCAGACCGGAGATCGATAAAATCCATGCTCATTTACCTCTCAAATTATCCAATACGGTTTGCAGTTCCGCCGGCAAAGGAGCTTCAAAGGTACGTGGTTCTTTTTCACCCGGGAACTGGACGCTGATTTTCGCTGCGTGCAGGAAATGTCTGTTCAATTCGATCGTTGGAGCTTTTCTACCATAAATGGTATCCCCAACAATCGGGCAACCCAAGAAAGCCAGGTGCAGTCTGATCTGATGAGTTCTTCCCGTTAAGGGGTGTGCCTCTATGAGAGTGTGGCGTTCGAATTGCTCCAATGTCTTAAATTCAGTCACAGCCGTTCTCCCCCGCCCTGCGGATACCACAGCCATCTGTTTCCGGTGCGACGGATCGCGCGCGATCTCGGCTTCGACTCGTCCTACAGGTGTGGGTGGTTTACCATCCACCAACGCCAGGTAAACCTTTTTTATTGTCCGATCTCTGAATTGATCCTGCAGCCAGCGGTGAGTCTTCTCATTCTTCGCGAGCAAAATTAACCCGGAAGTTTCCTTGTCCAACCGGTGAACAATGCCGGGCCTTTCCTCGCCACCTATCCCCTCAAGATCGGGAATAGCCGCAAGGGCAGCGTGCACCAGCGTTCCGCTGTAATGTCCCGCGCCGGGATGAACCACCATGCCCGCAGGTTTATTTACGATGACCAGGTCATCGTTTTCATAAATAATGTTCAAAGGAATATCTTCAGGGATCAGTGCGCTTGGTAAGGCTTCCGGTATTTCGATGAAAATTTCATCACCAGCCTCAACTATATGACCAGTTTTAAGAATCTGATCATCTCCCACTTTAACATGACCATCCTTGATCAGTCCCTGAATTCGTGAACGGGAAAGATCTGGGAGTCTTTCGACCAGAAATTTATCCAACCGGTCCGATTGACCGGCTGGTACAACAAACGACCTTATAAGTTCGGCCAAGATTTGGTTTCTTCCTCGGGCTCAATCTGTGGGGGCATGATTGCTTCCAAACGTTTCTTTTCCTTTTCACGCCGATCTTCCAGGTAAACACCCAGCAACAAGACACCGACGCCTAATGTGATGCACGAATCTGCCACGTTGAAAACCGCGAAATTTCCGATCGATACGAAATCTGTGACCTGCCCAATGATGATTCGATCGATCAGGTTGCCAAGGGCTCCACCCAGTTGCATCGCAAGCGCGAACCGTAACACTTTATCCTGTTCCGGAATAAATGGGTAGTAATAAATAATCGCTCCGGCCACCAGCGCGGCCAGAAAGGCAAAAAACACGTTATTTCCCTGGAACATGCCAAAAGCAACGCCTGTGTTCGACCAGTGGATGATCCTTACGAAATTGAATCCCTCAATTGGATACCATGAGGCTCCCAAAGGCAACCTGGTCCGGACCAATTCTTTGGTGAGTTGGTCGAGAACAACGATGATGATGCTGACGATATACAGCAGGTTGTTTTTGCGGAAATATTCCTTCAAGTCATTCCTCCAGTGGTCGAATCAATGAATTTTACCGCACTTATCGTTTAAATAAAGCAGAGGAGGTTGATAAGCCTCCCCTGCTGGTCAATCATCTTGAACATTATGCTTTCTTCAATGCGACGGTGACCTTTTCATGATCAAATTCATCTTCCACCGATGGGAGACCATCCGGGATCGTGCCAGGGGTCAAATCCAGCGCCAGCGTCTCACCCATGACATACTCCTTGTTGGCATCGACAGCCTCAAGTAATCCGGGAGTAGCCACGTAATAAAGATGGATTCTATCAGCGATGTCCAGGTCGGCCGTCTTGCGTAGATCCTGTACGCGACGCACGAATTCACGCGCCAGCCCTTCCTGGATTAGTTCAGGTGTCAACTCTGTCACCAGAGCAGCCACATATGCGCCTTCCGCGGCCACAGCGTATCCACTCTTGGCCTGGATGCGTACTTCCACTTCCTCAGGAAGAAGATCATAACCAGTGCCGTTGACGTCAACGTGAATGGAATTCCCGCCCAACAAAGCTACTGCGGTTGAATCAACATCCAGAGCCAGTACCGCTTTGCGTAGTTCCGGATAAAGATTACCATACTTTTGACCTAATTGCTTTGGTAATGGGTTTAAAGAGTAACTTAATGCCTCTCCGGCTGCGTCCAACAGGCGAACATGTTTGACATTCAGCTCATCCTCCAGCAGGTCGGCATACTGGCTCACCACGCTTCGCTCATCACGTGAAGCCACTGTGAAAGCTGCTTCAGAAAGCGGTTGGCGAACCTTGCGGTTGGCCTTGTTGCGGGCAGAATGACCAAGTGAAGCCAGTCGCATCACCAGTGCCATCTCGTTGTTCAACTTGTCATCGATAACGCTCGCGTCGTACTCAGGCCAGCGACACAAATGTACCGATTCGGTGGCATTGGCATCAACGCTGCGTACCAGGTTCTGATATAGCGTCTCAGCCATGAACGGCATGGTCGGTGCCACCAGCTTGCTGATCGCCACCAGGGCTTCGTACAATGTGGCATATGCTGCCTGCTTATCAGCATCCGAGCCACTCTTCCAGAAGCGGCGTCGTGACCGGCGTAGGTACCAGTTCGAAAGTTGATCGACGAAGGTCTCGATCGGCCGCGTGGCACCCAGCACATCGTATGTCTCGAGCGCTTTGGTCACATCGCGGATCAGCGCGTGCAGCGAAGAACGCAGCCACTGGTCTAAGGGGCTGTACTCAATCTTGACATTCGGATCGGGTTTCCAACCGTCCAGGTTGGCGTAAGTGACGAAGAAAGAGTAAGTATTCCACAATGTCAATGTAAAGGTGCGCAACACCTCTCCCACCAGGTCGCTGGAGAAACGTCTCTCCTGCCCTGGAGGACTGGCGGTGTACAGATACCAGCGCATGGCGTCCGCCCCGTTCTGGTTGATCACATCCCACGGCAGCACCACGTTTCCGCGCGTTTTCGACATTTTCTGGCCTTCGCCGTCCAGCATCAAACCAAGGCATATGACATTTTTGAAGCAGGCTTTGTCGAAGAGCAGCGTCGAGATGGCGTGCAGCGAATAGAACCAACCACGAGTCTGATCTACCGCCTCGCAGATGTAATCGGCGGGAAATTGCTCTTCGAATTTCTCCTTGTTCTCAAAGGGGTAATGCCATTGCGAAACCGGCATGGAACCGGAGTCGAACCAGACATCGATCAGTTCCGGCACACGGTGCATCTTGCCGCCGCAATCGGGGCATTTGTAGGTCACCTCATCCACGTAGGGACGATGGAGATCCAAATCGCTTAGATCACGGCCGGTTTTCTCGGATAGTTCCTTGACCGAACCGATACAATCCTGGTTGTGGCAATCTTCACATTCCCACACCGGCAGCGGAGTACCCCAGTATCGCTCACGCCCAAGTGCCCAATCGATGTTGTTCGACAGCCAGTTGCCGAAGCGGCCTTTCTTGATATGCTCCGGATACCAGTTGATACCATCATTTAGACCAACCAGGCGGTCCTTGAATTTGCTGGTGCGGATGTACCAGGTGGGTCGTGCGTAATAGATCAACGGGGTATGGCAACGCCAACAAAATGGATAGGTGTGGGTATGCATCTCAGACTTGAAGAGCAAGCCGCGTTCCTGCAGGTCTTTCGTGATCAATGGATCGGCTTCTTTGACGAACAAGCCCGCCCACGGTTTCACGTCCGAGATGAATGTTCCGTCTTCGGCTACCGTGTTCAAGATCGGCAAATCGTACTCCAATGAAACCGCCATATCGTCCGCGCCGAATGCCGGGGCAATATGCACCAGTCCCGTGCCATCTTCGGTGGAGACATATTCCGCCAGGGTGACAAAATGAGCAGCTTTCTCAAGCGGCATGAAGGTATACAAGGGGTGATACTTCATTCCCTTGAGTTGTTTACCCTTATAGTGTTCCAGAACCTGAATGGGTTCTTCGCCAAAGACCGCGCTGAGTCTCGCCTCAGCCAGGATCAGCTTTTCCGTACCGCCCTCACTTAAAGCGTGCTCGATCTTGACATAATCGATCTCAGGGCCGGCAGCGATGGCTACGTTGGCAGGCAGCGTCCAGGGTGTGGTTGTCCACACCAACAGCGAAGTGCCGGGTTCATTCACCAGCGGCATACGCACGAATACAGAGGGATCCTGCACTTCTTTATATCCTTGCGCCACCTCGTGGTCAGAAAGCGGTGTGCCGCAGCGCGGACAGTAAGGCACCACTTTATAACCCTGGTAAAGCAAGTCTTTCTCCCAGAAGTTCTTCAAGATCCACCACACCGACTCGATGTACTCGTTCTTGTAGGTGATATACGCTGTGTCCAGGTCCACCCAGTAAGCAATTCGGTCGGTCAGTTTCTCCCAATCCTGGATATATGTGAACGCGGATTCACGGCAAAGTTTGTTGAATTTCTCGATGCCGTAATCTTCGATCTGCTGTTTGTTGGTGAAGCCTAACTTTTTCTCCACCTCGATTTCAACCGGCAGGCCGTGTGTATCCCAACCACCGCGGCGTGACACATGATACCCCTTCATGGTCTTGTAGCGCGGGAAAACATCTTTGAAAGCGCGCGCCAGCACATGATGTACACCCGGTTTGCCATTGGCAGTCGGAGGTCCTTCAAAGAACACATATTCCGGTCCTCCTTCCCGTTCGGTCAGGGTTCTGTGAAAAATATCCTTTTGCTTCCAGAACCGCAGAACTTCCTCTTCGGTCAGGGTGACATTTAGTCTGGATGAAACTGGTTTGAACATTCGACCTCCGTTAAATAAAAACTCGCCCAACTCAGGGGCGAGAATGAATCCCGTGGTACCACCCTGCTTTCCAAAAAATGGACGCTCGGTCAGGTGCCTCCAATTGGAGAGACCCGTCTCACGATAACGGATGAAGATTCCGGCGCACTTACTGGCTGTCTAGCAGCGTTCGGTTTGCAGCTCCAGAAGGATTTTCGATCTCTTTGCCCTCCCCGTTTCTCACCTTTCGCGGGTTCTCTGCAGGGTCGCTGAGATTTACTCGTTTCTATCAGCGCTTTTGATTGACTGATTATGCCACAGTTCAGATGTTTTATCAACCAGATTGATCACTGCACCACACCATAAAACAGTGGTAATGGTTCGCACGCCTTATCGCTCCATTTATGCGCTTCGAGCAGGCGTACCTTTGCGGCTTCAAGCTTGTCGCGATCGTTGGCATGGATCGTGAAAAGGACGTCGCCCTTCTTGATCCGGTCACCCACTTTGTGGTGGATGATGATCCCGACTGCCGGGTCAATCGGGTCACCCTTTTTGACGCGACCCGCTCCCAGCTCGACGGATGTTTCACCCACCGTCTGCGCGTTGATCTCGCTCAGGTAACCCTCTCTCGGTGCAGGAACATCCTCTATGAATGGTGCTTTTGCCAGTTTTTCTGGATCGTCGATGAACGATACATCTCCACCCTGGTTCGCCACAAGGGTGCGGAACTTCTCCCACGATCTACCTTTGTAGAGGGCGTCCTCGGCCATCTTTCGTGCTTCAGTGAGATCCTTCGCCTTCTGACCCACCACCAGCATGTGGCTGGCCACGGTCAGGCAGTGCTCGGTGAAATCCTGAGGACCGTGCCCGTGAAGGGTATCGATAGCTTCCTTGACTTCCAGCGCGTTGCCGACCGCGTTCCCAAGAGGTTGGTTCATATCTGATAACAACGCCACCACCTTGCGTCCGCTCAAGGTACCGATGGCTACCATCAACCGCGACAATTGACGCGCGTCGTCGATGGTTTTCATGAAGGCACCCAAACCGATCTTAACATCAAGGACAATGGCATGCGCCCCACCTGCGATCTTCTTGCTCATCACCGAAGACGCGATCAGCGGGATCGATGGCACAGTGCCGGTAACATCACGCAATGCGTAAAGCTTTCCATCTGCCGGTGCCAGATCGGCGGTTTGTCCAGCCAGTACCAATCCGGTGGTTTTCAGCAGATGAACAAATTCATCCTGGCTGATCGCGGTGCGGAATCCCGGAATTGATTCCATCTTATCCAGCGTGCCCCCGCTGAAGCCCAGCCCTCGGCCAGACATCTTGGCCACCGGCAAGCCGCAGGCGGCCACGGTCGGCTCCACCACCAGGGTGGTTTTATCTCCCACACCGCCTGTGGAGTGTTTGTCCACCTCGATGGGGATGATGTGCGATAAATCCATGATCTGACCCGAATGTGCCATCGCAAGGGTCAGGTCGGTGGTTTCCTGGTCGGTCATGCCATTGAGCAGAACGGCCATTGCCCAGGCGGCTGCCTGGTAATCGGGGATTTGATTGGTAGCGATCCCCTGGATGAAGAAATCGATCTCTTCCTTGGTCAACTCCAGAGCATCGCGCTTTTTGATAATGATATCTACTGCATTCATGATACAGCCTCCATTTTGTCTGACAATTGCTCTCGAATTGTACTATAAGCTTAAAGAAAAACCAGGCCTTTTCGGCCTGGTTGTTTTACTTCTACTAATGTTTTGGGACAATCGTCACCTTGCGGAAGGGTTCTTCGCCCGTACTTTCTGTTGTTACTTCCGGGTGATCCCGTAATTCCAGGTGGATTACTCTGCGCTCATTGGCAGGCATCGGTTCCAATACCTGGCGTTTGCCAGTCTGAATCGCCTGTTCAGCCATCCTTCGACCCAGTTGTCTTAATTGACGTTCGCGACGGCTGCGATATCCCTGAACATCAATCATCAACGGTACCCAGCGATTCAACTCCTTGCTCACTACCAGGCTGGTGATATATTGCAACGCGTTCAATGTCTCTGATCGTCTTCCAATCAAAATGCTGAGATCATTTCCTTCGATGTCAATCAGGATCATCCGCTCATCGTTTTCATCAGCTGGTTCCACGTATTTTGCCGAGATAGTTGCCTTCACGTGCATCCGCTGTAACAGTTCACCGACGATATCCTTGGCTACTTTGATCGCCTTCTTTTCATCATCGCTCAAAGAGGTTTCATCAGCGGTACGCAGGCTCGAAATTTCCTGCGCGTCCATTTTCTTAACGACTTCACTCATCGAGATTTCTTCACTCGACGATTCGATTTCCTCTGTCTTTAGAGATAAACGAACCCTTGCCTGGCGGCCACCTATTCCAAGTAATCCTTTACTGCCACTATCCAAAATTTCAATATTCACAGACTCAGCCGGTAAACCCAACTGTTCAAGTCCACGATTGATAGCCTCTTCAGTGGTTGGAGCGATGATCTCTAGTGTAGTTTTTTCTTGGCTCATAAATTAGCCTCGGGTGTTTTTCTTGGATGAAGTATTTTTCTTCGGTTCTTCAACTGTTTTTCTGGGAAGCAGATTGCTCCAATAGACCTTGCCCGCGATCATATACTGCAATATCTGAATCAAGTTGGTTGTAACAAAGTATAACGCCAAACCTGAATTATATTGAAATGCAAAATAACCCATTAACAACGGCATGTAGATGTTCATGGTGTTATTCATCATTGTTGTCTGGTCTTTCTGACCAGGGGCAGTCGGAGGGGTAATGATTTTAGTCGATATATATGTTGTGATTACAACGAGGATCGCCAAAACTGGAATACCAAAGGAGAGTCCAAAAATGAACAACCGCTCAGGGGAACCCATATCCATCCAAAGAAATTTGGTATTCAGGGGAATGAAACTTAACGCCTTAGAAAAAGATGGGTAAATGTAATCTATTAATTTAAGAAGATCAATCGGTGTGGACGCGACGGTCTTCTGCATGGCCTGATACAAACCAATGATGATCGGAAATTGGATCAACGTTGGCAAACAGGACGCAAATGGATTGACACCTTTTTCCTGATAATACTTTGCCTGTTCCTGGCCTAGTTTTTCCTTATCGTTCTTGTATTTTTCCTGGATCTCGATAAATTTTTTATCTTTTTGCAGATCCTGCAGCGCCTGAGAACTCTTGATTGGCCTGGAGGTTAATGGATAAAGTAGTATTCTGGATGCGATAGTAAATAGAATGATCGCGACTCCCAGGTTGCCTACCAGTGAGTAGATCCAGAGAAGAAAATTTACAAACGGTTGGATAATTAAAGAATCCCACATGGTAGTCTATCCTTATTTAATTCCTGAAGTATCGATACCGCTTACCTGTTTTCCTTCCATATCAAAGACATAGAAGATTTGGTCGCCGTTCTGAGCCAGTACCAGCAGGTTTGTACCATCAAAGATAAGGTTCGAGTTATATTCACCATTTCCCGAATTCGCCCAATTTTCGTCGAATGTATCTTCCTTATCAATGGATATGATCTTCCCACTTTTCGTTCCAAAGAGAATGAAATCTCCAATATTTACTCCACTGCCCAAAACCACCGAATTGGTCGCGAATGAATCAATCACTTCCCCAGATTTGGCATCGAGGATCGTGATTTTTCCAGATTCATCACCAATGTAGAGCTTTCCATCACGCTCTACCGGTTTAGACCAAATTCCGCCTGACAATTTGACCGGCCAGGAAGGCAGAATAGAACCTGTGGCAGTATTGATGGCATAAAGATTGCCATCCAGTGAACCCACGTATAGTGTTCCATCTTCAGAAAGCAATGGTTCCGCTACCAAAGCTCCGCCAAGATCAATCGCTGGCCATTTCTCTGCTCTGGTGGCAATATCAATCGCGTAGAGTTTATGTCCCATATTCGGGACGTAGATAGTCGTTCCATCCGTGGCAGGGGTTGCCCAAAAAGCATCAAGAGCATTTATATCCAGCCCGGTTTTTGCCTTGGTCGCCCAGAAGGTAGCTAAATCAGTGTTGGCTACCCCTGATGCGTCCAGAGTATTATCTTTGGCATTCTTTCCTGGAAAACTGGAAACGCTCGAAATCGCCCAGGATCCATTTTCAGATTTTTCCAGGTTGATGAAGTAAATAAAACCATCTGTGTTTGCGGCGATCACCGTATTGCCTACCGTAACAGTCGAAGCTATGTACTTCCCCTGAGCTTTGGCAAATTTCCAATAAGAAGACGCATCTTTGACACTGATAGATTCAAGCAACCCTGAATAATCACCCAAGATCAATTGGATGTTTTTCCCATTATCAATATCAACGATCTCAGGTGCGGCGAAAAATTGCCGCGCGACTGAAGCCTTTTCTTTTGGATAAAAAACTGAGGCTAACTTTTTTTCAACGTCCAGTTTTATGATGGTGGTTGAATTTGTAAAGAAGAAGTAATTCTTAGCAGGATTCGCATCGTTACCCGCATCCGTGTAAGAGGTTCCTCCATTCCATGTATACTGTACCTTTGAGCATCCGCTCAGCAGGACAGCCAGCAAAAGGAATATGAGGATGATACTGGTTTGCTTCTTTTTCATCGTATGTTCTTCCCTTTAGTTTTGGGATGATGCCCATTATATCGTGAAAAGATACTTCAAGGCACTGGATCAAAACCCCCGACATTGAAGGGGTTGCAGCGAAGCACTCTCCATACAGCCATGACTGTCCCTTTGATCGCCCCATACTTGTAGATCGCCTGATAACCATAATGCGAGCACGTGGGGTAAAACCGGCATGTATTGGGAGGTAACGCAGGTGAAATTGTCATTTGATAAAGTCGGATCAAGGCCAAAAGGATAAACCTGGGGATATTCCATATAGAAAATGGAAGATCCCGCAATCTGGGTTCCTTATTTTCAACACTCTGATCTTCGACAACTGTCGTCATTTCGGCAAAAATCCTGCTCTGACAAGCAATTCAGCAATTGCGGTTTCGATTTGTTGATAAGATGCAGTAGCAATTGCAGAACGCGCAATAACCACTATATCATAGGGTTGTATGAAATTTGTAAGATAATCTTTGAATACACTGCGGATTCTTCTTCGGGCTTTGTTACGCGCCACAGCATTTCCAATCGATTTTGAGGTAATGATCCCTACGCGTGAATTCTCTGATAATCCATTACTTACGATAATCACTACAAGCGGGTGGGCATATGTTTTTCCTGAATGCCTCACCCGCTCAAAATCATTCGTACTGGTGATCCGATAACTTCGGTTCAATCATGTTCCTTCCCGAATAAGGAAAGGCTCTGCTTTTAGGAAATTAGTTCCTACCAGCGAATTCTCTTGACATGATTGTTCTTGCTGACCGTCAATTTATAACGGCCTTTCGCGCGGCGTCGTTTTAATACATCGCGTCCATCCGTAGTTTGCATACGATTACGGAAGCCGTGTACGCGGAGGCGCCGGTGGATTCTCGGTTGGTAGGTCCGTTTAGTCATTCTAGTTTCCTCTCAATTACATTCTTAATAACAACAATGCAGGGCAAGATTATACCGCAACGATACCGTATGGTCAAAGGTTTTTTTACTTCTATCCAGCTTTTGCGAATAGATCCGCAAGTTGTTTGGCGCCATCTTCATCTGTTACCGCCAAAACTTCATCATCGACCTCAAACAGTGTCGTCCCCCTCGGCACAATAATCTTACCATTACGGATGATTGCAGCGATTACGCAGTTATCCGGGAATTGAATATCCTTGATCGCGGTTCCCAGTGCTTTGGCATTCCTTGGAATCTTCTCTTCGACTACCGAGTAACGTCCACGACGTAACTTAAGCAGTGTCATCATGTCGCCCAATGACATTTCTTCTTCAATGAGCCGTGCCAGTAATTCCGCCTGGTTGACTGCCACATCCACGTGGAATTTTTCATTGAATAGCCACGCATTGCGTGGATTGTTCACGCGAGCGATCGTACGCCCGATCTTGTATTTTTCTCGAACAAAGAAACACAGCGACAAGTTCGTCTCATCCGATGTTGTCGTCGCAGCAAAAACCTGGGCCTGTTCAATTCCCACCTGCTCCAATACTCGAGGATCCATCGGATTACCAGAAAATATCAATTCAGTCGGTAATTCCTTGTGAATTCGAGCTAAAAC
Source organism: Anaerolineaceae bacterium (assembly GCA_034430175.1). Lineage (GTDB taxonomy): Bacteria > Chloroflexota > Anaerolineae > Anaerolineales > Anaerolineaceae > UBA6107. The sequence goes on along the minus strand of DAOUFI010000022.1, from coordinate 72,531 downwards.
CTCTTTACGATCTTCGACAATACTTACTTGATGTCCTTCGTCGAAGAGATATCTTGCTAATTGAGCTCCTGTTCTTCCACCGCCAGCAATGATCACAAACATTTATGCCTCCTTGTGGGAAGAACCCAGGTTTTTCCTGGTGTCTTCTATACCGTCGAAAGTAGCTGCCACTGTAAGGATGTCTCCTGTTTGCATTACAGTTTCAGTATCAGGAATGAATGCCTTACCTCCACGGGTTATGGCAATTGGTTTGCAGTCTTCACATGGAATCAGTTGGTTGATCGTCTTGCCACCCCAATTTGATGGGATCACCAATTCATATACTTCAACTTCTCCATTACCTGCTGAAAAGACAGTCCGAGCGTCTGCGTGATACATTAACTCCTCAATCCTTTGCGCTCCCCAACTTGTCGAACTGATTACCTGCTGGTCAAAAAATTCAAAAAATTCACGGACATCGGGATTGTAATTCCGGACAACGACATTGGATAATTTATATTCCGTTTTAGCGATATGAGCTACAACCATATTCAGAGCATCATTATTCGTCACCGCTGCGAATACATTTGCACTCTGGATTCCGGCTCTGATCAGCACATCCTGATTCAAAGCGTCGCCCTCATGGATTCTGCCCTGAAAATCGGAGGGTAGATTTCCGAAGGACGCAGCCACGTTATCAACAATTGAAACGTCATGCCCTCGTTTATATAGGCGGTATGCCAATTCCGCGCCTATCCTGCCACAGCCAATGATTATTGCTTTCATAAATATCCTCGCCAATCAATCAACTTGATAAGGTACTTCCAGAATAATGATGTCTTTCCTGAACAACAACGCGTTACGCAAAGCATCCGCCGTACGAGTATGCAGAAGATTGGAATACCAATGCTTCTGCACAAATTGCGGCACAACAATACTGATAACCTCATTCGGTTGTTTCTGCTTTTCAAGATCAGTTATATAGGCCAAGATTGGCTCCAAGAACAAACGATATGGGGAATCAAGCACCACAAGCCGATAACCATCGCCCCAAAGTTCCCATTTCTCCTGTACTTTCTTTGTTTCAACAGCGTCACTCGAAATGTGAACTGCCGTGATGTCATCAGAAAGGGTTTTAGCATATCTCAAAGCTGCCAGGGTACCTTTATGAACACCACTGATCGGCATAACCACTTTTTGGTGAGCAACGACTGGCTGGGGACTGTATTGCTCAAGAGAAAGCCGTTTTGCTACTGCCAGATAGTGTCGGTGGATGGCTGAAAAGATGGCAACAAGTACAGGGATTAGAATGACTACAACCCACGCACCGTCTTTAAATTTTGTGATCGCGAAAACAATCATAACCACCGCAGTGCATGATGCGCCAAAACCATTGATGATCATTTTTACCATCCAACCCGGTTGGTACGTTAATGTAGATCCCCGCTCAACCAACTGCTCTCCGGGTTTCAAATGGCCCATTTTCCACCACCGGTGTGCCATGCCAAATTGTGACAACGTAAAGGATAGAAAAACGCCGATCGCGTAAAGGGGAATCAATCGAGTAACACTTGCTCTGAACACGATGATCAGCAAACTCGCGATTACAGCAAGTGAGACGATACCTTTTGAAAATACCAGACGACTTCCCTTAAATGTAAGTTGCCGGGGCAAGAAGCCATCTCTGGCTGCCATGGCACTTAAAAGTGGGAATCCATTAAATGCCGTGTTTGCTGCCATGATTAAAATAATTGTCGTAGCTGCGATCACGCCGATATATAGAGGACTGGTACTAGAAAAAACAGTCCTAGCCAATTGGGAGATTAGTGTCTCCTCTTCCGAAGGATAGGCGGTAATATGATTTGCCAAATAGGTTATTGAAAGCATCATTGACCCTAGAATGAATGCCATAATGATCAATGTTCTACCGGCATTTTTACTGCGCGGTTCCTTGAAGGCGGTAATACCATTAGAAATGGCTTCAACACCCGTCAAGGCAGTGGTACCGCTGGAAAATGCTTTTAAGATCAAGAAGGGTGTGATCTGGGCTGCAATTAAATTCATCGAGACCACATCCATCGGCGGGTTTTGAACTGTTCCAAGAGTATTGGCAAAGGCTTTAATTAATCCAACGATAATGGTGATCCCCATCATTAAAATGAAGAAGTAAGTCGGAATAGCAAATGCCGTCCCCGATTCCTTCACTCCCCGTAAATTAATCAACATAACCAGGAAGACAAAAGCCACTGAAATTATTACCCGATAGTCAAATAGCCCCGGAAACGCTGAAACAAGCTGGGCGACACCTGATGAAACTGAGACTGCGACGGTGAGAATGTAATCTGTCAACAATGCGGCCGCAGCGGTCTGCGCCGGGATTTCACCCAGGTTGTCTCTCGAGACGATATAGGCTCCACCGCCATCTGGATAGGCATGGATCGTTTGTTCATAAGAAAGGATCAAAATCGTCAGGAGCGCACAAATCGCTATGGCGATGGGAACCGCTACTGGAAACGCAACGACACCTGCCACAGCCAAGATCATTAACATCTCTTGCGGAGCATAGGCAACTGATGACAATGCGTCGGAAGAAAAAACAGCTAAACCAATAAACTTGCCAATTTTTTGATGCGCAGCTTCGGCTGTCGGCAAAGGACGGCCGATCAAATAATCCCGCCAATTACGTCCTGGTTGATACTCTGATGTTTTCTTGAAAACTGTCGATCCGTTTTTTTCTTCGCTTTCCATCCAATTATCCTTTTGACCATCCGATCAATAAGCACAAGAGGGCGATTATAAATCCATTGTCAGCTTTGGTCAATTTCGGTGATGAGGAATCAAGTCCATTATAGTCTGTTATTTTTGCGCAATATCTCAAAGTCAAGCCAATTCCTGCACGATAGCACCTGTAAAAGGAGCGAACTTAACCGTCTTTCCTCTAAACTCCACCTTATCCCTCCGGGTGGTTAACCGAATTTGCCACCTTTGATCCATCTTTACTTCAGTTGATTTGTCTGAGAAATTCAAGAAGATAGCGAAAATTTCTTCGCCTTGTCTTCGCTCAAACGCGATGAAATCAGCCAATTGCAGATCCATCCAGTCAAAATTGCCGGTCTGAAGCGCTGGCGAAGATTTCCGAAAAGTCAGCAGTGCTTTGTAGTAGTGCCAGAGAGACATTTTATCGTCGAATTGCTCAGCAAAGTTAACTTTATTCTTATAATCAGGATTGACCGGCAGCCAAGTAGTCACTCCTTCCGGAGAAAACCCGGCATTAGTCGCTGCCGACCATTGCATAGGGGTACGGCATCGATCCCGACCATATTCTGCAGCTCTTTTCGCCGCTTCCTGCTCACCCATTTTAAAAATCGTTGTACTCATCCAGTAAGCAAACTTAGCTGATGAATCCTGAAAAGTGGAAGGGTCGGCACAAATATAATCAGACATGCCGATTTCTTCTCCGTTGTACAGAAACGGTGTTCCCTTCAAAGTTAATAACATCAATAGATTGAGACGTGCCTGGTCATCATTGTGAACTCCATCACCAAACGCGCTATACATCCGTGAATTATCATGATTGCCAAGGGTGTTGCACGGCCAGGCACCTTCCGGCAGTTTTGTTAGCCGTTCAGTTTGATTTGTAAACACATGCTTCGCCGTGATCCTTTTGGTACGCATCAGTGGAAAATTAAAATTCAGATGCAACTCATCATTGTTATTTCCATAAAAAGCAATTTCGTCCGTTTCACCGATCAGTACCCGATCTGGATATTCATCAACCACCCGGCGCAATTCACGCATCACTTGGTGAACCTCCGGCAGGTCATGTTGATATCTGAACATCTCCTCCCAGGTTTTGGAGAAATGCTCTCTTTCTTCCTCACTTGGATTTGAGTTTTCTTTATGGTAAAGCTCGTATTGGCTTTCCTTCACTCCATGATCCAAATAACGTTCATCTTCAAAAAGCGTTCCAACCGCATCGAGCCTGAACCCATCCACTCCCAACTCTAGCCAGAAACGCGCGGAATCGAATATCGCTTGTTTAACCGCCGGGTTACGCCAGTTTAGATCTGGCTGTTCCTTGAAGAAAAAGTGGTAATAATATTCATCAGTCTGAGGATCAAATTCCCAAGCACTTCCACCAAATGTTGAATACCAATCGTTGGGAGGATTCCCATTCATTCCTTTCTTCCAGATGTACCATTCACGTTTCGGGTTATCCAGGCTGGATTTTGATTCAATGAACCATGGATGTTGATTCGAGGTATGGTTCATCACCAGATCCAGAACAAGTTTTATATTGCGTTTATGGAGTCCTTCCAAGAATTGTTTGAACTCATTCAAGGTTCCATATTCCGGTGCAACTCCAATGTAATCGGAAATATCGTAACCGCAGTCCACATTCGGAGATGGATAATGCGGGGATAACCAAACAGCATCGATCCCGAGATTCTTGAGATAATCAAGCTTGCCGATCATTCCTTTGAAATCGCCAATTCCATCCCCATTTCCATCAGCAAAACTACGCGGATAGATTTGATAAAAAACTGCGCTTTGCCACCATTTGAACTCGTTTTGCATTGTGATCTCCAATACATAATTACATGGAAGTAAAAACTGCTTCGAGGTATTCGTCCTGAATTCCAGTAATCATAACCTCATCAAATTGATTATGTCGATCTTCCTCAGACAGAAGTGAGATTGGCAGGTAGTTCTCGCTCAATCCATGTAATCTCCATTTACCATCTGCCAACTTCTCTGAACTCTCCCAAAGTACTTCCACCGTTTGATTCTGGTACTCATGCCAATATTCGATTTCAGATGCGCGGATGACTTGCCTCATCTCTTCACTCCACGTGTGAGCGATTTTTCCATTCACTCTTCCACCAAGCTGCCAGGCGGGAGTTCCTTCTCTGGGTGAAAAGCGAAACACATGACCACCCGCAAATTTCATCTCTTTGACGAATACCAAACTTTCAGTATGTTCCTCAACGCTCTCACCGACGAAACCCACTATGATGTCAGTCGTAATCGCAGCGTCAGGAATCCGTTCGCGTAAACTGGAAATCAATCGCCGGTATTGGTCGGGTGTGGTCCTGCGCCCCATCCTTTTGAGCGTGTTTTCACAGCCCGATTGCAACGGAATGTGAAAATGCCGGCACATACGCCTGTTTTGCCAAAGATCCAGGAAATGTTCGTCCATATCCCATGGCTCAATCGACGACAACCTAACCCTCTCTATCTGTGTGTTATCCAACAAATAAGAGATCAAATTGGTAAGATTCTCCCCCTCCCCCAAGTCGTGCCCCCATGCGCCCAGGTTCACTCCGCTTAGCACGATCTCATGCGCGCCACCTTTTTGCGCGCGTAAAACTTCAGACAGGATTTCGTTTTTGTGCACTGACCTTGATTGTCCTCGTGCCACCCGTGTGATACAAAAAGTACAATAATTATCGCAGCCATCCTGGACTTTGATAAAAGCTCGGGTTCTGTGGTGCGTGCCGGGGAGAGGTTGCCTTTCTAATGGCTCAAGATCGAAAAGCGATATCGCAGTTCCAAGGATTCTTTCGGGAAGTTCATCCTTTTCATTGTTCTTAAAGACTACGGCAACTCCAGGCAAAGCCTTTGCGTCTTCCGGTTCGATGGTCGCCCAGCATCCGGTTAATATGATCTGCTGAGCTCCCGCTTTGAATGCCTGGCGTACCTTTGCCCTCGAATCCGATGCTGCCGCTGCGGTGACGGCACACGAGTTGATAACCACCAGATCTGCATTCCTCGGAGTGTCAATAATTTCATGCCCCGACAGTCGAAAAACAGCTGCCATATGCTCGATCTCTGCCTGGTTCAGGCGGCAGCCAATGCTATCAAAAAAGACTTTCATATCCTATGGTTGTAAAACAATAAAATTATCAAAAAAGACATCGGCACCGGCTGTTTCGTACGTTCCGACAATCAATCCGATTTTGCCTTGCGTGAAACTGCCATCTTGTACCTCTGCAAGAAGAGTACCATTGACAGTCAGCCTTAATGAATCACCTTTGCAGATTGCCTGGATGTGGTTAACAACACCACCCTGACGGATAACCTCGCTGAACTGTAAACCGCCTTCTGAGTCGATCAGGTTCAGGCTGCCATTCGCCATTTTAAAGATACCGTAATAGCCATCATGACTGAGAAGAAAACCGTAGTAATTATCTTTATCCTGGTATCGGCAAACTACTCCAAACGCATCATTCGTTGGACCGCCAAGCAAAACTCCATCTACCTCTATCTGACTATCTTTAAACAGATCATTAGTTGTTGTCCATAGAAGCGAATTTGGGGTATTTACCTTTATCTCAAGACCTTCATAAATGAAATTGATCTCGCCGATATTGTTTCCTGAAGTACCCCAGCCGTTCGAATTGCTTGAAAAATCTTCAGAAAAGAGTAACGAACCACTCACGGATGATTCCTTGAGTTTTCCAGGGCTACTCAACAACTGGCAACCTGAAAGAGTAAAAGCCAGGATCAAAAAAGAAAGTATGATTCGTTTTTTCATGGACGGTTCCTTTTTCCAATGATTCAACCACCAATTTGCCGGATCAGACGGTTGGCGTTTTCTCGAATACGGTTATCGGTGGCAAAGACTGCCGCCTGCTGCAAATAATAAAGCGCGTTTTTTGTGTCACCTTTTTCCATGTAAAGTTGTCCAAGGTGATATAAAATCTCCGCCTGGTTGGGCGCGACTTGATTTGCCTGCAGATAAAATCGTTCCGCTTCACTTAGATTGTCCATGATCATATAGACTGTACCCATAAGATCAAGCAACGAGGGTGAATCCGGGTTTAGCAGTAACGCACGCCGCGCGGCTTCGAACCCTTCGGTATCCACTTTGTAATTATGCAGAACACAAAAGGCGGCTAACTGCCTCCATGTGACCCAGTTCTCTGAGTCCATCAATGTTGCCATTTGATAGTGCATCAGGGCTTCTTCCAGGTTTCCCTGCAGCGCCAGAGTAGCGCCGATCTCGATCTGCCATGTACTTTCATTGGGGTTGTTTTCAGCGGCAGCGTACAGGTAGATCAAAGCCACGTCCAATTTGGATTGACGCCGGTAGTATAACGCTGCCAGGCCATTTACAATATCTGAGTGGGGATCCAATTCGAGTGCTTTTTGCAGATAAGGATATCCATCTCCATTTACGTGTTGTACCGCCTCACCAGCCAGCGCCCAGGCGTAGGCATTTTTTGGATCAATCGCTGTTGAATTGAGGAAAGCCGCGCTCGCAGCTTCCCATTCCCCCAGGAGACTCAATTCCTGACCAATATATACAAACCTTGAAGCATCCTGACCCAGGACCTGAGTGGTCAAGATTACATTCATAAGAGCACTACTGGCTACCTGATATTCCATATCCGACAGGGCATCATTAAGGAAGAAAACCGCATCATCCGGTTGTGTGGCAGCTAATTGCACACCCAGCGCGTAATTGATCTTGTGATCGTTTGGGTCTAATCCGTGCGCCAGCAGAAGAGTTGTTTTTGTTCCATATGAATCGTTGATCGATTCCTGCACCTCAGCCAATTCCAGTAGGAACCTGGTATCGACCACTCCCCTTTCACTCACGCTTCTGAAAATATCACGGGCTTTCTCATATTCGCCCAACGCCAGAAAGCACTTCCCATATTCGAACTCACCTCTCGCGGTCAGCTTTCCTGCTTTGTCCACAGTCGCAAAGGTGGTAATGGCTGCCTGGTATTCCTCCATGGCATACTGTAATTCGCCCAATCGGAGCCACTTATCATAATGCCACGGCTCGTAAGACAGGATTGTTTGTAGTGCTTCTGTTTCATTCAAGCGCGAACTATTGACCTGAGCGTAGGCGGCATCTCTAAAGCCCTGTGACAATCCAAATGCGTGCACTCCGGTAGGTACGAAAAACGCCGCTATAACCGGGAGCAAGATCAGTACGAATATGCTGATATTTCTGACATACCGCATATTAGTATTATAGCCGAGAGTAATCCAAGAAAGAGCCGCTTAACAATGTTCAGATGATTGGCTTGACACTCATTTATTTAGATTGTAGAATTTTTTTGTCGCGGAGCGGGTTAGCCCCCGCTTTAAATTCTTTTCTTTGTGGAGAGATAAAGTATGTCAGAACGTTTTGTTGGGACCGTCAAGTGGTTCAACCCCGCCAAAGGCTATGGTTTCATTGGACGTGATGGGGCGGAAGATGTATTCGTTCATTTCTCTGCCATCCAGATGGACGGCTACCGTGTCCTTAAAGAAGGACAGAAAGTGGAGTTTTCTGTAGAAAAAGGTCCCAAAGGCCTTCAAGCAGCTGATGTGACTGCGATTGCCTAAGTTAGAAGTTCAAGCGCAAACAGAGCTGAGGTTTCTCAGCTCTGTTTTTATCTATAATGCTTGCTTCATCCTTAGCATCGCCTCGATCAACATTCCCTCCGGGCAGCCGAAATTTAATCTCAGGAACCCTTCACCTGCTCTGCCAAATTCCCGTCCGTCATTCATGGCGACTTTTGCTTTATTCAGGAAAAATTTGAACGGATCATCGATTTCTTTCAGTCCCCGGCAGTCCAACCATGCCAGGTAGGTACCTTCGGGGATCGACATCTTGATCCCTTTGAGGTTTTCATGAACGAAACGGACAAGCAAATCGCGGTTGCTTTGAAGAACGCTCAGCAATTCTTCCAACCATTCACTTCCGTCTTTATAAGCACTGTATGCTGCTGTAAGCCCCAGCACATTCACATGCCCGAGCAATCCCCGTCGAGCGGATTCGATCTTCTCTCGAAGTTCCTTGCTTGTACATATGATCACTGAGCATTCCAATCCAGCTATATTGAAGGTTTTGGAAGGAGCGATGAGTGTTATTGTCCTTTGACTAATTTCCTCGCCAAGAGAAGCGATCGGGGTATGCCGGTATCCTCCGTAGATCAAATCGCTGTGGATCTCATCACTGCAAATAGCCACATTGTGTCGCAGGCAAATCTCTGCCAGCTTTTCAAGTTCGTCTTTTCTAAACACCCGTCCCACCGGGTTATGTGGATTGCACAGTAAGAAAACCCGGGTATCTGGTCGAAGACCTCTTTCGAACGCGTCAAAATCAATAATGTATTGGCCGGTACCGCTTTGAACCAGGTCAACTGTAATCCCATCAATCCCTGCATTTCCCGGTGCAGTCAGGAATGGCGGGTACACCGGCGTCTGCATGATCATCGAGCCTTTTCCACCACTCAAAGCCTGGCAAACGAGGTTGAAACCAGAGACAACCCCTGGAACGAAAATCAAATCGTCTGTGGTGATCTTCCACGAATATCGCTCATCCATTCGCTCGACCACGACCTGTTTTAGCTCATCACTAATCATCGGGTAGCCGAATATCCCATGTTCCACGCGTTGTTTTAATGCGTCAATCACAGGTTGTGGGGAGACAAAATCCATGTCTGCCACCCACATGGGTAAAACATCTTTACCATACAAACCCCATTTTACGCTTTCTGTTTTTCGGCGATCAGGAAAACTCTTAAAGTCATACATGGATATACGCAATCCTTTATATTCAAAAAAGTTCTTCTATTATAATCATTAGCAAATGAACTGGTTCAATAATTGTCATATGTGATTAAGAAAAAGATCATTCATGGAAAATATTCCTTCATTTGAACTTCTCTCTGCGCAAAACTGGAAAGATTACGCCCTGCTCGATAGCGGAAATGGTATGAAGCTGGAACAGTTTGGCGACCATTCTCTTATTCGTCCCGAACCCGAGGCCGTCTGGTCGCCAGCCCTGCCCGAATTTGAATGGAAAAAGGCAGCCGCTACTTACAAACCCTCACCTGAAGAGAATGGCGGTCACTGGGAATACGCCCGCAAACTTCCCGAACGTTGGCGCATGACTTATGGTTCGCTTTCCTTCTGGGTGCAGACATCCGCGTCGCGCCATTTGGGTGTGTTTCCCGAACAATCCTGTCAGTGGGATTGGGCTGAAAAGGTAATTCATAACGCGAAAACACAGCCAAAAGTCCTCAACCTTTTCGGTTACACCGGATTGGCAACGCTGGCAGCCGCCAAGGCAGGCGCGCAGGTCACCCATCTCGATGCCTCCAAAAAAGTTGTCACCTGGGCAAAAGAGAACCAGACTCTCTCTGGCATCAGCGAGCTTCCCATTCGCTGGATCGTTGATGACGCGCTCAAGTTCGTTCAGCGCGAAGCAAGGCGTGGAGCGAAATATCAAGGAATCATCCTCGACCCCCCGAAATTCGGTCGCGGTCCCAAGGGCGAGGTCTGGGAATTTTACAAACTGTTGCCAGGGCTGCTCAAAGCCTGCCGTGAGATCCTCGATCCTCATCCACTATTTATTCAATTAACAGCATACGCTGTCAAAGCCTCCGCGGCTACCATGTTTTTTGCCGTGGAAGAAATGATGCGGAATTTCGACGGCACCACCACCTGCGGTGAGATCGGACTTACAGAAAAATCTGCTGGGCGTTACCTTTCAACAGCGATTTATGCCCGTTGGGCAAGTGCTTAAAACTTATCATAGAAACGGAGGGAACAGATTATGAGCAACGCTATTGGAAACAGTTGGAATTTGGTGAAATCCAGCGCGAAAGTTCTCAGCCAGGACAAGGAACTGGCTCTCTTCCCTGTCATATCCTCGATCGCTATGGCTATCCTGACCGTTGTCTTTTTTCTTCCGTTCGTCTTCGCGGGAGCAATCGATTCCATTTCACAAAACGGGTTGAGTTGGGTCCACTATGTCGTACTGTTCACTTTTTATATATTCCAGTATTTCATCATTGTTTATTGCAATACAGCTCTGGTAGGCGCTGCTCTCATCCGTCTTCGTGGTGGTGATCCGACAGTGAAGGATGGATTCAATACTGCCAACAAACGTTTCGGGAAGATCTTCCTGTATGCGCTCATTTCTGCTACTGTTGGCGTGATCCTGAGTCTCATCCGCGATCAGGGAAAAAACATAGGCAAGGTGATCTCCTCCATCATCGGTTTTGTTTGGAATGTTGCCACATTCCTTGTCGTGCCGGTTCTGGCAGCTGAAGATATCGGACCGATCGATGCCATCAAACGCAGCGTAGAGTACATGAAGCGTACCTGGGGTGAACAATTGGTTGGTAGCTATGGTATAGGGATCGTATTCAACCTGATTGGTTTTCTCGTCTTCCTGGCATGTGTGGCTGGTGCCTTCCTGGCTTATTACTTCTCCCTCGCTGTCTGGGTTTACATCAGCCTCGGCGCCTTCCTGATTTTGGCAATCATGGTCATTGCACTCATCAGCTCCACCTTGAATGGGATCTATACCGCCGCTCTTTATCAATTTGCCAGTACCGGAGAGGCAGGTATGTTCTACGATCCTGCGGTTTTACAAGGCGCATTCAAGATAAAATCTAATTAGTCAACAGATACTGTGAATAATTTTTTCATTCGTTGACTCTCAAGGTGCACGTAAAAAATCAACGTGCACCTTTGTATTTTTCCTTTGTACAAATCCAGCAATTCATCTTATCTCACATCTGGAGATAAAATAATTACATGATCATCGCTGAAAAGAACGCTAAATCCATCCTGTCCAAATCACAGATCCTCCCCTACGTAATCAATCCTTACACGGGTTGCCAACACGCATGCATTTATTGCTATGCTAAATTCATGAAACGATTCACGGGTCATCAGGAGCCCTGGGGCGATTTTGTCGATGTCAAAACCAATGCGCCTGAGTTATTAAAAAAGGAGATACTCAAGAAAAAACGCGACCGTGTCTGGGTCAGTGGTGTGTGTGATCCCTACCAGCCGGTAGAGGGTAAGTACAAACTGACTCGACAGTGCCTGGAGATTTTAGCTGCCAATAATTGGCCCGTGACAGTACAGACACGCTCCCCGCTGGTCACCCGCGATATCGACATCCTCAAAACCGGTAGTGAGTTTGAGGTAGGCATGAGTATCACTACTGGCAACGACGATATCCGCAAGCTTTTTGAGCCTCATGCGCCTTCCATACAAAGCCGTGTTTCCGCTCTCGAGCAACTTCATAGCGCCGGTATTCGCACCTTTGCCATGATCGCCCCACTCCTTCCGGGCGCTGAAGGGTTGGGCGAACAGCTCTCGGGGAAAATCGATCACGTCATCTTTGACCGTATGAATTACAGCAATGCTACATGGGTATATCGTCAAAACGGTCTGATGGAATTTCTCTCGGATGAATACTATGACCGGACGATGACCCTTTTATCATCCAAATTTGCCAGTTCCGGTATCGATTTATAAGGAAGGGATGGAGAGCAAACGGGCGAGAAAAAATCTCCTCCGTTATTATCTATTCTTCCGGGTTCAGCACCCTACGTAGTGGAAGATCCGTTCCAGTAGATTTATAGAGGATCTCGAAACTAAAAGGTTTGTAGATGCGAATTTTCATGAGCAGCGACTCAACCAAGAAAGTTGAATTACCAGTCACTATTTGAGAGATGGAAGCCTATCTGGTATCGCTCACCTTCTCCCACCCTTTAGCGGATTGTGCCAGATTTTTTTCGGAGCGGGCGAATGGGCGGTAAGGATTAAAGTGATAACGATCAGATACACTCTGATTCGTTTCAATTTTGCCTCAGGAAATTAATTAGGAATTCCTGATACTTTGACGAAGCCAGGACTGGAATGGTTCCTGCTTAATCTTTTACCTGATTGGATTCTGCAGAAACCGAAATCGAGCTTGTTTTCGGCAGTCTGAATTTAAACCATGCCACCGGGACGACAATCAAACAGGCAATTGCGGTAATCCAGAATGGCGTTTGTGGACTAAATTTTTCCCATAGTTGTCCACCAATCCAAGGCATTGGGAGTGATAGGACTCCCAACGAGGTTCCAAAGAATCCAAAAGCCAATCCCCGTTTCTCCTCCGGAACCACTCTTGAAATCAGTGAACTGTACGCTGGAGATAGTACACCATCTCCTAAACCCATCAGGATTCGTGAGAGCAGGAAACCGAAATAAGACGAAGCGGTAACCATCATAACCAGACTGGCAGCCAGCATGGCAAAGCCGCCCGTTAGAATGGTACGCTCTGACCATTTATCTGTCAGCCAGCCACCGATGAAATTGCCAAGGATACACGCGCCACCAAAGAACGACCCGAACAATCCTATTTGCTCAACCGTCAGATGCCCAATATCCGACAAATAGATCGGGAAGAGCTGAGATGTTAAATTGAACGAGGTATCAAGCAGACCATCTGTCACCCAAATCCAGGTCAGAATGCCACCGGCGAAAAGCAATCCAAAGATTGATACCAACTGGGTTTTAAGACCCTTAAAAGAGATCTTTTGCGGTGTCCGTTCCGGTTTGAAACGCTCGGAAAGCGCCATGTAGACGCGCAGCAGCGTCGCCAGCAGGAAGAAGATGAAGGCTGCAACCAGCATCGCTTTGAAACTCACCCGGTAGGCTAAAATACCGCCCAGGATCGGACCGATGACCGTGACCACCATATAGATGCCTTGAATGACGCCGAAAACCCGTCCACGCACTTCCTCGTCAGATTGTTCGGCGATGTAGGCATTGAAACTCGGCACCACGAAAGAGCTTGAAACAAATTCCACGCACAACCCGACCATCACCCACTGCCAGGATGGTGAAACGAAGAAGATGAGATAACCAAAAACGGTGACCACACTGCCAATGGCGATCGCGCGCAGCCGTCCGACCGTATCCGACATCCAGCCGCCGAAGATCTGTAAAACGATTGGCACCAACGAAGCCACCGTATACACTAAACCCACCTGAGCCACTGAAGCACCCAGTTTGATGAGATACAAGGACAACATACTGTTCAACATCTCCCCCGCAATATTCGCCAGGATCATTCCCAGCAAAAACCAGCGCAGATTGACATTGACCATGGAGAAAATGTTCTTCTTCATTAAATACCTTATCTATGAAATTTCGTTGATCGTACGCAGGGAAAGAAGCTGTATTCCTGCAAAGAAAAACCCAAAGAAGAGATGATTATTATATCCAAATATGCGCAAATAACGGGAAAATAGTTTAATATTAATGAAAAAAATTTTATATCATAGAATTATTGATTGATGGAGTGAAACAGAATAATTATGTCGGTCACATCTCGTCAATATAACCCATCTTGCGATTACAACCTTATCAGTCAATTTTTGATTGATAACCATATCGAAGGTAATCAAGACGGCAATTGGTTGGAACCTGCCTGGGAATACATGTATTACCACCCTTATTTAGATCAATCCCTTTTACCTTTGATCCGAATTTGGGAAGACGATGGAAAAATCGTAGCGTTGACTCACTTCGAATGCACCCTTGGTGAAGCATTTTTTCAGTTCGATCTGGACCACAAGTTTTTATTCCCTGAAATGCTCGATTATGCCGAACGAAATCTATCAGCGATCTTACAAGAAACCGGTAAGCGGGTCCTTCACGCTTTCGTGAATGACAATGCGCCAGATTTCGTGCGCCATATAGACGTACAAGGATATTCCATCGATAAATCTGAACACCGTCCGATATTTTCGCTTCCCATTTACCCTTCCATCCAGCCAATCGAACTACCGAAAGGTTATCGAATTACGGATCTGAAGGAAAGCAGTGATTGGAGCAAGGTAAATCGGGTGCTCTGGCGCGGCTTTGATCATGAAGGAGAACCTCCATGTGACGAGGCTGAATTGGAGAGTCGCCGAAGGATGTTTGAAACCCCTAAAGCAAAACGTGATCTCAAGATTGCGGTGGTTTCACCCAAAGATGATTTTGTCGCTTTTTGTGGAACCTTTTACGAACCTGTCAATCATTACGCTTACGTCGAACCTGTCGCCACTGACCCGGATTATCGCCGTCTCGGCCTTGGAAGGGCAGCCGTCCTGGAAGCATTACGTCGCTGCGCTTTGCTTGGTGCTGACGTGGCTTATGTTGGTTCGGATCAGCTTTTTTACCAGTCGCTGGGATTCAAAAAAGTATTCACATCTGAATGCTGGACGAAGGTATTTTGACCTAAATTTAAAAAAAGTCACGCGAGGCATGAATCGAATACCGCGCGTTTTTATCTCTGACGCGCTGAGACGATCTTATCCGTTCTAAAAAAAATCACAGTTTTTCAAAAACGATCGTCTTCTCCTGGGCAGGTGAAATCGTAAAAGGTTCCAGGGAGTATGTGCGCGTTTTCGTGTCATAACTTCCAGGCTGTGAGAACTTGAAATCCTCCTCCACCCCGCGCACGTGGATTCGGTAAACCCGTTTCACTGGAACCAGATTTCGATCTCCTTCTGTCGCGTGGATGATAAACTCATTTCCTTTTAGCGCGAAACGGGTAATGGCGAATTTTCCGTGGATATAATCCGTTGTCGTGCCATCGTCTTCATACAACTCAAAACAGTTATCCTCTCCGGGGAAGACGTATAAATCCAGCGTACCCGGATTATCGATTCCGCCCCAACCGACCATCGGACCCAGTGGGACAATGGCTCCTGCCCTGGCAAAGACGGGAACATCTTCCAAATCCGCCGTGATCTTGTGCCAGCGATTCCCCTCGAAGTTCGCGCCATCGAAGAAATTGGTCCACTTCCCTGCCGGGAACCAGACTTGTTTCTCAGCCCGCGATGAGCCTGCCGGAGCCGCAGAGGTGATTGGCGCGGCGAACAACTCACTGCCAAAGAAATATTGATCCTTTGCCCGATAAGCTTCAGGTTCGGTCATGTGACCGTAATACATCGGCGTCACCAAACTAATTCCAGTCTGGTGCGCACGCCACGCCATGCTGTAAATGTACGGAATCAACGCGTGCCTGAGCTGCATGGCTGTCCGCGCCGCTTTGAAGTAGCGCTCTGGTTTCAACCACGGACGCCGTTCCAGCTCTGCCCGCTTGGTGGAATGCACCCTGAAGATCGGACTGAAGACGCCGAATTGAACCCAGCGCAGGTAAAGTTCAGGGGTCAGGTCTTTGAACATATGTCCCCCCAGGTCGTGACTCCACCAACCGTAAGCAACATTTGCTGCTGTCGCCGTGAAATACGGTTGATAAGCCAGCGTGCGCCACTGGACAAACGTGTCGCCGCTGAACCCGATCGGGTAACGGTGGTTCCCCAGCCCACCCCAGCGTGAGAACACAAAAGGACGCTTCCTCCCATCCCGTCCCAAATCCTGGAAATGCAAATGGTTGAGCCACCACAGCGGGTCCAGCCCAGGGATGCTGCTGGTTCGTTTCTGCTGGTAATCCATCCACCAAAAATCGACTCCTTCATTGATTTTCTTATCGGATGGATGCCCGTAATCCCCGGATTCTTCGTAGGGATGGTGGAGAATGTCGAAGTAACCTTCCGCAAAGTGTGGATCGGCAATGTCGAATGGGATGGGCTTTTTGCTAGCTGGATCGATCTCCATCCATTGTGCCAGTTCGGGATATTGCGCCTCGTGTGGGTACACACCGTTGGCTGGATGCAGGTTCAACGCGGTCTTTAGGCCCTGTTCGTGCAGCCAAAGGATCAGCGCGGGTGGATCGGGGAAAAGCTTGCGGTTCCAGGTGTACCCTGTCCAACCATCGGAGCGGTTTCCGGTCTTGGTGATGTGCCAATCCATATCGATGATGCAAATCGATAGCGGTACTTCATGCGCCTGAAAATCCTGCATCAGCGATTTGATATCCTCCTGGCTGTACTCCCAGTAGCGGCTCCACCAATTGCCCAAGATGTAGCGAGGGACCATCGGGATCGCTCCAGCCACCCGGGTGAAATCACGCAGGCAGGCCCGGTAATCGTCGGCGTACCCAAAGAAATACAGATCGCTGGTTTTACTCTTTCCCCGTCCGAATAATGATCGGGGTGCATTATCGTCCCTGACAGTCATCCAACCATTCGCGTTGAATACCGGGGTGGTTGAATCATCCACCACCACCCAACCAGCACGTGAAAGCAACCCCTTGTCCAGGCGTGTATTACCAGCATCCCCGTCGAGCGTGCGTGCCGTCCCCTTCAGGTTGTCTTTCTGGCTGTCACCGTAATGCCAGATCAACCCGCTGTGTTTGAGCTCGATCCATAAAGTCTCGCGTTTAAATCCCCGTGGATGAGCCACATAATGCAAATATAAATAATCAGTTTTGATCTCGATACCTTCAGCCGTAACCTTCTGCGTAAACGCTGGCACCGGTTGCTGGCGGTACCAGAAGGCTTGAGAGGGTCTGTCTTCGAAATTACCCTTTCTATCGTACTCAATGCGGATCAGACGGTCGGTGATCACTGTAAAGCGAACCGGTCCCGAGCAAACAACAGCGTCGGGATTGGCAATCGGGTGAAATTCAGGAACGGGTGGCAGTGACATGTCGATATCTCCCGGTTATGGTTTCGATCGGAATAGAGCTTGCAGTTTCTTCGTTTGGTGCAGTTCAAAGATCACCAGTTCGTTGGCGCCGGTTCTCAACAACGACGCGGGGACGTAGAGCGAGCGCTGCGGACCGATCCTCCAATACCGCCCCAGGTTGAAGCCGTTCACCCAGGCGATCCCCTTTGTCCATCCCGGCAGAGCCAGGAAGGTATCCATGGGGCGATCCACCTCGAACTGAGCCCGGTAAAATGCCGGAGCATGGATCGGTTGGTTCACTGTTGCGAATTGGACTTTGGACAGGTCGTCAAGCGGCAGGCAGAAAGTCTCCCATTCGAAGAGCTGGCTGCCGTTGAAGAAAACGCCATCAAGGATCCCTTTGCGGTCCATCAGCGCGGAGCCGAAATTCACCCGGCCCATGTTCTCCACCAGGATATCCAATCTTCCACTGCTCCCTGGCACATTAATTCGAATCGATCTCCCCGGCAGGTTACGTTCGAAAATACCCAGCGGTTTCCCGTCCAGGAAAACCTGCGCGCGGTCACGCAAGCCGGCAATGGTCAATTTCCCTTTCTGCGGTCCAGCCATCTGCTTGCAGTAGAGGATGAATCCGTAATTCTGCCCCAGCGATTCCATTGGTTCGGGCGCCACCGTTTTGACCGGGCTGGACAGCAGCGGCAGTGATTGCCATAGCAATGCTCCCTCAAGGATCTTCACCGGAGCCAGTGCCAGCCTTGGAGCTGGAGACGGCAGTGGTTCTTGCGGTAATTGGGTGTAGCGTCCGATCACCTTTCGCAGCGTGTGATACTTTTTCGTCAACTCACCCGATTCTGAAAGCGGGGCATCGTAATCGTAGGAACTGACCATGGGCAGGTACTTGCCAAAGGAGAAATTGGCGCCGCTCATGAAGCCGAAATTAGTGCCGCCGTGCCACATATACAGGTTGACCGAAGCTCCTGCTTTAAGGATGCGATCCAGGTTGCGCGCGTTGGCCCGCGGAGATCGAGTCTGGTGCCAGATGCCCCAGTAATCGAACCAGCCATCCCAGAACTCGGTGCACATCAGCGGCCCCACCGGTTGGTGCTGGCGTAGCGCTTTGAAACGTTCCTCCGGCGCTCCGCCAAAATTGACGGTGGCATGGACGCCTTCGAGCGTGCCGGCTTTCAGGTGCGTGCCGATCTCGCCGTCCGAGGTGAACAGCGGTACATCGATGCCGTTTCCCCTCAACAGGTCGCGAAGAGCGCCCAGGTAGGTTTTATCGTCGCCGTAACTGCCGTATTCGTTTTCCACCTGTACCATCAGGATCGGCCCACCGTGCGAGATCTGTAGCGGAGCCACCCGCGCCAGGATCGTCTTGAAGTAACGCTCGACCGCCTCCATATAGGGAGGGTAGGAACAACGTACGCGCATGTTCCTGTCTTTGAGCAGCCAGGCCGGCAGCCCGCCAAAATCCCACTCCGAGCAAATGTACGGTCCGGGGCGGAAGATCACCTTCAGCCCGTGCGCCGCGGCAGCTTGGATGTACGCCGCCACGTCCAAATTACCCTCGAAGTGAAACTCCCCCGGTTTCGGTTCGTGCAGGTTCCAGGCCGCATAGGTCTCGATCGTGTTCAGCCCCATCAATCGCGCTTTTTCAAATCGATCGTCCCAATACTCCCGCGGTATGCGGAAATAGTGCATCGCCCCTGAAATGATGCGAAAGGACTGCCCATCAAGCAAAAATTCATTTCCCTGGATTTGGAAGGTAGACATGGTACCTCACAATGAATAATATTCTCTAGATACTACATGATTTCATGCGAACCCGCAATAAAGCGCGTCAATTAACCTTCTCCTTCGGTTTCTTCCTCATCGATAAAGAAAAACTCTGCGCTTGTATGGCGCAGAGTCGATTCATTCATTTTGGGTTATCCCGGATATTGCTGGAAGAGCTGCCCCCACGGACTTTCCTCCAGCCACTCATCCACCACTTTCTTTCCATTCTTTGGGTACCAATAGTGGTCGTGGTAATACTCGCTGGCGAAAATGAACATCTTGACCAGCGGGGTGTGGAATAGCAGTTTCTGGAAGATCTTCAGCGGTGAGCGCCACAGCAGCATTCCGGTGCCCGTCCCCAGGTTGACGCCGACTTTGAAGTTCCAGCGCTCGTCCGCCACTTCGGGCATGCCCACGATCTCGATCTCCGCAGGGTTGCCCTGACCCAGACCGCGTTCGGTGGCATGGGCGATGTAATCGATCTTCATCGGGTCGAAGCCCATGATGCGTGCGGCCACCGCGTCGATGGCCACCTGGTCCGCCGACGCCAAAATGACGTCCTTCTTGTGCGGCATCAGGGTGCGCGGGCCGGGTCCGCTGCCCGCCGTCGTGCCGTCCATGGTGGCGAACAGCCCGGTGTGAATCTCCTTCTGAATAGCCAGCAGGTCACACAGCGTATCGTGGATCCAGGTGTGGGTGTAATGGCGGTTCACATTCAGCAGCCCGCCGAAAGCGTTCTTCATCGCACCGGTGGTCGTGGTGTAGCTGTGGGTCTTCATGGTGGGCAGATGCACGATGTTCTTCCCAAAGAAGTAATCCGGTAGGAATATGCCTTCAGGGAAAATCTTGTCCAGCACTGCCATTTTGGCCTTGGGCTTGTACTCCACCCAGGTCATGTCTTCGGGCTTGAAGTTATATTTCTTGGGGATGCCGTATTTCTCCAGCACCGGCCCGAACTTGTTATACCGGTCGCCCAGGTCGGCAATCGTGACCACGGTTTTGTTGTGGACGTTTACCAGGTCGTTGAAGCCATTCTCCTTCATTGCCATGATCGTCCCCTCAAGCTGCCAGGGTGTGGTGTTCGAGCTGGGATACATCAGATGCCAACTGATGTTATCCTTGAGGATGGTCTTGGCGGAGGGATCCAACGCTTCCTTGATCCCTGCCAGTTCGCACAACCGGCCGTAATCCTTCAAAACGGTTTCGGGGGTGGTCCGCAGTATTGCAACTCGTGATTTCTTCATAATCGATGAGAATCCTTTTCAACCCGTTGCCGCGGAATACCTGCAAAACAACGGTATCTAAGTATTTCTGAATTCTACCCGAAAATGATCAACCCTGCATTTGTCCTTGCGTCCTTGTTAATTTATCCATCTGTTGTTACCAAAATCACCCATTTACCCGGAGGATGCTCCTCGTTTTGTTAGGGTTTCATTAATTAAACCTTCGGAGGACAAATCGGCAGGTATAATTGCGGCTGTTGTCGATAATTCTATGTAGGCGTTATTAATTGTGGAAATCACTCAAAAAGCCAGTATACGAAACCTGCTGCTGATTCGCGTCTATTATTTTTTCTATTTCGGAGCCATGGGGGCGGTCAGTCCTTTCGTTAATCTTTTTTACATTCAAAATGGCCTGACGGGAACCCAGATCGGTCTTCTGGGCACCATCAGCGCGCTGGTTGGCTTCCTCTCCGCCCCAGTCTGGGGCAGGTTGAACGACGTTGCCCGCCGTCCGCGCGTGGTACTGCAGATCGCGCTCTGCCTCAACAGTCTGGCTTATTACCTCCTCAGCCTACAGCAGGCTTTCCTTTATATGGCGATCATCATCGCTTTCAACGCTCTGGTTAGTTCCGGTATCAACCCGCAGTCACAGACCCAGGCGCTGGCTGCTGCCGGTGAAGTGGGTGCCGGCTACGGCAGCATCCGTATGGTAGGGTCGATCGGTTACTCCATCACCGCCGCGGTCAGTGGATACCTCATTCAGCAGACCAGCTTGGCGACTGGGTTCATTGGTTTTGCCGTTCTGAACGTCATCAGTGCCATTATCCTCTTTACCATTCGCACACCCAAACAAGCCAGTAAGTCCCCCCAGTCCACCCCGGTTCAACCCAAGATCTCCATGCGTCAGGTATTTGTTGAGATCACCAAAAACAGTGAACTGATGGCGTACACGGTGGTGGTGATCGTCATCTCGATCCTGGCGAATGGCGTCACCTTTGAATCCGTTTATATGCAGCGCTTAGGCGCGTCTGAGTCGCTGATCGGCCAATTGGGTACATTTGGCGCTCTGATCGAAATTCCGATGATGCTTTTAGCCGATCGGGTGCAACGCCGCAAGGGCTCGACCATTACTCTGATCTTTTCCTTTATCTTTTACGCGCTTGGTTTTTCGATCATCGTGATCCACCCATCAATCCCGAGCTTTTTCATCTTCCGCTTCATTAACGCCATTGGTTTCAGCCTGTACGCCGTCTCATGTACCTACTTCGTCGTTGAGCGCGCGCCGGGCCAGCAGATCGCTACCATCCTGGCGCTGTTCTCAGTCACCATCAGCAGTATCGTCAATATGATTGCATCACCAATCAGCGGTAAGTTGTTCGATCTCGTCGGGCCCTACTGGTTATTCGTGAACGCGATGGTGGGATACATCATCGCTGTTGCGATCATCTATTTCAAGGTGGTCCGTCACGAAAAAACACCACTGTCTGAATCTCGACCCTGATTTCAAAAAAACCGGTTGACTTTTGATAATTCTTCCCATAAACTATTTACATAAATAAATTGACTCTTTCAGCCTGTTCATTACTGGTAGATATCACTATCCTCACATCAAAAAGGTGATTCCATGGAAAATGAACGAAGAAGGGAAAAACGTCGCAAATTTGGATATTACATGCCGATGGTGGACACGAGTAATCAGGAATGTGTTGGTTACCTTTCTGACGTGAGTCTCCAGGGTTTCAAGCTGGAAAGCCCCAAACCGATCCGCCCGAACGTCAGCTATTCGCTACGTTTGGACCTGACCTCAGACATCTCCAGCCGGCCGTATATCATTATTCAAGCCAAGTCAGTCTGGAGCCACGGTGACCCCATCTTGCCAAATGAATACGTCCACGGTTTTCAAATCCTGAGCATCGCCCCAGAAGATCAGGTCATTTTTCAGCGTATCATCGAGAATTACGGAAAAGCTTGATTTCAATAAATCAGACCGGATATGCTTTCATATCCGGTTTTATGTTTGACATTTTTCCTCTCCCCCTCTACACTTAACCCATGCTTGCCCGTGTGAACGCCTGTGCCGTTATCGGGTTGGATGGGGTAATCGTAGATGTAGAAGTCGATATCACGACTGGACTTCCCAAACCGCCCATGATCATTGTTGGCCTGCCGGATGTGTCCGTGCAGGAGAGCCGCGAGCGCGTCCAATCCGCCATCCGCAACACCGGATTGGAATATCCGCGCAAGCGTGTGCGCGTCAACCTGGCGCCTGCCACCGTCCGCAAGGAAGGCTCGGCCTACGACCTCCCCATTGCCCTGGGGATCATGATCGCCAACCGCCAGCTTCCACCCGAGTGCCTCAAGGAGTCGTTGGTGATGGGAGAGCTTTCGCTCGATGGCAGCGTGCGCCATATCCGTGGCGTGCTGCCCATGGCGGCCGTCGCCCGCCGTGACGGTTTCAAACGCGTCTTCGTCCCCGCTGACGACGCCCCCGAGGCTGCCATATTCCCCGACCTGGAAGTGATCCCGGTCAATTCGCTTGCAGATATCTACTGGCACCTGATCGGGCAAAAGATCATCCCACCGCAGCCTCTCGTAGAGATCGACCAGATCCCCGCCCAGGTGCAAACCGACTTCCGAGAGATCAAGGGGCAGGAACACGTCAAACGCGCCCTTGAAGTCGCCGCTGCCGGCGGACACAACCTGCTCATGATGGGCCCTCCCGGAGCCGGGAAAACGCTCATGGCGCGCGCCCTGCCCGCCATCCTGCCGCGCATGAGCATTGACGAATCCCTCGACGTCACCCGCATCTACTCCGTGGCGGATCAGTTACCCCCCGGTGTGCCACTCATCAAGACCCGCCCCTTCCGCGCCCCGCACCACACCATCAGCCACGCCGGTCTGGTGGGCGGAGGCAACTTTCCGCACCCCGGTGAGATCTCGCTGGCGCACCGCGGCGTTCTCTTTTTGGATGAACTCCCCGAGTTCAGTTCACGCGCGCTCGAAGTGCTGCGCCAGCCATTGGAAGACAAAGTGGTCACCATCAGCCGCGCCCAGGGATCGCTCACCTTCCCGGCCAACTTTCAGCTTGTCGCCGCCATGAACCCCTGCCCCTGTGGCTACTACGGCGATTCCACCCACGCCTGCACTTGTTCGCCCGGCACCGTCATCAAGTATCAGCGCCGCATCTCCGGCCCGCTCATGGACCGTATTGACATCCACATCGAAGTCCCTCGCGTGGACTACGAAAAGCTCAGCGACTCGCGCCAGAGCGAATCTTCCGCCGAGGTCAACAAGCGTGTCGAAACCGCGCGTGAGATCCAACGCCAACGCTTCGCCAACACGGCACTCGCCTGCAACGCGGATATGCACCCCGCTGAGGTGCGCCAATATTGTTCCCTCGACGAATCATGCCGGACCTTGATGCGCGCCGCCATGAACCAGATGCAGCTCTCTGCCCGCGGCTACCACCGCATCCTCAAGCTCGCCCGCACCATTGCCGATCTGGCCGGGTCTGAAGCCATCGCTTCCCCTCATCTTGCGGAAGCGCTGCAATATCGTCCAAGGTTAAGTGATTTTTAGGTTTCCTCCTTTTTGTGGAGGTAAAAAATATGTTTGAAAACCACAATCAACCTCTTTTATCCCGGAAAGCCTACCTCAGGCGGCAGGGCAAACATTTCCTCATCGTCCTGGCAATCATCGGTGGCTCGCTGCTCATTATCATGTGTGGCTACCACTTCATCGAAGGTCAATCATGGATCGATGCCATGCTGAACGCTTCCATGCTCCTGGGAGGCATGGGGCCGGTCGATCCGCTCCACACCACCGCCGGCAAGATCTTTGCTTCATTCTATGCGCTCTACTCCGGTATCGTCTTCCTGGTGATCGCTGGAGTGCTCTTCGCCCCCGCGTTCCACCGCATGCTGCACCATTTCCATCTGGACCTGGAAGGCAAGAAATAAATCCCCCGATGTTCTCAAAATAAAAACTGGATGAGGTTTTCAATTCCTCATCCAGTTTTGTATTGATCTGGAAAATTACTTCACCACCACTTCGACCGAGTTCAGGCACAGCGTGCTGCCGTCTGCCATGCTGACTTCTTTGAGCTCGATACGCAATTTTGTACCGCTGGCCACCTGAGGCAGAGCCAGGGCATTGTCGAAGGTTGCCGGTGCGCCCATATCCGCTGCCGTGACCATGAAAGCGCCTTCATCGAGCACCGCTCCGGTTTCGTCATAGATCGTATACTTCAGCGTGTTCTCAAATGGTGCGATTGGCATGCTTCCTTTCAGCTCAACTGTATTGGTTACTTCTTGACCAGCGTCAGGAGCATCGATTGAAATTGACCGTGCTGCGTCGCTGATAGTCGAATCAAATTTCACCAGTGTCAGGTTCCCGTTATAGAGCTGATATTGTTCGACCACCTTCATGCTTGGGCTGACAGCCAGGTCGTTCACTCCGTGAATATCGGCATCCAATACGATCTTGTTCCCATCCAGAGTCAGCGAATTGATCAGCGGACGGTCATCCACCAACACCGCTGGGACCTGGGTAAAGCCGTTGCCGGACGCTACCAAGCCAATGAGCGACACGAAAGTTCCACTGCCGCCCATGTTTTCTGCCAACAACAGCACGGCGTCTTCGCTACCGTCGCCATTGATGTCGCCAAACGCTGCCTGTGGCAGTAATAGAGCCACCAGGTAATCCGCGCCAGAACCGCCTTCAAATTTTCCATCCGTGAGTTGCACGGTTTTTTGCGATTGCGGGCAATAGATCTCGCTATTGTTGAAATCCGCGAGCGTCAATGAATCCGCCGGTGCCAAGGTTTGAGCCGGTTCTGTCAACATCTGTATCGTGGGTGTGGTCGGTACACCGTTCGTGCACGCGCTCATGAGTATTGTCAAGAAAATAATCAGAGTGCTGATGAATCCTTTTGTTTTCATTATTTCTCCAAATTATTCAGATCTTGCATTCTATTTGCAACCGATTCTTCAATTATGAATTTATTAGTAGAAAATATCTTCACCAAATAGACTCCAAACCACTTGATTTTGTTCCACTAAATGTGTATACTAGTGGTAGAAAGTGGTAAAAAATGGGAGAAAGTGGAGCGCCGGAGCCTATCCGGCGTTCGGTATATATAGGAAAGGTAGAACTAATGTTCCTGGGTCAGTACAACCACACGATTGACGAGAAAGGCCGCATCACTTTTCCTTCGCGGCTTCGTGAATTGTTGGCTGACGGCGCCTATATCACCCAGGGGTTTGATAAGAATTTATTGGTTATGCCCTCCGCGCGTTGGAATGCTTTCTCCGAACGCATCATGAAGATGAATATGGCCGATCCCGCGGCTCGTAAACTCAAGCGGCGCATGTTCGCGCCCGCGGCAAAGATCGATTTCGACGCTGCCGGCCGTTTCATCATCCAACCCGAATTACGCGAATACGCGGGTATGGCCAATGATGTTGTTATCGTCGGCGTGGGTGAAGACATTGAGATCTGGGCTCCTGAGCTTTGGAAAGAGCAAAAGACCGCTCTGGATGACCCGGAAACAACAGCAGAGAGCTTCTCTACTCTGGATCTTTCCTTCTAATCATATGGCTGAGTCTTCAGTTCCTGAGCCTCGGCAGCACGTCTCTGTTCTTTACAATCATATCATATCTGCTTTACGGCCTGAAAGCCCGGGAAGATACGTCGACGCCACAGTTGGAGCCGGAGGACATGCCAAAGGTATCCTCGAAGCATCGGCTCCACATGGGGAATTGCTGGGACTCGACCTCGATCCTCGGGCGCTGGAGATTGCAAGCCAGCGCCTGTTGTCATTCTCCTCCCGGGTTCACCTGATGCATTCATCCTATACTCTCCTCCTACAGGCATTGCGGGCGCTCGGCTGGGACCACGTAGATGGCATCGTCATCGACCTGGGTGTTTCATCGATGCAAATCGACAACCCCGAACGTGGTTTTTCTTTCCTTAAAGATGGGCCATTGGACATGCGTTTTGACCCGTCCCAGCCAACCAGCGCTGATACCCTGGTGAACTCACTTTCCGAGACCGAGCTGGCCGACATCCTCTGGCAATATGGAGAAGAACGTCTTTCGTACCGTATCGCCAGAGCGATCGTCGCCAACCGCCCCCTTCATACTACTGGGGAACTCGCCAAAGTCATAGCAAAGGCGGTCGGAAAAAGTGGTGGTAAAATCCACCCGGCAACCAGGTCATTTCAGGCATTGCGGATCGCCACAAATAGTGAGCTGAATGCTCTCACAGAATTCCTCCCCAGAGCCATTGATGCGCTCAAACCTGGAGGAAGACTCGCGGTGATCTCTTTCCACTCGTTGGAAGACCGTATCGTAAAGCAGTATTTCCGCAGGGAAAGCACCGATTGTATCTGCCCTCCAGATCAACCGGTTTGTACCTGCGGTCATAAGGCACGTATCATGGAAATTACTCGTCATCCCATTGAGGCGGACGAGGAAGAGATCAAGCAAAATCCGCGGGCACGCAGTGCCCGATTAAGAGTAGCTGAAAGATTGAGTAATTTTATTGAGTGACTATGACTGAAGACAGACCGCGACAACGAAGAAAGGAACACGCCTGGGGGAAGTTTTACTTCTCACAGGCATTCAAACAGGCTCCCTGGAGATCTCAAACCCAGATGATTGGTCTGTTCTTCATTGCGCTGGTTGTTGTCCTTCTCGTGGCCGCGGTTTACCTCACCATCAGCGGTCAGGCTTCAGCAGCCGGATTAACCGCTCTCAACCTCGACACCAAACGCTCTAACCTTGAACGCACCATTGCGGATAAAAAAGCCGATCTGGCATTACTTACCTCGGCCTCGATCATGGAACAGCGCGCCAAAGACATGGGTTTTCAACCGGCTGACCCCGACAACGTGATTTACGTGGTCGTTCCAGGCTACACCGGTAGACAAACCGCGATTCTGGCACCTCCTCCCGGCATCGTCGAAGAGGAAGGCCCAGTCGTCAAATCCATTTACCGCCAATCCTTGTGGGATTGGCTGTTTCAGGGGATTAACCGTTTAAGCAACAGTGTGGAGGGGAAATGATTGACTGGTTTAGATCTCTCCCCCGCATGAAATGGCTGGCGATTATCTTCACCCTGTTCGCTGTCGCGATCGGCGTTCAGATGATTCGCGTGCAGACCAGTGCCAGCGCCAAAAACCTCAACCAGTGGGCTGAGAATTACGGCTATGAATTGCGTACCATCCAATCGGAGCGCGGTTATATCTATGACCGCTGGGGTCACCTTTTGGCTGGTAACAAAGAAGTATACGAAGTCGGTGTTGAACTGCAATACGTAGCTAACCCGACCACCATTGCCACCACCCTCGCTTCTATCACCGGAGCCGATTACAACACAGTTTTCGCCGCTGCCAGCCAGGCTTATGTTGCGGGCAGCAGTGTCTATGTCACCGTGGCCGATTTCGTCGACGTTGACAAGATTAACCAGATCGAAGCCCTCAAAGAACAGTACGAAGAGAGCAATCCCTACGGAGAAGATCCGGATAAACCCTCCCTGCGTGGCCTGGTCTGGTCGGCGCATCTTCAGCGTATTTACCCAGAAAATTCATTGGCTGCGAACGTGCTCGGTTTTTATCCTTACCTCGATCGTGAAAACGGACGCGGTTTCTTTGGCGTTGAAGAAGAATACAACGATTTACTTGCTGGCGAGAAGAAACAAGTCTTGATTCCTCTCGACCCCTATCAGATGGAAACCATTCCCACCGCGCCCGCTGGAGCCAGCCTCATCCTCACCATTGACCGCGATATTCAACGCTCCACCGAGAGCATCCTCGATGCCGCTGTCAAAAGTACGGGCGCGGATAACGGTACAATCATCGTCATGGATCCGAAAACAGGCGAGATTCTCGCCATGGCCAGCACCCCGCGCATGGATCCCAACAAATACTGGGAATATAGCGATATTTTTAAGTCGGGCATTCCATACAACAAAGCCATCAGCCAGGTTTACGAGCCCGGATCAGTGTTTAAGATACTTACCATGGCCGGTGCCATTGATGCCGGCGTTGTCAAACCCGAGACCGGTTTTACCGACTCCGGTGCGATCGAAGTTGGCGGTGTGATAATCTACAACTGGGATCGCGGCGCCTGGGGCCCTCAGACCATGGTGGGCTGCCTGCAGCACTCTCTGAACGTATGCCTCTCCTGGGTCGCCACTCAGTTAGGAACTGAAAAGTTCTACCAGTACCTCGACGCTTTCGGTATTGGTCATCGTACCAATATCGACCTGGCTGGCGAAGAGGTCTTCCCGCTTTCCGAACCCGGCGATCCGATGTGGTATCAGGTCAACCTGGCAACCAATTCGTTTGGTCAGGGTGTTGCCGTCACTCCCATTCAAATGGTCATGGCAGCCTCTTCTCTCGCCAATGACGGAAAAATGGTATCTCCGCATGTTCTGAAAGCTTATATCCAGAATGGCCAGCAATACAATACAGCCATTCAGGTTGTCGGTAACCCGATTTCCGCTGAAACGGCTCATACCATCACGAAAATGCTCGAAACCTCACTCCAACAGGAATCTTCGGACGCTCTTGTTGAAGGTTACAGCGTAGCCGGTAAGACTGGTACCGCTGAAATTGCCGTGAACGGTCAGTATTCCAGCAATCAGACCAATGCCTCTTTCGTTGGATGGGGTCCTACCGATGATCCGCAGTTTCTGGTCTACGTTTGGCTTGAGAAACCCTCCAGTTCTATCTGGGGCTCCGTGGTCGCGGCGCCTGTTTTTCGCGACGTGGTCAAGCAGCTCGTCGTCCTGATGAATATTCCTCCCGACGCCGAACGCCTGAGCTTGAAAGGACAGTAGATGTTTACCCTGGCCGATGTACTTGAACCCTTAACCGGTCGCCAGTGGCCTAAAGCCACCCTGGTGATCAGTGATGCCGTCACCGATTCACGCCAGGCGATCCCGGCTGCTCTATTCATCGCTGTCATCGGCGAGCGAACCGACGGGCACGAATATCTCTCCGCTGCTTTCAAGAACGGCGCTTCTGTAGCCCTCATCCAGAGGGATGTTGATCCCTCAATTCCAGTAATCGATACCCGCTCTCCCCTGCCCGAAGACTTTACTCCTCCAGCTGCTCCCTTCGCCATCCGCGTGGACGACACCCTCGTCAGCCTGCAGAAGATCGCTGGTGCCTGGCGCAGTAAACTGGACGTTACAGTCATCGGAATCACTGGTAGCGTGGGCAAATCCACTACCAAGGAACTGGTTGCCGATGTACTCAGCCGCCGTTTTCGCACGATCAAAAACCAGGGTAACCTCAACAACGAGATCGGCCTCCCCATTACCCTCTTGAAAATGAGCCGTGGGACCCAATGCGCGGTCACTGAAATGGGTTTTTACCAACCTGGCGATATCAAATTCCTTTGCGATCTTGCCAAACCGCAGGTGGGTATCCTCACAAACATCGGTACGGTTCACGCCTCACGTGCCGGCTCGCAAGAAGCCATCGCCCGTGGTAAGAGTGAACTGGTCGAAGCGCTTCCTGCTGCTCCCGAAGGGACTGCAATCTTGAATTTCGACGACCCCTGGATCAAACCCATGGCCGCGCTCACCAAAGCCAGAATCTTCTTCTATGGCTTAACCTCAGAAGCCGAGCTCTGGGCGAATAACATTCAGAGCAATGGCCTGGATGGCATCAGTTTTACGGCGCATTATCATGGCGAATCCTTCCACTTGAACGTGCCACTCATTGGTCAGCATTCCGTGCAGACCGGGCTTCGTGCCATCGCTTCCGGCCTAACCCTGGGACTCACCTGGGACGAGATCGTGTCCGGATTGCAAAATTCGCGCAATCAGCTTCGTCTGGTGGCTGTTCATACTGAGCAAGGCGCCTTGATTCTTGACGATACATACAACGCCTCTCCCGAATCCACCCTGGCTGCCCTGGGACTTCTCTCCGAGATCCCTGGACGCCATATCGCGGTTCTGGGTGGAATGTTCGAGCTTGGGCAATACGAGAAAAGCGGGCACGAAATGGTTGGTATCCGCGCATCCGAAGTGGCAGACCGCCTGATCACTCTGGGTGACAACGGAAAAATGATTGCCGACGCTGCCTTGCACGCGGGGATGCGCTCAGAAAAAATCGAAAACCTGGATAACACAGATCAGGTCGTGAACTCGTTACGCTCATTGCTTCGCGAAGGGGATGTGGTCCTGGTCAAAGGCTCACATGGCTTGCGAATGGACCGCATCGTCACCGATCTGGAGGTTGAAAAATGAAAGATACATCTCTGGCCCTCTCCTTAAGTGGATTGGCCTTTATCCTAGCAGTCATCTGGGGTAACCCTCTGTTACGTATCCTGCGGCATTTCAGAATCGGCAAGATGATTCGCGTGGAAGGTCCCGACAGCCACATTACCAAGATGGGCACTCCCACCATGGGTGGTCTGATGATCCTATTACCCGTAACCATCCTGACCATTCTCCTCAATGCCGTATCTTTGCTTGGCTTGAACCTTCTTGGAAGCTCCGTGATCGTTCCGTTGGTGGTAATGATTGCTTTCGCCCTGCTCGGCGCGATTGACGACTGGGAAGGTATCCGCGGCCCTCGCCGTGGCCTGGGCATGCGCGCCAGTACCAAATTCGTTCTCCAGGTCATTTTGGCTCTCATCACGGCATATTTCTTGCGCAACGTTCTACATGTCCCACAGATGTACTGGCCGGGCTCCAACACTGTAATCAACCTGCACGGTTGGTACATTCCCATCGCCACCTTCATCATCGTTGGCATGTCCAACGCGGTTAACCTCACTGATGGTCTCGACGGCCTTGCCGGGCTGATCTCCGCCACTGCTTTTGCCGCCTATGGTGCGATTGCACTCATGCAGGGTGATGTTTTCGTCGGTCGTTTCTGCTTCACCATCGTCGGTGCTATCTTTGGGTTTCTCTGGTTCAACGTCCACCCAGCCATGCTTTTCATGGGCGATCTCGGTTCGCTGTCCCTTGGCGCTGTGTTGGGCGTGGTCGCTCTCATGACCGGACAATGGCTATTATTGCCCCTCATCGCTGTCATTCCCATCAGCAATATCGTCAGCGACGTGCTACAAGTGGCTTACTTTAAGATCACTCACGGGAAACGTCTCTTCAAGATGGCTCCCCTCCATCACCACTTTGAATTATCCGGCTGGAGCGAAACCCAGGTCGTTCAACGCTTTTGGTTGATTAGCCTGCTCTGTACCATGGTTGGACTCGCCGTCGCGTTAGTATAAGGAGATTACGTGAGCAACTGGACTGGAAAACGCGTTTTGATCATCGGAGCCGCCCGTCAGGGTCAGGCTCTGGCGCGTTATCTTAGCCATGAAGGAGCACGAGTTATTCTGAATGACAAGCGCACCGGAAAGGAAACGGACGAAATCCGTTCAGCTTTCACCCAAACCAAGGTGGAATGTGTCTTCGGTGAACATCCCATCGAATTATTGGACAAGGTCGAAGTAGTCTGCCTTTCCGGCGGAGTGCCGCTCACCCTCCCCATCGTACAGGAAGCCGCCAAACGCGAACTTCTCATCACCAATGATTCACAGATCTTTATGGAATCGGTTAAAGCCCGGGTGATCGGCATTACTGGTTCTGCTGGCAAGACCACCACGACAACATTGGTTGGTCGCATGGCGAAGGATGCTGTCAAAGGCAATCACCAAGCCTGGATCGGTGGCAATATCGGTTTGCCTCTCGTGGAATATCTCGATGAGATCCAAAAAGAAGACCTGGTCATCTTGGAACTCTCCAGTTTCCAGCTTGAACAAATGACTATCAGTCCCAACATCGCCGCGGTTCTGAATATCACACCCAACCATCTGGACCGTCACGGCAGCATGGCCGCATACACCGCTGCCAAGGCTCATATCATTGACTTCCAACACAAAGACGATGTGGCGATCCTCGACCGCGAAGACAAAGGCTCGTGGGATCTGCGGTCTAAGGTCAAAGGGCGCCTGGTCACCTTCGGGCTCAGACAACCTGAAGCAGGCATGATCGGCACCTGGTTTGATGGTAAGAACATCATGCTACAAACCGACTCTGGTAATGAAAAAATCATGCCCCGTGAAACCATACTGCTGCGCGGTGAACATAACCTCATCAACGTTCTGGCTGCCTGTGCCATCGCTTATGCAGCCGGTTTACCCAAATCTTCAATGATCGCTGGTGTGAAAGATTTCAATGGCGTGGAACACCGTCTGGAGCTTGTGCGCAACTGGCACGGCAGCCTCTGGTATAACGATTCGATTGCCACCGCCCCAGAACGCACGATGGCTGCTCTGCGATCCTTCGACGAACCGATTATCCTCCTTCTGGGTGGTCGTGATAAAGATCTCCCCTGGGATGATTTATCTCGTTTGATCCATAACCGTGTCGACCACGTCATCATCTTTGGTGAAGCTGCCTTCAAGATCACCGCCGCTCTCGGTCAACTTACCCCGGGCGAGCGGTTGTGTAGCATCGCCTGCTACACCGATTTCCAGGACGCGTTGTATATGGCTGCGCAGATCGCTGAACAGGGTGATGTGATTCTGCTCTCACCCGGGTGCACCAGTTATGATGCCTTCCGTGACTTTGAGGAGCGCGGTAATTATTTCAAACAATGGGTGAAAAATCTGCCATGACAACCGCTACGAACACCTCCAGAGCTAAACCAACTATCAAACGCTTCTTTCGCGATAATTTTGACGTTCCCCTCGGAATTGCCGTACTTACTCTCATGGCTTTTGGTTTCCTGATGGTATATTCAGCCAGTTGGCAATATGCCGTTGGCATGGGCAACTCCGCTTATTCGACCGTTGTCAAACAAATGATCATCGGCGTTCTTGGTTGTGGTGTCGCGATTGCCCTCACCTTTTTCGATTACCATCGCTTCCGCAATCTAGTTGTTGTTGCCATGGCTGGTACCATCATTCTTTTGCTTGCAGTGTTGATCTTCGGTTCGATCGGTGATTTCGGTGCCAAGCGTGCCCTATTCAATGGCTCCATCCAACCATCGGAAATCGCCAAGCTGGTCGTAATCCTTTACCTCTGCGTTTGGCTCAATAGCAAGCGTGACGTCATGGATCAGTGGTCTTTCGGCCTCATCCCGTTGATGGGTATCCTGGGTATCACCGCGGGGTTAATCCTGGCCCAGCCGGATGTATCCGCAGCGGCAACAGTGATTATTTTGGGGGGTGTTCTTTTCTATATCGCTGGTGGCAAGTTGCGCCAGATTTTGGTAGTCGTGCTGGTTGCTGGGGTGCTCGGTGCTTTGGTGGTTCTAGTCTATAAAACCGCCCGTGTCCGCCTCACTGATTATTGGAACGGAATGCAAAACCCCGAAAACGCCTCTGATCATGTCAAGTGGTCGCTCGAAGCCATTATCAACGGCGGCGTTTTCGGTGTGGGTCTGGGACGTTCAACCACCAAGTTCATTGGCCTGCCCGTCGCGCCTACCGACTCGATCTTTGCTGTGATCACCGAGGAAACCGGTTTGATCGGTGCTTTCTTCGTGATCGCAATTTATGTTTTCATTCTCTGGCGTGGTATGAAGATCGCCAACGAAGCCAAAGATGACCTGGGCCGAT
The DNA here is from genome assembly GCA_034430175.1 of Anaerolineaceae bacterium. Classification (GTDB taxonomy): domain Bacteria; phylum Chloroflexota; class Anaerolineae; order Anaerolineales; family Anaerolineaceae; genus UBA6107. The sequence continues at coordinate 38,642 of DAOUFI010000022.1, read as the reverse complement.
GGATCGCTGCCGGAATCACTCTGTGGATCACCATCGAAGCCATGATCAACATGGGCGTTATCGTCAATCTTCTCCCGTTCGCGGGGAATGCCCTTCCCCTGGTCAGTTCAGGCGGTTCCAGTCTGATGACCGTATTAATGGGTATCGGCATCCTCATGGGAGTTTCAAGAAATTCGAAGCTGTCGAAAAACTCAGCTTCAGAAGGGAGTCCTTATGGCAAAGCTGTTGATTTGCGCCGGGGGGACAGGCGGGGGAGTGTATCCCGCCCTGTCGATCTATCAGGCTCTCGCTGATCGCCTCGAGGACGTCCTCTGGGTTGGGGGTGAAGGTGGCATAGAAGCCAACCTGGTCGCTCGCCAGAGTATCCCTTTCCGCGCCATTCCCGCAGCTGGTGTCCACGGCGTGGGTTTGCGCAACCTGCCCGGAAACGTGGCAAAGCTGATCCGCGGCGTATCCACATCCTCACGCATCCTCAAGGAATTCCAACCGGACGTATTGCTCTTCACCGGTGGTTATGTGGCTGTCCCCATGGCCTTTGCCGGACGTCGCGTCCCCACCCTGCTCTATGTACCTGATATTGAACCTGGTCTGGCGCTCAAGAGTCTGGCAGCGTTTGCAGATACCATTGCCTTGACCACCGAGAATTCAATAACCTTCTTCCCTACCTCCCGAAAGCTGGCAGTAACCGGGTATCCCATACGCAGCGATCTCAAGAAACTGGAGAAAAAGGCAGCCCTGAAGCAATTTGGTCTCGACCCCAAATTGCCCATCCTACTCATCGTCGGTGGTAGCAAGGGTGCCCGGTTGATCAACCAGGCAATTACACATCACTTGACCGAATTACTTCAGAAGATACAGGTGATCCACCTGACCGGTGAACTCGATTGGTCAGAGATTGAGAATAACGCTAAAACAATTCCTGCCGATCTGCGGAAGCGTTATCGCCCCTTCCCGTATCTTCACGAGGAAATGGCAGCAGCCTTCTCTGCAGCGGATGTCGTCGTATCCCGTGCTGGAGCCTCAACCTTAGGCGAATTGCCATTCTACGGGCTTCCTGCCATTCTCGTTCCCTATCCCTTCGCCTGGCGTTATCAAAAAGTTAATGCCAATTATCTGGTGGAAAAAGGGGCAGCGGTGATGATTGAAAATTCCGCTCTCGACGAGCAATTGATGCCAACTTTGTCCGCAATCCTTGAAAACGAGCATCACATGGCTGCGATGAAAGCGGCAATGTCATCGCTTGCTCATCCGGATGCCGCAGCACAGATCGCTTTACTCGTTCTGCAATTGGCAGAAAGGACCAAACGCTCATGATCAGTCTGAATGTCATGCTTTTCATGTTCGTTATCCTCTTCGCGGTCATTGGTGCCATGCGCGGCTGGGCCAAGGAATTGCTGGTGGTATTTAGCGTCATTCTGGCCATGTTCATCCTCACCGTGTTAAAGTCATTCGTTCCCTTCTTCAAGGAGACTTTTGCAACGGGTTCACCGGCCACGGTTTTCTGGTTGCAAACCACTATCCTGGTTTGTCTGGTGTTTTTTGGTTATCAAACCCCCAAGATTCCGCGCCTGGCTGAAAGTGATCGTTTCATACGCCATTTTCTTCAAGATGCCCTGCTGGGATTTTTCATTGGTGCGGTAAACGGTTTTTTGATCTTCGGCTCGCTCTGGTATTTCATGCACATGGCCGGTTATCCATTCTCGTTTGTAACCGCCCCTGACGCGACGACCGAAGCCGGTCAGGCAGCACTACGTTTGATCAAAGTATTGCCTCCTGCATGGATGGCAACCAGCCCAACTGTGTATTTCTCAGTGGCAGTCGCATTCGTTCTCATTCTGGTGGTGTTTATCTGATGAAACATATACATTTGATCGGCATCGGTGGTACAGGCATTTCCTCCATCGCTCGTGTGCTTCTCGAGCGGGGATACATAGTCACGGGCTCGGATCGCACGCTCTCTCCACTCGCCCTTGACCTTGCGATTCATGGAGCGCATATTTACGAGGGTCACGACCCAGCCAACATCAAGGGTGCTGACCTGGTCGTCCGTTCCTCTGCCATTCCCGACAACAACGTCGAGGTCATCGCCGCGGTTGCCTCCGGTATTCCCGTTCTCAAGCGCTCTGATTTCCTGGCTGACCTGATGAAAGACCAGGTAGCGATCACGGTAGCCGGTTCACACGGAAAAACGACGACAACCACACTGATGGCGTACACACTTAATCGTCTCAACCTGGATCCATCGTACATCATCGGCGGTGTTTCCAAAGACCTCTCCAACAGTGCTCATGCCGGTAAAGGTGTCTATTTCGTCATCGAAGCTGACGAATACGACCGCATGTTCCTCGGCCTCCGCCCTCATATCGCCATCATCACCAACGTTGAGTATGACCATCCCGATTGCTACCCTACTCCCGCTCTATACCGCGAAGCCTTCGCCGATTTCGTCAAACTGCTCCCAGAAGACGGTATGCTGGTCGTTTGCAAAGACGACGAGCATGCCTCCAAACTGGTCAATTCCGTCCAACCCGGAACGCATGTGATTACTTATGGATATTCCAATGATGCCGATTACCAGGCTGTGAACGTGGTCTCCAATACCGTGGGTGGTTTTGACTTTGATGTAATCGATCACTTGAACAACACAACGCTGACTCACGTATCGCTGCAGATTCCCGGCACCCACAACGCCCGAAATTCCATTGCTATTCTTGCCGTGATCAACGAGCTGGGTTTCCCCGTGGAAAAAGCAGCTGCCAACCTAAGCAAATTCACCGGTACCGGCCGTCGCTTCGATGTGATCGGTGAAGCCAATGGTGTGACAATCGTGGATGATTACGCTCATCATCCTTCTAAAATCTCAGCCACCCTGGCCGCAGCCAGAGCTCGTTATCCCAAACGACGCCTCGTTACCGTCTGGCAGCCACACACCTATTCACGCACTCGCGCGCTCGAAGCTGATTTCATCCATTCACTCAGGGGATCAGATCTCACCCTCGTCACCGAGATTTACGCGGCCCGCGAGCCCAAAGAAGACTATTCATCTGCCGAGCTGGTTAAAAAAATGAACGACAAAAAAGCGATTTATTGCAAGACCCTGGAAGACGCGGTCGACCAGCTTTCGGCGACCTTGGAACCCGGAGATGTTCTGCTTGTCCTTTCAGCCGGCGATGCGGATCAAATCTGTAAACGCATGCTGAAGGTGCTTCAAGAAAGGGAGAAATAAGATGACTGACCTGCAGACGAAAACCAATGTTTTTAGTGAAGTACACACTGAATTACCCTTCATTGTCAATGAATTTCAGCGTGTACGTATTCCACCTAAATCGCCGGTCGTTGAAAAGGAATTTAATAAATTACCAACCGCCCAGCAGCAAAAACTAATGGAGCGATTGATCGATCATGTGAAGGAAATGTAAGGATAGAGAATGACTGAGATTTCGCAGTCCCTTCTGCAAGAACATTTCGGTGAACGCCTGCAACAAAATGTTGCTCTGGCGCGTTACAGCACCGCTCGCGTCGGTGGTCCAGCGCGTTGGTTCGCAGAAGCCTGCTCTGCTGACGAGCTCGCCGCGGATGCTGCCTTCCTTTGGCAAAACAATGTGGAGTTCCGTTTGCTCGGAAATGGTTCGAATATGCTCATCAGTGATGACGGCTGGCACGGCTTTGTACTCTTCAACCAGGCGAAAACCATTCGCATAAACGAAAATGGAGAGCATCCCACCGTCTACGTTGAATCCGGCGCCGCCCTTACCACCCTTGTTCGCGTTGTTACCGAAGCAGCCATGAGCGGCCTCGAATGGGCAGCTGGTATCCCCGGCACAGTCGGCGGAGCTGTCTACGGCAATGCCGGAGCTCACGGCAAGGACATTTGCCAGAGTCTGTTAATGGCAGAAATCTTGCACCGCAGTAAAGGCTTACTGTCGCTGAATTGCGACGGGATGGGATTCACTTATCGTTCGAGTGCTTTCAAAAGAGAGCCGGGGAATGGAGTGATTCTCTCCGCGACGTTTAACCTGACTCCCTCCACCCGTGAAGCCGTTCAGGCCAGGGTGAACGAGATCAATGAGAAACGCCGCAATGCTCAGCCTGCGGGAGCCAGTCTGGGTTCTACATTCAAGAATCCCACTGGTGATTATGCAGGGCGACTTATCGAAGCAGCCGGTTTGAAGGGCACCCGTATTGGTGGCGTGGAGATCAGCCCAGTACACGGCAACTTCTTGATCAACGACGGTAGTGGTTGTGCCGAAGACTACCGTCAGTTGATCGCCCTGGTTCAAAAAACCGTCCGCGAGAAGTTTGCGGTCGAATTGCAACTTGAAATCGAATTATTTGGTGATTGGAAAAAGTAAGAATATGGAAAAGAAACTACGGATTGGCGTCATCTTTGGCGGTCGCTCCGGAGAGCATGAAGTCTCTCTGATGAGCGCTCGCTCCGTCTTGTCTGTTCTCGATCCGCAGAAATATGAGGTTTTCGAGATCGGTATCACCCACGAAGGCACCTGGCTTTCTGGAATTAATGTATTACAGGCTTTTGAGACCAACAAACTGGATGGACTTTTCCAAGTCGTCCTCCTGCCCGAACCCACCCGTGGGGGTCAACTTTATGCCATCCGAGCACAAGCTGGCAAGGAACAGTTGGAAGCAATCGTCAACCTGGACGTGATCTTTCCCGTTTTGCATGGAACCTTCGGTGAAGACGGTACCATGCAGGGGCTACTTGAGCTTGCTGACGTAGCCTACATCGGCGCCGGTGTTCTCGGCTCCTCTGTCGGCATGGACAAGATTCTCTTCAAAGACGTCATGCGAGCCAATAACATTCCCGTTGTTGAATCCGTCACCGTTTTCCGTAGCCAGGCTACTTCGCGTATGGATGACGTGATTAAAACCATCGAAGCCAACCTGACTTACCCGGTCTTCGTCAAACCCGCCAACCTTGGTTCTTCAGTGGGCGTAACCAAATGCCGCAATCGCTCTGACCTTTACGAGGGTATCCTCGAAGGCGCTCAGTTTGATCGTCGCGTTCTCGTCGAACGCGGAGTGAATGGTCGCGAAATCGAGGTTAGCGTTCTCGGCAACGAGGACCCCATCGCCTCTGTCGCCGGTGAGATCCGCCCCTGCGATGATTTCTACAGTTACGAAGCCAAATACATCGACGAGGGCTCTGAATTACTGATCCCCGCCCCCATCGATGAAGCGACCATGGCTAAAATTCGCGATATCGCCATTCGCGCTTACAAAGCAGCTGATTGCGCCGGCATGGCTCGCGTCGATTTCCTGTTGGACCGGGATACCAACGAGGTCTTCCTCAACGAGATCAATACCATCCCCGGTTTCACCAAGATCAGCATGTACCCCAAGCTCTGGGAAGCCAGCGGCATTTCCTACCCCGAGCTGGTTCAAAGATTGATCGACCTGGCCTTCAGTCGTAAAGCTGAACGTGATGCCACCGTCAGAACATACAGGAGCAAGTAGAGATGACGCCTGAACGTGCCAGACCTGGGTACTCCAGGGCAGAACAACTCCGGCAGAAACGCCAGCAATCCAGCCAGCAGCGCGTGGATACCGCGCGCCAGCAGGCTACGCGCGTTACCGGCCAGAACGTTGGCACGACAGTCCGCCGTACCTCTTCTCCCTACGCGGTTCCTCTTACCCATTCAACACGAGCCGCGGCGGTCCGCAAGGTCCATTACGCGCAAACGGGCAACGGCGTTGAAGTCCGCCTCCCTGCCCTACCCCAGGTGCAATTCAGTTGGCAAATGGCTTCGGTTTTCCTTGCCATCGCCACCCTGATTTTAGTCGTTCTTCTCACTACACTCGAAACCTTCCAGGTCAAGAATGTGGAAGTCTCTGGCAATTCACGTGTGACCGCGGCTGACATTCAGTCCGTGGTCAACGGTGCAAATCACTCCATCTTCACCCTTGACCGTCGCCAAACGATCAACGCCATCCTCACTGCATTCCCCGAGCTGACAAATATTCACCTTAAAGTCAGCTTCCCTGATACCGTCATCCTGACCGTTACCGAACGCAAGCCGATCCTGGCCTGGGTTGGTCCGGATACAACCCAGTGGGTAGATGCTGAGGGTGTGGTCATGCCCGCCCGCGGTGACGGTGGCACGCTCCTTTCGGTCAAATCGACCGTCGCTGTGCCTGTGCTGGTCACTGCCACGGATGCTGAGGCTGCCAACTCCAAAGACACCACTGGAGGTCTTGTCAACAGTGAGCCGAAGATCGATTACATCGATCCTCAGGTGTTACAGACGGCAATCAGCCTGGGTGCACAGTTACCCTCCGGTGCCTCGCTTGTCTACGATTCGATTGCCGGTATGGGTTGGAAGGATCCGAAAGGATGGAGAGTCTATTTTGGTCTTGACCTGAGCAATATCCAGGCAAAACTGGTTGAGTATCAGGCGATCGTTGACCGTCTGTCTTCATTGGGAATCAAACCCGCGCTTATTAGCGTGGAGCATCTGGATGCACCTTATTATCGGACGGAGTAGTTTTATGGATGAGCCTATTGTAGTTGGTATTGATATAGGAACGACCAAGGTTTGCACGCTGGTAGCCCGCCTTGAAGGCGAGTCCGGCATGCGTATCCTGGGCGTGGGTATTGAACCCTCACAGGGGATCCAAAAAGGTACCGTGACCGATCTGGCAGCGGCTTCGCAGTCGATCGCCCGCTCTATTGAAAAAGCCCAGCGCACCTCTGGACTTGAGATCACCTCCGCGCTCGTCAGCCTGGCGGGTTCGCACGTTTCATCGGTCAATTCACGCGGTGTTGTTGGCATCTCCGGTGGCGTGGTTGAAGAAGAAGACGTCCTCCGCGCCATCGACCAGGCCCGCGCTGTTGCCATCCCTCACAACCGCGAGATTATTCACGTCATTCAGCGTGGCTTCAATCTTGACGGTCAGGAAGGCATCCACTCCCCCGTTGGCATGTATGGTTATCGCCTTGAGGTGGAAACCCACATCATCACCGCGGCCGAAGCCACTGTCGAAAACCTGCGCCAGTGCGTTCAAGCTTCGAATATCGATGTCACCCAGTTCGTCCTCAATCCGCTGGCTTCAGCCGAGGTCGTGCTGGACAAGACTGAACGCGAGATGGGCGTTTGTGTCTGCGATATCGGCGGCGGTACCACTGACCTGGCCATTTATATCAACGGCGACGTCTGGCACACCATGGTTTTGGCTGTCGGTGGAAATCACGTCACCAAGGATATCTCCGTAGGTTTACGCGTCACCCCCGAGGTGGCTGAACAGGTCAAGAAGCAATACGGGTACGCCATCAAGAGCGAAGTCGGCGAGGATGAGTTTTTCACCCTGCGCGCCTTTGGCGAAGAGCAACCCGTCCAGGTGAGCCGCCGTGACCTGGCTCACATCATCGAAGCCCGCATGGAAGAGACCTTCTCCCTGCTTCTGCAGGAGATCAAACGCTCCGGTTATGACGGCCTGCTCCCAGCCGGGATGGTACTCACTGGCGGCACCAGCCAGTTGCCGGGCATCCGCAGCCTGGCCAGCCGCGTTCTCGGTATGCCCGTCCGTCTAGCCCGCCCCGAGAATCTTGTCGGGCTGGTCGACCAATTGCAATCCCCTTCCTACTCCACCAGCGTTGGCCTGCTCAAGTGGGCTGAACTGATGGAAGAGACCATGAGCCCTGCTCGTGGCAAACGCACTCACAAGTCAACACCGCACAACCTGCCCACAGTCAATTGGAAGGATGTCGGTGAATTTTTGAAACGATTGTTGCCGTACGACTAAACCAGGCTGTAGACTGCAGACTGGATCATTGCAAACTGCTATATAATGGAGGAACAATTATGGAGACCAACAATAAGACCCAACAGCAACAACCCGAGCCATTAGCCCGCATTAAGGTCGTGGGCGTTGGCGGCGGTGGCTGCAACGCAGTCAACCGCATGATCGACGAAGGCATTCGCGGCATCGAGTTTATCGCAGTTAACACCGATGCCCAGACCCTCGTCAAGTCGAAAGCTCCGATCAAGATCCGCATTGGTGATAAAACCACCCACGGACTTGGCGCGGGCGGCAACCCCGAGATCGGCAAGAAATCGGCGGAGGAGTCCTCTGAAGAACTTTACGAGGTACTCAAAGGCGCGGATATGATCTTCGTGACCGCGGGCTTTGGCGGCGGCACTGGCACCGGTGCAGCTCCCATCATCGCCCAGATCGGCAAGGAAGTTGGCGCGTTGACCATTGGTGTGGTCACCCGCCCCTTCACCTTTGAAGGCGCACGCCGCCTCCAGAACGCCGAACAGGGTATCGCCCGCCTCAAGGAACATGCCGACACACTCATCGTCATCCCCAACGACCGCCTGCTGCAGATCGTTGACCGCAAGGCCTCGCTACAGGAAGCCTTCCGCGTCGCGGACGATGTGCTCCACCAAGCCATTCAGGGCATTTCAGAGCTCATCACCATTCCCGGGCTCGTCAACGTTGACTTCGCTGACGTGCGCTCCATCATGCAGGAAGGCGGCGCGGCATTGATGGCTGTAGGCCGTGGCAGCGGCGAAGACCGCGCCCAGAAGGCCGCCGAGGCAGCCATCTCCAATCAGCTCCTCGATATCACCATCAACGGCGCCCGCGGTATTCTCTTCAACGTGACCGGTGGCCCCAATCTCTCGCTCTTTGAGGTCAACCAGGCAGCCGCCATCATCAAAGAGACCGCGCACCCTGATGTCAACCTCATCTTCGGCGCCGTCATCGACCCGAACATGGGCGACGAGATTCGCATTACCGTCATCGCCACGGGTTTCGATAAAGCGGGTGTGCGCTCCGTGAGCAGCTTCTCGCAGCGCCCTGTCTCCCGCCTCGAAGAGACCCGCGCGGTTCAAAAGCCCCACATCACCGACGATGTCGAAGTGGAAGCTGGTGCCAGCCAAACCATCGGCCTGGAATTCCCATCGGTTAAGATCGATACCAAGAACCTCGATCTCCCCACTTTCATGCGCGGTTGGGAAGAACGTAACCATTAGGATGGTGATTGGCAGCGTCATGGTCTGATCCTTGTTCTCCATAAGAACTACAGGAGATCGAACCACGCCCTCCATCGTTGGTCGATACCTGTTGCTTCCATCTTTTAGCTGGCGGCCAGTCACCGCCAGCTTTCCTTATTGTGGTGTCATTGCGAGCGCCTTACTTGAAATCCCCACACTTTTGAAATCAACCAGCGAAGCAAGCCCCAAAAATTGGCTCTCTACTTGTACTCATAATATTGACTTTGCGGAATGCACATGCGCTGTCCTTGTTACCTTTCCACTGACTCAATTTACCAGCATGCACTTTCACAAAATTCGGTTACGAAGGCGCGCAGCGCCCGCGGCAATCCCCAATTGACTTCCACCCATTATGCGAGCGTAGTTCTTGATTTCTAGATAGTCAATCGAGTAAAAAGCGAAGTAACCCCCGCATACTTTACCAGCAATGGCTATACCAAAACGCCATTCAGTGATAATTACCTCCCAGCGACCATTGCACCTGCCGCATATGCATAGCGACTTCGCATTTGCGTTCCCTCCCTTCTTCTTCTCCTCAAAACAATTTAAGCTTATCGTATACCAGCCGTATTCCGTGGCTTTTTTTTACATCCTTTATCTTACCCGCGCCATATATTGGGTTAAAAACCCAACCAGTTCGCTCTTTACGCCAATTTAACGCCACTTCTGAAAACGAACTCCCGTTTCCTTTTTAAGGTTAAAAATTGATTCCCGATATTGAATCACTCGTTCAAGTGTGCTATGATTAACGGCATAGATATACGGTACACTCGTCTCTGTCCCCCTATATATGGGGGATAGCGTTTCAAAAATCACCATCGCAGCCACATGCACGTTGATCTTCAATAATTTTCCAGGGAGTTTTGCTTTGCGTTGTCCGTATTGCCAGAATGACGAATCTCGCGTGATCGATACCACCCACGACTCCCGTGGAGGGGTACGCCGTCGCCGCGAATGTGAATCCTGCGGGCAGCGCTTCTCCACCTATGAACGTGCCGTTCTGGCTACCCCACTGATCATCAAACGCAACGGCACCCGTGAAGAGTTCAGCCGTGAGAAACTGCTTGAAGGTATCCGTGCCTCCTGCTCCAAGCGCCCCGTCTCCGCCTCTGAGATCGACCACCTGGTGGGTGAGATCGAAAACTCCCTGCAAAAACTGGGCCGCGAGGAAGTGTCCTCCCGCATCATCGGAGATATGGTCATGGACGGTCTTAAACGCCTCGACCAGATCGCATACATCCGTTTTGCCATCGTTTATCTGCACCTTAATGATCTTGAATCACTTCGCGAAGAGATCGACCAATTATTAGTTTCTTAAGGAGCATTGCCCATGGTCGCGCAGTCAACACAATCCTCATTTTTGGATGAAAACCAACTTACCGAGAATCAAACGATGAACCTACCAAAGATCGATCTTACCGAAAATGCCCGACAGGTGCTTTTAAAAAGGTACGTCCGCCATGGCGTTGACGGTCAGCCCGTGGAGACCGTGGAAGAGATGTTCTGGCGTGTCGCCAGTCACATCGCCGCCGTCGAAGCTGACCGCGGCACCGACGTGGAAGACCTCACCCGCAAATACTACACGCTGCTCACCAGCAAGCGTTTCTTCCCCAACTCACCCACCTTCACCGGCGCCGGCACTCCCCTCGGGCAGCTTGCCGCCTGTTTCGTTCTCCCCATCGTTGACGACATGGGCCGTGACCCCGCAGGTATCTTCCAGACTTTACGCGACGCCGCTCTCATTCAACAGACCGGCGGTGGCAACGGCTTCTCCTTCTCCCGGCTGCGCCCCAAAGGCAGCTTTGTCAAATCCTCATCCGGCCAGGCCACCGGACCCGTTGGTTTCTTGCGCGTCTACGACAACGCCTTCGGTGAGGTGGCCCAGGGCGGAACCCGTCGCGGTGCCAACATGGCCGTTCTGCGCGTGGACCATCCGGATATCGAGGACTTTATCTCCTGTAAGACCAATGAGAACCAGATCACCAATTTCAACATTTCCGTTGGCATCACCGATGCCTTCATGAACGCCGTGCGCGACGACCGCGACTGGACCCTGCGCTTCCCCGACCTCACCGATCCTCGCGCCAAGGGCTTTAAGGGCACCTTCGAACAGGCCGAAGCTGCTGGCATCCCCTTCAAGAATTACAAAACCTTGCGCGCTCGCGATCTCTTCGAGAAGATCGTCAAGCAGGCGCACCACAACGGCGAGCCCGGTGTGCTCTTCCTCGACGCCGCCAACCGTTCCAACCCCGTCCCTCACCTCTACCCACTCGAGGCTACCAACCCCTGTGGCGAACAGTGGCTTGGACCTTACGAAAACTGTTGCCTGGGCTCGATTAACCTTGCTCAACATCTTGGACCCGATCACACCGTGGACTGGGAGACCCTGCGCGATTCGGTCCGCCTGGCCACCCGCTTCCTGGATGACGTCGTCGACGCCAACGCCTACGTCCCGGCCGTACCGCAGCTCAAAGAAGCTGCCCTACGCGCCCGCCGCATCGGCCTCGGCATCATGGGTCTGGCCGACTTGATGTACCATGTGCGTGTCCGTTACGGCTCCCCCGCTGGTGAAGATTTCGCCTCGCAGGTGATGGAGTTTGTGCGTTACACCTCCATGCAAGCCAGCATCGAACTCTCTCGTGAGCGTGGACCCTTCCCCGCCATCCGCGGCAGTATCTACGATCCAACCAACCTGCTCTGGACCGCACCCAAAGGGCTCATCGAGAATCAGCAGGATTGGGGACGCCCCCACATCGATTGGAACGAAATCACCTCCGGTATCATGGAATATGGTATTCGCAACGCGGCGCAGACAACCGTCGCCCCCACCGGCACCATCGCCACCGTCGCTGGCTGTGAAGGCTACGGCTGCGAACCCGTCTTTGCCCTGGCTTACGTCCGCCATGTCAACGATAAGGGCGAAGATCTGCAACTCACCTACGCCTCACCCGCCTTCGAGCAAGCCCTCATCGAAGAAGGTTACGACGACACCACCCGCCAAGAAATCTTCAACCAGGTCATGCGCGAGGGTACCTGCCAGAAGTGCAACGCTGTCCCCGCCCACGTGAAAGACATTTTCGTCGTCAGCCAGGACATCAACGCCGAGGAGCATGTCCGTATGCAGGCTGTGCTGCAGGCTTTCGTCGATAACTCGCTCTCCAAGACCGTCAACTTCCCCGAGACCGCCACTGAAGACGACGTAGCTTCGGTCTACATGTCCGCCTGGGAACTCGGCTGCAAGGGCATCACCGTCTATGTTACTGGTTCGCGTGAGAAGGTCGTCCTCGAAACCCAGGCCACCGCGAAGAAGAAAGCTGCCAACGCTGACGAAGCTCCCGCCGCAAACGAATCCGGGCAGTACAACCTTTGGTCCGAGTCGCGCAAGCCGCGCCCGCGTTCACTCATCGGGCGCACCTACGAGGTCAACACCCCCCTCGGCAAGGCATTTATCACCATCAATGAGAACGGCAGTGCTCAGCCCTTTGAGGTTTTCATCAACACCGCCAAAGCCGGCTCTGACACCGCCTCGGTCTCAGAAGCTATCGGTCGCCTCATCAGTTACGTGCTACGTCTGTCCAGCCCCATCGAGCCCGCCCAGCGCCTCACCGACCTGTCGCGCCAGTTGGCTGGCATCGGCGGCGGACGCTCGCTCGGCTTTGGACCCAACCGTGTGCGCTCCCTGCCCGACGGCGTCGCCCAGATCCTCGAGGAATACCTCGACGACCGCGCCTCTCGCCTTTCCGTTGAAGAAAAGGTCCATTCCGGCCTTTCCTCCGCGCCGCTTCTGGACGCGCTCAAACAGACCGATGAGAATACCACGCTGACTTCAGCCGAAACCGATCTGACGTCTCTCGATTCTCCACTCTCGGCTCTCGAGTCTCAGGCACCCAAAATTGGTGACCTCTGCCCTGAGTGCGGCGAAGCCACCCTCGTCAACGAAGAGGGCTGCCGCAAGTGCTATACATGTGGGTATTCGGAGTGTTAAGCAACGAGAGAATCGAGAAAAGAGAGCCGAGAGTGGTCAAAACTGGTTGATGAATCGATCAACTCCAGACGACCTTAAGCGCTCGGCCAGGTAATAAAAAGGGTTGGACTGTCATCACCTCCATCGCGTCTATCGACTGTTTTTGACGATTCTCGACTCTCCACTCTCGATTCTCTTGCCCAAATGTCATTGCGAGCGTGTTCCTTGATGGTGACTATCTTTATTGGTAAATTAGCGAAGCAAACCTCAACATATATTGCGGTTGAAGTGGCTCCATTCATGCAGTCCATCTGCGGAATCGAGAGGATCTAATGGACCAATTTACACACGCATGGATCGCCTTCAAAGCGATCGAACGCTTGGAGAAAGCGGCGGTCACCGACGCCGACCCTTACATCACCGGCAAGATCGCCCAATTCTTCGGCAATTACCGTGACGGAGTCATCCAGGGAGCCTGGTATCCCGATTCCGTCTTCAAAGACAACGGTACCGCGCACATCCTCAAGCACAAACCCACCCCTGACGCCAACTACCTCCCCGCAAACCTCACCCGGCTCGCCCCGGGATCCCAGCTCCAACTCGCCGCCAAGAAATCCACCCTCAGCCTGGCGCAGATCAACTACAACACCAAGAACAACCTGCCCGAACGCTGCGAGGCGCTGGCGCACGCCGTGGTGGATAACTTCAAGATCCAAAGCCGCGAGGAGAAAGGGTCTCCCCTCACCCCCACCGGCAATCACCTCGCGCTGACCCTCTTTGCCCTGAGCCACTACATCGCAGACGGGCACATGCCGCTGCACTGCGATTACCGTCCCCTCGGCGAAAAAGGCTGCACCATCCACCACAATATCGAATCCGCCTGGGGAAACCTCGTTAAAGCGAATTACAAGATCGAAAACCTCGACACTTCCATACCGGATGAAACGGACGATGAAACCGTTAGCGATGACAGCTCTGCCCCTGACGCTGGCAACTACGCCCGCTTCGTCTACGACAGCGACGGTCTGCCGCTGGTCAGTCGCCTCGATCCATACAAGACCAGCCTCCTCGGCAAAGTGGACGCCGCGCTGGCCACCCGCCCGTTCACCTTTGAGTACGGCGACAGCAAGAACGTGCTCGAATACATGTACAGCGTCACCCACCAGGCCTACCTGGTGTCGTATGCCTACCTGCCGCTCGACGCCGACCTGACGAAGTTCAGCAAAAAGACGCTTGAATACCCCAATGCCCCGCTCGGCTACGAAGAGATGAGCGTGGCCGTCCTGGCCGATGCCATCGAGTCCGTGGCGCGGGTTTGGTACCGCGTCATCCGCCGCTACCACGATTGGTGCCGTAAAAGCAAGAACAAGATCGCGATTTAAAGACGTAAGTTGGCGGAAAATTACGCTGCAACCATCTAGCTGCCGCTCGCCGACGCCGTTGACGCCGTGGTGCTTGTCTGGTTCCGCGTGATCAGGGGATATCTGGAGTGGGAGTGAAAAGAACTGGTTCTCAGAAATGAATGAAATCTCCATGACAAAAAATGCGTTAAGCCTAGTATGTTTTCTTGCTCTGTCCATCGCAATCACAAGCCAATTCATTTATTGCTGATCATGGTGAAAAATGGAAGTAAAGAAAATCTCTCTTGCCTACCGAAAATATCAGGCAACACTTATCATGTTGAAGCGAAAATTAAATTTGTTATTCAAGCAAATGTATTTGGCTAAATCAATAATCATCGAGATATTTTTCTGAAGATATATGCTATTGATTTACAAAAATGTTCGATTTTCTGCTTTTCGTTTAGCGATATTTGATTCATAATTCAATTGGAAAATCAAATAGTATTAAGACCTACTGAGGAATCGGGGTAATATGACGGCCAAACAACAAAAGTTAGCTTCTTTACAAAACGATTTAAAAAGAGCTTATAGAAAATGGAAATCTGCCGTTTATTTTGACCAGTTTTCTATGATTGACGCAAAGGAAATTGCAGATTTTGAATATACACATGATTTGTTAATCAATGATACTTACTTCCAAGAATTATCAGAAAGATTATTTGATTCACAGCAAAGGCAGACTTTCTTCGATGGAATCTATCAAAACATGTCTGTTCGGTGTTTCCCCAAAAAATTTAAATCAAAACTTCCGGAAACAAGTAATGAATCTGTGCATGATGGTATTTATTCCAATGTCCCTACCTCTACCCTCGAAATTGAGAAATTTCAATACTTCTTAAACCTGCCTATTGAAGGGCACATAGTAAGTGTTCTTTGGATTTTAAAATTCGGACGAATTTTAGATGCATCCCTTGATAGTCAATGCTTCGGGAACCGACTGAGGGAAAACATTATCAACCACAAGGATTTATCTGTAAATCCGTACCTTTTTTATCCTTATTTCAAGAAATATGAAAGCTGGCGAGACCGTGCAATTGAAATTACAAACGGCCTGTTGGATCTTAAATTGAACGTAGCAATGATTTCAATGGACATTAAGGGGTATTTCTATAATTGTAGGATTGATTTTAATCAATTAGGAAATAAACTCCATGAACTTACTGATAAGGAAGAATCCCAAAAAGATCTCTGGAGAGAATTTGGTTATCTCAATGGGTTTATTGAACAAGTATGTTTGAAATACTTTAGCTTTTTTCATTCAGAAGTTCAAAATAGTAAATCGCCTCTCCCTATGCTTCCGATTGGATTTCTACCTTCAAACATTATTTCCAATTGGTATTTAATGGATTTTGATGAGGAAATTAAGAAGCAATTGAATCCAGCGTATTATGGTAGGTATGTTGATGACATCCTTCTGGTTTTCTCATTGAACAACACCACTTATTCTGATGTTTCAACAAAAGCAGATTTTTTGCAATTACTTCTAAAGAATGAAAACAAAATATTTGGCAATCGTGGAAGTCAAGAAAAACCTGAAATCTACATTACCGCTGATTACCTACATAAATCGCGCACAGAGCTAGATCTGTCGGAAAAGAAGGTGCGCGTTTTCTATTTTTCACATGAACAGTCTAGAAAAATGCTTGAGACATTTAAAGCCACGATCAAGAATAACTCAAGCGTCTTCCTTTATCTTCATGAAGATGAAAATGAAATTATCCAAGAATTGGGTCAAGATATTTGGTCTATTGACTATTCAGACTCATTTCAAAAAATTAGAAGCATAGACGATCTAAAGATCAGCAAATTTAATTTATCAAAGTGGCTTGCTTTCTTAATGAACTTTTCAGGGCAACTATCAGATGATCAATGTAAAAGGATTAATCGCCTAATATGTGAGACAACGACTGGCGCGGAGTGTCTTCAAAACTTTACACTTTGGGAAAAATTTTTTACAATTTTCCTAAAAAATAGGCAGTACGGGGAAATAAAAGAGCTGTGCAAAAAAATAATGAAGGATATTAATGAAGTTCATACCGGTCCTGAACAAATTAAAGGCGAAGTATTTCTTATCGCAAATGATGAAAAGGAAATTTTGCAAAAAACATTGCAGGATTATCTTGTCTCTGTTTTATACAAAGTCTTTACACTTCAAAAAAATAAGCAAATAAGTGGATTGATACGTTTTCTTGAAAATGATCTCCACATGAAATTTGACTTCGAGTTTAGGGAAAAATATCTCTCAAGCTTCATGTTTAATAATCAAATCATCCTATATCCACTGAACAACCATTACGAAAGTTATATTCGTGATGCAAATGCTGACTACAATCTATTATCTCTCGAACATGATCATGAATATCATTCAACAAATAATTTGCACTACCTAGACTATTTCCCACGGTATATTCATTTTCATGAAATCCAAATGCTAAAATATGGTTTTCCCCACCAGGAACCTCGTCATCTTCAATCTGAGGAAGTCTTTGCTGAGATAAATCAGGATTTTTGTAGAATTAATTATGGTAAGGAAAATCTCCATCTATTCTCTAGTGATGTACTAAACGTACAAGTAGTAAATGATAAATTAGTTAAAGTTATTGTCGGTGTAAATACCAAGAAAGATCATTTACGGGTAGGTGTAGCAAACGTCAAGGTAGATGAAGAAGGAATAATCAAAAACCTTAAGGGGAAATCCCAATTCTACACGTCAGTAAAAAAAATCTTATCGGATATTATCAATCAAGCAATAAAGGAGCATGTAGATGTTTTAGTTCTGCCGGAATGTTTTGTACACCAAAGTTGGATACCAAAACTTACAAAAGTATCAAGGGATCATCAGATGGCTATGATCTTTGGCCTTGAGCATCAAATGAAAAATGGTTTTGCCTACAATTATATAGTTACTATTCTGCCATTTAAGGTGGGTGAGTTTAATAACTGTCTTGTTGAGACCAGATTAAAGAGATTCTATTCTCCGAGAGAGACTCAGATTATTGAAAATCTGTATTTGAAAGTACCTACGAATGATTCATTCTATACTCTTTTTGAATGGCAAGGGATGGATTTTACGTCATACTGTTGCTATGAAGTTTGCAGCATTGAAGATAGAGCACTGTTTAAATCGTATCTAGATGCTGCATTTATTGTTGAATGCAATCATGATATTGAGTATTTCTCGAATATCATTGAATCAATGTCTCGTGACATCCATTGTTATTGTATTCAAGTTAACTCCTCAGAATATGGAGATTCCAGAATTGTTCAACCAGCAAAACATGAAATCAAGGATATTGTGAAGGCAAAAGGGGGTGATAATGCATTCCTAATTGTTGGTACGATAAATATCTCAGAAATAAGAGATTTTCAGTTGAAAGGGTATCAACTTCAAAAAGAACAAGAAGAGAAAACTGGAAAATTCAAACCCACACCACCTGGCCTTGATATAAAGAAGGTTAAAGATAGGATTGGATGATTAAAATGAAATCCACAAGCGCATTCTTGCAGGAAGTTACTATTGAAATCGATCATTACTATCAAGGCGAACAACGCCAGGAAGATCGCGCATCTTGGCTGTTGGGTACATCCAGTACGATCATTGCCATTCTTCTAAGCGCAATTCTTTTTTCCTCAACAAGTATCTCTGATCTTTTCAATACCTTTCAGTTCATAGTAATCTTGTTTGCATTGGTCTTTCTATTCGTTAGTGGGTTGTTCTCATTATTTGGGATTATTCCTTTAGCCGGGATTAATCTATCGAACCCACAAAAATGCTTTCGGAAGTTAAATTCTTTACAAATCGAACCACCAGATAAAATAGTGGTTTCCAAATTCTCTCTCAAAGGTCCGGACGAAAATGACAATATTGAAGATTGGATTTTCCATCATTACAAAGTACATTATCTACGAAACCTAAAGAAGAGCATATATGTTACTTGGTCTGCGATTTTTCTAGGTCTTGGATTGAGTTTTCTGGTGTTTTTAGCGATTGTGTTAGTTATTACAACAAAATAAAAAGTTTAATCCATTTCTCATTTCATTGTAACTCCAGTGAGTAGGGTGGTTTCGTTCTCGTGAATTGCCTGCACTTGTCGCTTGTTCAAGTGTGCGCCTCCGAGCGGAGCGAATGGGATTTGAACCCACCTTTTTTGAAACCTTTTTTGCAAAAATCCTTCGCACGTCCACTTTTACATCTGTTGATTATTTGGTTAATGATACATTATTTATCTTTCGCCCCCCACAACCGTGCAGAGCATTCGCTCTTTTTCGCCCAAATTAGCGAAATTCGCGGTTACCCTTTTCGTGCCTTTCGTGGCTAACTCTCGCACGCCCAAGCTCTAGACATCTCTTTTCCATCCCCTCCCGCTCATTTTGAATATGTATATTATTATTGTCTTGATGTAAAAAATACTTGACATTTTGTATATTCTGTATTACTATATGTCTACAACAAACAAGAAAAAGGAGTATTACCAAAATGTCATTCCAGGAAAAAAGAATCATCACATCCATCGTTACCGGAGCCGGGGTGCTGGCAGCCTACTGCCTCTACGCCTTTGGCAGGTACCAGTCCGGCGCGGTCGCCGCGGGCGACCTCAAGTTCTGGGCCACCACCATGCTGGTCTTCATCGGCATCGGCATCGTCGCCAGCATCGTCATTCAGATCGTCTTCCACATCCTCACCTCGATCTCCATCGCCATCCGCGCGAAGATGAAAAATATGGAGTGCGATGACAAAGAGATCGAAAAAACCATCGGCGCGGAACTGGTCGAAGATGAACGCGATAAGCTGATCGGCCTCAAATCCACCCGCTTCGGCTTTTACTTTTCCGGCTTCGGGTTCATCCTGGCGCTCATCGCCCTTGTCTTGAATTATTCACCGGTCTTCGCGCTCAACGCAATATTCATCTCATTTAGCGCCGGTTCGATCATCGAAGGGATTACCCAGTTGGTATTCTACCGAAAGGGATAAGCCATGGGCAAAAAACTTGAGATCACCAACAACATCCGCAAGCTGCGTTTCTTCGCCAATGAGATGACCCAGCAGGAACTCGCCGAAAAAGCCGGCGTCTCCAGGCAGACCATCATCGCCATCGAGGCAGGCAAGTATTCACCCTCGCTCGAACTGGCCTTCTCCATCGCGATCGCGTTCGGAGTCAACATCAACGAAGTGTTTGAATATCAGATAAAGGAAGCTTAACTAAATGGAATCATCAATAATGAACGCAATGGTTGCCAATGTCCAGGAAATGGTTTTCGCCCTCTGGCTGAACGTCAAGGGGATCGACGACCGCCTGCCTGTTGCTCAACCGGTATGACAGTAAACCATGGACTGAAGAAAGTATCCGCTATCGTTTTTCGAAAGCGGATATTTTTTTTCAAAGATGTCAGCGATCATTATCGCTCCCCTCCAGCAATTCGCAGCAATGATTGATTAATCACATGACCACATCTCCACTCTCTTGACACGAGGCTTATAATATAAATATGGAACATAATTTCTATATCTCCTCCTGTTAAGATTTGGATCGCCATATTCGTTTCTTATTCGAATTTACAGTTAACGAAATCTTGAATTGAATTGAATCGATTTGAATTAAACAATCAATTCAATTACCCGCACTTTGACAATCCCATACCCCCCACCCTCCCGCCGAATGCCTTTCGGCTCGTACCATTCGTGGAAGATCAATCAGGTTTTTACGATTCTCCATTCTCCATTCTCCACTCTCGGAATTTTCACAGATACTATTCAGTTCTTTTCGCCCAAGTACACGTAATTGGCGGATAATTAACATGTATCACTGATCGACCACCTTCCCCCACCACCTGTTCGGGTGTATAAATGGCGGCATTGTGAGCTTTTCCACCCTCTTTACCCGCTTCAAAGCCTGGGTTGCCGACCTCACCGTCGGCGGCGCCTGGGGACGCACGTTGACCAACCCGCAGCAGCGCAGTCTGCACTGGTTCTGGTTTGATGGATTTTTCGCGTCTGCCAGCGACAACATCATGCTCAACTTCGTCAGCCTCTACATCATCGCCCTCGGTGCCAGCGGCGCCCAGGTGGGCATGATGAGCTCCATCTCCAGCATCGTCAGCGCCTGCGTGCTCCTGCCCGGGGCGCTGTTGGCTGAACGCAGCCTGCGCAAGAAGCCCGTCACCCTGTCGTTCGGCATTAACGGACGCTTCGCCATCCTCATGCTCGTGTTCGTGCCCATCCTCTTCAAGGGTCCTGCTGCCATCTGGATCGCCATCGCCTTCTCGGTGCTGCGCGACGCCAGCAACTACGCCGGCTACCCCGCCTGGATGGATCTGACCAACAGCGTCGTCCCAATCGAGGGCCGTGGTCGCTACTTCGGCTCACGGAACTTCATCATGGGCATCACCGGCATGCTCACCACCCTACTGGCAGGCAAGCTCATCACCCTTTTCACCTCCGTCACCGGCTACCAGATCGCCCTGGCTGCGGCCTTTGTCTTCGGCATGGCCTCATCCTTCTCGTTCTCACACATCGATGAAGACGCTGTCTCCATCGCACCGGTAAAAACCCGGCGCAGCTTCAACCCGCGCGAGCTGGTGGCCATGTTCAAGGAGCAGCCACATTTCGTGGCTCTCACCGCTACCGCTGCTCTTTGGAACTTTGCCATCTACATCGCTGGACCATTCTTCAACGTCCAGATGGTCAACGTGCTCAAGTTCAGCGCTGCCACCGTTGGCCTCTTGAACGTGATCAGCACCCTTGCCAGCCTGCTCACCTCAAAACGCATCGGCGGGCTCGCCGACCGCATGAGTAACCGCAAGCTGCAACTGATCAGTATGATCCTCATCCCTCTGCTTCCGACCGCCTGGCTCTTTGTCACGGCAGCCTGGCAGGTAGCCATCATTAACTCCTTCAGTGGCGTCTTCTGGGGCGTGTTCAACCTGGTTTCTTTCAACCTGCTGCTTGCCTCTGTCCCATGCGACCAGGTGCCACGCTACTCAGCGATTTACCAGGTGGTCGTACTGCTTGCAATCGCCCTCGGTTCCGCGGTAGGCAGCGCCATCATCGAGCTCTGGGGGTTCACCGCCGTGCTCATCGGTTCCACCGTCATGCGCGTCGTCGCAGCGGTGGTCTTTGCCAGATTTGTGCACGAACCAGCTTCAACGAACAAGTGACCCTTTTCGATTTATCAGGTTTTGATAAAGTCCTCTGCTCTTCGATTTCATCCACGTCCGATCTACCCACGCTGATAGAAATGTGCCTTGAGTCATGTTGACTGAGGTTTTCCTATCCGCTATACTAGTGTCTAGACAGTCTAGACAGGAGAATCATGTTTGAACACTGGCAATTTCAGGAAGCCAAGAATAAACTGAGTGAGGTCGTCAACCGCGCCCTCAAGCGTGGCGCTCAGATCATCACCCGCCGCGGTGAAGAAGTGGCCGTGGTCATTTCCTACAGCGACTACCAGAAGCTGCAAAAGGCGCAATCACAGCTTTCCTCATTCTTCCACGATTCACCTCTCGCTGGTGTCGACTTGCTCGGCAACGATCTGCGCGACACCCGTGTGAGCCGGCCATGACCTACTTACTCGACACTTGCATCATCGCCAATCTCATCTCCACCACCCCTAACCCTCGGCTTGTTGAGTGGATCGACTCACAGCCTGAAGAGATTCTCTACATTTCAGTAGGCACCCTGGCAGAATTGAAGCAGGTCATCGAAAGTACGCCATCATCGAAAGAAAGAGCCAGAATGAATAATTGGCTCACGAATGATCTTATGGTTCGCTTCAACGGGCGAATTAGTGAAATCACCGCTGAAGCCACACTGAAATGGGGAGAAATATCGGCCCGCATCCACGGTCAATCACGCAGTATCAACCCGCTCGATTCTCTCACTCTTGCTCTGGCCATTATTTACAATCACACCCTGGTCACTACAAATTTATCCGCGTTCGATGGAATGGGTGTACGGCTGCTTAACCCGGTCACAATTCATTAACCAAGTTTAAACCACAGGCAATTATCATTTTTCGAGGTGAATATGTCAAAAACCAAATTGATCACAGACAGTGACTCCAGTCTATCTTTGGAAATCGCGGCGAGATACGACATCGACATCGTGCCCATTACAATCCAGTTCGGCGACGAGTCATTTGCCACCAACATCGATATCGATGACAAATTGCTCTTCGAGAAGATCGATGCCACCGGAAAGCTGCCAACCACAGCCGCTCCCTCCCCTGGCGCTTTCGTTGAAGCCTATACCAAAGCTTTTGCCGCGGGTGCCGATTCGATCATCTGCATCTGTGTCAGCAGTAAGGTCAGCCGCACATATGAATCAGCCACGCTCGCGGCCAAGGAATTCCCTGGCAAGAAGATCAACGTCGTCGACTCGCTCTACATGTCGCTCGGACAGGGTATCGTTGTCCTGGCTGTGGCCGAAGCGTTGCAAAAAGGCGTGTCGGATGAAGAAGCCATCAAAATCGGCACAGACATGATCCCTCACCTGGCCACCTTTGCGTCATTCAATACTCTCAAGTATCTGGTCATGGGCGGCCGTGTCAGCAAGTTCTCCGCGGGAATGGCTGGCGCCCTCGATATCCGTCCCCTCCTCACCATGAAAGATGGTTCGCTGCAGGTGCTCGAAAAAGTGCGTACCCGTAAAGCTGCCATGGAACGCCTGGTCAATCTCATTGTCGAATCGGCCAAGGGAAAGAAGATCGAACGCATCGGCATCTTCCACATCTGCAACGAAGCGGACGCCATTGTCTTGCAGCAATTATTGCGGGAACGTTTGGACCTGCCCGAAGAAATATTGTTCATGCAATTCACTCCCGGTCTTTCAGTTCACGCAGGCGCAGGTATGATTGGAACCGCTTTTTACGCGGTGTAGAGCTTCGCTTTTATGTACAAAAGGCCTCTAAAAACATTAGAGGCCTTTTTATATTGAATTCAATTCATCGTTCAGATTCGAGATGGTTTATGGGCACCAGGTCCAGGTCCAAACTGCTACATTTAGATCGATCGTGCCGGAAGCGCCAACATTGGTATTGTAAGTATAAGTACCCTTGGCAAGCGTCAATTCAGTCTGTGTATCCGGTTGAACTGTTACCTTAAAGGGCGTCGGGCCTGTGGCATTGATGGTAATCGCCACATCGCAATTGTTCTTGATCTTCAAGGTGGTATCCAGTTTTGGCGCCTTTCCGGGTGTGGCTGTAGGCGCCTTTGGAACCGCGGTGGCCGGGACACGGGTATTTGTCGGCTTGGGAGTCGGCGATGGGAATTTGGTCGCGGTTGCTTCGATCGTTGGAACTTCGGTGTCCGTCGGATACGGAGTGTAGGTTGGATACGGCGTATAGGTGGGCAGCTCGGTTGGCTGTGCTGCGTACATCTGACAACCAGTGATCACAAGAATGGTCACCACAGCAGTAATTACTAAGAACATATATTTTTTATTCATAATAACGAACCCCTCAAACTGAGTAGATATGGATGATCAAATTATACGCCAAGTGGCTTGATCCGTGGCAATTATTAAGTTTGGTCAAATTTCATCATCAACCGGCAAAAGAGGATTCAATCTCGTAGAGCTCACTCGTTTAAAGCTTCCTTGATGGCATCCTCCAGCCCTGACGCGGATACTTCCTTCCCATTCACTAAAAACGATGGTGTGCTGTTGATCCCTTGGCTGTCAGCGTAGTTTTCCGCATCACGCAAATCCTGCAAATGCTGCTCTGTATCAATACATTTTGTGAATACAGAAATATCCAGGCTCAGATTTTTGGCGAACTTAAGCAAATTGTCACGTCTGTATGAACCATCATTTTCGCCATTCAGGTTATCATATAATTGGCCGCGGTATTCCCAGAATTTACCCTGATCGTTGGCGCAATATGCTGCCAGAGCCGCGTCAATCGACTCCTGCCCCAAGAATGCCATGGGTGAATAGGTGTAATAGATCTTGTTGGTATTTACATACTTTTGCAAGATTCTGGGTTCGATATCTGTGTAATACATCTGGCAATACGGACACTGAAAATCTGCAAATTCGATAACTACCACGGTTGCGTTTGGATCACCCAAGCTCAATCCGTGTTGAATCGCGAATTGAAAAGGTGTTTTTGTAGGTCTTGGAGTTTTCGTCGGATTTACAGCCTGCGTGGTGGTTGCCACTTCGGTGTAAGTGGGATATGGTGTATAGGTTGGATACGGCGTGTAGGTGGGGTTTAGAACAATTTGCTTGGCGATTTCAACGTACTCGCAACTACACAGGACTAGTAAGATGAATATGGAAATGGCAATGATTAATCCCCGACGTTTTCTCATTTTGACCTCTCTTGGATGGAAACTCTTCGATAATTATAACGTCTCCATCAGTAAATTAAATCAAAACCGGGCCAAAAACCTGACCCGGTCAATATTTGGTCAATATTTCCAACTACTCTGCCAAACGCAGCATTACGGATTTCCCCTTGAGATGGTATTTTCCGGTGCTTTCTTTAAGTACGCGGGTGACATGCTGCTCTGATATATCGACAAGACTATGATCGCGTAAGATCGTGATCGCTCCGATCGCCTTACCTGGAATACCCACCTCGCTCGCGATCGCGCCTACAACATCACCGGGTCGAATGCCATTCTGTTCTCCCAGGTTCATCCAGAGACGGACCATGCCCGTTTCTTTGGGAGTTGCAAATTTGCGGCTTTTATGTGAATTCCGCGGTTCGCGATTATTGGTTTCTTCACGTTGACCGGGCATTTTTGAACGACGTTCTTCAAGGCGTTTATGTTTCGGTTCATACGCAGGTTCATTCAAATCAATATTCTTGATCTTGCTTTCACCCGAACGCATCAAGCGGATGGCAGCTACGGCAATCTCAATAGAATTCAATCCTAGATCACCCAAGCGCTCAACCAGCTGACTCTCCGAAGGAGTTACACCAACTATCAATTGCTTTGAAAGTTCGAGGATCAATCGCTCATCACGATGTGCCTGTACCTCTTCGGCTGTTGGAAGCGTACAATCGATGCCTGGTTGATGAGTATAAGCCATGACCTCTTTTTGCCGGCTACGTTCGCGGGGGGTCAAGAAGGTCATCGCGACACCTGTCTTCCCTGCCCGACCGGTTCGTCCAATTCGATGAACATAATCTTCTACATCCTGCGCGAAATCGTAATTGATCACATGCGAAACATCATCGATATCCAAGCCACGTGCGGCGACATCTGTCGCGACCAGGAATTTCAGGTTATGCTGCCTGAAACGATCCAACACCTGTTCGCGACGGTTCTGGTTTAGGTCGCCATTTAAAACATCGGCGGTATAGCCCAGCATGCTCAATTGATCTGCCAATTCCTGAGAGCGAGCTCTTGTGCGCACAAAGATCAAGCAACTGTTGATCTCTTCCACCTCAAGCAGGCGAATTAACGCGGGCAATTTGGTTTCTTCGCGCACGCGGTAGAAGCGTTGTTCGGTCTCGGCCACTGTCACCTGCTGTGGATTCACGCTGATCCGTTGAAGATCCTGAAGATAGCGATTCGCGAGTTTACGAATCGCTTCTGGCATAGTTGCTGAGAATAAAGCGATCTGACGTTCATCTGAAAGTTCTTTTAAGATCGACTCCACATCATCGATGAAACCCATCTCCAGCATCTCGTCAGCCTCATCCAACACGAGATTGTGCACCTGGCTCAAATCAAGCACCTTTTGCCGGATCAGATCGAGCAACCGACCGGGAGTCCCTACTACCACATTCACACCACGGCTTAACGCACGAGTCTGAACAGTGTACGATTGCCCGCCATAAACAGCGAGGATCTTCACGTTTGTTTCCTGTGCCAATTGCTCAGCCGCATCAGCCACCTGCTTGGCCAACTCGCGAGTTGGAGCCAGGACTAAAGCTTGCACTGAGCGATAGTTGTTATCCAAATTTTGCAAAATGGGAAGCATGAACGCCGCAGTCTTTCCCGTACCCGTCTGTGCCTGCCCGATCACATCCCTACCTGCCAACAATGCTGGGATGGCTTCCTTTTGGATCGGCGTTGGTTGTGAAAAACCCATTTTCTCAACTGCTCGCAAATATTGCTCTTGCAAGCCTAATTCTTTGAACGATGAAACCATAAATACTCCTGAAATGAACAAAAAAATGCCCGCCGAAACCGGCGAGGCATTTAAACCCATGCGCGATCACTGCTATTTGGTGAGAAAACCAAGTAATAATTATATCACCTCTTTGATCTGTTTCCCGGTCAATCGCTTATAATTAACTTACTCTCATACTTTTTAGGAGAAAATATGGCCAAAAGAATGATCCTTGTCGCTGGAAATATCGGTTCCGGTAAGACATCCCTTACTGAAAGGATCGGGGAGCGTCTTGGCTATAAAACCGCGTTTGAATCGGTAGCTGATAACCCTTATCTACCCGATTTCTACGCTGACATGAAGAAATGGTCCTTCCATCTGCAAATTTTTTTCCTCGGCCATCGGGCGGAGCAACACCTGGCTATGTACGAAGATTCACAATCCGCAATCATCGATCGCAGTATCTATGAAGATGCGTATATTTTTGTCAGAGCGCTTCATTCGATGGGAAACATCACAGAACGGGATTATCTCACCTACAAACGCGTATTCGATCTGGTTGTCAAAAACTTACCCACCCCTTCCCTGTTGATCTACTTGAAAGCCCCAGTAGACATATTGATAAAACGGATCAATTCACGCGGTCGTGAAATGGAATCATCCATCTCAAGGGATTATCTTCTGTTGTTGGAATCTTTTTACGAGGATTGGATCAAGCAGTATGACCTCAGCCCGGTTTTGACTTTAAAGACTGACGATCTCGACTTTGTCCACAAGCCCAAGCACCTGGATACGGTTGTGGCTCGAATCCAGGAGACTCTATCCGGGAAAGAGGAAATCAACCTGAACGAATGAAAATGATTTTTCGCTTTTACGCAACCTGTTTGATAGTTATCCGTATTAATAGTTGACAATATGAACACTGAGGAACGTGTGGGCAATCCTGATCAAGAATGGTTAGAAAAGGCACGTAACGGAGATGATGATGCATTTACCAGATTGGTAGAAACGTATCAAAACCCCGTCTATAACCTTTGCTATCGCATGCTTGGTGAAGGAACCGCGGCTGAAGACGCAGCACAGGAAACATTCTGGCGCGCCTACCAAAATTTGAAACGCTATGATCAGGAACGCTCGTTTATCACATGGCTGCTTTCCATTGCAGCACATTATTGCATCGATCAACAACGTAAGAAACGTCTCCCCATCTTTGAACTGGATGAATTTCCGGATATCGATCTGATGGACGCGACGATTCCCAATCCCGAAAAGGAATTGGGACAGAGCCAGGAAAAGGAAGCGCTTCATTTACTTATTAATGAACTCAACCCACAGGATAGAGCAACCGTTATCCTAAAATACTGGTATGACTGTTCGGAGGATGAAATTAGTAAAATGCTGTCTTTAACGGTAAGTGCAGTGAAAAGTCGTCTTCATCGCTCAAGACGACAACTGGCAGAAATGATGATGTCAGGTGAATATCAATTTGTAAGCGATAGGAGGACACATGAATCACCAGCCCTTTGAAAATTGGATCCTCGACGAATATGATCTTACTCCAGATGACCGGCGGAAATTATCCGAGCATTTGGAAGTTTGTCCGAAATGTATGAAACTCGAAAAAGGGTGGAGATCGGCACGTCACGAAGTAAAATCTATGCCCGCGATCAACGCACCGGCTGATTTTGGAAAACGCTGGCAGATGACATTAGCGGAAAAACGCCAAAAACAAGCACAACAACAAACGAAGATTTTGTTAATTTGCCTTATCTCTTCAGCGTTAGCAATCATAATAACGCTCGGCGTATTCCTGCTTCCACATACATCCTGGATCACTGTTGCGGTTTCAATTGTCACTAGCCTAGTGCAGTTCTTCAGCACAATTTCCCAATTGTGGATATTGATGACCAGCATCGTGAAGTCAGCTCCTACCAGCTTCCTGGTCAGCCTGGGATTACTGCTCTCCTTTACAATCAGCTTGATCACAGTATTCTGGGGAATATCGTTCTATAGAATCACAACGAAAGGACCAATCTTATCTCATGAAAAATAATTTCCGTCTCTTTGCGGTTATTTGTGTATTGGTGATCAGCCTCCTGATCACAACCAATGCGTTCGCCCAAACACCGGAACCGAATTCTGGTACGGTCTATCAGGGTGACAAGCTTGTGATGGCGGATACTTTCCGCTTGGAAAGTGATGATGTACTGCAAGGAAATCTGGTAGTGATCGGCGGCACAGTGACCATCGCCGAAAACGCCCAGGTAAATGGAGATGTTGTCCTGGTTGGTGGTACGCTGACCAATGCCGGCATAATCAATGGAAATATGGTAATCATTGGCGGAGCCGCGACACTGGAAGATACAGCCGTTCTCAAAGGCGATGTTGTCTCTTCAGGGGGAACGTTAAAGCAATCTCCGTTGGCAAAAGTGACTGGTAATATCACCGAACAATCACCTTCTGAATGGAATTTCGGAAAAACAAGCCCCTGGAAATCCCCTTTTCAATCAAATAACAATTACCTCGCCAAATTCCTGACGATTTGTTTGGAGTCTCTCGGGTTGGCTGTGCTGGCTGTGATCGTCGGGCTTTTCCTGCCTGACCAAACAAAACGAGTTAGTAACACCATCGTCAAAGAGCCACTGGTAACAGCCGGCGTTGGACTGGTGACGATTTTCTGCGCTCCTATTGCCATGATCTTGATCAGCCTCACGATCATCCTTATCCCTGTCACCTTCTTAGCCGTCATCGTCTTTGCCCTGGCCCTCCTTTACGGTTGGATCGCGGTGGGGAATGTTCTGGGCGTCCGTGTGTCAGATATGTTCCATTCCGAATGGGCAACTCCTTTCTCCAGTGGAATCGGCACACTGTTAATCTGCCTGGTCATCGGATCTCTCAGTTTGATTCCCATTGTTGGTTGGCTCTTTAGCTTTATGATCTCCTTGATCCTGATCGTGATCGGTCTTGGTGCTGTTGTTTCCAGCCGCTTTGGATCATCCAAATATGCCAACAAGGTTGCTCAAGCAGTGCTTCAGACCCCACCCATGCCTGTACCGCCGTCAGCTCCTGTTTCGCCAGTTGCTTCTGTACCTCCCTCAGAACCTGAGCCTGCGCAGAAAAGCATCGCCAAAAAATAATTTGTAATCAGTTTTTTCTTGATGAATGGAGTTTTGATTATGAAAGCCATCCATGTGTTCTTTATCGTAGCAATTGCCTTTATCCTGTTGGGATGTTCCATGACTGTGAATGTACCAACAGTGGAAACGACAACGACACAGGTATTGGAGATTTCAGAATCTATTCCGTCAAACGTCGACACCGCAGTTGTCCAGATCGATATGGGTGCTGGCCAGCTTTCCATTGCATCAGGAGCAACAAAACTGGTTGAAGGAAAGATCTCTTATAACGTTGCTACCTGGGAACCTAAAATTACCGCAACTTCAAATGGAGTATTGATTTCTCAGGAACATGCGAACAATATTGGAATACCAAATGATCAGATTAAAAACAACTGGGATATCAAACTCGGATATACACCGATCGACCTGTCAATTTCTGCAGGAGCGTATGACGGAGAAATCGATCTAACTGGATTATCCATTACAAATCTTGAGATCAACGATGGCGCCAGCAAAGCAGTGGTCCGTTTCGATTCTCTGAATCCGGCTGAAATGCGAAAATTGGTTTACAAGACAGGTGCTTCTCAGGTAGATCTTTATGGACTTGGAAATGCTAACACGTCTTCTATCACCTTTGAAAGCGGCGCCGGTGATTACACACTGGATTTCAGTGGTGATCTGCAAAAAGATATGGACGTCCGCATCTCCTCAGGAATGAGTAACACTAAGATTATCGTTCCCAATAATGCAAAAGTAATCATTCAGCTCACTGGGGGGCTATCAAACGTCAACCTGACAGGAACCTGGACTGTGGAGAACTCCACTTATACATCAGGTTCGGGAGCCCGAACGATCCATATTTACGTTGAAATGGCGATGGGGAATCTGGTACTTATCACAAAATGATACTCGATGAAAAACTGCATCTCTCAACCGGATGCAGTTTTCATTTAACTTTGCAATTCTCCCCTTGCGGCTTCAGGTTGGTGGGCGTATAGTTAACATTATGCTAGATACCACTGCAATTATTCATCCGACACCCCCGCCCTTCCTTATTGTTAAAGGGAATCATCGCGAGATTGGACGACAGATCGGCGAAGAACTACGCCCGTTGATCGAACATAGTATAACTAACGCCCGTCAATTGATCGAATCGGCTTTCGATAATCTTCAACTTACCTGGGACAGCGCACAGATCCAGGCCAGAAAGTATATGCCCTTTGCGCAGGAACGATATCCAAAATATGTGGAAGAAATCATGGGTATCGCAGAAGGCGCTAATGTAAATTACACAGAACTAGCTGTTGTCAACGGTCTTGAAGCGGTAACCACCGATGCTTTGCACCTGACGAAATGCACCAGTCTGGCGGTGAACCAAACTCATACCGCTGATGGGCATGTTCTGGTTGCTCACAATGAAGATTGGTTACCCGACGATGAGCCGGATGTCTACATTGTCCAGGTCGAGCCTGACGATGAACCACCGTTCGTAGGGATGAGCTATGGCGGGCTTCTACCCAATGTGGGCTTCAATGCTGATGGCATCGCCCAATGCTGCGATACAGTCTATCCATCCGATACCCGTATCGGTATTCCTCGCGTGATCGTCTCAAGGGCGGTACTCGGTTCCAGAACGATCGGTCAGGCTTTTCGCCATGCCATTGTTCCTTTACGCGCTGCCGGTTACAATCATTTGATCGCACATGAAAGCGGCGAACTGTATAATGTTGAGGTATCCGCTCGCAATTTCGATATCATCTACGGCGAAGAGGGATATCTGGCGCACACCAATAATTACCTCTCCCCCAAGATGGAAGCGATCGAAAGTGAATCCGATGAACTGATCCACACTCGTGTAAGATACTTTAGAGCATTAGGATTACTCAAGCAAAATCCCAAACACACGATCAAATCACTGCAATCCATCTTGCAAGATCACGTGAATTATCCAGATTCGATCTGTAACCACTCGATCTTCGATCTTGATCCCCTAGACCGGGAGAAAACCATAGTCAGCATGATTATGGACCTGACCGCCCATCAAATGATCGTTGCCTGGGGCAACCCCTGCAAGAATAACTACCAAAATTTTACAGTTGAAATCTAATATCTTCACCTGATCATCAGAACAGACTTCTGACGTATGAACAATCAAACCATCACTTTAATCATCGTGATGCTCACTTATGTGGGTGTGGCGATCGGATTCATCCCTAGGTTGCGCACTAACCGTACCATCATCGCGCTACTGGGGGTGGGCATTCTTCTCCTCTTCCAACAAATTACGGTATCAGATATTCCTGGATTCTTGGATATCGATACACTTGTCTTGCTTTTTAGCATGATGGTCATTAACGCGAACCTGCGTCTTGCTGGTTTCTTCAAATTGACGGGGGGCTACTTGCTCCGTTTGACCCGAAAACCTCGTGTCTTTCTGGCGATAGAGATCGTAGTGGTGGGAGTACTAAGCGCCTTATTTCTCAATGACACCATTTGTATCATGTTTACTCCCTTTTTATTGGAGCTTCTACTTGCCATTGATCGGGATCCCATTCCTTATTTGATTGCTCTGGCTACTTCCGCCAATATTGGCTCAGTTGCAACATTGACAGGCAATCCTCAAAACATGATCGTAGGTTCAGCATCTGGCATTGGATACACTCAATTCCTTGGAGAATTGGGACCAATTTCACTACTCTGTTTGGGTATTGTTTGGGTGGTGATCGTATTAATGTATAAGCGGGAATTTTCTGCTACGAATTTTTTCATCATTCCCCCAACACAAAGAGTCAGTTATTACAAACCCCTTTTGATCAAATCGATCGCGGTAGTGGTGGGAATGGTCATTGCCTTTCTTGTAGGTATTCCGGTGTCTTTGGCTTCCTTCATCGCTGCCAGCGTTCTTCTGATCACGCGCCGAACCAAACCTGAAAAGATATTTGCCGGAATTGATTGGGGTATCCTTGTCTTTTTTTCAGCGTTGTTTATTCTCACCGGGTCGCTCGATAAGAACCAGGTCACTTCGATGCTCTTAAATACCTTCAACATCAGCGGGAAAGAAAACGTTCTTAATTTGAGTGTGGTGACTACGGCGCTAAGCAATTTGGTTTCGAATGTTCCCGCAGTTTTACTAATGAAACCCCTTATTACATCCATGAATCAACCAACTGCCGGTTGGTTGACGCTGGCAGCTTCCTCTACCCTGGCAGGCAATCTCACTCTGCTAGGGTCTGTGGCCAATCTCATTGTTGCTGAATCAGCGAAACGGCATCAGGTGGATTTGACATTCTGGGAATACACAAAATCAGGGTTGATCATCACAATTCTCACCCTGGCTATCAGTACTACTTGGTTGTTCTTTTTTGTGTGGAAGTAGGGCTTATAGTTTATCGTCCTGATACAATCCCAGCTCGTCAATCGCCTGGTAAACTGCTTCGCGTAAATAATAACGATAGCCCTGTCTCTCATGGATTCTTTGCCTGATCTGGTGAGAAGATATCTCCAAAATTGGAGCTTCTACGATTAATGCCTTGGCTTTTATTCCAGGCAATACTTGATCCAAAGAATCCAGATCAACCTGGTCAGCGTGTCGCCGCATAACCCCAATTCCATCACAGAGGGCCACGAATTCACGCGGCTTGTTCCATGTAGGAAGATCATGCAGTGAATCGCCACCCATCAGATAGAATATTCGCGAACCGGAGAATTGCTGTTTCAGAATATTGACCGTATCGATAGCAAAATGTGGACCCGGACGATCGATATCCACGCGCGAAAGCTCGAACGCTGGATTGCCCTCAATGGCTTTTAACACTAATTTCACACGAGCTTCAATGGGGCTAATATTCACGTATCTCTTGTGAGGAGGATTATCTGTCACCACCCAGAGTAGTTTATCCAGGTTGAGCTGGGTACGGCATTCTTCAGCGAGAATAAGGTGGCCGACATGGGGAGGATCGAAAGTCCCTCCAAAAACACCAATACGCATTGCCGTGCCTGTCATTCCTGCCACTCCAGCTCGTAATCACCGATGAACACTGAATCGCCTTCTTCAATGCCAGCTTTTCGCAATGCCTCATCCACTCCAAGTTTTTCAATCAAGCGTTGAAAACGCCGACGCGAACCATCGTGTTCCCAGTAGGTCATTTCAGCTGCTCGCTCAATGGCGGCTCCAATAATTCTCCAGCCATTAGGTTGACGCTCTATGCTGAAATCTCGAGGATCAGCCTCGGGTTTATAAACCGGGATTTCCGGTTCAGCCACTGGCTCTGCCTTTACTTCCTGCAAAAGTTGGTATGCCTTCCATAAGACCGGGATCAGGTTTTCATGGGTCGCGGCTGAGATCTCCATGGGGTGATATCCCAGCTTCTCTAATTTCTTCTTTATTCCAGCCCACCGCTCTTTGACTTCGGGCAGATCGATTTTATTGAAAACCACCACCTGCGGTTTTTTCGCCAACATCGGGTCAAACAAAGCTAATTCAGAATTAATCTGCGAAAAATCAGCAAGTGGATCATCAGCTAAACCGTTCAAGACGTGAATTAATACTTTGGTCCTTTGAATATGCTTGAGAAATGTAAATCCCAGACCAATTCCCTCGTGAGCGCCTTCGATCAACCCCGGGATATCCGCCAGGAT
Organism: Anaerolineaceae bacterium; assembly: GCA_034430175.1. Lineage (GTDB taxonomy): Bacteria > Chloroflexota > Anaerolineae > Anaerolineales > Anaerolineaceae > UBA6107. Next base: position 4,437 of record DAOUFI010000022.1, on the reverse strand, counting down.
GAGAGAAGTGTTCTCATCCAGGTTAGCTACACCCAGGTTTGGTTCCAGAGTAGTGAAAGGATAATCAGCGATCTTAGGCACAGCGTTGGTCACCGCAGCCAAGAAACTGGATTTTCCGGCATTCGGCTCCCCAATGATCCCCACATCTGCCAAGAGCTTCAATTCAAGCCGGAGTGATCTTTCTTGCGGAGGTTCACCTTTTTCAGCAATTCGGGGTACCTGATTGCGAGAGGAGGCGAAGTGCTGGTTGCCTCTACCGCCTCGTCCGCCTTTGCAGATCACGAGTTGTTGTTTGGGTTCCACCAAATCACCCAGAATCTCACCGGTAACCTCATCATAGATCAAAGTGCCCGGCGGAACTGGAATAATCAGGTTGTTGGCTGATTTACCGGTCATATTACTCGGCCCGCCATTAGCGCCGTCATCTGCGATGTATTTATGTTTAAATCTGAAGCTTTGCAGCGTATTCAGGGTTGGGACGACCTCAAAGATGACGTCTCCCCCCCTTCCGCCATCACCGCCATCTGGTCCGCCGTGCGGGCGGTATTTTTCTCGATGGAAATGCACCATCCCCGCCCCACCGCGGCCAGACCTGACGTAGATTTTTGCTTCATCGATAAACATGGGATCTCTCTTGGAAAAAAGATCAGGAATCGGGTTCCTGTTATAAGCAGTTTACACCCAATTCCTGATCAGTTAATGCGCAGGTTTATTTCTTGGCGAATTTTGTCTTCAAGATATCTTCAAGGGTCGGTTTGCCGATTTCCTGCAATTCATAACCAACACGCTGCATCGGTTTATTAATCTTGATGATCCGGGTGAGGTCAATTGGTGTAGCAGAAATGACAAGATCGACATCAGCCTTTTTGATGGTCTTCTCAAGGTCCTTAACCTGCTTTTCTCCGTAACCCATGGCAGGTAGGATTGTGCCAGTCTTTGGATACTTAACATAGGTATCATAGATTGTGCCCACAGCGAATGGACGCGGGTCAACGATCTCGCCAGCGCCGTAGCGTTTGGCAGCCACCCAACCAGCACCGTAGGTCATTTCACCATGGGTCAGGGTCGGGCCATCTTCGATCACAAGCACACGCTTGCCACGAATGGCTTCGGGGTCTTTGACAAACAAGGGTGATGCGCCTTCGATGACAATAGCTTTCGGGTTGAGGTCATAGATATTGTTGCGGACTTCGATCACCTTAGCTGGATCAGCGGTGTCGACCTTGTTGATCACAAACACATCTGCCATGCGAACGTTGGTTTCGCCAGGATGATAGGATTTTTCGTGACCAGCCCGGTGCGGATCAACCACAACGATGTTTAGGTCAGATTTGTAGAACGGGAAGTCATTGTTGCCACCGTCCCAGAGGACGATATCCACTTCCTGTTCGGCCTGGCGCAAGATTGCTTCATAATCAACGCCAGCGTAGACAATTACGCCGTTATCTAGATGCGGTTCGTACTCCTCGCGCTCCTCGATAGTGCATTCGTGTTTATCGAGATCGGCATAGGTGGCAAAGCGTTGAACTTTCTGTTTGACGAGGTCACCATAGGGCATGGGATGGCGAATTGCTGCCACTTTATAACCCATTTTGGTGAGGATATCAGCAACGCGGCGGGTGGTCTGGCTCTTACCAGACCCGGTGCGGACGGCACAGATCGAAACCACGGGTTTGGTTGATTTGACCTGGGTCGTATTTAAACCCATTAAGCGGAAATCAGCGCCCGCAGCCAGAACGGTCGAAGCTTTGTGCATCACAACTTCGTGCGGAACATCACTGTAAGCGAAAACAACCTGGTCGACTTTGAGATCTTTGATCAAGCGAACAAGTTCACTCTCAGGGTAGATGGAGATTCCGTTCGGATACAGGGAACCAGCCAGAGCAGCCGGGTATTTCCTACCTTCGATATTGGGGATTTGCGTTGCTGTGAAAGCAACCACCTCGTAATCTTTGTTGTCGCGATAGAAAACATTGAAATTATGAAAATCGCGTCCTGCCGCTCCCATGATAAGCGTTCGAATTGGGGTCATACTTTGCTTTTCTCCTTTAAGCATAATTTGGTCTACAAGACACTTTTCACATCGCTTGTGGGGCTGTGATGCCCAGTAATACCAAACTATTCGCGATCGCCTGGCGGGCTGCCGCGACCAGTCTCAATCGCATGTTTCGGACTGGTTCCTCAGCCTGCAGGACAGGACATTGTGTATAAAAATCGTTAAAGTTCTTCGCCAGATCGAAAGCCAGGTTTGAAATAACCAGTGGTTTGAGATCGCGGGCCGCTTTTTGTACCTCGGTTGGAAATCGGCCGATCTGATCGATTAGAGCGACTTCCGCTTCACTCAACTCATAATCTGGCAACAGTGACGAAGGTATTGTACCACCAGCTTTCCTTAAAATGCTATTCGCTCTCACATAAGCATACTGGATATAGGGGGCTGCCTGGCCATTGAAATCCATCGCCGATTCCCAGTCAAACGTCACCACTTTGGTGCTTTCACGGGAGAGCATCGGGTATTTGATGGCACCGATACCAACAGCCTTTGCTACCTGCAATTTTTGTTCTTCTGAGAGGTCCGGGTTCTTCTCACGAACTACTTCTAGCGCTCTTTGGGTAGCCTCTGCTATTAAATCTTCAAGCAGCACAACTGTGCCATCGCGCGATGCCATAACCACGTTACCGGGCAGGTTGACCAGTTCATAAGCCACATGCTGGCAGTTGACCGCCCAGGGATACCCTGCCAGTTCTAGCGTCTTGAATACTTGCTGAAAATGCAATGATTGTCTAACATCCACTACATAGAGCGAACGATCCAGAGAAGGATAATCGATGAACTTTTGTCTGGCCAGAGCCAGGTCTTCGGTGGCATACAGCGCGGTACTGTCTGAGCGCAAGACGACAAACACATGATATTTTTCGCCTTTGATCCCGAGTTTCTCGTCCAATTTGACAACAACCGCTCCTCCATCAGGACGTTCATCGGTTGCAATTCCACTCTGGATCAGATCGTTGACGATGCCTTTTCCGGTTTCTTCGAACATGGAATTGAAATAGTAACGATCGAAGTGGATATCGAGCAAGTCGTAAATCTGATTGAATCCATCTAATGACCACTGCCGGGTCTCTTTCCACAAGGCAACGACCTCTGGATCGCGTTTATCCCAGCGAGCATAAAGCTCACGAACCTCAGTTTCAAGCTCAGGATTCTCAGCCAACCTTTTTACCGCTTCGGCATAAAGGGCGCCCATCCATTTAGTTACGTTTTGATCCGGATGCTCCCCTTTATGGTATTTGTTGTAATTCCACAACCATTTGATCACGTGCAAACCCATGTCGCCCGGGTAATTGGCTCGAATAACGTCAAAACCCGCGAAATTCATGATGCGAGCCAGTACATCCCCCAAAATTGCGCTGCGAAGATGCCCAACATGAAAAGCTTTGTGCGTATTCGGCTGTGAAAATTCGATCATCCATTGCTGATGTTTATCGTCACCCCGCCCGAAATTAGCGCCTTTTTCCAACACCGTATCCACTACCCTTTGCATGTATTCCTGGCTGGAGAAATAAAGATTCAGATAACCATTTACAGCTTCGATCTTCTCAAATCCTTTTGCCCCTTGTAAAAGATCAGCTAATTCGCGTGTAATCATTTGAGCACGTTCATTGACGTTCCCTTTTTCACCCGTGAATGATTTTGATGCCAATTGGAAGAACGAAAGCGAAATTCCCCACTGCCCGCTGAATGGGATCCAACTCCACCTAAAATCAGGATCGGGGTAACCATGATCGGAGCAATAATTGCGAATCTTTTGTTCAACTATCGATTGTTCTGCTTCAAACATGATTTTCTATCCTCGCTACGGTGCGTGTGTGCAGGATTATATCACATGCAATTTCATCTGCGATTTAACAGCAAAAGCGGGAGATAAACTCCCGCTTGCTTGCATTCAAACAACGACGAAACTACTTGACGGATGCCAGGCGTTTCATCAAACGACTCTTACGGCGGGCAGCATTGTTCTTATGAATGACGCCCTTTTGGGCGGCTTTGTCCAGCGCGCTGATTGCTTCGAGAGTAGCGGTCTTTGCCTTTTCAGCATCCTTCTCGTCCACTGCAACTCGAGCTTTAGCCACGAAAGTTCGGGCTTTACCACGATAGATGCGGTTGCGGACGCGCCGCTTTTCGTTCTGTTTGTTGCGTTTTATTGCAGACTTGATGTTAGCCAACTTAATTACTCCTACAAATGAAAAACAGTGCGAGGGTCGAGGGTAAGCACTGTTCGGATGGCTTGAAGATTCTACTCCATGCCACCCGTTTTGTCCAGATGGACTTTCAACTTGTTAAACCAAAGTAGAAATGTCCCCTTTTACCAAAGTTAAAATGTCCCCATACGTGGAGGAAGAAAGTGGACAGACTACACACGATGAGTGAAAAAG
>DAOUFI010000021.1:0-77736 GCA_034430175.1 Anaerolineaceae bacterium | reverse complement strand
CTTTTTCACTCATCGTGTGTAGTCTGTCCACTTTCTTCCTCCACGTATGGGGACATTTTAACTTTGGTAAAAGGGGACATTTCTACTTTGGTTTAACACAAGTTATATTCTGAGGGTCTTAAGAATGCTGCTAATCAGTTCAAAGGGACACAATCGCTGAACGCGGCCGATGCCATGCAGCTTATCCAATTGCTGTTGGGATCAACCGGATCAGCCGCGCAATCGACTTCTTCATCCGAATCCGCTGGTGGGGATCTGCTTGGTTCGCTCCTGGGTGGGCTGACTGGGAGTCAGCAAACGCAGGCGAATGATGACTCCGGTATTGACCTTGGGGACATCCTCAACGCCGGCGCAGCTTTTCTTAATGCCAAACAATCTGGCAAAAATGGACTCGAAGCTGCCTTGTCTGCTTTGGTGGCCAACAGTGCTGTTGCCAACCAGGATTACCGCAGCCAATCAGCCACGCTTGTGGCAAATACACTGATCAATGTGGTTTCACAATTGGCCAAGGCAAAGAAGTAATTTGATACACGCGACATTGCCCCGCTAATCTGGCGGGGCATTTTGTTTAATTAATCGGTTTATAATTGGTGAAAATTTCGGTTGGTGATAATCCACAAGGAAAAGGGACAGGCAACATGGAAGAACCCAGCGTCCTCGATTACGTAAAAGAAAAACTAAAGCCAAAAAACTGGTTTACAAAAGTAGAGGCAATTGAACCTCAGGAAGATATTGAGGGTGAGCTAGAAGAGATCTCGGAGGAAGAATCTGAAGAACTTTCGGGCACGTCGTTTCCATGGCGCCTGGTGTTGGCGCCTTTCTTCGCTTTGTTTGCTCAAAGGTTGCTTGAGCCGCCGAACCGAAACGTACCTTGGGCGATTATCCTCTATACTGCAGCTTTGGGTTTGCTGATTTTAGGGGTTCTTAAAAAAGAATGGCTGCCGCCTCAGTTTTCTCTTGAAGAAAGCCCAGCCATGGACATGAAGTTTAAACCCATTCCCTTTCTGTTCTGTCTGCCATTGATGCTACTTACGTTTCTCACGATGAGTCATAACACGTTCACAGCGTTGAATGTCTTCATCTGGCTACTGACAATAATCACTGCGTTACTGGCTTTTTGGAGACCCGAGCCGGGATTTGTGATGCGGGACGTCTTACGAAAGATTTTTGATTATCTTCGAAAACCTTTCCTAAATATTCACCTTGATTGGTGGAACCTGCTGGTCGCCGCTGTTTTTCTGGTGGGTGCCTGGTTTCATCTTAGCCAACTTTCCAGTGTTCCTCTGGAAATGACGAGCGACCACATTGAGAAGATCTTGAATATTGAAGAGATCCTTAACGGTAAATACTCGATCTTTATGCCTACCAACGCCGGACGTGAGGTGATTCAATTCTACATGGCCGCGATGCTTATTAAGTGGTTTGGAGCGGGGATCGGTTTTACCACACTCAAACTGACCATGGCGATTGCTTTTCTAATCGGGCAAGTCTTTGTTTATAAGCTCGGTAAAGAGCTGGGTAACCGCTGGACAGGGTTACTGGCTATGCTGTTCATGGGATACGCCCAGTGGATCAATATTATCGCCCGCGTGGGGCTGCGGTTGGTGCTTTACCCGGTTTTCGTGGCGATTGTCCTGTATTTCCTCGTTAAAGCTTTACGTACTTCAAAACGCAATTATTTCATCATCACAGGTATCATGCTTGGGCTAGGATTAAATGGGTATTCAGCTTTTCGGATAATGCCTTTGGTGGTATTTGTTGCGATTTTACTTTACGTGTTTCATCAGAAAACAAAACAGACCCGCAAGCAGGCATGGTGGGGACTGGGTGTGGTCACCATCTTTGCGATCGTTCTGGCGCTGCCGCTGCTTCGCTACGCTTACGAATATCCTACCGAGATCGCGTTACGTACCGTCACGCGTATGACCTCAGCAGAAGTTCCACTGGCTGATAACGTGGCCGCGGTTTTCTTCCAGAATTGTTGGAATGCTTTATCGATGCCCTTCTGGAAGGACGGAAACACCTGGTTCATTTCGGTTACCGACCGCCCCGGGCTGGATGTCGTGACCGCGGCATTCTACTTTATTGGTTTAGCTATCGTATTCATCCGCTGGCTCAAAGATCGCAAATGGCTCGATTTGTTCCTGCTGCTCTCTATTCCGTTATTGATGCTGCCATCGATCATGGCGCTGGCTTTCCCGAATGAGAACCCGTCCCCCAGTCGTCTGGGTGGAGCCGCTGTGCCAATCATAATCATCGCTGTGGTTGGGTTCCAGAGCGTTTTCGGGAGCCTGTGGCAGCAGAGTAAAGGTAATTTTGGCAAGGTCGTGATTTCGATCTTCGCGGCGTTTCTTGTGTTTGTTTCCGCTCGCCAGAACTACGATATTGTTTTTAACCAATACCGGATTTCTTACGCAAACGCCACCTGGAACACAAAAGAAATGGGTGAGGTCTGCAAGGATTTCATTGATTCAGTGGGAACACCGGAAACCTGTTATGTGTCAGGTTTGGCGTATTGGGCGGATACCCGTCTGGTGGCCGTGCAAGCCGGATACCCAGATAAGGATTTTGCCCTATGGCCGGAACATTACGCAGATTCCTTATCAAACCCAAACGCGAAGCTATTCATCGTTAAAGCTGACGCCACTGACGATCTGGCAAAATTGAAACAACTTTATCCCAACGGGTTTGGTACGCTGCACAAGTCCAGCATCGAGGGTCGGGATTTTATTGCCTTTTTTGTCCCCCCAATGTATTAATTGAAGGCGTAGTGACTTTACACTTAAGTATCCAGTGATAAAGTGCCTAGAGGATAAGTTATTTACCATTACTATTGAGCGAATGACAAATTTAAAGAATCCAGTGGAAATCAATAATTTCTACTCTAACTTGTATACGATTGATTTGTAGAGTTGGAAGAATTAACATTGTATAAACTATTAATCATGGATATTTGCAAAATCTAAAATTTCCAACGGAATCAATTTCAAATAAATAAGTTGTGTTAAGCAATACACTACCCGCATAACCATTGAAGGTGCTTATGTGCCAGCTATCTTTTAAAAATCATGGTAATTGACTTTTGGAATTAAATATATATATACTCTAGTAAATCGTGCCAAGTAGTTTTCATATGAACAACTTTCTGTAATAGGGAGATGCCAATGAAAATACTTCGGTTATTCTTCATCTGCATGTGTACCTGCAGCTTTTTCCTGAGTTTTATCCAACAAAAAGCTTATGGTGATAATCCAGTTACTTTTCCAAAAGGACCTTTTGGTGTAAAGATTACTCTCGATTCTGAGCAGGTAAGGAATATCAATGAGTCAAAAAACGGAATCACCAAATTGACTCTGATTCCATCGTATGCCGATGGAATGTATCTTTGGGTGGCTAGTGATAATAGTGTACATGGAAGCTTTTCAATTCCAGAAAAGGCTGACAGTATGGGCATTGTTCAGACTGGACATTTTGATTTTGGGGGAATATATAATGAAGGCAAAATTTATGGTAATTGGAATTTTTCTGGAACCCGAACATTTCCATACCATGATGAATGGCGGACTAATACTGAGACATTTGAAGCTGAGGGTACTCTTGACACTACACGATCATACCATCTGGTTGATGGAGTTGGATATTTTAGAGGGACATTGGAGGGAAAAGTCACTTGGAATCATGTAGAATGCGGAAAATTCTCAGAAGATTATTCAACCTGTGACAAGGTAGAATACCTTACTGAGACTGAAGATTTCAGTATTGATTGGATTGGCTCACTTTATTGTTCTGATGATTCATATGAGCAATATTGCCCATGCACGCGAAGCGTTAATGGGTACGAAGACTCTCAAAGCAGATTTGATCTAATCGGAGGTACGGTCGAAGTATCATGCGCACCAAAAATCGTTGATTGGGAGGGTGCTCTTAAGGAACAAGTTCTGTATGTTGAAGATCATATTCGAACAAGGAAAGAGTCAATCGCAATTATCCATTTTGAGGATATGAACACATGGGTAATGAAACCAGAGACTGAAATTGTTATCATGACTCCACCAGAAAAAGAGACCAAAATCGGATTAGTTTTTGGAAGATTGTGGAACAATACCAAGAAGTTACTCTTTGAAGGGACCATGGAGATTGAAACCACTCAAGCTGTGGCAGGAATTAAAGGAACAACCTTTGTACTAGAAGCGGACGATAAGGCTACAACTCTAAAGGTTATTTCCGGTACTGTTAAATTCACTTCAAAAGTAAGTGGAGAGAGTATCGATGTAACGACAGGTCAAGAAGTAGTAGCTGATGCAAAGGGTCTGGGACAGGTTGCGACTTTTGATATAGATGCTGAAAAATCTAGTTGGGAATCATATATTTCGGATCCACAAATCCTATTGCCATCTGATGGGGTTGAGGTAGAAAGCCAATTGAGGAACTCGAAAAGTTCAGGCGAGTCGAGTGGTTTTGGAGGATTTAGAGATTTCCTGAAGAAAAATTTTGGAAAAATTTGTCCTGGAATTTTACCAGCGGCAGCAGTTATTCTTCTCATCACAAAACTTAATAAAGGATTTATGAATAAGGGTTAATTACTCAAACAACCATTGATTAAATAAATACAGCCAAATACAAGTCACGTAAAAACGTAATAGGTTGTGTTAGCAGATTAGCAAATATCTGATAGAAAGCACTTTTTATTTTGATTTGTGTCAGCCTGGAAGACAAATAAAATAATTTCAGATGTGACGATAAGATTATCCCGTAATGGCTCATATCATCATCGCAATTGAGTAAATGATTGGATAAGCATCTGATCTTGTATTAAATTTAGAATCTTCTCTCTCCATTTATTATGAAATAAAGGACTTCCTTGCGGGTGAAAGAAAATTTAAACAATTCCGGAGATTAGCGGGTAAGCCTGACATAATAACGATAGCGGTCACCGCGATAAAGAATCTTTACGTACTCGACCGGTTTACGGTTTTGCGCGAACAACACCCTCTCACTCAATAGAAGTGGCGCTCCTTCCTCGATCTGAAGGAGTTCCGCTTCTTCTTTTGTGGCGATGGTCACTTCAAGCGTTTCGTCTGCTTCGGAGGGGATGATGTGAAATTTTTCCTGGATCAAGCGGTAGAGAGACCCGGCCGCTTCCATTTCCGCGCGGGTAATGGTCTGACCGGGTTCAAGTGACAGGTAAGATGTTTGCAGACCGATGGGCACATCATTGCCCAAGCGGATGCGTTCGAGTCGTAGCAGGGGAGTACCCGGCTGAAGTTCCATACGCTGTAATATGGAAGCAGGAGGAACAACTGTACTGATGTCGCGGATGATCTGCCCGGGCCGGATTCCGCGTTTGGTCAGGTCCTCTGAAAAGCTGGTTAATTCCATTAACCCTTTTTGAAGTTTGGGAGGGGAGACAAAGGTACCGCGCCCGTGTTCTCGATAAAGGTAGCCTTGCCGGGTGAGGTATTCGATAGCCTCGCGGATTGTAGTGCGGCTGACGTTGTACATCACTTCAAGCTGACGCTCAGAAGGGATGGCGCTGCGCGGCTGCCATTCTCCATTGTCGATTTGTTGGCGTAAGATCGAGGCCAATTGAAAATATTTCGGTACTGCGGCATACGGATCTATCGTTCTTGACATTGGTACCTCGAAGTGGTATGATTAATCCTGAAAGTGGTAATGTGGTCACTACCAGTAACATTATCCATCTTTTCAGGCGATTCGTCAAGTACGGAGTTGTAGTTAATGTCACCGATTCCTGATGAATATATTCATAATATTGTTGAGCAGGTTGTGGCCCGCACAATCGGTGGCGTGAACGAGGCGGCGTCAACCCCTGCCACGCCCCAAACATCATCACCAGTTTCTCAAAAATCAGAGACGGTTACAGCAGAACCTCACATCGGGAAAAAGAAAGTCGCCATTGGTGCAGACCATGGCGGTTTTGAGTTAAAAGAGACCTTAAAAACCGACCTTGCAGGGCTCGGATTTGATATACTGGATTGTGGAACGAATAGCAAGGAAGCCGTGGATTACCCCGATTTTGCCTTGGCAGTGGCTAAAAAAGTGTCTAGCGGCGAGGCTTGGCGTGGGGTGATGATCGATGGAGCCGGCATCGGTTCCTGCATGGTCGCCAACAAAGTTCCAGGTGTGCGTGCGGCAATGGCGTACGATTACGCGTCTGCCTCCAACAGCAGAGAACACAATGATGCCAACGTTCTCACACTCGGAGCTGGACTGATCGGCGTAAATCAGGCCAAACTGATCTTAAAAACCTGGCTGACAACCGATTTCGGCGGCGGAAGGCATCAGAAGCGCATCGACAAGATCGTTGCTGTTGAGAAACAGTTTTTGAAGGACACAAAATAATGGCTATTGATATCAAACAAGTGGAAACTTTGGTTGAGATCATCACCCGCGAGGTACTACTCTCGATGACAGAAAAGGAAGAGCAGGAAAAGCTCGCCAATGGCGCTACCTGCGTGGTGGAAGTTGCCAATGGCATGAAAGTGAAGACCTGCTTCGACAATGCCGGTCACGTGGTCAGCGCAGGCGCTGAGCGTCTCACCTCAACGATCGGTGTGATCCCGCAGGATACCTCTCTGGCGCGTATGATTGATCACACTTTGCTCAAACCAGATGCTACTCCCGACAAGATCGCCCAGCTTTGCTTTGAAGCGCGGAAATATCATTTCGCGTCGGTCTGCGTCAACCCGACCAATGTCAAGTTGTGCGCTGATCTTCTGCGCGGATCTGACGTGAAGGTGTGCACGGTCATCGGTTTTCCGCTTGGAGCCACCTCCACTGAAGTAAAAAAATTCGAAACGCAGAATGCCCTGGATAACGGCGCCACCGAAATTGACATGGTAATCAACATCGGCGCTTTGAAGGCAGGTGAGAATGAACTGGTCGCCCGCGATATCCGGGGTGTGGTTGAGACTTCGCATAAAGCTGGCGCGCTCACCAAGGTGATCATTGAAACCGCGTTGTTAACGGATGAAGAAAAAGTGGTTGCTTGCTTGCTTTCAAAAGAAGCCGGAGCGGATTTCGTCAAGACCTCCACCGGTTTCTCGGGTGGAGGAGCTACCGTGCACGATATTGAGCTGATGCGCCGGACCGTAGGTCCGACCATCGGTGTGAAGGCCTCTGGTGGTATCCATAACCGCGAAGAAGCCGAAGCCCTTGTGGCAGCGGGTGCCACTCGCATCGGTGCCAGTGCCGGAGTGAAAATAATCCAGGCTGGCAACCCTGAGGTAAAACCGGCTGAGTCCGCCATTGCTTCGAAGGCATATTAATCAGGTATCAGGAGTGTAGCTATGCTGATCGCCAGAGTGATAGGCACGACAGTCTCTACAATAAAAGATGAAAAATTGGCTGGACGAAAATTGCTGATTGTCCGCCAGACCGATGAAAAAGGAGAGCCCGTCGGGAAGCCCTTTGTCGCTATTGATACTGTCGATGCCGGCGTTGGTGACCTCGTTTTGACCGCAGCTGGATCGAGTGCCCGTCAGACGAACATCACCAAAGACACCCCGGTTGACGCAGTCATCATGGCGATGATCGATTCCCTTGAAGTTGAAGGTAAAATCACGTTTCAAAAGTAGGATAGTCAATGGCTGAACTCGACAAAGACCTGCTTTCCATACAAGAAGCCCGTACGTTGGTGAACACCGCCTTTGAAGCCTGGAAGATATGGACAAAAGCTTCACAGGAACAGGTGGACCGAGTTTGCGCTGCCATGGCCGACGCAGCCTTTAGTGCCGCCGAACGTTTGGGTCGTATGGCCCATGAAGAGACTGGTTACGGGCATGCCGAACATAAGAAACTCAAGAACGAATTTGCCTCACGCAACGTTTGGAACAGCATTAAGGATATCAAGACAGTTGGCGTCATCCGCAACGACGTGGAACGTCACATTGTTGAGATCGCCTGGCCAATGGGTGTGGTCGCGGCTTTGACGCCCAGCACCAACCCGACCTCCACGGTTATTTACAAAGTATTGTCTGCGGTGAAGGCACGCGATGCCATCATTATTGCTCCGCATCCTTCTGCTGCCAAATGCAGCCAGGAAGCCGCCGCGCTCATGGCGCGTGTCGCTGAAGAAAACGGCGCACCGAAGGGATTGATCGCCTGCATGCAAAATATCTCACTGCAGGGCACTAATGAGCTGATGACTCACAAATATACCGCGCTGATCCTTGCCACCGGCGGCACGCCGATGGTGCGGGCGGCGCATTCCACCGGTAAACCCGCATACGGCGTTGGCCCGGGTAATGTTCCCGTTTATGTTGACCGCTCAGCTGATGCGGAAAAGGCAGCCAAGTACATCGTGGCAAGCAAAGCATTCGATTGTTCCACTATCTGCGCCACCGAACAAGCCGTGGTGGCAGACCGACCCATTGCCACGCGGCTGATGCAGTTGATGCAGCAGAATGGTGCATACTTCACCGATGCCCAACAGACTGAAGCACTGCGTAGACTACTCTTTACCCCCGATGGCGCCATGAACACCGCCACTGTCGGCAAGCCCGCCGAAGTGTTAGCCGGAATGGCTGGATTTACCGTTCCGCAGGGGACACGCGTTTTAGTGGCCAAGGTCAACCAGGTGGGACCCAAGGAACCGCTCTCCCGCGAAAAGTTGACCACCGTGCTCGGCTGGTACGATTGCGACGGCTGGGAAGCCGGCTGCGAACGCTGTATTGAACTCATCCAGTTTGGAGGTCGCGGGCATAGTCTATCGATCCACGCCACGGATGAGAAAGTCATCATGGCTTTTGGTCTGGAAAAGCCAGTGTTCAGGATCGTGGTGAATACCATGAGTTCCCTAGGTGCCATTGGCCTGACGACCGGTGTAATGCCTTCACTGACTCTCGGCGCGGGTGGAGTAGGGGGCTCGATCACAGGCGACAACGTGACTACGTATCATTTGTTCAACGTCAAACGCCTGGCCTATGAATTGTCTGCTCCTTCGGCGGCAGCGCTCACCGTGACGGAACCCCGCGTGGGCCCGTCAGCGGCTGAAGTGGAAGCTATTGTCCGGAGTGTTGTGGAAGAAATACTGAAAACAAAATAACCAATTTTATTTTTGAAAGGAAATGAAAATGGCTTTAGACACTGCATTGATCGCATTAGGAATGGTTGAAACTCGTGGTTTGGTTGGCGCCGTAGAGGCAGCCGATGCCATGGTCAAGGCAGCCAACGTTGTACTCATTGGTTCAGAGTACGTTGGTGGCGGATACGTGACCGTGATGGTCCGCGGTGATGTTGGCGCTGTCAAGGCAGCCACTGATGCCGGTGCCGCGGCCGCAAAACGTGTTGGCGAATTGGTATCGGTCCACGTCATCCCGAGACCGCATCAGGACGTCGAGATGATCCTGCCCCAGAACAGCAAGGGCAGCTTCGGCGGACGCAACGCAGAGACCAAGAAATAACCCGGTTGACCTAAGATATCAACCGTGACCGGAGCATCGAAAACTTCCAAGATCAATGACCCGGCGGGTACCCTTGCCATTGCTGAAAATGTAATTCGGCCGGTATCGGCCGGGGGCTGCCTGCCGCTGGAAAACCCGGTGGATGGTCCCTTGCATGTCGGCGTAGACTTGGGCACAGCGTACACTGTGCTCGCTGTGCTTGACCAGAACGGCACCCCGGTGGTTGGCGAGTACCAATTTGCCCAAGTGGTGCGTGATGGATTGGTGGTCGATTTCATCGGCGCTGTGGATCTGCTGACCGCGATGAAGAAAAGGGTCGAAAAGGCTCTTGGACGAGAGCTTACCCATGCCGCCAGCGGATTTCCTCCGGGGGTACCGCTGGCTGAGGTGAGAGCCACCGCGAACGTGGTTGAAGCCGCCGGGATGCGTTGCGAATCGTTGATCGACGAGCCGAGTGCCGCGAACAATGTGCTGAACCTGCATGACGGTGCCATCGTCGATGTGGGCGGCGGTACAACGGGTGTGGCAATTCTGGAAAACGGTAAGGTGGTATACACGGCAGACGAGCCGACCGGTGGGACGCATTTCTCGCTGGTCATTGCCGGAGCGCTGGGGATTAGTTTTGAGGAAGCCGAAGAGATGAAAAAGACTCCCTCTCAGCAAGCCAGGCTCTTTCCGATCATCCGACCTGTCATGGAGAAGGTGGCTGTCATCACTGAACGCCACATCCGCGGCAAAGGTGTACGCTCGATCACGATGGTCGGAGGTTCTTGTGCCTTCCCTGGCATCGATAGGGTTGTCGAAGAGATCACCGGAGTACCAACCACAGTTCCGGAACGGCCGCTTTTGATCACCCCGCTGGGGATTGCCTTGCACGACGAACAGGACTTTGGATAGGAGGCTGTATGGCTGAAGCATTTTCATTACGATGTTATTGTTTTTTAGACAGGATGCAGGCACAGTATGCCGCATTTGTGGGTACGATCACCCAGGGCGATCTCCCCGTTGAGGGGATGGCTTCCCTTTATGTTGAAATGGCGCCGGGCAACGAAGCCTTCCGCGTGGTTGATATTGCCGTCAAAGCTACCGAAGCCAGACCAGGCGCGCAGATCGTTGAACGTGAGTTCGGTATGTTCGAGGTTCACTCTCTAAACCAGGCAGCCGTTCTCGAGGCCGGGCAGGTTGTGCTCGACCGCCTTGGATTGAAAGAGCAAGACCGGATCAAACCCGAGGTGGTTTCCACACAGGTCATCACAAGAGTGGATCCCTACCAGGCGCAATTAATCAACCGGTTCCGCCGTGGCAGCATGCTTGTCCCGGGTGAAACCATGTTGGTGCTCGAATGTGCCCCGGCAGCTTATATCAATTACGCTTGCAACGAGGCTGAAAAGAAAGCCAATATCAAGATCGTGCATGTTTCATCGGTCGGACGCTTTGGCCGTATGTGGCTTTCAGGAACCGAAGCCGAGATCGTCACGGCCAAGAACGCTGCGATCGCAGCCCTGGACGCGCTTGAAGGCGTATCCGGCCACTAAATTGCAGGAAAATGGAGCATTTTATGCCCAAACAATTTTTTACTGAACGTGATATCGAAGACCTGGCCAGACGCGGTGAAATGAGTCTGCGGGTGACCGATGATGTTGTTCTCACTGAGTTGGCATATGAGCGCGCTGAAAAGCTAGGCGTCAAGCTCTTGCAGTCGCACGACACTCCTCCGGCTGCCCCGATTCGACCTTATATCAGTCAAGTCACAGCTTCCGCGGCTTCTCCCTGCCAGAAATGTGGTAAGGAGAACTACATGGATGAGGAAGACCTGCGCCAGCGTATCCGCGACGCCGTCAAGGCGAAATTGGGCAACCAGGTGGACTCAGCGCTACTTGAAACCATCATCACCCGTGTGCTGAATAACGTGGGAGTGAAATAACTCATGCTCTTCGGCCGGGTAAAAGGTACCGCCATCTGCACTATTAAGTACCCGGGTACTGAGGGCTTGAAGCTGCTCGTCGTGCAACCGCTCGACAGGCACCTTCAACCCCTGGGAACCTTGCAGGTGGCTGCCGATGTGGTCCAGGCCGGCCCCGGCGACCTTTGCGTGATGGTACGCTCGCGGGAAGCTGCGTTGGCCATGCCACAGGTCAAGTTTGTGCCGGTTGACCTGGCCCTGGTGGGGATTGTGGATGGGCTGGATGTGCGTCCGGATGGGGAGTTTGATTACACCCTCAAACCGGGTTGGACGAGTTACACATAGGTGAATTGAGATGATCCTTGCAAAAGTAGTGGGTACCGTGGTTACCACCATTGGGCATGAGCATTATAAGAACCGCAGGCTGCTAGTCTGTCAGCCCCTGGTGATGCCTGGTGAGAAAGCCGACGACGATTTCATCGCCATTGACACCACGCATGCAGGGATTGGTGATACCGTTTTGATCAACCGCGAGGGCAACGGCGCCAGGCAGGTGCTCAAGAACCCCGACGCCTGCATCATCTCGGTGATCGTTGGCATCGTCGATTCACTTTTTACTGAGTCATGATAATCTCCCGCCAGTTGGCGGGTTTTCTTTATTTTGAGGATGCGGCTATGGAAAAGATGCAAAGTGTATTGCTTATCGGCGGCACAGGGTTTCTCGGATATCACGCTGTGCGCGAGTTGATCAAGCGAGGGCATCATGTGACCATCCTGGCTTTACCTCCCCTCCCAGCAGATGATCTCTTCCCGTCACAGGTGAAGATCCAATTGGCCGACCTCAACCAGTTATCCGATGATGAGGTAATGTCATTACTCAAGGGGCAAGACACGGTGGTCTATGCCGCCGGTGCTGATGATCGGTTGACTCCGAAAGCACCCTCGTATCCTTTCTTTTATAAACACAATGTTGTAGCCACCGTGCGCCTGCTAACTCTGGCGCGTAAGGTGGGTGTGAAAAAAGGCATCGTACTGGGTTCATACTTTGCTTATTTCGATCGCGTCTGGCCACAATTACAGCTCAGCCGACATCATCCATACATCCGTAGCCGTGTGGAACAGGAAGCCGCGGCCATTGAAGCTGGGGGTAAAGATATGGAGGTAATGATCTTGGAGCTGCCTTATATCTTTGGTGCCATGCCTGGACGAATCCCTCTCTGGAAGCCGCTCATCGATTACATTCAGTTCACCCCAATCCTTTTCTACACGCGTGGCGGAACCAATTGCATCACCGTGGAACACGTGGCTGAAGCGATTGCCGGCGCTGTTGAGAGGGGAAAGGGTGGTGAGCGTTACCTGATCGGCGGCGAAAATCTCACCTGGGTGGAGCTTCTCAACCGCATCAATTACAACCTGGGTATCGCCAAAAAGGTTATTACCCTACCAAATTGGCTTGTGACTACCGGTACATTCTTCGTCAAGTTGGGTCATCTCCTTCAGGGCAAAGAAAGCGGTCTGGATCCACTGGCGCTGATCAAATTGCAGTCAGCGATGACATTCTTTGATCCCACCCCTTCGCAACTCGCTCTAGGATATGGAAGTGACGGTCTTGAAGAGGCGTTGCGCAACACCGTGAACGCATGCAAATTGCCATAAAACGAACATTACATTAACCTTACAAACATTAATTTGACATAAACCGCTTTTTTGATTTTATGTATAATTACTAGTAGGTCATTTTTTCCAGAACAATCCCGGCGATAAGGGAGAAAACATGGATCAAAAAAGTGTTCTCGTGATCGAAGATGAAGACCTGGTTGCTCAGACGATCGAGCATTGTCTGAGACGGGAGAATTTCCGGGTGATCCTGGCTCGAACGGGAGTAGAAGGAATCCAGTTGGCCAAGCGTCACTTACCCAATTTGGTGGTACTTGACCTGATCATGCCCGGAATGGATGGATTGACTGTATGCAAGGAAATGCGCGCAGATCCACTCATCTCGGAGATTCCCATACTGATCCTCACAGCCAGGACAAAAGACGAAGATAAGGTGCTAGGTTTTTTGGCTGGAGCGGATGATTATTTGGGCAAACCTTTTAATGTAAATGAGTTTATCTTGCGCATCCGGGCGATCATCCGCAGAGCGGAATTTCCCCGCTCAAGTGAATCAAGGGGTGGTAAACATCCCGGTTCCAACCTGTCCGGGGGAACGCCGATCGTTACCGTTAAAGGATATCAGCTCGATACGCGTACTTTTGAGTTGACTATGCCGACAGGAGCAAAGATCAGGTTGACTCCCATACAATACGATCTTTTGTTCCACATGATGCGCAACGTGGGTGAGGTGTTCTCACCAGCGCGCTTGCTCGACGAGGTTTGGAACTATCCCCTGGACTCCGGCAGCCCGGATCTGGTGAGAGTACATATCAAAAACTTGCGCGAAAGGATCGAACCGGATCCAAAGAACCCGGTTTTTATTGAAACCGTTTCCGGGTTTGGATATACCATCCGAGATGAAGAGAATTAATGGTAGAGAATAAAGAGATCAAGAATGAAGAGATCACCCTGGAAGCAATCAGTCTCCTGGGAAAATTAAACGATTCACGATTAGGATTGGAAGACTGCCAGGGATTATTCCTGATCGCACTTTCGCAAATCTTCGAAAATGAATATTCTATCCTGCTCGTCACAGATTCTGAGGGTGGGACTCAGGCGATCAAAAAATCTGCCAGAAAAGGCGAAAGTAGTTTGACCGAAGAGACGGTCGAGTTGACTTCGGGTATCCTGCACCAATGTTATCAGGACTTGAAGTTGATCGATCGTGTCTTTGATTCATCGGAAGAAATCAATTCTAGGGTCGATTCGGTGGGTGGAATACCAGTCAAATCCCTCACCTGCTCACCTTTGATTTTTCAGTCTCAATTGCTGGGAATATTGGCGATCGGAAATTCTCCATACGCGCCCATGGATAAATTTCATAAAGCGATATTTACGTTGTTTATCGACGCCCTGGCCAGCCGCACCTATTCCACCCATTTGATCGCGCAATTAGAAGAGAATCACGACCAAATGGAATTCAAGGAACAACAATTATTAAACTCACGTAATACTCTTCGAACATTGTTCGATAACATTCCGGAGTCCTTTTACATCATTGACAAAGACTATCGCCTGATGGCGGTCAACCAGAGCCGCGCAGACAGGGCAGACCAACGTCCGCAGGAGCTGGTGGGGCAGAAATGTTACGCTGGGTTTTACCACCTCAACACGCCATGCCCGGGTTGCCAGGCATCAAAAACCTTTACTACCAAGAAACCGAACATCCGTAAGGTTCATCACCTGCAAAAGGATCGCAGCAGCCAGGAATGGGAAATCCACACCTATCCTGTGGCAGATGAAGGAGGTAGATGCGACCAGGTGATTCTTTTGGAAGAAAACATCACTGAAAAGCGCAGATTGGAAGCTGAATTGATCCAGAGTGAAAAGTTGGCTGCTGTTGGCCAATTAGCGGCTGGAGTGGCGCATGAGATCAATAATCCATTAACCTCGATCATCGCCAACGCTCAGATCCTTGCGGCGGACCTACCAGACGATCAGGAAGATCTGAAGCAATCCGCGCGCCTGATCGAGACTGCGGGTCTCAAGGCTACCCAGGTGGTACGTAATCTACTTGGCTCGGTTCGCAAAGAGGAATTCAACTTCACACCGCTGGACTTGAATGAATCCATTCAAAGCGCGTTGATGCTGCTTTCGCATGAATTCCTTTCCAACGAAATCAATATTCTTTTTAATCGCGGCAAGGATATGCCGTTGATTACCGCCAGCGAGAATTATCTTCAAAGCGTTTGGATCAATCTGATTATGAATTCGATCGAAGCAATCAAAACGAAACCAGGTGAGGTATCCATCTCTACCAAGTTTGATGGAAAGAACTTCTTCGTCAAGATCAGTGACAGCGGTGTGGGCATTCCCAACGAATACATTGGTCAGATCTTTGAACCGTTCTTTACCACCAAACAAGACCAGCAGGGTACCGGGCTTGGACTCTCACTCGTCAAGCGGGTGGTGCAGGTGCACAATGGTCAGATCATGGTGGAGAGTGAAGAAGGTAAGGGAACAACATTTACGATCGTATTACCCAAAGAGGTGGGGGAAAAAGAAGAGGAAGGTTAATATTTCGCAGATGAACGTTGAGTTTTGAAAAACAGGCTGCCGCGAGGTGGCTTTTTTTGAAAAGATATTACAAAAATAATGATATCTTTCCGAATACAAATTATGTATAATTATGAAACCATTTAGGAAAACATGGACATTTTGCCGTTATTTCATCACATTATTTCCTTATTGCAGCAACATACGACATCCGGGATTATCCTGGTATCGCTGAATTACCACGCAAGTTGGTTGTAGGAAAACCAGTTAAGCTATTCGCTTGACTGTTTTTTTTAATACTCAAAAAGGAGAAAAGTGATGCACACCAAAAAAATGTTCTTTGTTTTATCGATCGTTGTGATCATGTCGATGCTTCTGGCTGCCTGTGGAAAAACTTCAACAGGTTCAGCAGCGGACTCCGACTTGGTCAAAGCCGCCAAAGCGGAAGGCTCCTTGACTGTCATCGCTCTGCCCCATGACTGGTGCAATTATGGTGAAGCAATCTCAGCCTTCTCAGCGAAATATGGCATCACCGTGAATGAATTGAATCCGGATGCCGGTTCAGCCGATGAGATCGAAGCCATTAAAGCGAATAAAGACAACAAAGGTCCACAGGCTCCGGATGTGATCGACGTAGGTTATGGTTTTGGACCTCAATTGATCGAAGAAGGTTTGGTGCAACCCTATAAAGTCTCCACATGGGATTCGATCCCGGATGAGTCGAAGGATCCAGATGGTTACTGGTACGGTGACTATTATGGTGTGCTCGCATTCGAAGTGAATAGCGATGTCGTCACCAATGTCCCCCAGGATTGGTCTGACCTGCTCAAGCCCGAATATGCTGGTCAGTTCGCTCTCTCTGGCGATCCGCGTGCATCCGCTCAGGCTCAGATGAGTGTTTACGCTGCAGCCCTGTACAATGGCGGCTCACTGGATGATGTCCAGGCTGGCCTTGATTTCTTCAAACAGGTCAACGATGCTGGTAACTTCGTCCCCGTCATCGCCAAGCAGGCAACTGTTGCCAAGGGCGAGACCCCCATCATCCTCCGCTGGGACTATTCTGCCCTGGCTGACAAGGATACCCTGGCTGGCAATCCGAACATTGCCGTTGTTTACCCGAAGAGTGGCACCATCGCTGGTATTTATATCCAGGCCATTTCCGCATACGCTCCACACCCGAATGCTGCCAAACTGTGGATGGAATTCCTCTACAGTGATGAGGGTCAGAATATCTGGCTGAAGGGGTATTGTCACCCGATCCGCTATAACGACATGAAAGAAAAAGGTACCCTCGATGCCGAAGCTGTAGCCAAGCTGCCTACGTTCGATGGTCCTGTCGCATTCCCGAGCATCGATCAGATCAATGCAGCAAAGGCTTTGATCGCCGATCAATGGATGTCTGTTGTTGGTGCCGATGTCAAGTAAAACAGATACAAAAATTGTAAAGTTAGGGGACGCGCCAAAAGCGCGTCCCCACCATTCAGGCTGGCGAGATTGGCTTGGAGTTGTGCCATTTTTCCTTTTCGTCGCCCTGTTTGTTGCGCTTCCATCCCTGACTTTGCTGGTTCGTGCTTTCTTGGATGAAGAAAATCATCTTACCCTTGCCAACCTGGCTGGCTTACTCAAGTCAGATATCTTGAACGCCTATTGGGTAACGATCAAGATCAGCCTGGCCACTGCGCTTGGAGGCGGTCTTCTCGGTTTCCTTATGGCGTACGCAATCACAGTTGGAAAACTACCAGGTGGAGTCAGGTCATCCTTACTGACCTTTTCTGGCGTCGCGTCGAATTTCGCTGGTGTTCCACTGGCTTTCGCGTTCATTGCTACGCTGGGTCGCACGGGGTTGGTGACCATATTACTGAAAACTCTCTTTAATTTAGATTTGTACAAAGCTGGTTTTAGCCTTTATAGTTTTTGGGGGTTGACCCTAACCTATATTTTCTTTCAATTTCCATTGATGATCCTGGTGATCACCCCCGCTCTTGATGGGCTGCGTAAGGAATGGAGCGAAGCAGCCGCCAACTTGGGCGCTTCATCCGCCACATACTGGCGGAAGGTAGCTTTGCCCATTTTGATGCCTTCGATCCTGGGCTCGATGATCTTACTATTTGGCAATTCATTTGGAGCTTATGCGACAGCCTATTCATTGACAGGTGGTTTCATCAATCTGATCACGATCGTGATCGGTTCACAGATCAAGGGTGATATCCTCTATAATCCTGGCCTGGGTTATGCCCTGGCAGTGGGTATGGTCATTGTTATGGCAGTTATGATGGCCATTTACTATTCGTTGCGGCGCAGGAGTGAAAGGTGGCTGAGACAATGAAAAAACGATCCTTCTGGTCGTGGCTTTGGATCATCCTTGGAGTGCTTTACTTTATCCTGCCGCTCTATTCCACATTTGACTTTTCTCTGCGGGCCAAAAAAGGTGTTTTATCACTTGTTTCTTACACAAACGTCTTTAAAGACCCCAGTTTTTGGAAAACCATCGAATTCTCAGTGATCATCGGTATTTTTACCATCATCGTGAGCATAATTCTGGTTGCGCCTACTGCATATTGGATTCGACTACGTCTTCCACAATTACGGGGAATGGTTGAATTCATTTCCATGCTTCCATTCGTGGTTCCGGCTATTGTTCTGGTCTTTGGCGCGATCCGTGCTTTTAGCGGTGCGCCTTTCTATTTGACCAATACTTTCTTTGGAACATATGTGTTGTTGGTGGCCATGTACGTGGTGCTTGCGTTGCCGTTTGTTTACCGTGCCATTGATACCGGGTTAGCAGCAATTGATGTGCGCGCGCTGACCGAAGCCGCACAAAGCCTCGGCGCTAGTTGGTCAACGATACTTTTCAAAGTGATCTTTCCTAATTTACGCGTTGCCATCATCAACAGTGCCTTTCTTACCCTCGCTACAGTAATCGGGGAATACACCATCGCCAGTTTCCTGGTGGGAATCAAGGCATTTGGCCCATACATGTCTCTGATCGGACAGAACCGCACCTACGAGTCATCTTCTCTTGCAATTATTAGCTTCTTGATGACCTGGGGCTTCATGGGACTGATCCAGATCTTTAACCGGGGCAAAGTAGACAGCAGTTCTTTGGCTGGGGCTCGTTGATCGGTTGATGTCGTACATTCTTGATAAATAAAAACGGTGGATTATGGCTTTTCTCAAACTCTCCAATATATCCAAGCTTTTCGGTAGTGCGGTTGCGGTTGAAGGTTTCAATCTTGATGTAGCGAAAGGTGAGTTCGTTTCATTCCTTGGCCCGTCTGGATGTGGAAAGACCACAACACTGCGTATGATTGCGGGTTTTGAATATCCGACCACGGGCGAGATTATTCTGGATGGAAAAGATATCACCAACATGGCTCCAAACCAACGCGATGTGGGGATGGTTTTCCAGGCTTATGCCCTTTTCCCGAACCTGACGATTGGTCAGAATATCGGTTTTGGTCTGGAAGTACGGAAACGCCCTGTGGAAGAGATCAAAGACCGCGTAGATAAAATGCTCTCGCTGGTTCACCTCGAAAAACACAAGGACAAGTATCCCTATCAACTCTCCGGTGGACAGCAGCAACGTATTGCATTAGCGCGCGCTTTAGCCATCAGCCCACGGGTACTTCTACTGGATGAACCTCTCTCCGCCCTCGATGCCAAGATCAGGGTTGAACTTCGCCTTGAGATACGTCGAATTCAGCAGGAGCTGGGCATCACAACTGTGTATGTGACTCATGATCAGGAAGAGGCATTGCTTATCTCTGATCGTGTGGTGGTGATGAGTCAGGGTCATATGGAACAGGTGGGAACACCCTCGGAAATCTATAACTATCCATCAACCGAATTTGTCGCACAATTCGTCGGCCAGTTGAATTTACTCCCGGTTGAAAAACTTGATAAGAAAGCCGGCACTTGCGTCGTTGGAGGGCAGACGATTAAATTCGAAAACTCATCTTCACGCGTGATCAGTTCGAACCCGCGATTGGCAATCCGACCAGAAGAGCTACAAATTGGTACTGGCAAGGGTAGGAACGCTCTCAAGGGTGAGGTCGAATCTGTTCTCTTTCTCGGATCTGTGGTGCGCATGCGCGTAAAGGTTGGTGAAAATATTTTAATGGCCGATCTCTTTAACGAGCGAGGATTAACCTTACCACGCAAAGGTGATGATGTGGTAATCAGCTTTCCGGAAGAATCGTGCTGGATCATCTGATGCTTTTCTTACAGGAATGATAAAATCTTAAAGGGCGTAAGCCCTTTTAGATTTTTTACCATGACAAATTCGCATTCTTTACTTTCGGTCGGGATTGATGTCGGTACCACGACAACGCAGATCGTTTTTTCACGTTTGTCCTTGGCTGATGTCGCTCGCCCGGGTCAAATTCCGCGCATGGCGATCACTGACAGGGAGGTCTTATACCAGAGTCCAATCGTTTTCACACCGCTGCATGATCGTGAGACGGTAGATGCCGACGCTCTGAAAATGATCCTCGACCGTGAATACCGAGCGGCTGGGGTTTCTCCCGATCAGGTGGAAACTGGCGCGGTCATCATTACCGGTGAAACAGCCAAGAAGCAGAACGCTGATGATATCCTGCGAGCCCTGTCGGGATTGGCAGGTGAATTTGTGGTCAGCGTAGCTGGCCCAAACGTGGAGAGCCTCATTTCCGGGCGTGGTTCAGGTGCTGCACAGTATTCACAGGCTCATTACACCACCATCACTAACCTGGATATTGGAGGTGGCAGCGCCAACAGCGTCACTTTCCGCAGCGGGGAAGTTCTCTCGTCAGCAGCCATGAACTTCGGTGGGCGAATCATCGAGATCGATCATGCCAGTGGACTCATCCGACATCTCGCAGAACCAGCGCTGAACGTGATGATCGATTGCGGCTTGAACCTGAAAACAGGAACACAGCCATCTTTGGCTGATCTGCGCCGGTTTACCGACCGTTTGGCAGACATGACGGTAGAATTGATTGAAGGCACGGCTTCTCCGCTGGCACAAAAGCTTTATCTGACACCTCCTTCTCCGATATCAGGCAAAGGTTCTGAGTTAATGTTCTCGGGAGGGATCGGATATTACTACTACAACCCGATCCAAATCAATGCGCTTTCCGATCTGACCATCCATGATGATATTGGTCCGTTATTAGCAGAATCACTTCGTACTCAACCAGCACTCGCTAGTTACGAAGTAAAGGTACCGGCGGAAACATTACGTGCCACAGTGCTCGGTGCCAGCACCCAGACAGTGACCCTATCGGGTTCAACAATCTGGGCAGAGCGATCTATTTTGCCTTTACGCAATATTCCCGTTATTCATCCGATACTGGAAGGCACATTGACTTCCACAACAGTCAATGCTGCGATCACCGCGATTGTTCAACGCTGGGATCTTGACCCGACCGTTGACCAGTTTGCCATCGCCATTGATCTGAAAAACAAGCTCGATTATGAAGCGCTGCTCCAACTTGCTGGAGGCATCCGGGACTTCGCGTCTGACTTACCACCTGGAAAGGCCATTGTGGTGGTTATCGAACGTGACTATGCTCAATCATTGGGGCAAACCGTCAAAGGGATGAGCCCTGAACGACCATTGCTTGTGATCGACCAGGTTGGCTTGCTGGAAGGCGATTATATTGATATTGGTACCCCGCTTATGGATGGACGGGTAGTACCACTGAGCGTTAAAACGCTGGTTTTCTATCATTGACAGCCCCCCACTCTCAGTGTACAAAAGATGAGAGTTCTTAACCATCGGAGAAATAATGCTACTGCGGACAAAATTACACGGCAAGACCTATGAATTCCCTGATATTCGCCTCCTCATGGGTAAGGCAAATGAGGAAAAATCGGGCGACGTGCTTGCAGGTGTGGCCGCAACAACTGCTGCCGAGCGAGTGGCTGCCCGCCTTGTGCTGGCAGAGCTTCCGCTCTGGGTGCTTAGGGAGAATCCGGCTGTGCCTTATGAACAAGACGAAGTCACCCGCGTCATCGAGGATGCTGTCGTTCCCGAAGTGTATGCGGAGATCAAAGATTGGACTGTTGGCGCTTTCCGCGAGTGGCTGCTGGCCGATAGCACAACCAATGAGATGATCCGGCGGGTTTCCACCGGTTTGACTTCTGAGATGGTGGCAGCGGTGACCAAATTGATGTCCAATCTTGATCTGATCTACGCCGCCAACAAGATCAGAGTGACTGCCCATTGTAATAACACTATAGGCGCGCCGCGCACGCTTTCAAGCCGGCTGCAGCCTAATCATCCCACCGATTCACCTGAAGCGATCCGGGCAGAAATATATGAAGGACTCTCTTATGGCTGCGGTGACTCGGTCATTGGTATCAACCCCGCTGATGATTCCGTGGCTTCGGTATCGCGGCTGCTTGATATGACACATGAGATCATCAAAACATGGGAGATTCCCACCCAGAATTGTGTGCTGGCTCATGTGACTACCCAGATGAAGTGCATGCAAGCTGGAGCTCCAGTGGGTCTCGTTTTCCAATCGATCTGCGGCTCGCAGAAGGGCAATGAATCCTTCGGTATCTCGGTAGGTATGCTCGATGAAGCCTACGCGCTGGCAAAGAAATCCTGTTTCCCGACTGGACCTAACTATATGTACTTTGAAACCGGGCAGGGATCAGCGCTCTCCGCTGACGCGCATAATGGTTGGGACCAGTTGACCATGGAGGCGCGTAATTACGGTCTGGCCAAACGTTACGATCCCTTCCAGGTGAACACGGTGGTTGGTTTCATTGGCCCGGAATACCTCTACGACGCACGTCAGATCCAGCGCGCTGGGTTGGAAGATCACTTCATGGGCAAACTGACCGGCGTGCCGATGGGGGTGGATGCTTGTTATACCAACCATGCACGAGCTGACCAGAACGCGATTGAAAACCTGGCTGTACTGCTCACGGCTGCTGGCTGCAATTACTTCATGGCCATCCCCATGGGTGATGATTCGATGCTTTCTTATCAAACCACGTCGTATCATGATACGGCTTCCCTACGCCAGTTGTTTGGAATTCGGCCAGCCGCGGAATTCGAGACCTGGTTGGAATCAATAGGGATGATGAAGAACGGTATCCTGACTGAAAAAGCCGGGGATCCCACCTTCTTCCTTAAACGGTAATGGAGCGATTCATGGATCAAGAGAAACTCAATGAAATCGTAGCCGAGGTTTTACGCGACCTTGCTGCCAGTGAAGCGGCACGGTTAGCCTCGTCTCAATCACAACCAGCGTCAATACAACCAGCTTCTGTTCCAAGGATAGCTGCCAGTACAAAGGATGTTAGTATAGATTTACCCGACCCCACCGCGGATGAGTACCGCTACAAAGCCCAAGTTGAAAGCCCGGCAAATGTATTCACGCTGCCTGAGTTGATCAAATCGACCACCGCTCGAATTGGTGTTGGACGATCGGGACCACGTTACAAAACCAGTTCACTGTTATTATTTCAGGGGGATCATGCTGTTACCCAGGATGCGCTTTATCGCGATGTTGATCAGCATCTCCTCGATGAGTTTGGATTATTTACAGTTCAGACCCGGGTTAGTGAAGGCAAGGATGAATACCTGCTTCGCCCAGATTTGGGAAGACAGTTGAATGAAGAAGCAAAGCGGATGATTTCTGAACGCTGCGTCAGTTCGCCAAACGTTCAGATCGTGGTGGGAGATGGATTGAGTGCTGCTGCCATCGAGGCTAATTTGCGCAGTATCTTTCCGGTGATGCGTCAGGGCTTTCAAACAGCAGGATTGGTAGTTGGTACTCCTTTTTACATCAAGTATTGCCGCGTCGGTGTGATGAACGATATTGGAGACCTCCTCCATCCGGATGTACTCGTGCTTCTCATCGGAGAACGTCCCGGTCTGGGACGAGCAGAGAGCATGAGCGCGTACATGGGTTATCGTCCGCGTTCAGGTCAGAATGATGCAGATCGTGATGTGGTGTGTAATATATTCGAAAATGGTGGCACAAATCCGCTCGAAGCCGGAGCTTTTATTGTGCAACTGGCTCAGAAGATGATCCAGCAGCAGGCATCCGGCGTAAAATTAAAGCTGGCAACCAGGTAGGTGAGTATGGCGATTCTCGATCCTATACGCGCAACACCGCTTTCAGTGCAGCTCATTCCCAGGGTAGAGCGGAGTTTCGCGGCGGAGTTAAATTTGCGCGATGATCAATTATCAATCGGCTTGATCACCTCTGATAATGATGACGCCACGTATGTGTCAATTGACCACGCCACCAAAATGGCTGATGTGGAGGTGGTGTACGCGCGTTCGTTCTACGCAGGTGCCAAACATTCCTCTGGATTGATATCGGGAGAGATCATGGCTATCTTGGCTGGACCGACCCCCGAGGAGGTTAGCTCAGGGCTGCGCGCCGCCGTGGATTATATGCAAAGCGAAGCTTTTTGGTACTCCGCCAACGCCGATGGCTCCATCGCGTTCTTCCCGCATGTCATTTCGCGCGCCGGGGCGTATCTATCTAAAATCGCTGGCGTCGCGTTGGGGTCACCGCTGGCTTACCTGGTGGCGCCCCCCATGGAAGGTCTGGTGGCGCTGGACAACGCGCTCAAGGCAGCAGCAGTAACAATTGCCTCATTGACCATGCCGCCTTCAGAAACCAACTATATGGGTGCCATCCTCACCGGCGACCAACCGGCCTGCCTGGCGGCTGCAAATGCCTTTCGAGATGCCGTGCTTGAAGTGGCTGCCAACCCGATGAAGTTCTGATCCGGAGGTCCTATGCCTCATCAATTTTTCACGGCCGCCGACATCATCCAGCTTGCCCACCTGCGCAAGACGGACGTGCTTATCCTCAGCCCGGATGATATCGTCACCAGCGAAGCGGAGGATGTGGCACAGGCGCTGGGGATCCGTCTACTGCGAGAGGGTACTCATTCGAAATCGGTAACCCTCAAGCCGGAGGAGAAACCAGAAGTCGCCTTGCCCCCATTGAAAAAAGTAAGCGGGTTCGGCGTTCAGCTTGAACCCTTTGGCAGCGGTGGAGCAGGGGATGCCGCACATGTCCGCCTCAAGGATGTTGTCACCTCAGCAGACCGTTCTCCGATGGGTTCGGGCTATATGACTCTTGAGAAGGGTGAGTTTCCCTGGACACTGTCATACGATGAGATCGATATCGTGCTGGAGGGAGAATTGGTCATCACCCGTGGCAAGGAATCCGTCCGGGGCAGCGCAGGGGATGTTATCTTCATCCCGAAAGGGTCGAGTATCACTTTCGGAACCCCCAACAGGGTCCGTTTTGTCTATGTCACCTATCCGGCAGATTGGAACCAGTAAGCAGGAATTCCATTCGATTCTTTCATTGGATATATAATTGAGTAGCTAGCAAATTAAATCCGTAATAAATATTAGGGAGAATTTATGAGTATCGTTCACATGGATACGGATCAGATTCAGTTGGCGATAAAGGCCTTACAGCAATCAAGTGTTGAAATAACAAATGAAATTCAAAGTTTATCCAGCTCGGTTTCTGCAATTCCGTGGCAGGGAGCCAGCCGGGATGAGTTTATCGGTGAATTTGAAACGGTGTCGAAGTCATTGCAGGGTCGCGGAGAAGATCTGTCGATCCTGGCTAGCAGGATGGAACGCGAACTGGCCAAATGGCAGCATATGGATTCCAGGTTTGGCGTCACTGGTGCGGTTGGAGCCGGGGTGGGCGGAGCTGTGATGACAGCAGCCATGATCGCCGGGGAAACGTCGCAAGAGCCGGGATACGCAACCTCGATGGAAGTTGGGGAAGAAGGTCAAAAAGCACCGGGAGGGCTGCCGGATTCAACATTTGATTCAGCAGGCGAATGGGGTCAGGAACCGTTTCCTGGTAAAACATTTACAACCCTGGCAGTTGGTGAAGAAGGGCAAAGCCCAATTCATCCTACCGAAACATTGAATGAAGATGGCCAAGCTGTCTCTATGCTTACGGCTGAAGAGGGACAGGCTCCTGGGGATGAAGGAAGAGTCAGTACCATGGCGGTAGGCGAAGAAGGACAATCACCGGTTATTCCAGAAATTAAGAAGATACTGAATGATCCTCCTCCACAAACATCAGAATTCGGTGAAGAAGGGTCGCAGGGAAAAATGCCCAGTATGCCAAACTTCACGACAGACTTTGGAGAAGAGGGTTACAACGCCCGATTACAGTGGGAATAGTGAGTTATGAGGCGTGGACATGCAATTCGTGCAAATACATAATGACGGCGGTTCATTTACTGGTTCATTGAGGAATAATGGAAATTGGAATATTCGGATCGCGCGAAGACTCGCAGTGTAAATTACTCGATAAAGCGCTAACGCGGCGCGGTGTAAAGGTCGTGTTGGTGGAATCTTCAGCAATCAACCATGGTGAAGATTTCAGTTATTCTGATGGTCACTTCTACTACCAGGGAAAACTACTCGATGAAGTAAAAGCCTGGTTCTTGCGCTATGTGATGTCTCCATTGCCGCCGATCTTTCGCGCAGATGAAGAGTTTGTTTTATTTGAAGATTGGTTCAATGAGTATATGCACCGTCAGGAACGTTACTCGTTTGAATTGGCGATGGTACTTTCCTGGGGTGCGCGTGGGATCCCGGTAGTCAACCCTCCTGAGAATGGAGGCGTGTTGCAGATCAAAACATTTCAACTGGATATGGCTCGGAAATCAGGGTTAAATATTCCGCGTACGCTTGTTACCAATCACAAACAAAGGGTATTGGATTTTAAAGCGGAAGTGGGAGATATCGTTTATAAACCTTCCATGGGGGGAGGGTTATGCCGTCTGTTCGATGACGTAGCCATGAAAGAATTGGATCTTTTGACAGCTTCCCCGGTGATCTTTCAAGAGCAGGTCAAAGGCGTGGCTGTCAGGGTAACGATTGTCGGTGAAAAGGTTGTCTCCTGCGTCAGAATCCCTTCCACTTATCTGGATTATCGTGAAAACCCGGCATATCAACGGGGTGACCAAATTTATCCCGCAGAATATTTGCCTGAAGAAGTAAGGATTAATAGTATTGCCTTAATGAGAGAGTGTGGGTTGCTTTTCAGTGGTATTGATTTTGTTTTGCAGGACGACGGCCGTTGGGTTTTTTTGGAAGCGAATTCTTCTCCGATCTACCAGGATATTGAATACAAAACGCATGTGTCGATCACGGATGCCCTGGCAGATTACCTTCTCCTTCTCGCAAATGATCCGGGAAGATATAAAGAAGCAGTCAAGCAAGCAGTACGTACGAAGAGCTTTGTGAAATATTCGATTGGAAGCGGATCGAATAAATAACCATTATTGTCACTTTTCCTACAAAAAATCATCAATAAGAACAGAAAAGTCCTTTGCTGAAAGGCGAAGAGTTTAAGATTTGGAGAGAAAAATGAGTGAACCGATCCATGTAACCGATGCTGCTTTCGAGAAAACCGTATTGCAATCCAAACTGCCCGTGATCGTTGATTTTTGGGCTCCCTGGTGCGGACCTTGCCGTGCGGTTGCCCCGATCCTTGAGAAGATCGCCACCGATCAGGATGGCAAGCTGGTTGTTGCAAAAGTGAATACTGACGAGAATCCTGAGTGGGCCATGAAATATGGCGTGCAGGGGATACCGACAATGTTATTCATCTCCGGCGGAAAAGTGATCCACCAACAGGTGGGTGCCATGCCCGAACCAATGTTACGCCAGGTGGTGGATGCTTTTCTCAACGCGATTGCAACTGCGGCATAAAACTCACCTATGGCTATTCCGAGGGAATTAATATACAATCAGAAATGAAATAAGATTGTATAGATTTGGTTCCAGGAGTGAAATATGGGATTACCCGGTTGGGCTGAAATTCTTATTGTGTTGGTGATTGTTCTCCTTCTGTTCGGTCCCGGCCGCATCAGCAAGGTTGCCAGCGAATTGGGCAAAGGGATTCGAAATTTTAAAGATGGCCTGAATGGTGATGAAGAGAAAGAAAACAAGAAGGACAATACCTCCGAGGATAAGAAAGATTAACGTATAGATTCCTAAAGATAAACGAGATAGCGATTGCTATCTCGTTTGTTTTTAAAATGATTGACAGGTTCTACTTGCCTGTGACCGTCGGCAATCCAGCTTCTATCCAGGCAGTGATCCCACCGGCCAGGCTGGTAACCTAGGTAAACCCATTTGCCAGTAAAAGATCGCGGCCTTTCGCGCTGCGATTCCCAGACTTGCACATGACGATGATCTGCGTGTCTTGTGGAAGTTCACTCAATCGATTGGCTAATTCACCCAATGGAATCAGTGTAGCTCCTTCCACATGACCAGCATCCCATTCATCCTGTTCCCGCACGTCCAGAATGAGCGCGCCGCTCGCCTGCATTTGCGAAGCTTGCGCAGGGCTTACTTCAGATGGAAGAGCCTTGTTCATCGGCGTCGCTGTCATCGCAACCGGAGTCCGGGTGGGGTGAAGCCCAAGAGTATAAGCCCCAGAACGGATCTTGATGAACAAGACTGCGGCGACCACAAGCGCCGCAATCACGATTAACACAATCCATGAACGGTTAATATTGGTATGTTGGACTACTGTTTTTCTTTTTTTCAATCTTCTTGACATAAATCCGCCTATATATTTTCAGATAATGAATTAATTATACATGCAGAAAAATTTAATCGACTGTCAAGGTCTTGCTGAGGTTTCTGGGAAAGTCAGGATCGAATCCTCTGGCTACTGTCATGTAATAAGAAAGTAATTGCAACGGGATCACTGCCAACAACGAACTAAAGGCGGGGTTGGTTTTTGGCAGTGTGATTACATCGCTGGCATTGGCGTTCAACCTTTCGTCTGGTTCACCGATTGCGATGGCACGGCCTCCCCGGCAAGTCACCTCGTTTAAGCCGCTGACGATAAGTGGTACCTCATCCGGGGGCACAGCGAACAGTATCGGAAAGTTTGGAGTGACCGCTGAGAGGGGTCCGTGTTTGAATTCGGTGGAGAGCATACCCTCGCAGTGAGCGTAGGTTACCTCCTTGAGTTTTAATGCCCCTTCGAGCGCCATCGGGAACGTCGCTCCGTAGCCCAGACAATAAAGATCGTCCCATTCGTTAATTGAAGTTGTTAATGATTCTGTCTGGGGAGCGGTCAAGGCAATGGTTTGTGCCATCAGGTCGGGGATACTGTCCAACTCTTTTATGTCTTTACCGGCGAATTTGTATGCCAGATACAAGAAACTGATCACCTGGTTAGTAAAAGTTTTGGTGGCTGGCACACTGATCTCATAACCGCAACACAATGGCAGGCAAGCAATGGTAGCACGTGTCAGTGTGGATCCGATAACGTTCGCCATGCCGTAACAGGTCATTCCGGCTTTTTGAGCGGCGTATAACGCATTGAGAACATCCTTGGTTTCGCCTGATTGACTGACGAAAATACCAACATCCTCTTTTCCAATGGTAGGGAGGTATTGAGGGATGAATTGCGTGGAAACCACCGGGATGACCGTTCTATGAGCTAGTTGGGCAAAGTAAACAGAACCAGCCAGACACGCATGGTAACTTGTGCCACAGCCCATAAAGTACACGTTGCGGGCATGTTTAATGCTCTCCAGGATGTCATCTACCGCAGAATCGCTTTCGAGACGATGAAGCAGTTCGCGGGCTACCTGTGGTTGTTCGTGGATTTCTTTAAGCATGAAATGAGCAAAACCGCCTTTTTGAACGGCACTCATTTCCTCGGTGATCATTTCAGGGGCGCGCTCGATCGGATTGCCGTCGAGAACGGAGTGCAATTCCACATGGTCAGGGAGAAGGGTGACGATCTCACCATCGTTAAGGCGCAAAACCTTACGTGTCAGTGGCAGTATCGAGGGTAGATCCGATGAAACACAGGTGAACCCTTCGCCGATTCCAACCACCAGGCCTGAACCCTTTTTGATGGCGTAAAGTTTATCGTCGTTGATTCGGCCAATGACAAAGGCATAGTCACCCTGAAGGTCTTCATAAGCTTTTCGGATGGCATCGATAAATCCGTTGCCTTTATCTATGTAACGTTCCACGGCATGCACGCACGACTCGCCATCGTTTTGCGAGCGAACAGTCATGCCCTCAGCCATAAACTGCAGGCGCAGCTCGGCGTTATTTACCACATTGCCATTGTGCGCGCCAACCATGTCTCCATCGGAATCGAGATGAGGTTGTGAATTAACCATAGAGGGTTCACCGAAAGTGGCCCAGCGTAACTGA
Source organism: Anaerolineaceae bacterium (assembly GCA_034430175.1). Taxonomy (GTDB): domain Bacteria; phylum Chloroflexota; class Anaerolineae; order Anaerolineales; family Anaerolineaceae; genus UBA6107. The sequence continues at coordinate 48,059 of DAOUFI010000021.1, read as the reverse complement.
GTAATTCCACGTTGTCCGGTCATCTCAGCAAAGTTATATTTTGCCGCCACGTCATCAACCTTGCCTTTGTCTTTACGCAGGTCGATCTTCGCTCCGCTGATTGTCGCAGCTCCCACAGAATCATAGCCACGGTAGGTGAGGCGACGGGCAGCCTCCACCAGGATAGGGCCCAGCGCTTGCTCATCTTCTGTCACTATTCCGAAAATTCCACACATAGGTTTCCTCGCGAATTATTGTTTATGGGAAAATCAGACCCGACAGAATTATAAATTGAAATGTCAATGACGCTTGTCCATGAATTGGCGAAGCATGTAATAAAGATTATCGCTGGTCAAGGATTCGAAGTATTCGATTAAAGTTTTTCAATACCAAAGTTATCTTCACAGTAATTCTGCAAACGCATCGCTTCGCCTTGCACTTGAGCCAAAACGCCAGGAACCTCATTCATTTCGTCCCGTGCTCCCATTTCTTCCAACTCTTGCATGAGTATTGCCATTCGATTGGCGCAAAGATTGGCAGAGACTCCCTTTAAGTTGTGCACTAATCGGTAAAATTCCTGTAAGTTTCCTCCAGAATTGGCATTTTTCATTGCCTCGATCCGATCAGGGAGGCTCAATAGAAATTCTTTGCAAACTTGATTGAAAATTGTGCGATTACCGCCAAATCGATCCAGCGCTTCTTCGATGCTCAATGGGGGTAATGACTCCATATCTTTTTCTGTTTCTGTGGCATGAAGGGGAGCAGGTTCTGCTAAGAGTTTCTCTTCCGAACTCCACTTCTTTATTACTTCATACAACAATTCTGGCTTCAATGGCTTTGAGACATAGTCATCCATGCCCGCTTCAAGGCATTTTTCACGGTCGCCTTTCATGGCGCTTGCTGTCATGGCAATGATTGGGAGGTGATCTTGGCCTTTATTCGCTTCCCATATTCTGATGGCTCGGGTAGCATCGTACCCATCCATCTCTGGCATTTGAACGTCCATCAACAGTAGATTATATTTTTCCTTTTGAACTCGTTCCACCGCGAGAGTGCCATCACCTACCACGTCAACTGAATATCCAGCTTTTTGAAGCAATAAAACAGCCAATTTTTGGTTTACCGGATTATCTTCTGCCAGAAGAATCCTTGTTTCTTTCCTTACTTTTTCGGAGATGGAGTGCTGGGTCACGAGTTGAGGTTTGACAGGATTTTCTTCAAGTACAGTTCCAAGAGCTTCATAGAGCATTTGCATCTTGACTGGTTTAAGGAGATAACCGGAACAACCCACCGCGAGCAATCTTGCAGCATCACCGCGTTGACCCATTGAAGTAAGGATAATTATTTTGGTGTCTTTCAGCGCGGGGTCAGATTTAATCAGCCGAGCGGTCTCTTCCCCATCCATCCCGGGCATTTGCAGATCGAGCAGGACGATCTTAAAAGGATCATTCTGTTCAATCGCTGATCGCAACATAGCTAATGCTGATAACCCGTTCTCAGCCATTTGAACACGGCAGCCAAACGAATTTACCATTCTTGATAGAATGATACGGTTAGTCGCGTTATCGTCTACACCCAGGATGTGCAGACCCATTATGGAAGAAGGTGACGCTGTTGTCTTTTCTGATACTTCTGTTTTTGTTTCACTTTTCTCAAAAGGAATCTTAAACCAAAAGTTACTTCCTTGGCCAGGCTGACTTTCAACGCCTATAGTGCCACCCATCATTTCGACTAATTGCTTGCTGATCGTCAGTCCAAGACCTGTTCCACCATATTTTCGAGTGGTGGATCCATCCCCCTGGGTGAAGCGTTCGAAGATTAGCTTCTGACGATCGACTGGAATCCCCACTCCGGTATCTTTTACTAAAAACCGAATAATTGGTTTGACGTTCGAGTCTGAATCTAGTTCTGCCTGAATCAGTATCTCTCCCTGACTCGTAAATTTGATGGCGTTACCGGCTAAATTGACCAATATTTGACGAAGCCTGGCAGGATCACCCATCAAATCCATGGGCAGATCAGGGTCGATCTGACAGATCAATTCCAATCCTTTACTTTGCGCTCTTTCTGCGAGCGTGAAAGCAACATCTTCCACAGTTGTACGCAAATTGAATGGAATTTTCTCCAGATCAAGATGCTTGGCTTCAATCTTTGAAAAATCGAGAATGTCATTCAACAAGGTAAGAAGAGCTTCAGCGCTTTGAAGCGAAGTGGTCAAATAATCGCGCTGCTCTGTGGTCAGGTTGGTATCGAGGGCCAATTCGAGCATCCCGATCACACCATTCATAGGAGTGCGGATTTCATGGCTCATATTTGCCAGGAATTCACTTTTTGCCCGGTTGGCATTTTCTGCTTCCATACGGGCTTTTTCCAAATCGGTCACGTCATGGAAACTAACAACGGTACCGACTCTAGCGCCCTGAACAATCACAGGAGCTGCTGAAATCTCAACAGTCACCTGAGTGCCATCGCGCTTTGGACGTTCACGAACGACACGTTGTGGGCCTAATTTTGCTGTCTCCAGGAATTCGATGGCATCTTTTTGGGCAGCGGGGTCGTTATAAAACAAACCAGCATTTTTTCCCATAATTTCATCAAGTTTGGCGCCATAGAGGTTTTCAAATGCTGGATTGCAGGTGATCACGTTATTATTTTCATCCAATACCTCAATGGCGATTGGACTGTTCATCATCAATGCGGAAAAGAACTGTTCTTGACGATGGAGCTCATGCTCAGCATTACGTTCTTTTGTAAAATCCCTACCAATGCCCACCAGACCGGTGATATTCCCCTGATTGTCACGCAAGGGTACTTTAGTTGTCACGATCCAAACCGGATTTCCATTTTCATCCAACCCTGGTTCTTCACGATTGATGATCGAATCTCCGTTCAGTAGAATGCGTTTATCATCCTCCCAATATCTTTCTGCCAATTCATTTGGATATAATTCATAATCGGTCTTTCCAAGAATATCCTCAGCTGATTTCGCACCGCTGGCTTGCCAGTCAGCTGTGTTTGAGATAAATTTTCGTCCTTGCAGATCTTTGGCATAAATTCTGTCTGGAATATGATCGATCAAAGTTCGTAGCAAAGAACGCTCCCTATCAAGGGCCATTTCAGCGATCTTTCTATTAGTGATATCTCTCGAAATACCAAAGGTTCCAATCACTTTCCCGTTTTGATCGAGTAGTGGCATTTTTGTTGTCATTACCCATGAATCTGGTTTGTTTGGCCAGGTTTCCTTTTCTTCTCTTGTGATTGCCTTACCGGTTCGGATGATTTCTTTCTCATCGAGTAATGCCTGATTGGAATGTTCAGGGCTGAAAAAATCGGCATCTTTCTTTCCAATCAATAAATTTGGATCGTTGACACCAAAAAGCTCTGCCATCGATTTTGAGGCTTTGATGAAGTGACCTTCAAGGTCTTTAAAGTAGATTCGCTCATTCGTGTTCTCAAGTAAAGCGCTGAAGAGGTCTGTATTTTCCATAACGTTTTTCCTTCAATATTGTCTCAGGTAGTAATTGTGCTCGTATTGTGGACATATATTCTTAAAATAGCAAAGATTGGTTCTCTAAACAAGCATCTAGTCGTAGCTAATTAGCGTCTACATGGGAACGAGTTCATAGTTCTTCTTTTCTAGTAACCTTCATAAAAGCGTTTCAAAACTTAATAAGATTTCCATTTTTATTACTTAAGATTATATATGAGCCTGTTTTTATTGAGTGGATGAATGATTAATAAATTTCCTTGACAATTAGAATTTTCTTCATAAGGTTAAAAACCTTGTCAATCATGGTAAACTTCTACCTGAAAGGTTCCTGAAAATTAGGATTCCGACCTTAACAGGAAACACGTAAAAGGAAAAAGAGGTAAAAATGAGTAGATCTTTGATGTTCAAACGTATCTGGCAATCGATCATTTGTGGGATGTTCGTTGTCACTCTCTTTTTGGGGAGTTCCGCAGACGTAGTTCAAGCAAGTTCAATGGGATTGAATGCCCCCACAGCTTTCAATAAAACAAGCCCAGCCAAATCGGCAGTAAATCAGGCGACAGACGTTGTCTTAACATGGTCTGCGAGCAGCGGTGTAACCAAGTATGAATACTGCGTGGACGCGACCAATGACAGTAAGTGTTCAACCAGTTGGGTAAACGCTGGATTGAAGACTTCAGTAACAGTAAAGGGGCTGTCAGCCGGTACCATTTACTACTGGCAGGTTAGAGCTGTGAACAGCGCGGGGACAGTTTACGCTAATGGAAAATTGGATTATTTTTGGAAGTTCACGACTGGAACAACACCGCGGACTTTCAATAAAAAGGCAGTTCCTAATAGCTCAGTCTTCCAGCAGAAGCAGCTTACCCTGAGTTGGGGTAGCAGCTCTAATGCCGTCAGATATGAATACTGTATCGATCTTTCCAGCAACGGTAAATGCGATACAACCTGGGTTAGCACCGGTCTAAAAACAAGCGTTGTCCTTACCAATCTCAAAGCAAACACAACTTACTCATGGCAGGTAAGGGCGGTCAATACCGCAGGTATTGTATACGCTAATGGCGATTCTAGCAGCTACTGGACGTTCAAGACTGGTGGTAAAGCAGATTTTGATAAGAAATACCCAACAAATAGTGCTGCGAATGTTCCTGTTAACGTAACTCTGAAGTGGGGGCCAAAGGAACCATACACGACCTATGAGTATTGTATTGACACTTCCAACGACAAAGCTTGTTCTACAGGCTGGGTCAACGTTGGTTCAGCCACAAGTGTGACTCTTACGCTCTCCGCGAGCACCAGATATTATTGGCAGGTACGAGGTACCAATAGCTGGGGCACGGATTACGCCAATGGCTCAAAGACTTCGTATTTCACCTTCAAAACTCAGTAAGGATATGAACTGTATGTAAAGTGATTATTTCAAAATCTGAAACAATCACCTTAAAAAAGTGCAAGCTTCAATTCAATGGATTTGTCGCCCCCCTTTTTCTCAAGAGAAGGGGGGCGATTCTTCCAGGAAAAGATGTTTTTGTTGATAATATCGAGAAATGAAAAGAGCAGCCACTATCTATAGGATGAAAAATCTCGTCATTACCGACGAGATTTTTATCTTGTTAGAATTGACCCGCGAGGTATCCTTTGGTTCTATCTTTCTTTGGGTTTTCAAATATCTGTTGAGCTGGACCTGCTTCCACCACCTCACCCAGGTACATGAATACTACATAATCGGCCAAACGTTTTGCCTGGCGGAGGATATGAGTGACAATAACAATCGTGTAATCGCTCTTCAATTCCATTAGTTTCTTCTCAATGTGCTGCGATGAGATCGGATCCAACGCCGAGGTGGGTTCATCTCCCAGGATGATCTCAGGTTCCACAGCCAACCCACGCGCCAGGCACAAGCGTTGTTGCTGGCCAATTGAAAGGCTTGTAGCAGGGTCATGCAGCCGGTTCTTCACTTCATCCCAGAGCCCCGCGTGTTCGAGGTAATGCTGGACAGCTTCATCGATTTCCTTGCGGCCTTTCTTGAGATGGTGCAGACGTAAACCATGAGCCACATTATCATAAATCGACATTGGTAGGGGATAGGGACGCTGCGCCAACAAACCGATCGTTTTTCGGACTTCTGTAACGTCAATATCTTTTCCATAAATATTTTGGCCGTCGACAATGACCTTCCCCTGAATCTTCGTTGTTTCTTCCAGCTCAAGGAACCGGTTAAGGCTCTTAAGTAACGTCGTTTTTCCACAGCCCGATGGCCCCATGATAACTGTGATCTGGTTTCGCGGGATTTCAAGGTTAACGTCTCTTAGCGCGGGACTGTTACCATATTGGACGTTGAGGTGTTTAATCTGGATGTGAGATTCCATAGTCTTCCTTACTTTATCGAATACTTGCTTAATCTTGATGAGAGCCAACGCGATCCGAGACTGACGATAAGGACAATAATCGTCAGGACAAGCGCAGCAGCATAAGCGCGATTCTGCACTTCCTTGAACGGAGTACTCAATTGGAAAAAGATTGCGAGTGGCAGTGAGGCTGCAGGATTCATTAACGAAGTGGGAATTCTGTCTGTATATCCAGCGGTAAACAAGACTGATGCTGCGTCGCCGATACCGCGTCCAAATGCAAGCAAAATAGCCGAAACAATACCGGGCATCATCTGGCGAATAACGACATGTAGCGCTACTTCGAGTTTCGTGCAACCGATTGCCAGAGCTGCCTGTTCCAGATCTTTTGGCATTTGCCGGATCACCTCATCCATGGCACGAACCATGATGGGAAGTTCAAGCAGGGCAAGAACAATAATTCCGCCTAGAAGAGAAGATCGAAGACCGATAGCAAGCATTAATGTAAAGCCGAACGCACCATAAACAATAGAGGGGATCCCCCATAAGACATCCAGCGATAAGCGGACGTAATATCCCCAGCGTGAATTCTTCAAGTAAGTCTCAAGATATAGCGCGATGGGTAAACCAAAGACCACGGCGATCAGAGTGCCACCAAGGGCCATATATAGGGAACCGACGATGGCGTTCAAGATGCCACCTTCTTTACCCAGGTAGTAACCGCCTTTAGGGGTTTGAGTGATCATTGCCCACGACATGGCTGGAAGCCCTTTGCGTAGGATGGTCCATAAGATGTATCCAAGGCTGAACACAACCAACGCGACAGAAAGGAACATGATTCCTTTAAAAAAAGCTTCGGTGACATGACGCCGTTGCCAGCGTTTTTTCATACTCATGGATGCCTCAAGAACCCTTTTAGAATCAGGGTAGAAATGATATTGAAAATAAGGATAATCACCAACAACATCAAGGCAACAGACATCAATGCCGCATCATAGAGTGGAATAGACATCATATCGCCATAGTTATTGGCAATAAGCGCTGCGAGCGGATAGGCTGAATCGAAGATGGAATGAGGAATATTGGCTACATTACCAACCACCATTAGAACAGCCATGGTTTCACCCATCGCGCGGGATGCGCCAAGAACCACACCTGCACCGATACCGGGTCCAACCTGTGGGAGAACCACGTGAACGACGGTGTGCCATCGCGTGGCACCGAGAGCGAGGGAAGCTTGACGGGCATCCTGCGGGACAACCGAAAGCACTTCATAGGTGATCGCGATGATAAATGGTAATATCATTACAGCTAATACAATTCCACCGGCTAGGATGCCATACCCGGTGGGATTCTTACTGGTGAAAAAGGGGATAAAACCCAGATATTTTTCAAAGAAAGGAGATACATGCTTGCCAATCAAAGGTACGATCGCGAGCAACCCCCACACACCGTAAACAACCGAAGGAATGGCTGCGAGAAGGTCGAGCATTGGCTTAGCGATCGCCTGGGTCGCTTTACGGGCATATTCAGAGAGGTAAATCGCGGTGAAAATGCTGGGGGGAACCGCAAAGACGAGAGCGACGAGGGTTACCCAAAAAGTACCAGCAATAAATGGTAAAAAGCCAAACTGACCTTTTTGGGGTTTCCAAATCTCGCCAAGCAACAGGTCTTTGAGGGGGTATTTTTGTAAAATAGGCCACGATTTGACGATCAAGGCAACGATGATGATTACGAGCAGAATGATCGGAATGAGCGTGATCACGAAATAAAATTTTCTCGCTCTTTTTTCCTGCTGGATACGAGCAGGAATGGAAGGCCGGGTAAACCGACCTTCCATTGATTCAGATTTTGTAGTTTGTCTTTGCTGCGATTTTTCGCAGATGCTCATTTCAACAATCCCAGTGAGGTATTTAGTTGATCTTCTGAAAGTTGGACGTACCCTGCTTCACTGACAAATTGCTGTCCGTCGGTCAGGATCCAGTTGATGAAGTCGGCAACCAGGCCGGAAGGTTTGCCATTGGTAACCAGGTTCTCAACACGGGCTGGAGGTTCGGGATATTTCTCCGCTTTGATGAGCTCAACAGCTTTTTCCAGGCTATCGGCAACCTCGTCATCGTTTGCGATGCCATCATTGTTATCATCGATTGGGACGATCAAGGCGCCCTCGGTGGTCAGACCGGTGGTCAAGTCAAAGGCATAACCAAGGTTATTATATCCTATTCCAAGTGGATCTGAGATGACCGCGGCAAGTAAGCCGGGATCGCCGTCAACGCCAATGCCCTGCAGGTCATCCTGCTTGCCACCCAGGAATTTTGCCCAGATGTCGGCAGCACCACAGGAATCGGAACGGGTATAAACATGGATCTCATCGGTGATGGTCGGATCGCCAACCACTTCACCCCATGTGGTCACTTCACCGGTGACAAAGATCTTGACGAACATGGCCTGGGAGATACCCTGGGTCTTTAATTTATCAGCTGCTGGATTCTGAGCATTGACCACTGGGAATACCGCGTCTTTGACAACAGGGATGGTATAGGCACCCTGAGCGGTCTCTTCATCCGTAACGGAACGGGAAACCATGCCGATATCGACTGCGCCGGAGAGGGCATCGGTCATGCCTTTACCTGCGCCGCCACCGGAAACGTCGAAGGTTACGTTCGGGTGGATTTTCTGATATTCTTCAGCCCAACGGGTCATCATCGGGTACAGCGCAAAGGCACCGGAGATGGTGATGTTCCCTGATAGGGTATCGGTAGCGGGGGCTGAGGTCGCTGGAACCGAAATAGTGGCTTCAGCAGTGCCTTCTTCGGCTTTTGCGCACGACGAAAGGATAGTGACGCTCAACAACATGATCACGAGTAGTAAAGAAAGTTTCTTGCTCATCTTATTCACCTCATTTGTTAGTTTATTATTATGTCTATAGCAACAGTAGACAATATAACCAAAAAAATTAGCTTTTTGCGGCACGCGATCTTGCAGAAATATCTGCAAGGGAGGTATTATCCAGAATTCCTGCGATGGCATTCCGTACATCACCCATGATCATGCGCAGACCGCAACTCTTTTCATCGGGGCAGCCGCAGGGTTCATAAGCCATCTGGCTAACACAACGGATGGGTGCCAGCGGTCCATCCAAAATACGTACGATCTGCCCGAGCATGATCTCGTTGGCAGGTTTGGCCAGATAGTACCCGCCAGTCATGCCGCGTTTACTTTGTAAGAGGCCGGCATTTTTAAGAGTAAGCAGGATTTGTTCAAGGAATTTTACGGGCATTTTTTCAAGTGTCGCAATATCATTGATCTGCATCACTGTGGTTGAACCATCCGGTGCCGGATGGGCCAGTTGGATCATTGCACGAAGTCCGTATTCTCCTCTTTTGGATAACTGCATATCTCTTATAATCCTATTGAAATAGTAGACTTGATAGAGATATGATACATAATTTTGACAGACAAGTCAAGGGTCCTTAATCGAATCTCCATAATTTACAAAAAATGAATCCGGTTGATCAACTCAACCGGATCCTTGATGAGTTAAGTATCGGAAACTTATGGCTTAAAGATGATGCCGCGATCTTGAAGCAAATGTTTTATTTTCACAACACCTTCATTGATCTCATCCCGACTCTTCACATGAATATCATAGGATATATCAGTAGAGACCTTGTCACCCACCCAGACCACCTGGATCTTGTCTTCACCAATGACGGTCTTGAGGACGTCCAGGTCCTCCTGGTTTAATTCGATGGCAGTGACAATGAGGAGTACTCCGGCATCGATGAACAGGTTAGATACTTCAGCAAAACGGCGCACGTGTTCGCGCCATCCGCCGGGAGCATCGTGGCGTTTCAGGTCGGCATTGACTCCATAAAGCAGTGAACCAAGGCCCAGGTAATAGACCAACTTGCCTGATTCGAACAACTGCCTCTCCAACTTGCGGGCAAGTGACTTTCTGCCAACGCCTTTTGGACCTGTGATGACGATAAGTGAGGAGCGTTGATTGTATTTCTCAGCGCGATCTTCCATAGAAACCAGGCTCTGCACCCACTTCTCATTACGGGTATAAACGTCCGCGCGGATGCTCTCGTCTTCATCGGATTCCGAATTCAACACGATACCGCCGCCCCTGATTTCGTATTCATCCACCAACACAAAGCGGCTGGTCTCAGGGAATTTCTCCGAGGTATCGAATGCGATCGGATGCGCCAACTTGAAGGTCACCTCGGCAACGTCATGGTGACCGATCTCTTTCTTGTCACCATGGCTGGCGTAATCGGACGCATCGATGACCTTGTGAATGACTTCGACCCTCACCTTTTCACGTGCGGTGCCAAGCTTTAACAGATACTCCTTGCCGATCACCAGTGGCTGTTTACCCAGCCAGAAGAGACTGGCGCGCATACGTGAGCTGATGAAGGGAGGGGTATCGTTGGCGTGCGAGGCGATCTGGCCGCGTTTGATATAGATCTGTTCCTGCATTGTGATGCCCACAGCCTGACCGGTTTCAGCATTGGTTTTCTTGGGGGTGTTGAATGATTCGATAGTCTTGATCTTGGTGCGCTTACCCGAAGGATAAAAAACCAACTCATCGCCGACTTTCAATTTACCACTTGAAATGTTGCCTGCGATGATACGGCGGTTGTCGCCAAAATCAGAAAAGTGATACACATCCTGCACTGGTAAGCGAAGCGGCAGATCGGGCGTTGCCTTTTCTTTTTCAAAGGCATCGAGTGCCTCGAGCAGGGTGGGGCCTTGATACCAGGCCATATGTTTGCTTTTGTTGCTGATATTATCGCCTTCATGCCCGCTTACTGGGATATATGACATGGCTTTGACACCGATACCAGCCAGATAATCGCTGTATTCCTTGACAATGGAGTTATAAGTGGATTCTTTGAAATCGACGAGGTCCATCTTGTTGACAGCGACAACGATCTTCTTGATACCCAGCATCCACAACAGATAACCATGGCGGCGGGAATTTTCCTGCACACCTTCAGCAGAATCGATGACGAGGATGGCGGCTTCTGCATGGCTGGCGCCGGTCACCATGTTCTTGATGAACTCGATGTGGCCGGGAGCGTCGATGATGATGTAATTACGTAATTTAGATTGGAAGAATACACGGGCAGCATCAATGGTGATGGCCTGCGCCTGTTCATCCTTAAGAGCATCGATTAGGAACGCATATTCGAAGGGCTTACCGCTCTTCTTGCATTTTTCCTGGATTGCCTCAAGCTTACCCTTGGGCAACGAATTGGTGTCAGCAAGCAGCCGGCCGACGATGGTGCTCTTGCCGTGATCGACGTGGCCGACGAAAACGACATTCATCTGGTCTTTGTTCAGATCGACATCCATCTGCATTTTACATGTATCCTTCCCGCCGCAGGGTTTCAAGCCCGCCGCCGTCGTCCTTATCTTGGGCGCGGCCGGAGCGTTCTGCGATATTGGCAAATTTTCCAACCTTTAATTCCTCGATGATTTCCTCGACGGTCCTGGCATTCGATTCAACCGGAAAGGTGCAGGGGTAACAGCCCAGAGAACGGTAGCGTTTTCCGTCACCCTGATTGTAATAGAGCGAAACTGTGGGGATGTTCTCTGCCAGGATGTATTCCCAGATATTCAATTCAGTCCAGTCCAGAAGTGGGTGGATACGGATATTAGTACCGGGAGCGAAATCGGTTTTAAATTGGTTCCAAAATTCAGGCGGTTGGTCGGCAATGTCCCATTCATTCTGACGGTCGCGAGGTGAGAAGTATCGTTCCTTCGAACGAGAGCCTTCCTCATCAGCGCGTGCGCCGACGATCACACCGGTAAAGGGTTCGGGGTGTTCTTCTACCTCGTAGCGATCGGTTTCGTGGTTGAACACGTAGCGTTTACCTTCGCCGTTCAAGGTCTTTGTCAGGGCTTCGGTCTTGAGCAGCTTGCAGCATGTCAAGCGATCCACCTTGCCATCGGGGAAGGTGCGTTTCTCAGCCAAAGCTTCTTCATTTGTACCAACCACCATCGTCAGCTTCATTTCTCTCACCAGCCGATCTCGGTAAGTGATCATTTCTGGAATCTTGAAATGCGTGTCAATATGCACCAGTGGGAAGGGGACATGCCCAAAAAAGGCCTTTCGAGCCAACCACAGTAGCACGGTACTGTCCTTTCCCATGGACCACAGCATTCCAAGGTTTTTAAAATTCGCGTACGCCTCCCTGAGGATATATACGCTACGGGTTTCAAGTTCATCTAAATGACCCATGCTGAATCCTTTGCTTATTTCTTGAGAATACCCGAAGATTTCATCTTCGCTAAGATAGACGAAACACATTCATCCACCGGGTGAAGATCGCTTTCGACGATCAACTCGGGGGAAATTGGAGCTTCATAAGGGGAATTGATCCCAGTGAACTGAGCGATTTCACCCTTTAATGCCTTGATGTATAGGCCTTTAGGATCGCGCTGCTTGCATACTTCCAACGGACAGGAGACAAAAACTTCCCAGAATTCACCGGGCGCGAACAACTGCCGTACCATGTCGCGGTCTGATCTGAAAGGGCTAATAAACGCAGTGATCACGACCAGACCGGCATCGTGCATCAATTTGGCCACTTCGCCGATGCGGCGAATGTTCTCTTTACGGTCTTTATCCGAAAAGCCCAATCCGGCGTTCAATCCGGTACGGATATTGTCCCCATCCAGCAGGTAAGTATGGGCGGAATGTTTTGTCACTAACTGGTACTCCAGTTCGTTGGCGATGGTGCTCTTCCCGCTGCCGGAGAGACCGGTTAACCAGATGACAAGTGGATCGTGACCTTTGACGCCACTTCTCATCGTCCGGCTTACTTTGTGTTGGTGAGGATAAATTTCATTCGAAGACATTTATAGTGAAAATCGGTGAAAACCGCGCCTTCCAAACAAGATAAGTTCACCATGGTCTGGGAGAACCAACTCACATTATAATCGGTTTTCGCGCCTGGTCAGCTTTTGCGTTCTGACAAATGTAAGTATCTCGAAAGGAAATTCCTTCATTTAATTAGCAATCCTGAGAGATTAGGACTATTTCTCAACAGGTCACATCTGCCAGACGAAAGTATCTTCGGGGGTGAGCTTTATGATCGTGTTGAGTGGATCATGAATCCAGCTTTGAGGATCCTTCGCAAGAACGCCCTTTTCTCCCAAGTAGCGCGTATAGATCCAGGTTGATTTTTGTTCCACGAGGGAGCGCGGCTCAGTGATCAACTCACATTTGCCTTCGAATACGACCGCATTATTCGCGCCATTTACTTCAGCGACATCGATCACCACCGAGAGGAAGGGGTTAGTTTTTAACTCTCCCATTTTCCGTGTATTGGCAAAGGAACTGATCCACAGGGAATTCCCATCCCAACCAAACCACACTGGCACAACATGGGGACGGCCCTTTGGATCTGCGGTTGCCATGCGCGCGATCAATGGAGCAGAGAGAAATTTATCGATAAACGCCTTCTTTTCTTCAGACACTTTTTTCATCTTAAATTCCCTTTCAGAACATCATCCATTGATTCCATAATCGTGTTTCTTATTTCCTCTTCACCATTAGTAATGTTTGATAAGATGTTGACTGTTATTCTTTGTCCAGGTAAATATCTTGAGTCAAAACCAACGCCGGCATCTCCACCTACGATAAAAAACATGCTGTCATCGAGCCGTATATAGATTCCCAAGCCGTAACCGCGTCTCTCATCGAATTTCCATTGAGTTTTCAGATATTCACCGAGTAAATTTCGCGAAATGATTTGATATGAGAAGAGGGATTGCCAGAATGAATAAAGATCACCGCTGGTGGTATACATGCCACCATCGCCAGCTCCCCGAATGGGCAACTGGAAAATGTTTGTGCGGCTGCGGTCTTCCAAATATCCTATGGCGGTGTTTCTTGGCAGGTCGTTCCCAGCAAAGAAGCCCGAATGGGTCATTCCAGCGGGCTTCAACACGGTTTCACTAATAAAGTCGCGGTAAAGCAGACCACTGATTTTTTCGATGATCATTCCCAGGAAGACAAATCCGCCATTGGAATATGAGAACCGTTCTCCTGGTTTGAATTTCATCTTTTTATCTTTGAAGATTGGCCAATAATCTTTTGGAGTTTCCAGTTCGCACCAAGGGATCTCTGTTTTGAAGTTGTCGAAATCCCGATCAATTTCCTCATCATAGTAATCGAAAATCCCCGAGGTGTGCGATAGCAGTTGTTGGATGGTGGCGCGTTCGTTTATGAACCCGCGATACTCCTGTGAAATATCGCCAACTGTCGTATCCAGTGTTAATTCACCGAGGTCGATCAGCGCTCCAATCCCCAGAGCAGTGAAGAGCTTTGTCCCCGAGGCGGTGCCGAACACAGTATCTGTCTGATTGAGAAGCTGGTTCTTGATATCCCGGTAGCCAAAGGCTTTGTGTAAAATGGCTCTGGAGTCTTTGAAAATTGAGACCACACCTGAGAAATTGGTGGCAAAAGCGGTTTTGTTTATTGTATTGATTACCTGGTCAAGCTGTTTGTCCATATTAATTCATTTTAGACCATATCAAAGTATTCTCAAAATAAACTGCCCGGAATATTCCTCTATGAGTTCAAAATCCGTCCTTTCGGACGGATTTTGAGGAGAGAAGAGATGCCTAACAAGAGGGGAACAATTATCAGGTTGCCTCAAGTTTGGATAAACTTGTGAAGCTGCCTTTGAGAGCTGGATATAGTTCTTGAAACACCGGGTAAGCTTTTTGATAGATTTCTACCTGAACCGGGTCAGGCTGGGTGGATCCAGTGACCTTTATACACAAGTTACAGGCATTTGGCGCGTCTGACCAGGTCCCTGCACCCACTCCCGCGAGCAGCGCGGCTCCGTAGGCTCCACCTTCGGTGGTATTGACAGTTACGAGTTCGGCGTTCAATACTGATGCCAGGATCTGCCGCCAGAGTTGGCTCTTGACCCCTCCTCCGGAAGCGCGGATTTGGGTGATCTGACCCAATCCGGCGTTCTGAATCAGGTTGAATCCATCCTTCAAGCCATATGCTACACCTTCCAGAACAGCACGCGTCATGGCTGCGCGTCCATGACGAAGGGTGAGCCCGACGAAGGCTCCCCGCGCCAGTGGATCGGGGTGGGGGGTACGTTCCCCTGAAAGATATGGCAGGAAGATCAGTCCATCGCTCCCCGCCGGGATGGAAGCTGCTTCGTTGGTAAGGTCATCAAAGCTCATCTCAGGAGCAAGTTTGTCGTGGTACCACTGTAAACTGCCGGCCGCTGATAGCATGACTCCCATGAAATGCCACATGCCCGGAACGGCATGGCAGAACGCGTGCAGCCTGCCTTCGGGTTCGATCAAAGCCGAGGGGGTTGTAGCAAAGACGACGCCACTGGTCCCCAGGGTGAGGGCGACCACACCGGGTTCGACTGCACCCATGCCCACTGCGCCCGCCGCCTGGTCGCCACCGCCAGCCATCACGGGTGTCCCCGCTTTCAGTCCGGTCGCGGCAGCAGCTTCATGGTTTACAACTCCTGTTGCTTCCGGGCCTTCATAGGTAGACGGCATCCATTCGCGTGGGATTTGAAGCGCCGATAGGACATCGTCCGACCAATTACGTTTACGCAGGTCAAAAAGCACGGTACCTGAGCCGTCAGCTTTATCCATCGCGTAATCGCCGGTTAGTCTGAATCGAACGTAATCTTTGGGTAGAAGCACGTGGCTGGCTTTGGCAAAAATCTCAGGCTCGTTTTCTTTTACCCAAAGGATCTTTGATGCGGTGAAACCTGTGAGTGAAACGTTTCCGGTGGTTTGAATGAACTTTTGCTTGCCAATCAGTGCGTGGATCTCGTCACATTGCGCCTGGGTTCGCTGATCGTTCCAAAGGATGGCCGGACGCAAAACCTGCCCGGCTGCATCAAGCAGCACCAGACCGTGCATCTGGCCGGTCAACCCCACCGCGTTGATTTGCTCACCAGGAATTCCGGCTTTTTGTAACACAGCACGGATACTGGTCGCAACTGCCCGCCACCATTCGCGCGGATCCTGTTCCGACCACAACGGTTTGGGGTTTTGCAGCGTGTGCGGCGAGGAGGCGACAGCGATCACCGTACCATTTTCGTCGATGATCAGAGCTTTGCTGGAAGTCGTCGAGACGTCGATCCCGATAAAGTAAGGCATGGTTACTCCATGAATTATCGAGTTCCGAGGATTATCTCGGTTGTCAACTGGTCGAGTCTCTCATATTTCAATCCACGGGCGGCGATGGCAACGCGATCGAAGGATTGTTCCTTGAGTGCCTTCGCTTTGTCTGCGGAATACTTGCCAAAGTATTTTTCCATCGAACCATCGCTGGCGTTGATTTCTTTGACGAGCTCTTGGATTTCTTTATCTTTGTTCCACTGTTCGGCTTTTTCCTTCAACATCAGGTAGGTACGCATACAGCCGCGGGCGAAATCTTTAACGCCTTCGAAGTCTTCAGTGCGAAAGGCATGAGCATCGAAGTGGCGTGACCCTGCGTAACCGACGTCTTCCAGGAATTTCACCAGGAAGAAAGCTGCCTTAAGATCGCGTGAGCCGAAGCGCAAGTCCTGATCGTAGCGGCCGGGATATTGATCGTTAAGATCGATATGGAATAACTTTCCGGCTTCCCAGGCCTGAGCAACGTTGTGCATGAAGTTCAGACCAGACATTTGTTCGTGGGCAACTTCGGGATTGACGCCAACCATTTCGGGATGATCGAGGGTAGAGATAAATGCCAGCATGTGGCCGGTGGTTGGGTTGTAAATATCTCCGCGCGGTTCATTTGGTTTGGCTTCAAGGGCGAATTTTAGATCATACTTGTTATCAAGGGCGTATTCACAGAAGAAATTCATGGCTTCACGGTTGCGTTTGATGGCTTCGACCGCGCTCTTGCTTGCATCTGTCTCGACACCCTCGCGACCACCCCAGAAGACATAAACCTTGGCGCCAAATTCCACGCCCAGGTCAATGGCTTTTAACGTCTTTTGTATTGCATAAGCACGTACCTTTGGGTCATTGCTGGTGAACGCGCCGTCTTTGAAGATGGGATCATAAAACAGATTGGTGGTTGCCATTGGCACGACCAACCCTGTGTCATTCAGAGCTTTACGGAAATCTTTCTTGATCGCTTCAGCTTCTGAGGGGGTGGCGTCGATAGGGATCAGGTCGTTATCATGAAAGTTAACACCGTAAGCGCCGACTTCACTCAATAGATAGACTAATTCGGCGGGGGTCTTGACCCCACGAACTTCTGCGCCGAACGGATCACGGCCACGGTTGGCTACGGTCCATAGCCCGAAGGTAAATTTATGTTCTGGTTTGGGGGAATAATTGGTCATTACAGACTCCTTTTATATAATGGTTTACTCTACTACGAATTTTGCGTAGACAGGTTTTGGTGCACCGAGTTTTTGACCTCTAGCACCAGGTGAACAACCACCGATCTCGAGAGCGAACTCGCCTGGTTCGAGCGTAAGTTTTCCGTCATCATTGAAGAAGGACATCATTTCGGGAGTGATCGTCAATTCAACCACCTTACTTTCACCGGCATCCAGTTTGACCCGTTTGAATCCGATCAAGTGATGCAGCGGAACAATGGTGGAGGCTTGCAGATCGCTCAGGTAAAATTGCACCACCTCAGCCGCGGGTACATTGCCAGTATTCTGAACTTTTACTTTAACTTTGATAGATTCACCTGAAGCGATCTTATCCGAGTTCAACAGGAGATCAGAATACTCGAACTGGCTGTAACTTAATCCGAAACCAAAGGGGAAGAGTGGTTCCTGGACCATATACCTGTATGTCCGGTTTTTCATACTGTAATCTTCGAACGGAGGCAATTGATCAAGCGACTTGGGGAAGGTGATTGGAAGTTTGCCAGACGGAGAGACATCTCCAAACAAAATACTGGCTACTGCCCGTCCGCCTTCCATGCCGGGATACCAGATAAAAAGCACCGCGTCTACCATCTCTTCCAACTCTCCGAGGGCGATCGGGCTGCCACCGGTCAGTACCAGGACGATCTTTGTGCCTTGCATGGCCAGTTCCTTGATGTAATTCACCTGACTGGCTGGCAGAGAAATATCTTCGCGATCGCCGTTTTGAGATGAGAGCAGTGACTCGCCTTCCTCGCCTTCGAGGAATGAAGACAAACCGCAACAAACAATTGCTATGTCGGAGGAGAGAGCCATATCTGGGGCCCAGGTGTTCTTGATCTCGCGCTGGTGTTTGAGCAGAGAGCCTGAATGGTATTCCATGCCCATCCCCTCTGGAACACGGCCGACGATCCCTTCGAGAAGGGTGATCATGCGATCGTTGAAACCGTAATAATTCCCAAGCAATACCTCGATGCTTGTTGCAGTAGGTCCGGTGACGAAAATCTTCTTTGTGGAAGGCTTGATGGGCAGGATGTTGTCTTTATTCTTGAGTAGCACAACTGATTCCAGCGCGGCTTCGTAGGCTAGTTCACGGTTCTGCTTACTGGCAACGACAGAGGTGGGGATCGACGCAAAGGGGACCATGTCAGACGGATCGAACATGCCTAGTTTGAAGCGCGATAAAAGAGAGCGTTCCAAGGCCTGGTCGACGTCCTTTTCGGTAATCAGACCGCGCTCAATGGCGGTGGGAATTTCATCGAACACATGATCGCATCCCAGGTCGCAGCCATGCTTCAAGGCCAGAGCAGCTGATTCGGCAGCATCTTTGGTCACTTTATGACTGAGGTGAAAATCTGAGAGAGCGAAGCAATCTGAAACGTAGTGACCTTTAAAATGCCATTCGCCACGCAAGATATCTTCAATCAACAGTTTACTGGCGCAGCAGACTTCGTCCAGCGTGCGGTTGTAGGCGCCCATTACAGCTTCAACATTGGCTTCATTCACAAGCTTCTTAAAAGCGGGCAGGTAGGTGTCATACAGTTCACGTTTGGTAACGACCGCGTTGAAATGGTGACGATCCTTTTCCGGGCCGGAATGGACAGCGAAATGCTTGGCACAGGCCGCAGTCTTGTAATATTTGGGGTGGTCTCCCTGTAAACCCCGTACAAACTCAGTGGCCATTTCTCCGGTAAGGAAGGGGTCTTCACCCCAGGTTTCCTGTCCACGCCCCCAACGGGGATCACGGAAGATATTGATATTGGGTGACCACATGTGCAGTCCCTGGTATTGGGCAGTATATCCATTGCGTCTGAGCGCTTCGTGATACTTGGCTCGACCTTCGTCGCTGATTGCTGAGGCTACCGCGTGAATCAGATCAGGGTCCCAGGTCGCTGCCATGCCGATAGCTTGTGGAAAGACTGTGGCGCGTCCATTGCGCGCAACTCCGTGAAGAGCTTCACTCCAATAGTTGTAGGCGGGAATGTTCAGCCGTGGAACACCCTTTGCAGGATGGCTCATCAGGCCTACTTTTTCATCGAGTGTCAACCTGTTGATCAGGTCTTTGACACGTTCTTCAAATGGAAGATCTGTGTTGATATATGGAATTTCTGATGGATGGTTTGAGTTCATCCTATGCTCCTTAAAATAATCTTTAGAATAATGTTCACTCAAATCATCCCTTGACTGCACCGGCGGTCAGGCCTGAGACAATTTGCTTTTCAGCAAAGAAGTAGAAAATGATTGTTGGAATTGAGGACAAAGCGACAAAGGCTGAAATGAGAGCAAGGTCCTGTCCGTATTGACCCTGAAATTGCATGGTACCAAGCGGCAACGTCCAAAGATTGTTGCTGTTCAACACCACCAGGGGGACGAGAAGATCGTTCCAACTGGCGATCATTACCAATGCGGCTACGGCAGCCAGAGAAGGTTTGACCAAGGGCAACATAATCTGCCAGAAAAAATCAAAATTCGTGCAGCCATCGATGTAAGCTGCGTCCTGCAATTCCCTGGGAACCGCAACGAAAAAGGTGCGTAATATCATGATATTGGTGGAAAGTTGAAAAGCAGTTTGCACGAGGATGACTGCCACCAGATTGTCGATCATGTGTATGCCGAGGCGTTCCATTTGAAGCAATACAAAGTAGACCGGCAAAATTGCTACATTAATCGGGAACATCATCCCAAGGGTAAAGAGGTTGAAAACTAAGTTTTTTCCTCTAAATTCCATACGAGCAAGTACAAATGAGACCATCGCGCAGATCAATACGGTGAGGGTAGTTGTGCTGACCATTACGATAATACTGTTTCGCATCATCAGCCAAAAATCGGCTGTTTTTAGTATGGATATGATGTTGTCCCAGTGGGCGGGGTAGGGAAAATCGTAGGGGTGTGTGTACATTTGTCCGGTCGTCTTAAGACTTCCAAAGATCAAGATGACGATGGGGACAAAGATCAGGATTGTAGCAATACTCAGGATCAGGTATTGAACGGTCCGGGGAAGTGATTTGCGCATCCAGCGAGGAGTGGAAATGATTTTTCTCATAAGGGCACCTTTATTGACCACTGAGATAATCGGGTTTGCGTGTCAATGCCTGGTAGATCAATGAAAAGATCACGCAGAGGATAAACATGATGATCGCCACTGCGGAACCATATCCAAATTGGTGCCGTACAAAGGCGTATTTATACATATAGGTAGCCATGGTTACGCTGGCGTCGATCGGGCCTCCACCTGTAAGCACCCAGACAACGATGAATTGCTGGATCGATCCTAATACCGACATATAAACGGAGGTGCGGATCGTTCCTGCCAAAAGGGGCAGCGTAATGTGAAAGAAATTTTGAAATGAATTGGCGCCGTCCATTCTGGCAGCTTCCTCAATCTCGGTGGGAATGTTCTGCAAGCCGGTGAGGAAGAGCAGCATGTGAAAGCCAAAGTATTTCCAGGTTAACACCATAAAGATGGAAATCATGACCACACTGGTATCTGACACCCATCCGATTGGCTGAAAGCCAAGGCCGACTACGATCGCGTTCAGCAGGCCACGTTCAGGGCTGGCATTGAACAGCAGTGACCACATAATGGCTGCGTTAACTTCAGAGAGTACATATGGGAGAAAGAAGATCGTTCGGAAAACTCCGCGGCCGGGCAAATCTCTACCGACCAACACGGCCAGAATCAGCGCGAGTGGCAATTGAATTGCCAACGAAAGCACAATAATGATCAACACATTTTTTACAGCGCGCAAAAAGATGACGTCAGTGAATATTTTCGTGTAATTCGTTAACCCAATATTGTTGGTAGCTTCTCCCAATCCGGTCCATTTGAAGGTGCTGAAGTATACCGAACGAAAGATCGGATAGACAACAAAGGTTACAAACAGGAGTAATGCAGGCAGAAGAAATAAGAAAATAAATAATTTATCTCGAGTTTTCGTTTTCTTTAACTCGCCGGCATTTTTTCCGGGTGATAAAGCATTTCGTAAAGAAGTAAAAGTGGTCATTGTTGTTTCTTTCTACACTTTTATATATTCGGATGGATATGAATGATCCGAACAATGATTTCAAGGTCAGTTTAATTTAAATTGCATGCAGTGAAAGGACTTGTCGTTCTAAGGCAGGTGTGTGACCGGCTTTTACCAGCCACACACCTGCGAAGTGAAACTTTGGTTATTTCAAAGCGTCAGCAGCAGCTTGAATCTCCGCTGCGACTTCTTCCGGAGTTGCGGTGCCTGCGTACAGTTTGGCAACAGCATCGTTCACGGCGCTGGCCACTGAACTGGGCAGGAATTGATCATAGTAGAGCTGGAAGTACTTGGCAGAAGCAAAACCCTGCTGAACCATCTTCATATTGGGGTCAGTTAAACCAACCTCGGCGCCTTTGACAACAGGGATGTTGACACCATCAGCAGCAAGTTTGGTCTGATTTGCGACACTGGTCAGGTATTTTGCGAAGTCGACGGCTTCCTTGGAGGCATTCTTGCCGATGGCAAAGCCATTGCCGCCGCCCATGGCATCAGTTACTTCACCTTTACCGCCTGCGACAGCCGGGAAGTTGAACATGCCAAGGTTCTTGACACCAACGCCATCGGCGCTGTTCGCGGCTTCCACTGAAGGAGTCCACTGTCCGCAGATGATCATTGCAGCTTTTCCATTACCGAAGGTGGCCTGCATTTCATCGTGGGTCGCGCCCAGGAAACCTTCCTGGAATGGTTCCATCGCGATCAGTTTCTGGAGTTCGGCACCAGCCTGAACAAAGGTCGGATCGGTCCATTTACCTTCACCGCTGTAAACAGACATGAAGGCGTCTTTACCACCGATGCGGGTGGCGAGATATGACCAGATGTGCATACCGGTCCAGGTGTCTTTTTCGCCAAGGGCGATCGGGGTGATGCCGGCGTCTTTGAGTTTCTGAACATCGGCGAGGAATTCATCCCAGGTGGCGGGAGGATTGGCAATACCAGCCTGCGCGAACAGGTCTTTGTTATACCATACGCTCACCATACCCATATCCCAGGGCACACCGTAGTATTTGCCATCAACATTGAACACATCGAGGGCACCCGGAGCGAAGGAGTTTTTCCACTCACCACCGTTGGCGTTGAGTTCTTTGGTGATGTCTTTCAACAAACCAGCCTCGGCCTGCTCGGTTAAACCAGCACCGCCCCAGCTCTGGAAGATATCGGGAACTTCACCAGATTGAAGCACGGTCGCCAGTTTGGTTTTGAAGGCTTCATTTTCGAGGACTGTGATCTCGATCGTTACGTTGGGGTGCGCGGCCATGTAATCATCGGCCATCTTTTGCCAATCCGAAAGAGCAGGATCCTTGGTTGAGATGTGCCACCAGGTGATGACCACCGGTTTCGTCGATTCAGCTTGGCCACAAGCAGTGAGCATGAATGCCGCGATCAAGATGACGCTGAACAGAAAATACAACTTACGAGCCATGGTTCTTCTCCTTTTTTGGTTTTTTTACACGTTATAATAAAACAGTGCGGAGAAAATATCTCCTCACAGGCGCAGGTCTTCTTTTCCGCTGTGCAAGGTTGATTAGAAGGCCTGCTTTTTTTCACATGAAGATATTGTCCTCACCTCCTTTTACGCATTTTTTAATCTCATAAAATCATTTTTTATCAATGATTTTTTAGACGGATAATGACTTACATGAATTGCGAACGATCAGTTTCGTCTTGACCTTATAAGTCCTGTCATCGACAGTGATCCCATTGATGATCTTGATCAACAATTGCGTTGCTACATATCCCATTTCGTAGATGAATTGATCTACCGTTGTGAGACCCAGGTATTTTGATTCGGTGATATTGTCGAAGCCGACAAGTGATAAATCTTCAGGGATACGCAGATGCATTTCCTCCGCGACCTGATATACACCCATGGCCATCTGGTCGTTGGAAGCAAAAATTGCAGTCGGTCGTTCTTTGAGAGAGAGTAATTGGCGGGCGCACCTGATGCCCGAATCTGTGGTGAAATCACCTGAGGCGATCAGATCATCGTTGGCTGGGATACCAGCTTTTTCAAGCGAATCGAGATATCCTAACAGGCGGCGGTTGGAAGATTCTAGCTCGGCACGGCCGCTGATATATCCGATGCGCCGGTGACCAAGGCTGAAAAGGTAATCCATGGCGTCCACCGATCCCTGGTAGTTGGTTGCGTGTACTGCAGGATAGTTGGGATGGCTCACGGTAGGATCAATGGAGACGATCGGGGCGTCCAGCTTGAATTCGGCTGCTACTGGAGCGACGATGATGACACCGTCAGAAATTGAGTTGGTAAGTAGGGAAACATATTTTTGTTCGGCAAAAGCCCGCCCGCTTTTTCGCACGTCACCAGTGGTGTAGACCAGCAAGTCAAACTCAGATTCCGCGATGGCTTTGTTGACGCCTCTCATCACCTCGAACGCGAAGGGGTAGGCAATGTCGGGCATGATCAAACCGATCAGGTTCTTTTTCTGGCTGCGCATGCTGCGGGCTGCCAGGTTGGTTGTATAACCGAGTTCCTCGATCACTGCTAGGATGTGGTCTTGCGTCTCTTTCGCGACATCCACCTTGCCATTTAACACTCTTGAGACTGTGGAGACAGAGACTCCAGCGGTTTTGGCGACATCCTGAATTGTTGCCGACTGTTTTTTCTTTTGCATCCCAGCCTCTGGGCGAGATAAATTATCTTCGGTAACGATACCGGGAACGTTACCGATATTATTGCACATTGATAATTAAATGTCAACTTTTTTTAAGGTTTATTAATAATCGGAAGATGAAAACAGCCATTTTTGGACATGTGACTCCAAAAATGGCTGTCAGTTTTTAACAAATTCAATTATTTTGCGGCTTCCAACCCGTTGATCACTTCTTCAGGGGTCAATGGGAATTGATCGAACCAGACTCCCGTGGCATCGTGCACCGCGGCGGTGACCGCCGGCGCCAGGCACATGTTCATAGCTTCGCCGATACCCCGCGCGCCCCAAGGCCCACGTGGATCGGGGATCTCGAGTATTTTGATATTCATCTCATCCGGGATATCCAGCACCGTTGGGATCAAATAGGTTGAAAGGCTGGGGGTGAGCACTCTACCGTCTTTCTCGATGAAGTTCTCCAGCATGGTGTAGCCAACGGATTGCACCAGGCCACCCTCGATCTGCCCGGTCACTTGTTGGGGATTGATGGCTTTGCCTACGTCGATGGCGCAGTGTATCTTTTCGATCTTGATCTCGCCGGTTTCCATATCCACGGCCACCTCGGCAGCCTGGGCGATATAGGCGTAACTCACGTTAGGGTCGCATTGACCGGTCTCGGGGTCGGGTGGGGTGGTTTTAGGCGGGTAATACGTATGATCCACGTGGACGGGACGGGTTTCGTCTCGCCAAAGGCCGAGAGCAATCTCTGCCCCTTCTTTGATGGCGTTTCCAATGAAGAAGGTCATCCTTGAGGCAGAAACGGCACCCGATTCATGCGTGCGGGCGGTATCGGAGGAAACCATCTCGATACGCTCCATGGGTACCTGCAGCGCCTCAGCCGCCATCTGCGCGATGACGGTGTGAGCGCCCATCCCCACCTCACTGGCGCCGTGATGAATGATTACTTTTTCGATCTCTGATTTACCGACGAGGTCGATGCTAACGGTGCATTTTTCGGGATAGCCGTAGGAAAAGCCGATATTTTTGTGGGCACAGGCGAGGCCCAGCCCACGGCGAATGTAGGGCTTGCTTTCATCGGTTTTCGCCTTTTGCTTAACCGGTAACCAGCCACTATTGGTAGATTCCCAACCGGCTTCACGGGCGCATGCTTCAGTCACCGGGCGGATGGTGACGCCGGGAGGGTAGGGGGAGCCCAGGGTTTGCAGCGAGCCTTCACTGGCCAGGTTACGCATGCGTAGCTCCACCGGGTCCATCTTGAGGGCATCCGCCAGCTTGTTTACCATTTGTTCGGAGCAATATACTCCTTGCGGACCGCCGAAACCGCGGAAGGCTCCGCGGGGGATATTATTGGTGTAAACGTCGTACGCGTCCACTTTGACGTTGGGGATCACGTACGGGCCAAGGCTGTTGATGACGGCGTTGCTGGCCACGATGCTGGTGGTGAACTTGTAGGCACCAGCGTCCACGAACATTTTGACCTCGGCAGCGGTGATCTTGCCATCCTTTGTTGCTCCCCAGCGGGTGTAAATACGGAAGGGGTGGCGCTTGCAGTGCGCCAGGATGGATTCCTCGCGCGTCCAGACCACTTTCACGGGGCGCGGTTGACCCATCTCGTTCAATTTGAGAGCCGCCAGGGCAACAATGATCTGCACCGAAATATCTTCACGGCCGCCAAAAGCACCGCCGGTCATGGGGTAGATCACGCGTACCTGATCTTCGGGTAAATTCAGGGCGTGAGCCATCTGCTTGCGGTCTTTTTCGCCCCACTGGCCCGTGGTGATCACTGCAACGCGGCCATCTTCATCTATATAAGCAAGGCCGCTCTCGGTTTGGAGGAAGGCGTGTTCCTGCGCGGGAGTATTCAGGACGGATTCAACGATCACGTCGGCTTGCTTGAAACCGGCTTCGATATTGCCGTTGATCAACTTATGATGCGCGAACACATTGCTTTCAAGGTCGGGGTGGAGTAGAACAGCGTCAGGTTTCGCGGCCTCTTCAGCGTCGGTGACCAACGGCAGGTCCTCATATTCTACTTCGATCAGGCTGCAGGCATGCTTGGCGATCTCTTCCGTTTCAGCCACTACGGCAGCCACACGGTCGCCCACGTAACGCACGCGGTCGGCATAGGGTTTGGCGCATGGGCCGCATAGAACCGGTTGGTCGTTGGCGTAATAACCAAACTCGTTGGCGGGCACGTCCGTGGAGGTGAGCACCAATAGCACTCCCGGTACAGCCCTGGCTTTTGAAACATCTACGCGCTTAACAATGGCATGCGGGCGGCGCGCCAGCAGCATCTTCATATACGTCTGGTCGGGCATTATCATGTCAGAGGCAAAGACAGCTTCGCCTTTGACTTTTGCAATAGCATCCACGCGGGGAACTGATTTACCAATATAATTCATGCGCTTCCATCCCGAAAGTGAGATAGGTTCATCGTCCCTTTATTTTAATCCATTCCGAGTCGGGATTTCGGAGCAAAAAGGGAAACAGGTTGGAGATCGTTGCGGTCTTCCTACACTCGTTGCTTTTACAAGTGTGGTCTTCCAAGTTGCGGGTTTTGCAGCCCGAAAGTTCTAAACGAGGGGTCTGCGAGATGTATTAAGCCAACAAAGCGTACATTGAAAGAGTTCTTGCATTCTAAAATTTTAATCTCCATGCACTAATTCCTATCAATTAATATTTGGCGCCTCCGGGGAGTCTCGAATTATTCTCCCCGTAGGGGAATCCCAACCTGACAGAGTTAAATATTGACGGCCTCGTGCGCAACCCCCTGCAAGGGAGGGGAGTCTCGAATTATTTCCCCCCGTAGGGGACTCCCAACCTACTGACATTGTCCCCTTAATGGGGATTTGAAGTCAGATGTTAATTAATAGCGCCCCGTGCGCAGCCCCCTGTAAGGGCGGGGAGGCTCGAGTTATTATCCCCGTTGGGGACTCCCAACCTAACAGAGTTAAATATTGGCGCCCCCGGGGAGGCTCGAACTCCCAACCTACTGATTCGAAGAGCTAGAACACAAGTTCTACACCGTATATGTGGGGATATAACGTCTACAGAATCCCACATGTGTGGGTGAAAATGTCTCCCACGTCGATTTAATCCACTGTTTGGTACCTCATTTGCACCTTAATTGCACCTTAATGTACCAGCCAGTGAAGCAAGAGAAGGCGACCTTTGGATACATCACTCTATCCACAAAATGAGAAACCATTCATTGGATCGCATTGCAATTAATGAAACGATGTAGCATTTTCCATATAATTTTCATTTCTGTTCCACTTCAATTTCGTAATGCGTCAGTTTTGGCTTAAAAATGACGGGTTACAAATCAATAGATAGTGGTTCGAGAACCAGGATAGTCGATGTCCTCTTTTCGAAGAATTATTTATAAAACTGGAATAATCTTTTCAATTCAAAGTCGTTTGAATCTTTTTCTGTCTGAAGCTATTTGGTTGATAAAAAGCTCAAGAATATTACAAACCATATTTAGCAGAAAGCTGTTCTGTCAACCAAGGGAGTACTTTATTACTGCGAATGCAATGCGTTATTTTTTGCCAACTACATTTCCGTAGCATATTTGGTCGTTTGAGAGCTGCTCTCATTTCAATATATGATTTGAAACCATTACCACCTTTCATGAATGCTGGGTTCCTTTCATCATAAATCAGTAATGCATGGTTATTGTCATCAGAAACAGATCCATCTTCATTCACGCCTATTGCCAGGATATTCCGTATCAATTGATAATTCTTGTTTACCGGGCAAGGATCCAAATCGACATCATTCCTAATTCGAAAAAAAGTTGGAATATATTTCCAATATAAAACTCCAATTTCGGTTAACGAGCATCGTTCGTTCCTCCTTCTTTGTTGTGAATATGACCCATCACAAAGTTCGCTTTCGTAATTTGAATCTGCATGAGTCAATCGTGGACGTGAACAAGTTCCCACTTCCGATTCTGTAAATTTACATTCAATAGCAACCCGGTAATTTCCAGAAATGTAACCATCTAGGCTAGTTCGACGGCGCTCTCCAAGATAATTGATTTTGTGTTCCATTGAAAAGTTATTTGAGGAAATTTTTGCCGAACCAAATAGACTATCCCCTTCATCATCCAGTAATGTAGATAAGCAATCCAGGGAGTTGTATATGGCCAGATTTCCTAAAATACTAAGAGCCAATGCTTGGGAACTGTTCATGCTGCGAAACCACTTATGATGCTCACCTTCTGGAATAAGCTGAAGCAGAGCAGCATTTTCCTGTTCGTTTGCATTAGGGTTAATAATGATATTCTTATAGGCTTCCTGAACAATAAAAACTGGAGGTCTACCATCTTGAGCAAATGGTCTTTCCAAAATATTCTTCCAATCTGGAAATTGTAATTTCTGATACTCCCAATACTGTTGAATTAAGTCAGATTTGTAATTAGTATTTTTTTCATCTATCCAAATGTTCAGTTTACTCATTAGAATCTGCTTTCTGGTCAAAATGACCAACGATCAAAACGCTTTTGACATTCACCATCTGGCAGCCTTGCCCCTTGATCGAGTATTTCCCGGAGGGCAATAGCTGCCTGGTTTTCTGTAAGAACATGGTGAATCACCATTTCATCCAATATCCATAGCACCCCGTGGACCGGTACCCCCTGCGCTTTGGCAAGTTCATTAAGTCTTCTGTCGCCGGTCACCAAACTTGCATCCAATGCCCTGGCAAGCAATAAAGCAGCCAGGTCGATGGCTGACAATTGACGATGGATTTGCCTTAACCGGACTAATTCGAGCACATATTCAGGTTCAAGACCATAAGCTTGCAACCCCAGATCGTGAAGGTGTGCCCACCCAGGATGGGTAAATTCTCCGACCGCAAAATCAGTGGTGAAGAATTGGTATGGAAGACGGAAAACTTCGGCTAGAATCTTGCCGTTCTCGAGGTCGATCCAAATATTTGTGTCAGTAACCAGAACGGATGGCAAGATCATTGTGCTGCAGTGCCTCCATCTCCCACCCTAGTTGTAATGGCTTGCCTAGCAATTCCTGTGCCCTGGACCGTGAGATCAAATCCTCAGCCAAAGCGCGATAAATTAACCGTTCCATCCGAATGGGCGTTTCAGATGGATAAGGTTTTCCTGGTTCCTGGCGATGCCAAGCATTGACGCGAAACTGCTGGAATAAACGCACCGCGGTGTTTTCAGAAATAATGGAAAGGTCCTTGGCCCGGTAAATCCAGGCCTGCATACTCAAACCATATTTATGCTTAAGCATGTGTAGCTCGTTAATGTTCAGATCCGTTCGATTGGTGCCCAGTTCAAAGCGAGCCGTTGCTGCCGGCACGAGGAAAGCCCCGACAAACCGATTGGCTGCCTGTTCTGGATTGAGGTCGCCCTGAATATCCAGGATCAGGTGACCTAATTCATGCCCCAAATTGAATCGCTGCCGGTCGCCTGATAATTCGCCTTTGGTTACAATGACCGGATCGCCATCTGCCTTGAAAGTGCAAGCGTCAAAATGTTCGAAACCGGAGATGATCCCAACCTTGATTCCCCGGTCCTCCAACAACTGGACCAGATTTTCAATTGCATCATAACCCAGATTCCAGTGGTCGCGTAATTCTAGGGCTGCGATTTCAATCTCATCCAGTGAGATCACTTTGCGCAGGGGGAGGTTAGCCGCATGTTGTTCTTCAGGGAAAAGACTTTCAACCTCAAGATAACGCTCCACCCAGTCCTGGATGCGCATCTGGATGGCTTCCTGTTCTTTGACGCCCAGTACAGCGTGTTTTCGATAGGCTTGAAGTTGAACGGAGACCGTGCTCGGGCGAAAGAAGAAATCTACCTTGACCTTCAACGCCTGGGACAGCCGCAGCAAAACACCAGAGCTGGGCACATCCTGGTCCCGCTCATATTTTGAGATCGCCATTGCGCTGACCCCAATTTCATCCGCCAGTTTTCGCAAGGAATAATTGCCCGATTTCCGAGCCTGTTTGATACGCCCTCCGATGGTCATGGTCATCTCCTTTTCTCTTTCAGTTTACATAATAGCATTACTAACTAATTTTGTAAACCGGCAATTTTACTTAAAAGAGATCGTCTTTGGAGTTTAAAACGAAGCCACCCTCTTTTTGCATAAAGTCATTTTACTCTTATCCAGAAAAACCTCACTAATGATAATCAGAAAATAACACTGTCTGCGTCCTTACTGACGTGACGCAGACGCCATGCTGACACGCCGCAGACGGTGACGCAGACCCTGCCGCTGACGTTGATTGACCTGGATGGTTTCTAAAGCGTTCTTTATGATGGTGAGGTAGGAAATATCAACTTAAGAAGAAAAGCTGGGAATTGACCATTTTTTTCGAGGGCAACATTATAAATTTCGCATTGTTTGGATAAAATTTTTCGACCAATCGATTGTGAATTAGCTATTCTTTGGCACAAACAAATCACATGCTTTTTTTGTGCGACAAATTTCTCCATTACAGCGGAGAACGGTGTGGCACATTGTTCTTCCGACTTCGATCCCCTAGAGTCTTAAGGGAGAACAGTGTAACGGGGTGAAACTTCGTTCCCAGTAGGCGGTTATTGTGTCAGGTCAATAATCTCGCCCAACCGTCAGGGTCGATAATCCCGAACTTCGATACTCATGTTGATATGGTTAGGTCCAAGCGTAGAGCCTTCAGGAGGGGGAGGACTATTATGAATATGACCGTGAAGATTAATCCAGCCATCTTCTAGAGGAACAATCAGTCGATGTGAAAAGATAACCTTTATGCGGTCACTAAACTTAAATTGAATTGGAGCATTACAAATGTTCACACCGCGAGCCTCATACCTGGTTCTGCTCAGACGGTCGTGATTACCGCGGATCAATAACATTTTTCCATTCAACAATTCAGTTAGAACATCAAAATTGCTTTTCTTCCCAAATGAAAAATCACCCAAATGAAGAACGATTTCCTCTGGGGAAATTCGATCATTCCAGTTTTTGATAATCAGTTTTTGCCAGTTATCAAGTCGATTGCAGTATCTTCCAACATTGACGTGGAAGAAATGTGTATCGGAAATAATCCAAGTGTCGGGAGTAATTTCGAGCGTGTTGTCGGGAGCCATCCTTTGATGCGAAGTAGTAAATCATATTATAAACATCAATCCGTTTTAATCGAAAGGGGAACGATCTGGCCGGTCGTTCTCTCCAGGTCGTTCCCCTAGCGTCTTAAGGGGGAACGGTTTGTGAAGGGGGAACAGGTTGGCTTGAAAGAAATTCTTGAAATAAAATGATTGAAAAAGTAATACAATAGTATTACAATATGGCAATCAAAGGAGCTTAAAGACATGCCAATAAAAAACTCATCCACCAAAGCAGTTCGCTCGTTTCGACTGAGTGTTGAATGTGTTCGTCAATTGAAAGATCTTTCCGGAAATATGGGACGCAGTGAAGGGGATGTGGTCGAGGTTTCTATTGATCGTATGTATCGGGAAGAGATCCGATATAAAAATATGATGATTAGCGAAGGTCAAAAACCTGAAGACAACTACAATGTTGGAAAGCAATAGGGATAAAGATGATTGCTGGATTATTTCATCTGGTTTGGAAATTGATTTGGAATACAACTGTGATCCTTGTCTTTGCTAGCCTAGTATTTATTGGGTACAAAGGGAATCAACCTATGTTAGTTAGAGACGCTCCTCAGGGGATGACATATTTTGATTTCATGAAGGATAGAATCGATGCCGCTAAAACAGTTGAACCGTCGAGATGTGGATGGGGGATGATACTTTCACTGGCAACGCTTGGACCGATCTATAGTGTGGTGTACACGGTGGTGGCGATCAATCCAGATGGCACATTGGCCAAGATGGTTGCTCCCGATCCCGATATCCCAAAGGACGTAAATGGTGCGAAATGGTATGATGTTCCTGGGATCTGGTGGGGTGTGGTCGAACGGTTATCATGGACAATGTTAGGGAAGGCAACCAGTGTTGGATGTCAGTTCAGGGCAGTGGAATAACCAACAATGTGTGGCTCTTCTTATGCGCCTTTTGTTGGTTATTCCTTGTCCAGATAAAGTGTTACTTATCCATATACTCAATAGGAAAAAACTCTAATCGCGAATTATCAAAGGTTAAAAGATTGGACAAGTTCTTCTAAGAAACTTTTTGCCAATCCTCTCTTCAACTCTTCATGATATGGTTGATTTCGATAGTTCCTTAAACATTCTGTGCAACTTGTTTCAGGACCGCAGCAATCAAGGCTTACCCTTTCCCTGGCGGCCAGTATCGTATCTGGAAGATAATTCAATATGCGTTTCACATGACCAGCCCCGCCTGGTACATCATCATAAAGGATTAAAGAGGGAATTTTACTTCCCTGGTTATAATAAAGAGTCCCGTCCAAATCTTCACGTCGAATCCCCAATGATTCACTGGCTCCCTCTAACAATGCGTATAGAATGGATCGCCAGGTATTTTCTTCGGCTTGATTAGCAAGCATTCCTTCAAACCGAAGTTCCAATATATCCGTCATAAATTTATGGCCTAACGCATATGTTTCCAGAAAACCATTACATTGCCGGTTTGTAATGGGATTGTTATGGGGAGCAGGTTTACTCTGCTTTACTCTCTCCCAAGGAGGAGGAACAGATTCCGCCGCACCACAAGAGCGACAAACTCGAAAGCCTTCCTTTGATTTTCCTTCATTAACAACTATCAACCAGCCATACCTTGAATACCTTTGGCTGATCTTAATTTTCGAAGCATGTAAGTTTTCTACCGGTTGAAGGTCGTTTGTTGGCGAATCCTCTTTTCCAGGAATTCGATATTCTGCAAAATATACTTTCGATCCATAGATCCGAATTGGTCTACTTTCCCCAGATGCCCGTGGTTCTTGATTTTTCACAACAAAACCGAACTCCGGTTCAATAAATTCCTTTAAAGTCCGGTTTGATTTGGCACCCTTTAGATTTTCGCCACATCTTGGGCAAGTATCAATTTCATTCCCTAAAGTAGTAAAAATGCCATTGCACTTTGAGCAAATAGAATAGGAATATACCGGCCACTGCTTTGAAGGTTGTTTATAAAGCCCGCCACTTACCCACACTCGTTTCGCTGCAACAATCTCAGCACCTGGAGCGAATTCAGTGATCGCAATTCGTAAATCGCGTTGTAGTTCAATCTGTTTTGCCTCAGGGATATGAAGATGGTTTGTTCGCAGTTCGACCACATCCGTAGGAAAACCGTACTTGGGTAAGATATTGTGAGAACCGAGGTACCCCAACAAATCTCTGTTGCTGATAGTTTCTTCCATTTGGCGCAATCGATCTGCTTGAGCAAATTTATAACGAGAATCACTATTCAATGTTTCTTGAATCGCTTTTTCTATATCTTCCAGATCACCATTTATTTCTGCTTCTGCACGATCCATAACTGGATCTTCTTGCGTTGGGTCGGTATTACCATTTATACTTGTAAGATTATTGACCCACCCCCAATTTTCTAAATCAAAAATCCCAATTACGGTTTCAGGTAATAAGCGGCTCAAAGCTTCTTGAATATCATTTGGGTGAGTTTGAACATATTCTCTTAATAAAGCAGTGCCGCTTCTTTTTCCCGCATTTTCACAGAAGAAATCGCCACTGGACTTATACAGATTTCCATAATTATCCTTAGCCCATCGGAAGAAACTTGCAAAAAGGACAGAGTGGATGTGGCGTCGAATTATTTTGTCATTTTCCAGACTAATCATTGGTGGCCGGATCATTCCGGATACCATCTTTTCAGGCCTGGAGTAATAAGATAAATCGTGTGATCTACGTTGAGCGAATGTCATGGCAAATGCTGCAGAATCTGTTCGTCGACCTGCGCGACCTGCTCGTTGTACATAATTAGCGGTAGATGGAGGCATATTTCGCATAAGGACAGCTTGCAATTCACCCACATCGACGCCTAATTCAAAAGTTGTGGAGCAGGACAAAATATTAATTTCGCCGTTTACAAAATTCTGTTGTTTTTCCAAAGCTGAATCAGCGGACCATTGGGCGGTATGTTCTTCTGCCGATAACGGAATTGGGTTTATGGTTTGATACAATCGGCGGTAATGGTTTTCACGCCAGGTTTCAGATTCGAAATCAACAGGCTTTAATACCCCATCACACTTATAGTTAGGACATAAGCCTTTAATATTGAGTGTGGTAAGAGCTTTACAACGCGAACATTGATAGACCGATTGATCTGAAGCTACTGGTGCAATAGTCCACATTTCGTGATTTGCTTGATACACCAAACCCTGTCCCGGACGGGTTTCAGATAAGAAATGGTATTTCCAAGAAAGGTCTTTTGTAATATTTTTCCAAATGCCTTCCAACGTTTGTATTGATATTTGGCTACTTAGTTTTTGATCCAGACTTGGTGCACATTTCTCCAATAATTTAAGCAACAAGTCTGAACGGCGATTGTTTCCACGCACAGGCAACCATGAGAAGATATGACACTTAGAGTCAGGAGTACGGTCTGAGATG
Organism: Anaerolineaceae bacterium; assembly: GCA_034430175.1. Classification (GTDB taxonomy): domain Bacteria; phylum Chloroflexota; class Anaerolineae; order Anaerolineales; family Anaerolineaceae; genus UBA6107. The sequence continues at coordinate 13,694 of DAOUFI010000021.1, read as the reverse complement.
AAATACATTTGATTTCGAGGTGCAAAATCCTCATCGCAAGGATCCACGTTTTCCGGGAAGCGAATGCAGGCCTGCATTCGAAGAGTATCAAACAGGATTGCAATCAAGCTCCAGGCTTCGTCTGGGGTAAGATTCCAAGGATCTGATACCAATGGGGCTGGTGGACGCCATCCCTCGGGTTTTACCAAGGAGAATTGCATAAGCCCCAAACCTTCTAGGCTGATCCGTCGATCTAATGTAATAAATTCTTGCATGAGCCATTTATATACTGTGCTGTTGCGTTTATCACGGCTATCTGTTGGCAAGAACAATCCACACCGTTCTGCACGTTTCCTTACCCGGCTTACCATATCTTCCATACGTAAATCGCCATCTTTTGCGTCTTGATCTTCTTCCAATGTTTGCAAAATCAAGCGTCTGCGAAGAATCTGTTGGTATGTTCGTTCTAAATAAGGTGCGAAGAAGGCAGCATCCTGGCGGCTGTCAGAAAAAACCAAGAGTTTACGCCCTTGTCCAGGTAGGAATTGCATATCCTCTTCATCTGCCGGAGGTACATTTTGATATAAAGATGTTGCCAACACGCTGACTGGAGCGTCCTGACCCGTTAAGAAAGGTAATACAATCCCCTGATTATTGCGGCTTCCACAAGAAACGCACTGTTTTATTGTAGTAAACGGGGTTTGGCCTTCAATCAATTTATCTGGTAGACGATTAATGACGACTCTTGGGGCACTTGGACCACATTTACAGCCTGTTGAGACATTAGTGCCTTGTTCAATGGCACCACATGACAGGCAAAGGGTCCAGGGATCATCATTTATATCAGGAGTGTCATCCAATGATGTACCATCACTAATCGCTTCATCCTCATCAAGTGAGACAAGTTGCTGCGTAAAAGTAAACCCGCACGATTCACTTCCGAATTCTTGATTAACAGCAGCTGTAGAAGAAAAATGAATGGGTGATCCTGTTTTTTCAACCTGACCAGTTAAATATCCCATACCGCAGCGATAACATGTACGCAATTCCCAAACCATAGATCCGCAATATGGACATTTTTCCCGTCGGTTCAAAAAAATTCGGGGTTGGTCAGGTGAATGTCCTTTTTCATTCAAACATACAAATGCACCTTCAAGAGCTCTGATGAAAACGTGATAACGGGCAGGGAGTAGAGGAGCGCTTTCTGAATCTTTTCGAGCCCGAACCGCCAGGTCAACCAGTGCTACGATCTTTTCGCCAGCAAGTTCATCATCTGGGAATATCTCAGCTGCAATTGCTGACAGCAAGGTTGGAGAGGATAAGAGCATTTTTTGAAGAGAATTAAGTGCAAGGCTATCTTTGAGTAAAAAATAAAGGAATCGAGACAGCTTTTGATCATCTGAAACTTTCTGTGTAGCCTGTTTCGCCTCATCAATAACTCGGTCGGCAAGGTTGTTTTGTCTGCATACCATCTCAATCGATTCAAGATCAAATGGTTCAGTAGAAGGTCTTATCGCACGTTGAAGTTCAAGGAATAGATTGGAATCAACCTCATATAGATGATCGCTGTTTTCAGATCGCTGAATCCTTGTCGCCTGGACCACATCTTGATGATCTTGGTTATCCTCATTCCATTCAAAAGTTTCACCAAAAAGATGCGAAGCAAATTCAACCACTGCTGGGAAGTCTTGTGGTCCGCGTCCTAAAGTGGCGCTGGTCGCAATCATCTGTAATTTACCAGGTTCACTTTTTACAACTCGGTCTTTCAATCGCCTTAGCAGCATGGCAATTTCGATCCCAATTGCTCCAATATAAATATGAGCTTCATCCAGAACAATAAATCTCCATTGCTTTGCGGTCGAACCATCAAAAAAAACATTGTCCGCCGGGCGAAGAAGCAAGTATTCCAACATGGCATAGTTTGTAAGCAAAATATGTGGCGGAGTTTGTTGCATCTGGTCGCGGCAAATCAATTCATTTTTAAGCAGAGTTTCTCCATGGAATTGGCGATAGAACTTTTCTTGAGCTTTATCATATTTCTGCTCGGTATCGCCAGTATATCGGCCAAATGTGATTGATGGATAATTTGCCAACACTTTCCGTAGACGTTTAAGTTGATCATTCGCCAGCGCATTCATTGGGTAAAGTAACAATGCTCTCGTGCCTGGCTGACTTAGTGATTCATTCTTCTCCTCCTGTAATAGATGGTTAAGAATGGGAATCAAAAAAGTTTCTGTTTTACCCGAACCAGTACCTGTTGTAATAACCAGGTTGCGTTTTCCCTGACACAGTTTGCGAATTGCCTGATCTTGATGCAGATAGAGAGGTCTATCAATGGGCAAACCATTCCCACATAAATTATTAAAACCCTCATTTAAAACGCCTTGTTCAACCATCTGTTGGATACTACTTCCCTTTGCGAATTCTGGAGTTGCCTCTAGAAGCGGACCTTTTACTAATAAACCGGGTTGTTCCAACGCCTGCCAGAACTGATGGCGTAAATTGTCATCCTGGAAAGGATACGCCGTCTTAAGATAGCGCAAATAACTTGCCTGGGTTAATTGGGTGGTCGATATAGGGTGAATCGATTTATGCATAGTCATATCATTAATTCCCATTACTTCATTTAGGGTTCATGTTAAATTGGATTGATGTCAATTGAATCAAATTTCTATGTTCTCCAGGATACGGTAAAGCATTTCCATGTATGGTGAGTAAATGATTCTTGAATATTTCGGGTTTTGCAGTTGTAAATTCCTGACAATGCTGACAGATGAATATTCGATTCGCTCGTGGAAATGTTATTTCATTTGTGGCCATATTGATCAGCGCCTTTTCACCGGTCAGATCGTAACTTTCGTAGATATGTAATGATACGGATAAAATATACTTGCCTTCAACTTCAAGGAAGCTATCTACTGAAATTCGAGTGCGGGGATCCAGGATTTCTTCAATTCGTCCCCAGCCGGCATTGGTAAGTACCCAACTACCAACCCGTACAACAGGCAATCCTGAATATGGATTGTAAAGATTTATCAAATCCAATAACTGTTCTGCTATGGGATCGTTCTGATTTTTTCTAAGTTGCTCAATTGCAACGTTTTTTTCTTCATATAGAAGCTCAACTGAATCTTCAACAGAGAGCCTGGATTGCTGTATTAGTTTGACAATGCACTTTACCGCTTTTGCGATATCTTTTGCTACCAACTGAACAAGAGCACTGAAACGGATTTTGGGATCTTCGAGCTGAACAAGGATCTCGCATGTTTTTACCGACCATTTTTTTGAATGAGGCACTAGCGCTAGTATTGATGTCAATTCTGAAAAGGTGATTTCCCTGGCTATCATATCTTCATATAATCGGCTTAGTACTTCCGGTACAATGATTTGTTCGCCCAGCTCTTTTTCTAAGTTTATGGATTTAGTTTGGGCAAGTATTGACCATAAGGTTAAAATCTCACGCGATGTAGCCGGCATCAAGTTTCTACAACACACTTCAAGATCATGATTACTTTCTACCATTTCTCCTAAGTACTGCCGAATCAGTGAAATTTCAATGCGGTTACTGAACTGAGACGTTTGGCGATGCGTGGAAGCTGCAATGTCTTTTTCGAGTTTTATCAGTCGCTCGCGAGTTGATGATATTTCAAATTCGTGACAGGCTGCTATACCCTGAGCAGGTGGTAAAGGGGATGGAGATAATGGTGCCCATGGATCGATTACGACCATCTGCATGCGATATATCCCTTCGGCGTGTTCATTTCGTGATAACGAAAACTCGTATTCTCCACACGCGGAATCAGGGATGTTTTCAACAAAAGGCGGCTGCCATGGACGGAAGAGCGACCAAAGAATCAGTGCGCGTGATCGTAATTGTTTCCTTTCCTTCCAGGTCACCAAGATATGATGTTGGTCAGATGAGGAATACACCTCTGTTTGCAGCTGCATGACCTGAACATCTCTGGTGAATACCAGCACCGGCAAATTAAATTCAGCTTCTACTTTTGCATCTTTGATCCCAACCAGATCCAATCGGAAAATTGGGCTGTCATTTATTTCCATTGAATGCTTGATTTTAGAAAGATCAAAACGCCAAAAACGGGTCTTATGATTAACAGAACGATCAGCTGGCTTTAACTTTTGGAGATTTTTTCCTTGAATATCTAACAAATTCAATTCCAGGCTCAATTCTCCCTCATTGTTTCCGGGTAAATCTACGATTAAAAGTGGTGATTCCTCCTGCAATAATTCTTGAAGAGGTTGTGTAGTATTTTTTTGTTGCCAGTTTTCCATCAGGCCATTATCACCCACCAGGCGCCAACGTAGCCGTTTGACACGTAAGTAAATGGGCATTTGAATGAACTGATTGTTTATAGTTTCTCTTCGGACTAGTAGCCCAACAGAACTGATTTCAGATGGAACCAAGACATGATGCAATCCCGATTTCTCAGTTTCGATCTTGATATCATCTGCACCATTCAGACTATCAACACCAGCTGACAATGATGTTTGAATGAAGAATGATATTGGTTCCGGTCCGCGATTGCGATCCGGGATGTACAATTCTTTCAATCCTGAAACTTCACACTCCGGTAAAATTTGCATTGTTAGTGTTGCGTCTTTGCCTAATGGCCCTTTAATGGCAATCTGATAAGTGCCCGCGGGTTTGGCTGTCAAAAATTTTGACGCTGACAATTTGATCAACGCTATGTTATCCGTAATGACAAAATCCTTATTAGAGAGTTCTGCTAAAGTAATCTGAGCCGAAACTTCCGGATCTGCTGAACCGACGCTATCGAGTTTTATTTGCCATCTGCTGAGTTCTGAGAGAATGTCTTCTGATTGTTCCATAGGGATGCGCAGTTTCGGCGGCTCGCCTGAATAGAGGGGAATGGGATTCTCTTCCATATCCGTGAGAACGATTTTTCCTCCCACCAAGGAGGGTTGTTCGATTTTTTCCTGTCCGCGAACGTAGATTTCACGAAACACCTCACCATTTTCGACCAGACTTATACAAGTGGCTTGGGTTAAATCCCAGCATTCCAGCTTCAGCTTTGACCATTCTCCTGGTAAATCAGGGAGGATTTCAAGCAGGTTTCCTTCTCCTTTCTGCACAGAAAGAGAGAGATGACGTGGATATAATAACCAGGTTACGCGTGCTTGAATGTGGTTTTGAATATGCCCGGTATCTGGATCGAAAACCAGGATTAAGTGATCAGGCGAATATCCGCTGATTTTCCATTCAAAGTCATTACCACCCTGAGAAAATGCAACACGAATATTATCAGAGACTTCGTTCAAACGTAGGGTGATTTCCCGAGTTTCAACCTTGTCTCCCTTGCGTTGGGTACGTGCTTTAATTTCCTCGTGGAAATCCCCCGCCTCCACTTTCCAATAGAAATCACCCATATTGAGGGCTGAAACCGCTTGAGAAGGTAGATCAAGGAAAACGCCCAAACCCCAGGGATCAAGCGATAATAACGGGCGCTTCAACCTATTTCGGGAACCGCGTTCCAAAGAAAGGGCTGCGTTTTCACGTGTCCATTCCGCAAAATATTGCGTGATATGCGCTGGCAATCCGGAATCCTCAGCTGACATCAATGTTTGACTCACCTGCCAGGCAATCAGCATTTTCCTGGCGCGATCCAACAAATTGGCTGCGGTTGGGCCGCCATATTCCAAAAAATTTAGTACCGGTTTATCCGTATTAGCAGTGTAGGTGGTGTGCTTAATGATCTCCTCCACTAGTTCCTCACCTTCCAGTGCGAAAAGTTGCGGGCGGATTGTGCAGTTCAAGACGATGTTACTAAAGAAATCTTTCAAACAATAAATGGGGATACCGCCATGTGCAAGAATGGGATCGACATAACGACGAGCTCGCTCCACAAGATCACGGAATTGAGGTTTCCCAAAGCGGTGGATCAGTTTTTCGAATAGTTTGCCAAACGCAATACTATCAATTGGATGGCGCAGCACCTGCTCAAATGCCGACCAGAAATCGCCATTGTTATAGCCATATATACCTTGCCCAACCATAAAGACTAGGAAGGTTGCGGGGTAATTTCGCCCGATAAAATTAAGGACCTCATCCGCACTGTGGTTATAGAAAAGTCTGCTGAAATGAAGCGAAATATCATCCAACTCTTCCTTCGATATGGGTATTTCACCTATCAGTTCGACCTTTCTGATCTGGGGTGCTAATCGGGATTCCCAGATAGTCAGTGGGGAAGGAGTATGGTTTTCAGCCAGCGGGGTTCGCCTAACTGACTGCGCTAAATCATGTGTGTCTGATTTTTTTTCTTCTTTTGGCTGCCGTGATCCTATCGAGGCAGGCCGGACTGTATGCACTTCTGTACGGCGGTTCACAGTAGTTAATGATGAAGATATCGTCTTAGTTGTGGAGGGAACGGGAGGATTCTTGGGTTTCATCAGTCCGTTCGCAACCAATAAATCAGTACATTTCTGGCTGAGTATTTGCATTTCTTCATCGGTCATTCCAGAAATTGTGCATTTCCCAATCGCCTTAAAGGATTGTACAGACGCATAGACCTTTTTAAACTCAGTCAGGTTTTGATCGTACAATTTTTGGATAATTTGTGTCGGCAGACCCAGGTCTTCAATTTTTGCACAATTTAGAAACTCAATTAAATTCATTCACGCCTCAAAAAACTTCAGTGATCAAGCAAAATAGCTCATTGACTCTAGCTAACTTTTTTATGTGAACAACTCCTTCAAAACCTTCGGCAAATCGCCAACATAAGTAAATACCAACCTTTGCCCTGCACGCGTGGTAGCCATGTAGATTTTTCTGGTATTATCCCGGATGATTTCTTCTCGTTCATCATCGGAAAGACGAATAGATTGTTCTTCTTCAAATAGCTCACGCAAACCCACCAAAAATACAATTGGACTCTCTAATCCGGCGCCAGCATTCAATGTAGTTACCCTTACATAATCTCCGGGGTACGTATTTTTTGGATCCATGGCGACATTTTTACCAAGTCTATGGTCGATTGCTTGAATAAGCGCTTTTGTCCCCTGTCCATTAGCATGTAATATTAGCAAGTCCTTACGAGGATATCCCTGGTTGAGAAAATCTGCGACTTCATTAGATACACGTGCGATTTCATCTTGTGCACTTGCCAAGGTGATTATCTGAGGGAAAGCTCCGTTTGGCATGTTAAGTATGTCTGGTGTTAGGACATCATCGTCTCTTTCTTCAGGAAGGCGCAATCGATAAAAAAGTGTTGCGAACTGCATGATCTCCCGAGTAGTCCGATAGCTATGTCGAAGTTGGTGAGAATGTCCACGTGCTTCCAATCCCAATGATTTCCAAGTGGTTCTTCTGCCAAGGAAGCCTTGTGTTGGATCAGCAACCATGAATAAATGGGAATTCTGAGGCTTAAGCGCTTTTTGAATTAAGTTCATCCAGATTGGAGCAAAGAACTGAGCTTCATCCACGAGGATGAAATCATATTGCGGAAGAGTAACTTTTCCTTCTTCACTAAATTGCCATAAGTTTCGTGGTATATCACCCCAATCCAATGATCCATGTTGTTCTAACAACTGCTGATAAGAATTCACAGCATTCCACATTCGTATCCGCTGATCGGCAGTTAATCCAAATCCTCGTCCGCGGCGGTCAATTGTTAGATATTCAGATTGATCTATTGGCAACTGATCCTTTAGCCAATCAACTTCGCTGATAAGCATGTGTTCTGTGATCGTAGAGTCCTGTAAGGTTTTCCCCCATACTTGATGTATTACTTCTTCTCTTTTGCGTATCGAAAGTGGTTCTTTCCAAACAGGGTGTTTTGGCCAATGACTGTAACACCAGCCATTAAATGTGCACCATTCAATTCTTGCTGGTAAGGCACCTTCCAAACGTGCGAAACGACTCTGCAAATCGTGGCTAAGGGGTTTATTATGGGTAAGGACAAGAAATTGTTTATCCGGATAGAGATGATAAAGTAAGCGTAACCGATAGAGTAAGATTAGCGTTTTACCGCTTCCAGCCACTCCATTGACGATGTTTAAACGAAAATCAGTACTGAGGTTTTGTCCTTCAGGCTCGATATCTAAGTCTATTTTTACAGCTGCTTCCTGATCATAATCGAGGAGGTAATCTTGTAAGCCGGCTTGAATTCGACGAGGATTACTCGGACAGACTGTCATTTCCGCAGGGACAACGATCTCCGGTGTGAATTGCTGTCGGATTTTCTCAAGTACTGCTTTTTCAACAGGTGTGGGTAAGAAATAGTCTTCCCATTTCAATCCAGAATCTGATGAGAGCAGCTCTTTTCCGGCCCATTCTGGTTCATTGTCTTGGCGGACAATCCGGCTCTCAAGCACCTGTTTATGAGGGATATTCGGAAAGATCGTAAGCGTTTTGATTGGTGTGTTATCTGGTAGATCCAGTTTTTTTATGAATGAAGACAATACTTCTGCCTCTGCAGCTCCTAGTGGTGGGCGATTATCATCAAGGAGAAGAAGTTGGGCCGCTGAAATTGCCTGTGTCACCGAGGATGAGCTTACTTTTACCAAAAGGGCGCAGCCTTTTTCCGTAATTATCAGGAAATCAGGTGCATTGAGCTGCCAGGGAGCGAGATGGTGCCATATAAAAAAAGTATCCGGTAAGGTCTTCAAAACCCGAAAAGTTTTTAAAACTTCAATTGGAAGAGCCTGGGGTAGAGATTCTGGCAGGATGTGGGCCATTATTAAACCAAGGAACCGTCAGGAAGTGTGATTTTTTGACAACTGTTGATTAAATCGTTCAGTAATGCAAAGGTATCTACATGCTCTTCATCATACTGATTACCATCCAACATGTGGTGACTGCCAATTAGGATGAGTTTCGTACGTGGACGGGTAACAGCTACGTTGAGCCGTTGAGGTTGGAAAAGAAAGTCAGCCATTTGAGAAGCAAAGGCTGGGCTGGCCGTGGCAAAAGAAACCAACACAACCTCACGTTCCTGACCTTGCATCCGTTCAACAGTATCGACAACAATCTTTGACCATATTGTCTCCTCACCAATTGTCCGGCGCAGAAGACTGCGGATTAAACGGCTTTGTGCGCGATAAGGAACAACTACACCGATTTCATCTGGAGAAATACCATGTTCTAGCAGAGCTTGAATTAGTTCAATGGCAATATCTGCTTCTCTACGGCTGCGGACGGTAGTATTTCGGTGGCAAAGATCAAGGAATACTGCTGGAGAAGATGGGTCAAGAACAAAATCCCAACGCGAAGCCTGGTTCGACAAATGGAGGCGTTTTTTGCCTGCGTCTTCACTGGATTTCAGCTGTTTATTGTAAAAAGTTCGACTAGGCCAATCAACCAGTCCATCGTTGAGACGATAGGTGATGTTTAACATGGTTTCGTTTCCGCGGCCGGCTAAGTAGGCAAAGATAGATGTTTGATTAGCCTGCTTTTCAGAAAAAATCGATACAGGAGGTAATTGGTATTCATCACCGATGAAAATGAATTTATTTCCTGCTAACATACCCATAATTGCCAGAGGAAGGGTTACTTGAGACGCTTCATCAAATAACACGACGTCAAACTCAACATTCGAAAGGCGCTGGGTTTGTAGAGAAAACGGAGTTGCTCCAATGATATAGCCGCTGCTCAAATCACCGAAATGTGATTGATCGAAATTCTCGAAGTTTGGCACATCCAGGTCGCTGATATGTCGACTTTGTCCAATTTTGCAAACTGGGAGACTATCATCAACTTTTGGAATTTTGTTGAGCGCATTATGAATTGCGCGATGGGTGAGAGCCGTCACCAATACGCGTTGTCCATCATCCACTAATAACTTAGCCAGGTGGGCTAGCATGAGAGTTTTTCCGGTTCCAGGCGGCCCTTGAATTAAATGCAATAAATCGGATGCGTATGCCTGGGCAACAGCTTCGATTTGGCTGTCATTTAGTCCGGTATCTTCCAATTCCTGTGCAGCTCGTTCATAACGAGCATAATCAAGTTTAGGTGTCAAAGATCCCTGAAGCAGCGGGAGGATAACCGAACGTCCACGTAGAGAATCGGCTACATTATTTAGGGCATCCAGATAAAATGGGCTCGAATCGAACCAATCTTGATCTATGATCCAGCCTTCGGGGTTAGCCTCTAAAAAGAAATGATTGCCATTTATCAAGCTGACTTCAAGCTCAGTTTCTGCATCATATTGAAGCTCCACATGCAAAGCATTTGGATCTTGTGGATTCCCCCGGTGTAAAACCAACAAATCTCCCTCACGAAAACGTGAGTCGTTCGTATCACAGCCTAATCGAATGAGTCCTTTCTCAAAATGCTCTACCCTTAATCCTTCAATTGCCCATCCTTTGGAAACACGTTCGGATAATGGTCTGGACCATTGCTTATCAAGGGCAGCAAACTGAGTATCAGCTTCAGCCTGAACAAATTGTTTTAAGCGGTTAAGAAGGTCGGAAGTGGAGGACATAAAGAATTACTTCCTTCCATAATCTGCCGGGATTTCACCCCAGGCGTTGGTATCCCATTTCAGCAACTCGTTTGGGTATTCATTGTTATTCAACCAATTTTCAGCTCTGGCAATCAGGTCAAAAATTTCACCGTTTTTGTCATCCTGAGGTAATTTCGTTTTGCACTTCTTGTTTTTCACCCAGGTGATGGCGGTTTCCGAATCTGAGTAAATCGGAACGTTAATATCCTGCTTTTTAAACAATGCCAGCGCGTGGACGATTGCCAGGAATTCTCCAATATTGTTGCTCCCATTTTCAAATGGACCTTGATGGAAGATTAACTTTCTGCTGGTTGTGTGGACGCATTGATACTCTAGAGGTCCAGGGTAACCAATACAGGAAGCATCTACACAGTAACTATCCTCTACCGGTTTACCAATGATTTCAAGCATCATTGGACTAATCGTAGGCACACGCTTTCCTTTATATTCATCATAAGCCGATTGAAACGCGGCTTTGGCTGCTTCATAATTCTCAAAGGATTTGTATTCTGCGCCATTGAACCCAGTCACTTGAGCGGAGCATTCCTGCCAGGTTGTGAAAACTCCGGTCTTGCGGCCTTTCCAGACGACGTAATATTTTTGTTTGGGCATATGTTCCCCCGTGATTTAGGAAGGTAATTTATTTCTCTCTACTCGAAAATCCAAAGGATGCAAGCCGTTCTCTTGCAATTTCAATTTCCTGATCCGAGAAAAGCGGCCGATATTTGAGCTTTAAAACCAGGTTTTCCATCGTTAAATCCAGACGGTGAAATCGCCACAATTCTGTGAATCCATCCGATGGTTCAGCAGTTGCAAGAAACTTTTGGGTTGTTCTACGACATCTCTCATCTGAAACCATACTAATTTTCCGTTGATATACTAGCTGCTTCCGAAGGATCATTTGGCTTATCGATCGTTTCGATCACCTGGTCAATATTATCAAACCAATATTTCTTGTATCCATCTGCCAGATACTGCCGGTCAGCGGTGTAGAGGAATACACTGACAGTGACTTCCAACCCTTGATGGTGAAATACCCTGGGTACTCCATTTTCTTCGAACAAAGCGCGGTATCCATCTATCTTGTGCTCGTATTCCGTACGGCCAGTACCTTTAGGATCGATGTACACGATGTGGTATCGATTTCCTTTTTTAAGCCAGAAGATGAAATCGGGCTTGAAATTGGCGATACGGTTCTCAATCGGGTAGTAATAGGGGATGTTGATGTCATCAACGGTTTCATCAACGCGACTGAACAACCACCAATCGAAGTTCTTAAATCGGTGATCCTTCTTGCGCAGGTATTCCTCCAGAGAGCGCAAGAAGCGCACCTCACTTTCTACGTGGATGACGCTGCGGATGTAATCGATGCGCTCGTTTTCGCTCAACAAGACCGGGATGTAGTAATGGTTGGCAATCCGTTTGATTTCCAGTTGGGCATTATTGGCAAAATAGGTGTCTGACTGCTGCTGACGCAAGCCATCAACTTCATTCTCATAGTCGTCAAATGAAAGCTGACCGGCTGTGTATTTGGCTCTCGCCTCCTGAATGAGTTGGACGGCTTGCAGTACCCTTTGAATTCTGCGTTCCAAATCCCCAATTTTTTCAATGGACACTTTAATATGTCTGAAATGGTTGATTTCGTTTTCCAATTCTTTGAATCCGGTCAGATCCTTGTTACGCAGGTTGAAATAATTGGATGACTGGCGGATGAGAACCGGTAGGTTGCGGTAAGGTCGGGCGTTATCCGTTCGGTAGGTTTCACCAGGGTTTTGCAGGCTGGCACGCAGGGCGGTAATCTGGACAGGTGGGACTTCGTGCAAGGCGAAGAATACCCGGTCGTCATCCACATAGTTCATATAGTTTTTCAACAAATCCAGATTGTCAGGCGTCAATGAGAACTTTGCCAGCTCTCGTTCTTTGTAAAGTAATGCGGTACTTTGAGCATAGGTCGGGATCAGCAGCAGTTTGCCCTGTGTTGCTTCTGTGTTGAGCTCGAGCGAGATTTCCACCTCGCCGGCTTGTTTTTCTTCCTGATCCAGGCCGCCAATCACCAGGTTGAGCGCTTCGCGATTGGTGCCAAAGATAAAAACGCTCTCCAGCGGTTGGATATCATTTTTTATCCTGTCAAGCACTTCATGATCTTCATCTGGAAGTGTATTGCTGGTGATCAATTCGCGCAGACGTTTACGTCGGTTTTTGAGCGGTTCGATACGCACGCCGCGTCCAACGGATTGCAGGATAAACTTCTTGGCTTCTGTACCGGTGCCGATATTGATATAGGTGATGACGTTGGGACGGTTGGAATCCCAACCTTCGTAGAAGCTGCGCGACCCAAGTAATATGTTGATATCCGAATCGGGCTGGTTCAGCCGCTCAAAGTAACCCTCATCTGTGAAATGCTGATTCACTTCATAGCCTGAGAGTTCTTGCTTTAACCAATCGGTAATATCCCCGATGCGGATTAAGGCAAACGGGTCGTCACTGGTCTTGAGTTTGAAAGCCACTTCCTGGCGGTCTGAGGGGCGCGTCAAGACTTCAATCTCACCAGCCGAGGTGGCGTTAAACACCTCGCGTAGTAAGTCCGCCTGGGTGATTCCGCTAAGCAGACGATCATCCACCCGAATTGCGGTGTCACTTTCAAATAAAAATTCGGGACGGTCGCGTAGCTCACTTAACAGTTCTCGCTTAGCGCTCTCCCAGGTTTCCGTGTCAATTTCTCCTTTGCCAATGTGCACCAGTTCACGGAAGAAGAGTTTCAGGTCGGCGTCTTCGGTATTGACCGAGTTGACCAGGGTCATCATCAACGGACGATGATACAGGTCGGCGCGTACCTGGCGCACCCTGGCTTCGATGCTGCGCGAATAGGTGAGCATGATTAAGGCTTTGAGGACGATCTTCTGCTTTTCTGCGTCGGTGTATTCATCCCCTTTTCTGAAAGCGCGCACTTCCTGTTTTAAAACAGCGATGTGCTTGCCATAGCCCTTGCGAATAAACTCGCTTAGGTTGAAGTTTGCCGCAGTGGTGATGATGTCGCGCGGGTCGGTGAAGGTGGCTGAAAAATTAAACAGAAACCCATTGCGCGATAGGATGGAATAGATGTGCTGGCGTTTGGAATCTTCCTTATCGCCTTTATGGGCTTCATCCAGCAGGATATACCAGTTTCCGTTGTTATCGTAGCTGCGGAAGTCGATAATCTTGTCTTTTTTCTCATCGCTCAGGTTATCTGACCGG
>DAOUFI010000020.1:0-82645 GCA_034430175.1 Anaerolineaceae bacterium | reverse complement strand
CTTTTTCACTCATCGTGTGTAGTCTGTCCACTTTCTTCCTCCACGTATGGGGACATTTTAACTTTGGTAAAAGGGGACATTTCTACTTTGGTTTAACATAACCTACAGAGGTGCTTGTCCGGTGCCTTTAAATATGTTAGAATTGCGTTCGCCCTGAGAACATTGGAGGGGTGGCCGAGCGGTTTAAGGCGCCTGTCTTGAAAACAGGTTTGGTGAAAGCCAACGCGGGTTCGAATCCCACCCCCTCCGCCATTTTTTGGCCGGGGTGGTAAACTGAATACACGGGGAGGTGCCGGAGTGGCTGAACGGGATCGCCTGCTAAGTGATTGTCGGGCTTTAAACTCGACCGGGGGTCCGAATCCCCCCCTCCCCGCCACGAAAATTGAGACCGTTGTCATCAGCGGTCTTTTTTTTATTTAAAACACTTATCCGCGGATGTCGCGAAGTTTGGTAAATAACACCAACCAAAATAAATAATTTATCCCGAAAATTCGCACTTGTTCGTGTCAATCGCAGGTTAAGGTTTTTTTGGAAATCGTTTAATTCATGGATAAATGCTTAATCCTTCATCGTTACTGGTTCATCAAAAACAACCGGCTGCTTCGTGGTGAGTTTCGGGATACGTATCTGCATTGTTGAGAAGAAATTGCCCACCGCGATCACCACACCCATGAGGAACACGAACTGGTAACCAAAATGGTTCCAGATCACGCCACCAATCAACGCGACTCCGATTGAGAAAAAGTGATCGATGCTCACTGCCAGCGAAAGAGCGGGTTGTATGTCTTCCTTCTGCAGCGCGATCTTTTTCATATATGTGGAGCGTGCCATACTGACTGAGACCAGCACCTGATCGACCAAGTAGCAGGCGCAGGTAATGAGAAACGCGGTATCCACAGAGAAAAATGATTTCGAAAAGCCGTACGCCAGGCAAACAGGGATGAGGAGCACGGCCTCAGCCATAAGAACGGTCCTCTCGCCTAATTTGTCGATCAGCTTGCCTAGCAGAGGTTGTACCAGGATGCCGATCACACCGCCAATCAGGATCAGCGTGGCAATCACCTGGGTGGGTTTGCCATAAATCGTAACGATCACCCACGGAGCAAAGGTGAGGAAGATCTGTTTACGCGCGCCTGAGAGAACTGCCAGGGCGTAATAAAGAGAATACTCCCTGTGGAGCTTCAAGAACTCACCGGGAGGGGTCACCTTGGCACTCGATTTCTTCATCAGCGCCATCAATACCATCCCCACCGTGAATATCCCGGCCGAGATGGCAAAAGTTACTGTGAAGTTGAAATTAAGGAACTTGAATCCAATATAGACAAACCCACTACCGGCGATCACCGCCAGGTTGCGAATGGCGTTGAATTGTCCCAGGCGGTGCGCCGTCCTGCCTTCCGCTGCCAACTCCATCCCAACCGTGGTAGACACCGGCATGAACAGGTGCTGACCCACACTGTAGATGAACAGGCAGAGTACCATCACCGCATAGGTTTTGGACACCACCCCCAAAAGCAAGATTCCTGCCGCAGCCAGGAACAAAGAAAGCGCTCCAAGTTTCCGGTTATCGATGAACCAAAGCGCGGCTGACGCGAACACCACCAGGAAGCCGGGCAACTCGCGTGGAATTTCCAAGAAGGAACGCTGGAAACCAGTAAGGGGATAGGTGGCGTTGAGATAGTTATTAAAAACGGAATCGACCAGACTACCCGCCATGCCGACCATAAAAGAAGCAATGGCAAAGAGGGCAAGTTCCCGCGAGATGTTGGCGATACGTGTTCGGAGTGCTTTATACATTAATGGGATCCTGTGAATTGATGCTTTGGAGTTATGGTGGGGTTGATTACTGAATTCTACGCTCAAGCCTGAAATTAAACAAATAATTACCAGGAAATAATTATTTCATCAGTCACCATCCTCATCATCGATTGACTTTCACATGAACTTTTCTATAATCAAAAGCATGTCCCAGATTAAACAATCCAATAAAGTTGATTACTTAGATATCTCGAAGGCAAGCTACCACGAGCGGATCAGCGCGGCTGCTTTGCAAGGGCTTGCCAATCGTGCAGGCGCTCATGTCTTTCTTGAATATGGTATTTACGATGATCCGCTGGCACGTCGCACCAACGAAGATTTCATGGACGACAAGATGTGGTATGGTAAATACCGTACCTTGCTCGGTAACCAGGACGAGCGAAATTTTGAATATTATCAAAAAGAGCACGGTTTCAAGGTGGACAAGGTCAATACCCTGTCAGAGCTGGTGAATAAATACCACGGTCTGCTCAAGGGAATCGTCGTTTGGGATTTCTCCGAAGCCGATACTGTCAACCTGGCGCTGATGCTGGCCGCCCAGCAAGACCTGCTGCCGGTGGAAGCCAGCCTGCTCGGTGAAAGCTTTGCCACTGGATTGCCTATTCTACAAGACCTGCGCAAGCGCTGGCCAGACCGCGCCGCCATGTATGAATGGGCGTTCAACGAGCTTTTTCCTAAATGTAAAACAGGATACATCGCTTGCATTGAACCTGCCTGGCAGCGTCCCGAATTCATCGATTTTGTCGTTCAGAACAACATCTTCGTTTATAGTTTATCAAGCCTGGAAAAAGGTCTGGGAAGCACTCTTTTGATGCTGCTGGCTTTCGGACCCACGTGGTTGCGCGAACTGATCTTCGCCCTGCGCCTCGATGGTCTGCTACGCCGTTTCGGCATCAGCTGGATGGCGAAACGTAACCCCGAGATCGCTCTCAACGACCGCATCCAGCGTTCGGTGAAGTCTGATACCTACCCCACCATCTTTGGCTGGCATACCAAACGCGACGACGAACTCTCTTTCATGCTCATGCTCTCCGCCAACGGGTTGCGTCTGGTGCCCTCCCATCTGGCCGGGAATTTCTCTTTCCACAATCAGGTCAAACCATTGGGAAGCGTGGAAAATAAACCTATCGTTCATGAGAAACTTGACCCTGAAGGGATTTACATTACCTTCACCCTTTCCGATGGCGACCAATTGATGATGATGAGCACTGCCGAACTGGGCAACTGGTATAGCGAAAATCGCGGCAAGATCCCCTTCAATTGGGAATGCCAACCGTTGTTGGCAGAACTGGCTCCGGCTCTTCTTGAAAAATTCCAGCGTGGTGCATATTCCAGTGATTGCCTGGTCGCGGGGCCTTCAGGCGCCGGGTACATCGTGCCGCCACTCGCTCCCAATTTGCCCGCTTACATGCGTGAGACCAACCGCGTATGCAAAAAAGCTGGGATCAGCGTTGTCACCACCTATGTGGCTGATCCGCCTCGCCGCGTGCTGCGCCAACTCAACCGTTTTTCCGATGGCCTGGTGGGTTATTTAGCCGGGTATGCCATCGTCAACCGTGCCCCGCAGCAGTGGCTTGGACGTGTTCCTCTGGTTGCCAATGAAGTACCAACGGTCGCGCAAATCTGGGACCAACCCAAGAAATTACTTGAAAGCGTGCGTCAAATCACTGAAACTTCACGAAAACGTCCGCGTTTCATCGGTGTTCATCTATTTGCTTATCGTACCACATTGGATGATGTAGCAGATTTCGTCGCTACTCTCACCGATCCCCACATCCACATTGTGCGCGGAGATGCTTTTCTTGATCTCACAATAAAATCACTCAGGAGGAAGACCAATGGAAAGTAACGAAAAAGCCGCAAAATTACCGCTTGGTACCAAATTCGCTTATGGCACGGCTGATTTTGGCATTGCCATGGTCACAGCAGCCATTCAGTTCGTCTTGTTCTTCTATTACAACACAGTTTTGGGTATTGACCCAGTGATCGTCGGAACCGCCCTGATGGTTGGCAAATTCACCTGGGATGCCGTCAATGATCCCATCATGGGATACATCAGCGATCGGACAAAAACCCGCTGGGGGCGGCGAAAACCGTTCATGTTGCTCGGAGCAATCCCCTTCGGATTGTCGGTGTGGCTCCTGTTCTCCCTTCCCACCGGCCTGACCGGTACGGTTGCTTTCCTGGTTGTGCTTGGCTCTTTCCTGCTGGTCGACACCTTCCAGACAATGATCAGCGTACCCTATTACGCGATGTCAGCTGAATTGACCTATGACTATAATGAACGTACCTCACTCATTGCTATTCGAATGATCTTCACCGTGCTTGGCTATATCCTCGGTGCCGGGGCAACTACCATGCTGGCTGATATGTTCATCGGTTCAGGCATGACCCAGGTAAGCGGATACAGCGCAACCGGCGCGATCTTTGGTGTTGTGGCAATTGTGACAACCCTGATCACCACCCTTTTTGTCAAAGAAAAACCCAATCCCGACCTGGTGCCGTCCAAGATGCCACCCTGGAAACAGATTGTGCAGATTTTCAAAAATCGTCCATTCGTACAATACATGATCATGAGCACCATCATTAGCGTCAGCTTCGCGCTGTTGACCGGCTTGTTCACTTATTTCGTGACCTACCAGTTGAAGATGGGCGACCAGTTCTTCCTGGTCATGCTGGTGATGCTCGGAACTATTGGCCTTTTCCTCATTCCCTGGCAGTTGGTCTCCAAAAAAATGAACAAAGGTCCGGCTTATGCTCTTGGACTGGGAATCGCCTGTGTCGCCATTCTTGCCACATTCCTGCTGCCCGATCATCCCACCAATTTGATTTACGTGATCGCTTTTGTGGCAGGAATGGGCTTTTCAGCGCAATACGTCTTCCCCTGGAGTATGATCCCAGACGTGGTGGAAGTGGACCAGGCCAGGACCGGCGAACGGCACGAGGGCATCTACTTCGGCGTCAATTCGCTGCTGGGAAAATTGACCACGGGTCTCGGTGCCTTCATCATGGGTTGGGCGCTGAAATTATATGGATTTGATGAAACTCTGGCTGTTCAAACGCCGCATGCTTTGCTTGGCATTCGTATCTTCTTCGCCATTGTCCCGGTAGTTGCATTCCTGGCTGCTCTACCGCTGCTCATATGGTATCCGATCACCAGTAAGACCCACGCAGAGATGACCAAAAAATCAGAATGAGCATTAATTTCCGAACAGACGCAAAAGGTCCCGACAATTCTGCCGGGACCTGGTTTGTAATACAGGGAAATTACTCGACCACGATCGTTACCGCGAAAGTTTGCGCCGGTTCCACCCCGGTTTCCCAGGAACGCGCGTAATTCAATATCAGGTTGGTCGTTCCGGTTCCGACAGTCTCAAAGGTCAACGTTACCATTCCACCGGCACCAATCAAATTGGAATCAGCTTTGAAGGCAACATCCCCCTGCTGTGACAAGATACTGGTATCCAGATCTTCGGTTGCCCAGTTGAACCCTGTGGTTGGATTGCCTGCCAGCGACACCACGATCGTCTGACCCTTTTTGACAGTGATCGTTTGACCGTTCATCGATTCATCCACCTTCACAGTCTTGCTACTACACGTCGCTAGGGTTGCAACAAGAAACGCAGCCACAACTGCAAGATTGATAATTTTCTTCATAAAACACCTCCCGATTGGTTTCTATACAGTAGACGTTGAACGTGATTACTGTGTTCCACTCAGCGAAGCGCGAACAACGCCACGATCAAAAACCACAGGAAGTTGGAAAACGAAATCGCCCATTCCAGAATGGTAAAGCGGGACACTTTCGGGCGCACCCACTCTTTTTCCGATTCAGTCTCTAGCGTTTCAGGCTCATCATCTTTTTTCTTGTGTGTGTCCATGGTAAAGAGAAAAGCGGCATAACAGAAAAACGCGAGCAGCCCCGCAACATTCGATATCTTAGGAATTGCCACAATGGTTGCTGGTTGGACAAATACCGCGATACTGTACAGAAGCACCATCACTAAGCCGGATCGGAAGTAGGACACCGCCACCCATTTATGTGCTTCCATGTGGTTCATCGGAAATACACCCACCAGCACGCATGAGAGTGTGGACCAGATACCGATTGCCAATCCGATCTTTGCCCACAGATTATCCAGGGTGAACGTTAACCCGGTGATAAAGGGAATGAACGCCAGGCTGCCGATAATCAACCCCAGATTAAAAATTGGCGCCGCCCTGGAGACACCCACCTCGCCCAACTCGGAGATATAGTGGTTGAGAACGGAATATCGTTCGCCATCCTTGCCCCGGTAAACCAATCCAGCGGCCAGCATGGAAGCGATGATGAGCAGGCTGCCACCAATGCCAAAATATGGGTAAGCTTGTTGAATGAATACAACCGCCGCATTCAAGTCCATGAATCCTCTTTAAATTGTTTTGGTAATTCTAGCAAAGATCAACCGGAAACGCATTAAAGTAGGTTGACACGGTGGGTATAATGTGAACAAGGTTTGTACCCGCGGAGGATACTGTGCTCTGGTTGAAAGTGATATTCGCATTTATCGTCTTGCCCGGACTGGCGGACCTGATTCTGCCAACGCTGCTGCTGTGGCTGACGAATTCACTGCGGTGGCCAGGTTTTGGTTTTCTCCAAACGCTAGGAGTGCTGATCTTCCTTGCTGGCCTTGCAGTGATGGTCTGGTTGGTGCGCGCCTTCGTTGTTTATGGTCACGGCACCCCTGCGCCTTTCGACCCACCGCGTCAGTTTATGCGCCGTGGTCTGTATCTGTGGGTGCGTAATCCGCTGGTGCTGGCATCGGTTGTTGTGCTGCCTCTGGGTGAAGCACTTTTCTTTAAATCACTCTGGCTGGCGTTGTATATGGTTGTTCTCTTCATCATCATGCATTGTTATATCGTGTTGATTGAGGAGAAGGAACTGGAGCGTCGCTTTGGCCGGCCGTATCAAAAATACAAAAGGACTGTTCCTCGCTGGATTCCGCGACGGCCGCACGAATAGACCACCGGAGAGCTAAATGTACGATCAGATCGCGCCCGATTACGACCGTTTTAATAACTGGCAAAACCGTCTCTCTGCCGAACTGCCATTCATCCAACGCGCGCTGGAGGCTCAACCAAAATCTGTGGATGTGCTGGACGCCGCATGCGGCACCGGAATGCACGCCCTCGGTCTGGCAAAACTCGGCTTCAAAGTCAGTGGTGCGGATCTGAGCCGGTCAATGATCGGCCAGGCGCGCACTAATGCCCAGATAGAAGGAGTGGACTTGCGTTTTGAAGCGGCGGGGTTTGGCAACCTGGCTTCCACTTTTGGCGCTGGGTCGTTCGACGCGCTACTCTGCCTGGGCAATTCACTGCCGCATGTCACCAGCCAGGATGAGCTCCAAGAGACTCTGGCTGACTTTTCCCGCTGCCTGCGGTCCGGAGGAAAATTGCTGCTGCAAAACCGTAATTTCGACGCCATCATGGCTTTTCGGCAGCGCTGGATGGAGCCGCAATCCTTCAGCGACAATTGGCATGAATGGCTCTTTACTCGTTTCTATGATTTCGAATCTGATGGTTTGATCCGCTTCAACATGGCCACCTTCAAGCGGCCGCTTGGAGGTGAATGGAAAGCGAGCATCATCAGTACTAAGTTAATGCCCCAGTTGCGCGCGGATATGACTCAGGCGCTAACCAAAGCTGGATTTCATTCTATCCTCAGCTTCGGCGATATGAATGGTTCGGTTTTTGACCCTCCAAAAAGCCCAAATTTGGTACTGCTTGCATTTAATAACTAAATCGAAATCCAGTTGCCCAAATCGGATTTCTTATATATATTCATTTCATTATTCTTTTTTTCCAGAGAGAGATCATGAAAATTATTCCCGTTCAAACCCCCGAAGAATTGAAAGCATTTATTGAATTACCTTACCAGCTATATAAGAATGACCCCGTTTGGGTGGCGCCGCTGCGTAGCGAACAGGCCGCGCAGTTCATCGCTGCTAAGAACCCCATGCTCGACCACTGTACCTATACCCTCTTCCTCGCTAAAGAAGGCGACCGCGTGGTCGGGCGGATCTCTGCCTTCCTCGACCATCTTGCGCTCGATCATTGGAAGGAACCCATCGGCCTATTCGGCTCCTTTGAATCGATCAACGACGAAAAGGTGTCGCTTGCGTTACTCCAGGCTGCCACGGACTGGCTGAAAGCAAAGGGCATGAAGAGTATCCGCGGACCATGGAGCTTTGCGTCACAGGAATGGGGATTGGTGGTCGAAGGGTATACTCCCGACCCGGTGATCATGGGTCCATACAACCCACCTTATTACAACGATTTCCTGGTCAAATTCGGGTTCCAAAAGGCTAAGGATCTGAAAGTATATGTCATCGACGCCAAAGCAGGCTACCAGGTACCCGAACGCATTCTCAAGCTGACCGACATTATCAAGAAGCGTTACGGTGTGAAGGTGCGTCCGGTAAACATGAAAAACCTCGAAGCGGATGTGGTGACCATCCTCAATCTGGCGAACGAGTCCATCAACGACAACTGGGGGTTCTACCCGGTGACCGACGCCGAAGCCCGCGCCATGGCGCGCGATCTCAAGCAGGTGATCAATCCTAAAGGCGCGCTCATAGCAGAGGACGCCAACGGTAAACCCATCGGCTTTGCGTTATCCTTGCCCGACATCAATAAGCTCATTAAGGGTCTCGACGGTAAGTTGGGCTTGCGCGGTATCTGGCGTATGCTCACCAAGTTGCCAAAAATGCACCAGTACCGCATGTGGGCGCTGGGCGTGATCCCCGAATGGCAGAGCCGTGCCATCGACACCCTGCTCTACAAGGCCACCTATGACGGCCTCTACACGGACGATATCCGTATGGAGATCAACTACGTGCTCGAAGATAACGATCGCATGAACAACGCGATCTACAAACTTGGTGCCAAAGAGCTGCGCCGTTACCGGGTGTACGAAAAGACGATCTAGATAATTGTTCCAAAATAAAAAGACCTGGCCGCGGACTCGCGTGCCAGGTCTTTGCGTTACCCGGGCCTAATGTGCGCCCAGTCCTTTGATTGTTCCAAAACCGGTCAGGCTGGTGTTGACGGTGGGGCTGCCGTAATACATCACATTACCGCTACCCGAGATGGTTACGTCCAGCGATTCCGTCGCCCAGATGGTGGCGTCGCCAAAACCGCTGATGGTGACCTTTGCGCTGCTTGTTTCTAGATCGCCGCCAAGGTAATTACCCGAACCGGTCAGGGTAATAGTCTGGTTGTCGGCTGTACCTGCCACGGTCACATCGCCAAAGCCGCTAAGTGTGAGGATCAGTTGATTTACCGCCAGTTTCGGGGCTTTGATGTCACCGGATCCGGTCAGGTTGATAGCTGCAGCGGATCCCTGCGCTTCTCCCAGGTTGATATTTCCAAATCCAGTCAAGTCCAGCGCGAATCCTTTACCGTCGACCTTACCCACGTTGATATCTCCCGAACCTGTCAGGCGAACAGCCATGCTGTCACCTTCCAAGGAATCTACATCGATGTTGCCAAAACCCGAAAGTGTAACGGTTTCGAGTGTTTTAATCGTGAGGGTGTAAGTGATGGTGCCGGACGGGTTGATGTTGACGTTCGGCTTGGTGCTGATCTCGAGAGTGCCATCCACCACTTTAGTAGTGATGTAGGGCAGCAGGTTGTCATCAGCAGTAATGGTCAACGATTCAGTATCACCATGGCTGATCTTGAGATTCCCTAACCCTTTGAGGGTGACCGCGGTGATTCCACTTACTGCGCGTTTCTCCGCCGAGATCGTGCCAGAACCAACCACCGTCTCAGTGTTGAACGAAACGGTGTTGTTGGTAACAGTGCAAGCTGATAATAGGATGGCCATTATCCCAATTACTAAGAATAATTTCTTCATTGCGTATCTCCTGTTTTGATCTATGAATGTATACGCATAAGAGGGAGAGAGGTTGCAAAAAGGACGCGGTCTGATTGCCGCGTCCTCAGTCTGGGTTAAAAGGGCTTATTGCGCTGAAACGTAGAAGGCTGCCGGCCGATTGCTCTTTGGGGTGTCGGGTAACACATCCACAAGCTCGTAATCCTGGCTACCCAGACCCTCGCGCTCGGCGTAACCCACCACGGCGTAAGGATCTTTATACGGACCATGCAGTACAGCGAATGGATGTCCGCTGCGGGTGTGAATTTCGAAACAGTTGGGAACGTTCTCTTCGATCAACGGAGTTCTGGCGGTGACGTCAAGCACGGCCTTATCGATTGCCACGATGTCGTCCGAGCCGAAGATGCCGGCATCTGGCAGGATGGACAATCCGGTGAACCCGAAGCAGTCGCACACCGGGGTCATTTGGTTGGCCAGCGCCAGGTTGGTGATCTTATCAGGGGCAAAGGTCGAGAGGCAGAGTTTGGTACTAATGGCGCAGGCTTCCTGAAAAGAGAAGAAGTTCTCCGGTTCGATCTTGAGACTACCCTCGGGAGCCACTTTAAGGCAGCGTTTGCATTGATTGCAGTTATCCTGGTGCAAATGCAGTTCCTCGGAATCTTCCTTATCGAAAACAATCGCGCCCATCGGGCAAGAGTCGACGATCTTCTGCATCACGCTCTTATCGGGGCAGTTTTCCTTGAACCAGTATTTGTCGTAATGGATAAGATCGTGCATGCGCATGCGTGTCTCCCCGGCCAGGCAGCCCAACGCAATGTTCTTGATTGCGCCGCCGAATCCGCAGGCCGGGTGGCCTTTGATGTGAGCGAAGTTGACCATGAAGGTGGCTTCTTCGATCATTCCTGCCACGCGCCACTCCTTCATGTTTTTAAACTCGCGTTCGTGCGTGTAATAGAAGTTGTCGTTCAACCCGGCAGCCGGGTACACCGGGCAGCCAAGTACCTCGTTGGTATAACCGCGTGCCTCGCAGCCGGCTACGTCCCAATTGACATCAGCAATGAAGGGTTTGCCGCCCCCATCCTTGATGGCCTGAACCACCTTGCGCACAAAGACCGGGTGCACGGTCGAATAACCCACTGTGTTGCCCACATGCAATTTGATGCAGACCTGTTCGTCTTTGACGCGGTCGCGTAAGTGAAGTTTTTCGAGGATCAGATCGAGTTTGGCCGGAAGTGTTTCCTTCGCGTCCAAATGAGATTGCCGGGGAGATCCATAATAGACTGTAGATTTCATCGCTTACCTTCCTATCCAATTGATAATAAAGGATTATATCAGCAGAGACATGAGTGAACCAAATTTTCACTTTCCTCTTGACTTTTTATCTCTCCGGCATAAAATCAGGGAAGGTTAGAACACCTAAATTCTAGAAAGGTTATCTTCAATGCAGTTGGAAGAAACGGCCAGCTCAAAAGATGTGCCTCCTCTTAGTACCAGAGGAGTTTTTGAGTTGCCTGCGTTCATCGCACAAAATAACATGCGCCCGCACTGCCTGGCGAAGGTTGCTGCCGGATGGTTGAAAGGTTCTGTGGAATTTACGCTCTGCAGGCGCAAGATTTTGAGGTCACTGGCTTAACCGACGTCATTTCATTCGCAAGATTGTGAATTGTTGCCGGCTGGTGATCTCACCCGCCGGTTTTTGTTTACCGGCCTCATTATCCACTGCAAGCAGGAGAAGGAGGCAAAAATGCCATTTATCAGTCAAATTATTGGCAAACCTGTCGTCGATTCAGATGGCGAAAAACTGGGTCGCGTGGAGGAAGTGCTGGCTCTGCAGAACGCCGATTTTCCACGACCCGTTCTGACCGCGCTGGTCGTTAAAAACAAGGACGTCATCGCGCATTACCCATTCTCTGAGATCGCGGTGCTTTTTGCCCCCATCATCCCCTTGTCTCATCCGAAAACCAAATTACCTGTGTACGAGCCCAGTGGTGACGAAATCCAGCTCATCATGGATATTCTCGATAAGCAGATCATCGACACAAACGGCATCCGTGTGGTGCGTGTCAACGATCTCGAACTGGCACGTCTGAACGGTGATTACTACGTCACCAACGTGGATATCAGCGCCATGGGCCTGATTCGCCGTTTGGGCGTAAGTAAGGGGGTAGAAAAATTCTTTTCGCTCTTTTTCAAAAACTCAAGCCAAAGCTGTTTGGCGTGGGATAACGTAGAACTGCTCACGCACGATCAGGCAATGCGTCTAAAGGTACCCGTGGAGAAGCTGCATGAGCTGCATCCTGCCGATATCGCCGAGATCATCAGTGACATGAGCCACACCGAAAGCGGAAAATTGCTCGATACCCTCGACCTGGAACACCTGGCTGACGCGTTGGAAGAGGTGGAACCCGACTTCCAGGCTTCACTGGTGCAGGGGATGCCCGATGAGAAGGTGGCAGATGTCCTCGAAGAAATGTCACCTGACGAAGCAGCCGACCTGTTAGCAGAGCTGCCTCCTGAACGGTCTGAAGACCTATTGGAGTTGATGCAGGACGAAGAAGCCAAGGATGTGCGTCTACTGTTGTCGTATCCCGAAGATTCCGCTGGCGGCATGATGACCACTGACGTGGCTACCGTGCACCCCGGCCTCACCGCTGCCAAAGCCATTGACGCGCTGCGTAACTCGGGCACCGAAGCCGAGTCCCTCTTTTATGTTTACGTGGTCGATGACGAGAACCATCTGCTGGGCGTGTTCTCCCTCAGCGACCTGATCCTGGCAAAGCCCAGCACCCCGATCTCTGATTTTATGCACAAGAAGGTCGTCAGCGCCAATGTGCTCGAAAAACAGGATATACTGGCGCAGATGGTCTCCAAGTACAACTTACTGACCCTGCCGGTGGTAGACGACGAGAATCACCTGATGGGTATGGTCACCGCCGACGATGCCCTCGACAAGATTATCCCAACTGCCTGGAAGAAGAGACTGCCGCGTTTCTTCTACTTTGACCGCGCATAAGTATAGGAGTTAGTCATGACCCTGCCATCCACGCCAAAACTCCGTAGAAGATGGACCTCAATTCCGGCGGTCCGCAACGTTTTACTTTTCTTTTCCGTCTTCGGCCCAGCTACCATCACCGCCATGGCAGACAACGACGCGGGTGGTGTGGCCACCTATTCCGTGGCCGGCGCCACCCTGGGATATCCCATCCTCTTCATCCTCTTCATTATTACCATCCTACTGGGCGTGACCCAGGAGATGGGTATGCGTCTCACCCTGGTGACCCGCCGTGGTCTGGCCGACCTGATCCGCGAGAAATTCGGCGTCAAGGTGGCTATGCTCATTTTCGCCGCGCTGTGCGTAGCCAATATTGGTACCCTGGTAACCAATTTAGCAGCGGTTAAAACCACCAGTGGCATGCTAAACTTGCAGGTGATTCCAGTAATCATTGTGATCGTGGTCTTTGCCTTTTTTATGGTCACCAAAGGCAATTACAAGGTCACCCAGGTGATCATGCTCATCACCAGTATGTTCTACCTCACCTACATTATTTCTGCCGTCAAAGCCAATCCGGATTGGAAGCTGGCCCTGTCGAACATCGTCTACCCGCACGACCCCAACACCACTTTCGACGCCGCCTACATGCGCAACTATCTACTGATCGGCATGGGGGTGCTTGGTACCACCATCACTCCGTGGGGACAGTTCTTCATCAGCAGCTTCGCCTACGACAAGAAGATGGAAGCCGGCAAGATATTCTACTCGCAATTGGAAACCTACATTGGTGCCTTCCTGACAGATTTCTTCTC
This sequence comes from Anaerolineaceae bacterium, assembly GCA_034430175.1. GTDB lineage: Bacteria > Chloroflexota > Anaerolineae > Anaerolineales > Anaerolineaceae > UBA6107. Next base: position 69,147 of record DAOUFI010000020.1, on the reverse strand, counting down.
CTTCTTCATGATCGTTGCCACTGCGGCGACGCTTTACGCGAACCACATCCCGCTGACCTCGGGTGAGACGGCCGCGCTAGCGATCAAACCATTCGCCGGTGAGTTAGCAAGCACATTCTTTGCGTTGGGTATCCTCAATGCCGGTTTCATGGGGTTAATCGTGGTATCGCTCTCTACCGCCTACGCCTTCGCCGAATTCTTCGGCTTGCAGGGTAGTCTGGACTCCAACTACAAGCAAAGCAAATCGTTCTACACCCTGTTCATCGTGCAACTGTTGATGGCAACCGCGCTAGTGTTCATCCCGGGAATTTCGTTCTTCAAACTGGCGCTTTTCTCACAGACAATCAACGCCGTCGCCCTGCCCCTGGTTTTCTACTACCTCATCAAGCTGACCAACGACAAAAAGCTGATGGGCGAATACGCCAACACCAGCTTCCAAAAATGGTTTGCTATTTGTGGTTCAGTGGCTATCGTCTTCGCCTCGGTGCTGACGTTGGTCGCGACTTTCCTCAAGGTTTGATGTAAGGTAACAATTATTAGATAAAAAGATTAAGAAAGTACTTAGGTAATTCTCGCATTTTTTTAATATTGATAAGATAATATACTCTTGAAGATACTTCAAAAGAATCTTCCTCCTTATTGGGTAACATGTTGGATCTCTGTTAGACAGATCAAAACGAGCGGTTGGTGCACCGCTCGTTTTGATTTACTTAACCACTTCCAGGGAAGAAGAGATATTATCTACTTTTGCAAACACTGCCGGCCCAGACGCAGGTGTCTTTATGCACCTCGCATTCTCTTTGTGTGTACTTCTTGCAGGGATCGGTTTTCTTTGTGATCGGTGTCGGGGTAAATGTGGGGGTGGGGGTCACGGTTGGGGGTGGATTGCAGGCAGTGGTCAACAGCACGAGCACATCCGCGTCAAGTGAATATTCGGTGAAGGCGCCGGCGATGATGGACATGGGTCGGAAGGGCAGCGTGCCCTGTATGGCCGGGTTGGCCAGGTGCAGGGAATAACAGCCAACGTAAAGATGCTCGGTGTCATCCGTGTGGGTGACGAACTCGGCCACCGCGACTTGATAGTAAAAATTGCCGGCAGCTCCTTCGCTGCTGGGAACGCCAAACTGGGCGGAGGTGATCTCTTTGATATCGTCCAATCCGGCTTGGTAGGTATCGAACGCTCCGGGATAGAAATCGGGGGATTCGAAGTAGGAATACGCTCTCACGTAATGCAGGCTGTTGATGGCATTGAGCAACGACTTGACCACGGCCACCGGACCGCTGCGGTTATCAATGTAGTTGGCCGAGCTGATATCGTCAAGCCCCTCCAACACGGCGGGCTCGACCGGGAGCCCTTCGCTGGCGCTGCACGTCATGGCCAGGATCTGCTCGTCGCTGAGCCAGGCATCGGCAGCCAGAATGGTGGTGTTGCTGGTGAAGTGCATGGGCTGGATGGGAGGAGCGCCATAGTTGCCCGGCTGCGGCAGGCGGATGACGAAGCAGGCGGAATACTTATCCGTGCCGCCGCCGCTGAGATGCACCGTCAGTGCCGCGGGGAGGGTGTAATAGAGGCTGCCGGCGGCTCCCTCGGTGATCACCGCGCCCAGGGACACGGTCTCGCTTTCAATGCCCTCGACGAAATGGGTGAAATCGGCCAGCGAGCCGAGGATGGGATCGGGTCCGACCCAGTAGGAGTAGGCGCGGACAAAATGGTGGCTGTTGATGGCGTTGATGTAAGAAAGGACCAGGGCTGCCGGGGTGCTGCGGTCATCCAGGTAGACGCTCGATGAGTAATCGGGCAGCGCCGGACTGGCCTCGGTGGTTGTTGAGGTGACGGTGGCAGTGGGCGTGGGAATGACCGTGGCAGTCGCCTTCGGCGCCTTGGTGGGGAAGGTGCAGGCGGATAGGATGAAGATGAATAAGAGCAATACGGATAATGTCTTCGAGATCTTCATACGCCCTCCTGGAATGAAGAATCATTATGAAATCATTTTAGCATTCCCAAAGCGCGGTGTTCCACACGCTTTCCTTAAAGACGAAGACGGCCGTTGGCCATCTTTTCGTTGTGTTATGGCATCACGATCCCCTGCAGCACACCCTTGAAGTTTGGTAAGACATACGCCGAACAGGTCGCCGGGTCTACCAGCAGGAGCTTGACGTTACCGGAGTCATCGGTCATCACGGTCAGAGCCGGCCAACCGGACGCCGTCCAGGCGATGCCACTGGTGCCCACGCCGACGCTGTCCACCAGCAGTCTGGCGCCGCTGCCGTCCGTCTTGATCAGGTGCACGCTGGCGTTGTCGCGGCCACGGTAGGCGATCCACTGCCCGTCCGGCGAGAGCGCAGCGTTGAGCGCCTTATACGAGCCATCCTCAATAAGGAACTTAACCTCGTTCTCCCCGCTGACCAGGTCCACAGTGCGTACCTGCCAGGCAGCTCCCCCAGCCGCCGGGATGGCGATATAGAGCACCGCTCCATCTGGCGACCAGCCGATGACTGATTCATAGCCAGCGCTTGATACTTGCCGTGTCTTCCCGGTTGTCACATCAACGATGTACACACCAGCCGCGGCGCCGCCGATGTAGGCAACCTGGCTGCCGTCGGGAGACCAGCGCGGGTTGTAGCCATCCACATTGGTCAGCGCGGTGACCTGCCCGGTGGCGAGGTCGTAGACCTGGAAGCCGCCCGGAGCGGAATAGACCACCTTTGTACCATCGCGCGAGACGTCCGCCCAGTTGGCCTCCTCGGCAAGGACGGCCTTGCCGCTGCCGTCGAGGTTGTAGAGTACAAGTCCCCATTTATCGCTGTTCTCCAGTTGCTCGTACATCAGCACCTTGCCGGTGAGGTTGGAGGGTATGGCAGGCAGCCCAACAATGGTGGAAGCATCTGCGCAAACTCCCTCGGGTAACCCGCTTACAGCCGGAGGGGTCAGCCCCATATCCTCCGGCGCCCAGTTGGTCTGCCAGGTGATAGGGTCGCTCACCAGGGTGAGGTTGGAGAGGACCAGTTTGAGTTTTCCGGCAGGCAGCGAGTCGTAGGCCAGGCTGACGTGGAATCTACCGCCGCCCATCAGGTTGCCACCGCCTCCACCGCCGACCGCATCAAAGCCCTCGATGGTTACGCCCACGCTGTAGACCTGTGGATCCACTTCAAAATTGAAGGAGTAACCCTGACGTGCATCGGCGCTGATCGTCTTAAGGGTGAGGGTGTGGCCAGCCAGCATCACCTGCTGGTCCACCTGCCACTCCTGGCCGGGCTGGGGATCGGGACCGGTATCGAACTCAATGACCGCCGTGGCGGAGGGATCCGCTTGGATCAGCTTGAATCCCTTGAAGGTGATGGTGATGGGGTAAGACACCCCTGAATTATTGAACTTGTACGCCCACTCGTATCCGCCCCCACCTATATTCTCACCGGGCAGGACATCATATTGCATTGAGTAAGGCACGTCTTTACCGGCGGCATCCACAATCTGCGCATTGCCGGTAGACTGCACCCAGTCACCCTCCTCCACACTGGGAGCAAAACGACCGATGAGGATGTAACCATTGTCGGTCTCGATCACTTTGGTTACCGAAAGCGCATTATCAGCATCAGGGGTGGAGGTGCCGCTGACCACGGTGGCGAACGGCGATGGGCTGACCTCGATCACGGGCAGCACGGCATAGCCTTCGGGTGCGGGCTTGAACTTGAGCGGAAGGATCCAACCTTCCGGCACAGTGCCGGGCAGGGTGTTGCCGATGCAGGGGATGACCAGGTAAGCCTCGTTCACGTCCGCTGGGATGGGCGGGTAGTCGGAAGTCCGCTCTAGCCGGGTACCGTCGGGCAGGACGATGAACTCCTGTTGCATGCAGCCCATTACGTTTTCATTATCGGGGTAGGCTGAACGTGGCACGCCAAATATACGGTACTCGATGTGTGTGCGGTCGGCGGTGAGCACGGCCGAGGTAACCGTGATGGTGACGCCGTTGCGCGTCTGTTCCACCGGTTCAGACAGGACACGGATGGGGTTGCTGGTATCCACCAACCCCACGCCGGGAATGTATCCGAGCAGATTGCGCACCTCTGCGTATACCTTCTCCGGTCCGACAACGAAAAAGGCGATCAGAAGGGCAAGCAGCACTCCCGTCAGAGCCAGCGAAGACGGTTTGAGCAGCCACGGCCGGTTGCGCCGGCGGATTTCTTCTTCCACCCTGTCCTTGAGTCGGATTTCAAGCGCGTGGGTAAATTTCTTGCTGGCGTTGTGACTTGCGTACATCTTTTCCAATTGCTTTTCAAGCCCGTCGGTACGGGACGTGGTTTTAGTCATGACTGTCCTCCATCTCATCCTGCACTCGCTGCAACAGGCGGTACAGGCTCTTCTTCACCGCGTCTTCGCTGCGGTTCAGCAACCGGGCCATCTCGGCAAAACTGAGCGAAGCGGCAAAACGCAGACGCAGCAGTTCTTGATCAGCTTCCGGCAGGTTTGCCAGTATTTGGCGCAGTGTGTCAAGTTGGTCGCGGCGGACGGCCTGCTGCAACAGGTCTTCATCAGCGGAAGGTAGTGAGTCAGCAAGATCAGCGATGCGGCTGGCACGCCGGTGATGATCGGCACTCTTGCGGCGCGCGATGGCGAAGAGCCAGGCGGCGAAATATCCCTTATGATGGTAGTGTCCGAAGCTCTCGAGTGCGCTCAGAAAGGTCTGCGCAGTGGCTTCTTCGGCACCATCTTCAGATCCGATGCGACTGTATAGGTAGCGATACACGGGCTGGACGTAACGCTGGTAGAGCTCGGCGAACTGGCGCAGGTCGCGCTGGGCGTTGGTCACCAGATGGTCTTCTTCAGCCGAGCCTGTTTGGAGCTGTGATGGTTCTACCATAGTCATCCTTTTACTCACAAGTGAATGAATTTGAGCTCACCTGTATATCGCGCTTTCTACCCAAAAGGGACAGGAGGGTAAATAAATTATGACTCACAATGTGAGTTTTTCGTAGGGGGAGCAAAGTTCAGTAATCACTAATTCACGAAATTTTTGAAAATTTATAACCAACAAAACTCTTTCAGCAGGTTCATTACCCGCAATGGGCGGGTCGCGGATCCACCCTTGTAAACAAATCCTCCTGTCGTTGACACTCCGCCTTTCCTGCGGTATCCTTATGTCGCGCTCGGACGGGACCGGCGCGGCAGAGCCTTGCGAACCCCGCCAGGTCCGAGAGGGAGCAACGGTAAGTGAGTCACTCTGGGCGCCGCCGGCAAGCCTGTCCGGGCGCACTTTCATTAAAGAGGCAAGCATGAGCGAAACCCCACCAGTATGCAATTACGAAGGATCCGATTATCAGACCTCCTTCTGGGAGAAGGGCGGCCGCGCCTATGAGGACGGCTGCGAGGCCGTCGCGCTCAAGCGCCTGCTGCGCCCGCACGGGCGGCACATGCTCGAGCTGGGTGCCGGCGCCGGACGAAATACCCTGCGCTACACCGGCTACGATCAGATTACCCTGGTGGATTATTCGCGCACGCAGTTGCTACAGGCGCGCGCCCATCTTGGCGATTCACCACGTTTCCGTTTCGTGGCCGCGGATATCTACCACCTGCCCTTCGTGAACGACACCTTCGACGGTGCCACCATGATCCGCACGCTGCACCACATGGCCGACGCTCAACGCGCGCTCATAGAGATTCGCCGCGTGCTCGAACTGGACGCCTGTTTCATCCTCGAGTTTGCCAACAAACGCAACTGGAAGTCCATCTTCCGCTGGCTGCTACGCAAGCAAAGCTGGTCGCCATATTCGCGCGAACCGATCGAGTTCGCCGCGCTCAATTTCGACTTCCACCCGGCAACGGTTCGTTCCTGGCTGCGCACCGCCGGGTTCAAGAGCGAGCAGGTGTTGACCGTCAGCCACTTCCGCTCCGCTTTCCTGAAAGAACATCTGCCGACCAATTTCCTGGTGGGACTCGACAGCGCACTGCAATGGACCGGCGCCTTCATGCAATACACCCCCAGCGTTTTCGTACGCACCCGCGCCATCAGCGGCGGCGTGCAGCCCAAAGCCGAAGGGCTGTTTGCCTGCCCGGCCTGCGGCGCCGCGCTCAAGAACACCCCGCCGAAGATCACCTGCCCCAACTGCGGACGCAGCTACCCCGTCAAGGACGGCATCTACGACTTCCGCATCGACCTCCCCACAGAATCTGATTGACCATGAGCAACGCCCTGCTTGACGACCTCAACCCGCAGCAGCGCCGGGCTGTCACCGCCGGTGACGGTCAGACGCTGGTTTTGGCCGGTCCCGGCTCGGGTAAAACACGCGTGCTCACGCGCCGCCTAGCTTACCTCATCGAGCACGAGGGCGTGCCTGCCTACGACATCATCGCGGTCACCTTCACCAACAAGGCCGCGAGAGAGATGGAAAACCGGGTGGTCAACCTGGTGCAGCGCAGCCTGGAAGGCATCTGGCTGGGCACGTTCCACGCCATGTGCGCGCGTATGCTTCGCCGCGAAGCTGACCTGCTGCCCTTTAAATCCAACTTCGTCATCTTCGATGAGAACGACCAGCAGGCGCTGGTCAAGCGCGCCCTGCGCGAGTTCAAGATCGACGAGAAGGTACACCGTCCGGCCTCCGTACTGGCGGCCATCTCGGCGGCCAAGAACGACCTGCTCACCCCCAAAGAGATGCCAGCACGCTCGTACCGCGAGGAGGTGGTGAGCCGCGTCTATGCGCGCTATCAGGAGCTGCTACAGGTGAACAACGCGGTGGATTTCGACGATCTGCTCTTCTACGCCGCGCGCATACTGCAGGAGAACCCGGCTGTGCGCGAGAAATACGCGCAACGCTTCCGCCACGTGCTGGTGGACGAGTTCCAGGACACAAACCTGGCGCAGTACGAGCTGCTCAAGCACCTCTCTTCCTATCATAAGAACATTTTCGTCGTGGGCGACGAGGACCAGTCCATCTACCGCTGGCGCGGCGCGGATTACCGCAACGTGCTGCGCTTCGAGAAGGATTTCCCCGGCTGCGAGAAGATCCTGCTCGAGCAAAACTACCGCTCCACCCAAAACATCCTCGATGCCGCCCGCGGCGTCATCGATCAGAACCGCAACCGCACCCCCAAGCATCTCTTCTCGGAGCGCGGGGCGGGCAACAAGATCAACCTGTACACCGCCGTGGACGATCATGCCGAGGCCGCCTACGTGGTGGATATGATCGCCCAGTACCTGGGGAAAAAGAACGCCAAAGCCAGTGATTTCGCGGTGATGTACCGTACCAACGCCCAATCCCGCCTCATCGAGGAGGCGTTCATGCACGCAGGGGTGCCCTACCGTCTGGTGGGGGCGCTGCGGTTCTACGGACGGCGCGAGGTCAAGGACATCATCGCCTTTTTGCGCCTGGTGGAGAACCCTTCGGATGAGGTGAGCCTGCTTCGCGTCATTGGCGTGCCTCCCCGCGGCATTGGCGATAAAACCCTGCTGGCCCTGCAGACCGCGGCCTTCCAGGCCGGTATCAGCGCCGGCGAGGTGCTGCTTGACCTGGGCAAGAACGGTGACAAGTCTGCCTACTGGCCGCAGATGGGTCGATCCGCAGCGCTGCTGGCTGATTTTGGTGCGTTGCTGGGTGAATGGAACGCCGCTAAGGCGCAGGTCTCGATCATCGCGCTTTTTGACCGCATCCTCTCTGATATCGGTTACGAAGCCTACATCAATGACCAATCCGACGAGGGCACCGACCGCTGGGAGAACGTGCAGGAGTTGCGCCGCCTGGCGTATGACTTCCAGGATCGCGGTCTGACCGAATTCCTTCAGAACCTGGCGCTGGTTTCCGACCAGGACACACTACCCGAAAGCTCCGACGAGGATCATTCCGGCTGGGTGACGCTGCTCACACTGCACGCTGCCAAGGGACTAGAGTTCAAGCAGGTGTTCATCATTGGGCTTGACGAGGGCATCCTGCCGCACAGCCGCAGCCGAGACGACCCCGAGGAGATGGCCGAGGAGCGCCGTCTGTTCTACGTGGGCCTCACCCGCGCCAAGGATCAGCTCTACATCCTCCGCGCGGAAAGGCGCAGTACCTTCGGCGATTACGAATATAATGAGCCTTCACGCTTTTTGGATGACCTCGCCGATGACCTGGTGTTCCACCAGGGTCAGCGCAGCCGTTCGCGCCGCGAGACCTACCAGAGCGATTTCAGTTGGAACCGTCCCTCGTCAAACGCTGGTCGAAGGGCAGCCGCGCAGCCGGTGATGCCGGAAGACACAAAGTACAAAACCGGTATGCGCGTCCGTAACACCAACTGGGGCGACGGGGTGGTGCTCGAGTCACGCATCGAAGCCGATGGTGAAGAGACGGTGGACGTTCACTTCGCCAGCGTGGGTTTCAAGCGGCTCATCGCGTCTTTGGCTGGGCTCGAGATCGTACAATAATCTGTCCTCAAATCCTAGCCGCAAATTTTCCTAATTCTTGCTAATGAACGCTAATAAACCTTTGTAAAGGGGAGCTAGCTGCAGAAAATAATGAACTATCTGCGGTTATGTGATTTTTTGAATTGATCAATCAGAGGAATTCGTAAAAATACCAGCAATGTGAAATTTTTAAAAAAGGAATTTCTGCATAATTAGTAGAAATTCGCGTAATTAGCGGATAGATTTCTCTCACTTGAGCATATCTCTGGTATGATTCACGCGCAATGGAAGCCATTTACGCAACCATCCCCATTCTGCTGGTTCTGATCACGATGACGATTTTCCGCAAAGGAAGCGCACTGGCCGGCCTGGTCGGCTGGATCGCCGGAGCCATTGTTGCCATCGCGTTATTCGGCATGAACTGGCAGGTGTTCTGGGTGTCGCAGGGGAAGGCGCTGCTGCTCACGCTCAACGTGCTGCTCATTCTATGGCCGGCGCTTCTGCTTTACAAGTTGGTGGACCAGGTGGGCGGCATCCGCGCCATCGCCGGCGCGCTGCAAGAATTGATCCCCGATAAAGCCTGGCTGGCGCTGATCCAGGCCTGGGTGCTCTCCGCGCTGATCGAGTCGCTGGCCGGTTTCGGCATGCCGATCGCAATCGTCTCCCCCATGCTGATGGTGCTGGGCGTTCCACCCATCATTGCCGTGGCTGCCACCGCCGTGGGACACACCTGGGCGGTCAGTTTGGGCGGCATGGCGCTGCCTTTCAAAACCATGAGCGAGATCGTCAAGATCCCCACCGCCGACATGTTCCCCGCGAGTGCGCTGCTGCTCGGCCTCACCGTGCTGCTCAGTGGGTTGGCTGTGATGCTGTTGCTTGGCGAGAAAAAATACTGGTGGCGGGTACTGGTCACCGGCACAGCCATCGCGGTTGTGCAGTTCCTGGCCGGGTATTTCGGTTTGCTTTCCATCTGCGCCTTCCTCGGCGCGGTAACGGGGATTGTCATTGGCATTGTTTTGTGTCCGCGGCCAAAGGGGTGGAAGGCGCAACGGACCAGTTCACCCGCGCTTACCGGCGGCTTGTTTGCTTACGGCTTCATGATCTTCTTGATCTTCCTGGTAACCATCATCCAACCGTTGAACGAGTTCCTGAGGGATTTCTCCTGGACGCTACTGTTCCCACAGACGGTCAGCGGCAACGGTGTCACCATCGCGGCCGGTCCAGGCTACAACCTGCGCTATCTGCTCCATTCAGGCACCATGCTCATCGTGAGCGTGCTGGTGTCACTGATCGTATTCCGCTTCATCCCGGGGATAAACAAATTAAAAATTGGTGAAGCGCTCAAAGGCACCGTCAAGGGAGCCATGCCGGCCAGCATGGGAACCCTCTTCATGATCGGCCTGTCAACCATCATGGAGCACACCGGTATGACCATCGCCCTGGCCCGCGGTCTGAGTAACCTGGTTGGCGGTGTGTATCCGCTCTTCACCCCGATCGTGGGTATGGTCGGCGCCTTCGCCACGGGGAGCAACACCAATTCCAACGTCCTCTTCGGTCTGCTGCAAAAAGAGGTGGCTGAGATGATCAAGATCAGCCCGATCGTGCTGCTGGCTGCACAGACCACCGGCGGTGCTATGGGCAGCATGATCGCTCCAGCAAAGCTGGCTGTAGGTACAAGTACAAACGAGTTGAAGGGTCGCGAAGGCGAAGTTCTGCGTTACACCCTGCCCATTGGTATTGCGATGGCTCTCATCATTGGCCTCGTTGCGCTGCTCATTATCTAGGTTTTAGATAATTTGTATTTGCATTATCTTCTCGTTTGAATAGAATTAATTCAAACACACTTATTTCATTGGAGGGGTTTACATGAAGCAAAAACTGTTCTCGATTTCACTGATAGTCATTCTTATGGCAGTACTCATAGCCGGTTGCGGAATAAAAAGCGCGATCATCGGCGAATGGCAAGGTACCCTGGGAACAATTTCTTTTGATAAAGACGGCACTGTCACATCGGGGATGCTCGGCATTGGAATTCAGGGGACATATTCATTCGTTGATAGCGATACGATTAATATATCCATCGGTGGCGTAAGTACCGAATACAATGTGAAAATATCGGGGAATACGCTCTACCTTGAATCTGGTGGAGTGTCCATAGAATATAACCGGGTGAAATAACCCATTTCCCATTTCGTAACTGTTTTAACCTTCCCAGAGACTCTGGGAAGGTTTTTTTCGAATATCATGTATATCCAAGACCGTTGAAGTAGAATAATGATGTTGAAATCATCTCAAACCATTGAGGAAGTATGAAGAATTTACCCGTTTCCCCAATCTTCGTTGGTAAAACTCCCCGATTGCACCACCAAAAACCCGTCATTGGTGAGAATATCAATATGCTTGGCGAGGAGTATTACAAGATCGCAAATTTCGATTCGATGGAACCCTTCTTCATGAGCGTGGTTAGCAGCTCGAATCACTGGATGTTCATCGCTTCTACCGGGGGACTCTCTGCGGGGCGTATCAATGCCAATCACGCGCTTTTCCCGTATTATACGGTAGAAAAACTGACCGAGAACAGCGAGAACACCGGACCCAAAACCCTCTTCCTTGTCAGTCGTGGTGGGACAACCTCATTATGGGAACCTCTATCGATACGGCAGGAAGGGATCTATTCCATCGAGCGCAATCTATACAAAAATATACCAGGCAACGTGCTAATCTTCGAGGAAATCAACCGTGATCTGGAACTCACCTACCGCTACGCCTGGCGCAGCGGGGATCGCTTCGGCTTCGTCAAGACGTCGTGGCTCAGTAATACCGGCAAGACTCCTTGCAGTGTGGAATTGCTCGACGGGCTGCAAAACCTGATGCCCGCTCATACAAGCGAACAATCGCAGGTCACCTTCGGGCCGCTGTTGGACGCTTACAAACGCAACGAACTGCATTCCACCAGCGGCGTCGGATTGTTCACCCTCAACTCAACCATGACTGACCTGGCCGAACCCAGCGAATCTCTATTGGCCACGGTCGCCTGGCAGGTGGGTCTGGACACCGATATCACCTTGATCTCCTCTACCCAACTAAACGCCTTCCGTGACGGGATGGGTGTGACCGCCGAGCAAGAGATCCGTGGTCAGCGTGGTGCGTATTTCAGCCATGCCGCGTTCGACCTGCCCGCTAGTACTGAAAATTCCTGGCACATTGTCGCAGACGTGGATCGCGATGCCACGGCTGTGATCGAGCTGGATGCTTTTCTGAGTAACGAGCCGAAAGTGATCCTCACCACTCTGGAAGAAGATCTGGCTACCAATACTGCCAGCCTGGAAAAGATCGTCGCGGCGGCGGACGGCTTGCAAAAAACATCGCGCCAAACCCTGGCATCGCACCATTTCGCCAATGTAATGTTTAATGAAATGCGTGGTGGTTACTTCCCCGGCCAGTATCTCGTCAAACGGTCTGATTTTGAAAACTACGTTGAAGTGCTTGATCGCAAAATAATTAAAGAACAGAAGACGTTCTTCACCTCCTTGCCAGAGGAACTTCCACTGGCGGAATTGCGCGAGAAAGCGCGCGCCAACGGTTCGATTGAATTGCTCCGGTTTGCCAACAGTTATTTACCGTTATCATTCTCGCGCCGCCACGGCGATCCGAGCCGGCCGTGGAATCGCTTCTCGATCAACATCAAAAAGAAAGACGGCTCACAGCAACTGGATTACGAAGGGAACTGGCGCGACATCTTCCAGAACTGGGAAGCGCTGGCGTATTCCTACCCCGAATTTGTCGAGAGTATGATCGGTAATTTCCTTAACGCCACCACCGCTGACGGTTACAACCCCTACCGCATCACCCGCAGCGGTATCGACTGGGAAGTGCCCGAACCGGGCAACCCCTGGGCGAATATTGGTTATTGGAGCGATCACCAGATTATCTACCTGCTGAAACTCATGGAAATCAGCCGCAAGCTCCACCCCGGCCAACTGGAAACACTGCTCTCTCAGCCAAGCTTCAATTACGCGAACGTACCCTACCGCATCAAGCCTTACGATGACATCCTGAAGGACCCTTACAACTCAATTGCCTTTGACCGTGAATTGGATAAGAGCATCAAGGCACAGTTGGCTGAACAGGGAAATGACGCCAAACTAGTCCATGACGCAGGCGGTAATCTGGTTTACGGGTCGCTGACCGAAAAACTGCTGACTCTCCTTTTGGCCAAACTGGTCAACTTCGTCCCGGAGGGCGGAATTTGGATGAACACCCAACGCCCAGAGTGGAACGACGCCAACAACGCGTTAGTGGGTAAGGGACTTTCGGTGGTAACAATGGCTTACCTGCGACGGTTCGTGGTGTTCATGCGTGAATTGATCGCGCAACAAACAGCATCTTTAACTGAGATCCATGCAGAGGTAAACGATTTCTATCACAAGATTTCCGCTGCCCTGAATACCTCGGCGAATCAACTTCAAAGCGGCTTTAACGACAAGAGCCGCCGCGCTCTTATGGATACATTGGGGCAGATCGGCAGTGATTACCGCTGGAATTTCTACAAGAACGGTTTCAATGGAAAAACTGCTGCTCTCGAAAAATCTGGCTTGCTCGAATTCCTTGACCTATGCCAACGATTTATTGACCACAGCCTGCGCGCCAACCGCCGCAGCGACGCCATGTATCACGCTTACAACGTACTGCATCTTAACGAAGGTGCAGCTTCAATCAGTTACCTTTACGAAATGCTCGAAGGTCAGGTAGCCATGCTTTCGTCAGGTCTGCTGAACGGAGCCGAATCGCTGGCCTTGTTGAAGAGCATGCGCGCCAGCAAGCTCTATCGAGCCGACCAGCACAGCTACATTCTCTATCCCGATCGTGAGCTTAAGGGTTTCATAGAACGCAACCTGATTCCGGCTGCCGCCGTCAAAGGATTGGAGCTTGTTACCGCGCTTGACAAAGCTGGCGATCTCAGCCTGCTGGAACGCGATCTTAACGGTGATTATCACTTCACCGGCGACATCCACAATATCAAGGACGTGCGCCGGGCGCTGGAGGCTATGAAACCAAATGAAATGTTTGGAAAACTGGTCAGTCGTGATTCCGCGGCAATCGAGGCGATTTACGAGCAGACCTTCCACCACGACCAGTTCACCGGACGTTCCGGTACTTTCTTTGCCTATGAAGGGTTGGGCAGTATCTACTGGCACATGGTATCAAAGCTGTTGTTGGCCGTTCAGGAAACGATCCAACGCACCCAGGATGAACCCTCGGTTAACGATTTGGTGGCGTGCTATCGTGACATCCGCGCGGGGCAATGTTTCAACAAAACTCCCGCGGAATACGGCGCCTTCCCCACCGATCCCTATTCGCACACCCCAGCCGCACAGGGAGCCAAACAGCCGGGCATGACCGGCATGGTCAAGGAAGAGATCCTGGCCAGGCAGGCTGAACTCGGACTGACCGTCCGTGATGGCCGTATCATTTTTGATTTCCTGCTCTTTGACCAGGCGGAATTTTTGAGCGCGCCTACGAATTTCGATTATTTGGACGTTGCCGGGAACTGGCAGCAGCTTGAACTGCCTGCCTCGTCACTGGCGTATACCATCTGTCAGGTACCAGTGATTTTGCAAGCCGGAGCCACGACATCCATCGAAATCCATTTGAAAAGCGGACAGGTGAATACGATTGGCGGAACTGAGCTCGATCCAGCACACACCCGTCATATCTTCGAACGCGATGGCATTGTTCACCACCTGGTCGTCAGCGTCCCGACAAAGTAGTTATTCAGGAGCGATTCCATGGAATGTGTGGTCATTAAACAACCAAGGGAAATACTCTTTACTGAAAAGGAGATACCCATTCCTAAAGATGACGAGGTGCTCATCAAGGTGATGGCCAGCGGCATCTGCGGTACGGACGTACACATCTACCGCGGCGAATACCTGGGTGATTACCCGGTCATCCCCGGGCACGAATTCTCTGGGGAGGTGGCCGCTGTGGGCAACCGGGTGAAGCGCTTCAAAGTGGGTGACCGCGTAGCCGTGGAACCCAACATCGCCTGCGACAACTGCGAAGCCTGCCTGAACAACCGCCAGAACTTTTGCGAGAATTGGCAGGCGGTGGGTGTGACCCTGCCCGGCGGCATGGAACAGTACGTGACCGCTCCAGAAAAAGTCGTGTTTGATATTGGCGACCTCCCCTTTGACAAGGCAGCCTTCGTGGAGCCGCTTTCCTGCGTGATCCACGGTATCGAACGAACTCATATCGAACTGGCAGATAAAGTAGTCGTCCTCGGCGCGGGTCCGATCGGCGACCTGATGCTGCAGATGGCGCGCATCCAGGGCGCGGCGCAGGTGACCATGCTCGAATCCAATCCGGGGCGGGCGGAACTGGCGCGCCAGTTAGGCGCCGACCTGGTGGCTGAAAAGATGGAAGACCTGAAGCCGGATGGCTACGACGTGGTCATCGACGCCACCGGTGCGCTGCCGGTGATGAGCCGCAGCATCAATTTCGCCCGCAAGGGTGGTACCGTGCTGCTTTTCGGCGTGCCACCCTCGGGGAAAAACGTCGATTTTGACGCTTTCAAGATATTTCAGAAGGGACTGACCCTGCTCTCTTCCTACACCTCGGTGCGCAATTCCTTCCAGGCGATTGGATTATTGCGTTCCGGTCAGGTGAAGGTCGATCAACTGATCTCGCATCACCTGCCATTAAAGGAACTAAAACGCGCCATCGAATTGATCGAGGCGCGTGACCCAACGGTCAAAAAAGTGATAATGCTTCCTAACGGGTAAAGATGAAGTAAGGGCACAGCGTGCCGTGCCCCAACAGAATCACCCCTACCATATTTCTACAGCAACTGGATGATTTCCTGCAGCCCACTCGGACCGAGCTCTTCGATCTTGCCCGCGTCGCCGTATTCGGCTACACAGGGTTCGATGGGCAGCTTGACCGACATCTTTGCCTTGACGGCCTCAGCCAGCTCCTCCGCGTGGCTTGGACCAAAGATGAAGTGATCCTTGCCAGTGTCTGGGCAGGGGTAGTAACTCATGTTCTCTACCACAGCCAGCACGGGGATATTCAATTGCTTGAGCATAGCGTCCGCCTTGCGTACCACCATCCCGGCCAACTGCTGTGGGGTTGAGACCAAGATCACCCCATTGATGGGGATGGACTGCATGACGGTGAGCGCCGCGTCCGAAGTTCCAGGTGGTAGGTCAACCAGTAACACATCCAATTCGCCCCAGAGTACCTCGCGCCAGAACTGCTGGATGATACCCGAGATCATCGGTCCGCGCCAGATAACGGCGGCATTTTCGTTGGGCACCATCAGGTTGGTCGATACCACCTTGATACCGCTGTTGGTGACCGCAGGAAGGATTCCCTGATCGGAGCCTTTGAGCCCCCCGGCGGGTAGACCGAAAAGCTTGGGAATACTCGGACCGGTGATATCCGCGTCAAGGATTCCCACTTTTTTGCCCGCGCGAACCAGACCAGTGGCTAACAACGAAGTAACTGAGGACTTGCCGACGCCACCCTTACCGCTGAGCACGGCGATCACTTTATCAACCTTGTTGAATGCGTTTAATTTTGGCAGTTCAGGTCGAGCGTTGGCAAAGATCTTTTTGCGTTCCTCCTGGCTCATTTCACCGAATGTGATCTTGACATCGGTCACTCCATCAACGGCCAACAACGCCACACGCGCGTCACGCTCCATTTGAGATTTCATGGGGCAACCTGGGATGGTCAGCGCCATGGTGAAGGCAACTTCACCCTTGGAAGAGATGGTCAGGTCTTTGACCATACCCAGTTCGACAATATTGCGACCCAATTCAGGGTCGGAAACCTTTTTGAGCACTTCAAGTAATTGATCTGTGTTTACCATAGGTTGTATTTTAATCGAAATGAGAGAATAAAGATACAATTTCACCATCAGCGATGGCTTCAAAGTATAATTACTGTATGACAATTACTTTTCTTCTCACAATGCTGGTTGCAGTTCTGGTAATCTTCGTGCTCTTCAAGGTCGAAGTTGACACCATTGCGCGCCATCATTACCTGCAGCGCGTCGATTTCTTCAACGCGCATCCGGTAAATTCAAATGATATCGTGATGCTCGGTGACAGCCTTACCGCCGGCGGCAATTGGGACGAACTGTTCCCCGGAAAGCCGGTCAGGAACCGTGGCATCAACGCCGATCTGACCACGGGCGTTCTCGCCCGCCTGGATGACATCACAGTAGGAAAACCTGCCGCGATCTTCATCTTGATTGGAACCAACGACCTACCCTGGTTCGAGCACCGTCATGACGAGATGATCCTGGGAACATATTGTGAAATTTTGGAGAAGATAAAGACAGCCACCCCGGCAACACAGGTTTTCGTTCAGTCACTGCTGCCCAGAGCTCAATCTTATGCCAGCCGTATTTGCAAACTGAATGATAAATTAAAGTATCTTGCAAAAACCCAGGGAGTGGAATACATCGATCTGTATTCTCATTTCGTGGGTAACAAAGGTGAACTTCGGGCTGAGCTGAATAATGATCACCTGCATTTACTGGCTGGTGGATACAAGATCTGGCAGGAAATCCTTACCCCTTATATCGAAAAAATAACCAAATAATCCAGACCTCCATCAAAAATAAAGCTTACAGAAATGTAGGCTTTTTTGCATACCTCATCCGGTTGAACGGGGTTAATTACACTATAACGTTACCATTCCAATATGCCAATTGTCCTACAAGGATAGATCCATCAATATGACCTGAATGTGTCTCAGGTTCAATGCGATGAAAAGCCATTAACGGTATCCTTGCATAAGTTGCGAGTTGAATACATTGGAGAGAAGAGAATTAAAAGATGACAATCCTTGCTGAAAAAGCCTTATATGGCGTATCGGTTCCCATCGTTGGAACTTATGCAAATACCATGCTGAAACTGGATGTGGTAAAACATGCCGAGCTTCCCAAAGGCGCCAAGATTATTGCCGCCAACCATCCATCAACCACCGATCCTTTTTTTGTAGCCGCCATGCTGCACGAACAATCATTCATCATGATCAATAATGTGTTGTTCCAGGTTCCCATCCTGGGCAGGTATTTACGCCGCTCTGGTCACATCCCCGTAATCCCAGGCCGGGGACAGGAAGCCATCGATGCCGCCATTGCACACTTGAAAGCCGGACATACCGTGATGATCTTCCCGGAAGGTGAAATCAGCCCATTCGAGGGCGGATTCCACCAATCACGGACCGGTATTGCCCGCCTGGCTTTGGCCAGTAGCGCCCCCATCATTCCAGTGGGGATCGGGCTTCTGCGCGACCGGATCAAACATATCAAATCAACCGTGTCGGGAAATGAAGAAACTGGTCACTGGTATACCAGTGGTCCGTACGCCATGACAGTGGGGCACCCGATGACCTTTGTTGGTGACCCGGATGATCGCGAATTAACCCGCCAGGTGGCTGATCGTGCCATGCGCCGTATCATTGAAATGGCCACCGAAAGTGAACTACGTATCTATCGAAACATGAGCACAGTTAACGGCCTTTTCGATTTGATCTAAATTACTTCCCGAATCATAGATACCTGCTAGGGTATCTATTAATTTAACCGCAGGAATATAATTAGAGAACCACGCTCTCTCTATAGTAAAACACCTTTCGGTGAATCCATTCATCAAGGAGTCGTTTATGGACACTCAAAAAATGCTCAAAGGTCCGGGGAAACTGCTCAATCCGGATGGCACGCTTACCCAGGCCGGCTGGGCGCCTTTCCCGGTGCTCGACGCCAATCTGGAGGATTGCCATTTCTACCCAACGAAATTCTGGCAGAAAATGCGTATCAAGATCTGGGATTACTATGCCGTTACCACCGCTGATCATTTCTTCTCCTTCACGATCAGCGACGTGGGTTACCTGGGCATGGTCTTTGCCTACGTGATTGACTTCAAGACCGGAAAGTACCACGAACAAACCTTGAGCCTGCCGTTGGGCGGCGGGGTCAAGCTACCGCGCAGTCCCGAATCGGGAAAAACCTCTTATGCCAAGGGTGACCTGAGCATGGAGTTCGAAGCGCTACCCGGCAGCCGCAAGGTTTCGGTTCATTGGCCGGGGTTTGGCGGCTCTGCCCTGAATGCCGAGTTCAGTCTGGCGCAGCCCAAGGGCCATGAATCGATGACTATCGTCATCCCCATCCGCGGCAAACGCTTCTATTACAATCACAAGCTCAATTGTCTTCCCGCTTCGGGTTGGGTGGAATATGAAGGCAAGCGTTTTGAACTGACGCCAGAAACCGCGTTGGGTAACCTCGACTGGGGACGCGGCGTGTGGGAATACAACTCCCACTGGGTGTGGTCGAGCGCATCCGGATTCCTTCCAGGCAAGAAACGCATCGGTCTCAACCTGGGATACGGCTTTGGGGACACCTCCGCAGCCTCTGAAAATGCCATTATTCTGGATGGTAAAGTCCACAAGCTGGGGAAGATTGACTACACTTTCGACCCCAAGGATTACAACAAACCCTGGCACATGGTCAGCCCGGATGGCAGGCTTGACCTCGTATTCACACCCTTCTTTGAGCGGGTAGCTGCAACCAACGCCGTGATATTGGCGAGTGAAGTACACCAGATGTTCGGCAAGTACAACGGCTATGTGGTGACAGATGACAAGAAGAAGATCGAAGTCAAAGATCTGATCGGCTGGTCCGAAGAGCATTACGCTAAGTGGTAAGATACTTAAAAATAACAAAAACCGGTTTCGAAAAATTGAAACCGGTTTTTCGTTTGAGAAGTGATTGGTTACACCCAGCCTCTAAGCTGCATGGCTTTGACCACGCGGTCGATGGCGACCATATAAGCAGCATCGCGAGTGTAGACCTTGCGATCCAGGCTCATATCGAGCACAGCCTTGAAGGCGATGGTCATCTTAGTATCGAGTTTTTCGATGACTTCTTCGCGAGTCCAGTAGTAGTTCATGTCATTCTGGACACCTTCAAAGTAAGAAACGGTCACGCCACCGGAGTTGCACAAGAAATCGGGAATGACAAAGATGTTCTTGGATTTGAAAAACTCATCTGCTTCGGGAGTGCAGGGACCATTCGCGCCTTCGGCCACGATCTTGACCCTGGGGTTGATGAGCTTGACGGTCTCAGCGTTGACCTGGCCTTCGAGGGCAGCCGGGATCAACACGTCGGCTTCCTTGCTGATCCAGGCACCGCCGTCTTCGATCTCATAGCCAGCGGCTTTCGCCTTGGCTTTGTCGATCGTGCCGTACTGGTCGGTGATGGTCATCAGGAAGTGAGGATCGATACCGTCTTTCTTACTGACGGTGTAAGAGACTTTGTCGGCGCGGTCGTAATAAGAAACGCACAGTACCTTGCCCTTGAGAATCTCGATGAAGCCGATGGCTGCGTATTGAGCCACATTACCGAAACCCTGAATGGCTGCCACACATTTTTCGGGTTGCATCTTGAGGTGCTTCATGGCTTCGCGTACATGGTAGATCACACCAAAACCGGTGGCTTCGGTGCGGCCCAAAGAACCGCCACCGCCGAGGGGTTTACCGGTGATCGTGCCGGGGGTGTACTGGCCGGTGAGCTTGGAATATTCATCCATCATCCAGCCCATCATCTGCGGGGTGGTGCCTACATCTGGAGCGGGAACATCCTGGCGCGGACCGATGTTCTTCCACATCTGTTGCACCCAACCACGGCACAGACGTTCCTTTTCACCCACGGAGAGGGTGGCTGGATCGACAATAACGCCACCTTTACCACCACCGAGGGGAATATCAGCCACGGCGCATTTCCAGGTCATCCAGGTGGCCAGGGCGCGGACGGTATCGATCGTTTCGGCAGGATGGAAGCGAATACCACCTTTATTGGGTCCGCGGGCGTCGTTGTGTTGAACACGGAAACCCTGGAAAACACGCAGAGTGCCATCATCCATGCGTACGGGGATGCGGAAATGGAACTCACGCAGTGGCCAGCGTAACATTTCACTGACCTGGGGGTCGAGTTTCAATAACTCGGCTACATGGTCGAATTGGCGCTGTGCCATTTCAAAAGCATTAATACTGTTTGCCATTCAGTTCACTCCTTACCTGTTAGGATAAAGTCCTTCTGCCTTTCATCAGGCAGGTAGAAACAAATAAAAAGCGGGCACCTCGGTCCTGTGCCCGCAAACTTGCGTTGAGGGTTGTGAGTCTCTCTTCACGCTTCCTCGCTTATCTGTAATTTAAGATTATCCGATAATTTACATAAAGTCAAGAGAATAATGTCATTTTTAGTATAATTTCCGTCATTTTTTTCTGAAATTATCCGATTAATCAGGCAATAACAATTCATTCTTTTCGAAGACTTTCAATCTTTTCCTGAACTACGGTGATTAATTGACTAAGTTCAAATGGCTTTGGGATGAATGTTGCTCCGGTCATTTTGATAAAATTTAAAGATTCTTTCCTGATCGAATCACCCGAAGTAAAAATGATCCTGCGAGCCATGCGCGGATCGATTTTCTGGACCTCCTGGTAAAAATCAAAACCATTCATCCCTGACATCCGAATATCGCAGATAATTACCGAATATCGTTTCTCCTTCAGGTATTGCAATCCCGCTTCACCATTGTTCACCCCATCAATGGCAAATCCTTTCCGCATCAATGCCCGCTGCATCACTTCCAAAACTGCTTCTTCGTCTTCCACGATCAACAAGCGTTCACTGGAAGATAATCGGTTATAAGTGATATTGACCCCGCTCTCAGAACTTGCTTCAGGAGTGATGATCGGGATTTCGATTATGATCTTTGTTCCACCCTCATCAACGTTTTCTGCCCAAATATGACCTTTGTGCTCAGTGATGATGCCATGACATACCGATAACCCCAAACCGGTACCCTCGTTAACGTTTTTCGTTGTGAAAAATGGATCGAAAATTTTTGGCAACACGGAGGGAGGAATTCCCGGACCATTGTCTTGAAAGATGATGCGAATGATGTTTTCCTCGCTGCTTACCTTGCCAAAAAACATCGCGGGCCCAACTTCAGTGATGATTTTGATCTCACCAGGTCTGTTGTGCTTCATTATCGCCTGAACCGAATTATTAATGATATTGATGAAAACCTGTTTCAATTGGTTGGGGTCCGCCACGGTAACAGGAAGATCCTCATCAAACATGAATCGCCAATTAATGTTGTTCTTTATCAATTCCCAGGAAACCAGATCAGCGGTACTCTTAATCAATTGATTGATCGATACCGGTTTTCTTTCCGGCGCCCGTTGTCGTGAAAAATCGAGCAATGATTTAACGATCTTGGCAGCGCGTTGTGATTCAGAAACGATCTTACCGAGATCGTAAATTTCTTGTTCGCTAACTGACTGTTGTAGCAACAACTCAGCCGAAAGGGTAATAGTGGTCAGCGGGTTATTTAATTCATGAGCAACACCGGCGATTAATTCACCAATGGCAGCCAGTTTTTCGCTCTGTACCAACTGGATCTTCGTATTCCTCAAGGTTTCCAGGTGTACTTGCATATTATCAAATACAGATTGACGATAAACCGCATTAGCGATCGTCTCAGATAAAGCATTCAAAAGACTGATCCGCTTTTCATCAAAACCGTTCTTACTACCAACAAAAAACACACCCAGGGTTTGCAGGTTCGCGTTGAGCGGGAATCCAAGTACATGTAGATCACTCGTTCCTGTATCTCCGGTTTGGCCAGTAACAGTCCGATAAAAATCATCGTCCAGGATTACCTTTCCCGATTTCATCACTTTATCGGTCAATGGAGATAGCAATGATTGCAAATCTTCTTTTGTCTTCAATGCCCATTCCCCACCACCCTTTACAAGGCTGGGAGGATCCTCCGGGTTCTCAAAAATGATCATCGCGACATTTTCAGCCAAATGCATGGCGATGATTCGGTCGATGACTTTTCCGGGGATTTCTAAAAGCGACTGGGCTTTGCGTAACGCGGTAGACATAATGGACAGCGTGTTCATTTCTTCGATATGCTGTACATTATCCATGTAAGATTGAATGTTATTAATCGATAAGGTAATCTGTGCCGCTGCCTGCTGGCACATTTCGATTTCTTGGTCTGAGAATTTTTTTTCGGAACAATAGCCGATGATAAATGAACCAAACCTTTTCTTGGCTGTCTTGATTGGCATTACTATAAACGACTTTATCGGAATTATTTTCTTGATGATATTGTCTCGAAAATCACTTGATTCAACGTTCTCAAGAACCAATCGCTTTCCAGTGCGAAGCACCCGTTCTGTCATAGAACCCGCAACGGGAATCTCACCGATTTTAAGAAACTCGTTGGCATTTATTCCCGCCACCCCAATAGGTACCACCGTTTTCCTATTTTCATCCAGTAGTCCGAACCCGCAAAAATCCGCCCGCATCAAATCACACAGATCGGCTGACATTTTGTTCAGAACATCATGAAAATCATTTACCTCAAAGACATATTGGGTGAATTTATTTAGGATTGTGATGTATCTTTCCCGATTTATTCGTTCCAATTCAACGATCCTGGCATCGATCAAGTTCGCCAGCACATCCCCCAATAAACTCAAGTTTTTTGAGTCATCTTTGGCCCAAACTACTTCCCGCTTCCTTGACCATAGCGCGATCACACCAGGAACGATCTTTCTTTTGACGGATAAAGGCTCGATTAATATCGACTTTAGACCCGTTTCCAAATAAACCAGGTAATCGGGCTTTCCTTTCAACAAAGCGCTGTTTTCAAGATGATTGACCTTAATTTCATAGCCAGAAAGAATTCTTTTTTGCGACCAGGGAAACATCTTCAATGGTAACGTGTTTTTATCGTCAGCCCCTACAGTTCCTTCACTTTCAGTCCATTTGAAGAAGTAGCTCCAATCGCTGGTTTTTTCATCAAATAATCCAATAAATGCTTCATCGACATCATAGAATCTGGCAATTTTTTCCAGACCAAGCGCGATAATGGATTCCACATTATCGATACCCGATAAAATAAAGTCCGACAGCAAACTTGTAAACAGTTGATTAAAAGCAGAGTTATCGTTCGAAACCGAATCAGCTTCTTTTGATGAACTCATAAGGTCAATTCACATCCTCATCCCAAAAATTCTTGCGTGGCCAACGCCAAATTGGTAATTCTTGAATGGATTTGGGTTATTCTTACACGCTATCGATATCAGAATCCATAATACGATTCAATTCAGAGAATAACAATCCATCAATATCTATCATTTTAGCCGAATCATCATATTCTGTCAGTTTGAAGATTGTTGTGTTAACCAACACCTCGATCACTTTTTTGATATTGGCCAAATCCCTTTTGCTCTTTGTGAGAATTTCCATTTGCCGCTCAAGTGAATCTTGATTTTGCAATGCCTCAGATAGCAGGGTGAGATTGCCAGAAAGGGCGGTCAGGTAGTTATTTAAATAGTGCGAAAGGGTCGTAAGCGTAATCCGCACAGCCTCATCCAATAGCAACTTCTGATTACTAAATTGCCGTTCTCGATCAGCATCTGATTTCTCAATGATCCGGATAATCGTGCTTTGCGCCTCTGCAATATCCAGTGGTAATTTGATGAAATCACTGATGCCGAATCTGAACGCCTCGAGTAGTTCGGCGTCGCTCGCATCAGCCACATAAATGATAGGCGATGAGGAACCAGATTGGCGCAAAATGGGAATTATCGTTTTCTTGGTAATGTCCCCATTTTTTCCATCCACCAGGATCAATTGAGGATCCTGGACAATTGCCATTTCGAGGCCGGTTTTCTCGTTTTCCGCGATCGCTACCTCAAGCCCTAATGGTTGAAGAACATTGGCTTCGATGTTTTGCCGGACTTCAGTATCACTGATGATCACCAAAATCATTCATCTCTCCACAAAAAGGGGGATTGATCTGATTATTTGAACGAAGTTAATAACAGGAATAAACAATAAAAAAGGTCAATTATCGAATACCATCGTTCCCTGGCGTTCACTCCAATGCAATCCTCGAAGCTTCTTGATACTATCTAATCTGCGCTCGAGGTCCTGGGGAGTTAATACTAGTTCACGAGCGGCATTCCACTGCCATTCAAATACCGAAGGCCACCCGGCCCATTCTCCCAACTCAATCCGTTGCATCAATTTGCGGTCGATATCATCAATGCCATACTCGTCTCTTCTTGCGCGACTACCCAGTACTCGTTCAATCTCGTACCAGTCATACCCTGCGCAACGAAGCAATGAGATCGGAGTTTCGGCAAGATACTCAAGCACATCCAGAGAAGGATTATCTTTGAACCCTTCGAACGTTGGCGCCAATAGATCAAGCAATTCATGACAGCCCTGACGGAGTTCTTCAATCACCACATCAGTGACACCCGAAGTGTCGCTGGTGGCCAGATTACCATCGTTATTACTCAGCAAACTTAAAAGCTCAACCTTGCGGCGCCAGGGATTAACCTTGCCAACATGGATCACGCCATATTGACTGAGATCGATCGCTTTCATGGTCAGTGCCATCATCAAAAAGGTTTTGGCGGTGATCGAAGTGGCCGACAGATCCGCGTCTGGAAAACGGAACTCAAGATGGAAAGGAAGTATCTGACCCGAATCATTGAACTCGATATGTTGCAAATTAAAAAAATTTTGATGCTCTGGAACCTGCTTACTGATGCGCAGCTCGTGTTGTATCTGCTGCATGGTCATATGGATGGGAGAATAACGAATCATCTCAGTATGACTGGTGTGGTTGCGGCGGCGACACAGACCATTGCGGGTTTCACCGCCGCTGGTAATAAACCGCAATTCAGGAGAATATCTTCGTACCAAATTCCAAAGGTTGGCTAAAATGATTTCAGGTACCGGCTCGGCCAGGGTGGGCGTGAGCAGATGAAAATGCAAACCACAGGTTGATCGCGCGCGAGATCCCAACTCTAAAAGGCTATTGGTGATACTCAGATATTGTTGTTGAAGTGCCTTGAAATGGGGCTGCCGTCCGATGACACGGATCTCCACGCCACAATGTTCAGGCGAAACATCCAAAACACCCTTGTTTCCAAGGGCATCATAAGTGCCAGAAGGTTCTACCGCGGCGATCACCTTCGCTTCGAATTCTTCGCGGGTAGAACCTTTTGGCGGAGCAACTTCTATTTCAGTTCCCACTTTTATCAGGCGGTAGAAAAGATCTTTCCAATAGCTCACATCAGATAAAGAAAGAGTATCATCTCGCCTGAGAACAATGGGGTCCTTCATAAACCAATCCTTCGACCAGAAAATTTTCTGGGTTAGCTAACAGCGGTGAAATGAACGATGCAGCCTTTCCCTTCCTGCCAGCGTTCGATGTTCGCGCGACCCTTGTATCCCAACTGACGAAGGGCAGCACTGGTGGCAAGCATTACCGGGCATATAAACGGAATCTTGACTCCATTGGCGACCAACTGATCGCAGAAAAAGGTGTTGTTACAGCCCTTGACATTGATATCTGTCTTGACCATATCTGTTTTGATTGTGATTTCATGCGCAAGGCCATACTCATCCACCAAAATCCGTTCAATCTCTTTTCCAAGAGCTAAAGGATCCTCGGCGGCAATCTCCAACCCTTGTTCTTTTTCCATCATTTTTAAAATTTCATCACCCATACCATGCGAAAGCGCCATGCAAGAATCGCCAAGCGTATCGTAAACCTCAGAAATCAATACTTTCATTGAAAGCATCATCATTCGTTGCGCGTTTGCTTTTTTTGCTTCATCAGTAGCCATTTTAATCTCCTTTATTTATCGTTTATGAAAACTTATCTTGGGATAGCGTCCCAAATTTTTGGCGCATATTCTTCCATTAACATGCGAACGGTACCGAGTACTGCTTTTCGTGTTACCGATAAGAGAATGGAATAAGAACCATCACCGATATACTTGGTAAGCACAAAAGCTTTCTCAGTGGTAGCGATTGATTCTTCATAAGAACCAAGACCAAGTTTATCGGTGGCTTTCCTGGCTGCGGTCAAAGCCATAGACGCGCGACCTGTCATCAAATCTGCCATCTCGGAATCCTGGACAATGGTTTCTTGAGCCACTGCCAGACCATCTGAACCGCAGACAGTCAACTGGATCATATCTCCACCGAGCTCACCTCGAAGTTCCTTTAATAAATCGTCGAGTTTTGTCATTTCGTTCTCCTATACGTAATTGATTAGCGGGGAATTGCTTTTGAAATTCGTTCGGCGTAAATCTTGCTAACCATGCGCAGGTTACCGATGCTGCCGTTCTTCCGATCCACAATCGTGGTCAGAAAATGCTGATTGTCTCCTGGCAGGAAAACATTCATCACAAAGTGGTCGGCTGTTTGGATCAGTAAATCTTCCATATCACCCATGCCCGCTTTATCACTTGAAGACGAAGCCAATTTCAAAAAGACAGCCAACTGGGCAGAAACGATTTCAGGGTCAACCTTCCCTTTGGTTAATTGGGCAATGGACATACCGTCCATGCCTGTGACCGAACTGGCAAAGAAACCATTCATTTCTCCGCTCATTTCTTGCAATATTTCGTCAATCCTTGTAGCCATTCCTTTTACCTCCTGCATTCCTGCTTGAATTGATTTTTGCTTATCAGATTCGTGAGTTTCCTCATCAATACGTTTTGCTCCTTCCATTAACAAACCTGACCAGGAACGGTCAATTGTCACCTTTGGGGGGTCAATTGCAGCCTCGACAGCGAATGTTCCTTCTTCCCATCTCAGGATTTCAAAAACGACTTCTTCACCTTCATTTTTGTCTAATTGAGCATGAACGACCTCTCCACCCTTGAAAAATATCAAGGCGGTTCGAGATGAGTTCACGATCGTCACTTTCGCAGTTTTTCGGTCAGCGCACTGATGCTGGATCAGGTCTGCCACTGTCATATCGCGTAAATTACCTTTTAAGCCCATAGCATTATTCCCAATAGTGTGACCAGATCTCAACGATCTTTTTGATGGTTACGGAAGTGACATGCCGATAGCTGGTGCTTCGGTCAGGGACAATAACGGACAGAATCAGGTCAAAATTCTTTGCCCGAAACGATCTACAGATCAAGTGTCTGCCATCTTTATCGAAAAGAGAGATCTCTTCAGAACTGGTAAAACCGATCTGCTTGCAAACCTGGACTGCCGTTTTTTGAATGAACGCTACGACTGCCGACTGTTTATCGGCATTCATACCGGACTCCGCGGCAGACGCGATCGCCAACCCAGCCGAATCGGTCAAAATGGAAATGGGGAATCCTCCTTCCTGATTCATTTTTGCGAGCAACTGGTTCAATTCATTTGAACTTGATTTACCTGGATTTTCCATTATTCAGCACCTCTGAAGTTTATCGAGCCATAGCTCGTTGAACCTGACCTACAACATTCTTGGTGATCGCTTTTAAAGTATCGAATACACCTTCACCCCTGGTCGCCACCGCCGGGTAGATCGGAAGACCATGGACATGGAGAAGCGCCTTCAGAACCGTCTCAGAGAGAGCGTCTGGTAAGTCTTGCTTATTGAATTGGACAACAATGGGAATTCCTGTCATGGGGGTCTCGAATGAGGAAAGATGCGTATGCATCATTTGCCAGGCTTCAATGTTGGCATTGACCCGATCTGGATGGGAATCAGCAACAAAGACCACGCCATCCGCTCCGCGCAGAACCAGTTTTCGACTGGCTTCGTAATATGCCTGTCCAGGAACCGTATACAGAAGGATTTTTGGGGTAAGCCCGCTTATCTTTCCGAGTTCCAGTTGCAGATAATCAAAGTACAAGGTACGATCCTCGTGGGTTTTTAGTGAGACCATTTCACTTCGGTGAGAGGGGTCGACCCTCGCGTAGATCTGTTCGAGGTTGGTCGTCTTACCACTAAGAGCAGGACCGTAATAGACGACTTTTAGGTGAAGTTCTTTTTGCTGCCAGTTAATATGCATATGATTAACCGTTCCAGATATTGTTTAAAGAGTTTTCATAAAGATCCGATAATTTTTCGTCATCCAGTCCCAGGCTGAGCAACTCGAGATCGCTGACCGGCGTTTTGACGATCTCGCCAATTTGCCTGGCTGTTTCTTTGATCAAGATGCGTGCCCAGCCGATAGGTACCTGGCCAGGAACGATGGTCAACAATAATAGATCTGGGCCGGATTCAGAAATGAAAAGGGTGGCATCAATTCCCTCGCGGATGATTAATTGGCTCAGGTTGTATTGCCCGGTAACTTTCGCCAGCTCCTGGCTAGCCGAAAGATCACCCGCAAGTAACGATCCTAACGCATTCACTTTGTTGGGAGTTAACGGTTCTGAGGTATAGATCGATTGACCGGCGGTATCTGAAACCATGATAAAGAGCGTCTGTAATTTTTCCTGCAGTTCGCTTGCTAGTTTTCTGATGGCATCTTCCTGAAGAGAAAAAACCAGCAAACCACTGCGTAGTTTTATTCCTTGCTCGTTTGAACCAGTAGTTTGATCTGTCATAATTCATTCCCAATAAATGGATTAATCCTCTTTGTTATCTGGCAGGATAAGACCAACTGCAAGAGCCTCGTCATGCGACATTGTGAAAGAATTCATCGCTTCGGTAAGTTTGCGATCTGACGATTCGACACCGTTTTCGTTATCTTCAATTTCATCATCAGAGGTAAAGAGTTTATCCAGTTCTCCCAAGACAGCCTGGTTGAAATTGCTATCGAAAACCTGCTTCTTTCGATCAATATCTGATGAATCGATCGTTTCACCCAGTTCCGCGACTGTATTTGTAGCCCGTTCAAAAAGCTGTCCGCGGTTTTCCAGCAATAAAGTGGTTGGGATGAGCGTGATGAAAATGTTTTTGCTGTTTACACTGGCTGTGATCAATATATAATCGCGGCTTTCACGGAACTGAATGACAGAGTGACCCGTTTCTTCATTGATCTGGTTGTCCGATCTTTCCAAAATGGTCTTGGCAGTCTTTACCAGCGAAAGTGCCTGATTCTCAGGAAGACCATGGTTGTCACCTACAGAGATCAAGACATTTTCTTCCAGGTTGAATAATTGCGTGATTATGGCATTGACGTTCTCATGGAAGTTTTGTAATACCTGTTCGATCTGCTTCCTAATGTCCACAGTCTGAACCACCACGCCCGGCCTGCGAATGGAAATATCGCCCAGAGCCTGTTTGACCACTTCGCGGAAGGTGGTCAGATCAAGCGGCTTGTTCAAATAAGCAAACGTTTTTAACCGTTTGACTTCAGCTTCAACTTTTTCGCTGCCGTACGCCGTAATAAAGATCACCCGGGTATTTGGTTGAACATTGTGGACCATTTCGAGCAATTCCAGACCGTTCATTCCCTGCAGGCGATAATCAGTGATTAATAAATCAACCTGGTACTTTTCCATAAACTTCAGCGCTGTATTGGCATCAAGCGCTGTCAAGATACGAAATTCGTGGCCAAGTTTCATCAGACTGTTCTTGAGAACAACCAATACAGACTCTTCATCGTCGACAATTAAAATAGTTTTCGTGTCCATGGTATCGTCCACGATCAGTTTATCAAACGCTGGGTTGTAAATCAGTTGGGGTTTGTTTGCGAAGGTTGAAAAGAGCCCTCAGGCGAGAAGCAATTAGTAAAAAGACTTGCCAATATCAGCAAGCCCATTTAATTTCTATCCCGCCCAAAGATATCCCTCGAAACGGACAGTTTTGATATACCGTGGTTTCTGAGGATCAGGTTCCACTTTTTGCCGCAAATGGTGGATGTGGTACTTGACCAATTCAGCAGCCTCACCCGGTCCACAGTTATAGCCGAGCACACTCTGAGCCAGTTGAGAGGCTGAAACAAGCCTTGGAGAAGCCTTGGCAAGATCAAGCAGTAATTTGAATTCGGTCGTGGTCAAATCAAGCTCGACCTCACCCAGGATGGCTTTGCGGTGATCAATATCGATTGTCAGATCACCTTTACGTAGGATGGTTTGCTCACTTGCGTCCGATCGCACTGCCGGAGTATCAGATTCAAGTGCCAGAAGCGTGGATTGCAAATTGGCAATCTGTTCGCGAAGTCGGGCTTTATACATATTCTGGTCATAACGCTTCAACGCGTTCGCCACGCGTTGCCGCACAATATCCGGCTGGACGGGTTTGATCAGGTAATCAAACGCGCCTAATCTGAGTGCCTCAATCGCGCTTTCAATGTCACTGTGACCGGTGAGGATGATGACTTCTGTTTCCTGGTTGTAGGCACGTAATTCAGTCAATACCTGCAACCCATTGACCGGAGCCATATGCAAATCCAGCAGGATCACCTGAAAAGATTTCTGCGCGAGCAATCGGATGGCATCGTTGCCCGTCCCTACAGATTCAACGTGGTAATTCGGTTGGGCGAGAGCGCGCTCCATGATGAAACAGATGTCGGGCTCATCGTCAACGATCAGTAAGTTGTATTGCCGGGAACCTTCTCCGCTCATACCTTTGCCTTTCCAGTTTCACCGATGGGCATAACCACTTGAAGCGCCGAGGAGGATTGACCAGGTACCAACTCGATCGTCACGGCGTAAGGTTTAAGGATATTATCCGCTATTGAAAGATCTACAAAATTCTTCTGTTCCACTTTATGTGGATCGATCTCGAAGGGGAAACTGGTCGAAAATTCAAGTGTGGCTTTATCGATGTTATTTTCGACTTTGAGCGTCAGTTTTCGATGTCCAGTGAGCATAATCGCATCATTTAAATTAAGGAAAATATTCAGCAGGGCAATTATCAATAGGGGACGCGGGATGAAAATTGGAGATAGATCGTCCACAACTTTTTTTTCGAACACGATACTCTTCTGATTAAAGTCGTCTTTGACCAGCAGAATAACCTCATCGATTATCGACATAAGGGATACAGGTTCAATTACTGTGGAATCTGGATGGTAAATAGAACGCAGGATCTCTGTCAACTTCAAAACACGGGTGGATTCACGGCGGATTAATTCAAAGTAGAGTTTGGTTGCTTCAGGATTACCCAGTTCTTCCAAGCCGAGGGATGCCCCCCCTTGAATGGATTGCATGGGATTATTGATCTCATGAACAATCGTGGAAGTGATCCTCCCAATGGTGGCCAACCGGATCACTTTCATTTTTTCAATAAACTGCAAAGGCGTCTCTTTGGGAGAAGCTTGTGAATCTTCTGTTACCATTTTTGGATCAACGGTAATAGACATAGGAATTCGATAATCGGTATCTAGATTATACAGAAAACGTGTTGAAAATAAAGCAAGAAACCTAACTCCCCTCTTAACAACATTGTTGATTACTTTTCTTTGAGTTGCTTTTCCAACTCAGTGCGCAACACCGATGGATTTGCCTTGCCACCGGCAGCACGCATCACCTGACCAAAGAACCAGTTTGCCAGCGTTTCTTTGCCACCGCGGTAACTGTTCAGTTCAGCCGGGTATTGAGCGAGTACCCCTTTGACCAGGTCGGCTATGAACGAGCCATCCGACACCTGTGCCAACCCTTTGGTCTGGATAATCTCACCGGCGCCCTTCCCGCTTTCAAGCATCTCGATCAGCACCGCCTTGCCTGTGGTCAGGTTGATTTGTGCCGATTGAACGGACTCGATTAGTTCAGCCAACATAACAGGTGTGACCACAATCGAAGAAATGGTCTTTCCAGTATTGTTCATCCAGGCGAAAAGTTCGCCGAGAATCCAGGTGGCCGCTGAACGCGCTGGAGCGGATTTGAGCGCAGCCACGGTCTTTTCAAAGTATTCGGCTGTTTCCAATTCAGCGACGAGCAGGGCTGCTTCTTTAGCGGTGACGCCGAAATGCTGCTGATAACGAAGTTTCTTTGCCCGCGGTAATTCCGGCAGAGCGGCACAAACGCTTTCGATCCAGGCTTGCTCGACTACCAGCGGGGGTAGATCGGGTTCTGTGAAGTAGCGGTAGTCATGTGCCTCTTCCTTGGAGCGCTGCACGTAGGTGCATTGTTTTTCCTCGTTCCAGCCACGGGTTTCCTGGTCTACCATACCGCCCTGATCGAGGATAGCAGCCTGACGTTCGAGTTCGTAAGCGATACCACGTTCCATGGCTCGAAAGGAGTTCAGGTTCTTAATCTCCACGCGTGGGCCGAGTTCGGTTGTTCCCTCTGGGCGGATGGAAATATTGGCTTCGAAGCGCAGCACGCCTTTTTCCATGTCACCGGAATTAGCGCCAACCGCGCGCACGATCGAACGCAGGTTGGTGGCATAGGCGTGGACTTCTTCCACGGAGTGCATATCCGGCTCGGAGACGATCTCCAGCAGTGGCACACCAGCGCGGTTGAGGTCGACCAGGCTATAATTCTCGCTACCATCGTGAACATGGGTCAACTTGCCGGCGTCTTCTTCGAGGTGAACGCGGCGCACACGGATGACGCGTTCTCCCTGCGCAGTGTCAATGACCATGCGGCCGTTAAGCGCCAGCGGATATTCAAACTGGGAAATTTGGTAACCTTTGGGCAGGTCAGGATAGAAGTAGTTTTTGCGGGCGAAAATGCTCGTGTTTTGCACCGCGCATTCCAACGCCAGCGCCACACGGATGCCGTATTCTACGGCCTGTTTGTTGAGTACGGGCAGGGTGCCCGGCATGCCAGCGCAGATGGGGCATACGCTGACATTCGGCTCCGTGACTGTGGTGTCCACGTTGGCGCAGGAGCAGAACATCTTGCTGGCGGTAGCCAGCTCGGCGTGCACTTCCAACCCAATGACCGCTTCATACTTCATAATGGGATTGATTTTACCATCAGAAATAAAATATGATGATTTATTTTATGGTTTTTCGATCTCTTGTTGAGAAAAGCTGGAAGAAATTTCTCAAACCGGTGTAAAGGCGCTTTTATTTATCAAACAAATGTTTAATCGTTTTTTTACAGAACCATTGCTTAAGTTTGTTACAATAATTTCATCGTCAAACACTAACAAATCAGAATGGGGAAGTTAATGCGAAAGTACATTTCCGCGTTCCTTTGTGCCTTGTTACTCCTTGGCTGCTTCCAGACAGCCCGGGCAGACACAACTCTGAGCAATACTGAATACGTGTCCATTCAGAGCGATGGGGTAACGCTCAGCACTGGCTCGAGAGCTGAAAGCCCCAGCGTGAGCGGAGATGGAAGGTTCGTTGTCTTCCATTCAGGTGCTGCTAACCTGGTGAGTGGAGACACAAACGGAAGCACGGATGTTTTCATCAAGGATATGCAGACCGGCGCGATTTCGATCCTCTCGAAATCTGCTTCGAATGTGATCGGCAACGGATCATCAACCTGGCCGACCATTTCCACCAATGGTCGTTACGTTGTCTTCTATTCCACTGCCAGAAACCTGGTTGCCGGTGATACCAACGGCGTGTCAGACGTGTTCCTGGTCGACCGGGGCACGGACAATGACGAAACGAACAATTTGATCGAACGGGTTTCGGTCACCACGAGCGGAGCACAGATTGGCTTTTATTCCGCAGTACGGCGCGGGGCGGTGAGCAACGACGGGGCGTACGTGGTTTTCTCCACGCCAGCGACCGGCGCGGCGATGGGGAGTGGAATCATCGACACAAACCGAAATGAAGATATCTACCTTTGGAGTCGATCCACTGGCACATCCCGTCTGATCTCTCATTCCTCCTCATCGGCGACAACCGCCGGAAATAATGCCAGCACCAACCCCATCATCTCTGATGACGGAAAATATATTGCGTATCTCTCCATGGCCACCGACCTGGACGCAAATATTGGCGGAACAGGATTGACCGACAATAACGAGATTTATGATGTTTTCCTGTATGATGTCACTGCTGATACCACAAAACTGATCTCGTTGACAACCACAAACCAAATTAGCACTTCGGGCAGCCCAAGCTACTTATCGATGTCGAATACCGGCAAACAGATCACCTGGACGACCAGCGGGCGTCTGGACCCGGCCCTGGACACAAATTCGGCATCTGATATCTACATGTACGATCTTAATAGTAAAACCCTCACGCTCGTCTCAACATTCAATTATGGCAGTGGTACGCAGCACGACACGCTCAACGTCGGAAGTTACTGCTCGGCAGTGTCTGCCAATGGCCGCTATGTGTCCTTCGCTTCATTTTCAGTGAACCTGGTACCCGGCAAAAACCTTTACACGATCGGGGAGGTGTATGTCCATGACATGACGACCGGGGACAACATCCGGGTTTCGATCGCCGCGAACGGCGACGAAGCAACCAGCGGCTCTCCGTACAGTATGTACACAGATATTTCAGACGATGGGCGTTATGTGGTCTACAGTTCGGTTTCCACCGGTTTGGTGGAAGGCATCGATGATACGAACGCTCAATACGATATCTTTCGTTCGTATGCGGATTGGACCAAACCGACCGTGGTTTCCACTTCGCTGCAAGCCACCTACGCGCTGACCGGCCCAAACCAGATTACGGTCACCTTCAACAAACCGATGACCCCTTCGGATAGCACGAGCCCTTACTCGATCATAATGAATACAGGCGCAAACAGTACAGCAAATTATCTGCTGGTCGGTGCCGGCGCCAACCGGACCATCGATACCGCCGCCTGTGGTGATGATCTTGCCGCTGTGGATGACGAGGTCATCTCCGTTGACAGCGCCGCATACGATAAGACCACATATACCACCACTATTGGGATCAACGGTGGAGTAAACCTGCCCGCCGGACGATATCGTTTTCTGGCTTGCGGGCATTCTCCCTACGCTCCTTTGGCGTTGTTCGACGCGCTCGGGAACAAAATGGCTGGAGATTATGTCTTCGATTTCCGCGTCACCACTCCTGCGGCTGGCGGCGAAGATGAAGGGTTGCCGCTGCCGGTGACCGGGTTTGCTCCGGGCGTAATTACACCGCTCAGCGCGGTATCGAGCGGTATGCAATATTCGGATATGGAAATGACCCTTGAGATCCCCTCGCTGGGCGTCAGCGCTACGATCGTCGGTGTGCCCGGTGAGGATGGCAAATGGGACGTCTCCTGGCTGGGAAAGAACGTGGGATGGCTGCAAGGTTCGGCATACCCAACCTGGCAGGGGAATACCGTGCTTACCGGACATGTTTGGGATGCGGATAACCAACCTGGAATTTTCGTTAACATCAAAGATCTCCAATACGGCGATCGCCTTTTAATCCACTCAAATGGACAGACATATATCTACGAGGTCAGGGAAGACCAGTCACTGAGTGCAAACGATTTCGATACCGTTTTCAAGCATGAAGAACTGGACTGGGTCACCCTGCTGACCTGCGAGGGGTTCGATCCGTTGACCGGGCAGTATTCCCAACGGCGCATGGTCAGGGCGGTTCTGATAAGCGTGGAGTGAGATATTTGTCACGCTGAGCAGGTAAATCATCTATAATTTATAAATTACATCACAAGAGCTAGAGGAAATCACTATGGCAAAATACCTATACTCGCTCGAAAAAGGGCAACCGAAACGATTGGAGATCAATACACGCTTTAATTTCAACGGTGCGATCGTCAAGTTCGACGGGAACCAGATCGTTGATATTCCTGACGGGCAGACCCTAAAAACCGGGGTGGATATTCAATTGCCCGATGGCTCACCTGTGCATATCCAGTTGCAGCAAAATTTTTCATCTTTCATCTTGCTGGTTACCCGTTATGGTGTTCCGCTGCCCGGTTCAAATTCTGACCCTGAAATGAAATTAAAAAACGCCTATGGGGTTCTCTACTTCGTAGGAGGATTGAGTTTTATCCTCGGGATCCTGGGAGTTATTCTTCCCGGGTCTTTGCTTGCCCAAGCGGGTCTGGGGTGGACAACAGCCATTGAAGGAGCGATCTTCCTGGTGCTGGCGTATCTCACCCAACGCCGTTCCAAGGTCGCCCTGATCATCGGCATCATACTTTATTCATT
Source organism: Anaerolineaceae bacterium (assembly GCA_034430175.1). Classification (GTDB taxonomy): domain Bacteria; phylum Chloroflexota; class Anaerolineae; order Anaerolineales; family Anaerolineaceae; genus UBA6107. Next base: position 32,915 of record DAOUFI010000020.1, on the reverse strand, counting down.
GGACGCCATCATCACCTTGGTCTCCATGATAAGCGCTGGGAACAGTTCAGTGGTCAGTTTCTTTATCAAGATAGCTTTTGTTGCAATGATGGTGCCGGGTGTGAAAGCCATCGACGAGTTGAAGGGTAAGGTCCTGCCCCCACCAGTCAACAATGATGTGGCGCATTAGGTGAAAACTGAAATGAAAACAGGAGCTGTCGATTGGCTGCTCCTGTTTATTGTAGGGATTACTCGCTCGCAATGACAGCTATAGTCTGTTCACAAAGCGTTCGATGCGCTTGAGCGCTTCCTCGATCTGATCGTATGCTGTAGCGTAGCAGCTGCGGGCGAAACCCTCGCCACCGGCGCCAAAAGCGTTGCCGGGGACGATGGCCACATGCTCTTCCGTGAGCAGGCGATTGCAGAAGGTTTCGTCATCCAAACCGGTGACGCTGACGTGCGGGAAGCAATAAAAGGCTCCCTTGGGCTCGAAGGTGGGCAGGCCGATCTGGTTGTAGCCGCTGACCATTAGTTTGCGGCGTTTATCGTATTCGGCGGTCATTTGCTGGACGAACGCCTCGCAGTGCAGCAGCCCCTCGAGCGCGCCCTTCTGCGCCATGGTCGGAGCGCACATCACCATTGATTGGTGCACCTTGAGCAACCCAGAGATGATCTCCTTCGGCCCGCAGGCATAACCGATTCGCCAGCCGGTCATGGCGTAATCTTTTGAGAATCCGCCGAGCAGCAGGGTGCGGCTGCGCATGCCGGGCAGCGACGGGAAGCAGACGTGTTTGACGCCGTAAACCAGGCGGTCATAGATCTCGTCAGAGATGACGACCAGGTCGTGTTCCTCGGCGATCTTGCCGATGGCGATCAGGTTCTCCCGGCTGGCCACGGCCCCGGTGGGGTTGTTGGGGAAGCCAATGAGGATGGCGCGTGTGCGGGGGGTGATGGCTTTGCGGATCTCTTCGGGATCCACATCGAAATTGCGATCCATTGTCGATGGAACTTCGACGGCAATTCCGCCGGCGGTGATGGCCGCGGCCTGGTACGAAACAAAGCACGGGGTGGGGATGACCATCTCGTCGCCGGTATCCAGCAGCGCCAGAGCAGCCAGGTTAAGTGCCTCGGAGCCGCCGACGGTGATGAGAATTTCAGTGTCTGGGTCATAACTGACGCCGTATAGCTTGTTGAGGTGGTCAGAAAGCGCCCGGCGCAATTCCGCGATACCCCAGTTGGAGGTATAGTGCGTCTCACCCATTTCGAGTGAGCGGATCCCAGCGCGGACGATCGGTTCCGGGGTCGTGAAATCAGGTTCGCCAATACCCAGAGAGATCACCTCTTTCATCGTTGAAGCGATGTCAAAGAACTTTCGGATCCCCGAAGGTCTCAATGCGGCAATGCGCCGCGATAGATATTGGTTTGCCATTTCTTCTCCTTTTGTTGCGTTTGTTTACTCCAGACCGGTCTTTCCCTCAGACCAGCCCGGTTGCCTTCCATTGATCTTGAACTTCAAGATATTCCAATTTCACCAACCGTCCATCCGCAAGCCGGACGGTGAAACGCTTTCCTTGAGGTGTCCGTGCCTCGGATATTACTTCTTCGACAGGCAGCCGTTCCGATTCAGTGCAGATCACCTGCGGCCGGTTGGCGTACGCGCTGCCTGAATAGCACTCTACATAAACAATTAGAGCGCCACCCATGAGTTATCACCGATGTTCAAACGTTCGGGTTTACCCTCAAGGATGACATTGCGGCCGATCAGCGAGCCTTCCACCACCATATCGGTGATGTGCGTGCCGGCTTCTACGATTGAGTTACGGATCACCACATTCGCTAGGCGGCAGCCCTCGCCCAGGGTGACATGCGGCCCCACCACACTGGCTTCGATGATTGCGTCGAAGGGAATGGAGACTGGCGGGATGATAGTCACTCCTTCAAACGGTTGGATGTCTTCACATTGGCAGCGACCGTGCTCGAGCAAATATCGGTTTGTCTCGAGCAACGCTTCAGGAATACCCGCGTCCAGCCACACATCGGTGTGTTTTGTCTTCAATTTCGCGCCCTGCTCGATGAGGATGTTGATGGCGTCCGCCAGAAAGTACTCCCCCTTCAGGCTGACGTTCCGTTTGACCTGCTCGTCGATAGCCGCGATCAGTTTTTCACCCTCACGAAAGTAGTAAAAACCAACGAGGACAAGGTTCTTGGAAATGTCTTGCGGTTTCTCGATGAGGCGAATCACCTGCCCGTTGGCGTCAGTTTCAGCTACACCGAAGCGGCGTGGATCGGGCATGGGCTTGACCCAGGCCACCCCGTCCACCCGATCGTCTTTGAGAAACGACAGATCGGTTTCGATGAGGGTATCGGAGAATGCCACGAGTACCGGGCCGTCAAAATATTCGCGTGCCAACGAAAGCGCGTCCGACTGTCCACGCATCTGTTCCTGCACCACAAAGTGTACCGTTTTCTCGGGGTGTACCGCCTGCATGTGCTCCTGAATCTGGTCACCCTGGTTGGGGCTGACGATGAACACATACTCAGCCTGATCCAGATCCGGCAAAGTGGCGAATTGTTCCAACGCGTGATCAAGCACCGTTTTTCCAGCCAGGTAAAGCAACGGCTTGGGCCTAACCCAGGTATGCGGTCGCATGCGCGACCCCAACCCTGCCATCGGAATGACGATCTTATAGTTTGAACTCATGACTGCCTGTCAGTTTCCAAAGTTATTAGTGAGTAACAGCAATAATTCTCTCGCTGTTATTTTACACCGCCAATGGGATAAGGTCGATGGATAAAACTCCACAGTCCTGCAAATTATGTAATCTTTTTATGAACATCCCAAACAGGTAGGGGCAATTTACCAAGTCCCTGAGAGGTTTTCCAAAGGGATGAATTGCTCCTACCTGAATAACAAAATTCTCTTTGCGTGCCGTGCCCCAACAAACTATATTGAAATACTCTCCTTTGACGGGGGTTGATCTTTTAGTTTCGTGCTAACGTGGTGATGGCGGGAACGCGGTCGAACATCCAGAAGGCGATTGGCAGTCCTAAACCGAGGGTGAACCCGGCAATAACCCAGGCGACGATCAACCATACCAGGCTGAGCCACAAGCCAACCAGCAGGAAATACAACGCTCTTAAGATAAACGGGTATTGCTTCACATTACCCTGATGGACAACGGTCTGTCCGTTCACCGTGGTGACTGTGGTTTGCACACGTCGCGGACGCAGCGTCATCACCTGGGGAAGGGTGTTCAGCATGGCCAAACCCACCGGTAGTCCAATGATGGTAACGTTAAAAAACCAGGCCACCAACATCCAAATGGCGCCCAGCCACATGCCGACAACCAGGAAATAGAGACCACGGATCAGGCAGCCTGGTCCCTGTTCCTTTTGAATATAAACAGTTTGGTTTTGATCAGCCATGTTTTTCTCCAGATAATCAGTTTCTCGAACATATTTACGCAAAGCAATAAAAAAGGTTTCCACTGGAATGGAAACCTTTCAATATGAGTCAGATTTAGAGAACAGGCACTCGTTTATGCCAGTCGGTGCCCTGTTGATAGGCGTGCGCCGTCTGGAACAGAATTTCTTCCTTGAAATGCGGCCCAAGCAATTGCATGCCAATGGGCAGATTGTTCTGATCGAAACCGACCGGGAAGGCCAATCCAGGCACGCCCGCCAGGTTGATAGGGAGGGTAAATACATCTTCTAGGTACATAGCCAACGGATCATCAGTATGTTGGCCCTGTTTGAAGGCGGTGGTCGGAGCCACCGGGCAGGCGATGACGTCAACAGACTGGTAGGCTTCGTCGAAATCACGCTTGATGAGGGTACGTACTTTCTGCGCCTGGCCGTAATAAGCGTCGTAGTAACCGGCGGAGAGGGCATAAGTGCCCAGCATGATGCGTCGCTTGACCTCGGAGCCAAAGAGGCTGCCGCGGCTCTTGCGGAACATCTCCCACATTGTGCTTCCTGCTTCGCGCGGACCGAAGCGGATGCTGTCGTAGCGTGCCAGGTTCGCCGAAGCCTCGGCTGGGGCAATGAGGTAATAGACGGGGAGAGCGAATTCGGTGTGCGGCAGGCTGATCTCGATGATCTGTGCGCCCATTTCTTTGAGCGTTTGGATGGCAGCGCGTACTGCGCTCTCTACCTCGGCCTGCATGCCTTCGATGAAATATTCTTTGGGGACGCCCACGCGCAGCCCGCGCAGGTCGGTCTTGGCTTCGAGTTTATAAGAGGGCACGGGGACGTCCATCGAGGTGGCGTCCATCGGGTCCAGGCCGGCCATGGGACGGAAGACCAGGGCAGCGTCTTCAGCGGAATGGGCCAAAACACCGACCGTGTCCAGCGAGGAGCCATAGGCCACCAATCCGTAGCGTGAGACGCGTCCGTAGGTGGGTTTGATGCCGGTCAGCCCGCAGAACGAGGCGGGTTGGCGCACCGAACCGCCCGTATCAGAGCCGATAGCAGCAGGTACGGACCAATCGGCCACCGCGGCAGCCGAGCCGCCGCTGGAGCCGCCCGGGACGCGCGTCAAATCCCACGGATTCGACGTGGGTCCGTACGCTGAATTTTCGGTGGAGGAGCCCATGGCGAACTCGTCCATGTTGGTCTTGCCCACAATGACCACACCGGCGTCAAGCAGGCGCTGGATGGAGGTGGCGGTAAACGGGGGCATGAAGCCTTCGAGGATCTTCGAACCGCAGGTGCAGGGCATGCCTTTCACGGTCAGCAGGTCTTTGACGGCGATGGGGAGCCCGAGCAGGGGCGGGAGGCTGGCGGGGTCACCAGTCTTGTACAGCTTATCGGCAGCATCAGCCTGGGCCAGAGCGGACTCGGGCGTGAGCGAGAGGAAGGCGTGTACCTTCGGTTCAACGGCGTCAAGCCGCTTGAGGAAAGCCTCGGTCAGCTCACGGCTGCTAAATTGACCGGAGCGCATCCCGGCGAGCATGTTCGGAATGGAGAGGGAGATCAGGTCGTTCGTCATTCGAGCACCGGTGGGACCTGGAACTGGTCGTCTTTTTTACTTTTGGCGTTCTTGAGGGTTTCAGCCACGGGCAGGCTGACCCCGGCGACATCTTCGCGCAGGGTGGAGTGGGGGGGCAAAACGGACGAAGTGGGCGGAATGCCGCTGGTATCCAGCTTTTGCAGGCTGGCGGCGTAGTCGAGGATGGCGGAAAGCTGTTCCTGGTATTTCTGCTTTTCCGTTTCGCTTAGATCCAGGCGGGCCAGGTCGGCGATATGTTCCACTTCCTTGCGGGTTAAACTCATGCGGATTATTATAATCCAAGATAAAATTTATCATCTGATAATTTGGGTATCAAATCGAGGAAAAATGAAAACAGTTGTCATTACCGGTAGCACGCGCGGAATTGGTCTTGGTCTAGCAAAAGAGTTTCTCAAAGCCGGCTGCAAAGTGGTCATCACCGGCCGCAAAGACGCGGACGTCAAGCGGGTGGTGGGGGAGCTGGCTGCCATTTCAGGCAACGAGAATGTCACCGGGCAGGCCTGCGACGTCAGCGAGCCAGCCCAGGTGCAAGCGCTCTGGGACCATGCCAGCTCCTTCGGCGGCAGCGTGGATATCTGGATCAACAATGCCGGGTTGGGTCAATCCACCCAGCCAGCCTGGGAAGTCACGCCTGAGACGACGCGAACGATCGTACGTACCAACATCGAGGGCACCATCAACGGCTGCACCACCGCCATGCGCGGGATGCTTCTGCAGGGCTTCGGCGCCATTTACAACATGGAAGGGCTGGGCTCGGACGGACGAAAAATAAGCGGCCTTTCCAACTACGGCACCTCCAAGGCAGCGGTGCGCTACTATTCACAGGCGCTGATCGATGAAGCGAAAAAGACCCCCGTGCTGGTGGGTACGCTGCAGCCGGGCATGGTGCTGACTGATATGCTTTCGCGGGAGAACGTGAGTGAAGAAGAGTGGAAACAACTGAAAACGCTCTACAATTTCTTGGCCGACACCGTACCGCATGTGACGTCCTGGCTGGTGAAAAAGGTGCTGGGCAACCAGCGTCACGGCGCGCACTTCAATTACATGAATATCGGGCGAATCCTGCTGCATGCCTTCGACACGATCTTCAGGAAGCGGGATGTGATCAAAGAGGCGGAAGAAAGCAAGTGAAAACCCTTTGTGTTGGATCCACCAATCCGGTCAAACTTAAAGCCGCGGAAGTTGGATTCAAGGCCATGTTCCCTGAGGAAGAAGTCGCGGTCAGCGGCGTGTCGGTGACGGTGAGCGTCCCGGCTCAGCCGCTGGGAGATGCCGAGACACTACGCGGCGCCACGGAACGTGCCTTGAACGCGCGCTCAGCCCGCCCGGAAGCTGATTACTGGATCGGCATCGAAGGCGGCGTGTCGGATATCGACGGCGAGATGCAAGCCTTCGCCTGGGTGGTGGTGCTCAACCGCGCACGCATGGGCAAGGGACGCAGCGGCGCGTTTTTGCTGCCGCCCAAAGTGGCTGAACTGGTGCGCCAGGGTGTGGAGCTGGGTGAGGCGGACGACCGCGTCTTCGGGCGCAGCAATTCCAAGCAGCAGAATGGCGCCATCGGCTTGCTCACCGACGACGCCGTGGACCGCGTCGCGCTGTACGTCCCCGCGGTGATCTTCGCCTTCATCCCCTTCAAGAATCCCGAACTATATCAGTAACCAGTAATCAGGAAAACCTTAACCGCTAATTACACGAAATTTAAACTAATTACGCTAATAAACCCATTTTATAAGGTTTTATTAGTGTTCATTAGCTTACATTAGGATAATTCGCGGTTAAACTCTTCCGCGGTAAAGTGCTTTCGCGGTTAAGTTTTCTCACGGGTAGAAAATCTACTGCCCAGGAAGGATCTGGAACTCGACCTCCATGGTCATACCCCAGCGCAACTGCTGGTTGGGATCGTCAAGCTTGATCTTGACGGTGTAGAGCACGTCGCCGTTATCATCGGTATAGTATTCCGAGATGCTGTCCACCGTGCCGGTGAAGGTGACGCCAGCCAGGGCATCGGCGCTGATCGTCACCGGCTGGCTGATATCAATCCGGGTCACGTCGTTCTCATCCAGATCATCGGTCTCGATGCGCCAGGAGGAGAAATCGGCCACCAGAGCTGCCTGCTGCCCAACGGAGATGAACTGCCCCACCGTCAGGTCGCAGCGTACGAAGGTGCCATCATAAGGTGCCTTTAGCACCAACTGGTCGTACGCCCACTGGGCCTGGTCGACTGCCGCCTGAGCCTGGTCGGCTGCGGCTTGCAGCGCTGCCAGGCTTTCCTGACTGGGACCGTCTTTGACGCGATCGTAATCGCGCTGGGCTTGTTCCAGGTTGGCCTTGGCCACACTCAGATTGGCCTCAGTGACCGCAATATCATTTGTGTCTGGGGTATCTTTGTAATAATCGAGCAGGTCCTGCAAGTTTTGCAGATCAATCCTGGCCTGTTCCAATTGAGCTTGAACAGCGGCTTTGGCAGGGTCGTCATCGTCAAGTTCAGCCATCTTCTTTAACCGCTTCTCAAGTTTTTCCACCTTATCTTGCGCCATCACAACCTTCGCTTTAAAAAGGGATATCTGTTCCTCGGAACCATTGGTATCATCTAGGTTCCAGTAATCGCTCAGAGCATTATCGTATGCCTGTTTGGCCTTCGCCAGTGCCAGCTCCGCGGACGATTTAGCTACATCCGATTTTTTTGCGTCCGACAAATTTTGTTGGGCAAGAAAATTCGCCGATTGTGCCGAGGTCAGATTAGCCAGGGCACGGTCTGAACCCTCGAGCACGATCAACGGCTGATCCTTCTTGACTGCAGATCCCTCATTCACCAGGATCTGTTCGATCCGGCCTGCGGTCTGAAAGCTCAACCAAGTGGACGAGATCGGCACCAGGTGCCCTTCAGCGATGACCGTGTTGGACTTGATCACCGGAGTGACCTCCGCAGTCTGGGAGGATGCCGCTGTTTTGGTGCAGCCGGCAATGACCCCCGCCGCGACCAGAAGGAGTATGCCCCCGGAAAATACCGCGTTTTTCCCGGTAAGAAGTCTTTTCTTCAAATCTGAAAAATTTTTAAAAAAAACGGTTTTACTCATAAGATAGAACCTCCCGAACCGTCAAACGTGTGGCGCTACGCGCCGGAGTAATGCTGGCGATCACCGAAAGCCCAAGATCGACCGCCAGCCAGATAACAAAACCCGTAATGGAATAGCCCAATTGAGACGACGCTCCGAATAAAGCCAAAGTGATGGCATTCGATAGCATAACGCTGATCGGGAAGGAGAGCAGCGCCCCGGCAAGCCAGCCAATACAACCAATGGTCAGGCCTTCGATCATGACCATCTTCATTAAAACACGATCAGAGGCACCGATGGCGCGCATGATGCCAATCTCTCGGGTACGCTCCATCACGTTCATACTCATCGTACCCGCCAGGCCAATGCTGCCGACCAGGGCGATCAGCACTGCCAGGATGAGCAGCACCGTGGTGAGGATATTGAAGCCGTTGGTCGAGGCCTCGGTGATGCGCGACCCGGTGGATATGCTGCTCACGTTGAATCCGCTTTGCTCGAGCATCGCCTGGATGCGAACGGCGAATTGCTTCTGCCCTTGCCCGTCAAGAACCTCTTTGGCCACCACGCGGTAGACCGCGGATCGATTATGAACCATCCCGGGGAGGGAATCAAAATAATCCAGGTTGACGTAACCGATATATCCGCCCAGTTTGCCGGCCATCTGGAAGAAACCAACCACCACCCAATCGGTATCACGGTCGTTAATCTTCAGGTGGATGGTATCGCCCACCTTCACATTTGGAAACAGGTTGTGGAACTGGTCGTTCAAGGCGATCGCATTCTGGTCGCGCGGGTCAAGCCAGCGCCCTTCGATGAGAATGGGTTTAACCAGGGTGGTATCGTTGGGAACCGCCATGATATTTATGTCATCGCCGGTGCTGCCGTCAGCTCTGATCATGGGGACACGCGTTCCGCTCCAGGCTTCCACATACTTCACCTCGGGGCTTGCGTAAAGCGTCTGCTTTACCTCATCGATCCGTCTGGATTCGGCCAAGGAGATGTTCAGGTCGGCCAGGAAATAATGGCTGAGTTGGTTGATGTATTCATTGAATGATACGCGGCAATTGAATACTGAGATGAACACTGCACCTGCCAGGGCAATCGTGACAATGGTCAGAATCAAACGCACTTTGCTTCTGAAAACGTTACGTAGAGCGATCTTTATCGGTCGTGTGACGCTTTTCAAACGGGCGATGAAACGCTCCACTCTCCATTCCCTGTTTTCGGTTTGCTGTTGGATGCCGCTCAAGGCTTCCTGCACCGAAATGCGTGTACCCTTAATGATTGGCCAGGTGGCCGCCAACTGCGGCACGATCATGGCCAGGGTGATCTGGATGATCAAAACGGGACTGCTCAGGCGCTGACCGAAATAGGTGAAGTTGACTTTATCAGACAGGTAAACCATCAACCGGTCGGTCAGAAAATTGGTGATCGGAACAGCCAGTCCGAAAGCGATCAAGCCGAAGATGCCGATCAGCGCCATGTAGATCTGGATGATCTTCTTCTGGGTGGCACCGATCGATTTCATGATTCCCACCTGCTCGATCTGCTCGTTCATCAGGAATTGCAGAGTGTTAGTGATAAGGAAACCGCTCAGAAAAACGATCAGGAAGGTAAGCAACAAAAGAATGACAACAATGGCATTGACCAAGTCTTTGTTGGGGTGGTCGTACGAACCACGGCTGGTGAAGCGGTAGATCGAATAACCGTTGTCTTCCAAGTCCTTACGGATGTTCTCACCGATCGCCTTAATCGAGGCAGAATCGGTCACACTGCTATTGACGGTGATGTAAAGGGTGTTGCTATTCTTGTAATACGGAACGCCAAGTTTCCCGAGGGTAGCATCGGATACATAGCCCCACTCGTCGGAGGCAAAGAAACCACCAGCAGCTCCCGATGTGCCGATCATCTGATCCTGGACGATGCCAACCACCTGTAAGGAGTAGATATCGCCTTTAGAGTTTTGAATGGACACGTATCCACCCAATTTGACATCCAGGTCTCTCAAATGGTTGGTTGCCAGAACAATCTGTCCTTTTTGTGGGACAGCTGTGCCTTCGAGTACGATCAATTTGCCGATCTCTGCCTTTTTATAGTCTTTCGATTGCAGGTTGATCGGGTTCCAGTTACCGGCAGCCGTTTTGATCTGCAGATTGGCTTCGCGAGCCGGTTCCACCGATGCCACACCGTCCATGCGTTTGATGTGATCCACCAGGTCATGGTCAAACAACCCCGTCTGGATCTGGATATTGGCGGGGTTTATGGCATGGAAACCGTTCGACATATCCTGGTTCATGATAAAGTAAAGTGACGTGATCACACCTATTGCCAGAAGCCCCACCGCGATGGAAGCAATAGTCAGTAGCGAGCGCGATTTGTTTTTCCACAGGTCAGAAAGCACCTTTTGCCAGCGTGGACGGATCATCGACGCCCTCCCAACTGGCTTCTGGAATCGTTGATAACCCGGCCATCGTGGATCTCCACCAGACGATTTGTGCGCGCCGCAAGGGCCGGATCGTGCGTGACCATAATGATGGTCTTGCCTTGGTCGGCAAGCTTGCAGAACAATTCAAAGACCGTTTCTGCTGTGCGCGAGTCAAGATTACCAGTGGGTTCGTCGGCAATGAGGATGGGAGGATCGTTCGCCAACGCGCGAGCAATGGCTGCGGTTTGCTGCTGCCCACCCGAGGTCATGTTGGGCAGTTTGTTGGCGTATTCTTCCAATTCCACCATTTTCAGTAATTCGTAGGCCCGTTCCTCGCGTTGCGGAGGAGTGAATTTGTTGCAGAAATCCATTGGCAACAACACGTTTTCTAGCAGGGTAAGCATGGGCAACAACTGAAAGAACTGGAAAACGATACCCAGGTTATTGCCTCGCCAGATGGACATAGTGCTTTCATCCATGGAACTGATCGTTTCGCCCTGGACCACCACACTACCACGGGTGGGATGGTCAATCCCGGTGATCATGTTGGCCAGTGTGGATTTACCGCTGCCCGACTTGCCGACAATGCCCACAAATTCTCCCGAATAAAAGGTAAGGTTAATATCGTTCAGCGCGATGAAATCGCCTGCCCCGGTCTTGTAGACTTTTTCGATCCCCAGCATCTGGATGAGAGGTTGAACTTCATTTGAGTTAGATCGCGCGAGTTGTTTTTGGGTTTGGGAAGCTCTCATCTACGCCGCCTCCATAATTCGTCCATCAGCGATCTCCAGCACACGCGACGACCGTGAGGAAAATGACGCGTCGTGAGAAGCCATCAAGATGGTCTTGCCCTGGGCGATGAGTTTTTTGAAGATACTGAAAATGACTTCGGCCGTTGCCGAGTCCAGTCGGCCTGTGGGTTCGTCGGCAATGATCACCGGCGGATCGTTGGCCATCGCGCGCGCAATTGCCACGCGCTGCTGCTGACCTCCGGAAATCTGTGTCGGGTATTTGTAAGCATGGTCTTCCAGTTCAACCAGCCGCAGCAGTTCCATCGCCCATTCTTTTGATCTTTCGCGGTCGAATTTACCAGCAAAATCGATGGGTAGCATGATGTTGTTGAGAATATTCAATCCGGGCATCAAGTGAAAAGATTGGTAGATCATGCCCAAGTTCTTGCCGCGCCACTCCGTGAGCTGGTTCTCGTCCAAATCGCTCAAGCGGAGGTCGCCAAACCGGACTTCGCCTTCAGTCAGGTGATCCACACCCGAAATCATGTTGATCAGGGTTGTCTTCCCGGCGCCCGACTTGCCGATGATGGCCAACAACTCACCCCGATACACATCCAGGTCGATACCGTGTAGAGCAGTGAATTCACCGGCGGCTGTCTGGTAAACCTTCGTGAGGTTTCTGATAGAGATCAGAATGGTGGGTTGGTTGTTGCCTTCAGTCATTTGTTTCCTGCATGGTTGTAACCAAATCAACCTGGCTGTTTGAAGATTCGCAAACAGTGTATTATAATAGACACTGTACAACATTTATAAATCCGAAGCAAGCCACTGTCAATATTCTTGTGGTCACATTCATACACAATACTAATAAAGCCAAAAGTCATGATCAAACAACCACGGCAAGATCGCCGCATCAACCGAACAAAAACCGCCCTGCACCAAGCGCTGCTTGACCTGGTCAAGGAAAAAAGTTATTCCACAATCTCAGTGGAAGAGATCGTTCAGCGTGCCAACCTTGGCCGCGCCACCTTCTATCTTCATTACAGAGATAAAGAAGATTTGCTGCTGGAAGACCTGACCCCCCGGTTGAATGCCCTGGTCGAAGAAGTGGGTGAAAAACCACTGACCGAGTGGTACAAGGAAAACCAGGGAGACCTAGTGCTATCAATTTTCACAATCGTACGCGAAAATGCAGACCTTTTCGCGTTGATCACCCGAGACCAATCCAACCGGGTTTTCGACCGGATTCGTCACATGATCATGGATGCCGGCAATCACATGATCCGTGAAAATACCTGGTTGCGTGAAAAAGCCGTTCTCCTGGCAATGCCGGTGGATTACTTTTTCAATTACTTTGCCGGAGCCATATGGGCTAGCATTGTCTGGTGGGCCGGGGATGGTTTCAAAAAGACGACTGAAGAAATGGGGGAGATGTTTGGGCGACTTTTCGCTCCCGGTCTGTGGCAATTGTTGGATGTAAAGAACATCAAAGAATTTATGGACGCAAAATGAGACTTTACTTTGTACGTCACGGCGAAAGCACCGCCAACACCGAACGCATCATCTGGAGCCGCGACGAGAGTCATCCCCTTACGGAAACCGGACGTCGTCAAGCCCAAGAGCTGGCCCGGTCGCTCAAACACATTCGATTTTCACAAGTCTATTGCAGCCCCATCCAGCGAGCGATCGAAACCGGCGAAATCCTGATTTCCGAATTGGATACCGCGCTCACAATCCGCAATGGACTACGTGAAATCGGCATGGGCGAATTGGAAGGGCAATCTTCGCAAGAAGCCTGGCAAAAGCATAACGAGCTTTACCGCACCTGGTGGACAGGCGAGGATCTCCACGCCAGAATCCCAGCTGGTGAGAGTTACTCTGAAGCCCATGAACGGTTCGTTGCCGAAGTACAACGCATCAGTTACGGTAATCAGGACGGAAAAAACATCCTGGTTGTCAGCCACGGAGGGATTCTGGCTTCCATGCTGCCGGGGATGATGACCAACCTGCCAGATAATTACGGCTATTCACATCTGCTTGGGAATACGGCTTACGTGCTGGTTGAAAAACGCGGCGATCAGTTCTACTGCCTCAAGTGGCAGGACGAAAACTTCAATCTCCCCGAGTGATCGAACCCGGCTACTTCGTGCCGGTAAACACGCTGCTGTACCAGCGCAAATAATCTGCAACGTGCGCTGACCAGTACTCTTCATCATGGTAACCGTTGAAAACGTGGTATTCGTGCGGTACCTTCAGGCGGGTTAACTCGGCGTCGAACAGCCTTACATCTTCCCTGTCGTCATCATCATCCCCACCATCGATGTAGATCTGCGGGATGAGTGATCTATCCGGGATCTTATTGATCATGTAGGAGAGCCGTCCCAGGTCGTTGTAAAACAGTGGCGCGGAGTGAGCCCCAATGGCGCCGAAAGTTTGCCACGACGTAAGCCCCACTCGTACCGCCCAGTTGCCGCCGCGGGAAAGCCCGCCAATCGCCCGGCAGGCACGATCGCGGCAGGTGGTAAAGTACTGGTCCACCCAGGGGACTACTTCCTTGACCAAAGCTGTGCCGAAAAACGAAGTGTTCGAATCGGACATCGATTGGTCTTCCTGCGGCATGACGATGATCATCGGCACGATCTCGCCCACGGAGATGAGGCGGTCGGCAGCATCGGTGAGTCCGATGCGCACCCACTGGTCGTCTAGATAGGTCATGCCGTGAAGCATGTAGAGGGTCGGGTATTGTTTTGAACGATCGTAACAGGGGGGGGTGTATATCTTGGCTTTGATCGGCTCTTTAAGCAACGTGGATGGGATCTCCACATCGGTAATGATTCCCTTTGTATCAGCGCAACCCGCAGGCGTTTGGGTGACGGTAGGCGCCGCAGTCGTCATGGTGATCTGCGGGGTGGGGGTCAAGGCAATGGTTGCCATTGAGGTCGCGGTTGCCTGAAGAACCGGCGATGGACCGCAGGCAGCGGCCGCGGCAGCGAAAATGACCGCGAAAATGGGAATCAGTAAGGATTTGCACAGGTTCCGGGGCATGAAATGCATTCCTTGACGGTTTGGACTGCATCGGATTATACTCGAACAGCCGGGGTGTAGCGCAGTTGGCCAGCGCACCGCGTTTGGGACGCGGGGGTCGGCGGTTCAAGTCCGCCCACCCCGACCTGTATTTCCGAGAATTGAAATTCGAGAATGGAGAATCGTAAAACGGCCGCAAAGCCGTTTTTGATTACCATGTCGACGCTTCTACCATCGAGGTATGATAAAGTCCGCCCACCCCGACCTGTATTTCCGAGAATTGAAGTTCGAGAATGGAGAATCGTAAAACGGCCTTGCGGCCGTTTTTGATTACCGTGTCGACGCTTCTACCATCGAGGTATGGTAAAGTCCGCCCACCCCGACCTGTATTTCCGAGAATTGAAATTCGAGAATGGAGAATTGTAAAAACGACTAGCAAGTCGTTTTTTGGTTTTAAAGTCGAAGTGGCAGCTTCGCTGCCTACCATCGAGGGGTAGCCAATCACCCGCCGAATTTGCTGCGGCCGACCACGATCGCCGCAAAACCGGGTTTTGCCATGTCCACGGGGGTGTAACCTGGCCGCGTGCAAATCCGTGCCTCTTCATCGCAACGGATTCCGTCAGGAATGTCAAATTTGAATCCCTTCTCAAAGTCAGCCTGTTCCACGGTCTCCAGAAAATAGTCCAGCACGGATTTTGGCATGAACTCGGGCGCGTGGGAGAGGGCGATCTTGTCGAAATCCAGTGCTTTGGCCTTCCTGATCGACTCAATCTGCATCGAGATAGGGTCCGCTTCAGGCATAAACAGCCAGGTGAACGGATTCATCGCGTCGCCCATGTATATGGTGCGGGAGGATTTGTTCCACAAGGCAATGCCGCCGGGTGTGTGTCCCCTGAAATGCAGGGTTTCGAGCTGCAGATCACCCAGGTCGAAAATATGGCCTTCTTCGATGGGTTTCAACGCGGGCAGCCCAGCCTGGATGTAGGCAGCTTCGTCAAACCCTTCCGGCAGAAGGCTGCTTGCCTTTCCGGTCTCTCGGTCCGTCGCATGTTTGGCTTCATTCACAGACCCCCGGCGCATTCTGACCGAGTTGTGACTGAGTGCCAGACGATGGTCGGCTTTGTGTATGTAGATATCGCAGCCAGCGAAACGCCAGGCGCCGGAGGTATGATCGACGTGCCCATGGCTGCACAGAACGGTCAAAGGAAGGGGAGTGATCTGCCGGATGGCTGCCAGCATATCGCCAAAGCCGTAAGCCGTGTCAAAAAGCAGCGCCGACTTGCTGCCGACAAACAGGTCGCAAAAGACCCCTTCCGGACTGATGACACGATAAGCGCCTTCGCTGGTAAGTTTAAACTGGTAATAATTGGTCATATTCCCTCTCTTTGACTGTGAGATGCAATAGATCGAAACAGAGGGAATTCTACCCTCCCTCTGTTTCAAATGGAATACTAACGATGGTTACTTCAGAACAATGATCACTTGTGCTCTTCAGATTTGATGATGGAGCCAATGACCTGCTTGCCTGTCATCACGCCGGAGGGGAGTCCACCACCAGCCTGGACCCACTGACCCGCCATGTAAAAGTTACTCAAGCCAGGCAGGGTTTTGGAGATCTGCTTCATCATGGCTGAGGGAGTCGGCAGCCAACCCTCGAAACTACCCTGCCAGTTGCCGGTGTAGCGCTCGAAGGTGAGCGGAGTGGCAACGTCAGCCATCTCCACCTTGCCCTTGATACCGGGCAGAAACTCGTCCAAACGGTCGATCACCTGCAGTGCGATACGCTGCTTCTCGGCGTCGTATTTCTCGCGGTTGGCGCCGTCAGCGTAGAGATCCTTCCAGAATTGATAATGGGTGGGCAGCATCACGGTGATGGCCGTCTTTCCCTGGGGAGCCATGGCGGGATCAAAGTTGTAGATCATCGCGTCCAGTTGGTACACGTCTTCGCCGCCCACCTGGATCGGCTCCTTGAGAAAATACCCGATGCCGCCAGTGCAGCCGGGCAGGTCCTCGAAAGTCTGTTTGACGCCAAGGCCGACGAACACGAGCGGCTCGAAGATCGGCTGCTTGCCGGAGTACATCGTCTTGATCTCGTCGTTGACGTACTTGCCATCGAGCATCTTGAAGATGGTGTTGTAGCCGTCGGCGGCCGAGATGACGTAATCGGCGCGCTCGATCTGTCCGTTTTCCAGCTCGATACCGACCGCGCGGTCGTTCTCAACGAGGATACGCTTGACCCGCGCGCCGTACTGGATGTCGCCCCCCAGGGAGAGGTAACGCTTCTCCACTGCCTGCGCCATCGGCAGCGAACCGCCCATGGTATACGCCGCGCCCTGGTTGCTGAGCATGGCCAGGGTGAAAGGCAGACCGATCATCGACATTTCGGGGTACCACAGTTTGGAGAACACCTCGCGCAGGAAGGGGTTGCTGAACTTTTTGGCAAACTGCGCCAGGGTTGTCTTTCCCATGGTGATGAATACGGGCATAACCGTCAGCATTTGGAACGGCGCAGCGAGTTTGGTGGTCCATTTGTTGTCGCGCTTGACGCCGAACTGCGAGAGTTTACGGATGGTGGAGCAAAACGAGCGGATCGTTTTGGCGTCTTCCGGCGCCAGTTCGAGCATGTGAGCTTCCAGCCTGTCCGCGTTAGTGTACAGGTTGAAGACCTTGCCCTCAGCGTTCTGGACGCGGGTAAAGATCTCGGGGTTGTAGAGTTCGCGGTCCTGGATGAGGCCGATGTCGAGCCAGTACTGATAATATTCCGCGTAGAGCGGACTGGAGCCGGTGAGCCAGTGGATGCAGCCATCAATGGTATAGCCCTTGCGCTTCCAGGCGGTCATCAGGCCGCCGGGTTGGGTGTGCATTTCGTAGATGCGGCTGTTGAAGCCGTTCATTTGGGCGTAGACGCCGGCGGAAAGTCCGGCGATGCCCGCGCCGATGATGATGATGCTTTTGGAGTTTGTTTGTTCGGTCATGTTCCCTCACCTGAAATGATATACATTGTATACGTAGAACAATATAGTGGGTTTCAAGTTACAAGGACTTCAGATAGATTCCCGTTTCTCGGAGAGTTAACAATTCAAACTCATCTCAAGAAACATATGATCGACGATCGGTGACAAATCATCTCAAGAACCAGGGCAGAATCGCCTTTTGCAGGATCACCGCCACGATGAGCACATACAAAATCCCCAGAGCAATGTTGATCAGCAACTGCGCCACAAAATGATGTCCCCACACACTGAAGGCACGCTGCAGGAAGCTGTTACTCACCAGTCCATTACGCGGCATGTACATATCGATGGCGCGGGGGAACTCCTCCTTGCTTACGAAGCGCTTTTTGACCTCGGCGATCAGAGCCGCGTTGGCGGCTTCCAGATCGCGGATGCGCTTTTCCTGGCTGGCAAGATACGCCGATAATTCTTCCATGCTCGTGAATTTATATGAATCCATCGTTTCCTCCTGAATGTTTGCCTTGTGGTTTACTCGTAGATATGAGTATATCGTTATTACGGCGCGTAATTCTGGCTTTTCTGGTCGCCGATCCAATAATCGAAACCCCTGATCGCCTCGATCAACTGTGTGGAATCGGCGAAATCGTTCCGCACATAATAGTAATTCGTGTCGCAGGAGTCAACGCCAAACACCCCGGCGAGGATGTATGAATTCTCCTCGGCATAAGTTTTCAGCACGGATGTCATCCGGCTCCAGTCCGGTTTCGGATCAGGGCAATCCTTGGCCTGCGGGGAGAAATAGGCATGGAAGACGATCAGTTCGGGATGGTAAACGTTAAGATACTCCGCGGTGATGACGCCGTGATGCGCGATCCACTGGTCGTTAAGACCCCAGGTGTCGACCGCGTTCCAGCCTGAATAGAGGGGTAACAGCCCCGCTTCCGAGGTTGCCATCCAGTACCTCTTCGATTCGTAGCGATGCAGATACATAGCCACATCGTATCTGCCCTTGAAGATGAACGCCTGTTGGATATTCGAAATTACATTGGCATAGGCAAGGACATAGATCGCGGTGAACATGACTGTGCCAGCAACGATGAGTGCCAGCCAGAGTGCCTTCTTGAGGACTAGCATTTTCATCAGAGATGTCTTTTTTTGCCAGATCGGCAGGTCTTTGGCCAGCGGGTACCATGAGATCAGAATGATGCTGAATACCGCATATTGGAAGCGGGCAGCAAAGTTCGTCTCATCGGAAAGCAGGATGAACGCGGTCGCGAAACCAAACACCGGCAGCAAACAGGCAATGGCATACCTGTTTTGCGTTCTGGTAAACAAACCCACCAGGTAGATCCACCAAAAAGGGATGCCCATGAAGATCACATAGAGAAGCGACCTGCGCAGACTATCGAAATAGAGTTGCCCGCCGCCCTTTTTATAGAACGGATTGGGCAGTGGGTAGCCAAAATAATTCCAGCGCCACAGCAAATAGGTGCCACCCAGGAGGAGGATTACCGATGCAAACCACAGGATCGGAAGGCGAGCCTTCCTGAAGCCCAGCACGATAATGATCGAGATCAACATCAGCCCGACCAGAATCACCCCCTCGGGGCGGATCAGGCCGGTGATCAGGCCAAGAATGGCAAACAATGCGGAATACCCGTGGCCTGCTTTCCCCTGCATGATCGCCAACGCCATGATCCAGGCCAGGCAGGCGAATAGGGCGAAGAAGGGTGTGCTGAAGTAAGCGGCGGTGTAGAATAGCCCCGGACCGATAGCAAAGAAGAAGGCACTAATGAACCCCACCACGGGCGGGGATTTGAGGAGTTTGCGCGCAGCAAAATAAATCAGGAACAGGGTCAGAAAATGAGAAAAGTAGTCGAGGGATCGAACGGCTTTTTCGAGGGGCAATCCGGCTTTGTACAGGCTTGCGATCACGACCAGCGATAAGAAGTCAGTGCCTCCGTCAACGGGTTTCTCGCCCAAGTTCCAGACAATGCCGTGTCCCTCCCCCAGGTTCTTCGCATAACGCATCAGGATGGCGGCGTCTTCGTTGGGTACGGTCGAGAAATTGATGTATTTTTGAGCAAAAAGGAACGAAACGCCGAGCAAAAGAAAGAGGAATACCAGATCCAGTAGTATCTTCTTTTGCTGAGGCCAGTTTTTCATCGTTTCCCTTCCTACTTATTAATAGAATTATCAGTGAAGTCAATAAGATCTCATTCAGAAGCTTGATCACCTCATCATTATATGAACTTTCAGAAAAATTGGCGATTGAGAACGAATAGTTTAAATTTCTTTTTTGAATTAATCGCCTATCCCCAACAGCACTCTACAAATGACACATAAAACAAACAACCCCCGATCGCTCGGGGGTTGTCGTGTATATCCAAGAAAACTAGCTTACCTTCTCGAACCGTTCAGCCGGAGCGCCACAGACGGGGCAGACCTCGGGGGCGGTACGGGCGTGGGTGTATCCGCAGACCGGGCAGATGTAGTAGTCGTAGGTCTCACCGGGCTTGCCGAGGGAAGCCAAAGCTTCTTTATATAACTGTTCGTGGATTTTCTCGACCTCATTGGCGTAGTTGAATGAGCGTAGGGCGCGCTTGTCGCCTTCAGCCTCGGCGTCCTTGATGAAGGCGGGGTACATCTCGGAATTCTCGTAATGTTCCCCGGCGATGGCGGTTTTGAGATTCTCTTCGGTGGTCTTGATCTCACCGGCAGCACGGAAGTGGTTGTGAGCGTGCACAGTTTCTGCGGCAGCGGCGGCGCGGAACAACTTGGCCACCTGCGCGAAGCCGTCTTCATCGGCTTTTTTGGCAAAGGCAAGATACTTTCGGTTGGCCTGGCTCTCTCCCGCGAACGCGGCCATCAGATCATCATAGGATTTGGTCATGGCAATTACTCCTTATTTTATGTAAATTGGTAAATATAAAGATACTTCAAATCAAAATATTACGCAATAGATATGGATGAAACTCGTCAGTTCAGCCTTACAAGATAATTGAAAGATGTGTTCATCACGCACCTTTTGAGAGGAAACAGCCATCACTTACTTCGTTACGATAAGGGTCCCTTCTATTTTGGTATGGTAAGGCAAGCAATGGTAAACGTACGTCTCAGCGGTGATGAATATCTAACTGAATGTGGCGCCCTGGTCCAGATCGCCTGAATCAAACAGACCTGTATCGCTGGTGACAGTGTGAACCGCCGGATCCGTGTTCTTCCAGGTGATCGTTGTACTTGCCATGATCGTCAGTTTTGCGAATCAAACATGAAGTTCGCCATGGTGGCAACCGCTGTTGTTCCTTATAAAGCAGGTAGTTGAAAAGCACTGGTGGTCGCGTAATCGTCGTTGCCACAGAGAGCTGGCTGTGTACGCGGTAAGTACCATAAAAATCAATAATACCGACCCCAGTAAAGTCATTTTTTGATCCATTATTGACCAATAAACTTTCAACAATGAATCTTATTAATCATTTTGGTCAATGTGGATATATTACATCTTATTTATAATGATTTATGTTTCTATTTTGCCCGGTTTTCATCCGTATTGGATGACTTATAATGTTAAAGTACTTAGAACCGGGATTCAGATGTAGAATTAAAGTATCAATATATGTGTACATTGATATATATGCAAGTATAATTATTAACAGTTCTTTCACGAGTCCATCTCAAAAAGAGGTGCCTGATGCTGATCGAATATCTTCCGCTCATTATCCTGGTTGTGCTGGCAACTGCCGTAGGCGTGTTCGTGCTTTTTTTAGGAAGGTTCTTTGGACCCCACCATCCCAGCAGCAAAAAAGGCGCGCCTTACGAATCAGGAATGATCCCCTACGGCCCGGGTACGCGGCGCATGTCCGTCCGCTATTATCTCGTGGCCGTTTTGTTTATCCTTTTCGATGTTGAAGTGATCTTTTTCCTTCCCTGGGCGTTGGCATTCCGCCAGCTCGGGCTGTATTCGCTTATCGAAATGTTCATCTTCGTCGCCATCCTGGCTGTAGGTTTCGTCTACGTCTGGAAGAAGGGAGCCCTTGAATGGGAATAGAGCAAAAAGCTGCCAATTTGGGCGTGGTCACCACCACGCTGGAACAAGCCATCAACTGGTCGCGCACGAACTCGATGTGGCCCATGCTCTTTGGTCTGGCCTGCTGCGCTATTGAAATGATGGCCGCTCAGGGTGCCAGTTACGACATGAGCCGCTTTGGCATGGAACTGATGCGCGCCAGCCCACGCCAATCTGATCTGATGATCGTGGCCGGACGTGTCTCTCAGAAGATGGCTCCCGTGCTACGCAACCTTTACGACCAGATGCCCGACCCCAAGTGGGTGATCGCCCTGGGCGATTGCGCTTCATGCGGCGGCGTGTTCAATAACTACGCCATCCTGCAGGGAGTGGACGAAGTGGTTCCGGTGGATGTTTACATCGCCGGCTGTCCGCCGCGCCCCGAAGGGCTGATCAACGGCATCGTGATGCTTCACAACAAGGTGAAGGCAGAAAAACTGCCCACCTGGAAATAGGAGCGCGCATGGACTCTCAATTCCTTCCCATTGTGCAATCCTGTACCGAGAAATTCGGCGCCAAAGCCAGCGAGTTCCGCGGCGAGGTCACCCTGTTGATCCCGGCCGAAAAGATCGTGGAGGCCTGCCGCACACTGCGCGACGATTTCGCCTTTGACATGCTCTCGGTCGAGACTGCGGTGGATTATTATCCGCAGACCGAACCTCGTTTCCACATCGTTTACATCCTCTATTCGACCATCACCCACAGCTTCCTCAACTTGCGGGCTCCAGTCGGTGGCGCGGATCCAGAGATCGACACCGTCGAGACCGTCTGGCCCAGCGCCAACTGGCGCGAGCGCGAGATCTGGGACCTGTTTGGTATCCGCTTTAAAGGTCACTCAGACCTGCGCCGCATCATGATGCCCCCCAACTGGGAGGGCCATCCGCTGCGCAAGGATTACCCGCTGGGTTACGAAGAGGTGGAGTTCACCTTCAATTATAAAGAGATCAGCTTGCAAAAACCGCGGGGTCAGAGGTAAAGCTATGAGAGAGATCCATGAATTCACCCTTGATGAACTGAGGCACCTCTTCAGCCCGCGCGCCCAGACCGGCGAGACCATGGTCCTCAACATGGGACCGCAGCATCCCTCCACCCACGGCGTGCTGCGTCTGATCGTTGAATTGGATGGCGAGATCGTGGTTAACTGCGTGCCCGATATCGGCTACCTGCACACCGGTATAGAAAAGAACATGGAGTCCAAGACCTACCAAAAGGCCGAGGTGATGACCGACCGCATGGATTACCTTTTTACCATCGGCAACAACCTGGCCTACTCATTGGCGCTCGAAAAGCTCACCGGCTTGCAGCCACCGCCGCGTGCCGACGCGGTGCGCGTCATCCTTACTGAATTATCACGTATCCAGAGCCACCTCATCTGGATCGGTACCTCCTCGCTCGACCTGGCAGCCATGTCGGTCTTCCTCTACGCCTTCCGCGAACGCGAAATGATCCTCGATATCTTCGAACTTGTTTCCGGGCAGCGCATGATGACCACCTATATCCGTCCCGGTGGATTATGGCGAGACGTCCCCGCCGAATTCGACGGCATGGTACGCAAGTTCCTCGATTATCTGCCGCGTCGCCTGGATGAATACGAAGCTTTACTTACCAAAAATCCGCTTTTCCTCGACCGCACCAGGGGTATCGGCAAGATCGACACCGCCACCTGCCTGCAGTGGAACGTGACCGGCCCGGTGCTACGAGCCACCGGCCTGGCGCACGACATCCGCAAGAGCAACCCCTATAGCGGTATCGAACAATACGATTTCAACATTCCCACCGAAACAAGCGGCGACATCTACGCGCGCTACAAGGTGCGCGTGGCCGAGATGCGCGAGTCGCTCAAAATCATCCGCCAGGCGCTCGAAAAGATGCCCTACGGGCCGGTGCGGGACAATAACCGCAAGTACGTGCCTCCGCCGCGCTCCGAGATCGGCGTGAGCATGGAGGCGCTGATTCATCACTTCAAACTTTGGACGGAAGGCTTTACCCCGCCTGCCGGCGCCGTTTACGCCGCAGTGGAATCGCCGCGCGGCGAACTGGGCGCCTTCCTCGAATCGAACGGCGGCCCAAAGCCCTACCGCATCCACTTCCGCACGCCCTCTATTCCCTTGCTGCAGGCGCTGCCCCTTATGGCCAAAGGTCACTTCGTAGCCGACCTGGTGGGCATCATCGGCAGCATCGATATCGTTCTGGGAGATACAGACCGGTGAACCAGTTAATGAAAACCCATTCTGATGAGATCGAACGGCTGCTTGCCGCATACCCAGCCGAACGTAAGCGCGCGGCAGTGATGCCATTACTGCACCTGGCCCAGAAGGATAATGGTTACGTTTCCGGCCAGGCCATGCAGGATATTGCTGAGATCTGCGATATTTCGGTCACCGAGGTGGCCTCGGTGGTTGGCTTTTACACCCTGTTCCACGACCAGCCCGGCGGAAAGATCCGGCTGCAGGTATGCACCGACGTGGCCTGCAAGTTGCGCGGCGCTACGGAGTACCTGAACGGCCTGTGCGGCGAGCTGGGCATCCAACCCGGCGGAACCACCGCCGACGGCCTTGTTACCGTGGAAGAGGTGAAATGTCTGGCTGCCTGCGACAAAGCGCCGATGTTCCAGTCGCAGATCGGGGATGAGATCGAATACCACGAGAACCAGACGACACAACGCACGCTAGATTGGCTGAAGCTGATGACAGCGTCGATGAAACAGGAGGCAGACCATGAGTGATCTTTACCTCCTGCGCCACCGAGAAACCCAGGGCCTCAACCAGTTGAAGACCTACATCGCTGAGGGCGGTTTCGACACCTGGAAGAAGGTGGTGACCAAGCTCAAGCCCGAGGAAGTGACCCAGCAAGTGAAGGATTCCGGTCTGCGCGGACGCGGCGGCGCGGGCTTCCCGACCGGCACCAAGTGGTCGTTCCTGCCCAGCAATATCTGGCCGCATTACGTGGTAGCCAACGCTGATGAATCCGAGCCAGGTACATTTAAAGACCGTGAGATTCTCGAGATGAACCCCTATCAGTTCCTCGAGGGACTGATGATCGCTTCATACGCGGTCCAATCTCATGATTCTTACATCTATTTTCGTGGCGAATTCGCGCAAATCGCAACCCGCTTCAACGAGCGGCTGTCGGAACTGACCTCGCAAGGTTTGCTTGGCGATAAGCTCTTCGGCACCGACTACGCGCTGCGCCTGCACGCGCACCTGGGCGCCGGCGCGTACATCTGTGGTGAAGAGACCGCGCTGCTCGAATCGATCGAGGGGCGCCTCGGCCAGCCGCGTCTGCGTCCACCTTTCCCGGCAGTCGTCGGTCTGTTCGACAAGCCCACCGTCATCAACAACGTGGAAACGCTCACCAACCTTCCCATCATTTTAGGCAAGGGCGTCGCCTACTTCCGCAGCCAGGGCACCGAAAAAAGCCCCGGCACCAAGATCTTCTGCCTCTCGGGACGGGTGAAGAACCCGGGTAATTATGAGTTGCCTCTCGGTACTACCTTCCGTGAACTGATCTTCAAACACGGTGGCGGCATCCTCAACGACGCCAAGATCAAGGCCATCATGCCCGCGGGCGCGTCTTCTTCGCTTATCCCCGCCACGGATACCGCGCTTGACACCCCCATGGACTACGAATCCGTCCCCGCTTTAGGCGCCCAACTCGGCTCGGCTTCCGTCATCATCCTGGACGAGACGGTCAACATCAGCGATCTGGTGAACAGCACGGTACATTTCTTCAAGCACGAATCCTGCGGCAAATGCACTCCCTGCCGCGAAGGCACCTACTGGATGGCGCACATCACCGACCGAATTGCCAACGGCGAAGCTACCAAGGCGGATATCGACCTGCTCAAAACCGTCGCTGGCCAGATCCAGAACAAATGCTTCTGCGCGCTCGGTGAGTTCTCGATCAGCGCCGTCCTTTCGGGCATTCAACATTTCCGGGCCGATTTCGATGCCCGCGTGGAGAAATAGCGGATGGACAAACTTATCAACCTCAAGATCGACGGCCGCGATGTCAGTGTTCCTGCCGGGACGCTGGTGGTCGATGCCGCCAAATTGGCTGGAATCACCATTCCGGTCTTTTGTTACCATCCCAAACTCGAACCGGTGGGGATGTGCCGTATGTGTCTGGTAGATATTGGCCGCCCGGCTGTGGACCGCGCCACCGGACAACCCATGCTCAATGATGATGGTACACCCAAGATCACCTTTGGACCCAAGCTTGAGACAGCCTGCACCACCCCGGTTTCGGAGGGGATGGTGGTCTGGGGCGCCACCGAAAAGGTGATGGCCGCCCGAAAAGACGTGCTCGAGTTCTTGCTCACCTCGCATCCGCTCGATTGCCCGGTCTGCGATAAGGGTGGTGAATGCCCGCTGCAAAACCAGACCATGGCCTTCGGACCCGGTGTAAGCCGCTTCCTCTTCGATGAGAAAAATCACCTTGAAAAGCATGTTCCTCTCGGTGACCTGATCTACCTTGACCGTGAACGCTGCATTCAATGCGCGCGTTGCGTGCGCTTCAGCGACCAGCTTGCCGGTGACCCGGTGATCGGTTTCTATGATCGCGGACGCCAGCTCGAGATTGTCACTTACTCTGAGCCTGGATTCGACTCAATCTTCTCAGGGAACACCACCGACATTTGCCCGGTGGGTGCGCTGACCACTGTGGATTTCCGTTTTGGCGCCCGTCCCTGGGAAATGAGCAGTTCCTCCTCAATTTGCACGCACTGCCCGGTCGGATGTAACATCAGTTACAGCGTGCGCCGTGAAGCCAAGAGCAAGGGCCGCTGCGTGGTAAAACGCGTGCTGCCCCGACAGAACGAAGCCGTGAACGAGATCTGGATCTGCGACAAAGGCCGTTTTGGCTATCACTACGCTGAAGACCCCGAACGCATCACTCAACCCCTCATCCGCAAGGACGGTAAGTTCGTTCCAGCGAGCTGGGAAGAAGCCATCAAGCTGGTTTCCAGCAGTTTCAAGGCCGCCGGGAAGAAGCTGGTCACCCTAGCCAGCGGCAACCTCGCCAACGAGGATCTTTTCGCGCTCAAACAATTCAGCGCCAGCCTTGAGGGCAAAGCTTTCCATCTGCCCGGTATGGGTGGCGCTGAATGGACCACCCGCCTGGGTCTAACCCCGGGCTCTAACCTGGGAGCGTTGGGCAAGGGCAACGCGGTGCTGGTATTCGCTTCTGATCTGCACGAAGAAGCACCTATTTGGTGGCTGCGCCTCAAAGCCGCCGCTGAACGCGGCGCGATGGTCATCGTCGCGGCCGCACGTCAGACTCGTCTGGATAAATACGCTTCCTACACCCTGCGTTATGAATATGGCCAGGAAGAAAAGGCATTGAAAGAATTGATCGCCGGTAAGAGCGAGGCTGCCAAAGCCTTCGCCTCTGCCGCAGACGCCGTAATCTTCTACGGCAGCGATGGGCTTGATGTTCAGGGCTCCGCCGCGGTCGCCGGCCTGTGCGCTGAACTGCTGGTTAAGACCGATCACTTTGGCCGCCCCAACAACGGCCTGGTCGCGGTCTGGCCGAGCGCCAATGACCAGGGCGCCGCTGAACTGGGCTGGCAACCTTCCGCAGACCTGGTCAAAGACCTCACCGAATCGGTGGCTTCTTATATCTGCGCCGCCGATCCGGCTGGCATTTCTGCCGAGCTGGCAGCCGCCCTGCAGCAATCCGGTTTTGTGGTGGTACAGGATTTCTTCATGACCGAGACGGCCAGGCTGGCGAACGTCATTCTTCCTGCAGCAGCCGTGATGGAACGCGAGGGCACGCTCGTCTCCGCTGAACGCAGAGTTCAGCGATTCTACGCAGCCGTCAAACCACTCGGCGAGAGCAGAGCCGACTACGAGATCGTCACCGCCATCGCCGCAGCCATGGAACTAAAGGGTTTCCCCGCTTCAGCAACGGAAATTTTCGCTGCCATCGCCGCCTCCGAACCGGCATTTAGTGGACTGAGCCACGAGAAATTGGCCCAGAGCGAGAAGCAATGGCCCATCACCGGACGCCCCGACGCGTACTTCAGCGGCACGGTGGTCGAGAACAAAGACGGCCTGGGCGTTACCCTGATACTCTCTACTACAAAAGGTGGCTCTCCCACCCAGGTGAAGCTGCCCGAACTGCCGAAAGTGGAAAAAGGCGCCTGGCTAGCTGTTCCGGTCACGCGTCTCTATGACCACGGCGCTGCCCTGCGTGGCGCTGATAGCATGCAAAATCGTATCGGCAACCGTGGACTCTCGCTACACCCTTCCGATGCCTCTAAACTGGGAGTGAAGGCTGGAGATACAATCAATTTATCGCTCGGTAACCAGGAGCTGACCACGGAAGTGGAAGTCGATCCGGGTCAACCGCAGGGAGTGGTGCTCGTCAGGCGCAGTATGGGCCTGTCTGTTTCCGCTCCAGTCGAAATTACGCTGCGTGTCCCCGCCGCGGCCGAATCTGAGATCAGGTGAGGGCTGAGATATGATTGCTGCAACGATCTGGGAAGCTGTCATCAAATCGATCATTCTGATACTGGGTCTGACCCTGGGGTTTGCTTACGTCACACTCTATGAGCGCAAGGTACTGGCCCGCATGCAAGCCCGTATCGGACCCAACCGCGCCGGCTGGAAGGGCATTCTACAGCCCATCGCCGACGCGCTTAAATTGATATTCAAGGAAGACCTTATCCCCGACAAAGCGGATAAGATCATCTTTGTGCTGGCACCGGTGATCACCGTCATCCCGGCGCTTATCATCACCGCCGTGGTGCCCTGGGGACCGGATGTTACCCTCTTTGGCCGAACCATCTCGCTCTCTATCGCTGACATCAACCTGGCGGTGCTCTACATCCTCACCGTCACTTCGATCTCGGTCTACGGCATCACCCTGGCAGGTTGGTCATCGAACAATAAATACGCCACCCTCGGCGGCCTGCGTGCCACCGCCCAGATGATCAGTTACGAACTGGCACTAGCCATGGCCATGCTCGGACCGGTGTTGTTGGCTGGTTCGATGAGTTTGAAAGACATTGCCGATGCGCAGAAGAACGTCTGGTTCATCGTCTACCAGCCGCTGGGCGCGTTAATCTATATGATCGCCACCATCGCCGAGGTCAACCGCGCTCCCTTCGACATGCCCGAAGCCGAACAAGAACTGACCGCCGGCTATCACGTGGAATACTCGGGGATGAAATTCGCCCTCTTCTTCATGGCCGAATACATCAAGATGATCGCCATCTCCATGATCGGCGCGACCCTCTTTTTGGGCGGGTTCCAGGGACCGTGGGTCTCAACCTACCCCTGGCTCGGACCGATCTACCTGTTCGTCAAGGTGACCATCCTACTCTTCGGCCTCATCTGGATCCGCGCCACCTGGCCGCGTATCCGCTACGACCGCCTGATGGCGTTCGGCTGGAAGATATTGTTCCCGCTGTCGGTTCTCAATCTGTTCGTAACGGCAGTGGTGGCTTATCTGGTTGGAGGTAAGTAAATGCTGCGAGGACTGTTTACCACATTCAAGGAAATGCTTGCCAAACCGGTGACCATCCAGTACCCGGAAGAAAAGCGCCCCGTGCGCGAGCGTTACAAGGGACGCCATGAGCTCAAGCGTTACGACAACGGTCTGGAAAAATGCATCGGCTGCGCGCTTTGCGCCGCCGCCTGCCCCTCGAACGCCATTTTCGTTGAAGCTTCTGAAAATAGCGACGAGGAACGCTATTCGCCGGGTGAGCGCTACGCCAGCACTTATCAGATCAACATGCTTCGCTGCATCTTCTGCGGCTATTGCGAAGATGCCTGCCCCACCGAAGCCATCGTGCTCGAAAAAAACTACGAGTTGTCTTACACCGACCGCGCCGCGGCCATCCTTACCAAGTCGGAACTGCTGGTCAAGGTGCCCGAAGGCGGGTTACCCACTCCGCAGAAGACCGAGCCCGGCATGTACACCCGCTCGGTGCCAGAAATGAAAGATCCCACGGATTAGGGAGGCCGGATGACACCACAATTATTCGTCTTTCTCGTAATTGCCGCGATCGCGGTGATCGCAGCGGTAGCCATGCTGCTCAGCCGTAATACAGTCTATTCGGCGCTTTACCTGATCGTGAACTTCCTCGCCATCGCCGCGATTTACCTCTCACTGGGAGCCCCTTTTGTTGCCCTGGCGCAGGTCACAGTCTATGCCGGCGCTATCATGGTGCTCTTCCTGTTCGTGATCATGATGCTCGGCGCTGAAAAACTCAAAGAACAGGAACCGCTCAAATGGCAGCGCCCGTTGGCTATCTTCCTCAGCCTGGCATTGGTGGGTGAGGCCGTCTACGCGCTGACTTCCCGAATTGGTCTGGACTTCCTGACCCAACCTCCCACCGATACACTGGCGGACCCCAAGGCTATCGGAGCCCTTCTATTCAACCAGTATTCGTTTCCGTTCGAAATCACTTCCATCATCCTGCTGGTCGCCGCGGTCGGGGTCGTGGTGCTCACCCGTGCCGGCAAGAAAGAGGAGGAAAAATCATGATTCCGCTCGTGTATTATCTCGGTCTGGCTGTGATCCTCTTCGCGCTGGGAATCATGGGAGTACTCTTACGCAAGAACGCCCTGGTGGTTTTCATGTCGCTTGAGTTGATGTTCAACGCTGCCAACCTTGTGTTTATTGCCTTTTCGAACTTTTACCAAATTCTCGACGGGCAAACCCTGGTCATCTTCGTGATGACCACCGCCGCCGCCGAGGTTGCCGTCGGTTTGGCACTGATGGTCACTATTTTCCGCCACCGCGGCAGCATCGACGTGGACCAGACGAAAGACCTCAAGGGCTGACAGGAGCAGATGATGAAATTCGACTCGATCTTTGACCTTGTGCCCCTGGTGGTTTTCCTGCCCCTGTTGGGACTGTTGATCAACCTGCTGTTCGGCCAGAAGCTAGGTGAAAAGTTCACCGGCATCACGGCCAGCCTGGCAACCGGATTAACTTTCGTCGTTTCGACCCTTCTGGCGTTCGGCTTAAACGCCACCCCAAACCCTGAACCGATCAAACTGTTCGACTGGATCAGCCTTGGCTCGTTCAACGCCAGTTGGAGCTTCCGTGTGGACACACTCTCGGTGGAGATGATGCTGGTCGTGTCCGGCGTGGGCACACTCATCCATGTCTACTCCATTGGTTACATGCACAGCGACGTACGCCACAACGGCGATCCCGCCCGTTACCGCCGCTTTTTCCTCTTCATGAACCTGTTCATCGCTGCCATGATGATCTTGGTCTGCGCCGACAACTTCCTGATGATGTTCGTTGGTTGGGAAGGGGTTGGCCTGTGCTCCTACCTGCTCATCGGTTTCTGGTTTGAGAAGGGTAAAGACGGCATCGGTAACGCCGAAGCCGCCAAGAAAGCCTTCATCACCAACCGCATCGGCGATTTCGGTCTGCTCATTGCCATGTTCCTCATCTACTGGAATTTCGGTAGTCTGGACTTTGGAACCGTGTTCGCGGCTGCTCCCACCGTGGCCGCCACGCATCCCACGGCGATGCTGCTGATCACCCTGTTCATGCTGCTAGGAGTCACTGGTAAATCAGCGCAGCTCCCACTCTCCGTGTGGCTGCCTGACGCCATGGCTGGTCCAACACCAGTCTCGGCGCTGATCCATGCCGCGACCATGGTCACGGCCGGCGTCTATCTCATGGCGCGCAGTTCCGCCTTCTACGCCCTCGTTCCAACCGCGCAAACAGCGGTAATGTGGGTTGGCGCGGTCACCGCGCTATTTGCTGCCACCGTTGCCGTGGCACAAAACGACATCAAAAAGGTTCTGGCTTACTCCACCATCTCGCAGCTCGGATTCATGGTCGCGGCTGTGGGTATGGGAGCCACCGTCGCCGGTATGTTCCACCTGGTAACGCACGCCTTTTTCAAAGCGCTACTCTTCCTGGCTGCCGGCTCGGTGATACAGGGCGTGGAGCGCGGGTTGCACCATCTGAAATCGGATGTCGAGATCGACCCGCAGGACATGCGCAACATGGGCGGTCTACGTAAGCAGATGCCGCTGACCTTCTGGGTTTATCTCATCGGCGGGCTCACCCTGGCAGGGTTAGCGCCGTTATCTGGCTTCTTCTCGAAGGATGAGATCCTGGTTGCTTCATCGCAGGGTCACAGCGCCGTGTTTGTGGTGTTGCTCATCGCTGCTTTCTTCACCGCTTTCTATATCGGGCGTCAGATCTTGATGGTCTTTTTCGGCGAACCACGTTCAGCCGCGGCTGCCAAAGCCACCGAAAGCCCCAGAGTGATCACTGTTCCTTTGCTAATCCTGGCCGCTCTTTCGGTGCTGGGTGGATTGTTCAATTTTCCCGGTTGGTTGGTGATGGACCACTGGCTAGCCCGCACACTGGGCGAGGGTGAACCCCTTGCATTCCTCTGGTCTGTGGCTGAAATTTCATTCGCGCTGGCTCTTTTCGGGATCGGATTCTCCTGGCTCGTTTACGGGCGAAAGTCTCTCCCCAAAGACCAACCCGATCCAATGCAAAAGGGTCTCGGCCCGGTCTACAGCGGAATGTCGCATAAATGGTGGGTCGATGAGTTCTACGGGCTCGTCATTCTCACCCCCTACAAAGCTATTGCTCGATTCTTTGCCAAACCGGTCGACCTTGGCGTCATCGACGGTGCTGGAAACAGTCTGGCAGCAGCTACTAAAAGCCTCGGCACCTGGCTGCGGCGCTTTCAGAACGGCTATGTCCGCTCGTACGCACTGTGGATGCTGATTGGACTGGTTGCCATCCTCACCTATCTGGTGTTGAGATAAGGAAGGAAAATAGACATGAACCTCAACCCACTTCTTTTAGTCACCTTCCTCCCCGCCGTCGGAGCGCTGGCATTGCTGGCTTTCAAACCGGCCTGGAAATCCGCCGCGCGCTGGACGGCGCTGGCTATTTCCCTGGTCACTTTTGGTCTATCTCTATGGGTGCTGGCGCAATTCGATCCTTCCATCGGTGATATGCAAATGGAACTGAACCTGCCCTGGTTCGCGCTGGCAGGGAATCCCATTGGCTTCCACATCGGTGTGGACGGCATCAGTATCATGATGCTGCTGCTGACTACCTTCCTCACCCCCATCGCCATCCTCTCCACCTGGAAAGCCATCTACGAGAATGTGCGCGGCTTCATGATCCTGTTCCTGCTGCTTGAGACAGGCATGACCGGCGTCTTCCTCTCGCTGGATCTGGCACTGTTCTACATCTTTTGGGAATTCACGCTCATTCCCATGTACTTCCTGATCGGCGTCTGGGGTGGGGAGAGACGCGTGTACGCTGCCTTCAAGTTCTTCCTGTACACCCTGGCCGGATCGCTGCTCATGCTGGCCGGTCTGCTCTGGCTTGGACTCACTTATGGCAGTTTTGACCTGACCACGTTGACGCAAACGGCTTCGATCTCACTTAATGCCCAACTGTGGCTTTTCGCGGCGTTCGGATTGGCCTTCGCCATCAAAGTACCGATGTGGCCGCTGCACTCCTGGCTGCCTGACGCGCACACCGAAGCTCCGACCGCTGGTTCGGTCATCCTGGCAGGTGTGCTGTTGAAAATGGGGGCCTATGGCTTTCTGCGCTTCAACCTGCCCCTTGTATGATAATTAATAGGACACGGCAGGCCGTCCACCCCTTGGTCTAGGAGACCGTGGGAGAGCAAGGGTCGCCGTGTCCATCACCCAATGAGC
>DAOUFI010000019.1:0-9162 GCA_034430175.1 Anaerolineaceae bacterium | reverse complement strand
TGGGTTAAATTACAACTCTTTTCTGACGAATCTCCACGGATTACGAAATGGGAAGCGTGCTGGAAAGGATGGAAGCATCTGGATTTCTCAAAGGAGAGGAAATGGAAAATAGAACGGTGTGCACTCCGTTCTTTCTACATCGTTCCTCTAGAGTCTTAAGGGGGAAGGGTGCGCTTGTTCAGCTGTAAACAAGTGGGGCTTTTATCTTGGGTTGATTGGATGCTAATCTTGAATCAAGGATTCGTAAAAACTCTTGACATAAAAGTGTATAGGGATATAATCACATTCATGGATTTGAATATGATTGGCGAGCAAAAAATAAATATCGACCCTCTTGATGCGCAAACGCAGGTGTTCAAAATCCTCACCCACCCGGCAAGGATTGCGATTCTCAACATTCTCAGGGATGGTGAGCATTGCGTCTGCCACATGGAAGCTTATTTAGGTTTCCGCCAATCCTACATATCTCAACAACTTGCAGTACTGCGAGAAGCTGGACTTATTCAAGATCGCAGGGATGGGTGGAACATCTTCTACCGTGTGGTTAACCCGGATATCTATGCCGTTTTGGATGCAGTGCAGAAGTTAACCGGTCAGCCGGTCGATCTTTCTCTTGGACAAGTGGTGAAGTGTAACTGCCCACATTGCATAGCAAAAGAAAATAGCGGATAAGCTGCTCTTTTTTTTGAACGATTATATACAAACTTTTGAATATAAAGGAGTACCTATGAAAAACATAAAAATACTGGGGTCGGGCTGTGCCAACTGCAAGCGTCTGGAAGCAACCACTCGCAAGGTAGTAAGTGCTCTCGGTATTGAAGCCGAGATTGAAAAAGTAACCGATTATGCTGAGATCATGAAATATCCAATTCTCTCTACCCCTGGATTGGTCATCAATGAAAAGCTGGTCTCGGTAGGCCGTATTCCAACTGAAGAACAAATCGAAACCTGGCTCAAGGAATAATTAATTTCGGGCGGAAAACCAATTGGTTCCGCCTATAATTTTGCCCGAATATCATTCAAACATTTGAATATGATAGGAATGGAATATGGATGATTCGCTCACACACCCGGCCAAAAAGAATCAACTACGTATTATTGCCCTGCTGACATTAATCACCACAGCCTGGTTTGCTGCCTATAACCTGATTCAGCCGTTAGCGGATTGGATTTCTTACGGCGCACTGCACCTGACCAAAGGCTCCCATCTAGGGGATGCTATCGCATTTTTCTTGTATGATGTTCCCAAAATCCTCTTATTGTTATCCGGGATGATCTTTTTAATTTCCATCCTGCGCACCTTCTTTAGTCCAGAACGAACACGCGCCTTGCTAGGTGGAAAACGCCAGGGCGTTGGCAATATTCTGGCCTCGCTTCTTGGTATCGTCACTCCCTTTTGTTCCTGTTCAGCAGTTCCACTGTTTATTGGGTTCGTCGAAAGCGGTATTCCATTGGGAGTCACATTTTCCTTCCTGATCGCCGCTCCTACAATCAACGAAGTGGCAATTGTCATGCTTTT
Organism: Anaerolineaceae bacterium; assembly: GCA_034430175.1. Taxonomy (GTDB): domain Bacteria; phylum Chloroflexota; class Anaerolineae; order Anaerolineales; family Anaerolineaceae; genus UBA6107. The sequence goes on along the minus strand of DAOUFI010000019.1, from coordinate 7,643 downwards.
CGGTTTATTTGGTTGGAAAGTAGCTGGCTTATATATCCTTTCAGGGTTGATCATTGCCATCGTTGCCGGTATGCTCATTGGCCGTTTGAGTTTAGAACGTTATGTTGAAGATTTTGTCTGGCAAATGCAATCAACTGGTGGACTTCAAGAGGAAAAACTTACCTGGATAATGCGGATTGAAAGGGCGTGGGAATCAGTCAAAGAAATAGTCGGGAAAGTGTGGCTGTATGTGGTCGTAGGTATTGCCGTTGGAGCAGCCATTCATGGTTATGTGCCTGAAAGCGCCTTGGTTGGCATAATGGGTAAACAAGCTTGGTGGTCTGTGCCGGCAGCGGTCCTATTAGGCGTGCCGCTATATTCCAACGCGGCTGGAGTCATCCCAATCGTCAGTGCTTTGATGGAAAAGGGGGCATCCCTCGGTACCGTACTGGCTTTCATGATGTCTGTGGTTGGGCTAAGCCTTCCAGAGACGATCATTCTTCGACGAGTCCTGAAACCCCAACTAATTGCCATTTTTATCGTTACTGTTGCGTTTTCAATCATCATCACCGGGTATCTATTCAATTTGGTTTTATAGAGAAAAGAGGAAACGATGGACGACAAAGAAATCTTAGAAAAAGCATTGGAATTTCATGGACACCGCTGTTGGGCAAGCGTGGCTGGCGTTCGCGTTGGGCTGGCTGCCCTCAAAACGTTGGGCGTCAAACCTTCTGGCGGCACGCAGCTTTATGGCATTGTTGAAATTGGCGAAGAACACGGCGGCATGTGTTTTGGAGATGGCGTTCAATATGCTACCGGCTGCACCTTTGGTAAAGGCAATATTCGTAAGAATCCCCTTGGTAAACTTGGCTTCACCCTGATCGAAAAAGACAGCAATCGGGCTGTGCGGGTGGTTTTCACCAGCAAACTGCAGAAGCAAATTGCCGCCTCCAAATTTATGCAGCAGCGCGCCGCTGGTATTTCACCCGATGAAATTCCTCTGGAAGATCAAATGGAACTGGTGGAACTAGTCTGGAATGCGCCGGAAGAAGAAGTACTGAAAATCGGCGAGGTGTTTGAATACCCGGGCAAATGGATCCCGGAAGTTATGGGATTCAAGCCCTGTGATCGCTGCGGTGAATTGACCGCTCTTGCCTATTTGCGCGTGGATGGCACCCAGCACGTCTGCATCCCCTGTTCTGGTTACGACCGGTAAACGGGGTTGGAATGGCGATTGAAATCTATCTAATCAGCGCAGTTCTGGTGTTTGTTTTTTCTGGTTTGCTCGCGATGGCTGGCCTGGGTGCTGCCTTCCTGTTTGTTCCGCTGTTCTATTACCTGGGAGTTCCTTTGGCAGAGGCGACCCCCACCGCCTTACTGCTCAACGTGGTCAGTATGCTCTTTGCGACGATCAATTACTGGCGCGGTAAGCTCATCAACTGGCGGGTGGGGATTCCAGTGCTAATCACGGCGGTCGTGCTTTCCCCCGTTGGCGCAAGACTGACTGCCAGCACAAATAAAACGCTTCTGTTAGCGATGTTTGCAGCTTTCCTGGTTTTTGCTGGGTTCATGATGCTTTTCTACCGGGCAAAAGTGCGTGACCAGGCGCTCAGTCGTCCGGTTGAAGTGGCTGCCAGCGCTGGTGTGGGCAGCGTGGCCGGCTTTCTGGGCGGATTACTGGGTGCGGGGGGAGGCAACTTCATCCTACCGGTACTCAATTGGCTGGGTTTGGATGCCAAGGTAGCAGCAGGAACAACCGCACTAGTGGTAGTATTCTCATCACTTTCAGGTTTTCTAGGTCACGCGACCATGAGCAGTTTAGATCCGATTTTCGTTGGGGTGATGGCGATCATGGCTGCGTTAGGCTCGATCATCGGGTCGCAGTTGATGAAGAAAAAAATATCCAACGTTCAGTTGAAAAAGATCATCGGCGTGTTATTGTTCGTTATCGCTGCCAAGATGATTTTTGATTTAGCCAAATAAGGAGTAACAAAAAATGGATCGAAATGATGAACTATATAAAGCCGGTTTACTGTTACATGGCCACAAATGCCCGGCAATGCCAATGGGCTTGCGTGCGGGCCAGGCCGCCCTTCAGGCTTTAGGCGTCGAACGGGCAACGGATGGGCAGCTCACTGCCCTGGTGGAGATCGACAGCGATCACTGCGCGACCTGTTATGCCGATGGGGTGATGATAGCCACGGGTTGTACCTTTGGCAAGGGTAATATTCGGAAATTGGGGTATGGCAAATTTGTGCTGACCCTGATTGACAATAAATCTGGACGCAGTGTGCGTGTGGCCACCCGCAATGAAGTCATCAAACGCAATCAGGAATCCGAGTTCATCCAGTTTCGCAAGAAAGGCGTTCCTGCTTCAAAGATTGACTCGGAATTGATTGAACCTGCTGTTGATTTTATCCTGGCTGAGTCAGATGAGAACCTCTTCAAAATAGATCCGGTTCAGGAAATCAAACTTACCCCGGGACGCCCGCATGATTTCAATACGCATATTTGCGAGGAATGTGGCGAAGTGATGGTCGAGCGGTATGCCCGAATTAAGAATGGAAAAACCGTTTGCATTCCATGTTCTGAAAAATAGTTAGCGGTTATGAATGAAGGGATTCTCTGGGAAAATTCAACTCAGAGAATCCTTTATTATATATAGCACTGTTTCGATATTTTTTTCGCTATCTGTTAACAGCCTTTTTTTAGTAAAATTGATAACAATAATAAGAGCGAAGTATGGCAAAATCAAAAAGAAAAATCCTATTCTTGTGTACGGGCAATTCCTGTCGATCCCAAATGGCTGAGGCGATTGTTAATGCCCAATATGGAGATCAGTGGGAGGCATTCAGCGCAGGCACGCAGTCAGCTGGATATATCCACCCCAATGCGATCAAAGCATTAGAAGAGATTGGGATTGAGCATAAAGGGACATCCAAATCTGTCGATCAATTTCAAGGGATTGATTTTGACCTGGTTGTCACGGTTTGTGATGATGCTGCGGAGAATTGTCCCGTCTGGTTGGGAAAAGGGAAAAAAGTCCATCTAGGATTCCCTGACCCCGCAAAAGCCACAGGCAGCGAAGATGATCAATTAAATGCCTTTCGAAAAGCAAGAGACGAAATGCTGGTAAAAATACCACCATTGCTTAAGTAGGCAAATCCACAGAAAAATTAGTGCCTGGATAGCCAAGGCACTAATTTTTCATTTTTAAGATAACCCCTAAGTGGCATGTACATTAGCCCCTATTTTTTATCCAAATCTTGCAGCTGTTGGCTAATCGCAGCCAATTGTTTTTCCAGCCAGGTCTTACGTTGCTCCATCACTTCTCTTGTCTCTTGTTGAGGTGCAGCAAATTGCCCTATTCCCCAACCGAAATTGCCGCGGCCAATGCCACGTCCTCTTCCCCGCGCCTGGCCTTGTCCGCAAGGGCCCATTCCTCTCCCCAACGGCCCCGTACCCATTGGTCCAGTTCCATCAAATCTGGGCATGTTAATCTCCTTTCGAAAGTTATGAATTATCGTCTATTGATCCGGTTTGCGCGCCGGCGGTCAAACAGACGGCCGAATGTAAAATCCCACACCCGGCCGCCCCAGTGAAACGGGCCGCTAAACACTGGGGTTGTAGTTGAAGTCTGCCCCGTTTTATCGCCAGTTGTTCCACAATTCCCCATACCGCGACCCGTCCGCGAGCCTTGACCCAGAGGTCCGGTTCCATCTCTTGCAGGCATATCCATCTCCTTTCAGCCTAATTACACTTTCTTAAGCAATTGCAGGATGATCTCATTCGTTCTTGCCAATTCCTGCTTCCAATATTGCAAGGCTTCTTCTCCTTGCATCGTCAAATGGTAAGTCCTCCGAGGAGGTCCTTGCGTCTGATCAGTATCCCAATCAGATAGAATCCATCCTAGATCTTCCATTTCTCGCAAAATTCGATAAACGACACTTGGGTGAAGCGTATTTAAGCCCATTTCTTCCAGGTCTGTAATCAGCGAGTATCCATGATTTGGTGCTCCTTTTACCAGGACCAGTAACGCAGGTTCCAATAAGGATACGGCCAAAGAGGAATGTCGCTTTTCTTGACCCTGCCCATGTCCCATTGCCCATCCTCTTCCATGTCTTGGCATCTGTTTGAACCTCCAGTTTGACTATTGACATTAATAGAATAGCACGGTATTCTATTAATGTCAATAGATATAAATAGAATAATCTACTAATAATAAATCCCTTGGAGAAATTGCCAAGGGATTTATTATTGCTGGCTTTTTACATTGGAAGACGAAAAAATTGGAAAACGATTTTTTCGTTTTTCGATCTCAAACGCATGAAAGAACCATTCCGGCTGCATTGACAATCGGATACATGATCGGGGAAGATGTTAAAGCCGGATGGGTGCCCATTTGGAATTGGTAGATATCATTTGCAGTCATTTGATGCATAATACAAGCGCTGATCACATTGATCATTTCTCCAGCCGGCCTTCCACCTGAGATGGAACCTCCCAGGAGGATTCCAGTCCCTTTTGCAAATACCAGCTTTACTTTTGTTATTGAAGAATTAGGCATACCGCCGGGGTGTGTATCAGGAGCTTCTGCAGTTCCGATCATAATGTTCATTTTATCTTCACGGGCCTGTCTTTCCGTTAACCCAGCCACGGCGAACGCGCGCCCATTAATAAATGTCGAGAAAACACTGATAGTGCCAAAATTCTGATGGGTGGGAGAATACAAGTTGGACCCCGCGATGCGCGCTTCAGAGGTTGCAACAGAAGCGAGCATAGCAGGTAGGGCTTTGCCTGAAAAGAATGAATGTTTTTCCGCGCAATCTCCACAGGCAAACACATCCGGATCATTGTAAGACTGCATACGGCGATCCGTTTTTATCGCACCTTGGAAACCGAGCTCCAGCCCGGCCTGTTTCGCCAATTCTGTATTCGGTTTGGCGCCGATGGCAAGGATTACCATGTCGGCTTTGATTTCGGTACCATCCGCAAGTTTGACGCCGGTAACCGTATCATCACCCTGGATGGATTTCACTTGAGAACCTTTTACTATCTTGACGCCGGTTTCAGCCAATTTCGATTCCGCTTCCTGGCAAAATTCATCATCCATGGCCATTTGTAAACAGTGTGGTAGTGCTTCAACCACCGTAATGTTAATTTCATGATTTTTACGGCACTCGTCGGCAAATTCAACCCCAATGAAGCCACCCCCAATAATCACAAGATCTTTCACAGACTTTAACTCCGCAAGCATGTCTTCCAGGTAGTTAAAATCTTTTAGAACCGAAAAAACCATTTTTTTATCCATGCCTGGAATCGGTGGAACCGCTGGAACAGAACCTGTCGCAAAAATTAATTTCTCGTAACGGATGACCTCTCCATCTTTTAATGTGACAGTTTTTTGGGACCGGTCAACGGACACAACTTCGTTTTTAATCAGTTCGATGCCATTCTTTTCGAGCAGTCCATCTGGAATGATGTTATTCTGGGGACCCCCTACCGTTCCAAAAATATACGGAATTCCACACGGAATAAGCACCGTGCCTTCCTTACGAACAAGGGTTACTTTTTTATCCGGATAAAACTTACGGCAACTCATCCCTGCGGTTATACCCGATAAGCCGCCCAGAATTAACACATCGGTTCGTTTCATTTTTTTTCTCCATTCTGCTCATGTAATATGTGTTGCTTTATCTATCGTGAATTGTGATGGTAAGAAAGACCGATTCGCTTGCATCCCAGCCCATTCCTGACCTGGTACAAGCCACGATTATCGATTCATTTCGCATTAGTATTCTCACACAAAAACCCGATTCATTGATGTGATAAAAATCACCAGTATGTAATCTTGTATAATTATATTAGTATAAATCAATTCTTGTTGCAAATTTCGTACTATAATAGTAGTGTGACATTGGGATTTCAACAATAATCCAAAGGTCACGAATAACGATGCTCCGATCATATCCGGGCATCGTGAAAGACAAAGATAAAAAACTGTCGTTGTTATCTATATCCAGACAACCTGTTGAATACCATAAAAAGGAGCCACAAATGGGAACAAAAGGCCGTCAAATTGTAGGGGTAGATGTTGAAAAGCTGGTAGAGATTTTGAACCGTGCTTTTGCAGATGAATGGTTAGCTTATTATCAATATTGGTTGGGGGCCAAGATTGTAAAAGGCCCGATGAAGGATGCGGTTGCATCGGAATTGTTGCTGCATGCTACAGAAGAGTTAGCTCACGCTGATATGTTAGCCTTACGGATTATTCAATTGGGCGGAACCCCATTGATAAGCCCTGAGGAATGGCAGAAAAATACACAGTGTGGGTATGATGCGCCCACCAATCCATTCGTTCGAGAAGTGCTTGCCCAAAACATCAAGGGTGAACAGTGCGCAATTGACGTGTATCAAAAACTACTGCAGCTGGTCAAGGACAAAGACCCTGTGACCTATAATATTGCCTTAACTATTCTCCAGCAGGAAGTTGAACACGAAGAAGATCTGCAATCCATCGATGAAGACTTGGATTCTTTGATACCGCGGGGTCGGTAGTTTAAACCAATCAGTGACGAAAACGCTAAACCATGAATAACCGACCAGAGATAGTACTGTTTCCTGTGATCATCAAGAAGATATCCATCATACTGAACGTTTCAGAGTATCTTTGGATTATGCGTAGAAACAACAAACGCCTCTGGTCTAAAGCTGGTTGAGAAGGAAGATTATTACATGCCTGACGCACAATTTGATCCAACAAAATTAGAGACTCAGACTCCTGCAGAGGTTTTGGTTGGTCGCAATTTGCATGATTTACGGACAAAAAGGGGATTTTCACTACGAGCATTAGCAGAATCCAGCGGCTTGAATGCAAACACACTTAGTTTGATAGAGAATGGAAAAATCTCGCCGTCAGTAAGTACTCTTCAGCAACTATCTTTAGCCCTCCATGTTCCCATCGCCACTTTTTTTGAATCCAAGTCCGTCGAAAAACGAATGGTTTTCACCCCTGCAGATCAACGCCCAAAGAGTGCGTTAGGCAAAACTGAGATGGAAAATCTCGGGAAAGACCTGGTGGGAAGCCCCGTCCAGCCATTCGTAGTTACTTTAAAACCTGGTGCTGGTAGTGGAGAAAGTACTATTGTACACACCGGGCACGAGTTTGTTTATTGCCTGACAGGCGTCATTCACTATAAAGTGGATGAAAATGACTTTATTCTAAAACCTGGAGACAGCCTGGTTTTTGAAGCCCACCTTCCCCATTGTTGGATGAATGACGGTAACGAGACCGCTCAATTGTTATTGATTTTATATCCCTCCGATGAACGCGAAGAACTCGGGGGACGGCATTTTTCAATAGATACGATTAAAAAGGAGATCTCAATGAAAATCGCAGCAATAACCGAAGATGGAAAAACCATCAGTCAGCACTTTGGTCGCGCGCCTTACTATTTAGTTTTGACCATTGAAGACGGGAAGGTCGTCAACCGTGAAATGCGAGACAAAATGGGGCACAATCAATTCCACGAGCAAGCTCACGCGGGAGAATCTCACGAGGCAGGGCATGGAATGGATCCACAATCCCATGACAAACACGTTAGCATGGCCCAAACGATTGCGGATTGTAAAGCCCTGCTTTGTGGCGGTATGGGTATGGGTGC
>DAOUFI010000018.1:0-64438 GCA_034430175.1 Anaerolineaceae bacterium | reverse complement strand
CTTTTTCACTCATCGTGTGTAGTCTGTCCACTTTCTTCCTCCACGTATGGGGACATTTTAACTTTGGTAAAAGGGGACATTTCTACTTTGGTTTAACATTACTCATTTTCACCTCATCATTATCCGTTATAATTTGTAGCATGCGGAAGAGGTCTTTTTTAATATTTTTTTCATTTATCTGTGGACTAACCCTGATAATTGCGTCTTCCTGCACACCTAAAACAAATCCCTCCGAAGAAATGAACTCCTCTATTCAGACATTTGCCTATATTCAGAATAAAGGTTCAGACACCATCGTCAACCTGGCGTTAGCCTGGGCAGAAGCTTACCAGAAGATTAAACCGGATATCAGCATTTCCGTCACCGGTGGGGGATCTGGGACAGGCATCACCGCTTTGATCAACAAAACCGTGGATATCGCCAACGCGTCCCGTCAGATCAAACCCGAAGAACTGGCAGCCGCCAAAGCGGCCGGCTTGAACCCACAGGAATTCATCATCGCACGTGATGCCATCGCTGTGATCGTCAACCCTGAAAACCCGGTCCAACACCTGACCATCGAACAACTTTCGAAGATTTATCGTAGAGAGATCAATAACTGGAAAGAAGTTGGCGGTGAAGACCGACCGATCGTACGTCTCTCTCGCGAAACCAATTCCGGGACCCACGTCTACTTTTTGGAATCCGTGGTGAGATTAGGGAACAGCAAAGATAAAACCATTTTCTCCTCAGACACGCTTCTTTTGCCTTCCTCAGAAGGAATCATTGCCGAAGTACGAGATAACCCCAACGCCATTGGCTATGATGGTCTGGGTTACGTTACTTCCGAGGTCAAGGTATTGGCAATCTCCTCACAGGCCACTCCGGATGTTTTTATACTTCCCTCCGCGGACACTGTCTCAAATAACACGTATGTGATCTCACGAAGTCTATACATGTACACTCAGGATATACCCACAGGCGCGATCAAGGACTACCTGGATTGGATCCTTTCGCCCGAAGCGCAGTTAATCGTCAAAGACCTTGGTTTTGTACCAGTTAACTAACAGGAGCGGAATGAAGCGAAATCGGATCAGCGGCGACAAGATCATCAACTTTATCATCAAGGTATGCGGCTATTCCAGCATTCTCTTCGTAACCCTGATCCTGTTGTTCCTGCTACGCGAAGGAATCCCCGCGCTGGCAAACGTCACGCTAAAGAATTTATTTGGCACCGTGTGGTATCCGATCGAAGAATACTTTGGGATTCTTCCATTGATTCTGGGAACGCTACTGGTCACTATCGGCGCTATTATCATCGCTCTACCTTTCGGCATTGGAACAGCAATTTACCTTTCTGAGATCGCCCCTAAATGGATCAGTGATCTCCTGAAACCGATCATCGAGATCCTGGCTGGAATTCCTTCTGTTGTGCTTGGATTCATCGGTATCCTCGTGGTTGTCCCATTCATGCGCAAGATATTTGACCTTCCCACCGGATTGACGGCGGTGACCGGATCTATCTTATTGGGGCTGATTGCCATCCCGACCATCGTTTCTATCGGTGAGGACGCGCTGAACAACGTTCCTCCTTCGTATCGTCAGGCAGCCCTGGCATTGGGTGCCACCCGTTGGCAAACCATCTGGGGAGTGACCCTCCCTGCTGCCAAGAACGGCATTCTCACCGCGGTTATGCTCGGGGTTGGCCGCGCGCTGGGCGAGACCATGGCTGTGATGATGGTCACAGGCAATGCGCCGGTGATGCCGGTGAAATGGAATTCGTTTTTCCTCCCGGTTCGTACAATGACCGCCACCATCGCCTCGGAAATGGGAGAAGTTGCCACCGGAAGCGCCCACTACCAGGTGCTTTTCTTCATCGGCATCATCCTGTTTCTCATTTCCCTGGCGGTCAATATCACAGCCAGTTCCGTGAGCACACGCCAACGTAAACGCGCTGAGAGGATTCTGTCATGAATCTGGACAAGAACCCCCGCTCCGCGAGTGAGATCACCCAATCGCTCGGTTTTATGTTGATGCGTCTGATCGCGCTGTTGACCGTGTTGCCAATCATCGCTCTCATCGGATATATCATCCTCAAGGGTTCGCCAGCAATAAACTGGCAGTTCCTTAGCGCCATGCCATCTGACGGTATGCGTGCAGGTGGAATCATGCCCGCCATTGTGGGTACACTGTATCTCACCATTGGGACCGCGGTCTTCTCGGTTCCACTCGGTGTAGCTGCCGGTATCTACATTGCCGAGTATGCCCCCGACAATCGGATGACCCGCGTGATCCGTATCGCCATCATCAACCTGGCAGGTATCCCTTCAGTCGTCTATGGCCTTTTCGGGCTGGGATTGTTCGTCATCTTCCTCAAATTCGGTACCAGCATTTTAGCTGCCTCGCTCACCCTGGCAATCATGACCCTGCCGGTCATCATCAGCACCACCGAAGAAGCCCTGCGCGGCGTACCCAACTCGTTCAGGGTTGTTTCCACCTCGCTTGGTGCTACCCGCTGGCAAACGGTCTGGAAGATCACCCTGCCCCAGGCCACATCTGGAATCGTCACCGGCATCATCCTGGGTCTGGAACGCGCTGCCGGTGAGACCGCGCCCATCCTCTTCACCGGTGCGACTTTCTTTTTGCCGCAATTACCCAAATCGGTCCTGGATGCCACCATGGCGCTGCCGTATCATATTTTCGTCATTTCCACCCAGGTGCCGGGAATGCCGGTTTCGATCCAGTACGGCACAGTCCTGGTGCTGCTGGTCTTCGTGCTTGGGATGAACATCGTCGCAACAATCATCCGGGCGCGGGCTCGCGCCAGAAGGCAGTGGTGATACGATGAAGAAATTCAGCATCGAATCCCTGAGTGTGCGCTACTCGGACGATAACGAAAGCCTGCGCAAGGTCTCGATGGAGATCGAAGCAAATGCCATCACCGTGCTCTTTGGCCCAGCGGGCGGTGGTAAATCAACCCTGCTTCGGGTGCTAAATCGTTTGAATGACCTGGCAGACGTCAAGGAAATGACCGGTAAGGTCATGTTCAACGGCAACAATATCTTGGATAAAGAGACTGACGTGATTGAGCTGCGGCGTAAGATCGGTATGGTCTTTTCGCGCCCGGTACCTCTGCCGCTCTCGATCTACGAGAACGTCGCCTACGGTCTGCGCATGGCCGGTGAGAAAAACAAAGCCAAACTGGACACCGCTGTTGAAAACGCTTTGCGTCAAGCCGTCTTATGGGATGAAGTTTACGACCGCCTCGACGCCTCTGGTTACGCTATCTCGGGTGGACAGCAGCAGCGGCTGTGTCTGGCCCGCGTGCTGGCCCAGGAACCCGAAGTGATCATGCTGGATGAACCCACTTCCGCACTCGATCCAGTGTCGACCTCACGCATCGAGGGTTTGCTGACAGAGTTAAAGCAAAAGTACACCATCATCCTCGCGCCACACAACGTGCAACAAGCCGCACGCATGGCTGATTACGCAGCTTTCTTTCTGATGGGGGAATTGATCGAATATAGCGCGGGTAAGGAGATCTTCCTTACCCCGCGCGACAAGCGCACCCAGGATTATGTGATGGGTAGGTTTGGCTAGAGCGTTCAGAAACCATTTTTTTATTCCAACACCCTCCAATTTCCGCGACAACGCGGAAATAATTTTGTTATTAGGAAATCTGGTATCTTTCTTCAGAAATGGTGTTAAAGTAAAGTGACCATGAAATAAAAATCCAAACTGGGAGACTTCATGATGAAAAGGAATAGCTTGCTTATCCTGGCATTTGGGATCATTTTTCTATCCTTCATTCAAATGGCGGGGACGCTGGTGGAATCGATCTACCTTCTGGATCTGCTCCACTCCAGCCTGGACGCGAAAGTGGTTGGGGTGTTGTTCTTCTTTACCCCACTGCTGCTTCTCCCCTTCTACAAGAAATTCCCACGGGGATTGCTGTGGATCAGTTTCGCAGTACTCCTGGTAACCAGAAGCATCCTGCCCTGGCTGAAAGTACTCCCGCGCATGATCGACTCAGGACTGGCTGTGTGCGCGGTTGTCAGCCTGTTCTTCCTACTGATGCGTACCCTACCGCAAGACGACAGCCGAAGACAGCTTAGTCTGTGGGCTGGCACCGGCCTCGCGTTGGCGATCAGCTTCTCGGTGCTGCTACGGACCGCCTATCACGGCGTCGAGTATTCACTTACCCCTGCCGGTGGTTGGAGCGGGATCGTGTTAATGGTGATATTGGGGATCACGCTTTGGAAACTTGCCCCACAAGCGATTACCACCGAACCCGCCGCGAAGAAAACCCCCGGTACCACTCCCGCGGTACTCGGTTGGTTCTTCGTGCTGGAACTGGCCTGGTTCGCATTCTCGGCTCCGGCAGTCATTACCCGCTGGACGCAAGGGAACTACACTCTTATCGTGAGCGCAGTTGCCGTGCTTTCTGCTGCCTGGGTGTTTTCAATATTACTTTTTCCCGGGTGGACCAATAAAGTCACCCGTTCCTTCCTGCTTATCTGGAATGTGCTCTTCACCGCGTTTTTGACTCTCACCATTGCTTTGCAGGAAGCCGCGCTTCCCACCTTACCCGAAGAAACCTTCGTGGTTACTGGTCCAACCACGTTGCAGATGTTGAGCCTGGCGCTCACCTTACTGCTCTTCCCGGTGATCTTCCTGGACATGCAGAAATTGCTCTCTCCATTCAATGAATCAACTCCCTCACCCCGTGCACTCGTACCCGGGATACTTTTAGGAAGCTTCGTCGTCATCCTGATGGTGTTCGCAAATATCTTCACCAATGTTTGGGGGTATGTACCGCTGGGTGATTTCTTCCGCGGCAAATACTGGCTGACCTACTTCCTGCTGGCAGCACTGATCAGTCTACTCGCATGGGCGGTTGGTTCAAGGAAATCCTCCGATGTGGCAGCGGCAAAAACCTTCCATTGGAGTTGGGGGGCTGCTCTCGTTGTGATCCTGGCCGCAACGATCCTCACTGCTCTGCCGGTGAAACATGTAGAGCTTCCCGCCGGTGAGCGTACTTCGATTAGGGTGATGACCTTCAATATTCAGCAAGCCAACGACGTCAATGGTGAGAAATCGTATGATCGCCAACTGGCCCTGATCCGTAAGGTCTCACCTGACGTGCTTTCGATGCAGGAAACTGATTCGACCCGCATCTCGCTCAACAACAACGATTACGTGCGTTTCTATGCCGATAGTCTGGGATATTATTCTTATTTCGGCCCCACCACGGTCAATGGCACCTACGGCACTTCGCTGATCTCGAAGTACCCTCTGGAAAACACCCGCACTATCTATATCTACAGCGACAAGGATGAAAACGCCATTGCTGCCGCTGATATCACCGTGGGCGATAAAATTTTCTCGTTCTTCGATGTCCATCCGGATGGCTCCGACACGGTGGATATGTCGTTCGCGAAGTCATTGATCGATATCTCGAAGGATAAACCCTACGTTATCGCCCTTGGCGATTACAACCTTCGCGATTACGAAGACGCCTATAAACTGATCAACAGCATCTACACCAACGTGTGGACGAGCATCTACCCCAGCAAGATCAGTACGGACGGCACGGACATGTCGGGAGAGAACCGCATCGACCACATCTTCATCTCCCCCATCCTGCAGGCAGTCGATCCGGTGTACGTGCTGACGCCCGACTCAGCCACCGACCATGCTGTACATTACACGGAATTGGTCTGGTAATAGCCCGACAATCCCAACCTCCAACATCCCCAACCAGTGAACCATAGGTTGGGGATTTGTAATGGTTTACAATGGAAACGTGAAAAAGATCATTTCGAGCGAACGCATTCCAATCAAATTGTGGCTGGATGACATCGAATCCGGCGCGCTGGAACAGGCACGCAACCTGGCCAACCTGCCCTTTGCCTGGAAGTGGGTGGCGATCATGCCCGACGCACACCAGGGTTTCGGCATGCCCATCGGTGGAGTGCTGGCAACTGACGGAATGATCGTTCCCAATGCCGTCGGAGTGGATATCGGCTGCGGCATGTACGCGGCGAAAACGACGCTCAAGACGATCGAGGAGCGAGACCTGCGTGAAATTCTGGAACGGGTGAAAGGAGTCATTCCGGTGGGTTTCGACCACCAAACCTCCGATCAACCCTGGAAGGGATTCCACGACGCACCAGACATTGAGATCATCCAGCAGGAGCTGAAATCAGCGCGGCGCCAATTGGGAACGCTGGGCAGTGGGAATCACTTTATCGAGATACAAAAAGGTGACGACGGTCACATCTGGGTGATGATCCATTCCGGCAGCCGCAATTTCGGCCTCAAGACGGCTGAGTTCTTCCACAAACGTGCGCTGGCGCTTCTCAACAAGTCACCGATCAACCTGCCCGACCGCGACCTGGCGTTTTTACCCATCGAGAGCCGCGATGGCAAGGATTACTTCGCCGCGATGAATTATTGCTGCGAATTCGCGTTGGCCAACCGCGCACTCATGATGGACCGCGTCGCCGAGATCCTGGGCAACGTCGCAGGAGCGGGGATCATCGAACGCATCAACATCCACCACAATTACGCTGCCTTTGAAGAACATTACGGTCAGCAAGTTTTGGTCCACCGCAAGGGAGCCACCAAAGCCACATTGGATAGCGTGGGCATCATCCCCGGTTCGATGGGGACAAGCAGCTATATCGTCAAAGGGCTGGGGAACCCGGAAAGCTTTCAATCCTGTTCACACGGCGCCGGGCGGCGGATGGGCAGACGCGAAGCTCAACGAAGCCTTTCACTCGCATACGAGCAGGAAAAAATGAAGGGCATCATTCATGGGTTATATTCCACCCGTGGATTAGACGAAGCTCCGGGAGCGTATAAAGATATCGACAGGGTCATGGAGAATCAGAAAGACCTGGTGGAGATCATGGTTAAATTGGAACCACTGGGATCGATTAAAGGATGATCATCCCATCCCCATTTTGTATATCTGTGGGTCTGGTTTTAAACTTTTCGAGACTAGAAAATGTTAATGCATTGGCACCGGCAAAGACGAGATTTCTTTCAACTCATCTGATTCTTCTTTTTGAGCAAAATACATCTCCCATCTCAACTGCACATTCATCCAAAAATCAGCCGATGTATTGAAATATTTTGCCAACCGAAGCGCTGTGCTTGGAGTGATCCCGCGGCGGCCATTGACAATGTCATTCACTCGCTGGTAAGGCACGTGAATGCCATCTGCAAGTTGCCGTTGAGTGATTTCCATGGGAATCAAGAACTCTTCCAGCAACATTTCGCCGGGATGAGTGGGGGTTCTGTTTGTAGGAATGCGGATCATTTTTTCTCCATAAAATTACCATCAATGGTAATCGACAATCTCTACTCCACTCGGGCCTCTCTGCGTCCAAATGAAGCAAATCCGATATTTTTCATTGACGCGAATACTATATTGTCCTTTTCGGTCACCGGATAAGCTCTCCAGATGATTGCCAGGTGGTATCTTTAATTCTACCAATTCAATGACTGAATCCAATTGATCCAATTTCCTCGCTGCGATATGCCAACAAGAAGAAGGACAGGTTTTTCTGGCATCCTGCGAATTGATGCCGTTGAAGATATCTTCCGTCCCTTTGGCCGCGAATGATTCGATCATGAAAACATGATAACACGGATATCATGCTATTTCAATAGAAAACAAGTTACTAGCCCTATTCTCCTCTGAAGTAAGAAAGAAAAACATACGCATCTGGAAAAATCAAGGGGCTCTCAAATGACCATACCCTAACCGCGAATCACAGCGACCCGTTTACGCTTTTCAGATACTGCCGTGATCTCATAGAAGATCCGGTACACCGTAAGGAAGAGCAGCAACCCTCCTGTGACCCAATAATAGATCTGGGTGATTTTCAATCCCGCGTCCGATCCTGCCAGGAGCGCGTGAACCAAAACGCTTCCATAAGTTAGGTAGGTGAAATAGTGAATGAAGCGCCAGACTTTCGAGCCAATGCGTTTGCGCAAGTAGAAACTGCCCAGTATGATCAGCCACAAATAAAAACCGATCTGTCCGAGTCCCACCCCCAGCGGTCGATAAGTGGACGTGGTAAATGGCACCAAAATCTGAACGAGTTTGAAGTTTGAATACTGGTCGCCCAGCAGGATCAATCCATGAAACAGCCCAAATGCAATGCCGAGGATACTGACATACTGGTGCAGTTCATTTGTCTTGCCCAATCCAGGCCATTTGGCAGCCAGCTTGTTGGTCACCCCCACCCCAAGCACCATTGAGAACCACAGTAACCCGTACGCCACCAACGCGCTGCCCCTGGAAAGATACCAGAAAACCTTGGGTTGGGTGGAAATTATGGATTGTGCCATTCCCGGTAAAACAAGCGGCAGAATGGTCAATCCCATCACCACACCCCAGATGGCCGCCAGCAGGTAGATAAAGAATGCCACTGGCCCAATCTGAGGAGAAACATCATCTATATTAAAATCTTGTCGTGTGTTGCTTTGCATGATTCTTTCCACCTGAATTGATCAAAATTATTGCTTTCGATGGTTCTGCCATCCTCCAGCACCAGCAAAAATGCGATATCCTTTGGCGAGTCCAACCTTTGCGCCTCGCTGCTGCCAAGAATAAGACATTGTTTGCTATGTTTTTCCGCATCCATGACACTCGCAGCAATGACAGTGGCCGCAAGAACATCAGTATCTGCAGGCTTCTGGGTACGCGGATCGATCAGATGATGCTGCCAATGACCATTTACCTGCCAACGCCGGTAATCACGGCCTGAAGTGGCCACCCCTCCAGACGAAAGCATCACCAACCCCAGGTTGGCCGAAGCATTCATTGGATCAGTAATCCCGATCGGCCAGGCACTGCCATCCTGCATTGGACCACTGACCGCGATGTCACCACCGCCGTCTACCAGCACAGGGGCATATTCCCTCAACATCAGCATGGTTTGATGAACAGCCCACCCTTTGGCAACACCACCAAAATCAAGGCGAAGTCCATGCGGAAGTTTGATGGCATGATTGGATTCATCAAGTTCGATCTCCCGCACATTTGCAAGAGTTGGCAGCGGTTGCCGCAGCCAGCGATCGGCCGTATTGCCCAGGTCTTCAAAATTGATTGTGTATCCGGCAGCCTCAAGCGCATCCAGTACCGCAGGGGTGATAATTCCCTGCGTTTCTTGCTCAACCTGCAATGCCAGCGTGAGTACCTGCCAGAAGGTATCACTGACCTGTTGCCATTGACCTGAATGGCGGTTCACCTCGCTCAATTCTGAGGTCGATCGAAACCGACTGAGAGATTGTTCCCACTCTTCGAAGCGTTGCATAACAGATTCACGGAAATTCGACCAGAGATCCTTTTCGGAATCCATGGCCAGGAAAATTCGCGAACCCATTGCCCGGAACTCAGTTGTGATCATGGGCGCGATGACTTGGTATTCGTCACAGGGCTGGGTTGGTTCAACTGAACGATCTGGGTTGAGTTGTTTACCGGTGCTTGAGTAACCACTGGCAGAGATGAAATCGATGTATCCGACGTGGGTACAGCCGCTGCATTTGCTGTCTGGAAGGGGACAAGGGTTAGGATGGTTGGCAACGGTGAATCCGAGATCGTTGCTGCGAACGCCTGTGCGTCTTTTTTGCTGAAAACACCCCACAGACCGACCGTACCTGCGATAGACGCAGCAGCTAACATAAATTTAAATGAGGTAGATATGAAACTTCTTCTTTGGGTTTGATGAGTATTCTGGTTCATAAATTCTCCGTGGTTAATCATCGTCTTCATGTTCAGAATCGTTTCTTGAATTTGACGCAGGGGGTGGTTGAACTGCCAAGATCGATCCATAAGCGTTGATGAAGACAATCTCCCCGTTTTGGAAAGTAACTCGGTATGCAGTAACTCCGTTGTAGTAACCGCTGATCACTTCAATTACCTGAGAATTCCCTACATAATTTATGGCTATTTGCGCAGCTTGCTGAGCTGTGACCGTATGGGATATCCCGCTGTAAAGGACACTGCCACTGTTCGCATCAATGTAGACCTTCCCATCCGCAAAAACGACCTCGTACGCGACTGCTCCGCTGTAATTCACAAGCGTCGGAGCCTGGGAGGCTGTCTCACCCGTTTCGTTTTGAGCTATTGTCAATGCCTGGTCAGCCGATACAGGATATGTTGATTCCGTAGGAGAAGCTTGTCCCTGAGATTGAAGCGAGACGATTTGTTGGTTCGCCTGGCTGATGGTGTCGTTTGCCTGTGCGATCAAACTCTGGTATTGAGCTTCACGGGTGGCATAATACGCCGCTATTTGCGCGGCGTCAGAAGCCTGTGCGGCATTGTTTTTGGCTACCGTTGAGGTGACGCTATAAGCTACTGTAAGCATAATAACAGTAATAAATATCGAAGCAATAACAGTTATCTTAATTTTCATTTTTTCCCATATCAGTTATTTAAGACTATTTATATCAAATATACCTTAATTGTAGATTGGAAATTAGTGAAGTTTTTCCAAAGAATTTCCAATGTTTGAAAAGTAAAATTGTGTGCGGAAGTGAAATGTATAATAGATGAAAATCAGGATAATCTATGAGAATTCTATTGATCGAAGATGATAAACGTTTGGCTGCGCTTGTGAGCAGTGTTTTGGAACAGGAAAATTTTAGTGTGGATGTTGCCAATGACGGTGATACCGGCCTTGAACTGGCATTACGTGGCGTGCATGATGTGGCTATTATTGACTGGATGCTGCCCGGCCAGGACGGACCAACGATTTGCCGCAAGGTCAGAGCGGCCCGCCTGCCGACCGGGCTTCTCATGCTCACCGCGCGTGGTCAGGTGGAAGACAGGGTGGCCGGTCTGGAAAGCGGCGCGGATGATTACCTGACCAAACCCTTCGCTTTTGACGAACTGATCGCCCGCATCCATGCGCTGACACGGCGCATGAACCCGACCGCTATTGACTCATGGGAGTTACGGCGTGGCAGCCTGGTGATGGATATCAAAGCTCACAGCGTGCGGCGAGCCGAAAATGCCATCGACCTGACAAAAAAGGAATGGGACCTGCTTGAATTCTTTATGCGCCATCCCGGGCAGGTGCTTTCCCGCCAGGAGATTCTTGATTACGTCTGGTCGTACGAAAGCAATGTCCAGCCCGAAATGGTGGATGTTTACATTTCCTATTTACGTCAGAAATTAAATCTCGACGGCCGCAAGAATCCGATCGAGACCGTCAGGGGATTTGGGTACCGTCTTGATGAAACCATTGCTTAACCGCCTGCGCATTCGCCTGGTGCTGGTCTACCTGGCTGTTGGGATCGTGCTGGCCGCTGCCATCGGTGGGGGAACCTATGCCATGGTCAATTATTACCTGCGTCAGGTTAATGACGAAGCGCTGAAGCAAAAAATGGGTCTCCAGTTCGCCTCTCTGAACTTACCCATGCCGCTTGATCTTTACGTCGCTCTTATCAATGGTGATCTGATCAAGGCAGGGGAAGACCCAAGCGCGGTTATCGCCCAAAACGATGAATTAATGGGAGGAACCACAAGTCTCGAAGATGATCCCTCCGAAAGGGTGGAGATCAATGAACTGGCCGATATCGAGGTAATCCCGCTTACCATCGAAGGAACACCAATCAAAGGTGCCGTGGTGACGAATACCTGGCTTCCCATTGATAAGGACGCCATATCCACAGCAATCGTCAATGGCTATGATTTTCGGACGATCAAATTGACTGACGGCACACCCGTTCGGGTTCTCACCTATCGAATCCCGATCACCAACGGCATTGGATTGATCCAGGTGGCTCGGTCGTTGAAAGCACAACAATACATGTTGGATCAATTATTACGGGGAATGATCATTGTTGGGTTGATCTGCATTCTACTATTAGGTTTTGGAGCATGGCTGTCTGCCAGTCGTTCAATCAAACCCATGCAGCTTGCCTGGGAAAAACAACAAGCCTTCGTGGCAAACGCCAGCCACGAATTACGTACTCCCCTCACCCTCATTCACGCCGGTGTTGAAGTAGCGCAACGAAGCGCAACATCCGAAGCTCAAAAACAGGTTCTTGAAGACGTGATCTCTGACGCCAATCACATGACTAAACTGATCGAAAACCTGCTACTGCTTTCGCGTTTGGATGCTCACCACCTACCCCTCGAATTGAAACCACTTGCTTTACCGGAACTCTTTGAAGATACAATCCGCCAGAGCAACCGGGCTTTTTCGGTCAGCGATATAACGCTCAGCTACGAATCCGATCCCATCGAAGTCATGGCTGATGAGGTCAGGCTGAAACAGATCCTGCTTATCCTGATCGATAACGCCGTTCGCAATAACCATCCCGGCGGCTGGGTCAAATTAACAGCCTTTGCAAGAAAAGACATGGCTGTGATCGAAGTCAGTGATAATGGTGCTGGAATTCCTCAAGAACATCTGGATAAACTATTCGATCGCTTTTACAAAGTGAACGACCGTTCCACTCCCGATTACCGCGGCAGCGGATTAGGATTGTCCATTGCTCAAAGCCTTGTTCAGGCGCACGGAGGAACCATTGAGTTAGAATCCGAAGTGGGTGAAGGAACCACAGTCACCTTTACAATGCCTCTCACGCAAAAATCTCATGGAAACCAACCTGTTTCCAATATCGAATCATGATTCTCCAGCTTTTTTAATCTGCGAGCGCCCAATTAAGATAAAATTGAATCGATAATCGCGTAATGGTGTTGAACACTACGAGACAGTTACATGGAGGGCTTTAATGGCTCAAGAGAGAACAAGGAAGATCGCGATCGCTGGCGCTTTAAGCGCCGTTACCATCCTTTTAGGAATTACCCACTGGGGATATATCACCTGGTTTAGCGCATTTTCATTCACCATCATGGCAGTTCCGGTCATTATTGGCGCGGTTCTCGAAGGTCCCTGGGTGGGCATGGGCATCGGGTTGATCTTTGGTCTGACAAGCATGCTACAAGCCGCCATTGCCCCCACGGCACCGGGTGATACCGTATTCACCAACCCGCTGATTTCAGTGCTGCCCCGTCTCGTGATTGGTCCGGTATCCTGGCTGGTTTGGAACTCTCTCAAAAAGATCCCGGTGGTCGGTTTGATCCTTTCTGGGTTGGCTGGCAGTCTCACCAATACTGTATTGGTCTTGGGAATGCTCGGTTTGTTCAAGATCTATCCCTGGCCTTTGATTGGCGCATCGGCAGTGACCAATGGTCTGCCGGAAGCCGCGATCGCCGCCGTGCTCACACTGGTGATCGTGGGAGTCACGCTTCAACTGCAAATTGGCAAGAAAAAAGGTGCGGATTTGTAGAAACCAAGGACACGGAAACGTGTCCTTTTTTATAACAAGATTGTCGTCAGGGTAAACCCAAGACCAATCAATAAAAACCAGGTGTCGCGAGGATTGTAAACTAGTTCGTAAATACTCGTCCGTCGGTCTTTTAGACCGTAAGCACGCGCGTCCATGGCCAGAGCCATGCTTTCAGCGCGGCGCAGGCTGGTAACAAAAAGCGGCACGATCAATGGAATGATCTTCCTGATCTGAGCGATCAGTCCACTCTTACCAGTTCCCCACTGCGCACCTCGTGATGCCTGAGCCTTGGCAATCCGCTCCGCGGAAATAGCCAAAAGCGGCAGGAAGCGCAAGGTGACCTGGATCATCATCACCAGATCCATTGTCTTAATCCCAAGCCGGCGTAATGGAGAAAGTAGTAAATCCAGCCCAGTAATCATCTCGGAGGTAGAGACGCAAAAAGATGAGAGGCTCAAGCAAAAGATTAAATCAATGAATCGTAAAAGCATGATAATAGCTGAATTGAGTCCGGCCTGGGTGAGACGGATGATCCACCACGAGAATAGAGTTGCTGACTCTACCTGGGGATTAAAGAAAAGTAACTGCAATAATACGATCAGAACAAGGAAGGGCAAAGGGACAAGCAGCCCTTTGAGCATCACCTTCAGGCTGATCCTGGCAGCAAGGATTCCAATCAATAAAGCTACCAGAGCCACCAATAGACCCACCAGTGATGGCGTAAAAGTGATCGCAACGAGCAATGCCGCGAAGACGATCAGTTTGGTGCGCGCGTCAACCCGATGCACGATGGATCCATTGGGGACGTATTGCCCTATGGTCACCAGGGGCAGGAACTCGAACTGGTTCATTGTTGCCCCCCCGCTCGGAGATTTTGCAGACACTTTTCAACATTGGTGAAGGTGATGCATTCCGGTGAGAGCGGCCACCCTTTTTGCCTTAATGCCTGGGCGAAGAGAGCTCCCGGAGGAGCAATCAGATTGGCTTCCTCCATGAGAGCGGCGGAACTAAATATTGAGCTGACCGGACCACTGGCCAAACTGACACCATGGTCGAGCAGCGTCATGTGATCCGATAGGACGGCTATGTCATCCATGTTGTGCGAAGAGAGGAATACTTCCAAGCCATTTTCGTGCAAGCCACGCAGCGTTTGCAGCAAGTTGCTGCGCGACTGCGGATCCAGGCCAGCGCTTGGCTCGTCCAGAACAAGCAGCCCAGGGGTCAATGCCAGCGCGGAAGCCAGAGCCACCTTGCGTTTTTCCCCTCCGCTCAATGTCAAAGTGGAACGATCCTTGAACTCTTCAAAATCCAGCCCTACCTGTTCCATGGCGCTTCGTACCCGTTCGCGCAAACCATCCCTGCCGTAGAGCTGTTTTGGGCCAAAAGCGATCTCATCACCCACAAAATGCTCGAAGAAGAAAGCTTCGGGATTCTGAAAGACGATCCCCACGTAACGGCGCAGCGCGCGAATATCCACGTTGGGATCGTGTAGATCAAAATCGCCCACCTTTACCTTTCCAGATTGTGGCAGGTAGAGCCCATTGAGGTGCTGCAGAAGGGTCGACTTGCCGGATCCGGTGGCGCCAACCAGACCGTGCACCTTTCCCTTGTATGCCTGGAAAGACACTCCCGAAAGCGATTGGCTTTCGAAGGGCGTACCTGCCTGATACACATGATTAAGTTCGCTAACTTCCACCAAAACAGCATCATCAGAATGAGCAATGACAGCAACGGGTATGGATTTTGTTGAGGTATCGGGGTTGACCGGAATGGCAGCCATGATTTGTGCCATATCGGTGTACTGATTGGCAGGGATCGAGAAATATTTCTCAAGCAGGCGTCCGGCATGGAGAAACGCGGGGATTTCCAAATAGCAACGCTTTAAAAGAACATCGTCTCTAAAGATCGCTTCCGGTTTGCCATCCATCACCAGATGGCCTTCATCCAACACGATAGCACGCTCTGCCAGAACGGCTTCATCCATCGAGTGTGTGATCATGATGATGGTAATACCCGCCCGATGTAAATTCTGCATACGGTTCAAGACAGCTCGTTTGCCCATCGGGTCGAGCATGGCTGTAGTTTCATCGAAAATAATGCATCGGGGCTGCATTGCCAAAACACCGGCCAGCGCCACCCGTTGAATTTGACCGGCAGAGAGCAGATGGGGTGCCTTTTCGCGGTGATCCCACATTCGCACCTCACGCAGCGCGGCCTCGACGCGCGATTGGATCTCGTCCTGGGGCAGAGCCATATTTTCAGGGCCAAAAGCTGTATCTTCCAAAACGAGAGAAGAAACGATCTGATCTTCGGGGGATTGAAAGACCATACCCACCAGTGATCTGATCTGGGGTAGATGAGCAGACTCAGAAGTATCCAATCCATTGACAAGCACGCGGCCATGGGTTGGGGTGAACAAGCCATTCAGGTGGCGAGCCAGGGTGGTCTTACCGGAGCCATTGGCACCAATGAGCGCGATCCATTCTCCCTCGGTTACTCTGAATGAGACATCCTTCAATGCAGGACGTCGTTTTTCGCCTCCCATCGGATGGCTAAATGTGAGATTGTCAATTTCAAAAAAATGAGTCATGGTTGTCCGCCTTGATTCAATCAAGGCAAACGAATTATAACGGATGTCAGCAGGGAGAAATGTCCTCCTTTCATTTATAATACGTCATAGGAAAAATTCATGACCACGCGAATGATGCGCCTCCCGCAGGGCGACCTGCCCTCTCCCCTCTTTTTGCCCGACGCTACCTTTGGGGTAGTGCGGTCGGTGGATAGTGAAGACCTAAAAGCTGTCGGCGTCGAAGCTCTGGTGATGAATACTTTTCACTTGATGCAGAAACCCGGCTCGGCTATCATCCAGAGCCTGGGTGGATTGCATAAGATGAGCCATTGGGATCGATCGCTGGTCACCGATTCAGGTGGCTTCCAGGCGTATTCGCTGATCCGACAAAATCCAAAATTCGGCAGCCTTCAGGAAAAAGGCATCATCTTTCAGCCGGAGGGCAGCCAGCGTAAGTACCAGCTCACCCCAGAAAAATCGGTACAACTGCAATTAGGGTTTGGCAGCGACGTGGTCATCTGCCTGGACGACTGCACCCACGTGGATGAGGGGTACGAGGAACAAAAAACTTCAGTTGAGCGTACCATAAAGTGGGCAAGGCTTGGAAAAAAAGAATTCACCCGCATCATTGAACAGAAGAAACTCAGTGAAGAATCCCGACCACGGCTTTACGCAGTCGTTCAGGGCGGTGGATATAAGGATTTGCGCTTGAAATGCGCCGAGGCGCTGCTCGAGATCGGTTTTGACGGTTTTGGGTTCGGCGGTTGGCCGCTGGATAAAGAGAATCACCTGCTGACCGAGATCGTCGGGTACACACGGGAGATCATCCCCGTGGAATTTCCAATGCACGCGCTAGGGATTGGTCACCCTGAAAACGTTTTAACCTGTTTCGATCTCGGTTACGATATCTTTGATTGTGCCATGCCCACCCGCGACGCACGCCATGGGCGATTGTTTACCTTTGTCAATTCTCCCGATTCGGCGCACGGCGGATTGAGCGGGGATTGGTTGAAGTACCTTTATATCAACGATGAGGAACACATGCACCGCGACCGAGCCATCTCGGAATACTGCGATTGTCCGTGTTGCACCAATTACTCGCTGGGTTACCTGCATCACCTGTTCAAGATGGGTGATTCGCTCTTTATGCGTTTGGCTACTCTACACAACCTGCGCTTCATGACCCAACTCTGCGACCGCATCCGCATGAGGCAGGCATGAACTCGATCACCACTGAGATGGTGGATGAACTGGTGCGTCTGGTTCGACAGGGCGAAAAATACGCAGCCATCGATGAAAACACGATCGCGTCAATCGGCAAAGCCGAGCTGGCCAAACGCAGTTCGCTCAAGGAAGCGGTCAAAACAACGCGCAATAAACTGCACCAGGTGGGTGCTTCGTACCAAGAGAAACCCATTCCCTACACTGCCTGGTTGGAACAATTGAGAGCTCTTCCCAAAGACTTATCTAATCCGAAAACGCGAGAATTCCTGCGCATGAATATGCGCCTGCATGCCTCCACCTCAGAACGGTTGTCCATCCACGAAACGTTCTTCAAGCAAACCCTGGCTTCACTCGCGCCAATCCACTCGGTTCTCGATCTGGCTTGCGGATTGAACCCGCTCAACCTGCCCTGGATGCCGCTAGCAAAAGACTTTACATATTCCGCGTGTGATATCTATTCTGATATGACTGGATATTTGCAAGTCTTTTTCGATCATTTCGGGATCAATGGCAAAGCCAGCTTGTGCGATCTGACCCAATCAATCCCCTCCGAACATGTTCAACTGGCGCTTTTACTCAAAACCATCCCCTGCCTCGAACAGGTGGACAAATCAGCGGGGAGACGCCTGCTCGAAGGATTGAACGCTGAAACCATCCTCGTCTCTTTTCCAGCGCACAGCCTGGGAGGACGATCCAAAGGGATGGCGCGGAATTATGAAACACATTTCAATGAATTGATGGCTGGTCAGTTCTGGAAGGTCGAACGGTTCGAATTCCCAGGCGAACTGGCTTTTTTGGTGCGAAAATAACATGGCCAAGACTTCGCTGGATGCCGATTTCGTAACAGAACTGACCGCGAAACTGCTCGATTCACGAAAATATCGTTCGATGAAAATGCCGGCAGCCACGATCAAAGATCTGATCACCCAGGCGCAGACTATCACATCAAACCCGCGCGAGGTGGAACAGATCGTGCGCGAAAAGCTGCACAACCTCACCGCCACCTACCTGGGTGACCCGGACTACGCTGTCTATTCGCAGAAACTGGATGAAACCTATCACAGAGGCAACCCTGCCGAGATTCGGCAGCTTTGCCGTGAGCTGTTGTCCAGCCACGCTTCCACGCGCGAACGTCTGCCCCTGCTCGATGACTTCTATCCGCGTCTGTTTACCCACGTCGGCAATCCAGCCACGATCATGGACCTGGCTTGCGCGCTAAACCCCTTCGCGCTGCCATGGATGGGATTGAGCGCGGGAACACGATATTATGCCTATGACATCCACCAGCCTCGCCTGGACCTGATCAATCACTTCTTCCAGTTAAACAACCTGGAACCGCTGGCATTCAACCAGGACATCCTGGTGAACCCTCCACAGATCGAATGCGATGTCGCGTTCTTTTTCAAGGAGGCACACCGATTTGAGCAACGCCGACACGGCTGCAACCGTGCATTCTGGCAGAGCTTAAAATGCAAGATATTGCTGGTCTCTCTGCCCACTACTAGCCTGACCGGGAAACACCCCAAATTGGAGCAGCACAGACGTCTGGTGATGGAGACAATCGCAGGCTTGCCGTGGAAGGTCAGTGAGATCGAATTCAGCAATGAAATCGTCTTCTGTATCGAGAAGTGAAATGAAGCGAAAGAACAAAAAAACCACACCTGAGATCACCCCTGAAGAAGCACTGAACCAGTCGATGCGGTGCTTCGAGCCGCTGCTATCTGCAGAAGAATTCCGTCTGCTGCAAGACGAAGTCAAGCGTCCATTGCTTCCGGCGATACGCGTCAATCCGCTCAAATTGAAAACCGGCGCCATTGAGCGTTGGCAACACCGGTATGGCTGGCAGATCGAATCGATCCCCTTCTGCAATAATGGATATCGGGTGGATGACAGTCAGGGCACCCCTGTGAGTCAAACCCCGGAGCACCGCCTGGGATATTACTATATTCAAGAAGCTGCTTCGATGCTACCGCCAGAACTTTTCACCTTTACCGCGGAAGAACCCGGGTTGACCCTCGACCTGGCCGCCTCGCCTGGGGGTAAAACAACTCATCTTGTGGCACGAGGCTTGGACCACGGATTGGTGATGGCCAACGACTCCAGCCAGGGACGCATCCCCGCGCTCCGTATTGTGTTGCAAAACTGGGGTGCGATGAACACCGCCATCAGCCAGTTCCCCGGTGAGAAATTCGGCGCGTGGTTCCCTGAAACCTTTGATCGTGTGCTGATCGACGCGCCTTGCAGTATGCAAGGGCTTCGCGTGGCAGAAAGCCACGATCTACGCCCGGTGACTGAGAAGGAGAGCCTGCAACTGGCCAAACGTCAGACAGCCCTTCTCACCAGCGCGCTACAGGCCGTGAAGGTTGGCGGTGAGGTAGTCTACTCCACCTGCACGCTGCTGCCAGAAGAGGATGAAGGGGTCATTGACGCGGTGCTACACCAATTCAGGAAAGCTGTTGAGGTGCAGAGAATCCCAATTTCTTTGCCTACTGAAATGACGGGCATTGTCCGATATGGAGAATTGGATTACCTGCCCGAGGTTGCCGGTTCGTTGCGTTTATGGCCTCACCGTCTGCATACTGCTGGCTTCTTCGCCTGCCTGCTCAGAAAAACATCGAGCCTGGATTTGCCCAATACCAATCCACCCAGCCGTCCATTAGAAAGAACGGGATTCGAGATTGTGACCAACACAAAGGCAATCGAGCAATCACTCGAAGGGGAATATGGATTCTTTCTCTCGGATTTACTCGCTGAATACAATATGACCGTCATGAAACGGTATGAGAAGCTTTTCCTCTTCCCCAACCGCGTGCTGGCTCAGTTCGCCTCCCTGCCGCTGGAATCGACGGGGATACTGTTGGGAGAAGTGATAGATGGGGCAATAATCCCCTCACACGATCTGGTGGTAAGGTTTGGGGATCGGTTCACAAAAAACATCACGAATCTGGATGAGCAACAAACCGCGACATTCGCGCGAGGTGAAGACCTTTTTGATCTTGCAGCCAGTGGAGAAAATAAAGGAAAAACCATTGTCGTGCGTTCAGCAGATGGATTGGTACTCGGTCGGGGGAAGCTCCTCAAAGACAGGTTGAAGAACCTGCTACCCCGCCGTCTGGTTTGATCTCATTTCCATGTCACCGCGTTCGTAGAGGACCAACGCTGCAGCCGCCATCGCGGCTGTCTCCATGCGCAGGATTCTGGGTCCGAGCGTTACCGGGATAAACCCTGCCAATTTCGCGCTGTTTACCTCATTTTCAGAGAATCCCCCCTCCGGCCCCACCAACAAGGCTACATCCGCTGAGGTCTTCTGCGCGAGGGCAGCACGCAACCCGACACCCTTTTCCTCTTCCCAGGGGATAAGGCAGCAACAAGTCGCTAATTCCGGGAGTTTCAGCGCGTCTTCAAAATGAAGCACCGCCCGCAGTTCAGGGACCAGCCCGCGGTGGGATTGTTCAGCCGCTTCCTGCAGGATGCGTTGCCAACGTTCATACTTACCCTCCACCTCTCGGGCGGATTGTACCAAACTTCTACTGGAAATGACTGGAATGAAGGTAGCAACGCCGATCTCGGCGCACTTCTGCAAGATCCATTCGAACTTTTCACGCTGAGTCAGGCACAAGAGCAAGATCAGCTTCGTGCGAGGTTCTGTAGCGGATCTTAATTGCGACACGACCTCACCTTTGGTTGAATCTGACGACACATCAGTGAGTCGCACGCGATACTCCATCCCCATGCCATCCAGCGCGATCACCTCTGTACCTGGCTTCAGGCGTAACACAAGGTGAATCTGACGACCTATCTCGTTTGGGAAAGTGACCAAAGCGCCTTCAAATGAGGAGGGTGGTAAAAAAAATCGATGCATGGAAAATCCATAAAATCAAGATAATCCGATTATACTTGCGGTCATGATGAATGAAGACAAAATATCAAATGAAATAAAAACCAATCAACGCACTCACGATTTCCATTACCTTGACCTGGTGATGGCCTTGTTTGTAACAGTTCTGATCATCAGCAACATCGCGTCATCGGCAAAGATCATCGACTGGGGTGTGTCGATCTTCGGCCTACGCCTATCCTTTGATGGCGGTACCATCCTGTTCCCGATCAGCTACATCTTCGGCGACGTGCTTACTGAAGTATATGGCTTCAAACAGTCGCGCCGGGTGATCTGGACGGGGTTTGCCTGTCTCGCGCTCAGCGCCCTGGTGTTGTGGCTGGTGGGTATCATGCCGGGTGAAGCCACATGGCAATCTATCACCGGGCAAACAGCATATAACAACGTCCTAGGCGGCATGATTAGTGGCGGAATTGTTCTTGCCAGCCTTTCGGCTTACCTGGCTGGCGAGTTCACCAACTCGGTCATCCTGGCTCGCATGAAAGTGCTGACCAAAGGTAAATGGCTATGGTCCCGAACCATCGGCAGCACGCTGGTAGGTGAAGGGGTTGATTCATTGATCTTTATCGGAGTCGCCAGTCTTTTTGGGGTGTTCCCCTGGGTGATCTTTTGGTCGTTGGTGGTGACAAATTACATATTTAAAGTGGGCATAGAAGTGCTGATGACCCCCGTCACCTACTGGGTGGTAGCCAAACTAAAACGCGCGGAAAACGAAGATTATTACGATACGCATACCCGGTTCAACATCCTGCCTGCGCGTTAATCAGCTTCTTTCGCTATCTCCCCTATGCCACCGATCACTATGCAATACTCGCCGCGCGGGGGTTCTTTTTTAATTTGCTCAAGCAACTCGCTCAGTTTTCCGCGCATCACCAACTCGAACTTCTTTGTCAAGTCATTGGCGATGGCTGCCGGCCGATCGCCGTAGACTTCGATGGCGTCGGCAAGGAAATCATCCAGACGATAAGGACTTTCGTAGAACACGAGCGTATGCGGGGAATTCTGATCTACTGCCAGCCAGCGTTTGCGCGGGCCGCTCTTGCGCGGTCCGAAACCGCGGAAGGTGAAACTGTGTACAGGTAATCCTGAAAGCACCACCGCCATGATCAGCGCGGTTGGCCCGGGGATGGCTGTCACCGGAATGGATTCGGCAAGTGCTGCCCGAACCAGGATGAAACCAGGATCAGAGATGGCAGGCGTTCCCGCATCGGTGACCAACCCGATCGTTCTGCCCGCCGCGAGTTCACTCATCACTTTTGGGAGGGCTTTTTGTTCATTATCTTCTCTGAAGGAGAATTGCGGCTTTTTAATACCGAAGTGATTCAGCAAAAACCCGGTTTTCCGAGTATCTTCGCTCACCACCAGATCGCATTCTTTTATCGTATCGAGGGCGCGTTGGGAAATATCTCCCAGATTGCCAATCGGAGTTGAAATCAAGTAGAGCATCTGAACCTCTTCCTAATTTAAATACATTGGCAGTATAACACGCGTTATGAATTATTTACTTGTATTCCCATGCTGTCATGCTATAATTTTATTACGCTGGTATACTAATTGAAATTGAATAGACTAACCGGATTATTACCTTTATTCGTAAAGCTTTGGATCACACTGAGCAAATAGGAGTCGTGGGAGATGGAACAAGGAAACTCCATAGAAGAACGCAGCATCCTTACCGGTAATGGTGTCGATCTGGACAACCTACAACAAAAAGACAGAAAAACGGTTCTGGTCATCGATGATGAACCAGATACAGTGACGTTGATTAAACACATCTTCATCAGCAGTGGTTTCAACGTATCCGGCGCGAACGGCGGGAAAGAAGCACTTGCAAAATTCGCTGAAGTCAATCCATCAATTGTCCTGCTTGATCTGCTCATGCCAGAAATGAACGGCATGCAGACGCTTGAAGAAATCCGCAAGATCAGCGATGTTCCCGTAATCATTCTATCCGCAGTCGATCGCAAGGATGAGATCGTCAAGATGCTGCACGCGGGCACGGATGATTACATCACAAAACCGTTCAATACCGATGAAATCGTCGCACGTGTAAACACCGTACTGCGGCGCGCTGAAAAACAAGCCACAGTTAGTGCACTTTCTTTCCCCGACGTCAACCTAACCATCGATCTTAAGACATACGAAGTCACCTATCACGGGAAAAAGATTCAGTTGACAGGGAAGATGTTTGAAGTGCTCGCCATCCTGGCCAGGAACGCGCCTAAGGTGGTGAACTACAACGATATTGCTGAAGAAGTTTGGGGCGAAAACTCCACTTCGATCCGCAACAGGTTGAAATACCTGGTGTACTTATTACGTAAGGAATTTTTGGACATCGACGAGAAGCAGGAGATCATACAAAACATCGATCGCCTCGGCTATAAACTGATCACTAAATAGAAAAAATCGAGGTTGATGAAGAAATAACGGTAATCATGATCGATCAGGGAGTGATGACCCAGGTACTTTAATTGGTCGCTTTCTCTGCGCTATCAGGCAGAGGGGGTACCTGGCGAGCAGAGAGCGAAACCGGCCCCATAGGCTGGTTTTTCATATCTTAGCGAGGATAATATGACCACAAAAAATGATACCGCTCTGGAGAATACAGTTGCTGAAGGCGTTGATCTCGATCGAGTGAACGAACAAGGACGACGTAAATTACTGGTCATCGATGATGAACCCGATACCGTAACGCTCTTGAAACAAATCCTCCTGCGCGAAGGGTATGATGTAGCCGGTGCTGCAAACGGCAAGGAAGCACTTGGTAAAATGACTGAAGTGCAGCCCTCGTTGATCTTGCTTGATATGATGATGCCCGAAATGGACGGCTGGCAGACCATCGACAAAGTGCAGGAGATCTCTGATGTGCCAATCATTATCCTATCGGCAATGAACCAGACTGACAGCATCATCAAGGCACTGCAAATGGGCGCCGATGATTACATCACAAAACCTTTTAACCAGAAGGAAGTCGTGGCACGCATCGAATCGGTGCTACGCCGCTCCGGCAACCGCAAGAAGCTGGACCGGATCGCTGTGGAGAACCTTGGTCTGGTGCTTGATCTGGATACCCATGAAGCTTTCTTGAACGGCAAATCCATCCAGCTTACCGGCAAGATGTTCGAAGTGCTCTACATGCTCATCCAAAACGCACCGCGGTTGGTCCCTTACCAGGAATTGACCGAGAAAATCTGGGGCAAGGATTCTCCTGCCATCCGCAATCGTCTCAAATACCTGGTCTATCTGCTGCGCCAGGAATTCGAGAGCGTCGGCGCGCAATCCAACATTATCGACAATATCGGTCGCCTGGGCTACAAGATCAACAGTCATTAATTATTATTACAATCCATAACCCATATCTCCTCCCGGACTCAGTTATAATAGCCGCTGGAGTTGATATGGCCATTTCCCCTACCCGCGACCGGTTACCCGGTGAACAAAAAACTGAACGCCCGCAGCGCCGCCCCGATTGGATCAAGGTCGGTGTGCCGGGCGGCGACTCCTACGCGCAATTGCAAGCGCTGATGCGCAAGAAAGCGTTGCATACCGTGTGCGAAGAAGCCGCCTGTCCGAACATGGGTGAATGCTGGAACAGCGGCACCGCCACATTTTTGATGCTCGGCGATGTGTGTACCCGCTCCTGCCGTTTTTGCGACGTGAAACACGGCATGCCCACCGTACTCGACTGGGAAGAGCCTGAACGGGTGGCGCAGGCGGTCAAAGCCATGGAACTCAAGCACGCCGTAATCACCAGCGTCAACCGGGACGAACGCCGCGACGGCGGCGCGCCGATCTTTGCCGGCGTCATCCGCCGCATACGCGAATTGCAGCCGGGTTGCTCGGTGGAGGTGCTGATCCCGGATTTCAAAGGCAGTCTGGAAGCTCTGAAGATCGTGATGGACGCGCGCCCGGAAATTCTCAACCACAACGTGGAGACGGTTCCATCGCTGTTTAAAACTGTGCAGCCCCAGGATCACTATGAGTGGTCAGAGTTTATTCTCCAGCATGCCAAACAGCTCAATCCGGACGTATTAACCAAGTCAGGCATCATGGTGGGTTTGGGCGAGACGATGGACGAGATTAAAGCGGTGATGCGTGATCTGCAAAGTTGGGGAGTCGATATTTTGACCATCGGCCAATATCTGCAACCCAGCCGTAAGCATATCGCCATTTCGCGGTATTACACGCTGGAAGAATTCGCAGAACTGAAGCAGTTCGGTTTGGAAATCGGTTTCAAATGGGTGGAAAGTGCCCCGCTGGTACGGTCATCGTATCACGCGGTGGAACAGGTTCGCGCCCTCAGCGCGGTGCACCGTGACTTATATGGGTAATGTTGTTGTAAATTCAAAAATCATTGAGCGAAGCAATTCAGTTTGGAGGTTGCTTCGCTCACAAAAACGTTCGCTCGCAATGACACTATAGGAGCCTCACCGCTTTTACCGCGATATCGAACAACAATTGACGCGCGGAATCGCGGCTGATCCAGTCGCGCAGGTCCCAGCCATCAGGGATCACCAGGTCACCGCCGTAAACGATCTGCCCGAACTTGATCTCACGGAATTGCGCCACGGCAAAAAAGGCAGCCGCTTCCATTTCGACGACCTCGCAGCCCTCTTCCATGCGCTGCTTGCGCTTGTTGCGAGTCTCGCGGTAGAAGGCGTCCGTCGTCCAGGTTTTCCCCAGCAGATAATCCACTCCTGATTCATTGCAAGCCTTTTCAAGCGCCATGACGGCATCTTCATGCGGTTTGGCCTCTCGACTCAACGGAATGTAGTGATATGAGGTGCCCTCATCGCGCACCGCGGAGGTCAGCACCACCGGATGACCAGCAACGATATCACGATTGAGCACGCCGCAGCCGCCGCAGGCAATATATTTGGTCACACCGCACGCGATCAACTCTTCAAGGAAGGCAGTTGCCATTGGAGCGCCGATTCCGGGATGCAAAACAGTCACCGCGTCAGAATTGCTGCCATAACGATAGACCGGATTCAAACCGCATTCGGAACTGAGATTCCCAAGCAGGGTCAGTTCGCCTTTCGCCACCAGTTTATCGATTACGTCCTTAAAAAAGCAAAGCACCCCTCGTGCAGGCACGAGTTTCCCCACGCCAATGGCGAAGGGATCGGGCATGGTGATCGAGCCGCGGTCAGTATCGAATTCGAGGATGGGCGCGTTTTTGTTCATTCTTTATCCTTTTATGGCAGCTACGTAATCACTGCCAAATTTCGTTTCAAATTCCTTGAGGGCATCGCTGGCGATCCAGCGCGCGGATTTGCTTCCCTGCATGCTGCTTTGCAGCAAGATCCGCTTGGCACAAGCCACCGCGTCCGCGCGCAGACCGGGGCGAAACTTGCCCAGGTTGCGTAGCGCCCAGTTGACCGCTTTCTTGACAAAGTTGCGCTCGTCCCCAGCGGCGGCTTCAATAAGCGGAAAATACGATTTTACCTTAACATCCGGGAGGTCTTTACGGTGGATGGAGAGGGCGGCGATCATGGCAAAGGCAGCGCGGCGGACAAACTCATCTTCGCGGGTGGCCCAAAGCGGGATAACCTGTTCGCAATATGCTGTGTGGATAAAAAGCTCGTCGGTGGTTTCGTCGCAGATGTCCCACGATTCGAATTGGCTCACCCACGACTCCATCTGTTCCAGGGTTACCTTTGCCGGTTCATCCACCAACGCAGCCAGGATCTGCGCCTCGTGAATACCTGAATTCCATAATTGCTGCGCCAATTCGTGATCGTGAATCCCCCGCGCCAGCCTGCGAATATCGGTGACGGAGACGCCAAGCTGCTCTCCGCCGCGGATGGCAAAGCGCTGCTGCCCGGCCACGTTTTCAGGTGTGCCCATGGCTCGGAGTCGCGCGATCAGTTCATCACAGGTAGGGGTCATAGTTGATCCATTCTATATCTTTTACTTTAGCAAAGCGTTCTGCCATGGTGGCCAGTGCCTGAGGGTTGTTATCCACCAGGATGAAATTTCGTCCCAGTTCCAGGCAGGCCGCGCCGGTGGTCCCGCTGCCGGCGAAGAAATCGAGCACCAGGTCGCCCGGGTTGGACGAGGCGATGATGATGCGGCGCAGGATGCCCAGTGGTTTTTGGGTGGGATAACCGGTCTTTTCCTTGCCGTTGGTGGGGACGATGGTATGCCACCAGGTATCCGTTGGTGTTTTCCCGCGAGCCGCTTTTTCCGGTCCCACCAGTCCGGGGGCCATGTAGGGGATGCGTTCGATCTCGCCGATATTGAAGGTGTAATGTTCAGGGTCTTTAGCGTACCAAAGAATGTTATCGTGCTTGGCTGGCCATTTTTTCTTCGTACGGGCGCCGTAATCATAAGCCCAGATGATTTCGTTCAGAAAGGAGGAGCGACCGAAGATTTGATCAAGCAATACCTTGCAGTAATGCACTTCGCGGTAATCGATGTGAAAATACAGACTACCATTGGATTTGAGCACACGGCGGGTTTCGATCAGACGCGGTTCAAGAAAAGCCAAAAAGTCATCAAACAAATCGTTGTAAGCCTTTGACCCCAGCTTGACGGTCTGGTAGCGGTTACCAGCAAACCCAATGCGGTCGCCGTTCTCCGAGCGCTCGGTACGCAATTGCGTGCGCGCCTGGGCGTGCCCGGTGTTGAATGGCGG
This sequence comes from Anaerolineaceae bacterium, assembly GCA_034430175.1. Lineage (GTDB taxonomy): Bacteria > Chloroflexota > Anaerolineae > Anaerolineales > Anaerolineaceae > UBA6107. The sequence continues at coordinate 36,808 of DAOUFI010000018.1, read as the reverse complement.
GTCGATATAGACGAGATCCACCGATTCCGAGGGAAGAGACTGGAGGATGGCAAGGTTGTCGCCGTTGTAAATGAGATTGGAAGACATGGAAATAATTCTAGCAGAAGAAACAATAATCGTCTTAGGAATTTTTGAATTGACGAATACGAATGTTGTTTCAAATATTCAAAACCAAGCGGAATGCGATCATATAAATGTCAATAATTGACATCTACCCGGAATGTGCCTATACTACAACTCGATCTTAAAGCTACCCATTTGGAGGAAACGATGCAGATACCACCGAACTACCAGCAATACCAACCCAATTTCCAGCCCTACCCTCCCGCTCCCAAACCCAGGAACAACAATTCGATCCTGGCTATCATTGCCCTGGCAGTCGCAGGGCTCGCCTTGATCCTCGCGATCATCGCCAGCATTGGCGCGTTTAGTAATAAATCCGCGGCTTCATCAGTCTCATTCAGTGTTGAAAACTTTGAACAAAAAAAGATCGAGTATGAATACCTGGAAGAGACTGCATATTCAGGTGAAGGCAATGTTTATACAGACGATCACGAAAATACATATCTGGTTGTGCTCAAGCTGACAATCACCTCTGGGGGTGGCGCGGATAGCAACAAAACTTCCTACCAAATGGTTCAGGTCGTCAATGGCAAAGGAGAATTCTCGACCTATGATTATGGTGATAACAGCAATTACTCCGAGCCAAAATATAAATTTGATATTGTTGGATACGTCAAACTCGAGCAACCAGAAGATTAGCTACCTGTTTCAATCAAACACCCGGAAGTAATCCTGCCGGGTGTTTTTATCTCGCAAGTGGGTCTGTTATTCTCCAATTATTTTGACGAGAACGCGTTTACGCCTCCGGCCGTCAAATTCACCGTAAAAAATCTGCTCCCAGGGGCCAAAATCAAGCTGACCGCCGGTGATGGCCACTACCACCTCCCGGCCCATAATCTGACGTTTGAGGTGCGCGTCGCCATTATCCTCTCCGGTCAGATTATGTTGATAATTCTGCAACGGCTCGTGTGGAGCCAGAATCTCCAGCCAATGGGCATAATCACGATGCAATCCCGATTCGTCGTCGTTGATGAACACCGATGCTGTAATATGCATGGCGTTGACCAATACCAACCCTTCCATCACTCCACTCTCGCGGACCGCCCTGCTCACCTCGTCGGTGATATTGACAAAACCCACGCGGGTAGGGAGTTCAAACCAGAGTTCTTTTCGATATGATTTCATATTTCCTCGTGTTCAAAAGGTTATCTTTCTGTGAAAACAAATGACGCCAAGATCATTGGCGTCATCATGTACAAAGAATAGATAATTATTTCGGGTTCTCCCAGTATCGCATCTGGTCAAATTTGACCGTATACTCGGAGGTCTCCCCGGCTCGGACAAAAACTCCGAAGAAGCCAGCATCAAATGATTTATCGCTGGCAGAGGCGATTTGTTCGCCATTCATGTAAAGAGTGAAAGTATCCTTTTTTACCATAACTCCCAGGCGATTTGTCTGATTGGCTCCGGTATTGATCAGCGAGGATTGCCCCCAGGGAACAAGCACGGTAGCCAATCCGTTCGGGCTGACCTTGCCATCCCATTTCCACAGGCGATAGTAACCATCGCATGTCACTTCAAACAAGTATCCCTGCGATGGGTCCTTCAAAACAGGCACCCGAAAAATGATACCGTAGGAATCCTTTCCTGAGCAATTCCCAGAGTCAGCGGTAAGTTCGATATAGGTATCAGTTTGTTGAGCAATCATGGGCAAGCGCCAGCCAGCGAACTTGGTTAAACCGGTCATCTGCATTTTGCCGTTATTGAAGACCACTTTCAGATACTGATCCTGGTCCGTCGGCCAACCCCAGTTATCGGCTTTACTCATGTCGTCCACGCCGGAGGGGGTTCCTAACCGGGCCGCGGGGTCATTCGATGAGACGGTTGGAGTGAGGGTCGCTGTTGATTCAGGCTCTCCAGTGGGTTTGGCTTCGGTCGCTGCAGCGGTTTCTTCCGCCTCAGGAGCGTCAGTCTCCTCTTGGGTAACTTCCAGCGTGGCTGTCGCGGTCGGTTCGATCGTTTCCTCAGTTGGCAAGATCACGACAGTGGCGGTCATGGTTGGAGTGGGAGGAAATACGATCTCAGTGGTTGGCGTAGTCATGGTTGCGAGTAACTGCGCCACACGCGTGGCCATTTGCGCGTCGCTCATCGGAGCTTCAGTCGCAGCTCCACCGAGGATATCGCAAGCTGATATAAGAAATACCAGAGCGATCAACACGGGAATCAATTTTTTCATCTTCTTTCCTCCAGGGACCAAAAACTGCCTTAACCCATCGGTCAGGCAGCCTTGTATCCAATCTTTCGTAAAAGTTGTTTACGCCAATTGATATCCTCGCCACCCTCGATACCTTTAGGTTTCTCTCCATCAAAGACACCCAAAATGGCACGTCCCGTTCCATTATCTGCCAAGACAACTTCAACCGGATTGGCGGTGGCGCAGTAAATGTGACATACCTCAGGGAGACTTTTGACCGCGTTGAGTACATTGATGGGGTAATACCCCTCGGCAAGGAAAAGGATAAAGCTGTGACCGGCGCCAATTCGGGAGGCGTTTTCCTGAGCAAGTTTGATCATTGCTTCGTCGGTTCCCGAATAACGAATCAGGCAAGCGCCTGATGCCTCACAAAATGCCACCCCAAATTTAATCCCCGGCACGCTGTTCACCATGGCTTCATGGATATCTTCCACGGTCTTGATGAAATGCGACTGACCAAGGATGAAATTGATCTCCTCAGTTTTTTCGATTTTGACAGTTTGCAGTTCCATCTGTACTTCTCCTCAATATTTCCTTCATTTTACTTCGAGCCAGCCGAGATATGCAAACAAAACAAGCTCCGGATAACGTTCATGGTGCAATATTTGTACCAGTATTCGCGGATCGCGTACTGAAAAGATAGGGTAAAATTGGTGCGTATTCAGAAAGGATTCCCCTTTGTTTGAAATCACCTTCCTTGGCACTTCCGCATCCGCCCCATCCCCCAAACGCAATCTGCCGGCTTATTTAGTACAGCACGACGAATACCGCTTTTTGGTCGATTGTGGCGAGGGCACACAGCGGCAAATCCTGCAATCGGGAGTAGGTTTCAAACGGCTGAGCCGCATTCTCATCACTCATGGCCACCTGGACCACATCCTGGGGCTAGCCGGGCTGCTTTCCACGTTCATGCGCTGGGAATCGATCGAACAACTTGAGATCTACGGCGGACCCGCCGCGCTTGATCGAATACACGATCTGCTCTTTAAGGTCGTCCTACGAGGCGCCAAGCCGCCGATGCCTGTGGAGCTCATCCCGGTGACAAATGGAGTCTTTTTCGACGCGCCTGATTTCACCATCAGCGCTTTCCCGGTGCAGCACCGCAGTCCTGATTGCCTGGGGTATCTCTTTGAAGAAAAATCGAGACGTCCATTCTTGCCCGAGAAAGCCGAGGAACTCGGCATCCCCAATGGCCCGTTGCGCCACGAGTTGGTGCAGGGTAAACAGGTGATCCTCGCCAACGGGCAGGTGATCACCCCCGAAATGGTGATGGGGGAATTGCGCACGGGCACACGCCTGGCAGCCCTGGGTGACTTGGGCGAGACCGACAGCCTGGTGAATTTACTCAAGGGCGTGGATGGCATGGTGATCGAGTCCACCTACCTTGACGAAGAAGCCGGGATGGCCAAAGAATTTGCCCACCTTACCGCCAAGCAAGCCGCCACTTTCGCCAACCAGATTGGCGCGCGGCAATTGATCCTCACCCACCTGAGCCGGCGTTACCGCGATAAAGATGTGTTAACTGAAGCTCAGGAGGTTTTCCCGGATGTAAAGGTGGCTCACGATTTTGATACCTTCACAATTAAAAGAGATGAACAGCAATAAGTAGTCAGATAAAAAGAAGAAGACTAGGCGGAAGGCAGCCTTCTTCTTTTTACCAAAATCAATCATCAAAGAATAATTGGAATCACCCAACCTCGATATTGATACTATCAATATGCCCCTTTACCGCGTAAAACGATCCAGATCGTTTTGATCAGTATTGAAATATCCAACCATAAAGAGTAATGCTGTATATAGTATAGGTCTTGATCAATATTCAGGTGCATGGGTTTATCACTGCGCCCTTGAATCTGCCACCATCCGGTCACCCCTTGCGGAACCGAGAGCCTTGCCCGTTGCCAGTGCTCATACTTTTCAACGATGAAAGGCAATTCCGGTCTCGGGCCAACCAGACTCAACGTTCCGCGCAGTACATTAAAGAACTGGGGTAGTTCATCGAGGCTATACCGTCGTAAGAATCGTCCCAGGCGGGTAACCCGTGGGTCATCTTTCGTTTTATATATTGGACGCCCTTGAGCGTCGACTGCTTGAACGCGCGTTTTTGGTAATGAATCTTGTTGCATGGTACGAAACTTAAGAACCTTGATTATGTTTCCATTCTCTCCAACACGGTTTTGAATAAACATAATCGGACGCCCGTCAAAAATCCAAATCAGCAATGCGATTAACCCCATTAAGGGTAGTAATAGAACCAAAAGAATCAAGGTAACTACAACATCGAATATTCGCTTGGTTAGCCTTTGATATTCAGTTAACGCCGGTTCACGAATATCCAGCAAAGGGATCCCTGCTAATTCTGATAAGGTCATCCGATTCTCAGCCAGGCGGTAATAACTTGGAACAATCGCTATTCTGACTGGTAATTGCACCAATTCCTGGATAACAAAATCGATTTTTTCAAAACATGATTGCGGTAGAGTGATAATCACATTCGTTACTTTTCTTGAGGTCACAATCTGTTTAACAGCATCAACCGCACCGAGCACATCAGGCATGGATTGTTGCTTTTCAATAGAATCATCTAAAAATCCGATGAAGGTAACTGTTTTATCCTTCTTGTTTGAGATTTGATCTCGCAAGTCTGTTCCAATTTTTCCCGCACCAACAATTAAGACCTTCTGGTGATATCCTTTTTCATTGATTCTTGAGCGGTAAAGAAGTCTGGCAATAATTCGCCAGATGATCATTGAAGAAAATGTTATTGAAAGAAATACCAAAAAAAACAACCTGGGCAAATCGAGATCGGTCAGGTACATGAACCCGATTAAAGTCATACCCGCGAGGAAGGAGGCAGAAGTGATCCTTGAAAACTCATCAATTACTTTTAAATTTTGTTTTCCATCGTAGATGGCAAAAAAGAAAAAGAACAATACCCAAATCGTTGGAAAAATCAGTGAGTTCAATTTCACAATAGGCAGGAGCCAGCTCAACAAATAATGAGAAGCAAGAATTTTCAGAGAAAGGTAAATTGAGCCGAAGCCAACAACCCAATCAATGAAGAATGAAACAACCGCGAAATTCGTGGAAAATCGTCGATTCATGTTTTTCCGTTAAAGATATTTATTAATTCAATTTTATATGTTTTTTTGAAATTTTTTCATTGAAAACTGTCCAGAAGAAAAGAGGAATACCTAGTAGATATCGCTTCCATAATCTTCGTGGCTCGATGATGAGACGACCCAACCATTCCAATCCGTGATCCGTGATGAATCTTGGCATTCGCTGAATATTCCCCGAAAGCGTGTCAAATAATGCTCCGACTGTTAATGAAACGGATGGATTCAATACTTCTCTGTTTTCTATCAGCCATTGTTCCTGGGTCGGCATACCAAAACCGACAAGCAATAAACTTGCCCCGGATTGATTGATCATATCGACCACAATTTTGTTATCTGAACTCTCATAACGTTTATCGAAATAACCGTGATAATGCCCGGCTATGATCAATCCGGGATTGCGTTCTTGAAGTACCTTACCAGCTTTCTCGGTAACTCCTTTTCTGGCACCCAGTAAAAAAACGCTGCCTTTTGTTTCAATCACCTGCTTCATCACGCTGTCGATAAAATCTGGTGGGGTAAAGCGTTGCTTAAGGGTAATTCCCAACATTGAAGCGCCAATTTTTACCCCGTATCCATCACAGAACACGATATCCATCTTGTTCAGGGCGTCTCGAAAAGCAGGTGTACTCTGAGAGAGATTCATTGCGTGGATATTCACATTTCCTAACTGGAGTTTTCTTGCCTTACTCAGAGCGTCCAAGATTTCATCCAGCAACTCGTCCAAACCAAGCGAGGTAATCTTGACTCCCAGAAATTCATATATCGGATAATTGCTCATGGTCTCCTAAACCAGCCAGGAAGAGAGGTCTTTGCTGATTAATTCCTGTAAATCCAAAATTTCATTCTCATATATCGATTGAAGCATGCTCCTGCTTTCGGGATCGATCTGTGGAGGAGCCTTTAGAAGATACTTTTCAGCTGCAAACCGTAAATTTTGATATGCTTTTGCGGATAGTTTATTTCGCAGGAACTTTTTTAGGCCAGTTTTCCTTAACAAGCTATACATCGAGAAAAATCTTGCTTTTCCTGAACTATTGAACCTCATTTGTACATCATAAGTAAACTTCTTCGCGCCGATAAACTCGGTGATTTCATTCATTAATTCATCTGGACGGAATCGGAGGTCATCGAATAGTAAAATTTTTATTTGCTCTTTCGGAAAGAGATGATAATACCTGGTCAGGTAACGTGTATAGAAACCAGTTTCCACCCTACGCCTTGTTAACACATCTTCTGTGCCGTCCATGATCTGCTGCACAACCGCTCTAAACGATTGGCTTTCATCAGTGAATTTATCTCCGCCACCATCTTTCCGTAATTGAGCATAAGTGTATTCTGAATACAACCTGTAAATGGGATTGCGCAAAATACACAAAATTTTTGCGTTTGGGCAATACCTGTGAATATTCTCAGCGGCGTTTGGATAGTAAAAATATGATGGACACACCTCGCCAAAAATGGTGGCGGTTGGTTTTTTTTCGAATTCAGCCAAATAATCTTCTTCGGTGTCGATATACTCTTTGATCTCCCGCCCATTATAGACTTCAGGAAAACCGCCTGAAGCTTTATTGTAAATAAAGAAATGGGTCTCCTTCCTCTGAGGCAGAGAGATACTTGGATGCTGACGTAAATACTCATGCAGCGAAGTTGTGCCACATTTTGCCACACCAATTACTACAAACTGAACAAGCTCAGACATGGCTTCCCCCATACTTTCGTTTTGAATCCCAATAACCCCAAAAAACACCAAAACACCAGGCTACCTTGGTCATGTATATAAAAGGCAACATGTGCATCTTGGCAAAAATGATTTTTGGAGATGTTCGAAATATTCTCAATGTTGGAATACAAGCCAATAATGGTGCTAAAAGAACGATCAAATATGGTGAACGCAGAACAATGGGTGTATTCAATACCTGTGAATACTTTATTCTCACAAGCCAATTGTCGTACCCGGAATTGAAAAAGACACCTAAAACCTTTCTGAACGATGCTTTTGCTGGTGGTAGATGATCTACAACAGCGGATGGAACGAATCGTAATTCATGACCGGACGTAAAAGCCCTTAACGTCCATTCAAAATCTTCACTACGCGAAATCTCTTCACTGAATGGACCATTTTCAGAAAAAAATTCCCTTGTAAACCCCATTGTACAAGCCGCAAGATGTTTTCGTAATGAAGTAGGTTTTTCGCTGGAAAATTCATGTGCGCTTGAAAGGTTATAAACCCGCATCCAAAAATTACCCATCGCGAGGTTTATGCTTCCACAAAATATTTCAGCACCTTCTTCAAAGGCAAAAATCATATTCTGGTACCAACCCTCTTCTGGAATTGCATCTGCGTCCAGAATAATATATCGGTCGGCTTTAATGGTGCTAATTGCCCTGTTCAATGCCCTGGGTTTGCTCGTTTTCTCACCCAGATCATAAAAAGAAACACCCAAGTTTTCAGCAACCTGCCTGGCTGGGCCAAAACCCAGGAGAAAGATTGTTGAATCCAAAGCCTGAAGTTTTACCTGCGAAACAACAGTCTGAAGAGTAGGTTCGTTGACTGTTGGAATTAGAATAATGGTGGTTCTAGACTCTGTCATTTCACCGCGACTTCCTTTTCTAAATTTTTCTGCATCCTCCTCTTTTTGTGATCCAAGAATTGTTGTTCAAATATCAATAAGCAGATCAAAGTCATTAAAATTGATGGTATGAAGATTACAACATCCGTGATGCTTTGAAGCAATGTAAAGATCAGGAAACAAAAGAACACAGGCGCTTGTCCTGGACGAAGGATATTTGGAAGGATTGATAGAAAAAATGCAAAAAGAATGATTACTCCAATAATACCCAGATCGAAGATCATTTCAACGAACGCGTTATGCGCGTGACTCGCCCATCCCCAAATTGGTAAAAGGTAAAATCGGGCGGAATAATAACCATTTCCACCAATATTAATCGCGGGTAACAAGGAAAACGCCTTTCTCCAAAGTTCCACTCTGCCTAGTACAGTCCTGAATACATCTTGAAGAGTCTCTTTCTCGGAATAAACAAAGAACAACACCGAAAGAAAGACTATTACAAGAATCACTCCCCCCAAAAATGTGAACAACCTGGATCGCGGAGTTGGCATTCTTAACATGATAAGAAGATATCCAGTAATGAGAAGGGCAATGATCGAAGTTCTTGAATCAGTGCGGATCAGCAAAAACAATGCAAAAAAAACAGTCAAAAAGAGGAATAACTGTCTAGACCGGCTACTGCCATACGCGAGAAAAACACAAAAGAAGATTAAGGTCGCAAGGTAAATCGCGCTTTCATTTGGATGGTTATGTCCTAACAATAACCTTTGGCGATCCAGGATCACAGTACTTGGCAGAAAAGTCCCATAAGTTAATCGATTATCGATCAAAAGAAAGATCAAAAAGGCCATTAACGCGGGGAAAATTACTTTTTCAGAAGGAACCTCGGCTTGTGAAAGTTGGTACGCCAGACCGGCAACAATAAAAACAATCATCAGGAGGCCAGCAGCTTTTCCGAGAGCTAGTACCGCACTTGGCGCCCATATCGCAGTGATCGCTGCCCAAGCACAAAAGAAGATTAAAATGATAAACGTTGGAAGTTTGAAACCCGAAAAGAAGGTGTCGAGTCCAAAGAACAATACCGCTAATAACGTAGCAAGGCAAAGCAGGAAAATCTCAAGGATTCCTCGCGAACTCGTTTCCGGAGACAATGGATCGCTTCCTGGAAGCCAACGTGAAACAGCCAAAAAGATAAGGAGTAAAAGAACAACTCCCTGCCAGATGATCATTCGGCTCTTTTTATCTTGTACACTCATCTGTTTAAAAGTGAAATTTCGATAATTGAATTATTTAAATTGTACAACTTTTATTCCAACCACCTTGATAAGTCACGATCTATTAGCTCCTGCAATTCCAGAATATCTTCGCGATAAATCTTTTGAAGTTCAGGACGGACCTTATCATCAAGTCCATCGATGGGTTTGATTAATGCTTTTTCCCAAAATTCGCGTAAGCGGCTCCATATTTTTATTGGAATGAGTTTTCGTATGAAAGGTTTTACCCTTGAAGAATTGCGGACGCTATTGTAAAGATCCGGGAAACGGAGCAAGCCTGAACGATTATGCTTTGCTCCGGTATCCAAACGGATATTAGTATCCAAACCGAGAAATTCAAAAATTTCTCTAACCATCTGTTCTGCGTCAAGCAAATCTTCATAAAGGAAAATCTTGAATTGATTTTTGGGAAATAAGTCAAAATACCGCTTGAGTTGAATACTGTAGAATCCAGCGTCCAAATAATAATAGGAGGGAAACCAATTTTCTTCCATACGCTTCTTCTCAGACTTTATCACCGTCGTGAAATCGCTCTCAGGTTCGAAGCCGTCGCGGACAAAATGCCGGAAGTGTGAATACGCCCGATCCACTGGATTGCGAAGCAGGACGATCATTTTTACATCAGGTATGTGATACTTTATCCTTTCCGCAGCATTTTTATCATAGAGATATAGCGTACTTGCTTCACCCGCGAGACTCTCTTTCGGAGCGTTCTCAAAAAGGGTCTGGTAATGTTCCAAATCTACAATAGCCTTAAAATTGCTCCTCATTTTTCCTTCGAAATGATACTGATATGGATCCAATCCTTCAAAGGCAAAGAAAAATGGCTCTTTCATGAATGGCATAAATATCTTTGGGTGCTGCTGCAGATAAAAATACAGCGATGTGGTTCCAGATTTCGCCGCACCAATAACTAAAAAGTCAGGCATTCTTCCCATTGATTAGACCTTTCCAAACACAGAACTATTAATCCCTACTTTTTTGATCCCTTCAATGCATAACCAGACATTCCAGACAATTATCGAAACGGATGTCCCGATCGCAGCCCCGATCGCTCCGAAAAACGGTGTCAGGAGAAAATTCAAGCCAATATTTATCACCGTAGCCACAATTCGGACCATCGTATTGGTACCTTCAAAACCGGTCATGTTCATCAAGTAGCCAATGGATCCAGCCAGTGAATTCACCATCTGTCCAACGAGGAGAATGAGCAATGATGAATATGCCGGGATAAATTCTTTTCCATAGACGATAAAAAGGAATAGCTTTCCAAAAAGGACGAACGCAATAGTGACAACCAGGTTAAAGAGCAAGACGATTCTGGCGCTTTTTGTCGCAAGCAGTTGAAGTCTCCTTTGATCCTTAAGCAAATAAAGGCGAGCGAATTGCGGAGCGATCACCGGATTGATCACATTGAATCCAATATCCACCAATAGCGCCATTTGAACCGCGATCCGGTAGACTCCTACTTCAGAAGACACCACAAACAAACCCAGAATGATGATACTTAATTGCTTGTTAATCGCCTGGATTCCGGAGTTCAGTGCCAGGACGATCGCACTGGGTAGCCATCTTTTCGATTCATATTCTGGAACGGACTTAATCACGGGCTTAGGAGTTTTGAAATAGAGTAGAAGTATCCCCCCGCCTGACGCAACCGCAGCAGCGATCACCTGTAGCCTGAAAGCTTCCGTTGATGTAATTTCGATCTTTCCAAAATAATGGGTAACCACAATCAAGAGGGCAAATATTCCCGGTAAAAAGAGCCTTTCGGGAAACTGACTGAGGTTTACTTCATCTACCCCACGCAATGCCGCTCCGACCAGGGCACAGATCCCCGACAACGGTAAAAGGATCAATCCCCATTCCATGCTCCCTTGTTGGTCCACCGTAAGCGGGATTTTCGCGATGAAAACCACTGCATACGAACCAATAGCAAAGATTATCGACATCAATAATGCTAGCCATGCGCTCCACTGCCACAACCCTTTTATCTTCCCCCACAACTTTAATTCCAGCGCTTGGGCGGTTTCTCGAATGATTAATAGTGGCATTCCCAATTGGGACGGGATGCTTAGGACTGCAAGGACTGATGTGAAATATGAAAAGACTCCAAATATTGACGCCCCCATGAACCGGGTTAAAAGGATGGAGATCAAGAAGGTAAGCAGCGAATAGATCGCCCGGATGATTACATTCCCGATACCGCCGCGGATCAGGTGAGATTTTAAGGAATTACCTTTGACGGTTTCAATGAAGGAATCGATCACTTCGCGTCCACAAATTTATCAGTTGTTTGGTTTAACTAATTCAGGCTGAATTTTTCCACCAGTCAGCCAATAAAACCCAGGCACAGGCGATGAATACACCCAGGATCATCCCCACAGGGATCGCCATAATTCCCCCCAGGATATGCTTTTCTACGGTCTTCATCGCTTTGTTGAGTATCATTATGCGTTGAGCACTGTTTTGAGCTGAAGTCAGAGCCGCTTTACTGATCTGCATATAGTTCCATTCGCTGATTGTCTTTTGGCGCATTAATTGTGAGAGTGTCTCTTTTTGCTCAACGGTCAGATTTGGCAGGGTGGTGTGGTCGAGATAAACATTTATTTCACCATCTTCGCTGACGCCAGTGATCGCCACCAGTTCTATCCAGCTCAAGTTACCTGACCCTATCGATTGGAGATACTCAGCCAACGCCTTGTCGGCGTCTTGGACATCAATCTGGGCAGTGGCAAGGTTACCGTTGAGTGAGTTGGATCTCTGCTGCAGCCAGAGCACCGCCTCTTCAGCCCAGGTATTGGCCGCGTCCATGGCCAATTTCGAATTATTAGAATTAGCTTCAATGGTGATGACCGATTTATCTGCCTTATCTACCGTGAAGGTCATTTCAGGCAGATCTCCCCTGGCCATACCCAATTTGTCAGCGACTGCCTGGGCGATCTCATCATTCTTAACCAGGTAATATGGAGAAGTCGCAGAAACCAGCGTGTCCGGATCCATCGTGATCACAGCCGTGGCAGATTGGGTGGGTTTGATAAGGAAGTAAAGCGCTGCCCCAGCCAAACCGCCGATAAGTGTGACCAAAATGATCAATTTCACCCTTCGCGCAAGCAGTTTGATCAAATAGTGCAGATCCATTTCCTCTGCCAAAGGTTGCGAACCCTTTATATCAGTCATGTGCGTCTCCAAATTGCTCGATTTTTCGAGTTACAAGCGCGATGACTTCATGTAAAATTCAACATGAACTGAATAACGACTGTGATTAATGTATTTTAACCCAATTCCCGCAGAACGTTTCACGAATATGGGAGTCGAATCATGAAGCAAGAAAATGCCTTTCGCACGGTCAATGGCGGGTTATTCCTGGCAACGCTTGGAGCCCTGGCCTGGACCGTGGCCATCCCCGGGGCAAAAAAAGGCTGGCTGCTCTTCGGGCTTTCTCCCATTCGATTGACATTGGTAATCCTCTTCGTGTTGATCGCCTGCCTGCTGCTGTGGATGGTCTTGCATCCGAAACTCTTTCTGCGGCTCCTCAGCAAACTTTATTTCAAACCCGCCTCCCAGACGGCTTTCGGTATCATCCTCCTTTGTCTGGCCACGCTCTTCTGGATTACCCTCTGGATGCCAGCGGGAAACTTAGTCTCGTTTTCCGATGAATTCACCCGGCTCAGACCCCTGCTGCTAATGATCGAGGCGATCGGACTGGCGTGGCTGCTCTTCTTCAACTGGCACATCCTGCGCGAGCATTGGACGCTCCCTGCCTTGCCGCGCAAGTGGCTCGTTCTAGCGATCTGCCTGCTCGGATCAGGGCTGGCTTTCCTGACCGTCAAGCTTACGGTGCGGGCGGTGACCGCCGGGTCCATCACCGAAACCCCGGGCACCCCCATCACCCCGCTGCAGCTCGTGCTCTGCCTGTTCGTGTTCGGTCTGGTCCGCTTGCTGACCGCTGGGAAAAGTGGAGAAAAGGCGCCAAGCAAAGCGACCGTAATTGCCATCTTCGTGGGCATCTGGGCGGTGACGGCCGCGGTATGGGCGCTTACCCCCTTCCCCTGCGGCGTGGACCGTCCCGGACCCTACCCGCCATTTGGCAACTGCTATCCCCAGGTGAAGGACGCGGCCTACAGCATCGGCAGCCACTACATCACGCTCGGACAGGGCGTGTTCAACCATTGGCCCACCGACAAACCTTTCTATATGCTCTTCCTGGCAGCGGGTCAGTGGTTGTTTGGACCCGAAATCGCGAAGTATCTCCTGTTCCAGGTGATCGTCGTGGCGGCGGCTCCAGCGATTTTGTATTTGCTCGTGCGGCGCATGGCCGGGAGTGCCGCTGCCGTCTCCACCGCGCTGCTGTTGGTCTTTGCCGGCGCGAACGCCATCCGCCTGAACGCCAGCCAGGGCACGGTGAATGTGTGGTTCGAGAATACCGAGGGGCTGACCGGACTGCTCGTGCTGCTGATCGGGCTCTCCCTCTTCAAGTTCTTTGCGGACGGGCAGAAGTTGCACCTGCTCCTGCTCACCGGTGGGCTGCTCGGGCTGGCAACGCTGACGCGCATGAACCCGGCCTTCATCCTTCCCATCGTGCTGATAACGCTTGTCATCGTCTTTTGGAAGCAGCGCCGCAAGCTGTTCCTGAGCCTGGCCGCGCTGCTGCTCGGATTCTGCATCGTGTTCCTGCCCTGGGCAGCCAGCGCGCGCGACGCCAACGGCGCGAATTTTTACTGGAGCAAGATCGAGCATATCCTCCACGCCCGGTACACCGCCAAAACCTCGCTGCGCTTTGACAGGGTGAACGGCAACTCGTTGGCCCTGCCCCTCCCAATCCACACCCCGGATGACGAAAACACAGGCGGCAGCCTGCTCTTCCATTTTGTCAACAATGAACTTTCCAGCCTGCTCAAGCTGCCTGTCAACCTCTCACTGCTCTCTCTGGCTGATGTCACCCGCCAGCCGCTCTGGAGAGACGCATCGCAATCGTCGTTCTTCTCCGGCAAGCTGTCCGTGGTGAACGTGATCCTGCTGCTGACCGACCTGGCAGTCGTGCTTGCAGGAGTCTGGTGGGCGTGTAAACGCTGGAAGATCGCGGGGGCAGTTCCGCTGCTCCTTCAGGTGGGCTACAACCTGGGCAACGCCGCGGCGCAGACTTCAGGGGGGCGTTACCTGGAGCCCACCTTCTGGGTGACGCTGCTGTATTTCCTACTGGGTATATCGGCGATCGTATCCGCAATGACCAAAGCGAACGATCCGTTCCTCATGCCCCGGACTGAACCGGCCGCAGAAAGTCCGCGATCTCGGCATCGCCTCGCGTGGGGGTTGGCGCTGGCGCTGTTAATCTTCCTCGGCGCGCTGCTGCCCCTCACCAATCTCGTCCCCGACCGCCTGGCGACCGCAAGCTCGCAGGACGCGCTCGCGCGGGCTCGCAAAGCCCTGGTGGGCGGCGGAGCCATGACCCCCGCCGAATTCACGGCGCTGGTGTCTAACCCGAGGATCGTGGTGGGCGAAGGATACATGTATCACATGCGGTTCTATGACAGCCCGGTTTACCCCGGTGAAAACCCCGGCCTGGAGATGATGATCCTCGGCAAAGACTATACCTACGTCAGTTACTCGCCACGCTTCGCCAACTTCAAGAACCTGCAAACCGAAGACCGGCTGATCGTGATCGGCTGCAACTACCGCAACACCTCGGTGGATTTTTGGGGCGCGCAGGAACTGCTGCTGCGGACGCTCATCATCCTGCAAGTGGACGAGAAAACCGGCCAGGTGACGGTGCTCAAGGCGCCTGCCGCCAACGCGGGATGCCAGGAGTAATGGTCAAGAAAAGTAAGTAGTAACGAGTGATCAGTAAAAACAGACTCACCAAAAAGAGTCTGTTTCTAATTTAACTCGGATGCTTATAATGGTAATTACAGTAAATAAGGAGGAAACATGAATTTCTATGTCTATGAAAATTGGGTAGCCGAAGGACATAAAGCACGCATTCATAAAGGGTCTTGTGGTGATTGCCATGAAGGCAAAGGTAAACATCCAGGAGCAAGCAATAAAAATGGTATGTGGCATGGGCCATTCAAATCCCTTACAGAAGCTCAAAAAGCTGCCGAAAGGACTGGCGGACATATCAGCTATTGCAAACACTGCCACCCTTCCCAATAATTAATTTGCACAACTGTAATCTCAGAACTCTCGGTAAAGTAAATAGCCCATTCGTCATTTGACATCCGGGTTATCCCATGATAAACTCGGGTCAATCGAATAGCCCCATAACGGCACTTCTATCCAGAGAGGCGGAGGGACCGGCCCGATGAAGCCTCGGCAACCAGACTGAAAAGTCGATGGTGCCAATTCCGACAGTGGATCTGGAAGATAGAAGGGCAGTCGCAATTTTTTGCCCCTCGAGTTACACCGGTCAGGGGCAATCTCTTTTTAAGGAGCAAAAATATGGCAAAAAGCAGTTTCATGGACAACCCGAGTTACAAATTCACTTCGGAGTCGGTCACCGAGGGTCACCCCGATAAGTTGTGCGATCAGGTCAGCGACGCTGTGTTGGACGCCTGCCTCAAGCAAGACCCCCGCAGCCGTGTGGCCTGCGAAACGGCCACCAAGACCGGCTTCGTGATGGTGCTGGGCGAGATCACCACCAACGCGTTCGTCAACTTCGACGAACTCATCCGCAACGTGGTGAAAGAGATCGGCTATGACAGCAGCGATAAAGGTTTTGACGGCAACACCTGCGCAGTGATGTCCGCCATCTCCAGCCAGTCCGGCGACATCGCCATGGGCGTGGACAAGTCGCTCGAGGTCAAGGACGGCGAAGTGACCGAGAAGGAACTCAACGAGATCGGCGCTGGCGACCAGGGCATGATGTTCGGCTACGCTTGCAACGAGACCCCCACCCTGATGCCAATGCCCATCTACCTGGCCCACAAGCTCACCCGCCGTCTGGCGGAAGTGCGCAAGGCCGGTGAACTGCCCTGGCTGCGCCCCGACGGCAAAAGCCAGGTGACCGTCGAATACGCCTACGGCAAACCCGTGCGCGTTGACACCGTCCTCATCAGCACGCAGCACTCCCCCGACATCAGCCACAACGAGATCGAGGAATCGGTCGTGGAGCACATCATCAACCCGGTGATCCCGGCCGAACTGCTCACCGACAGCCCGAAGATCTACGTCAACCCCACCGGGCGCTTCGTCATCGGTGGCCCGATGGGCGACGCCGGTGTCACCGGACGCAAGATCATTGTCGACACCTACGGCGGCATGGGTCGTCACGGCGGCGGCGCGTTCAGCGGCAAGGACCCAACAAAAGTGGACCGCTCCGCGGCGTACGCCTGCCGCTGGGTGGCCAAGAACGTGGTGGCTGCCGGCCTGGCCGACCGCTGCGAGATCCAGGTGGCCTACGCCATCGGCGTGGCGCACCCGCTCTCGATCAACGTCGAGACCTTTGGCACCGGCAAGATTGAGGATGAGAAGATCGCCAAGATCATCGCCGAGAACTTCGACCTGCGCCCGGGCGCCATCATCCGCGACCTCGACCTGCGCAAGCCGATCTACCAGAAGACCGCCGCCTACGGCCACTTCGGCCGCGACGACATCGAATTCACCTGGGAGCGCACGGACAAGGCTGACGCGCTTCGGAAGGCTGCGGGGTTGTAGATCGTCTCACGCAGAGTCGCAGAGAAAACCATTATTAGTAAATAAGCCCCCCGGTTGGATTTCTCCAACCGGGGTTTTTGTTGCTACTTGTGGATAGGAATTGAATAATCAGTCCATTAATTATTAAAAAGAATTAATCTTTCAATAATTAGTTCTCATTTTTTCATCCCAGAGGGGAAGCCATAGACACAAAGGCATCATTCAAAGAAAGAATCCAGTACGCGGTGGACAACACGTTCTCGAAAGGAACGAGCGCGCTCAATCTGAAATAAACCGCAAGAACTCCCTCTGCTTCGCTTCCCCTTTTGACCACCTTTCAATTTCATCCAAATCCACCTTGTTTCGTTCTTTGATCAACCTGGCTTGCTTAAGACACTGTTCGTCTCTCCAATGGTAGAACGCTGCCAGGCGGTCTTTGACGCTGTCGATGGCTGAGATAATGCGTAATGCGCATTGTCCCGGTTACGAAGCGCACTTCATCCACGTTCTTGACCGGTTCGACCCCAACCGTCGAAGGGCCGGGCGGAAACTCGATGAAGAAATCAGTTCCTGTGTAGGTAAAGTACCTCCCCTCCTCAACAAATCCAAGAGACTCCATGACCTGCTTGATTCTTTTCCTTTCAACTGAAAAAAGGTTCACCAGATCCAAATCGTATGAGACATAAGCATTATCACTGTAAAAAGAGACTGCCGCTCCTCCAGATAACACAACATGGATTTTTGTTCTTCCAACGCTGACTGGATATAAGCAGTTAGCTCAAACTTTGTCATTTCTAGAATTGGCTTCATAATGGTTTCCCCGTTCTCCTTGGTCTGCGGCGATTCATTTTCAATCGTTCAATCTCTTCCTCTGGATAAAATAAGAAAGCTTTCTCTAGCAACTTCATTAACTCAGGTAAAAATACATAACGCGGATTGAATTGATACAACCGAATCTTCCCCAGTAAAAAGCTGACGACAATTCCACCATTCTCGAATTTTTCCAATTGGTTTTGAATCGCACGCACATTTATATCGTAAAAGTTTGCGATCTCTCTTGGATACCCTTTTTCACGAACGAATAGATAGATCAGCACTTTCTCTGCATTTACAGACCCTAGAATCGGTTCAAGCATAATACACCTCTTTCAGTCATACGACTAATTTATTTAGTCATATGACTAATTATATTAGTCATTATATAGATACCCTCCTTAAAAATCAATATCTAAACAAATATTGACTCATTGTTTTTTTCCTCATGCTAAAATACTTAATCTATTCTCATTTTTCCATCCCGGAGGAGAAGCCATGACAGCGAAGGCATCATTCAAAGAAAGATTCAAGTACGCGGTGGACAACACATTCTCGAAAGGACCGAGCGCGCTCATTTTGTGGCTCGGAATCGCCTCGCTGGTGATCGTAGCGCTGGGCGGCCTGGTGGTCTCCGCCTTCCGCTTTGACGTGAATGGCGAAGGCCCGGTGGGCTTCACCGAGGCTGCCTGGGAATCGCTGATGCGCACCTTCGACGCCGGCACCATGGGCGGCGACACCGGTTGGGGCTTCCGGCTGGTGATGCTCATCGTCACCATCGGCGGTATCTTCGTCATCTCCACGCTGATCGGTGTGCTCACCAGCGGTGTGGAAGGCAAGCTGGACGAGCTGCGCAAGGGCCGCTCCAAGGTAATCGAGGCCAACCACACCGTCATTTTGGGCTGGTCGGAACAGATCTTCACCATCCTTAGCGAGCTGGTGGCGGCCAACGCCAACCAGCCGAAGTCGTGCGTGGTGATCATGGCCGAGCGCGACAAGGTGGAGATGGAAGATGAGATTGCATCGCGCCTGGATTCGGCGGGCAAGACGCGCATCGTCTGCCGAACCGGCAGCCCCATCGAAGCCAACGACCTGGACCTGGTGAGCCTCAACACGAGCAAATCGATCATCGTGCTCAGCCCCGAGAATTCCGCCGAGGCTGACGCCGAGGTGATCAAGACAGTACTGGCCATCGTCAACTACGCCAAGCGCCGCAGCGAACCATTTCACATCACGGCAGAGCTGATGAAGTCAGAGAACGGCGACGTGGCCAAGATGGTGGGCAAGGACGAGGTCGAGATCGTCCAGACCGGCGGGATTATCGCGCGCATCATCGCGCAGACCTGCCGCCAGTCGGGACTCTCAGTGGTCTACACAGAGTTGATGGATTTTGGCGGGGACGAAATCTACACCCCGGAATTGCCCCAACTCGCGGGCAAGCAATTCGGTGAAGTGCTCAACCTGTTCAAGAAGAATACAGTGATGGGTCTGGTGAAGAATGGCGCCGCCGCGCTCAACCCTCCCATGAATACGGTGATCGAGCCCGGCGACCGGGTGGTGCTGATCGCTGAGGACGACGACAAGGTGTTTTTAGACGGCGCCTCCGCGGTGGATGAAGGATCAATCGTCAGTGGCAGCGCGGTAAAAGCTAAACCGGAACGTACCATGATCCTGGGCTGGAACTGGCGTGCTCCCCTGCTACTGCGGGAATTGGATAATTACGTGGCAGCCGGGTCAGAGGCGGTAGTGGTAGGCGATATCGAAGGTCTCAAAGACACCACGATGGCGCTGAAGGGTGATTTGAAGAATCAGAGGTTGTCGTTCAAGGCTGGCTCCATCACGGACCGGGCGCTTCTCGAATCGCTTGATCTCTACAGCTACGATCACATCATTCTGCTGTGCTACTCTGACGACCTCGAAAGCCAGAAGGCCGACGCTCAGACCCTGATCACGCTGCTGCACCTGCGCGATATGGCAGACAAGAAGGGGCGCGATTTTGCCGTGGTCAGCGAGATGCTCGATATCCGTAACCGCAACCTGGCTGAGATCAGCCGGGCCGACGATTTTATCGTCAGCGATAAGTTGATCAGCCTGCTGCTCACTCAGGTGTCGGAGAACAAAGCGCTGAACGGCGTGTTCACAGACCTGTTTGACCCCGAGGGCTCGGAAGCCTACATCGTCCCTGCCGGGCAGTTTGTCAAGACCAGCGCGGCGGTGAACTTCTACACCGTGGTCGAGTCCGCGCGGCGTCAGGGCAAGACGGCGATCGGATACCGCCTGGCAAGTGAAGCGCATAATGCTGAAAAAGCGTATGGCGTTCACCTCAACCCGGACAAGGGGAAATTTGTCACCTTCGAAGCCAACGACAAGGTGATCCTGCTGGCGGAAGATTAGGGTTTTCGATCATGAAGACGACGCTCCCCGAAATTGGGGAGCGTTTTTGATTTATAAAGAGCTTAACCGCTAATTTCGCTAATTAATGCGAATAGAACCGAACAATTCATGTAAAAACATATCCACCAATTACACAAATAAAAACCTAATAAAACCTGTCTTGTGAATTTGAAACAAAGAAGGTCTATTAGCATTCATTAGTATAAATTAGGAAAATTCGCGATTAAACCTCATGGTTTGGGATATAGTTTCTCTCTTGCTTAATAGAACATAAGTGCTATAATGGTGATATCTTTGATATGGGAGGGTTGAACTATGGAAGAAATGATCGCGTGCTGTGGCTTGAATTGCGCCGCCTGCGAGGCCTACCTGGCGACGAAGGCCAACGATCAGGTTGAGCTGGAAAAGATCGCCGCGAAATGGCAAGCGGAATACAATTCGCCGGATATCACGGTGGCTCAGGTGACCTGCCTGGGCTGCAACAACACCACTGGTCCATGGTGCGGGCACTGCAGCGATTGCGAGATCCGCGCTTGCGCACAAGCGAGGGGGTATACCACCTGCGCGGAGTGCTCCGATTATCCTTGCGAGACATTGACGGGGTTTCTGTCAATGGTTCCCCCCGCGAGGGAGAATCTCGAAAAACTGCGCAAGTGACGTACCACCAAGACTCCCCGGGTTGCCGACCGGGGAGTCAGCTTTTGTCATCTCTTTTCTGATTTTAATGCAATTCAGACAACTTAAGTCTATATTGTAATCAAAAGGAGATGGAAAAAAATGGAAAATAGCAAAACCTTAAAAGTCTACCGCAGCGTCACCCAGGGAACCCTGCACACGCTGGCGATCCTGTTCGTACTTGGGATGATCGCGAACCTTTTTATCGAGATTCCCGAGGGTAGCGCCGGCAGCGCCGCCTGGGGCTGGGTGTTCAGCCACTCGGGCGTGATCGTGGCGCACATCATCTTCGGCACATTGCTGGTGGCAATAGCGCTGGCGTCACTGGTGCTGGCTTTCATGACGAAAAATCGGACAGCCATCATCGCGTCCAGCCTGGGGGCGGTCTTTACGCTCGCGGCTTACTACTTCGGAGCGCAGTTCGTCACGGCTGGCGACTCCGCGCTCAGTTCGCTGCTGATGGCGTTCGGTTTCTTCGGAGCGTTGGCGAGTTATGGGGTTGGGGTATATAAAACGAAGATTTAGTCAATAATTACAAAATCCCGGTTTCAGAGATCAAAGAAACCGGGATTTTCTTTATCGTTTTACCCTACATGAACCAGAATCCGCCCCAGGGGATGCGGAAAGTACCGAGTATTAAGATTACCAGCAAGGCAAGGTTGAAGAGGATCAACACCCAGCGGCTGGCACGCGAGAACTCAATCCTGGCCACATCGCGTTCGATCAGGATAGCACCCAGCGCGACCAGGAGGATGACGATATTGGCGTAAAGGATCTCCAGTAGGTCATTGGGCATCCCCGCCCCACGAATGGCAGGAACGATGTACCAGAGAAACGTACCGATGGATACGATGAGCAGGCCGACCAACCTCGAATCGAGAAAACGCAGGCGGTCCGGTTTGGGCAAGCGCAGCCAGGAATACTCGATCAGGCTGGCGTATGCGTACGCAAAGAAAGATATCTTGATGTGCTGCGCCACCGCCTCGCTGTTGCCGGAAAAAACGGCAATGATCGTGTATGGCAGCCATTCATAAGCGAAGTGAAACACCAGGAACAATATCCAGAAGAGTGTCAGTTTAATAAAAATTGAACGCGGAGAATGGCCAGCCATTGCAGTCGATCAGGCTTCTTCTTGCGGCAGCTCGGGTTCGGTACCAAAATCGAGAATCTCGCGCACCTGCGAACCAGCTTGCTGCGGGCCGATGATCTTCTTCTCTTCCATGGTATCGATGAGGCGGGCGGCACGAGTGTAGCCCACGCGCAAGCGACGCTGGAGCATGGAGATCGAAGCCTTTCCCTCGCGGCGTACCACAGCGATCGCGTCTTTGAGCATGGGGTCCTCGTTGACAACGGAACCATCGTCCCATAAAGCGCCTTGTTTGAGGGGAACGTTGTTGGCATTCATCATCTCGTACGACGCTTTGCTGAAAGGATCATCGGTCTGCGCGTCGGGATTGTTGTAAGCGATCGCCTTCCAGTTTTCCACCAGGCGGGTGATCTCGCCGTCAGAGACGTAGGTGCCCTGCAGCCGTACTGGCGCCGGAGCGTCGGGAGCCTGGTAGAGCATGTCGCCACGGCCGAGCAACTTTTCGGCGCCTGGTTGATCAAGGATCACGCGGCTGTCCACATTCGACGCGACCATGAAGGCGATGCGGGCGGGAAGATTGGCTTTGATCAAGCCCGTGACCACGTCCGTGGAGGGACGCTGGGTGGCGATGATAAGGTGAATACCGGTGGCGCGGGCAAGCTGCGCCAGGCGGGTGATGCAATGCTCGGTCTCGACCGGCGCCATCATCATCAGGTCGGCGAGTTCATCGATCACGACCACCAGGTAGGGGATGTGCTCATCGGTGTTCTTGCGATTGAACTCGGTGATGTTGCGCACGCCGGCATCTGAGAACTTGTGATAACGCGCATCCATCTCACGGATCACCCATTGCAGCGCGCCGATGACCTTTTCGGAATCAACCACCACCGGGGCAAGCAAATGGGGAATGTGGTTATATCCGGTCAATTCCACACGCTTGGGGTCAACGAGCACCAGACGCAGGTCAGCCGGGGAATTGGTGAGCAACAGACTTGAGAGGATAGAGTTGACGCAGACGGACTTGCCGGAATTGGTGGTGCCGGCAATCAGCAAATGCGGCATACTGGTGAGGTCGGCGCAGATGGGTTTGCCGGCCACATCTTTGCCAAGCGCCAGTTTGAGCGAGGATTTGATCTTGTGATACGCTTCGCTCTCGATCACTTCACGCAGCCCCACGACAGCGATCTCGGTGTTGGGTACTTCGATGCCGACGTAGCTGCGTCCGGGTACGGGTGCCTGAATGCGGATGCTGGGAGCCGCTAGCGCCAACGCGAGATCATCGGCCAATGAGACGATCTTGGCCACCCGCACCCGCATGCGTCCGCCACGCGACTCAATGAAATCGGGTTCTACGCCGAATTGGGTCACGGTAGGCCCGCGGTGAACTTCCACCACGTGCGCCGGAGCACTGAAGGAAGCCAGGGTTTCTTCGATGATACGCGAGCGGTCCTTGTCCAGGTGCGATTGGATACTCACCGGAGTGGCCGGGTCCAGGATGGCTTCGATGGACGGCAGCGTCCAGGGTTTCTGCGGACGGATGGTCGCCCCAATAGGGGCGATATCGGGTTTGGTATCAGGGAGGAACGCGGGCGTCGAGGGTTTGGCACTTGTCGGGGTTGAGCTGCGCGCCGGTTCAGGTCGCACGGACGGTTCGGACGGGCGCTTGCGCGGGGTGACAACGATCTGCGGTTTCTCCCCTTCGTTGTGCAAATTAATGGGGTTGAATCCATCGGGAAGATCGTAGCGGTCTTCGAAGGCGGGAGCCTTCATTGAAGATTGGTGGATGGGCAGCTTCTCTTGCCGTGCTGTGATCGGCGCGTTATGTTTCTTTTGTTCCACTCTCTTTTCAACCCGGTTAACGATCTCGGGGATGGGCAGATCCAGGACGAAGATCGTGGCAATGACAAGCCACGCGACTAGAAAAACCCCGGTGCCGGGACGTCCGAGGGTTGTAAACAACACCTGATAAAAGAAAGCTCCGAGGTAGCCGCCGCCCTGTCCGAGGCTGGCGGTGGCGTAATCGCCTTTGATGACGAAATGGAACCAAGTAATCAGGTTCAGGAATAGCAGCACGATCCCCGTCCCCCTGCCCACGGAGACGCGCGGAAATTTTCGCACGTTGCGGAAGAGCATCCACAGCCCGATCGCCAGCAACGCCAATGGGATGAAAAACCCACCCCAACCGGCGATTCTTTTCATGATGTTGCTGAACCACCCGGTGAAGGATCCCTGTTCCGGTGTGAAGAAGCTCAAGACGCAAACAACCCCCAAAACCGCGAGCAGCCCGCCGACGATGTCTTTCTTCACTTCCGGTGAAAGATGCTGCACCGGTTGCCTGGAAGCAGACTTTCGAGTTGAAGTATTTCGTCCTTTTGAAGATGAACGAGCGCTTTTTGATTTCGAATTTCGGGAGTTCGTGTAGCGGGTCATAGGGATCTCTTTCGGTCATAACGGAAGCAATGATATGAAGGCTGCAAGCTCCATACCATTTTATCATTAAGGAAAAATGAGGCTTATCTTTGAGGAGACCGTAATCGAAGATCGGAGATGATCTTTTTTGTGGAGTTGAACGCCAGTTCGGGCAGGTCATTCAGCGGGAACCAAGCAGCGTTATCCGCGTCGTCGGCAGCACGCAGCTCACCGCCGATCAACCTGGCTCGGTAGACCAAAAAGATATCCGCGCCGCGCTGATGCTCACGTCCTGTCAGTATGTCGAAAAGGTCCTTATGCCGGACTTGCAAGCCGGTTTCTTCACGGCATTCACGTTCAGCCGCGGCGGCCGGGTCTTCGAGCGCGTTAACGAAACCAGCAGGGATACTCCAGAGACCTGCGCAGGGTTCCATGATGCGACGCACGAGGAGAATTCTACCGGAATCGATCACCACTACACCCGCTGCCACCTTGGGGTCTTCATAATGCACCCAACCACAATTTGGGCAGGTGGGACGTAACTCCCCCATCTGGACTTGATCAATCAACTCAACAGCGCAATAGGGACAATATTTGTAAGGCCGGCTGGACAAATTAATGGCGCTTTCTGAGGAGAAATGCGGCAACCGCAAAACCAACCGCCAGAACAGCCAATCCGATCTCACCCACCAGCAGCCAGTTCACAGTCACACGTTGGCTCTCAATTGGCGTATTGGATTCAGAGAGTTGCTTGCCCTGCGCGGATTCATCGGGGAGACCAAGGATAAGCTGTGAAATATCTCCGGTGGGTTCAGGAGTCTGCGTACCTTCGGTTGGAGATTTTGTACCCTGCACCATCGTCTCAGGGTTTACCGCCTCCACCCCATAATCCGGAGCCGCTGCCACCGAGGGCCCTCCACCCAATCCAGATCCACCTGCACCACCGCCTCTGCCACCAAGACCGCCAACATGCCCCCAGGTGATCATGGGCACTAAGGTTGACTCCGCGGCCGCGCTTTCATCGCTTGCGGAAAGCATCATAGCCTGTGGAGCCTCCGCCTGTTTGGCAGCAAAGGACGTCCCCCAAAAACGAGAGCCGGCAAATAAGAAGACAAAAAGGATCGCAGTCACCAGCGCGGCATAATTCAACGCGGGCGCTAGAAGAAAGCGCTGCGGTTTTTGCGGAGCCACCGTGGCGGATAGGGTGAAGTTGCGCGGCGCTTTGACACTTGGTACCGCTTTCATCATCCTCTTGAGCCGGGAGAATTCGTTATATGTTTTCTGAAAATCTGCGTCAGCGGCAAGCATGGCTTCGACCCGTGCTTTTTCTCGGGTCGAAGTTCGGCCATCCATGTAGGCCGACAGAAGTTGGTAATCCTTGAAAGAAAGTGATCTGCTCATGCTTACTTCTCACCTTCAAGACGATATTCAGCGGGAAGAAGTTCCTCAAAACCACGCAAACAATCGCGCAGGCTCAAGCGGGCGCGGGCAAGCCTGCTTTTCACCGTGCCAAGAGGAGAATCGATGCTTTTGGCAGCCTCGTCGTAATCCATTCCCTGGATATCGACCAGCACAACCACGGCGCGGAAGTCGGGGGTGAGGCGTTCGAGGCAATGCTGGATGGCATGTTCCACCTCCGCCTGTTCCATACTGACTTCGGGGGTCGGGTCGTCAGAAGGGAGCCAGTCCGAAGAATCCAGGTCATCATCGTTATTCTCGCGCGTCGGTTCGATCGGCGTGGTGGGGTGACGCTGTTTGCGGCGCAGCTCATCGTAACAAGAGTTTGTGACCATGCGCATCACCCAGGCTTTGAAGGAGCCACCTCGGAACGCGCGCAGGTTTTTGTAGGCGGAAAGGAACGCGTTTTGAGTGGCGTCCTGCGCCTGATCATCGTCGCCCAGGATGCGGTAAGCCACGTTGAAGGCCATGTCTTGATAGGCCAGCACCAGGCGGTTGAACGCGTCCAACTCGCCCTTCAATGCGGAATTGACAAGTGCGATTTCATCCATAGGTGAAATTGTATCGTATTTTCACCAAGTCAAGGGGCAAAGCGGGATTTCTTTATATAAAGAAGAAATGATGTATAAGTGATGCGACAACCCCCGTAGCTCTATTGGACAGAGTACCTGACTTCACCCCCCTATAGCGAGGCTTGTTTTCCTTCGCAAGAAATGATGCCTATAGTGGAGGAAATCCCTGACCTTCAGATCGCCAGCCAGACAATTTTTTGCATTTTGCGGTAAAATTGGATTGTTCGCCCCCGTAGCTCAATTGGACAGAGTGCCTGACTTCGAATCAGTAGGTTGCGCGTTCGAGCCGCGCCGGGGGCGCCAGATGTACTAGGTTACACATCCAACACCGCCACATATGCCGATCAAAACCCGATAATTTTTCGGGTTTTTGATTTAAGGTGCATTAAGGTGCAATTCAAATCAGTCCTTCTTTGGAACTTTTATCTTGACTTGTGGAATTTCAACCAGGATCGGCGTGACAAGCTTATCCATGATGATCGCTGCTTCCCCTTGCATATCATGGAAGACGTGAGCATAAATATCCAGGGTGACACTCGGTTTGGAATGTCCCAGCATACCCGACACCACGATCACAGGGACTTTGTTGTTCAGGAGAAGTGAGGCTGCAGTATGCCGTAAGTCGTGAAAACGCATCTTGGGTAATCCTGCTAAATCCAATACTCGATTGAAATCTATGCGAACATTGCTCGCGTCTCCGGGTGTGCCCACAGAACTACAAAAGACCAAATCCAGATCATGCCAACGATTTCCCGCGCGTTCTTTCTGCATCGCCTGATAGGCTTTGTGGTGGCGTAAAACATCAAGCGAACCTTCGCCTAATTTGATGGTTCTCCTGCCGGCATTTGTCTTGGGTTCAATGAAACAACACCCTTGCCCAGGAACGTACTGCTTTTGCCGCTGTACATGCAGAACACCCGCATTCCATTGAATATCCGACCATTTCAGACCAAAGAGTTCACCCATGCGCATTCCGGTTGTGATCGCTAAATGAAAGAATGCATAGTGAGGACTATTCTGGGCAGCGACGAGAAATTGCCCGACTTGATATGAATCCAGAACAGTCATTTCTTCGTGTGAGTATCGTGGCAAGGTGGCTCCATGCGTTGGGTTGAAGATCACCAACCCATACCTCACTGCTTTATCCAACGAAGCATGGAGAATGTTGTGAACCACCCTGACCGTCCTAGGACCCAGACCTTTTTGCAGCAAGCTGGAATAGAATTGCTCTATCTGGATCAGGCGCAAATCCTTGAGCTTCTTATCGCCAATTTCAGGCAGGATGTGCTTTTTGATGATTGCACCATATTGGTGCGCTGTTTTGGGTCTCAAGGAAAGCTTGCGATTTTCCAACCAGCTTGGAAGGTAATCATTCAAGGTAGTGGTGCTGCCTTTGAAGTCATAACCCTTATCCAGCTCAGATTGCATGGTTCTGATCCATTCCAACGCTTCTGCTTTGGTTTCAGTGTTCTTGCTGATGCGCTGTCCTTGATGATAGATCTGTGCACGCCATTTCTTATTGGGTCTCTGAAAGATCGACCCTTCATTTCTTCCTCGGTGATTTTTAGCCATTTTCTTGACTCCTTTTTACAAAATCAAGAAAAGGCGACCTTGTTTCTTTTTTCGGCTGCTCTATCCAGTTGTTAAGGTGCAAATGGTCCAATTGATAATCATTATATCGAAATCCGATCATGATGTTAATCCTGATGTTCACTAATCGACGCAGAGGAAGAATGGCACATTCCATTTGATCAATTGTCTGCCGGCTTATGCTTGTTGATAAATTCTTGCAAATCTCTCTCTGAAACGCGGACAGACTTTCCAAATTTGACGACTTTGATATCCCCGCGCTGCATCATACGATAGGCAAGCGCCCGGCTGATGTTGAGGATCTGGGCAACTTCATGCCCCTTAAGCAAACGATTTTTTGATTCTGTTTCCATTTTCAATACTCCTTTTGATATTTTTGGATAGATAAACACAGACCAGCCAAACCATCCCTTAAGGGATTGGTTGGTCTGGTCTGTCGTTAATGTATAAGTAAGACTTATAAGAACCTCGTTTCCCTATCTGTATCCTTGGATCCCGCAACAATTGCGCAAAGGCACGACCAACCGTTCTCGCTCCATCGGGCAGGTTTAAGGTTTGAATCAGATCTTGTTTCATGAATTCCTGGTTGGGATTGGCTTGAAGGTAATCAACCAAATCTTGATAAATACGTTCCTGCTGACCAACCTCCTTTTGAAATTGCATGGTGTTGGTGTCGGAAAACTTCAGTGTAATCTTCTGATCTTCTGAGACCAGTTGAAACCTCAAGGGCTTGGGTGGTTCAGTTTCACGCATTTTCTGGGGTTGGATCACGCGCATGGAGTTTGCAGCGGATGAATTTTCATAATTCACAATAATGGCAGTATCCACTGAACCAAGGATGTCCGTTGATCCTCTCACCCGGTATGAAAAATCGTTGCTGATTCCCTTGTTGAGATGATGGATAAGTATGAAGGTTGTACCCAGTTGATTGGCAATTTCTCGCATCGAGTTCATCAGCGGGGACATTTCAGCGACTGAGTTCTCATCTGCACCGGGAGCAAATTTCGCCATGACATCAAAAATGACCACAGACACTCCCTGGCTTGAAATGCGTTGTTTGAGTGCCAGGACTTCATGTGGTTCCCGCAAACTGAGTGGAGAGAAATCAAAGGTCAGGTTGGCTGGGGGTTGGATCCCGCGCGCGTTACAGAGCTTCAGTACACGTGAGCGCATTCCGCGGAAACTACCATCCAGAAAGTGATAGGTCACTTTCCCGAGCGGCACTGGCTGATCATTCCAGGCGAAACCGGTTGAGGCAATCCCGATTGCCAGGTCCAAGGCAAGAAAACTTTTTCCAGCCGCCGGCATGCCGGCAATCAGATTGATTCCGCCTGCCATAATCCAATCTTTGAGAATCCAGGTCAGCTCCCCCACTTCTGACGAACAGAGTTGTTCCGCAGAGTAAACCAGGCGCTCGGAATTCCCAGGAAGTGCAGAATAACCGGTGACAAGGTTTCCCACGTCCTCATTGAGATCCAAAAAGGTTTTTTCGCTATAAGCATTTTGCATAACCTTCATGGAAAGATCAGCAATCCGTCTTTTGTTGGCTTTATCCTTAATAATCCGTGCATACGATTCTGCGTGGAGGGCTGTCGGTGTGTCCTGGATCATTTGAATGAGATAGGCATCTTCCCCAACCTCTTCAAGCCAACCTTTGGAATTCAATCCATCAATCAAGGTAAGGTAATCAATGTGCATCCCCTCTTCGATCAAATTCCGCATTACCTCCCAAATATGACGATTTCGGAGGAGATAGAAATCTTCAGGTTTGATGTATGAAGAGAAATCATTGAAGATCTCCGGCGCAAGAAGAACTGAACCGAGGAAGGCACGTTCTGCTTCCGTATTATTTGGTGGGGTTGGATCTGACATCAGTTGACTCCTGTTGTATATTGGAGTCGCTGAATTAAAAACGACCTGAAATGGATTCCCATTTCGAGGTCGCTCCGACGATTTGATTTATGCCCTACGATATCAGCGACGATTTATTTCTTATTCGATCACATAGACCCATTGTACGAATTAAATATCGCTTATCCTAGGGGGACAAATTTACTGAATTATTCGATTTGTTTCATTTCTGCTTTACTTGTTATCATAATAATCGTATAATGATAACAATTAATTCGTTATTATCATTTGTGGGAAGTAAAGATGAACCTTGAGGATTTCAAGAAAAGTATCAGCGGACAAATGGTGGCTATTCCCGAGGGGGGATTTGCATTTGTACCTAATCCACTTCCGCCAACAAACTTTACCTGGAATTCTGAATTGGTCGAGAACCTTTCTGCTGCTGACCGCGCCCTGGGTGAACTGGCAGGTATAGGCAGATCATTACCCAATCCTCTTTTACTAGTGCGTCCTTTCCTCAGACGTGAGGCCGTCCTTTCTTCCCGGATTGAAGGCACGCAGGCTTCACTCTCTGATGTACTTGCATATGAAGCAGTCCAATTGCCACTTTTCGACGCCCCAGATGATGTGAGAGAAGTACATAATTATGTACGCGCTTTGGAGTATGGCCTTGAGCGGATGAGCAGCCTACCCGTCAGCCTGCGCCTGATCCGCGAACTACATGGCATTCTTCTGGAAGGGGTACGTGGGGAACAGTTCCGAGCGGGTGAATTCAGACAAGTCCAGAATTTTATTGGTCCTCCAGGGAGCCGCCTTGCCACTGCCACCTATGTTCCGCCCCCACCCAAAGAAATGCTGAAGGCATTGCAGCAATTGGAGTTGTATATCAATGAACCATCCAATCTTCCTCCGCTGATTCGTTTGGGTTTAATCCATTACCAATTTGAAGCCATCCATCCTTTTCCGGATGGAAATGGACGACTGGGCAGATTATTGATTTCCATGTTGTTATGCGCCTGGAATATTCTCCCCCAGCCATTACTCTACCTGAGCGCTTTCTTTGAAGCCAATCGACGGGACTATTACGCTCATCTGCGAGGTGTTACAGAAAAAGGGAATTGGAATGCCTGGCTGATCTTTTTCTTATCCGGTGTTTCCTCTCAAGCCCTCGATGCAGCAGCGCGGGTAAAACGCATCAACTATCTGAGAGAGAATTATCGCCAGCGCTTCCAGCAAGGCCGCTCTGCAGCTCGTTTACTCCAGGTAGTGGATCTACTTTTTGCCCGACCTCTCATTTCTGTACGTACGGTTGAGATGGAACTTGGATTGCCATACCCGACCGCGGAACGTTACATTGATGAGCTGGTGAAGCAAGGGATTCTGGTGGGAACTGGTAAAGCCCGCAATCGGGTTTTCAAAGCGGATGAGATATTGCAGGTCATTGAATCACCACTCAACAGTTGATGATTCTAACTCCCTGATCTAAAAAAGACGAATTTCATTACGGAGACTTCCATGAAAGAAACCAACAAGTTTGAAAAACAATTCCTCGGAGCCCTGCGCGATATTTTCGTGGGTGCAAAAGTAGAGGGTGATTCGGGTTATGTGAACCTGATGCGCATTAAGTCACGCTACTATGAGCAGGGAGTTTTTCCCCAATTACAGAAGGATATCACTGCTGCGCTGCAGCCCTTTCCGGATTTCCGCGAAGAATTGTTTGACAAACTGTACACCTTCTTCCAGCGCTATTTCAGCGAAAGCGGCTCGATCTACTTCCGCTATACCGCCCTGCACCAGAACGTGTATGAGAAGGTTTATACGGATGATCGCGATGTGATCCTGTTCTGGAAAACCCACATGCTGTATTACGTCAAGACGGACCGCATCTTTACCAGCCTGAACGTGGAAGTGGATGGGGTCAAGTTTTTCTTCGATGCTTCCAAAATGACGCTCAAAAAATCCAACGAGAAGCGCGAAGTCGTTTATGCCTTCCGTAAGGTTCAGCCCGAAGACGGCACGCTGGTCTTTGACGTGGCTTACTCTGAAAAAGGGAAGACCACCAGGGTGGACGATATTCTCAAGGACATCAAGAAAGCCAACGGCAAGCTGGATGATGAGACGCTCAACAAAGCCTTTCGCGTATTTGAAAAGCAGAGCGAAGTGGATTTCTTCATCAATAAAGATGCCCGCGCCTTTTTGCAGGAGCAGTTCGATTTGTGGCTATATCAATACCTGTTTGCCGGGCAGAACGTGTGGAGCACCGAACGTCTGGCGCAGTTACAGGCGTTAAAAAGCATTACCTATAAGATTATTGATTTTATCAGCCAGTTTGAAGACGAGCTGGTCAAGATCTGGAACAAGCCCAAATTCGTGCGCAACAGCCACTACGTACTCACTCTTGACCATGTCATTGCGAGCGAAGCGAAGCAATCTCCATCATTGCTTGAAAGAATTCTGGCGCACCCCCACCTGCCGCAGCAGGTGCAGGAATGGCGCGACCTGGGCATGATTGATGAGGATTTCAGGCTGGAAATGCTCACCCAGAAAGACCTTGCAGGCGTGCCCTTGCACCCACAATATAAGTACTTACCTATTGATACAAAGTACTTCTCTGATCTGGAGCTGGACATTCTGGCGCTGTTTGACGACCTGGATGCCGCCCTGGACGGCTGGCTGGTGCACAGTGAGAATTATCAAGGGTTAAGCACATTGCTGCAAAAATATCAACAACAAGTAAAAGCGATTTACATTGACCCACCTTATAACACTGGTGGTGATGGTTTTGCTTACAAAGATGGGTATCAACACGCAAGTTGGTTATCCATGATGGAAAATCGTCTCGAATTATCAAAATCATTTTTAAATCGAGATGGTCTTATCTATATTAGTATTGATGAAAATGAAATAAATAACCTTAACCAACTCGGTTTACAACTCTTTGGTGAAAGAATAAACACTATAATTATTAGAAACAATCCAAAAGGTAGAACTTTAGATCGTTATTTAGCTACTTCACATGAATACCTTTTAGCGTTTGCAAAACAGAAGACAAACCTATTAGGTTTGGAAAAAAGCGAAAATCAATTATCAGAGTACAGTTTACAAGATAAAAATGGGACTTATCGTTTACTCGAATTGAGAAATACACACCAGCAATTTAATCGAGAAACTAGGCCCAAACTTTTTTACCCTCTTTATGTAAATATCGATAATGGTGAGGTTTCCTTAGCACCATTCATGAATGGAATTGAGGTTCTTCCAATTTGGGATAATGGGTTAGAGGGTTGTTGGACATGGGGTAAAGAAAAAGTAAAACGTGAGGGAGATATACTTTTTAGTAAGAAAGTATCTTCAAAATGGAAAATTTATCGAAAAGATTATGCTGAACAAAATGGGCAAAAATCAACCTTCGTCCCCAAGACCATTTGGGATGAATCGGAATTAAGAACAGATTTTGGACAAAAAACGCTAGATGATTTATTCGGTGAAAGAATTTTTTTGTCACCAAAACCAACAATGTTAATCGAAAAATCATCAGAACTGTCTTCTGCTAACTCTGAATTAATTATGGACTTTTTTGCCGGTTCCGGTACTACTGCCCATGCGGTGATGAACCTGAACCGCGCCGATGGTGGCAGACGCAAGTACATCCTGGTGGAAATGGGCGAACACTTCAACAACGTCATTCTGCCGAGGATCAAAAAGGTGGCTTTCAGCGACAAATGGAAAGATGGTAAAGCCAACGGCGGCCAGGGGATGAGCCATTTTGTGAAATATTACGATTTGGAGCAATACGAAGACGTGCTGCGCCGCGCGCACTACGCTGACG
The DNA here is from genome assembly GCA_034430175.1 of Anaerolineaceae bacterium. GTDB lineage: Bacteria > Chloroflexota > Anaerolineae > Anaerolineales > Anaerolineaceae > UBA6107. Next base: position 3,215 of record DAOUFI010000018.1, on the reverse strand, counting down.
CCGACCTGTTCCACAACCCCTACGAAGACCCCTATCACAGCTATGTCTTCCTGCGCGACCTGAAGATGCTCGATTCCGTTGAGATTGACGAAGAGCAGAACAAAGCCCATTTCCATCCTGAGCGTCTCTACCCAGATATTGACCTGGCTGAAACCCTCTCGCAGCGGCGCGGCAAGTGGATCAAACGCATCACTGCCGAGTACGTCGAGTTTCAGGATGGCGAACGCATGAGCCTGTCCGACCCCGATTGGCAGGTCATCAAACCCCTGGTCTGGTGGCAGTAGTATGACCAAAATTTACCTGCAAAACATGCTGGAAAACCTGTCCCAGGGATCGCTGCCGCCCAACTGGGCCGGCTTCGACCTGGCAACCTTCTCTCGTGGCAAAATCCTGTGGGATTACCAGCAGCAAGCCCTGCAAAACGCACTCCTCGCCTTATGGAAATATTACCAGACCCCAGGGCAGTCTGAGAACGAGCGCAAGCAGGCTTACATGGCCTGGTACCGCGACTTCGGAATGGAAGAGGATCTTGATCTGCCGTTGGACCGCTCCTCAGCTGCCAAACGCAAGCTGGCAGCCCTGCTGGAAGCCTATTACAGCCAGACGGATGACCGCATGCCTTACGAGCAGTTCATCAACCGCATGTGCTTCTGGATGGCGACCGGTTCCGGCAAGACGCTGGTGATCGTCAAAATGATCGAGCTGCTGCATCACCTGATGCAGCGCGGCGAAATCCCCGCTCACGACATCCTGGTGTTGGCCCATCGCGACGACCTGTTGGAGCAATTGCGCACCCATGTGGACGAGTTCAATGCCGGCGGAGGGCTGTTTATCCGTTTGCATGAACTGCGCGACTACGCCGAAGTCAAACACCAATCCCCCTCGCTGCTGCGCGGGCAGGAATTGAATATTTTCTACTACCGGTCAGATAACCTGAGCGATGAAAAAAAAGACAAGATCATTGATTTCCGCAGCTACGACAACAACGGAAACTGGTATATCCTCCTGGATGAAGCCCATAAAGGCGATAAGGAAGATTCGAAACGCCAGCACATTTATTCCATCCTCTCGCGCAATGGCTTTCTCTTCAATTTTTCCGCCACCTTCACCGATCCACGCGACATCATCACCACCGCGGCAAATTTCAACCTGAGCGAGTTTATCCGCAAGGGTTATGGCAAGCACATCGCCGTCCTAAAACAGGAGGTGCGGGCTTTTAAAAAGGGGGATGAATACACCGACGCTGAAAAGCAGAAGATCGTACTCAAAGCCTTAATCATGCTCACCTATGCACGCAGCATTGAAGCCAGGGTGCACCAGGTGCGCGCCGACCTGTATCATCGTCCGTTGATGATGACCCTGGTCAACTCGGTCAATACCGAAGACGCCGATCTGAAACTCTTCTTCCGTGAACTGGTACACATTGGCAAAGGAGAAATTAACACAGAAACCTGGGAGAGCGCCAAGCGAGAGCTGTTAAGTGAACTGCGCGACCGTCCAGAATTTTTATTTGAAAATGACACCGTAATTCGGGTGGATGATAACCTGCTTGGCGGAATCACCCAGGCGGACTTACTGCGCGAGGTGTTTAACGCAACCTCAGCGGGTGAGATTGAAGTTCTGACGCGCCCCTCAGACCGGCAGGAAGTGGCCTTCAAACTCAAAACCAGCGACGATCCGTTTGCCTTAATCCGCATCGGGGATATTACCGATTGGTTAAAACTGGAACTCTCAGGGTATGAAGTGAATCAGCATTTCACGGATGAGGGCTACTTTGAGCGGCTGAACAAGCCCGATTCGGATATCAACATATTACTTGGGTCGCGCAGCTTCTACGAAGGTTGGGATTCCAACCGTCCGAATGTCATTACCTATATCAATATCGGCACCGGCACGGAAGCCAAGAAGTTTATCCTGCAATCCGTTGGACGCGGCGTGCGAATTGAACCACTCAAAAACCGACGAAAACGTCTGCGCGAATTGATCACCAGCAATGCGTTATCAGATGAAGACCATGAAGTGCTTGACAGGATTAAGAATGACGTCCAACCGCTGGAAAGCGTTTTTATCTTCGGCACCAATCGCGAAGCGCTCAACCTGGTGATTGGCGGCCTGGATCAGGAAGAGAAACAAGCCGGCGAGGTGGAAATCTCACTTGAACTCAACACAGAAGCAACACAGGGCAAACTGCTGCTGATCCCAACCTATGCTCAGAGTTCTGCGTTACTTTACAAAGAACGAGAGCTGGCAAAGTTCTCATTGACGCCTGAAAACCTGGATTTGTTGACCAACTATATGAATTATGTGGATGACGACCGGGTATTTTATGCCTTGCACGAAGTCCCACCAGTCCAGATTACCGCCCTGCGAGCCAGCCTGCAGAATCCTGGCGAAACCTACCGGACGGATAATCCGCGTCCATACCGCAACCTGCCAGTTCTCATCCGCCAGTCATCCAATTATTTCAACCTGCGCAACAAGGAACTGACCGGGTTTAAAGAGCTAGAAAACGAGATCAATCATTTCCGGCACATCAAAGTGTCCATTGAAAAAATCGGGGATCTGGAACGAAGGATTCAAAGGGTGCTGCAAGCCGTCCAACTCATTCAGGAGGCGAGAGCCAAATACACAGCCGGTCAACTTTCATTTGACGATTATGAGGATGAAGTTGATGGCCTGCGCCAGCAGCAGTCAGACACTTATTTTGCCAATAATGCCCAACTGGAAATCAAGCGGATTGCCAACCATTACTACATCCCGGTCTTATTGAGTGAAAATGAACGGATCGATTACATCCGCAGCGTAATACACGTGGAAAGTGAAGTGCGCTTCTTGCGCTCTTTAGAAGAATATCTGCGTAAGAAGGATCACCGATTTAAGAACTTCGATTGGTGGTTGTTCAGCCGTGTTGATGAAACGGTTGATGACATCAACATCCCGTATTATTACCCAATTGAGAACCGTATTGCCAATTTCAAGCCCGATTTCATCTTCTGGCTCAAAAGAGGAAATCGATACCATATCGTGTACATCGATCCCAAAGGTACTGGGCGCACGGAATACGAACACAAGATAGATGGATACCGCGCTTTATTCGAAGAGAATGGAGTGCCCAGGGTATTTCACCATCAAGGGATGGAAGTCACTGTCAGTGTATTCCTCTACACAGCTGACCGGCAATATCTGGCGGATGGATACAAGAAATATTGGTTTGA
>DAOUFI010000017.1:0-12451 GCA_034430175.1 Anaerolineaceae bacterium | reverse complement strand
ACCAGACAGGAGGTCAAAATTGCTTTTGTTGCCTAACGCAAAATCACCCAGGTGCAGAACGGTTTCGTCTGGGGAAACCAGATCATTCCAATTCTTGATGATCAAATCCTGCCAGTTTTCAGGACGACTGCAATACCTTCCGATATTTTCATGGAAAAAATGCGTGTCTGAAATAATCCAGGTGTCTAGGGTAATTTCAAGCGCGTTGTTGGTTGCCATCCATTAATTATATTTTGAGATCTTCATTTTTTCTCTGACTAGTATTCGCAGTGGAACGACCTGGCAGGTTGTTCACGGTAGGTCGTTCCCGTAGAGTCTTAGGGGGAACGATGTTAAATTGATTTACCCGCGCGCATGAAGTTTTGTCAAGTCAAGGAACCAGGCCGCAAAATCGGTCCTTGGGATAGGTTTCAACACCCGGAGAAATAATTACGACCTGGGCTTTCCATCCCCCGTTTATTTTCGGCTTGCCAGGAATTGCGTAAATGTGTCGGTGGGTAGCTTGCGGTTGCGCTGCAGCATATCTCGCCAGATCACGTTGCCCTGGCCTTCGTTGATCAAATGATGGTCCAGCGCCTCAATCATGATATCGGCGCTAGTGCGGTGCTGCAAGTTGAAGGACTTGATATAGGGCAGAATATCCCGCATGTTATTGCTTCCCAAGATTCCATTGTATTCCTTGGTAAGCACAATCGCGGCTGCCTCTCCACTACCAATGATCTTGTATCCCTGATCAGGATGTTCAGTAAGCTTCAAGTATAAGTATCCAGCGTCAGTACCGGCGATGATTTGGTACAGCATGACTCGATTCGCATTTAACAAAGCATCCACCTTGTTTTTCATGAACTGCACTCTTCTCAATTCAAAATACACTTGCTGAGGAATGCCGATGCGACCGGCGTACAACTGGAGAACAAGGTTTTCCTGCCCAACACACAGAAATGTCGAAAGGCAGTCTGTATCCAGGAATAACGGCTCAGTCATACGCCTCCTGGTCTTCGGCTGCGAGGTTGTATACGATGTCGGCCCGGAAGGCATTCAGCAACAGCTCTTCGTATTTGCCATTGGAGATCACATTGCCGTTGCTCAGTCGTTCAGCCAACTCGATGTAGCTTCCAGTGGTAAAGTACTGCCGGTTCTCCGGGGTGGGGATGTACAACTCATCGCCAAACCCCAACTTGCGCGCCGAGGCGATGATGTCGGATTTGAGCGTGTTCGCGAAATCCAGGGAGATCCAGCCATCCCCAACCAACCGGTAGAGAGTCGCCTGTCGGCTCATGCGGAAATGCTGTTCGATGCGCACGACATCTTCAACCGCCAAGGGTCTGCGCCCACCCTTTATCAAGTTTTTCTCGATGAAGCTGCGCAGCGCATCGTTTGGCGCGAGGAAGTATGAAGCAAAACAATCCGCATTCTTTTCTTCCTCATCCCTGCCAGCACCAATATCATTGCCGCAGATCACGGTGGTGATTTCGTCCTGGATGAACAGGTGATACAGCTCATGCGCGGCGGTGAAGCGCTGGCGGCCTAGCGTTCTGGTTGAATTGATCGCGACTAGTTGTTCGCCGCTGCGCGTGCGCACGCACATGCCAGAGATGTGGTTGGAGAAGGGGTAAAAAACCAGCGTCAGGCGTTCTTGCGATTGCAGGATGGCAAAAACATCGATCGGAGAGGATAAGTCCTCTCCGAATCGTTTTCGAAGCTCATTCGCCTGGTAACTGAGCTCTGGCTTAGGCTTCATGCAGGTTCTCCCGTAAAATAGCATGCATCTTGTCCAGGTTCAATGCGATTTTTTGAATATCTGCGATGGCATTGAGATCTTCCACCTGAATTCCATTCGCCCTGAATGCGATTTGCAAATGCGCCACCGGTACGTCCTCATTCATCAAGTCACTCAGGGATACACCAAACAGGTTGCCAAGCCGTTCCAAATGATCCACTTGGAACTGGCGCTCGCCCTTTTCGCACTTCGAGATAGTGCTTTGATCCATTTCTAAAAACTGAGCGACGTGCATCTGGTTCAAGCCGGCTTTCTCGCGCAGCGCCTTGATCTTTTGTCCTATCGTATTCGTCATCGTGCCCTCCTCCAGTGGTACTTTATTCTAGCACAATCTTGTCATATTTTCAACTTTTTTAATGTATAAATATGACAACCCAAATACCCCCAACAATAGAAATTTCATAACCGATTACCTCGATGGTTAACTTATTTATCTTAAAACTAATTATCTACAGGAAAGATCTCACTTCCTGCAGTTTCTAAGTGTTATTTGATTAAGCTGCCAGATCTTACCCGATCCGACGATACGAGTAAGTATTCTTTATGTTTTGGTGGAAATATATACCATGTGACGCTGCACTCATAAGCCCTTGATATACACCAACAGGTACATTGAAATATTGATAAACCCCTCCTGAATTAAATTCAATTTCTAGTGTTTGGGTTTGAGGATCATAGCCGACTGATCGCAGGTCACTTGATGAAACAGGTGTTCGTAACATTTTTTCTCCTCTAGCCAACGCGGGCTATCTCTCTTGCTCTGTTGAAAAGGTGAATAACTCGTTCTGGTATCATCTCGAGCGGACAAATACTGGCTAATTTTTGTCCGTAGACAGGCTTCGTATTGGGAACATCACTTTCACTATTCTGATAAATTAATCCCATTAATCGTTCGGAGAATTTCTTATTCGGTTCATTTCTTATGCCTGACAAGTGTTCAGGTGCCCAAGGTGCGTTATCATTTCGAGGCCATACCAAGTTAAGGCAAGAACAGATAGATTCATCTGAGAATGCATCTTCGAATTCTTTATGCCCAATCAATATTAAATAATCATCAACCTGGTCTCTTGTGAAACCTGCACTAATAAAATCCTGGTTGGTTTGTGTATCACTATCCAAAAATGCAATCGTGAGCTGTTGTCGGTTTTTTCCAAGTAGTTTTAGAAGGCCCTTTTTGCCTCCGTTACCTTCTATGTTGATCAAGCGGATGCCATCCTCAATCATGCTATGACCATACAAACGATGGTAAAAGATAGGTAAAGCATTTTCTTCGGTTGGCCCTTCAATAATAATGTAGCAACGTTCATAGAAGAGAATAGAGTTGGTGATACCTAATTCCGCGGCAAGATTTACAAGAAAATCCTCAACATCCTGATCTTCTAAAGTATCGAGATAATTCACACCGGTCATGCCACATTCACATAAACGCAATAGATTAATACTTGTAGCAGGAGCATGGTCAATCATTGTCAGGCTATGAGTACAAACGATCGCTTGTATTCTAGAATTTTCCTGGTAAACGATATCTCGGATCGTTCGATACATATGTCGTTGGGCTTCGTAGTGAAGATTGACGTCCGGTTCGTCATAACCACGTAATAGTGGACGAGTTTGTTGTTGGCCTAAAATTTCTCTCTCCCAATCAAAAAAAGCCATTAATAACCGTCTTTTTGTTCCATCACCACATTTATTTAACCAATGAAATCCCCGCCCATCATCGATCGAAAATTGACCACTTTTCAACCCTCCAGAGAAATCTATTGTGGGATTGAATTCCACTCGTTGAACACGTTGGTTGTACCGTTGAACATATCCTAATAACTCCGACACCTTTCTATTTAGCTCAGTTTCAATGTCAGATTTTAGATCTCTTAGAGATGCAATTGGTTGACGCGTACCGTTTTCATCGGTTTCAAATATTTTCGATTCATACACGGTTCGAAGAGTTTTCATCACAACATTTGTCGGATCTTGATAGTCAAGCGAACGGTAACGTTCGAAACGGGGAAGAAATTCCCGTAAAGCAGCCGGGGTAGTAGTTACCCAAGCGTCATGAAACGGAGCGTGTTGTTTATAATCTTCAATTCTTTGAATTTTTTCTTCTTTATTCAACCTTCCCCCAACGACGATCCCGATTTCCTGGATGATTGCATCAAGGTCAGCTACTCTCAATGATGTCAAATCTTGATTGAGGACTTCCTGTTCATAACAGCGCCCGTTATACCAGGTCTCTCCACTGAGTCTTGTGAACCGTTTCTTCAAACGGAAAAATCCATCAGAAGATAGGAACTCTTGTGATATTGTTTGGCCATTATACGGATGAAAGGTTAGAACTGCCTCAATTTCATCTGCTCGGCTTTCTGGATTTCCAATACCATCATCGAAATAGTAATAATCGCTATCTTCAGGTTGGTGTTCGTTCAAAATCAAGTCTAATAAATCCAGTACAGTGCTCTTTCCGGCATCATTTTCGCCAATTAAGACAGTTAATTCGCGAAAAGGTATCTTTACGTCTTTCAAACAACGAAAATTTTTGATTTCAATTGTGATGAGTTGCATGCCCCCTCCGGGTAATTTGACTAGTTTTTGGTTTATATGATTAAATTTTTCATTCCTAATTGGTTATTTTATCCAAATCTCTACAGATTTTTAATTAATGCGCATTTTCCCTGGAAATTAAGAGATTAAATTTGATTTTTCTCGCATTACTCTACGACTTTGTTGAATCCTAGAAGGCGACTCACTATCGCTACTGGTTATACACATTCTCCACTGCATCGGGATACTGCACATACACATGCTTGAACAATTCTTCTGCCAGGGTATTTACATCTTCGGGTGAGTACACATCCACCGGCAGGCCCGTTTGCTCATCGTACAGGTAATTGAAGATCAGGCTGCGGATCTGCGCCTTAGTCGTATCTTTGGCGCGCCAATTATCCACCTTGCCAATTTCCGCCTTGATTTTCTCAATCAGCTCTTGAGCAATTTTCTTAACGCGATTTCGGGTTCGGGGATTGAGTTCGTTTTTCCTTTCACATAACAGGTCAAAGATGGCCAGGCTTTCTTCGTCTAATCCTTCCCGAACAGAGCGTTGTTCTTCGTCAGATAACGCTTCGACCAGATTCAACAGTGCCTCAAACGTCTTTTCGATGGTCGCACGGTCGGTTTCCTGGTTGTATTCATCGACAATCTTTTGGAAGCGTTCTGAGAAATCCACGCGCCGCGGATTACGGCGCAGCATAATCTCCAATCGTTTTTCCACCCGCTCCTTGAGGGTTTGAACCGCCAGGTTTTGGCGCGGGGAGTGCTCGAATTCCTGGCGCAGTTTTTGGATATCAATCTGGCTGATGTCAAACAACTTGCCAGAATCCCCTCCAGGCTGCTGCCCGGTGGAATAAACGCCAACCGATTGTCCAATCACTTTGTACGCATCGTTCAAAATGTCCGAAATGTCTTCCGGTTGGCGGTGATCCTCGACTTGTTCAAATAATGCTTCCAGGGCGTCCTGCCGCTGTTTATAGACTGGCCAATACAGGCGGTTCTCGCTAAGCAGGGTTTGAGAGAGTTCAAGAACTTCATGAACAGATGCACGGAAACGCGCACGTGTTTCGTCGTTCAAACAGACAGCTTCTACTCCCTTTTGGATCAATTCCAGTTTGTCAAACCCCTCAGCCTCGATCAAATCACTCAGCTCAAAACCAAGTTCGGACAAGTAGGCTGAACAATTCTGCAGCGCTTCGTCGTATCGTTTGAATAATTGATCCACCGGCGGCAGTGGGTCGGGAGCTGTTTCTCCGCCGGCTCCCGCGGCGTACACCGCCAGGGCCTGACGCAGGCTCTTGACCAGGCCGTTGTAATCCACAATCAGCCCGTTGGGTTTGCCCTCTTTCACCCGGTTGGCACGCGCAATGGTCTGCATGAGGGTATGCATTTTCATCGGCTTATCGATGTAGAGTGTAGAAAGCGCTTCCACGTCAAAACCGGTCAGCCACATGGCGCACACCACCGCCACCCGGAATGGATGGTCTTCTTTCTTGAATTCCTCTTCCAGGTCACGGTTGGGATCCTTCATGATCTTGCGGTGGGGGGTGATATCCAGCCCAAATTTCTGGAATGTTTTGACCTCGTTTTGCTCTTCACTGACGATGACCAGCCGCTCGGTGCTTTGCAGCCATTCCAGATAGGTTTCCAGTTCGGCTTGCTGCTGGTCGTCGGTGGCCTGCTGGATTTGTTTCTTGCAGACGGCAATTTCCTGCTGCCAGTATTTTTCAATCAGGGCGTGCATGCGGACGGTGGTCAATTTGTCCACACACACGATCATGGCTTTACCGGTCTGCCAGCGTTTGGTGTAGTGGGCCACAAAATCCTGGGCGATGCGCTCCAGGCGCTCCGGCGCGGTGATGACAGCGTATTCCTGGGAGAGTGCCCGGCGCACGCGTTCTTCTTTCTCTTCCTCCAAATCGTAGCTGTCCAGCACGTCGGCGATCTTGTCATTCAGGCTCTCGGTAGTGATGCCCAGTTTCTCGCCGCGATTGTCGTAATACAGTGGAACGGTTGAGCCATCTTCCACGGCGCGGTAGAAATCGTACACCGAAACGTAATCGCCGAAGATCTGACGGGTGAGCTGGTCTTCCGGGCCGCCCAGCAGCGGGGTGCCGGTGAAGCCCATATAGGCAGCTTTTGGCAGCGCAAAACGCATGCGGCGGGCAAACAGGCCGTACTGCGTGCGGTGGGCTTCATCCGAGAACACAATCAGGTTGCTGCGCTGCGAGTAGGGCTCCTGGTTGTCCAGGTTGAATTTGTGGATCAGGCTGAACACATAGCGATGGTTCTGCCCGAGCAGCGTTTGAAGGTGCGGTCCGCTGGTGGCGCGGCATTCTTCGCCTTCGGCGACCTCGCCGATGCCCACAAAGGTCTTGTAAAGCTGTTTGTCCAGCTCCAGCCGGTCGGTGAGCATCAGGAAGGTGTAATCGCCGGGCAGCTTGCGGTGAACTTTGCGCGCCAGAAACGCCATGGAGTAGGATTTTCCCGCGCCCTGGGTATGCCAGAATACACCCAGCTTGCCGGCGCGCACTTCACGCTCCTGGACGGCGGCAAAGGATTGGTTGACCCCCAGATACTGGTGGTTGCGGGCGATAATCTTGCGCGGCTCGGCTTTGCTGCGGTCGAAGAGGATGAAATTCTCAAATAAATCCATGAAGCTGGCCTTGCGGCACACCCCCAGCAGCAAGGTCTGAAAATCCACCTTGCCCGGTTCGTTTTCTGCCAGGCGTTTCCATTCACCAAAATGTTCGTATTTGCTGGTCAGCGAGCCAATGCGCCCGCGCAGGCCGTTGGCCAGGACAATAAAGGCGTTGTGATAGAAGAGGTGCGGGATGGTGTCGCGGTAATCCGAAAGGTTTTCGTCATAGGCCACACGCAGGTCTTTGTGGTGTTTTTTGAGTTCAATAAACAGCAGCGGCAGCCCGTTGACAAAACCGATGATATCCGGGCGGCGGCGGTAAATGGGCCCGCGCACCCACAGTTCACGCACCGCCAGAAATTCGTTGTTCTCCGGATATTCAAAATCAAACACGCGCAGACGTTCACTGCGTTCCTTACCCTGCGGCGTGCGGTACGTGACCGGCACGCCCTCGCGCTGCAGGGTGTACATCTCTGCGTTGATGTGCAGCAGGGTCTTGGCGGCATCATAGCTGGTGAGCGCATCCACAGCCTGGTGGTAGGCGTCTTCCGGACGGCCGGGGTTTAACCGTCGCAGCGCGGCCAGCAGCGAGCGGGTGAGGACGACTTCCGTGTCATCTTTTCGCCCCAGCAGGCCGCCCAGGCCGAAGGTTTCATCGTTGTAGGCGTACACCGGCTGCCAGCCGAGCGGATCGGCCAGGAAGGCTGCGGTGGTTTGTTGAACCAGTTTATCTTCGGAGTAGTCATGACTCATGGCAAGACGCCCCCTCAGGAAACATCGATCTCCCCGCTCATCAGGCGCGGCAGGAGCAGATCGCGGGCTTCGGATAATCGCTTATTCTGACGTTGTAAATTTAATACACATTCTGCCATAGGTTTTACTGTTTCTTCGTATTTCAGCATAGTATCCTGATCTGGCAGAATAATGGGCAACTGGCGGAAAACGCCTTTTGTAATTTCTTTGAAGGTAGCTCCAGTTGCGTGACTGATAAATTCCTCCACATGATCTTTCAACCAATGAAACAGGAAATACAAAGGAACGCGTTCATTGGGGAGACAGGCAATGAAGCCTTGGTTTGTGCAAGCTTCTGTAGTATTAATCGCAATTGCTCCAATGGTTGCCCGGCTGGTCATCATAATTGAATATGGCGGAAATAGCTTAGCAGAGCTATTGGCCAAGCCATCGGCAGTGATTTTGCTAATTGACTCTTCAGCAAACATGGCCTGTGCTTTGGTCAAATCGGTTGGTGTGAACCAGTTAATCTCCCCATCCTGCCAATACGCTTGCACCCCTTTTGATGGTGTTCCTCCGCCTAAAATAGAAAAGGCCTGATCTATGGTAGTTCTCTCCCACCTCTCCGGCAGGCCGTCGATCACACGGACATGCTCGTGCCCGGGGAAACGCAGGCGCACAAACCACTCGCGGTACAGCAGCCGCATCGATTCTTCCAGCAGGGCAATGCGCCGGTTGTTGTTCTCGATCAGGTCGTCATAGGCGGAGAGAATTGAGGTTATTTTGTTTTGAATTCCAAAATCAGGCACATCAATCTGTAGTTCGTTTAAAATTGGTAATGTAAGATATTTTGTCGCTGTTCCAGCTGAATGTCCTTGTAGTAATCTTAATTTTAATTGAAGTGCGTAATATAAAAAATTTGTACTTAATTCTTCTCGGTTTTTTGGTTCAATTATGTATGTTCTTTGGTAAGCGTTAAATTTACCTGAATAGTACTTAATCGAAAAAACCCCATTTGCATTGTTCCCCGCTAGTAAAACACATTCCGTATCAAAGGCGAATTTATCAATTTGATATGTCTCTTTAGCACAAGTAAAAAAGGGATATTCACCTCCTGGAACAGCGGCGTTTGAGTCCAATTTTCCTGTTTTAAACGTAACCAAATTCCCTAATTGCATCTTAATCGATTCCCAAATTCTCAAAGTTATCAAGGATATTTTTACTTAGAATTACGGCTTCATCATTAAGCGCCTGTAATTCATCATGAATTTCAAGAAGCTTTTGAGAAAAATCATCCTCGTTCTCGATTTGTGGGGCAACCCCTACATATCGTCCCGGCGTCAGACTGGCGTCTTTGGCTTCAATCTCTTCCAGCGTCACCACCTTGCACAACCCGGGCACGTCGGCGTACTGCGCCTCGGGGAAGCGTTCCTGCAGCAAGGTTGCCTGGTGGGCAAAGTACAACGCTGCGCGCAGGGTCTCCACGGCTTCTTCACGGGCGGTGTTCCAGGCTTCCATGGCTTTACGTAAAGCAGGTCCATCCCAGCCGGCGCTGCGCCGCGCCGCCAGGCCTTTTTCGGCCGCTTCCTGGGCGCGCTGCACCTGTTTGTAGCTTTCGTTCAACAATCGCTGGGCGTCTTTGAAGCGCGGCTCAAACTCCGCCAGCTGCTGCCGGCAGGCGTGCTGGTCGGCGTTGCTCTCCAGCGCCTGCGCCCGGGTGGAAGCGCGGTATTCCTGCCAATCCTTCAAAAGATTGGCGCATATTTCCTTGCAATTATTCCAAGATGTGCGGGCTTCCTCCACCCGTGTCTGGAAAGCCTGGATATCCTCGGCGCTCAATTCGCCGTTGGTGTGCAGCGAAGCCGCAAAGGGCTGCAGCACGTTGAGCGCATTGGCCGCCGGCGCTTCCAGCGCGGCCAGGCTATCGGGCAGCCGGTCGGCGGCGGCCTGCGCTTTCTCCAGGTAGTCGCGTACCAGCTTGAGGAAACGCTCCCCCTCGCCGCGGTACAACCAGACGATGGCGGTCAGGTTGGCGAGCTGCTCGTCGGTGAAATCGCGCAGCTTGCGCGTCACCACATGGTATACGCTGCGCGCGTCCAGCATCAGCACCTTGTCGCGCCGTTCCGCCGGCTTGCGCTTATCGAAAAACCACAGCGTGCAGGGCAAGGTGAGGGTGTAAAAGAAGTTGGTTCCGATGGCGATGATCACATCCACGTGCCCGGTTTGCAGCAATTTCTGGCGCAGGGTCTTCTCGCTGTGGCCGGCGTCGGTGGCGGAGGAAGCCATGACAAATCCCGCCCGCCCGCGCTCGTTGAGGTAGGAGTAGAAATACTGGATCCACAGATAATTGGCGTTGCTGATCGCACCGGTTTTTTGAGCCAGCCCCGGCAGGCCAAATGGCAGACGCGGGTCATTCTTCAGGCGCGCAGGGTCCACACCGTCTACATTGAAGGGCGGATTGGCCATGACATAATCACACTTACCCACCAGCTCCGGGCGGCGGTCGTAGAAGGTATTGCCTTCCACAATCTGCCCCTCCAGGCCGTGCACCGCCAGGTTCATCCGGCTGAGGCGCGTGTTGGTTTCGGCTTTTTCCTGCCCGTAAATCGTCACGGCTTTCGAAGGTTCTGTGCCCTGCTCGTTGAGGAAATAACCGGTCCACACAAACATACCGCCCGAACCGCAGGCCGGGTCGAAGACAATGCCGTGATCGGGTTCGATCACATTGACAATCAGGCGCACCAGCGAGGGTGGGGTGAGGAACTCGCCGCCTTCCTGCGCGCCGCTCATGGCAAACTTATTGAGGAAATATTCGTAAATGCGCCCAAACACATCGCCATTGGCATTTTGCAGCGCGTCGCGGTTGAAGATGCGCAGCAAGTCACGCAGCAGTTTGGGCTCAAAGCGCGTATACTCTTTGGGCAGTGCACCCGAAAGCATGGGCACCTGGGCTTCGATCAATTCCATCGCTTCCACCAGCGCCTTACCGATATCCTGGTCTTCGGGCAAGTTCACCAGGTAGCTGTACTGGGCTTTCTCCGGAAGAAAAATGGCTGCCTTGCCCTGAAAATGAGAAGCCTGCAAGGGCGCACGCACGCCTCCGCGCAGGGGAAGGGTCGGTTCGATCTCGGCCTTGATCATCAAGAAACGGTTGTAGGCATGGCGCAAAAAGATCAGACCCAATACAGGCTGGCTGTATTCGTTGGCGGTGAGTTTTGAATTGGCACGTAACTGATCCGCGGCTTCCCAGAGATCGGATTCAAGATTTGTCAGTGTTAGTTTGGTCATAAGAAATTATTCGATATCCTTGGTGTCTTCGATAAAAGGTACAGGGCTTTCCTCTTGCGTCTTGATCCATTCAAGAATTGTTTCCCGGCGAAAGCGCCAGTGCTTTCCCACCTTGAATCCGGGTAACACTTTATCCTGGGCGAGCTTGTAAATGGTCGATTGCGGAATGCGCAGGTAATTTGAGACTTCTTCTGCCGTCCAGAACTCATCCGTGTCGGCCATTACTCACCTCGCTGTTAAAATTGAGATTATCACAGTTGCTCCAATGATTATAGCATCGGGGAAGGAAAAGCAAAATCAAATAGGAGGGCAGTTTCTATTTTCCATTTTTTGACAGATAGCGGTTTACAATTTATATAATTTGTGATATTATGTAAACTGAAAGAGAAAAGGAGATGACCATGACCATCGGAGGGCGTATCAAACAGGCTCGGAAAGCGGGTAATTTTTCCTTGCGAAAACTGGCGGATGAAATTGGGGTCAGCGCCATGGCAATCTCAAAATATGAACGAGACCAGGATATGCCCAGCTCTGGCGTATTGCTGCGGCTGTCTCAGGCTTTGCAGGTCAAGGTGGATTTCTTCTTTCGCCCGAGCACGGTATCAGTTCAACTTCAAGCCTATCGAAAACACGCTGTACTGGGCGTCAAAGAACAGGAAGCCATCCAAATGCGTATCCAGGATTGGGTGGAGCGTTATCTCGAGGTTGAAAGTCTTTTCCCGGAAGAACAACATGCAGCAAACCTCCCACTGCGGAAAGTGACCTCACTGGATGAAATTGAAACCGCTGCTCTCGAATTACGTGACCACTGGAGCCTGGGCTATGATGCAATCGAAAATTTAGTCCAGTTGCTGGAGGACCGGGGAATCAAGGTGGGGATCATCTCTGGTTTCGAGCATTTTGACGCCTGCACTTTCAAAGCCGATGGCGACCCAGTCATTGTAACCAAAGGCGAATTATCAGGCGACCGGCAGCGATTCAATTTAGGGCATGAGCTGGGGCACCTGATCCTGGATGTTCAGGGCGACCTTAATCCAGAACAGGCGGCTAATCGGTTTGTTGGGGCTTTCCTCGTGCCGGCAGCAACGGCTCGATATGAGCTGGGTGCCAACCGGACGGACCTCAACATCAACGAGCTGCACATGCTTAAGCATAAATACGGCTTAAGTATGCAAGCCTGGATTTACCGTGCCAAGGATCTTTCCATTATTTCTGAAAACACCGCAGCGCGTTTATTCCAGCAGTTCCGCGTCAATGATTGGCATCGCCAGGAACCAGGAAAACCTTATTCACCCGAAACGCCCATGCGGATGGAACGGTTAATTTATCGCGCTTTGGCTGAGGATTTGATCTCGCGTTCCAGGGCGCAGGAATTGTATGGCAAGCCATTACAACTAGGGTGGGAGATGGAGGCACTGCAGCAAAATGACCTTGCCATCCGTTCTGGTAACTGATACGAATATTTG
>DAOUFI010000016.1:0-7336 GCA_034430175.1 Anaerolineaceae bacterium | reverse complement strand
TTGGGCGGTCAGCACCTTTTTACCAAGCTCTTCCAGGCGCAGCTGCACAGCACGTCGTTTGGTGGGCAGGTAGGGTTCTTGCTGCAGGGCATAGAAGGTGTTGCGGTCGATCTTCTCGTGGAACAGCACAAAGCCGTAGGAACGCTTTGAAGACTGGATCGGCCAGTAGACCGGACGTTTGCGGTATTGTTTGATGTGGTGCTGGGTGAAAAAATCCTTTTCCAGGAACTTGCGCAGATCACCGCCAGCCGCCTGCTGGATCACTTCCTGGGCTTGCGCCTGTCCGAGCATGAGTTCCAATGCCTTGCTCACCAGGGTGGGCAGGTCGCGGGGGTGGTTGGGGTCGAAGACGGCGATGCCGTCTGGGACTGCCAGCTCCCGCAGGGCCTGTTCCACTTCGCGGGTGAAGACATGCCGCCCGCCCTGCTCATCGATATAAGCAAACTTGGATGGCTCGCCGACCAGTTCGTTGAATTCTTCTTCAGTGGGTTCGGGCAATGAGCCGATTGCAAAATCGGTACGGCGGTAGATGCCAGAGCCAAGACTACCGGCAGAACCTGGGTGGAAGCGATCAAGGATAATGCCAACGGTATAGGAGAGCCACCGTAAACCAAGTTCTTGCTGCGTAAAAATAGTACTGGTCGTTTCTTCGCTATTCTCTGTTTCTTCTATTTCGCCTTCTAATACTGCGTCTTCTAATACCCCCCCTGATAATTCTGTTTCGATGGTAATTCGATCCTTATTTGATACACCATAAAGGCGAAATACTTCATTGTCAATTTTGGATTCTTCAGAGATCATTAAATTGAGGATTTTTGTTTGGTCGTCTACCCCATGGATCCAACTTAGTGGAAATACAAATTCAAATGCTAATTCATTAGCAGTATATTCTTCTTTGGCTAATCTTATACATTTTTGCGCATTTTGAATAATTAGTTTATTCGGCTTTATTGTAGGCAGATCAGCAATTGTTCCACAAGTTAGATCCATTGTGCCCGAAAGCAACCGAGCAAAAAAGGCTCCGAGAGACGAATTTAATATGGCTAGCAAAAATAATGGGGCTTCAGTAAAAGCGGAATCGCCTTTATCTGAAAAGATAAAACCTTTAGGCATAAATCTTACTGAGAGTTTTTTTGAGGTGATCGTACTCCATGTAATCCCTTCACGGAAATAATACTCAAGATTTTGAGGACGAGAAGCCAATTTCCCTTTAGGAGTAAAAAATGATCTAATTTCATGTCCATCATTTTTCCAATTCACGATGTAATATTGATTCCCATACCAGCGCAAAAAAGCGCCTTCTTTCATAATTGGGAACCATTTTTTGTCAGAATTTTTGGCTGCTGTGCGATCTTCCATCCCTTGTCCAATATTGGCAAGTCCGGTTTCCCACCAATATCGATAGAATCTTGTATTATCTCCTGTCGCCAATCCTCTGCGCGCATCTGCAGTATATTTTGCGGGGGGTATGTTTTTAAATAATTGGAGAATATCTTCACTCACCCAATACACCCACGGTTTACTAGGAATCGCGTAAAAATCTGATTGGCGCAATTGGCTTACCTGGTTTGGTAGCTTTAACTCGCTCATGAAAACTCTAGTCCCAACTTACCGCGCATTGATCACCGCCTGCAGCTCATTCATTTTTGTCTGCACAATTTCATCCAATGCCAAGCTGATATGTTCCACGGTGTCTACAGACCTTTTTGCCCATGCATAGCTGATCTCTTGGGGATGACCATCTGGATCTTCTTTGCTGCGGTCCGCTCGATGGACGATACTATTCCGACGTTCCGAAATTTCAAATAATGCCGTCCCCATCTCCTTTTTATCTCTACCCAATTGATTGGATATCTGATCCCAGGGATTCTGCACACCCAACAGTCGCCCGGTTACATGAACGCCTTTTCTTGAGCTAAGGTAGCTGAAATTTGTTAACCCAAGGATTTTATTGGCAATATACTCAGCAGAATTGGGATCAGCCAACAAGCGTAATGTTTCATCTAGTGTAAAGGTGAGGTCTTGGAAGAACTCCATGACTATCGCGTCATCTCTTGGAATGAAATCTCTACCAAATGCACGAATCGACGTGGGTAAATTGACACGAAGTAGTGATGGTAAATACGTATCGAGTGCCGTGCATCCTGCAACCACCGCCTGCCGAAGCAAGTGATTGAGTGAAGCCCGACGTAACGTGGAAGGTGGCAGCTGGGCACGCTCGCGAACCAGACCCAGAAACAATTCGTTATATACCAACAATAGTTCTTCGGTCGCTTCAGCCTGCACAATCGCACGTAATGCATTGATCATTTCTTCTTCAGAACTGATATGATCATTGGTATCCAGTAACGAATATACCTGGAGCATCAAGTTCGCCGGCCGTATATTGTCTTTGAATGTCTGAATAGGACTGGGCATGGTGATTACTCCAGGATGACCTTCACACCTGCATCAATCCGTTCCATCAGGGCTTCTCGAAGCTGTTCCAACGCATCTTCTACTTCTTCACGGGTATTCAGCGCTTGAAGCGTGTTCAGGATGGCGGATATTTTCACCCGCTCCACTTTTTCTTCCGGCTTGAGGATTTCTTGGATTTTTCGCATTACTGCGTTTTTTAACCCGTTTGCTGCGGCGATATCCGATTCCATCTGGGGGATGGTAGCGTTACACTGTTCGCAAACCAGTTTGCCAGCTGATAATGCAAATGAACCATTCTCCACGCCTTCACTTTGTGAAGGTGCACCATCACAATACCGGCTTGTTAATTGAGCAAGGATTGTCGCTTGATGATCAGGTTGCAAGGCAACCCAATCTGGTGAACCTTTCACCTGGTCAATCGCTTCACGAAATATTTTAGCTCGTTCCTGATGGATGGTTGAGTATGTTTGGGTGTAAGTGTTTTCAATGGTTTGGATCGCCTGGTCCACCTCAGCTGTTTGTTGATAGTACGACCCATCGGTCAAACGAGCTTCCAATAAATCCCTCGCCTCAACTACTCCTGCATCGACACCCCGTTCGATCAGTAGCCCAGCCATTTGCGTGGCTGCCATTCTGGCTCGCTGCAAGCGTTTAATCCCAGCCGGTTCAGTCGCTCCACGAATACCCTGGACGTGTGAACGCAGTTTCTTGAATGATTCGCCTTCACCTTCCAGCATATTCACCAAATCATCGGATGCTCCCTGCAGAATCGCCTTCAAAGTACTCTGATATTCTTCCAAAATATCAAGAACGGGAATGTTATTAGCTCTGGCAACTGCGTCCACCGGTAAAAGGGCGTTGAGTTCTGCTTGCGCTAATTTCTGGAAAGCCTGAGCAATAGCAGCTTCATCCACGTCCACTTCTTCCCCGGTTATCTCCTCATAGCGTTTGGCAGCATTCACCAGGGTTTTAAGGTCGGGAGCTTTACGAGGAGCAAAGGATGCTGATCGGAAAGTGTTCGTGGATGCGAATACGGATCTCACTTGGGGATCCAGGTGATTGCGGAATCGGCGGCCCTGATACGTCACTTCAATCACGCCGGCGCGTAATAATGCCGCCAGTACGATCCATAATACTTCGCGTGACCAACCGTATCCCAATCCACCAAAATGATCTTCCAAGATACGTCCAGTCACTTTGTTGCCATAACTATGTTCTTGCTGCAAATACCCCATCACTTCAAGGGCAATCTCAGCCTGAGTGTGAATGATGGTCTTCCCACCCTCGGTGATCACAAGTTTCAGGCCGTCCTGACCGGAATAAAAAACCTTTGATAATCCGTTCAGGTTGACTGCTTTGAGGATTTCATCTGCTTCTGTTCCCTTTACTGGGACGCTGCCCATCTTTAATTTGTCATACAGTTTAGGAACTGCATAATCCAGCATACCTTTCAAAATATCCGGCAGGGTAGTGCCCATATCTGGGCCATTCTTGGAAACCCCATTGAAAAACCCGGTTCCTTGCTGGAGCGCTTCTAGCAGCAGGCGCTTCAATCGTTCCTCATGTCGGCCAGCTTCTAGCTTTTCGCTGGCCAGGCTGCTGGAATCATCAGCATTCAGCTTCCCTTGCGCTCGAAGCTGGTCATATTTAGCCACCATCTGGCGTGACCGTGAAAGCTCCACAACCCGATCATCAATCTCATCGGATAAAGCCGCGACCCAAAACACCTGGCGAGGTTTCTCGCGGCTTTCATTTCGAACAAGTTCCAAATTCGCCAAAAGGCTTTTTGGTTCATCTTCAAGTCTGAGCTCAATCGGAATCTCGCCTTGAGCAATACTGCGTCCTTCCCAGCCAATGTCGAGTTTGAAAGTACGTTTCTCCATCGTATAACGGCTGAGACTTGGCTCGCTAAAGCTTGTCCTCAGGATATCTTCGATGATATCACGCCGTTCTTTCGGTGTGGGGCTGATACTGTTGCGTTCCACCGTCCAGTTCTTTTCTTGATCAGTCAGAAGCTTCCAACCATCCTCGGTTTGGCGAATGAATTGCTTCTCATGCAGCAGCCCAATAGCTCGTTCAACCTCGGGCAAGCAGCTTCCGGCATCCACCGCATTGAAGAGTAAAGCGGCGAGGTTTTTCTCTGTACGCGGCACGCTGCGGACAAACTCCAATAAAGCAATCGCTTTGGCCACTTTGAGAGGCCAGGGATCCTTGGGCCACATGATTTCAATATCACGGATATCATCCTTGCGCTGCGTCGGCAAGTTTTCGCCGATCAAGTCAAAAATCCGGTCGATGGATACCAGGCTGCCGACAGGCGCATCAGCCAATGCTGTACGGTCACTGACCAGCATTTCATATACTTGCTTGATAATGGTGCGGTTGCTGCCGCCGATGTGGCGCGGCGCCCCGGCTTGCAAGCGCATGCCTGAGACGATGTCAATGGAGAGCTCAATGAAGTGGGGCAGGTAGGGGTAGAACTGGATAAAATCCTGCTCACTGAAATCGAAACTGATTTGCGAACGCTCTGGGGACGTGTGTGCTTTGATTTGGCTGTGATAATCCTGATACATTTTGCGAAGTACAGGTTCGGCTTCTGCCTTTTTACTCAATACACGCCTGGTGGCTACTTCTCGGATGTCAGCCGGGGCCATATCCACCCGATAGCGAAAACGATCCTGTAGTTTCGCAAGCTGCACCCGTTTGTCATCAATTGCGGCGACCACCTCATCCAATTTCTCTTGTGAGGTGACTATGATCCAAACCGGTGCAATGGCTTTATTCGCCAGTACCCGGTTTTTTCCCTCTTTACCAAATTGCTCAACCACAGCGCGCAAGTTCTCAATTTTTTCACTGCTGCGCGCCACATACTGTCCTACCTCATCGATGACGAATACGATGGCTTTTCCAGGACTGCGGCGGGCAGAAAGCTCAAACGTCCGATCCACCAGGGTATTAATGGTGATATCTGCATTTGGGTTGAAAGATAACGCCCAGGAATCTGGAGCGGGATAGGTCTTTGGATCCAGTTGATTCATCACAGCACTGGTGCGAAGCACCTTTTGGGCGCCTTTACGAACCATTTGCCAGACTGCATAATCTGCTGCATTGATGCCTGTCAATGTTACCGGAACGGTCGTTCCACCCGTATCGCTGACATTAATCTGATCCCGGTATAGCTCAGCGCATATTTTGACGAATTTGCCTAACCGTTTTTCTGCTTCCAATTCAATTTCCAGGTTAGCGATGTCGTAATCCTGGGCATAATCCAGTTCACGCAACAATACGGTGTACATGATCTCGGCAATCGTTTCAGTCGAGCGCCGGACTGCGCGATCTACCTGGACATCAAACAATATCGTTTGCGTAGGGATTCTTACGGTGATGTAGTTGAGGAGGTCGCGTAGTTTCTTTGTAGAATCCTCACTGGGAGCCTGCTGCTCCAATTGCTGCAGGAAGATCTGGCTGGCAGGCGTTCCGTTCAATGAGCGGTTTGAGAGGATATAGCCCAGATTTTTCGCAAATGAGCTTTTTCCAGAGCCAAAGAAACCTGAGACCCATACCCCAGTCGCTTCGCTCGGATCACCCGGACCCTCTGAAATTGGTTTTAAAACCTCGATGTATTGTTCGCGGATGCGTTTTGTTGTGACATATTCCGTCAGCTCCGTATACACCGTCTGTTCATCGCGCTGGTCAAGCTTGATGACTTCTTCGATGCGGCGGGAAAGATCCCGAGAAAGAAGATTTCGAATGGTTGGCATGGTTTATTACTCCTGGATTCCGGATACATTTCGATATGCGGCTTTCAGCATTTCACTTAATTCTGATACATCGACATCTTCACCGGGAAGAAGCCGAAACATAGAGTTCTTAAAAGTGGCGTCATATTTGTGATACTTCCATACTTTTCCTTGAAAAGTTTCTGATATTTCCGGCGGGATTTTCATATGGATCGACCAGGTTTTAGTACTTTCCCAAGAAACATCAAAAACAACTTTGTTTCCAAGTTTGAAGCCTGTGTAATATTTATTGAGATTGAAAGGAAGATCCCAGCCTTGCTTTTTTACAAAATCTTCTAGCTGAGTGACCACCCTCTGAAATTCCTGGGTGGGTTCTTTACCATGTTCTTTTTCGTAATATTCCCATGTCCAGTCCCCCATCACTTTTGTAGTTGTTGGTTTCGCCTGGGGCATATCCGCAAGGGTTTCCACCATAACAAATTCATCATCATCCTGGCAAAACCGCCTGACTTGAACCAGGTCAAGAGGATAATTTATTTTGCTGGATAATTTTAATACACTCGATTTGAAGGCCGGCGCGATCACAATAATCCGAACCTCAAGCGCATCCCACTCGATCTTGATATCCTCAGGGCGGTTTTTCGCTTCCAACCAAATGGCTTTGATAGAATCGGGATTAGTCTCAGCCCACATGGCATAAGTGAGTACTTGCGGCAGGATTTCTTCGCCCACTTCAACGTTTTTCATCTCGATAATGCAAATCCGAGAGTCCTGATCTACCCCCAACATATCCGGGATGCCCTGCTTATTCCCCGTCTGGATTTGGCGGTAAAGAATAAAAATATCCGGCAGTAAATCCTGGTTGCGGTAAATGTAGGATTCAAACTCTTTTTCGTTCTGAAATGGCATTAGCAGCAGATTGCGGGTTTGGTCTTTCGACTTCCAGTATAGATTCAGCATCTTACCCTCCTTCATACCATTCTTCATGCCCATGCGCGATGGCGTAGGACTTGTTCTTCTTACAGGCTTGCTTCACCCGTTCCGGCCAGTACTTCATGGCGATCCGGCTCCAGTCATATTTCCCGGCAGCCAGCTCATCCCAATATTTCTTGGGTTCGCTCTTCCATAACGGAATCACCGACCACAGCGGAGCCATGCGCAGGATCACCCCATCATCG
>DAOUFI010000015.1:0-129474 GCA_034430175.1 Anaerolineaceae bacterium | reverse complement strand
GGTGGACTGACCGCTGGTGTTCCAGTTGTCGTGCCAACGGCATTGCTGGGTAGCTAAGTCAGGCAGAGATAACCGCTGAATGCATCTAAGTGGGAAACTTGCCACAAGATTAGATCCCTGTTTTCCCGTAAGGGAGTAAGATCGCAGATAGACTATCTGCTTGATAGGCGGAGTGTGTAAGCGTAGTAATGCGTTTAGCTAATCCGTACTAATGATCGAGGGCTTCTTCATATGGTGCGGGGAACTCGGCACTCTTTGTGAGGACTACATACTATTCGTTGGTAAACTTAATAAGTGAATTAAGTCTCTTGGTGATTTGAGCGACAGTGGTACACCCGGTTACATCTCGAACCCGGTCGTTAAGGCTGTCAGCGCCGATGGTACTTGGAGGGCGACCTCCTGGGAGAGTAGGTCATTGCCAAGGGACTTTTTTCTTTTAATTAATTATGCCGCTTGTTTTCAACGCGGCTTTTTCGTTTTTAATTAATCCGATGGCTTTGGATCTCCGTATTTATTCGCTGATGAAACAATCTGGAGAATACTCTATAATGATTCTAGAAAAAAATAATTTGTTACGAAGGAAAAGACCCAGAGAAATTTAACCTTTTTTGGATTGGTATTTGTCCTTAGTATCGCAGTCAGCATCTATATAATATTCTTCTGTTTAAAGCGATTTGATTGGAAGAAGCATTTAACAGATGGTGGATGAGGGTACGCTCGTCAGTGCTACGGGAATCCTGTTTTCATTGATCGTTGAAAAGGTAGTGATGATCGGTCTATACCGCAAGATGAATCAGGTGGAGATCAAAAACGACATCGAGGCGCGCGGTAAGGTTGTTGGTGTCAGCGATATTGGTTTATCGATCAATGAGAATCCCCAGGTGAAATTACAGCTCCAATTCAAACGGAACGAAAGAGTCTCGTGTAACGCCGTGTTGAAGACAATTGTCTCCAGGTTGAACGCAGCTTTGATCTGTCCCGGCTGCCGGGTGGATATCAAGTATGATCCGATCAGACCGGAACAAATTCAATTGGTCAAGATCAACTTCTCGGAACCTGGTAGTGAGAAAGGTTGGGTGGAGTCACTGCTTGATGGACTGGCAGATCTGCAAGCGAAAGGATTGATCACCGAAAATGATTATAGGAATCGCAAAGAGGAGGTATTGAGGGAGATCTAGTCTTCCCTTATGATTATGGGTGTGATTGATTTTCCACCATCAGAATTTGATCAATGGGCGCCGGGATATGACGAATCAGTCTATGGGTGTCATGGGTTCCCGTTTGAAAGATATAATGACTTGTTGGAACTAGTTGTCGAATTTGTCAATCCACGCAAGGGGATAAAAGTGCTTGACCTTGGGACAGGAACCGGCAATTTGACTGAAAAACTAGTTGATCAAGGCTGTGAGGTTATTGGAACAGATTTTTCACCTGCCATGCTCGAAATAGCCAGGAGGAAGGTTCCAAAGGCCAAGTTTTTCTTACACGATGTGAGAGAGCCCTTATCCTCAAAATTAATGAGGAAATATGATGTAATCACAATGGTTTACCTGTTGCATCACTTTCCTGTGGATGAGAAAATTCGAATCATAAATGGTTTATTGATGCACTTGATGCCGAACGGAGAGATCCTCATCGCTGATATCATGTTTACCAATCGGCGACATAGAGAAACGGTCAGCGATGAGTATAAAGACGATTGGGAAGTGGAGTATTACTGGGAAATTGATAAAGACGATATCAAATTCAAAGAGGCTGGTATTCGACTAGAGTACCATCGATTTTCAAATTATCTTGGGATCATACGTATCAACAAGCAGAGCTTCTTCTCATCTAAAATTCATCAATAAATTTTTAAGAATCGCGGTATAATATCAATGTTCTTTCTGTGCCAGTTTGGAATGGTTTGATTCCTTGGAGAGGTGATTAGCGGATATTCTGTATCGCTCCACACTCGAGTTCGGTTAAACTATAACTGCGCGCAGAGAAGGCCGCAGTTTTTTTATTCCATGCAGGATTGGAGGTGAGAATACAAATGCCAGTAGTTGTCTTACGCCCAAACGAATCATCAGATTCACTGATGAAACGTTTCCGCAAAAAGGTCGTCAAGAGTGGTGTGTTGAGCACACTTAGACGGAAACGCTGGTTCATCTCCAAAAGCGAAATGCGCCGTGTGGAGAAGAAGAAAGCCATCCGCCGAATCAAACGCCGTCAATTCACCAAGGTTGGTGAATAGTTTTCAACGGTTGCAGTAACGTACAGGAGGATCTATGGCCAAGGAAGAGGATAAGATACAGATGGAAGGCGTGATCGTCGAAGCCTTACCGGGCACCCAGTTCAGGGTCCGCCTGGAGAATGGCCATGAGGTGTTAGCCTACCTGGCCGGGCGAATGCGCAAGTATTATATTCGTATTCTCCTGGGAGATCACGTCAAGGTGGAAATGAGCCCGTACGATTTAACCCGCGGACGCATCGTTTACCGCCAGAAGAAATTCGAAAGCGGTACCGTTGGCGAAGAGCAGTAATCAGAAAATTAAGACACCCATAAAATGGGTGTCTTTTTATTTCATTTTCCACCACAAACCGGTGCATTCGGGCAGATACTCACTGTCAAACCGGTCTGCCAGTTCCTGACCGAAGAAAAAGGCCGTGAGTTCTCTGGCTTCGGTTTTGTCTTTGAATTTGTAATCCGTGCGGAACCAGGTCTTGTTCCAGCCATCTTCCTCAAGGTATTTGAAGTACTCAAGCAAGTGTTCGGGGGGGTGAGGAGTTTCAAATCCGGTACCTTGGGTTTCAATGATGATCATTGTTCCATCAGATCTGACCACCCTGGCCATTTCCGCCAACCCTTTGCTCAGTTCCGTTTTCCAGTCTTGCTGGTTCCAATCGACCAGATAGCAAATACTCCAACCAGAAATGGCAAGATCGGCACAGGCGTCGGCCGCGGGGAGGTTGCGGTGATCGGCAACTCCGATCTTCCAGTTCCTCAATCCCATAGAAGATAGGCGTTCACGAGCCACCTCGATCATGGCGGTTGCCGAGTCGTACGCGGTGATCGACTTCACCAGCGGCGCGAGCAAACAGGTTAGCCGTCCGGTACCGGCGCCCATTTCGAGAACATCCAAACCTTTCAGATGAACAACTTCCTGGATGGCTTTTAGGATATTCCCTTGATAGTCTTCCTGACTGACCAACCGTTCGTAATTATCGGCTTCCTGGTTGTAAATGGCTTTGTGATCGGGCACTGGGAGGCTCCTCATGCGAACTTGGTTTTCAGGTCCTGCATGGCAGCGATCAGCGCGCTGGTATTGCCAGGTTCACCGCTGGCGTGTCCGGCATCAGCCACCAAATGCAGTCTAACCTGAGGCATTTCATTGGCCAGCGCGATGGCGCTTTCTGCCGGGCAGATCATGTCGTAGCGTCCCTGGACGATATCGCAGGGGATTCCTTTTAGTTCGTGAGCTTTTTTCAACAAATAATCATCTTCTTTGAAGAAGAGGTGATTGATCATGTAATGGCATTCGATCCTGGCCATGGAAAGGGCGGTCTCATCGGTGAAAGGCGTCGGCTCGGACGGGAGAAGGGTGCCAATGCTATCTTCCAGAGTTACCCAGGACCAGGCAGCTGGCAGATGCACCGATGGATTGGGATCAAATATCCTTTTGTGGTAGGCAGCCACCAGATCAGATTGTTCCGCCACTGGGATGAAATCGTTGAATTTTTGCCAGGCTTCCGGAAAAATGCGTGAGACACCGCCTTCCTTATAAATCCAATCCAATTCACGTTGACGCCCTAGAAAGATGCCGCGCAGGACCAGTGCCGCGGTGCGATCGGGATGCTCGAGTGCATAAGCCAAAGCCAGGGTACTGCCCCACGACCCACCGAAGACGATCCAGCGGGAGATTTCAAATTTTTCACGTAAGGCTTCGATGTCTTCCACGAGCCGCCAGGTGTCGTTCTCGCGGATTTCACCGAGTGGCGAACTGGGAGGACATCCGCGCTGTGAGAAAAGGATGACATGGAACTCCTGAGGATCAAAAAATTGGCGGTATGGCGGCAGTGTACCCACACCCGGACCCCCGTGGAGAAAAATGACCGGAATTCCCTTTGGATTGCCTACTTCTTCCACATACAGGGTGTGTAGGTCAGAGACCTTTAATTGATGAACAGCGAACGGCTCAATGGGTGGAAAACGTCGCAGAAGTTCGCTCATTTAACCTCCTCGATCTGAATGGATCGAATTCGATCCGCGGCCGATTCAGGGGTGAGGTCGCGCTGGGGCATGGCCATCAATTCGTAACCTACCATGAATTTACGAATGGTCGCGGAGCGTAATAAGGGCGGATAAAAGTGCGCGTGCAAGATCCATTCGGGGTGATCCTGCCCATCAAATGGAGCCTGGTGGAATCCCATCGAGTAGGGGAAGGAAACGCCAAACAAACCATCGTAGCGGCGGGTCACATCGTGGAAAATACCGGCTAGATCGGTTGATTGGGCGGCGGAGAGTTCGGTCAGACTGTCCACGGGTTGATTGGCAATGACCATCACTTCAAATGGCCAGATGGCCCAAAAAGGTACCAGCGCGGTAAATGAGGCATTCGCGGTGATAATTCTCTCTCGCGATTTTTGCTCTTGCGCCAGATAATCCAGGAGCAGTGGAGCATGGTGATCGCTGTAATATTCCTGCTGGCTGGACAGTTCTTTGGCTGGTTCGTTGGGGATATGCGCGGTAGCCCACACCTGGCTATGAGGGTGGGGGTTCGAGCAACCCATCATGGCGCCTTTATTCTCGAAAACTTGAACGTATTGGATTTGAGCCATATTGCCAAGCTCGCGGGTTTGCTCAGTCCAGGTCTGCACCACATTTGTGGCTTCGGCGAGTGTAAGGTCGGGGAATGTCAGATCGTGGCGGGGAGAAAAACAGATCACCCGACAGGTACCCGCTTCAGGCTCCGCTTTCATCAACTCGTCCATGCTTTCAGTGGGGGAACCTGCCGTGTCTGGCATTAGCGCGGGGAAATCATTGGTAAAAACATATGTACCAGTATATTTATCATTCACCGATCCCGTGGCGCGTTCATTCCCAGGGCAAAGCGGACAAGTGGGATCGTAAGGCGGAATCTCAGGAACGCCCGGTTTTTCCACTTGCCCCAACCACGGGCGGGCAGTACGTTGTGGAGAAACGAGCACCCATTCACGGGTCAAAGGGTTAAAACGACGGTGTGGAGAATTGAACATATTGGCCTGCTTTTCAGAAAGTTTTCATAATTATACTTCCTGCTTTTAATTCACCAGGGAGACGCTTCACTGTCATTTAAATTGACAACTTAGCCGCCTATCGCTAAAATGATTGGGAGTCGGTTTATGTGCATTCATCGAGGACATCAATTTGAGCAAATGGCCAGGTAAATACGTAATTGGTTTAACAGGCAGCATCGGCACCGGTAAAAGTGTCGTTCGGCGCATGCTGGAGCATCTTGGCGCCTACGGTATTGATGCCGATGCCCTCAGCCATCGTGCCATAGCCAAAGGCGCGCCGGGATATCAACCGGTGGTGGAGGCTTTCGGCAAGTTCATTCTTTCATCTGATGGCCAGATCGACCGGGCCAAATTGGGAAGGCTGGTTTTCAGTGACCCTGAAGCGTTAAAAAGGCTGGAATCGATCGTTCATCCTTTGGTGATGCAGGCGGTTGATTTGATCGTCAGCCGTTCAACTCAAGATGTGATCGTCATCGAAGCCATCAAGATCATCAATACCGAATTGAATGGAATGTGTGACTCGTTGTGGGTGGTCTACGCTCCTGAAGAGATCCAGCTTTCGCGTTTGATGCAAAACCGTGGTATGACCGAGAAGGATGCCCGACAGCGGATTTCCAGCCAGACTGAACAGGAGTTGCAACTGAACACCGCTGATGTAATCATCAAGAATGTCTCCAATTATGAAGATACCTGGCGGCAGGTGGTAAACTTTTGGCAGAAAAAGGTTTCGGCTTCGCATAATACTGAAATTGCAATATCACAACCGGTGCATTTGTCAATTGGCGATGTCAGTGTGTTGCGGGCCAACCCCAGGCAGGCAAACGACATCATCGAAACAATCAATCGGCTTGTGCGTCCTGTTGCGCCTATGACCCATGACAAGGTAATGGAAGCCTTTGGCGAAAAAGCGTACATCCTCCTTAAAGTGGAAGAGCGTTATTTGGGAATCCTGGCATGGCAAGTTGAAAACCTGGTAGCTCGTACCACTGAAATCGCTCTTGACCCGGATTTACCACCGGCTCAATACATTCCGGTGATGATCCGTGAAATGGAAAGGGCTTCAGCTACCCTGCAATGCGAGGCCTCACTGGTGGTAGTACCCAAAACTCTGGCCATGCATGATGTACTATGGAAAAGTCTTGGCTACGAGCCCAGAACACCACAGCAGTTATCCATCCTGGCCTGGCAGGAAGCCGCCCAGGAATGTTTGTGCGATGGATGTGTGTTATTCTTTAAGCAACTCCGTATGGATCGGGTACTGCGGCCAATTTAGATGTATGAATAGTCAATGAGAGAGAATTGACAAATATATTGAACCAAATCGTTTACTTTTTTCAAAGACTGACCTGGTTAAGTGTCCTCGATCTGTTTCTGGTCACCTTTGTGTTTTTTATTGTGCTTCTTCTTTTAAAAGATACCCAGGCAATGGTATTGCTTCGGGGAGCGATTGTTTTCATCATCCTGCTTACCATCCTCACAAGGGTAATCAATTTACCAGCGTTTACCTGGCTGGTTGAGAATGTGGTTCCGGCGTTGCTCTTTGCTATCCCAGTCATATTCGCGCCGGAGATCCGGCGTGGATTAGAAAGGCTGGGTAGGGCTGCGCCATCGCAGTTATTTTCGAGGCAATCTGTAATTCGGGATGCTGCCATACAACAGACTGTGCGGGCCGTGGTGACAGCGGCCGCCAGGCTGAGCGGCCGCCAGCATGGCGCGCTTATTGTGATGCAGCGGCGGCAGAGCCTTGAAGAGTACGTAAATACCGGAGTCCGACTGGACGCTGCGGTATCTGCTGAATTATTGCTGCAGATCTTCTATCCAAATACACCACTGCACGATGGCGCTGTAATCATCGCTAACAACTTGATTGTGGCAGGATCGTGTGTTATGCCCCTCTCCGCAAGTGGTATTTTAACCAAATCACCGGAGAGACAGATGGGATTGCGCCACCGGGCAGCTCTCGGTACTTCGGAAGCCACCGATGCCATTACCGTGGTGGTTTCAGAACAGACTGGATCCATCTCAATCGCGCATAACGGACGAATGATCCGCCGTCTGGACAGCGAACGTCTTGAAAATATTCTGTTGGCTTTCTACGAACCAAATGAATCAAGAAGCTCAGGATTTGAGCCATTGGAATTCTTCAGAAATCTATTCTCGAAAAAAAAGGAGGAAGACTAGGCCATGCGAACACTGCGTGTTATTGGTAGTTTTCTTCCCACCTTTTTTACAGCTTTTATTTTAGCCCTGGTAGTTTGGATCATCGCGGTTACCGGATCTGATCCATCTGTTGAAAAGGCATATCCTTCAGCGATTCCTGTCGAAATTGTTGGGCAGTCAACTGATTTGGTGATCTTGGGAAGTCTTCCCGATTCGGTTTCGCTTACCCTGCGCGCCCCGAACTCAGTTTGGTCAACTTTGATAAACCAAAAAGCTCCAGTAAGGGCGATTATTGATCTTACCGGGATGGGTGAGGGAGCTCATACTGTGCCGATCCAGATCAACATAGGGGTTAAGCCAGTTGAAGTTGTGCTCTATAATCCACGATCCGTTGATATTCAGCTCGAGAAATTGGCCAGCAGTCAATTTGATGTTAGAGCGATTACTGTCGGGAATGTGGCAATTGGATATCTATTAGGTATCCCTGATCTCGATCAAACTGTGGCAACTGTCAGCGGGGCAACTTCACTCGTCTCACAGGTGGCTGAGGTCAGAGCTCAGATCAACGTAGATGGAAAAACCGCTGACTTTTCACAATCAGTAACATTGAAAGCTTACGATCAATATGGCGTTGAAATTAAAAATGTTACCATTTCTCCCGCGAAGGTTCAGGTAAAGGAATCTATCACTCAACTAGGTGGGTTCAAAAATGTTGTGGTAAAAGTGGTTACCGAGGGACAGGTGGCCATGGGATATAAATTGGCCTCAATTCAGGTTGACCCACCCACTGTTACTGTTTACTCAACGAATACCGCTCTTATTGATTCACTTCCAGGATATATCGAGACCGATCCAATCATTCTGACTGGGTTGAAAGACGATATCAATCAAAACGTAAAATTAAGACTTCCAGATGGAGTGACTGTAGTGGGCGATCCAACTGTCAATGTGCAGGTATCGATCACCACAGTGGAAAATAGCGTTCAGTTTACCGATGTTCCAATCGTGGCTTTGGGTCTGGAAGAAGGATATTCTGCTGAATTCTCTCCATCCACGGTAGATATAATCGTCGCGGGCCCAATGGTCTCATTGAATTCCGTTATCGCAAACGATTTGAGGGTACAGGTAGATCTGAGTGGCTTTGCACCGGGGACATACACCTTTGAACCTAAGGTAATTACCCTGAATTATCCTGATCTGCGCATAGAGAATATCTTGCCTTCCACTTTCCAGGTGATCATCACTGGTCCTACTCCAACTCCCACGCCGTAACAGATCGAAGCAGCCGGAATCCCCGGCTGCAATTTATTTAGGGTAAAATTGTCTGCGAGAAGGAAATTATCATGACCAGACCTGTAGTCGCGTTAGTTGGCCGGCCAAATGTCGGTAAAAGCACTTTGTTTAACCGCCTGTGCGGAGAAATGGTCGCGATCGTAGACGATACTCCTGGAACGACTCGTGATCGTATATTTGGCATGGGCGAATGGACTGGTCACGAATTTGATGTGATCGATACCGGTGGAATCGACCCAACTGCCAACAGCCGCAAGAGCCCACTTTCGGTGGGGTCTGCCGATTTTATATCTGAGATTCGCAGCCAGGCTCTGGCCGCGGTGGATGAGGCGGATATTGTCCTCTTTATCGTGGATACGATAAGCGGCGTCACGCCGGCAGATCAGGAAATCGCTTCAATCTTACGCAAGAATCAGAAGATGGTGGATGGGGTGGCACACCCTCCCATCATTCTCGTTGCCAACAAAGCTGACAGTGCCAAACAACGAGCGCTTATCAATGAGTTTTACGAATTGGGCATTGGCGAACCGTATGCCATCTCTGCGGTCCATGGAACGGGTACGGGTGACCTGCTGGATGCGCTGGTGGCGATGTTCCCGCCGCAACTGGAGGAACCTGAGGAAGAATCAATCAAGATTGCCATCCTTGGTAAGCCTAACGTAGGCAAGTCAAGTTTGCTCAACCGCCTAGCTGGTGCTGAACGATCGATTGTCAGTGAAATTGCTGGCACAACCCGCGACGCCGTTGATACGAAGATCGATGTTGATGGTATGGCCGTCACTTTGATCGATACTGCTGGAATCCGCCGCAGAGGTCATATTGATCCCGGAGTGGAAAAGTTTAGCGTGGTGCGTTCCATGCGCGCGATCGAGCGCTGTGATGTGGCACTTTTGATGATTGACGCAGTGGAAGGGATTTCTGCCCAAGACGCGCATATCGCCGGGTACATCATCGAACAATGGAAAAGCGTTGTGGTACTTGTGAATAAGTGGGACGCGATCGCGAAGGACAGCTTCACGATGCAGGATTACACCGCCAAAATTCGTAACGAGTTGAATTTTGTAGATTATGTCCCTATCATGTTCATTTCTGCAAAAACCGGGCAGCGCGTCGACCAGGTGCTGCCGCTCGCACTTAAGGTTCAGGAAGAGCGCCTGGCCAGGGTGAATACAGGCAGTTTGAACCGGATTATTCAGAACGCGCAGGATTTGCATGCGCCAACATCGCGAACCGGGAATCCGCTTAAAATGTATTACGGTACCCAGGTGAGATCAGATCCACCGACGTTCATGATCTATTGTAACAATCCCAAACTTGCGCATTTTTCTTATATCAGATTTTTAGAGAACCAGATTCGCAAGGAATACCCTTTCACCGGCACTCCGATGCGCATTGTATTAAAACCACGACACGAGTAAACTAGATGGTTATTCGATTTATAGGTAAGGAGAATGTTGGTGGAAGACGAAGATAAGATTGGTATACAATCTTCTGAATCGGTCGGCTATTTATCTGTGTGGCGAGAATTGTGGGATGTTGTCGAAACGATCCTGCTTGCCTTGATTCTGTACTTCGGGATTGATGCTGTATTTGCCCGCGTGCAGGTTGAAAATATTTCAATGGAGACCACATTTATGCCAGGGGATGTGTTGGTGGTAAATCGATTGGCATACAAATATGGCGATTACAAAACCGGCGATGTGGTGATCTTCCACAACCCAAATTATGAAGAGGAAGACTTCATTAAGCGGATCATTGGCACTCCTGGTGACACCGTGGTGATCAAGGACGGTCAAGTTTCTGTCAATGGCAAAATCCTTCAGGAGGATTACATTTCCCAGCCCCCATTGTATGAAGGCGAATGGCACGTGCCCAACGACGCAATATTTGTGCTGGGTGACAACCGCAACGAGTCTTCAGATTCTCATATTTGGGGTTATGTCCCTGTGACGGATGTTGTTGGAAAAGCTTTGTTCGTTTATTGGCCCTTGAATGCCATAAAGATCATTTCCTATCCATATCCAGCGAATTAGGCAAAACTTAATCACAAAATTTCATTTTATGGTAATCTTATATAAAAGAGCCTGATATCCGGCTTGAAGGTAATAAATGGAAAAACCAATGACCTCACTCATCGATCCGATCATCCTGTGCAACGAATGCCAGGCTGGGCACATGCATCGCGCGTATGTGGCTTATTACACCTGGCTCGGAAACGAATTAATCACTGTCCCCGATTTTCCGGCATGGGTATGTGATATTTGCGGACGATGCGAATACGATGAGAACGCATTAACGCGACTGTCTTTGCTGCTTAGTCCCAACGCTGGTAAGGCGATTACTTCCCCAAGAAAGATCGCAAAGAAGGACCGCATAAAGCCAAAGGTCCAGCGTCCGGCTTCAACGGAATAAAAAAAGCTCCTGATGATGATGGCCATCAGGAGCTTTACTTTTATGAGCGCCAGAACCCCCGCCGCACCGGACGGATGTCTTCGGCTGTCACGAAAGCCGTTGGATCGGCTTCAAGCACAATGGTCTCAACGTGGTCAACATCTTTGCGCAGAACACTGGCGTGTAATTCGAAAACAGTGCCGTTCTTGCCACGCCCAGCAATTTCGGTCACCGCGAATCCACTAGCGCGGAGTTTTTCAGCGAGCAAGGCACCGCGGTTTGAACTGATGATATTCACCAGAACGTGACCGATGGCTAATCGTTCTTCGATCATCATTCCAACGATATTACCGGTGGCAAAACCCGTGGCATAACCGATGATGTTGAGGTAGTTTCTCTCACCGGTAAGCACAGAGCTGATGGCGATGACAAAAATGAGCGACTGCAAAAAGCCAAGGACCCAGACGATTAATCTCCTGCCGCGTACCACAAACAAAACGCGCAGCGTATCCATCGACATATCACAGATACGCAGTAGAAAAATTCCAAAGGCAATTAAATAAGCATGAGGTTGTAAAAAGTATTCAGGCATTTGTGTTTCTCCTGCCGGCTATTTGGTGATTCTTTCTTCGCGGATAGCTGGCAAATAATAATCGTTTGTATATTCTTTTAACATGCGCCGCAGACTGAACTCAGGAATGAGGGTGCGTAACGATTCTTTGACCATTTTCAACCAGCCCACAGGAATTTTATCGATGTTTCTCTCATAATACAACGGAACGATCTCTTTCTCGAGTGTTTCGTAGATGCTTTGGGCGTCGTCATTGTCTTGCTGGTTTTGATCTGTATAGTCTTTTTCGGTGCCGATCGACCAACCGTTCTTACCGTTATAACCTTCGCGCCACCAACCATCGAGTACAGAGAAGTTCAGCGCGCCATTGAGGGCGGCTTTCATCCCCGAGGTACCCGAGGCTTCATTGGGGCGGCGGGGATTGTTCAACCAGACGTCCACACCCTGCACAAGATACCGCGCGATATTCATGTCATAATCTTCCAGGAAGATCAATCGTCCACCGCTGCGACTGTCTTTGACGGCACGGTAAACCTGCTGGATGAGCATCTTGCCGGGTTCATCGGCGGGGTGTGCCTTTCCGGCGAACACAATCTGCACAGGCCGGTACGGGTTGGTGATGATACGCATCAGGCGATCAAAATCACGGAAAATGAGATTAGCGCGCTTATAAGTGGCGAAACGCCGCGCGAAACCGATGGTCAGCGAGTAGGGTTCAAGAAACACTCCACCAGCAATCGCCTGACTGGGAGTGATGAGGCTGTTCTGCCAGTTCTGGCGAGTGCGTTCGTTAGCGAAGTTAACCAGTTTATTCTTCAAATGTCGTTGGACTCTCCAGAGCTCGGCATCGGGAATATTGGTGATGTTCTCCCAAAATTCACAATCGTCGATGTGGTCGGTCCAGTCGCTACCCAGGTACTGGTCGAAAAGCAATCCCATTTGACGGGCCAGCCAGGTGCGGGTATGTACGCCATTAGTTACATAGCCAATGGGTACGGCGTCTTCTTTGCGGTCTGGCCAGATAAAGTTCCACATACCGCGAGAGACGTGGCTATGCAGCTCTGAAACGGCATTGGCGCGTTCAGATAGGCGGATCGCAAGCACCGGCATCACGAAGGTTTCTCCCCAGGGCTGAGCCTGACGACCGAGATCGATAAACTGATCGCGGGTCATGCCGAGTTCTTCCCAAATTTGCGAGAAGTATTTGTCGATGAGCCAGAGTGGGAACATGTCATTACCGGCCGGGACGGGTGTGTGGGTGGTGAAGATGTCTCCGGTTTTGACCTTGTCCATGGCCTGTTCGAGGGTCATCCCAGCGGCTTTAAACTCGCGAATGCGTTCCACGGAAAGGAAGGCGGAATGTCCTTCGTTCATGTGCCATACATCGGGGTTCAATCCGAGCAAACGCAGCGCCTGCACACCGCCCATGCCGAGCAGGATCTCCTGAGAGATGCGTACTTCGGGATCGCTGCTATAAAGACGTGCCGTCAATTGACGGTCGACCGGCGAGTTTTGTTCAATATCGGTATCCAGCAAGTAGAGGTGGATACGCCCCACTTCCAGTTCCCAGATCCGCGCGAAAACCTTATGGTCGGCCAGATCCACGGAGACCATCAATGGGTTGCGCTTCTCGTCAAGCAGGGCAACGATAGGCATTTCAGCAAAATCGGTGATGCGGGTGCGGGTTTCCTGCCAGCCATCCTCAGAGATACGCTGGACGAAATAACCCTGAGAATAGATGAATCCAACAGCCGTCAGTGGGAGACCAAGGTCAGAAGCTTCTTTGAGGTGATCGCCAGAGAGAATTCCTAACCCTCCCGCATAAAATGGCATCGATTCGTGTAGGCCAAATTCAAATGAAAAATAAGCGATCTGTTTGTCGGTTAATTTTGGATACGTATTCTTAAACCAGGTGTTCTCCGCGGCTACATATTGGTCAAACGCAGCAATCGTTTTATCGTATTGTTTGAGATATTCGGGGTTGTTCAACGCGGCGTTCAAACGGGTACGGTCCATTTGCCTCAAGAAACAAACTGGATTCCGATTCAGGCTTTCCCATAATAGTGGATCGATGAACTGGAACAGCCGTTGCCCCTCGGGATTCCAAGCCCACCAGATGTTGTGTGCCAGTCTACTTAACCCTTCAACACGTTTGGGGAGGTTGAAAGAGTTGGGATATTCACGGATAATCTTTGGCATAAAGACTCACTTTTCAAGATGAAGTTTGCCGGATAAGACACGGCGCATTTCTCCCAGAGTGCGATCAGTTGAATTAAATTTTGCATCAATGGGATGATCAAATTATACACTTAAATCACGTGTTAAAATAGTTAACAAAAGATCCATAAAAATGGTGAAATTTTGCCATATTTTGATATAAAAAGTGCCAGTCTGTTAATCAAACTGACACTGGAAAATGAATGGCTGTTAAAGCAATCGATCAGGCTTTCGGAAAGAGTGTGTCAAGTATTTCGGGGGCAAATCGTTCGACCATCTCACTAGAAATACCGTTCTCTTTGCAAATTGTTTCGTACATATCCACGCTGGGGCGGTGAACGCGTTTTTGAGTATCCACGTCAAGTCCCCACAAACCAAAGCGTTGCGTCCAGCCACGTTCCCACTCGAAATTGTCGACCAGGCTCCAGTGGAAGTATCCTTTCACGCGCCAGTTGAAGTTGGCAGCGCGCCAAACCTGGTACAGGTGCTCGATTGTGTAGCGTGGGCGCAAAGAGTCTTTGTCGTCTTCCACGCCATTCTCGGTGACGATGATGGGTAACTCATATTTGTGCGCCCATTTGAGCGCGTCGAACATTCCTTCAGGAACGTTGGCAAGAAACCCAGTGCTGGACAGAAGCGCGTTTTTGGGAAAGGAACTGGATCCGAACATGGTTCCGGGTTTGAAGAGATCGAATTTGATTATGTCGCGTGTGTAGTAATTCACGCCGACGAAGTCCTGTGTTTTGGCAGCTTCGGGGATATTTACTTTTTTAAACACCATATTCAGCTTGCCATCAACGAGAGCATCATGAAAGGCATTGTTGTAGATCTGGTTTTGTAAACTGACCGGGATACGGTCCAAGGGCATCCAGGAACGAGCTGGCTTGAAACTACGGTAGTTTATAGCCACGCCAACCTGTGCCTGGGGTTGAATCTCATGAATGGCATGGTATGCCCTGGCATGCCCGCGTAACAGGTGTTCGAGCACGACCGCCGCTTGTGGTAGGCTTTTTTCCCCGGGAGGAAATACTCCTTCTAACCAGCCACAGAGGACATAAACATTCGGCTCATTGATGGTAACCCAGAGATTAACATATTCCGCCAGGGCAGGGATTACCTTACGAGTAAACGCTTCGAACAATGCGGGAGTATCGGGGTTTTCCCACCCACCCATTTGCATCAACCAGATGGGGTCGGAGAAATGGTGAAGGGTAACCATGGGGGTCATTTTGTGATCAACCAACCAGCGCACGATCTCTATGTAATGATCCAGAGCTTTTTCATCCCAGCTTTCACGCGTGGGTTGGATGCGAGACCACTCGATTGAGAGACGGTGGGCGTTCTGACCGGTATCCAGGGCGCGTTTCAAGTCTTCTTTCCAACGTCCTCCCCACCAGTCACAGGCTAACCCGGCTTTTTGATTATTTATGATATGTCCGGGCTGATTCTCCCATTCCGCCCAGTTGTTGTTCGTGTTGCCGCCTTCAACCTGGTGCGCCGCTGTGGCGGTTCCCCAGAGGAAACCTTTTGGAAAATGATAAGTCCCTTGTGGCATTATTACTCTCCTGAGTGTAAATTAAGTTCAATTATAAAGATAATTTACGAAAACGCTCCGGTGAGTTTACCGGAGCGTAATAAATTTCTCATCTAAAGATTAGAGCCCAGCCTGGTAAGCAATGCTCAGCGTGCCGGGGCCGACGTGACTTCCCACCACTGGGCTGACCCAACTGAGGATCCCTTCAACAGCATTGAACTGTTTAACAATCCTATCCTGCAATTGTTGGGCGATTTCAGGCGCGTTGGCATGGAAGACAGAAATTCGGACCGGAT
Source organism: Anaerolineaceae bacterium (assembly GCA_034430175.1). Taxonomy (GTDB): domain Bacteria; phylum Chloroflexota; class Anaerolineae; order Anaerolineales; family Anaerolineaceae; genus UBA6107. The sequence continues at coordinate 113,753 of DAOUFI010000015.1, read as the reverse complement.
TTTTTCCGGCGATATCGTGTTCGACCAAATCAACCATAGCCTGGATGGCCTTGGCGGAGGTGATCACGCTCTTGACGGCGTCGATCTTTCCATCGCGGATAGCCAGGATGGGTTTGATCTTGAGTGCAGTACCGAAAAGTCTCTTAGCGCCACCGATACGACCACCGGCATGCAGATATTTCAGTGTATCAACGGTAAAGTAAACGCCGATATGGTTGTAGGCTTCAAGAGCCAATGCTTTACATTCTTCCAGGCTGGCTCCCTGTTTCGCGGCACGGGCGGTTGTCAACACCTGGAAACCCAATGCCATCGAGACTAGTTTAGTATCAATAACTTCGACGGGATCGTTCTTGAAGGATTCCTTTGCCTGGAAGGCGCTAAATACTGAACCGGATATGCCCGAAGAGATGGGCATGACAAGCACCTGATACCCCTTGTCCAATAGTTCTTTATACTTATCCTGGTATGATTTAACGCTAACCTGGCTGGTGGTAGGCAGAGTACTGCTTTTAGCGAGCCGCGTATAGAATTCTTCGGGCGACATATCTATGCCATCGCGGTATGATTTTCCATCCCAGGTAACGATCAGTGGCAAAATATCAATAGGGAGTTCGCTAATAAAATGCTGAGGTATGTAAGCTGTGGTATCTGTTAGAACAATGACTTTCGCCATAAAGGCTCCTGATTTTTAATAATTATCAATAGTATATCGGATTCAACCATTCAATAAATAGGTCGGAGGTCATATTTTTTGACCTTTCACCATCGCTCAACTCTTGAATTCCTGAAATGAAAAAAGTAAACTACATCTTGATGAAAAGCAATAACAGATTCAGATCTATCATAACTCTATTTATGGTTCTTTCCATGCTGCTTTTGAGTTCTTGCAGCGAGAAAGACCCATTGCTTGGAATATGGAAGGAGCCTGTTTCGGGGATCACGTTGAAATTCAATGATGACAATACCTTAATGATCAGCCGTAGCGGAACTTCATTCACAGTTGATTACGAGAAACGGGAGCCAGACATTATTGCCATCACGGGCTCAGAATCCGGTGAAATTCCCATCCAATCCATGAACTATCAGATCACAGAAGATGATCAACTTATCATCACGGTGGATAAAGTCCAGACTGTGTTTGAGCGCGTTAAAAAATGACTGGTAAAGCCTGGGAATTGAGAAAAATCTTTCACTAGAAAATGGCAGCGCTCTCACCCTGTATTAATCTCATTGTGGCAAAATCTATATATCTTGCCCCCGAATCATGGGAGAGATATTTAGAAGCCAACTTAAGCGGTCATCTGATTAATCGAGTTTTATCTGAACGGAGTTACTGCAAAATGCCATTTTTATCCTTATTGGTTACCCTGAGCGGACTATCGCTCATTGCCGTTATCGCTTTGATTCTTTCAAGGCGGTCTGAATATTCAAATGCGTATGCATGGATTAACATCAAAAGATCTGGTAACCAAAAAGCCCTCCAATTCAATTTCCTGGCTTTTAATCATATGACTTCAAGTTTACGCGATATTTCTGATGATAAGAAAGGCATCATCCATCCATCGATCCCAACTGAAGACCCCAGCATCGAGCAGATGGTCGTTGATCGCCGGCGTGAACGGACCGAACGGTCCGCGGGGTTCTGTCCGAAATGCGGAAAACCGATCCAACAATTCGATCAGTTTTGCCCTGGCTGCGGAGAGAAGATCGTCAGATAGAGGCGAGCCTTGCTTCGTAAGTCAACGATATTTCTATCCCTTCTAATCGCAGGCATCTTCATACCCTACGAGCTCCCGAAAACGATGGGTGAGCTTGACGCTCGAAACGCGCCAATTGTCGTCCGGAATAGTGAAATTCAGACTGATCGAATTATTGGAATGGCGAACTTCTTGCCAGTAATGTTACCTGTGTTGACACCTACTGGTGACGTAAAAACCAGGAACGAAGAACAGCAGGGATTTATTTCGATCCACGGATATTTGATCAATTTCTCCGGTGGGGATATTGATTTTGGCACACAAATCTTGATGACTATCTACAATGGGAATGAGGTACTTGAAATCCTTTCGACTCATTTAAAATCGGACCAATCTTTCGATTTTAGTCTTATCCCTTATAACCCGGCTTGGACCTATATTGCCACATTTACACATAATGGAATCAAGTTCAGTTCAGAGACGATCGATGGCGGTCAGTATAAATCGGGGAGCACGGTGGAAACAAAAATTTGGGTGTTTGATTCCACCACCGACGCGTCGATGTTGCGGGGAGAAGGCATGCATGTGTCGATCTTTTTTGGGCAGAAAGACAAAGTCCATATCGTGCAAAGCATGCTCTTTTATAACCCCACCTCAATGGTCATTACCCCGGCGGGAAGTGACTCCCCGGTGATTATGTTCCCGCTGAACGCAGATACTCGTTCCCTGGCGTTTATTGATAATAGCGAAGGCGACGAATTACGCAGAACCGCGGCAGGATTTGGTGATTGGCAAATGATCTATCCCGGTATGGTACACCAGGTGATGTTTGAGTATGACCTTCCCTTCGATGGCAACTCGGAATTCGAGTTTATGCTGCCAATGCATATGGAATCGATCATGGTGATGGTACAAGGAACTGACGATAGAATTGCCTGTTCAAACCCGCTGATGAGCCAGGAGATAGGCAATCTGGCTAAACCATCCAAGGTTATCAATGGTTTGCCTCAGAAAAATGAGACGAGCGTCATCATTCATTGCATAGACAGGGCGAGAGTATTGAATTGGTTCATCGGAGTTTCAGGTGTAATACTGATCGTTGTGATGATTATCATCATTACGCAGCAAAGAAAACGGAAAAAAGAGGCAATGAAACAGGACTTTGCTTCACAACGCACCGAAATACTTGACGCGATCATTGCGCTTGAAGATCAATATAAAGCGGGTGAAATCTCAACTGATGCGTACACGGCAAAGCGAGCGGAACTGGTGATGAAACTGGAATTGAAATGATTGCTTAGTTGCCAGATTTAATGGATAAGAAACAGGATCGCAATTCCAACGACTGAAATCACCATACCGAGGATCTCTCTGAGAGAGATCTTCTCTTTTTGCAGTGCTGAGATGGGGAGAATGAAGATCGGCGCGGTTGCTAACAGTGTTTGCGCGATTCCCACCTCGGTATTCTTGAAGGCCACCTGTTGCAGCCATAATGGAAGATACGCACCCAGTAGTACCACCAGAATTACCTTAAGCCAGGCATTTTTACTCTTGGGTGACGATTCTGTCCATCCACCAAGGCGGGTGCGACTAAACGCAATCCAGACGACAAGAAAAACGATGCCCGCGAAGATCCTGACCACCGAGCTTTGCAAAGGGGTGATGCTGGTTTGGGTGAGTGCCCAGCGCGAGATCACAGCGCCGGATGCCTGAGCCAACGCGAAAAGGAGCGCGAAGAGGATTCCTAATCGATCGTTTCTGAGATTTTCGGTCTCCTGATCATGCTTTTGTGTGATGACCAAAAGGATTCCAATCAAGGTGACCACTACCCCGAGCCAGGCAAGGGGAGCGATCTTTTCACCAAGAAAGATCAACGCGAGAATGGCAGTGATGATGGGAGCCAGAGTGGCCATCAGTAATGAACGGTTGGGACCGATACGATTGATAGCTTCAAAATACATAGTGTCGCCAAAACCAATTCCGACAGCTCCGCTGATGAGTAAGAGGATGATTGCCAGGCTGGAGATTGAGGAAAGTTTCTCTCCCAATAACAGGCTGGTCAATGCGAGCAAAACGATCGCGCCGACACCTTTTAGCAGATTCAACTCCACCGGTTTGATTGATCGACCCAGATCCTTGAAAAGGACAGAGCAAAAAGCCCAGAGGAATGCTGCCAGAAGAGCAGTTAGGTGTCCTGAAAAAACTGTAATTCCACTCATGAAAGCCGCCGAATTAAAAAGAATATCCTGCGATTTTACCTTATCCCTATGGAACAAACCGACTGGATTCAGCGTCTAATTTAGAGATAGATACAGGAGATAACGAATGAATAACAAAGTACATAACAGAGTGATTCCAATTTTGGTAATAGTGATGATCGTACTTTCCGCTTGTGCTCCCAATGGGACGGGTGGAAATACGACTGAAGCACAAGTTCAAACAATGGCAGCCGCGACCGTCGCGGCTTATGTCAATCAGTCACTGACGCAAACTGCTTCAGGACCACTATACGTGGTAATCACCTCAACCCCAGAACCAACCGCGACGAATACTACGGCGCCAATTCTTCCCACCCTGACCAATACACCCAACCCGACTGCCACCCTGCAACCAACCAAGACGGCAGTTCCTATCCCGTGTAATGCCGCTGCTTTTGTGGAAGACGTAACTGTAAAAGATGGCACCGCTTTCATGGCAGGTGAAAAATTTGTCAAAACCTGGCGCATCCGTAATATTGGATCGTGCAACTGGACGACCGATTATCAGTTGTACTTCTACGGTGGTTCCCAAATGAACGGTCCTTCAGCCGTAAACCTCTCAAAAACGATCCACCCTAATGAGACTGTGGATATCTCAATTACCTTAACCGCTCCGGGTGACCCGGATAGCTATACCGGAAAATGGATGCTGCGTTCCGGGAGCGGAACGATCTTTGGTGTGGGCAACAACGCGCCCTTGACGGTGGTGATCAAGGTTTCTAAGTTGCCGGATCCCAAAGACGCCAATACTGTATATGACTTCGTCAAGAACTATTGCAAAGCTGAATGGAAAACGAGCAGCGGAGCCATTTCCTGTCCCAGTTCAGAACTCAGCTTCCGCAAGGGATCCATCATGAGAACTTACGCTCCCATTTTAGAAAATGGGCAGGTAGACGATGAAGGCACTTTGATCACTGTTCCGGATAAAGGCAGCGCAGGGATGATCCAGGGGCAATACCCGGCTTTTACCGTTCACGACGGCGATCACATCATGGGTTTGCTCCTTTGCTCTTCGGGGATGAACAAATGTAATGTCACATTTGAGGTATTGGCGCGCGAAAAAGGTACCGATACAGTCACCTCACTGGGAACCTGGGAAAAGAAGTATGGTGACAGTTCCATCCATCTGGACATTGATCTTTCGGCGATGGACGGAAAAGACATGATCTTCTACCTGAAAGTCTCCAGCAATGGTGATTCGACGAATGATTACGCTCAATGGATGGCTATCCGTATCACTCATCCATAGAACGTGTACTTAGAAATCGCAGGCGGAATGGTGCCGAAGCCATTCCCGCCTGCGGATCAACCTGAATTGCCTGGTCCGTGGACCAGGCTTTTATTCACGATTGGTTATTGCTATACTGATATTGCTCACCTGTTTGGAAGGAGGAATGATGGAAAAGAAGAGATACTCCCCTTTGAGACGCGTGTTGCCGATTTCTCTCTCCCTAATGCTTGCCATCGGCATGTTGGCTATCACCATCAACCCGAGTCAGGCGTATCCTGTTCCAACAATCTGGATCATCTCAGTGGACAAGGATGTCTCGGTAACGATTTCCGGTGCTTACTTCCCACCGGGAAAGATCTTCACTGTGAGGATGGGACCTTACGGCTCACTCGGGATCGGCGGGACAGTGGTGGGTACTTATGATTCAAATAACGGGAGCTATTTTACCCAAACCTATGATATTCCCGATAACCTGGTTGGGTCTGACCGGATCGCAATTCGCCTGGACAGTCCAGATGGATTCTACAGCTTCAATTGGTTCGTCAATGATCCGTCAAAAGTGCCAACGGCAGTGCCTCAGGCACCACCTGGATATTACGGTTATCCAACAATTAGTATTATCGCCGTTGACGCAGGAACTTCGGTCACCATTCAAACTCATAACATGCCTGCCGGACAATCGTTCACCGTGCGTATGGGCGATTATGGGACTTACGCATTAAATGGAATTGTGGTTGGTAGCACTTCTGACAGTGGTGGATCATTCAACGCTACTTACGCCATTCCGGCCGAATTGGCTGGAAGAGATCGAATCGCCATCCGTCTTGATGGACCAACCGGGTACTACGCCTACAACTGGTTCTACAACAATGACGCACCGGTCGCGAATGCCACCCCGGCTGCTGGCGCGACTCCGGTACCGGGATATTACGGCACACCCATTATTTACATCGCGTCAGTAGTCAAAGACTCAAAAGTGACCATCTACGCTTACAATTTCCCGGCTAACCAGACTTTCAACGTGCGCATGGGTGATTACGGCACATACGGCATTGGCGGTATCCAGGTGGCAACCGTTGATACGGGTTCGGGTGGTAGTTTCAGTGCCACCTATGATATCCCTGGCGCGTTGGTAGGAAGGGCGCAGATAGCCATCCGGCTGGAAACTTCCAATGGTTATTACTTTGCCTATAACTGGTTTTACAACAATACGACCTACTAATATTTACTTGGAATCGATCAGGCACAGAGGTTTGATTACTCTGTGCCTCTTTCATTAATTCAACCTGCTTGACATGCACTCAAAGTCGGATATACTCACAAAAGGACGAAATTTGGCGGAAAACCGGTCTGAGGAGGCTGGCAAATGAAGTTGAACATTAAGATTTGGGATGTTCTTTCCGTTCTTGTTTTGATCGCGACTGTCATTGTTATCATTATCGTCATGACGATCTTCAACGACCCCACTTCCTCAGTCAATCCATTACCCCCCGCGACGCTGCCGGCAACCATCGATATCCCTACCTCGACGTACACACCGGTAAGAATGCCACCTACATGGACACCTACTCCCTGGAACACACCCACACCGCATCCTTCCAGCACACCCATCCCAACATCCACTCCCATCGTGAGGTGATGTTTTACCAAGTTGTTTATTAAATTCAATTGAATGGACCCCTATGAGTGATCAAATAACCCCGGAAATCTTTGAACACCTTGTCGATCTGGCTGCTCTTGAACTGGACGATACACAGGCTGAATACTTACGCAAGCAATTGAACAACCAGTTGAAATCCATCCATGAATTGGAAGCGATTCCCATCGACCCCTCCGTTCCAGCCAATCTGCACGGGGTTCCCTTCACGCCCGAACAGAGTTCAAGTCCACGCGCTGACGAGTGGAAGCTTTCACCAGACGTAAAGGATATCCTGTCTCAGGCGCCCGAGTTAGAAGATGGATACATCGTTGTCCCTGATATTCCCCATACCACGTTGAAGTAGATCATTATGGAATTATGCGACCTTTCAGCACTTGAAATGACCAAACTCCTGCGCGAGAAAAAGACCTCGGCTGTGGAAATCTTGCAATCTTGCCTGCAGCGCATCGGTCGGGTGGACGGACGACCCGGTGCGCTCGATCAGGTGGTGACCGACGATGACAAACAGAAGGTTCATTCCTTCATCACACTCACCGATGATCTGGCACTGGAACAGGCTCGCGCTGTGGACGCTGACCTGGCGGCCGGTAAAGATCCTGGGCCACTTGCGGGGGTGCCATTTACCGTTAAAGATATTTTCTGCGTCAAGAACACTCCCTCCACCGCAGCTTCACGAATACTGGCAAATTTCACCGCTCCATACACCGCCACACCAGTGGAACGTATGCAAAAAGCCGGCGCGGTGATGATCGGCAAGGTCAACCTGGATGAATTTACTTACGGATCCTCTACGGAATCTTCCGCCTTCCAGCCTTCCACGCGCAACCCGTGGGATACGAGCCGGGTTCCCGGCGGTTCCTCGGGAGGCAGTACCGCATCGGTGGCTGCCGGAGAGGCGCCATTGTCGCTCGGGACGGATACCGCTGGATCGATCCGTCAACCGGCTGCGTTTTGCGGAGTGGTCGGAGTCAAACCCACTTACGGACGCGTATCGCGTTATGGGTTGATCGCGTTTGCTTCCTCGTTGGATTGTCCAGGCCCGGTGGCACGCACGGTGAGCGACGCAGCCGCCATGCTGCAGGTGATCGCGGGTGCTGATGAGCACGACAGCACGGCAACCGTCCTCCCTGTGGCCGATTACATGAGCGGGTTGGAAAAGGGCGTCAAGGGAATGCGCATAGGACTTTCACCCGATTATTTCCGTATCACCTTCCCAGACCTAAAGACCGGTGAATTTCACCAACAATCACTGCCAAAAGAGATCGAAGAAGCCGTACGCCGAGCTGCCCAGGTTTTGGCATCGCTTGGCGCGGAGATCGTTGAAGACGTGCCCATGCCCAACACGCGCTTTGGCATTCCGGCTTACTTTGTGGTCAGCCGCGTGGAAGCCGCTTCCAATTTGCACCGATATGACGGCGTCAAGTACGGACTGCGCACGCGCAAGCAGTATACCGACCTCAAGCAGATGTACAAGATCTCGCGCAACGAGGGATTTGGCTTACAACCCAAATTACGCATCCTGATGGGCATGTACGTGAGCGCTGCCCAGTACAGCGAGCAGTATTATCAGCGCGCCTTGCGTGTCCGCACCATGATTCGCCGCGACTTCGAAGAAGCCTTCGATCCGCAGGGGAAGTACCGCCTGGATGCCCTGCTGACGCCTACAACACCAACCACGGCCTTTGCCATGGACGCGGTCTACGGCGATTCGGTGCTCATGCAGTATGCCGACCAATTGACCGTTCCTGCTAACCACGCTGGCGTTCCCGGAATTTCGCTGCCAGGCGGGCTGGATGGAACGAACCTGCCCATTGGCATTCAATTACTGGGTGCCGATTACACCGAAGACAAGCTCTTCCGTATCGGTCGCGCATACGAGCAGGCAACTTCTGATGAAGCATGGCGAAAAGTGCTGCCGGGTGTGCTTAGATAATTATTTCGTGTTACGACAGTAACCGTTGGAAACGATTAGTAGTGTAGAGGAATCATGACTGAATATGAAGCAGTGATCGGGCTTGAAACCCACATCCAACTCAATACCACCACCAAAATATTTTGCTCATGCAAAGCGGATTCGTGGTTTGACCCTCCCAATACCAACGTTTGCCCGGTCTGCTGTGGCCTGCCCGGAGTGTTGCCCGTGTTGAACAAACGTGTTGTTGAAAAGGCCGTGCTGCTGGCCAATGCCATGCACTCGGAGATTCGTCCTCTTTCCTTCTTTGACCGCAAGAATTACTTTTATCCCGACCTGCCCAAGGGGTATCAGATTTCACAATTCGATCAATCGCTGGGCAAGGGCGGCTATCTCGACTTGCCCATCCCGGCAGCCGCTTCTCCGGATAAAATGCCATATACCCGCCGAGTTTCGATCTGGAAGTTGCACATCGAAGAGGATGCCGGCAAGACCAAGAACGTAGGAAACCGCCGTTTCATCGATTTTAACCGCTGCGGCGTGCCACTGGTGGAGATGGTGACTGGTCCTGACTTGCGCACCGCTGATGAAGCTGGACAATACCTGATCCGGTTGCGCCAGTTACTGCGCTGGTTGGGTATTTCCGAAGCCGACATGGAGAAAGCTCACCTGCGCTGCGATGCCAACGTCTCAATTCGTGTAAAGGGGGAAACAATTCTGAACCCCAAAACTGAGATCAAGAACGTCAATTCCATCGACGCTGTCCGCGACGCTATTGCCAAGGAAGTCGAACGCCAGATCCGCGAGGTCGAAGCCGGACATCGTATCGAAGCGTGGACGTTGGAATGGGACGAGGATACCGGAACACTCAAGAAGATGCGTTCGAAAGAGACAGAAGCAGATTACCGCTACTTTCGCGAACCGGATTTGCTGCCCATCCGCTTGACAGATGAATGGCGTGACGCCATCCTGAGAGATTTCCCTGAACTGCCTCTGGTAAGGCGCTCCCGTTTTGTGGAGCAATATGGTTTGCCCGAGTATGACGCCGATATATTAACCTCCGAACGCAAGCTCTCGGATTATTACGAGACGTCAGTCAGGGAATATGGCAGTGATCCCAAGAAGGTCTCGAACTGGTTGATGAACGATGTCTTACGTATGATCAATGAGCAGAGCCTGAATCCTGAAGAAATGAAGTTGACCCCAAAAGCCCTGGCGGAGATTATTAAGCTGGTGGATGCCGGAACGATTAACATCACTACAGGCAAAAGCTTGCTTGAAAAAGTACAGGCAACAGGTAAAGCGCCTTCTCAAATTGTGACCGATGAGGGTCTAGCCAAAGTGAGCGATGATGGCGCGATCCGTGGCGTTTGCGAGCAGGTACTTGCTGAAAGCCCCAATGAAGTGACAGCTTATAAAGGCGGCAAGGTGGGTTTGATTGGCTGGTTTGTTGGCTCCGTGATGAAGAAAATGCAGGGTAAAGCGGATGCTTCAAAGGCGAAAGCGATTCTGGAAGAGTTATTGAAGTAACTTTATTTTTTAGACCGAATCCCCCCCTGTTTAATGAGGGGGGATTCTTAATTTCACGAATGGTACGAATGAACAGCAAATCGTAAAAAGAGGCTCGATGAGCCGCTGAAAAAATTCGTGGTTGGTGTGAAGAGGGAGATTGCTCAAAAATAATTAAAAAACAGAGCAGATTGCCTGCTCTGTTATTGTTTGGTGACTAAATCACTTACTGCTTCATGAAATCGGTCATACCGGTGAGGAGTTTGTCGATGTCTTCCATCGATGTCTCACCCATGGTGGCGATGCGGTATGTCAGGTCTTTGATCTTGCCGTAGCCGTTCGCGATGCGCATTCCACGGGTTTGCAGGAACTTATTAAGCGCGCTGATATCCCACTTGAGTTCATTCTTGACCGTCACGACGGTGTGTGAACGATATGGGTCTTTGGCAAGGGGTTCCATGCCGTTGGCGATGCACCAGTCCTGCACTTTCTTGGACATGGCAGCGTGGCGTGCAAAGCGAGCTTCAAGGCCTTCTTCGAGAATGCGGTCTAGCTGAACATCGAGGGCAAAGATCAGAGCCATGGCTGGAGTCATGGGGGTGGAGTCTTTGATTCGGTGTTTTTCCATCAGTAGCAAGTCAAAGTACCAACCACGGTTGGAGACGGATTCGGCTTTCTTCATGGCGCGGTCGGAGGCGGAAGCCAGGGCCAGACCGGGTGGTAGGGCGAGGCATTTTTGAGAGCTGGTCAGTAAAAAGTCGATGCCCCAGGCGTCCATTTCGATCTTGACGCCGCCCAGGGAGGAAACAGCATCCACCAGGATCAATGTATCGGGGCTGACTTCTTGTACCACTTTGCACAGTTCTTGAACGGGGTTCTGCACACCGGTTGAAGTCTCATTATGAACGATTGTGACGGCCTCGTAGTGTTTCTTTTTCAGGGCATCACGCAGCATCTCCGGGGTGATGGCTTCGCCAAATTCAACCTCGAGTTTATCGGCTTGTTTGCCATTGGCAATCGCCACATCGTTCCAGCGCTGGGCAAAGGCGCCATTAACGCATGATAGAACATCCTGCTGGACAAAATTGCGGATGCCGGCTTCCTGCATACCTGATCCGGAGCAAGCTCCCTGGAAGATGCGGTATTGAGTATAGAAGAGTTGTTTCGCTCTTTCTTCGTTGCGACGGAAAAGCTCTTCAAAATCCTTGCTGCGGTGGGGGAGCATCGGTTTGGCTTGCGCTGCCAATACTTCCGGAGCCACATCCACGGGACCCGGCACAAACATATGGGACATAACACTCTCCTTGAAACTGATTAGTGATATACCCGGTTGAACCGCTAAAACCGGGGAATAGCTTATTTCAGGATAAAGGATAACGCAATCAGGATGACAACGAAAGTACTCGCCAGAATGGCGATCCGTTTGAGATCCTGCTTGACGAAAGTGTAATCGGGATTAAATTCATTCGAAAAAGTACGGCCACTGCTTAAAGAGGGTTTTACGCTCTTTTCAGTTTTTGCTGCGGGGGTTGATGAAACGGAACGTTTTTTGCTTTTGTTTGCCATAACATACTCCTTGGAGATATGATTTTTTACTGTTGTAATTCGGCGCTGACGATGATCCTTTTGTTGTCCACCCGGTATGGATAGCAGGAGATCAGGGTAAGGGTGGGGTTGTCCGTGGGATTCATAACATCCACGCGAGTGGGCTCCACCACCTGGCTGCCGGTAACCACATAAGTATACGCTCGAATTGCTGTGTAAATCACGATCTGGTCGCCTTTTTTCAGTTGGTCGAGATAACGGAAAATCTCGCCGAAAACATCGTCGTGTGCTGTCAGGACCATGTTGCCTGTTTGGCCAGGATCCGCGCTGCCAACATGCTGACCAACGCCTTTCTTAAGCTGTTCCCAACCATCTCCCTGAACTATTGGAGCGTCTACGTTGATCGCGGGAATCTGGATGCGTATGGCCTGCTGTGGGCTAGACGTGGGTACTGGGATATCCGCCAGACTTTGCATTAATGGGCGCAGGTGTTCGGGGATCTCCGATTCATTGAAAACCACTTCGCTTCCATTTACTGGAGGGGTGTGACCGCCAGGCAGGACCACTGCGGTGAATAACGCAGTAGGAGTAATGCTCGGCTGCACCAGTGATTCCGAAACCTGCTGGTTAAGGTTATTCAACAAACGAACGCCATAGATGAAGATGACCACCAGACCAATGACGCCAAAGATTTCGAGCGACATCAGGAAGCGGTCGAAATTCTCACGTTTACGGTCACGTTTGCGTCTGACCGGATAAGCTTCGAACGTTGATTCAGGTTCCTTATTTGTGCCAGTTAAAGAGCTGTCCACCGGAATGGGGAGCACTCTACCGCTACGTTTGTAGGCGTCGATGCGTGCGTCACGGTCTTTGCGGCTTTTTTCCACCAGCAATTGGCGGATTTCCTCTTTAGAGAGATCGTCGAGCGAACGCTGCCGTGACACAATCTTCCTCTTCCTCAGGATTCTTCAGAGTGATTATACCCGATTTGGGTTTCTCTTTCGTGCTAAAATGGAAGCATTATGACCAAAGGATGAAAAATGAAGAAGAATTACCTGATCGATATGGACGGTGTGTTAGTAAAGGGGAGATCGATGATCCCCGGGGCAGACATCTTTATCGACCGCTTGCAGCAAAACGATTGTAAATTCCTTATCCTTACGAATAATCCTCTTTACACTCAACGCGACCTTGAACACCGCTTGAAATCTTCGGGGTTGAATGTGCCGGCGGAGAATATATTTACCTCAGCGATTGCCACTGCCAAGTTTCTGCAGAGCCAGAGACCGAATGGGACTGCCTTTGTCATTGGTGAAACCGGTTTGACCCAGGCTTTGCATGACGTGGGATATGTGCAAACAGATACTGATCCTGATTATGTAGTTCTGGGCGAGGTGAATAATTACAATTTCGAGAGTGTCACACGGGCGATCCGCTTGATCAACAATGGAGCGTTATTCATCGCCACCAATCCTGACGCGACAGGCCCGCTTGAATCAGGGATAGTCCCGGCTACCGGCGCCATGGCTGCGTTGATCGAAAAAGCAACGGGGAAAGCACCTTTCTTTGTCGGTAAACCCAATCCCTTGATGATGCGCAGCGCCATGCGTTATTTGGGAGTTCATTCAGAAAACACTGTTATGATTGGTGACCGGATGGATACGGATGTGGTGGCTGGTGTGATGAGTGGCCTGGAAACGATCCTGGTCTTAAGCGGCGTATCGACACGGGCAGATGTGGAACGATTCCCCTACCGTCCTGACACGATTGTCGATTCTGTAGCCGACATCGAAATTAGCAAAGACTAATACTTTCTATTAGCACAGATGATATAATTCCCCATTAGAGGATTTTATGCTGGCTCATCAAAGCAAGGGAATTCAAAGACGATTTGTCTTTTCCATGGTATTCACGGCTCTAATCCTGGTGGCCGAGGTTATTGGAGGTTTAATATCAGGATCTCTGGCGCTGCTCTCGGATGCGGCGCATGTGTTCATGGACTTGTTCGCGCTTGCCTTAAGCCTGATTGCTCTGAAATTAGCTAACCTGCCTCCGGATGATGCTCATAGTTATGGCTGGCACCGCCTGGAAGTGTTCGCGGCGCTGGTAAATGGTTTATCTCTGTTGGTGATTGCCATTGGGATTTGGGTGGAAGCCATAAAACGCTGGTTGCAGCCTGTTGCGATCCAGAGCATGGAGATGTTGATCATCGCCGTTATCGGTTTGGTGGTAAACCTGGCGGTGGCTTTAATCCTGGGTGGACATGATCATCAACACGAACATGGTGGCAACGAACATGATCACCACGATTATGAAGAGCATGACCAGGTATCGGTTCGTAAAGACCTGAACCTGAACAGCGCATTCTTGCATGTCTTGGGAGATGCCATCTCATCAGTAGGAGTCATCCTGGCTGCAATATTGATTAAATTAACGAATATCACCTGGATCGACCCATTGATGAGCATTCTGATCGGTATCATCATCCTGGTTAGTTCGTTTCGTGTTTTACGTGGCGCGATGCGTATTTTGGTTGAAGGTGTTCCTGAAGGACTTTCGATCGCTAAGATCAACCAGAGCCTCTGCTGTATCCCTGACGTGGTTTCAGTTCATGATCTCCACGTGTGGAGCATTTGTTCAGGTACGGTCGCGCTCAGCGCCCATATCGTTCTGAAACAATCACAAGAGAGCGAAGCGCCATCGACGATGAAAAAGATCAAAGAGATGCTTACGAAGGAATTTAAGATAGATCACACGACCATCCAGTTTGAGGATTGCCCGTGTATGAATGGTCAGGGGGGATGCAATTAAGCATCGGGGTTATTCGATCAGTTTAGAACCACAGGTTCTGCAAAATACGTCGCCGGGACGGGCTTTTTTCCCACATTGAAAACAATAGATCTCTTTTTCTTCTTTTGAAGCCACCTTTGCTTTGGAGTTGCCACGTTCTGCTTTGTGTCTGGTGGGGCGGGTGAGAACTGGGCCACGCACCACCAGAAGTAACAGCGCAAAGAGAAATAATGCGCAAAGAAGCAAAGCAGCGGTGATCATCAGGTTGCGGTTTCCCCAGATCGATGGCAGGACTGATTCGATGCTTTGCCAAATGGTCCTTTGAGCGGGTAATGGGCTGGCTGGTTCCACCGGACCGATACTGGCACTCAGTTCGTCATTTGTCTTTACATAAGCGAGGCTGACCGTTAACGAAGCCCCTTTCTCTAAACTACCGTAATCGATCTTGTAATACGTCAATCCATCGTTTGGGTTTACGATCACCCTATCTGGATTTGGTTGGATGACCATATCCACAGCTGTCTTAGGATGTTGGATACTGACCGAGAGATCCTGAATCGGGTAATCGCTGATCCAGGAAAAAAAGAATCCCCGGCTGACCTTGGATTTGTTGAAGTAGGGTTTGTAGAATTCAAGCTGCAGATCCTGGCTGGATGTCACGAATTCAATACGGTTCCAATTCCCATCGGGAATAACTGAATATTCCAGATCGTACATCATTCCATCCAGATCTTTCATGGCCACAGAATATGGATCGCCAGCGGATGCCGGAATGCGCAGGCTTACCCGAGCAGGCAAACTTGACGTAGATGAGAACGATACGTGGAAGATTACTAACACCGAGGGTTGGTCATATTCCGGCCAGATGTCAATTTCCAAGTGGCTTATGCTCAGTTCGCTCGCTTGAACTGGTATCACCGTTGCGAGTAATGTGGAGAGAATAAGAATTAAAAGAAAAAGTCTCTTTCGCATTGTTTTTTTATCATAGCATAATTTGTAGTCGGACGAGAAATTTCGAAATAAAAATGTGGTAAAATGCAATTGCGGTTGGACGGAGCACTCAGCCCGACCGGGCTATGCAGGATCATTGCATGAACCTCAAAGGTGCAGCCACATTGGTGTGGCCGCCTATGAGGTTCTTTTCGTTAACTGATCAAAGGTGCGAAATTTGGAGATTACCTGAAATGCGTTGGGTTCGTGATTATGTTCCACAAAAAGAACAGAATAGTCTTTACCGGACGGCCTTGATCGTAACGATTTGCGGGAATGTGCTGCTTGCCGCAGGAAAGGCAACTGTAGCATATTTCACTGGAAGCGCTGCCATTTATGCGGATGCTGCGAATTCCATCTCTGATGTGGTTTACTCCATTCTCATGGTGGTGGGTTTAACAATGGCCATGCAACCGCCCGATCTCGATCATCCGCAAGGGCATTCACGTTTTGAGCCACTGGTAGGTTTGATCGTCACTCTTTCTATGGCTTTCGCGGGTTTTGAAGCCGCACGGAATGCCATCGAACGGTATATCGCTGGTGGTGAAAAAGTGGCTTTAGATCTGCCGACCTATGTGCTTTTAGCCAGCGCTGCGATCAAAGCGGGTATGTTTGTCATCATTTCTCGCATCGCAAAGAAGCTTAGTAGTCCAACCTTGTCGACAACAGCCAAGGATAATCTGAGCGATGTGCTCACTTCCATAGCGGCTTTCTTGGGTGTACTGGGTTCCACGCTGATCCATCCGCTGGCTGATCCAATTGCCGGTTTCGTCGTGGCTGTCTGGATCTTCCGCCAGGTGTATTTGGTGGGGAGAGAAAACCTGGGATTCCTAACCGGACGCGCGGCCTCCCGCGCAGAGATGGATGAGTATATAAAAGCTGCTGAGCAGGTACCCGGCGTGATTCGTGTTCATCACATTATGACTGATTACGCAGGCCCAAAAATGATTGTCGATATGCATATCAACGTGGATGGGAAGAAAACACTTGTTGAAGTGCACGAGATCTCTGACAACGTGATCAAGAAAATTCAGGAATTTCCTGATGTGGATCGAGCCTATGTCCATATCGAACCTGACGACTGGGTTGATTAAGGCAAAATCATAGGCACGAATCTTGTAACCACTTCCTTCTGTGGAAAAAAGGCAGAGGGAAGTGGTTTTGTCTCTGCGCAGGCTTTGCTTCCAACATTCATTGTTCAGGAGTCACGCTGATGAGACGAAAACCGATCGCCATTGCCCAGCTTTTTCCTGTGAATGAAACACTCACGCCTGTTATCCGGCAGGAGATTACGCTTCGTTCCTGCCTGATTTTCACCTGCGCTCTTTTACTCATCCTCATCCCCATCAACTATATCAAATGGAGCCAATTGCATACACCAGGTTTATTGGCGAATATTTGCAGCGATGTGGTGGGACTGTGTATCTTCTCGATCTTGTATGTCTTGAATAATCGGCACTGGACTCAGACAGCAAGTCTTCTGTATTTATGTGGCGCTTTTTTCATCAGTTTTGCGGCATATCCCATCACTCATTTGGATCAGGTGATGTTTTACCTGACCCTGCCAACGCTGATCGCCAGCTTGATCACCCGCAAGGAGGGATCAATGGTGATGGCGATCCTGGCAATTATTGGAACAGCGGTTTATAAACTACTTTATTTCCCATTTGAGCCATTTTCCTATTTTTCTGCGCTTTGCCTGCTGATGATTGGGTTGATTGCTACTCGCGTAACCGTTATTCTGGAGCAGATTCTGGGGCAAATGTCGCAAGCTTACGACAAAACCATCGAAGGTTGGTCGAGAGCGCTGGAAATGCGCAACCAGGAAACTGAGGGTCATTCGATGCGTGTCGTAGAGTTGACCCTGCGCCTGGCAAAATTCATGGACATTGATTCTCGCAAGTTTCCTCAGGTCAAACGTGGAGTGTTGCTGCATGATATTGGGAAGATCGCTGTTCCGGATTCAATTTTGTGTAAGAATGGAGCATTGACCCCGTCTGAGATCAAGATCATGCACAAACATCCCTGTTTCGCCTACGATATGCTCAAAGATATTTCGTATTTATCTGAAGCTGTTTTGATCCCTTATTGTCATCATGAAAAGTGGGATGGCACGGGTTATCCACGCGGATTGAAGGGTAAGGAAATTCCAATTGAAGCTCGAATATTCAGTGTGGTAGATGTATGGGACGCCATGCGATCTGACCGAAGCTACCGGAAGGCCATTCCCGAAAACCAGGTAGTTGAGTATCTGCGATGCGAAAAGGGTCGGAGTTTTGATCCGGAAGTGATCAATGCGTTTTTCAAGATGATGCATTTCAAAGATCCAGAGAAAACCCGCGCGCGGATCATGTTGAATGAAGTTGAATCAACCAATAATATTTAACCAAGACACACCCGCAAGGGTAATTTTTGATGTATGATTTGACGCATGGATGAAGAGAATCAAACCATTCCCTGCAGTTTGATCGATGAGCTGATTGAGGTCGAGTTCGCAAAAGCACCCACCTACGAGAAGTGTCCGGATTGCCCCGTTTCATTTACCTGGAGAGATGAGAAATATACAATCGCCCAAATAATCAGTGAGGAGCAGGATTATCGGAGGCGTGGAAGATACTCAAATAACATGATCCCAGCACACATCAGTATGGCAAAGCGCAATGGTTCATGGGGGGTGGGAAGATACAGTTTTACGGTGGAAGTGGAGAGCGGGCGGATATTCGAGATTTATTACGATCGCTCTCCGCGAGGTGCCGGTGACCGGAAGGGTCATTGGTTTATCAAAGGGGAAAGGGTTAAAAAATCCATTTAGAATAAATATTATTCAATATGTAACGCTAATTATTAAACATTATTTGTCTCCATGTTAAAATTATTAATTAATTGTTGACATTAATTTATCTTGTGCTAAAATCTATACATAGCCAAACATCACTGATGTGATGATTTTCGTTTTGGAAGGCAAACCAATCATGAACAAGATCTTGAGCAAATGCCCTGTATGCGGGGGAGACCTTGCGGTCACCAAGCTGTTTTGCATTCACTGCAACACCTCCATTGAGGGGCATTTTGTGCCGGAGATCAATCCGTTCAGAAATTTGTCCGCTGACCAGATGCAATTCCTGCTGACTTTCGTTAAGTGCGAAGGGCGCCTGAATCGTATGGAAGAAGAAATGAAACTTTCTTATCCTACGTTACGAAACCGATTGACGGACATTGTCAGAGCTCTGGGATTTGAGCCGGGTAAGGATGATATACCTCAGTCCTTATCTGTGGAGGAGCGCCGCCAAATCCTGGAAGATTTGGATACCGGAAAGATCGGTTGGGAGGAAGCCCAGGCGCGTCTTCGGGGTGAAAAAGCCCATGAAGACAATATCTCTCCTTCCGGAGAAGTAGAGAAATGATTACCAGCGAAGAGCGAGTTAAAGTCTTGAAGATGGTTCAAGAAGGGAAAATCACAGCCGAAATGGCTGCCGATCTGCTCAAGGCGCTGGATTCAAGTAGCAAGGGAGCACAGGATGCTCCTTCCAAGACCGTGGAAAGCGGAATTCCAGGGATGAGCGGAAAATTCTTTCGCGTGCGGGTATCGGATATTTACACAGGTAAGGTAAGAGCGAACATCCGGCTGCCATTGGGGATGGTAAACGCGGGACTGCGAATGGGAATGAAGTTTTCACCTGAAGTGGAAGGGTTGAATGCTGAGCGGCTGGTCGAAGCATTGGCGGATGGAAAGACGGGTAAGATTGTTGATGCCTATGATGACCAGGACGATGAGCATATAGAAGTCTACATTGAGTAAGGAGTATCAGGGGGGGGCGTTGCTGAACTCGGAAAAACATTCCGGGTAATTTTATATTGACGGATCAAGAGGAAATCATGGCGCAAGGAAACATGATAAACAATGATAATTCAAATTGGATGAAAAAATTCATTCCTATCTGGAGCGCCCAGGTATTTTCCCTATTGGGAAGTGGATTGGTGCAATTCGCGCTCGTCTGGTATTTGACCAAGGAAACCGGCTCAGCCACTATCCTGGCCATGGCTACTTTTGTCGCGTTAATTCCGGATGTACTTTTAGCGCCTTTCGCTGGCGCGCTGGTGGACCGCTGGAACCGCCGACTGGTGATGATCCTTGCTGATGGTTCGATCGCAGTGATTACCCTGGGATTGGCATTGTTGTTTGCTTTCGACAAGGTACAGATCTGGCATATTTTCGTTGTTCTCTTTCTGCGAGAAGCAGGCGCGGTTTTCCACTGGCCGGCTATGCAATCATCCACATCGTTGATGGTTCCCGATAAGCATCTTGCGCGGGTGGCTGGGATCAATCAGGCGCTTCGTGGGGGATTGAGTATCATCGCTCCTCCGCTGGGAGCGCTGCTGATGTCACTCCTGGCTTTTTATCAGGTGATTGCCATTGATATTGTCACTGCTCTGATTGCTATTACTCCGTTGTTCTTTATTCGGATTCCTCAGCCGGTCAGAAAAGGCAGCGATTCCGCGATTAACATCAATATTGTCCTAAAAGATACAGCCGAAGGGCTTAAGTTTGTGAAGGCCTGGCCGGGAATCTTGATGCTTGGTCTGGTGGCTGCCTTTATTAACTTTGTTTTGGCACCGTTTAGCACCTTTCTTCCTTTGTTGGTCACCCAGCATTTCAGCAAAGGGGTATGGGAACTAAGCCTGCTTGAATCTTGCATCGGGTTTGGCGTGGTAGGGGGTGGCCTGTTACTTGGAGTATGGGGAGGGTTCAAGAAACGCATCCTTACCAGCATGGTTGGAGTGATCGGCCTCGGAGTGGGAGTTCTCCTGGTGGGGTTAGCGCCTTCAACCGCTTTTTTTCTGGCTGTTATCGGCGTGACTATTATTGGATTGATGAACCCGATCGCCAACGGTCCACTTCAAGCGATCATGCAGAGCAAAATCCCGCCTGAGATGCAAGGTAGGGTGATGAGTCTGATAACCAGCATTTGCACGGCGATGATGCCCATTTCCATGCTCGTTTCCGCGCCAGTTGCCAATTCCTTAGGATTACGCTTCTGGTATTGGATGGGCGGTCTGGTCACTATCATCATGGGTATCGCAGCCATGATGAACCCACGCATCATGAAGATCGAAGAGAAAACCTTTGATAATGAGAATACAGTGATCGCGGTAAATTAACGTTATGGTTTGAGAATGAGTGTAATACTGGAGAGCCCCAGGTCCAGATAAGGGGAGTGGTTCATCATCTGGCGGATAGTGAGACGAACCGGGGTCGCTGAACTGACTGAGTAGGGAATATCCGCGCTGAAATACATATAATTGGCATCGCCAACTGGGTGAATGGGAACGATCTGGGAGATTATGGTCGTTCCTTTTTCATTAATGACATCAATGATCACTGGATCAGTGTTGTAAGGATGAGTGTAACCTTCCAGGTGTATGGTACCGCCGCTGACGGCAGAGGCATTTTCGGGGGTGACGAGATAAGAAGGGGCATAACTGAACCCGGCGGACTCGATCTCGGAATCGCCGATTTGCATTAACAGCAGAGGAATATTGCACATGGCGATGCGTCGGCCGAATGCGTCATACGTCACCAGCATGAGCGATGCGGACTCTCCGGCAGTGAGGATCGTAAATGGAATTTGCGTAGAGAACGAAACCCAACCCGAATCGGATTTCTGAAGTGTGATTTCCTGGTCAGCCATCAGACGACCATCTTCGCCAAATAGTTGAATGGTTACCTTGTTTTCATAACCAGGGTAGGCATAACCGTTGACCAGGATCGGTGAGGAGAGCTTGGAATTTGGACCGGGTTTGGTGATGTTAAGGTTCGCCGCGGGAGTTTTTAAGTGGATCGACTCAACCGAAGGCTGCATGCTGGGGATTTTCGTTGGCTGTTCAATAATGATGGGAGTTTGTTGTGCCAGGTCCTGAGCTGAGGTTTCGCTGGGTGATGGGAAAACTGGAGGAGTGGAGGTGAGTGTCTCAGTCGCGGTCGCGGTGATGGCGTTGAGTGTTGGGGCGAAATTTGAGCTGCCCGAGTTCTCCACCGGTTTGCATGCCGTCAAAACGAAAACCAGAAGCATAAATGACGTAATCACATGGATCAGATTGTTTTTGGATCGCATGATTCGATTTTACTTCATGTAACAAAAAAAGGCTTTACCTTTTTGGGGTAAAGCCTTTTCTGTTTAGTGATTGGCTACAGCGAATAAATTTCAGAATATTTTTTGGTCAGGTAGCGCATGTAAGGTTCAGGGTCAATCGAGGTACCGGTCACGCGTTTGACAAGAACCTGCGGCTCGAACTTGGCGCCGTGGCGATGGATGTTTTTCCGTAGCCAGCCAAGCAATTCGTCGAACTTGCCGTTTTCGATCTGAGTATAGATCGATGGGATTTCCTGCTCGATCTTTTCCCACAACTGGGCGGAGATCAGGTTACCCAGGGCATAGGTCGGGAAGTAGCCCATCAGGCCGCTTGACCAGTGAACGTCCTGCAGCACACCGAGACGGTTGTTTTCGGGAACGATGCCCAGGTAATCCTTCATTTTCTGGTTCCAGGCTTCGGGGAGATCTTTGATGGCCAGTTTACCTTCGATCATGGCAATCTCGAGCTCAAGGCGTAACATGATGTGCATATTGTAGGTGGCTTCATCCGCTTCGACGCGAATCAGAGAAGGTTCAACCTTATTGATGCCTTTATAGAATTTTTCAAGTGTCACACCCTCAAGCTGGGTCGGGAAGGTCGCCACCAGTTTAGGGTAGAAGAATTTCCAGAAACTCATCGAACGGCCGACGAGATTCTCCCACATGCGTGACTGGGATTCGTGGATTGCCATCGAAGCACCTGTCGCCAGTGGGTAGCGACGCAGCGTTTCGCTGATGCCCTGTTCGTACATGGCATGTCCACCCTCGTGCATGGTGCTAAAGAGAGCTGAAGCCGCCCGTTCGGGATCAAAACGGGTGGTGATGCGTACATCACCAATCCCGAAGCTGGTAGTGAATGGATGGACGGATTTATCCTGACGACCGCGATTCCAGTCAAAACCGAAACGCGTAACCACGTCCACACCGAAATCCCATTGGCCCTGTTCGGGATACGGAATATGCAGGAATGAATCATCCACCTGCGGTTTCGCGGCGATAGCTTTGAGAAGAGCTACCTGCTGCGGGCGAAGTTTATCAAAGATCTGCTGCACTTCGGCAGTTTTTAGGCCGGGTTCGAAATCATCCAGCAACGGATCGTATATATGATCGTAGGGTTTGAAATAGCTCGAATATTCACGGCGTAACTCAACAATTTTCTCCAGCTCGGGTTGGAATAATTTAAAATTATCTTCCTCCCTGGCGCGTTCCCAGGCTGGTTCAGCGATCGCAGTCGCTTTGGCGAATTCCGCCACTTTTTCGGTAGGAATCCTGGTTTGTTTGTCGAAATCGTGCGCCGTGCGCAGGATCAGGCAGGCATCGTCCGATTCAGGGTCCATCTGTGCGGCAACCGGTTTCAACTCATCGAGAAGTTTCCCCATCTCATCAGATGTAAACATTTCATGAGTCAATCCGGCCAGAGTGGCAAGGATATTACCGCGATCCTCTGCACCGCCTCTGGGCATATTTACCTGTTGGTCCCATCCCAACACGGCATTTGCCCTGCCCAGGTCTGTTAACTGGGCCAGTAATTCTTTTAATCTATTCAACTTCTCTTCCATGTATTTCTCTCCTGTGATGATCTCTGGTGATTTATAACTATCATTAACTAAGCAACTTTCCAGCGAAGTGGTTTTTCTTCAAGCGCTGCCAAAACCTCTTCAGAAATATCGTTGGCGGCGCGAACCTGTGCTTCCACAGTCTGAGCGCCGATGTGAGGCGTGCAAACCACTTTTGGATGCGCGACAAGTTCGGTCAATCCGGGAGGTTCGGTGGCGAAGACGTCTAACGCTGCGCCGGCAACCTTGCCGGAATTCAACGCGGCTAACAGTGCGGTCTCATCAATGACACCTCCGCGGGCGGCACAGATAATATAGACACCCTTTTTCATCTTTGCAAAGGCTGCGTCATTGAGCATCCCTTTGCTTTCAGCGGTGAGCGGCAAGTGCATTGTGATCATATCGGCTTGGGCGAGAAGTTCATCCAGGCTGGCAGGTTCGCCACCGCGTGCTTTGATCTCGTCAGCTTTGAGCATGGGATCATAGCCAACGATTTTCATATCGAAGGCAGAAGCACGTTTTGCGACTGCGGCACCGATTCGGCCAAAACCGATCACTCCCAGGGTCTTGCCATTTAATTCCGCGCCTTCCAATTCTTTCTTCAACCATTTACCGCCCTTCAAGCCGGCATCGGCGCGTGAAATTTCTCGAACGGCGGAGAGCATCAACCCGAGAGTCAGTTCTGCCACTGCCACAGTGGTTGCTAAAGGGGAGTTAACGACTGTGATCTTGGCTTCTTTAGCTGCTGCCAGGTCAATATTATCCACACCCACACCGGCGCGACCTACTACCTTCAGCTTTTTTCCAGCTGCAAGAACGGCAGCGGACACCTTGGTTCGTCCGCGGACGATGAGAGCATCATATTCCCCAACCACCTGCAGTAGTTCTTCAGCGGTAATGGTGGGGTTTTCGACGACTTCGGCGGATTTGCGCAAAATTGCCTTGCCGCTTTCTTCCAAACCATCCGTGAGCAAGATTTTCCAAGCAGACATTTCGAGTCTCCTTAAAATAGTGATGTGCTTACAGGGATTTACCCAATTCATTTTACCTTAATTTCATCAAGGGCACTTTGGCACGGAACTGACAAATGTCCTGATTCTGACAGATGATTCTTCTCCCGGGTGGTACAATCCAGACCATGAATGATTTAAAGGGCGATCTGGAGAAACGTGTTAATCCACGCATGCTGCTTTCTGAACCCATGCAACGCTGCAAGTTGCATGATTGTCACGGAGCCTGTTGTGTTTTTGGAGTGTGGGTGGACCAACGTGAAATGGAAGACATCCTGGCAAACGCTTCTTTGATCGCGCCTTTCATGAACCCCGGCACAGAAAACCCGGCCGATTGGTTTGCCAGCTACCAGGACCACGATGAATTTAGTCCTAGCAAGCTGGTGGTGCACACCGCGGTCGAGACCCGTCCCGAACATTACGGAGGGACAGCGTGCATTTTCATGCACGCGGACGGTAAATGTGCCTTGCAATTGGCAGCAGTAAACAATAACATGCACCAGTGGCGTTTCAAACCTTATTACTGCATCCTGCATCCCCTTGATTTGGATGATGAAGGCCGCATCACAGTGGATGAGACTGATTTGCTTGTTGAAGAGGAAGGAAGTTGTTTGCGTCGTGCTGAAGAGAATATTCCCCTCATCAAGACCTTTGAAGAAGAATTACGCTACCTGCTTGGTGACAAGATGTACGAAGAACTCGAAGCCATTGCCAAGGCACAACCATCAGATGGGAATTGACCCATGACAAGCGATCTGGTGATCCGACCTGTTGATGATGGCGACCGGGATTTTATCAGGGGTTTTATCGCCGAGCGCTGGGGAAGTGAAATGGTGATCGTTCATGAAACGATCTACTATCCCGCGGAGCTGCCCGGTTTCATTTGCGAGTTATCGGGTAAATTCTCGGGTCTTATCACTTATCGCATCGATAAGAGCGCGTGCGAGATTGTCAGTCTTGACAGTCTGGTGGAAGGCAGGGGAATTGGTACCGCTTTGATCGAATGGGTGGCTGAGACAGCTTCGGAAGCGCAATGCGATACGCTTTGGCTCGTGACCACGAACGACAACCTGCGCGCGCTTGGCTTCTACCAGAAACATGGGTTCCATCTGGTCATGGTTGTGCCTGACGCGGTCACCAGGTCGCGCCAGCGCAAACCCGAAATCCCGCTGATTGGTGAGAATGGCATTCCAATCACAGATGAGATCGTCTTAACCCGGATGATCTGAAACATGATGCGGACCCGCGATCAAAATCGGGTAAAATTACTCCCGATAACAGGTCAATATAAAAATGAAGAAACTTTCCTTACCCGTATTTTCGATCACTCTCTGCGTTTCTTTCCTTCTGGCTGTATTTGTTCAACCAGCTTCAGCGCAACCTGCGTCTGCCCAAGACGAGATTGTCACAACAAACGATGCCCTGTGCGTTCCTGGCGTGGATCAGATGGAAAGTTTGAACTGTTTGAATGCCGGACCAGCCAAACAGGTGAACGATTACGCGGCGATTGGACTGACCTTCCCGGAGGAAGCCGTGTCGATGGTGCATCCCCCGTTGGACCTGTTCAATATCCCGTTTTCCTACGCCGAGGTTGATCAGGGTTCGGTTAATCTTTACGCGAGTGTCGAAGACGCCATGGCGGATAAACCTGATAGCGTTCTCCCCCCGGGCAGAATCAAGTATGTGTCCTTAACACAGAAGCAGGTCACGGATTATGGAACCTTTTACCAGATTGCCACAGGGAAATGGATCAATGGAGCGAATATTAAAAAAGCTTCCATTCCCTATTTCCAGGGGTATCTGATCAAACAAAATCCTACGACACCGTTTGGATGGGTTTTGACCAACGACGCGGTCAGTCACTCCTCTCCTGATTACAATGCCCCGGTTAATGATAAGAAATACACCCGTATGCAGCTGATCCATAAATACGGTGAAGAAACCGTCAATGGAACCGATTGGATCATGATCGGGCCCAATGAGTGGATGGAGCATCGCTTCCTTGGTTTTGTTTACAACAATCCGACCGCGCCAGCCGGTGTGACCAATAACCGTTGGATCGAGGTCAACCTGTACGAGCAGGTATTGACCGTTTATGACCAGGGAGAGATGGTTTTTGCCACCCTCATTTCATCTGGAGTCGAACCTTTTTACACCAAACCGGGTACCTTTACGATCTACAAGAAGGTGGAGCATGAATACATGACTGGCGCCTTCGAAGCTGACAGGTCGGATTACTATTACCTGGAAGAAGTGCCGTTCATCATGTATTACGATGAATCCCGCGCGCTGCATGGAGCGTACTGGAATACCTTTTACGGATATCAACGTTCTCACGGTTGCGTGAATCTATCGGTGGGTGACGCTCACTGGTTGTACGACTGGGCAAATGAAGGAGATACCGTGTACGTCTGGGATCCTTCAGGCTTAACACCAACCGACCCGTCCGCGTATACACAGGGCGGGGCATAGCTGGTTTTTTTATTCAAACTTACCAGATCTGCTGTAATTCAGAATTCTCGCACGGACGGCGTCCGGTCTTTGCCATATCTACCCATTCGCCGTTCAATTTCACGCGCACAATATCCGCGGTGAAATCGGTCACGGTCGGGCCGTGGTTGTCGAAGAGCGAAGAGCCAACGGCGTAAATGTCCACCGGTACGGCCAATTGCTCGAAACGTTTGATCTTCTCGGGGGTGAAGCCGCCCGAGACGACGATTTTCACCGAATGGCAAAAATCACGAGCCGCGTCCTGCCATTTTTCGGGTAAGTGCCAATCCTGCCAGGCGGAATCAAGCGCCTGGCGCATCTGAAACACCAACCGTGGGTTAACGCCAAGGTCCAGGGTGGGATCACCAATCGGTGCTACTGATTTATCACGCAAAGCCGCGCTGGTATCGGTGCGCACACCGTAGAGTTTATAGCGGGCTGCTTCTTCAGGTTTACCGGCATCGATCAATTCACGGTAACGGTTGAACATGGCTTTCAGGGTTGCCAGAGAATCAGTTACGCAATCGTTGTTGAAATCCACCAGGGCGATACGCGGGATGGTTACGGGAAGCACTTCTGCAAACGCAAGCATGGCCGCAGCCGTATCACCCATAAAGCAGGCGATGGCTGAATGGGCAATGGTACCGCCACCGGATCCGCCCCACCAATCTCCCTGAGCATCAGTTGAAATGAATGGGCCAAGAGCGCTGGCGTGGTCCATGTTGAACCGTTTGACGGCGATATTGTAGGCGTAACCATCGGCAGCTTGAACCTCGTGCAGATCAAAGCGGGCTGGGAAGAACATCACCGGTTTGCCGCGCGCGGCGACGAGAGTGTCGTACACGTTGGTAGCCACGCGGCTGGAACGGGTGAGCACGCCCAGCGTGGGGGTCTCAAGGATGGCGAAGTCGCGATAGCGACCGCGCACCCGCATTACCGGTTGAACGTTGGAAGGATTTCCGTCCGCGTGGACAACAGTGCCATCTTCTACTGCCCAAACTTGAAGATTGGCTGAAGTGTCGACGAACTTATCTCCCTCCCAGTAACCGGTGCAGTGTTTCAACATGGTCAGCGACTTATCGATGCCAACTACCAGCGTATCACCAGCTCGGCGGGTAAACCATTGCATCTCCACTTCAAGATCACCGGGGTGAATCGTCTTTTTGCTTTGTTCGGCGTTCAGACGGTTTTGCGCGCCGGAGGCATGATAGGTGCATTTGCAGTCTGAAAGCTCAGCCAGCATGCGGGCAATATTGGCAAAGTATTTATCGGTATACCAGGCCTGGCGCATCCTGGCTACGTCAATCTTGAATGTATCGTTCGTCAATCTCTGATGGTCAAAAATGCTCATTTTTCCTCCAGAGTTCTTACAACTTCAATTCCGTTCAAGGCCATGTGGTAGAGGAAGATAGCATGCATCAGATCGCCGGGATGTGGGATCGCACCGATCTTTTTAGCGGTCTCCACAGATATATCGTATGTCTGAATGCAATCGGCGGGTGCGAACACGCGGCGTTTGAGCTTACGAGCGTTGGCGTCGAGACGCAGATGCATGGCTAGTTGATACGTGCACAGGTCGGTGCAATCACCGGTGACGATGAAGGTATCCAGCTCTGGGTGAGTATCCAGCCATCCCTGAAAACCGGTATTCAAAGCTGGGTGGATTGTGTCTTTGGGAAAGGTAGTCATTTGATCATAGAAAGGCAGCTCTTTGATCTCCTTGATTGCCAGGCTTTCTTCTGTTCCTCTTACACAGTGAGGCGGCCATTGGGCGAATTCGACCGCGTCTGGGTCATGGGTATCTTGCAGGAGAACGATTTGCCTCAAGCCAAGCTCCCAGGCGGATTTGAATAGGTTGATCGCGGGCGCGACAATCCCGCGCACGCGTGGGCTGGCCAGGGCACCTTCGTTGCAAAAGCCATTCGTAAGATCAATGCTGGTGATTGCCGCATTGTTTGGCTGATTGAGAATATCCGTCAACCTTACTGCGGGCAGATTTTCGAACCAATTTTCAAGGTAATCCATGAATTCTTTATTCGTGATAATTTGTTCCATATTATCTCTTTTTGTTTGGATGGTTTTATTTAACCAGGAATTTTCCGATCACAATGGCGGTGAATAATCCAGCTGACCATAATACTCCCCACACGGCTTCATTCTTGCCGTGGATGTCTTTCAGCTCAAGTCCAGCAATTCCCGGTTGAATCTTGTAAACAGGGCCGGCGAACCAGGCAAATACCGCTCCACCGATCAAGCCACCAAGATGCCCCCAGTTGTCGATGCCGGTTTGAACAATGCCAAAGGTCAGGTTTACGATCACAACAAACCCCATGTTGATCAACATGGAGCGGGCGCGCTCGCCAAAGAGCATCCGATTCCGATAGATGAAGATGGACTCCGCTGCCACCAGGCCAAAGATCGCCGTGGACGCACCGATAGACGCGGCTGGAGAGAAAAGGAATGAAAGGACATTACCGGCGTATCCACCGATGAGGTAAAGCCAGAAGAAGCGTTTGTGTCCGTAGTATTTTTCCAATCCGGGACCAAGAGCAAATAAAGCGTACATGTTGAAACCAATGTGAAGCAGACTGCCATGTAGTAATATTGGTGTGACCAGACGCCAAATCTCGCCCGCAAGAATCCACTGGTTAACTTTTGCTCCAAAAAGTTCAGGCAAATCGACGCTTCCGGCTGTGATCCGCTGTGAAATGACTTGCAACAGATAGAAAAAAATGGTGACCCCCATGATCACGTAAGTTACCCAGGGTTTGTCTTTCGATGTGCGGAACATCACAGGGACCGGGTTGGTATTGACTCCTTGCGAAGATCCCTGGATCGGAGGGGGTTGATCGGTCATACGTTAATTCATCTTTCTGTGGTGAACTTTCATGTGTTCCACATTTATAATCTCAATGATATCATCCACGGCATTTTCCAAACGGTTCTGGGCATTGAGGACGATGTAATCAAAAATATCTATTTGACTGGTTTCCTTGATGGCAGTTTCAACGCGCACTTTCAATGTCTCTTCGGTCTCGGTTTTGCGACTGCAAAGGCGGTCATACCATTCTTTGACTGAATTAGGCACCAGGAAGATCAAAACAGCCTGGGGATACAATTTGCGGATGGTAGCCGCTCCCTGCACATCCAGTCGCAGAATCACGTCTTTGCCACTTTTCAGGGCTTCGTCCACCTGTGAACGGGGGATCCCCTTGTATTGTTCATAAACCAGCGCGTGTTCGATGAACTCATTGTTTGCGATCATACGCTCGAATTCCACGGGAGAGTAAAAGAAGTAATCGACGCCATTTTTTTCATCCGGGCGGGGATCCCGACTGGTGGCGGTGATGACAAAGTGAAGTGGCAAGTTCCTTGAGCGAAGACCTTTCAAAACGGCATCCTTGCCAATCCCTGAGGTTCCGGAAATCACAATGATCAGAGGTTCTTTATGGAGAAGATTGAACGAAAGGTTGTCAGTCTGCATTTTTTTGCCTGGATTGGTTTTGATTTGAAAGAAAGAATTACGCTAAGATTATAATGTACTTTGTACAGGAGAGTTACCAATGCCCACTTACGAATTCCGCTGCCAATCATGCAAGAAAAAATTTGAGAAGTTCTATTCTTTTCAGGAATACGGTTCTGTTAAGGTCGTTTGCCCGTATTGCGCTTCGGAAGATGTGAAGCGGACGATCGGACGGATCCGGGTGGCTCGCGGCGATGCTGGTCACCTGGCGGATATGGCTGATCCTTCCGCGCTGGAAAATCTTGACGGCGATCCCAGGGAACTGGGTAGAATGATGCGCGAAATGAAAAGCACGGTGGGAGCAGACCTGGGTGGAGAATTTGATGAGGTGGTAGACAGATTGGAGAAGGGACAATCTCCAGACGAGATCGACGCCGCTTTTCCTGAAGCGCCAGGAGATGAGTAATCCCTACCGCGTTCGCGATACCAATTGGTCGAACGAGCTCATCCAGGCGATCTGACGAAGGAAGTCTTTTAGTGTGCTGCTGTTCGCGCGCAAAGAACGGACAGCCGGTCCAACGGGATCAGCGCCGGCTGCTCCCTGCGGGGAATCGGCGTAAGCGCCGTAAAACGCGAAATAAGCCTGATTGATTTTTCGGATCAAATATCCGTTCTGCAAAAAGAACAGCCGTCTGCTTTCCATGTAGGTTTCAGCTTCATGGACCTTTCCGAGCTTTAAAAGATTATCGGCAGTTACCCTCGTAATGTGCATTTCAGCATTGAAATCGAATGTCTCTTCAGATTGAACTGAGCTGGTTTTAGCCAATACCTTTTGATGGACGGCTGAATACTTGGGATAATACCGGGCAATCACTTTTTTGCTGATCTCCTCACCGACGATCGCAGCCGTGGTTTCATTCATTGTGCGCAAGGCATTCGAGGTCTCGTAATTCAAGCCCAGTGGATGGAGCGAGAGGTAGTTGTGGGTCCATTCATGGGCGATGGTCTGAATCACCCAGGGCAGGTTGGAGGAGCGCATTACCATCGATGGGTACATGCCCACGCCACCGATATCTACGACCAGAGCGGAGACATTTAAATTGGATTCAACATCATTCTCCAGTTTGGTGATTTGCTCCAGCGACATATCAGCTAAAAGGGAGATATTTGCGTCCTGGCGGATGATTTCGCGAGGTGAAACGATCAAAGCCTTTGGGAGGGGAGTGGTGTGATACAGCACTGGGGGAATCGTTTGCCCTCCTAAGTCAAGTCCCTCTTCAGCGAGCACTGTCTTCACCTGATTTTCCAGAATCTTTTCAACCACCGGTGACATCTGATCCAGCATCGTCTGGAGCTCGCCACGTTTTTTGATTTTGTCTGCCGCGGTAGTATCCGGGTCGGTGATCGATGGATCGGCGTAGATCAATTGGATATCGAATTCGATTGAATCCAATTCACTGGATAGATCAAAGAAACTGGTCACCACCTTGAGCTGGATCGATTCCGGTATGTGATTAGCGGCATCCAGTCCGGTTTCGCTGATCTTGGCAATGAAGGCATTAATCGTCCAGGTAAAGTAGTTAAATTCATAGGGGCGGGTGAAAAACCGAACTCTGGCGTTGGAATCTAATGGAACGCTAACAGATGAAACTAGAAACATCGATAGAACGAGATAGAGGACTGTTTTTCTGATTCCATGCCAGATCTTCATGAAGCGATTATACCCCGGCAACATAACGGCGAAACCAGAAACCCCCAAGACACGTATTAAATTTGTATAAGAAAGCTCATATCCTCTCTGGACAATGAACTATCCGCGTAGTATAGTTCGACACCGAACTAATTATTCAATCGCTATTCTCTGACATCTTGAGAATATTTATGGATGAGGTTGCTATGAAAAAAGAGAAGAAAGTCGTCAAAGAGAACGAGGTACAAATCGTGCCAGATGGGTTTATCGAAGGTCCGGTGAAGTTACCGGAAAAGAAGAGAAAGATTGGGAAGAAAACGATCTGGGCGATTGTGGGAGCTGTGCTAATCGTGCTTCTCATCATTGCTATTAGCTCTGCTAACGCAAAAAAGGCAGCGGCAGCGCAGACCTTTCAGACTGAGAAACTTAAGCGCGGTGACCTGGTTGCCCTCGTCGGAGCTACGGGTAGTGTACGTGCCAACCAGAGTACCAGCCTTTACTGGCAGATCACTGGACGGATTGACAGTATTAACGTAGCTGTAGGGGATAAGGTCAACGCTGGCGATGTTCTGGCAACCCTTTCTCAAGATTCCTTACCGCAATCTGTTATCGCGGCTCAGGCGCAACTCTTTAGCGCCAAGCAAAAATTGGATGATTTAAAAAACTCGAACGCTGCGAAAGCAGCGGCGGCTGAAGCTCTCGCAGAAGCACAGCGGGCATATAACACGGCACTTGGTAATTACTGGGACGCTGAACAGACTCAGGGATCAGAAGAACAGATTCAATTGACCCGGGCGCAATGGCAATTGGCAGAAAACAAGGTCAAAGATCTGCAGAAAGCCTACGATAGATTGAAAGAATTAAAGGACACCGATACGAAGAAAGCACAGGCTCTTGCGAACCTTACCCAGGCAATCATCGATCGGGATAAGATCAAACGACTCCTGGATTATTACGAGGCTCTTCCGGATGCGGTCGATGTGGCAATCTTAAAGGCTAAACTAGACCTTGCGAAAGCCAACCTGGATGACGCCCAGCGCGAGTATAACCGTCTCAAAGATGGCCCCGATCCTGACGAAGTGGCCGCGGCTGAAGCGAATGTCCAGGCACTGGAAGCCACGATCGCGCTGGCACAGATAACGGCACCCTTCTCGGGTACGATCACCGAAGTCAATTCGATGGCAGGAGACCAGGTGAACTCAGGAACCGTCAGCTTCAGGATCGACGATATGAGCAAGATCCTGGTGGATATCCAGGTTCCTGAAGTCGATATCAACAGTATTGCTGTCGGTCAGGCTGCGACTTTGACGTTCGACGCAATCCAGAATGGACAATATCAGGGTAAGGTTACCGATGTCGCCCGCGTGGGTGATTCGGTTGGTGGTGTTGTTCAATTCAAGGTCACTTTACAGATCCTCAATCCGGATACCAAGGTCTTGCCAGGGATGACCGCCGCGGTAAATATTGCTGTCCAAGACAAGAAAAACGTTCTGTTGGCTCCGAACCGATCAATCCGACTGGTGAATGGACAATATGTGGTTTATGTCATCAGAAATGGTATGCAGGTGATGATTCCCATTGAGATCGGTGCTACCTCAGATACCTACAGCGAGATCGTGTCTGGCGATGTGATGGAAGGTGATGAAATCATCCTCAACCCCTCGACCAACCTGATTGAGATGATGCAGAATCAACGATCATCTTCTGGAATGGGCGGGTAAACGAATGGGTGAGTATCCGGTAATCCAGACTTCCAATCTCAAGAAAATCTATAAAATGGGAGATGTGGAAGTCCATGCCTTGGATGGTGTTTCATTCAAGGTTTACAAAGGCGAGGTGGTTTCAATCATGGGCCCATCTGGCTCAGGCAAATCCACTCTGATGAACTTGTTGGGGTGTCTGGATCGTCCCACCAGCGGCAGGTACGTCTTGGATGGCGAGGAAGTGTCTCTTTTGGATGACGATCAACTGGCGGATATTCGCAACCGAAAAGTTGGTTTCGTATTCCAGAGCTTCAATCTGTTGACCAGGCAGACAGCTTTGGCTAACGTTGAACTTCCCATGCGCTATGCTGGTTTGGTTGAAGATCGCAAAGAGCGGGCGAAAAAGGCCCTTGAGTCAGTCGGTTTAGGAGATCGTATCTTTCACCGGCCTACAGAGCTTTCTGGCGGTCAACAACAACGCGTGGCAGTCGCTCGCGCCCTCGTCAATAACCCGGCCATCCTAATGGCCGATGAACCCACCGGTAACCTGGATTCAAAAGCTGGCAAAGAGATCATGGAATTGCTGCTCAAGTTGAACCGCGACCGCGGAACAACGTTGATCATCGTGACACATGATCCGAACATTGCCGCTCAAACACAACGGGTAATCCGTTTGCGCGACGGTCTGATCGAGGAGGCAGTGAAATGAACCTGGGTCAAGCGGTTATTGAGGCGCTGGAAAGTCTTTATTCAAACAAACTCCGATCCATCCTCACGATACTGGGTATTATCATTGGCGTCGGCGCGGTGATTGCCATGTTGGCTGTTGGTGAAGGAGCACAATCCACCATCACCGGTTCGATCAGCGGCATCGGAACGAATTTGCTCTTCGTTTACTCAGGAAATATGTCGAACTCTGATGTTCGCAATGTCAAACCAATCACCATGGAAGATGCAGACGCTCTGTTGGATCAGTATCAGGCTCCGTCAGTTGAGGCGATTGCCCCAATGGTTTCGGGTTCCCTCGAAGTGACCGCTGGTGGAGAGAAAAAGGTTTCGACCATCAATGGCGTTACGCCTGATTATCAAAGCGTGCGAAACGCTGAATTAACAGAAGGGACCTTTATCACTGAAGAAAATATCCTTGGCAGAGCCTCTGTCGCGATCGTCGGTGTGGACGTGGCGACGGCGCTCTTTGATCGAACGGATGGTTTGATTGGCGAGAGTCTCCGTATCAACGGACAGCCATTTAGAATCATCGGTGTTCTCAAGTCTAAAGGAGGCTCGTCGTTCGGTTCACAGGATAATGTCGTCCTGATACCACTGACGACTGCCCAGGCACGCCTTTTCAACAAGACATCAGACGATATCGATATGTTGCTGGTACAGGCAACTTCATCGGAAACGGTCAATTCGGCAAGTGATGAGATTGCGAACATCCTTCGCCTTCGCCATCGAACCAAGATAGGTCTCGATGACTTTACTATTTTCTCCCAGCAAGACTTTGTTTCCACGGCGAAAACCATCACAGGCGTGTTCACAATCTTCCTGGGTGGCATTGCAGCTATTTCATTATTGGTGGGCGGTATCGGCATCATGAACATCATGCTCGTCTCTGTAACAGAACGAACGCGTGAGATCGGCTTGCGCAAGGCACTTGGCGCGCGCAAACGCGACATTCTGATCCAGTTCCTGACGGAATCTTCTTTACTCAGTTTGTTCGGTGGGATTATCGGGATTGGGCTGGGGTGGTTGATCAGTTTCATCGTTGGGAAGATTGCCGCAGCCAGCGGAACGCCGTTCAATCCTTTGATCACCTTTAACTCGATATTGCTGGCTACATTATTCTCAACAGCGGTAGGTCTTTTCTTTGGTTTGTACCCGGCAAATCGAGCGGCCAACCTTGAACCAGTCGAAGCATTACGATATGAATAGAAAAAGAGCCGGGATACCGGCTCTTTTCTTGTGTGGATCTGAATTATTCGGGGACGACAATCCACATAATCACGTAAGCTAATAATGTGCCGCCAACGCAGGTTAATCCAAGCAGGAAGAGCAAGCGGACAATCACCGGATCAACATTGAAATACTCAGCCAGGCCACCACAAACGCCGCCAATCATGCGGTCGGTTTTCGATCGGTATAATCTTTTCACAGGGTCACTCATGTTGGTCTCCTACATTATGGCTGGTTCTTCAGGAATGACGATCCAAAGTACAATATAGATCCAAAAAATAATGGATACAGATAAGACTACTCCCAGGGCAGCGATGACACGAACGATGGTGGGATCGATGTTAAAATAGGCGCCTAGACCACCACAAACGCCGCCGATCATACGATCATTTCTTGAACGATAAAATTTTTTCGTGTTGTTATCCATTTTCATCTCTCCAAATATATTTTCAATAAGGTTTACGCAATGGGTAGGTAAAAGTTGCATATAAACTCAGACCGAATGAGTTACAATAAATATGAATTGCAAATTAGAGAATGGAGGCCTTATGAGTTCACAAAATATTGCCGAAACCCAGATGCTAATTAAATTTGTAGAAAAACTTCCGTTCACACAGAAGGACAAGAAGGCCTGGTTGGATACATTGCATGAAAATGGTATTGACGACGAAGTCCTTGAACAGGTCAAGGAAAAATTCCATAAACTACCCAAAACTAAATTTGAAAACGATTGGATGCGTGCCAAAGGCAACATGGATCTGATCAACATAGTCAAAAGGTGGCAAATGACCAAGGCCAGCAAGAACTTCCACCATACCCGCTAAACTAGATAGGCAGTATTGCCGGAGAGAAATTCTCCGGCTTTTTAATTTCTCAGGTAGAATTGGATGATTAACTGCGAAAGGGAACAATGGCAAAGAACCGAAACATAGAACGAATCAGCGCTGACCTTCTCATGTTGCTGGCAGCAATTCTTTGGGGGGGAGGGTTTATTGCCCAACGGATTGCCTCTGACAAATTGGGTTTCTTCGCTTACAATGGCGTGCGTTTTCTTCTGGCTGGTTTGCTGTTGTTGCCTGTTGCTTTGAGATATTTACGTCCTTTCAATAAAAAACTACTTTGGATCTTACCTGCCGGAACACTCTTGTTTGCCGGAAGCGCTTTTCAACAGGCGGGGTTGAAAACGACCACAGCCGGAGCTGCCGGCTTCATCACTGGGGTTTACGTTGTCCTTGTTCCTCTTTTCCTCTCTCTTTTCTGGAAGACGAGAATCCCCTGGGTCAATTGGGCGGCAGCCATCGCGGCAATGGTGGGAACATATCTGCTCAGCACCAGCGGCAAGGGATTTACACCATCGCACGGCGACACGCTCGAATTGATCGGGGCAGTGTTGTGGTCATTTCATGTGATTGTGGTGGGGATGGCTGCGCGGGAAATGAATGTGTTTGTTTTTTCAGTAGGGCAATTTCTTTTATGCGGGTTGATTAACCTGGGATGCTCACTATTTATCGATCCGCCCACAGGTGAAGCGATCATGTCTGTCTGGCCGGCGATTATCTATGGTGGTGTTTTTTCGGTCGCTGGTGGATTTACTTTGCAGGCAATCGGGCAGAAAAAAGCTCCCACAGCCGATGCCTCGTTAATCCTGAGTCTCGAAGCCGTGTTCGCTGCTGTTTTTGGCGCCCTGTTTTTGGCTGAGAGAATGAATCCCGTGCAGATTTTGGGATGTGTCATTATCATGGCAGCCATCCTTACCGTACAGTTGATCAATATTCAGCGTGAACGTGGCGAGTCAACATAACAGAACAATGTTGTAAATTATGGTTTTTTTCATAGTTTTCTTGACATTGAAAAATGGCTATGTTAAAGTAAGGGATACGTTTCAATTAGTGTCTTCAGTGAGGTGCTTAATTGTTGGATATTGATGTCGCTTCAATGATCAGCCGCTTGCAGACTCTGAAACATTCCATGCCAGAGATCGAGGCTGCGGCTGTCGTCAGCCTGGATGGGTTGATTATTGCTTCTGCCTTGCCAACCGAAATGAGCGAGGACCGGGTAGCGGCCATGTCGGCTGCCATCCTCTCGCTCGGAGAAAGCATCTCCAAGGAAATGGGACGTGGTTCACTTGAGCAGGTGTTCACGAAAGGCGCGGGTGGCTATATCATCCTGATCACCATCAGCGAACATGCCGGGTTGACCGTCTTGACGAACGACCAGGCAAAACCCGGGTTGGTGTTCCTTGAAATGCGTCGGGCTGCTGAAGACCTGCTAAAATTTTTAAAGAAGTAAAGGTTCGGGTTACCGGATATTTCCTTTGAGTACAATTGTAGTAATTCCCACGTATAACGAACGAGAAAATCTACCGATCCTCGTGGAAAAGATCTTCGCCTTACCCATCGAAGATATTCAACTGCTCATCGTCGATGATAATAGCCCTGACGGCACGGGGCAGTTGGCTGAACAACTTGGAAAACAAAAAGATGGACGGGTACATGTTTTGCACCGGGCTGGAAAACTTGGCCTGGGTACTGCTTATGTGGAAGGCTTCAAGAAAGCCCTTGAACTGGGCGCGGATCGGGTGGTGCAGATGGATGCCGATTTCTCCCATCCGCCAGAGACACTGTTCGAATTCATGAACGCCATCCAGGATCATGACCTGGTAATCGGTTCGCGTTACGTAGCCGGTGGCAGCCTTGACCGCGAATGGCCGATCACTCGTAAGTTGCTTTCGGCATTCGGAAATTTCTATGCCCGAACAATCCTTGGGCTGAAGATCCATGATGTGACAGCGGGTTTTCGCATGTGGCGAAAGGAGTCTTTACTCAAAATTCCACTCGACCGTATCCGGTCCAATGGATATATGTTTCAGGTGGAAATGGCCTATCTGGCAACCAAACTGGGGTTGAACTGTAAAGAAGTGCCGATTTACTTTGCTGAACGGATTTACGGTACTTCCAAGATCGATTTCTCGATCCAGAAGGAAGCGGCGATCAGTGTGTGGAAGTTGCCATTTCGCTACCGTGATATAAAACGCCGGAAGTAATAACAGAGCTGGAGAGGATTTTACTCTCCAGCTTTTTTATTCTTTACTTTATCCCTGTATTCCAAAACCAGGGTGCGCCATTCAGGAATTTCCAGAGTTTGAGCACGGCGGTTGGCATCGATGCCGGCTGAGAAAAGCAGATCGGCTGCTTCCGCTCCGGACCAATGCAACCCGGCAGCCAGGGTATTGCGCATTGTCTTGCGCTTCTGGCTGAACCCGATTCGCGCCAACTGAAAAAAGCAATCCATGTCGGTGATGGGGATGAGCGGTTCTTTATACAGATCGATCCGCAGCGTAGCTGAGTCGACCTTTGGTGAAGGGAAAAAAGCACCGGCAGGGATATTCAAAACGATCTTCGGCTCGCCGAAAACCTGTACGCTCAGCGCCAGCAGTGAATAATCCCCGGGTTGGACACAAATGCGAGCAGCTACTTCTTTTTGCATGGTCAGTACCATGCGCGAAGGTTTGCAGGAACTGGTGAGCAGGTGCTTGATCAGGGCAGAAGTAATGTAGTACGGGATGTTGGCAACAACCACGTACCCGGGGGCTGACATCAATGTTGCCGGGTTTATTTCGAGCATGTCTCCATTAACAATCTGAATATTGGGGTATGATGCGGTTACTTCCTTAAGAATGGGCACAAGTTTTTTGTCAATCTCAACCGCGGTCACCTGAGTGGCGGATGCGGCCAGAACTGTCGTCAGACTGCCCAACCCGGCTCCGATTTCAAGCACGCGGTCCTCAGGCGACAATTCGGCTGATTCAACGATCTTCTTTAAGATTCCGTAATCTGTTAAGAAATTTTGCCCCAATCCCTTGTGGGGATCGAGGCGATGTTCCCGTAATAGCGCGTGGATATTGGGAGTTGAGGCGTTTATGGCAATACCCCCGGTACATTGGCTGGAGCAGGGGCCAAAAAGTAAACGGTTACCCAATTGGACCAATTTACCCAATCCGCATCGGTGTACCCTAAGTCGATCCAGTACTGACCGGGAATTCCACCACCCGTATCTAAAATGGTACCGATGCCATAGCCCGGAACGTAGAGTTGAGTACCTTTAAAATAGCTAAACCACGCTGGTGTGACGGCAATGACACCATTCCCCATGTCCGCACCTGAGGCTGTTTTATAACCGCATTGCGACGAACCATCAGCACGAGCCAGACGGCAAGGGCTGTAAGACGTGGCATGGACCATCACCGCGCGGTAGTAGGTGATCGTTCCATATCCGGTATCGAGTGTGTGATAAACGATTTTGGTACCGATCGCGATGACCTGATCTACAGGCTCAATGAGTGTGGTAGTCGCTTCGGTGGAGCGTGATACTTCGACCCCGTCTTCGTAGCGTATCAGTTCACGGGTGATAGCCAAGCCATACTTCCCAGTGGAGACTTCTTTCCTCTGGTCGAGTTCGACAGTGTCATCATATTCGTAGGTAACCTTGTAGGGCAAACTCTCCTGCTGAACCACTACTTCTTCACGGACGCGGACTACTTTGATATTTCCATCCGCGGGCAAAGCGCTATCTTCGGAAGGGTCGGAATAATCCAGGTTCTGCAGGGTGATCCCACTGGCTGCCAGGGCTTCACCAACAGTCGCAGCCATGGACAGAGCTTTGACCTTTTTGCCATCTACTTGAATTGTTAACGCGGCTGGTTTGGTAAGGGTGATCTCCTGCGCGTTTTGTAGTGGGAGTGTGAACGGAACGGAAATTCCGTATCCTCCATTGAGACGGATATTCCCTGACCACAATGCCTGCCCGATATATGCGCCGTTGGAGCGGATCAGCGTTGACTGACCATCCTGGGTGATAGATAGAGGAATGGCGGGGATATACTGTAAAACAATGTTGCGGTTGGACGGAAGGGGATCGTCCAACTGGTATTGTTTCCCATTGATCTTCACCACGTCATCTTTTGACGCCGAAATACCCACCAGAGCCAGTAACTCCCGTGGTGTTTTAACTGCGCTGTTGAAATTATAAATCTTGCCGTCTGGCCCAACCCAAAGTGAAAAATCATGGGCGCGGTCCAGTGAGACAGATTTGACGTTCGAAAGCCAAGTGGATGGAGCAGGATCTACCTCGTCGTTAGCTGTCAATTTGTATCCCATCGATACCAGGAGCTGCCGGACGGTGAGCGCATAGGTGTGCACTTTTACAGTCTTTCCATCCACGGTAACATTAATCTCCCTACCCATCAGCAGGAATCCAGTTGCCATGGTGATCACAAGAATAAAAGAAAGAATGATCCAGAGCGTTTTCTTCTTCATCGAATAGATTCTAACAGAAAAATTCAGAGATGAGTCAAGGGGTCGATATTGAGTGCCGCGAAGCTTCAGGAGGATTTCAATAGGAGTAAATACTCCAAATTGGATTGACAATATCTTTAATAATTTATATAATAAAGACAAATATAGTCATAATATAGTAAGGAGATATTGATGAAGAAGTTAAGTAGCACAACAGGCATGACTGACGCGCCTTTCATCATCGCCCTCTTTAATAGCCCCAAATGGGCATGGTTGTGGTTGATTGTCCGAGTTTACGCAGGTTATGAATGGCTTGAGGCAGGATGGCACAAGGTCACAAACCCTGCCTGGATGCAGACCGGAGCAGCCCTGCAAGGTTTTTGGACCAATATTGTTAAAGTACCAGAAGCACCTGCTAAACCGGTTATTTATTACGACTGGTATCGTAGTTTCATTCAGTTTCTGTTGGAGCATGGTTCTTATGTCTGGTTCGCCAAACTGGTTGCCGTCGGTGAACTCCTGGTAGGTATTGGATTGATCCTCGGCGTTCTCGTTGGCACTGCCGCATTCTTCGGCGGGTTGATGAACTTCAGTTACCTGCTGGCGGGAACCGTCAGTTCCAATCCGATTCTATTGATCCTGGCGGTATTATTGATCGCTGCCTGGAAGGTTGCTGGTTATTGGGGAGGCAATTACTTCCTATTCAAATACGTCGGTACTCCCTGGAACAAAGGCAAGTGGTTCGCGCAAAACGTTGTTGCTGGTAGTTAAATACAAGTCGGACTGGCCTGCGCCAGTCCGACTTCTTTATGCTAACTTTTCCAATTCACTTTGTTTTTGCGCGTGCATTTCAAGCACTTTTTCCTGAACTTTCTTCAGGTGATCACCTTGCAAAGGGAAAAGGAATAGGATCAATGCCCCCAGCAGCATCGCCGCCCCCGGGATGAGCCCCATGAACAGCTTTATACCGAAGATTGCCGAGGCAGGTTGATTGAGAACAATATCGCCGCCATTGGAACTACGGGTAACAAAGTGAGTGAGCTCCAGGATCCACGGAGCCAGTGCCAGGGCGATCGATTGCGCCGGTTTGGTGACGAGGGCGTTGACACCGAAGAAGGCTCCTTCGCGGCGAACGCCGGTGCGAACTTCATCTTCGTCGGCAACCTGGGCAAAGAGAATATTGGTCAACGTCTGCGGACCAGCGAGGCCAAACCCGGCAAATACCAACGCCAGCGGAATGAACTTGAGCGGCAAAAAGGTCAGCGAGCACAAACCGATGCCGGAAATAAGCAAGAGGATCTGTTGCGCCCTCAATACTCCCACCTTTTTACGGATGTAATTGGTGGCTGGAATACCTAGCAGCATAGGTACGAAGATATAGATCAAAAGGGTAATGGTGGAAGTCTGCATCACGTAATCAGCAAGGTAATACATCGAACCCGTGACCAACGAAGAAACAAGGATGGACATAAAGTTTTGAGCCACCAGGACCAGGAAGGATTTACTGGTGAAGGTTGCCTTCAATTGTTCCCATAATCCAAGCGGTTTATCCACCTTCGTGAATTCCATACGCTCCTTGACGTTGTAAGTAGTCACCAAAATCAACAGCATACAGGTGATACCCACCACGACCATGGCAATTTGCAAGGGAAGGAACGAAGGATCGGTACCTACCTTGGGGCGGAAGAAGTCGGGAATGAGGAAACCGAGCAACATACCGACCATACCAAACAGCGAGGACGAGATCTGCAGGTGGTTACGTTCGGTATCTGATTCACTCAATTCAGGCA
The DNA here is from genome assembly GCA_034430175.1 of Anaerolineaceae bacterium. Classification (GTDB taxonomy): domain Bacteria; phylum Chloroflexota; class Anaerolineae; order Anaerolineales; family Anaerolineaceae; genus UBA6107. The sequence continues at coordinate 71,078 of DAOUFI010000015.1, read as the reverse complement.
GCAACGCGGAATAGACAAGCATGATTAGGGTGTAACAGCCATCGTAAAGAATCATGCTCACGAGCATCCAAACAAATAGCCAGATATTGGCGGCGTGTTGGGGCGCGAACCACACTAGGATGAAACTGGCAGCGAGGAACGGCGCGGTATAGCGCATGAAGGGGATGCGCCTGCCGTTCTTCGAGCGAGTGTTATCGGAGATAAATCCGAACACTGGATCGTTGATTGCGTTCCAAATTCCGTAGATTACCGAAGCCAGTGTGATCCATTTTGATTCCAACCCCAGGTAATCCTGGTAAAAAATGGGCAACAGGGCGCCGAAGATACCGGAGATCATGTTGCCACCCAATGAGGCGATACCCCAAATGATCTTGAACTTGAGGGTCAGCTTAACTGGTTGCATGGTTTTTACAGGGTTCATTTTTCCTCCTGATGGACTACATTAATTCTGCCAATGCGCGGTAACCGATCACGTGCAGACCAATCTTTTTGATGTGTTTTCGCATCTCGTCGCTCATGAAATCCTGATAATTTCCCACCCGGGCACGCCAGTCAGGAGCAATGGCGCGGATTTCGGGTGTGTCTTTATTGGGATGGATGATAAAGTGGGTGATGCCGGGTTTCAGCTCTGAAAGGGCTTTTTTTGCTACATCCATGTGGTCTTTATCGGTATCGAGCGGAAGCTGGCAAATGTGATCGAGAAGGGGGATCTTTTTTTCCTCCAGATTTGCGATCAAGCGGGCTGCCAATTTGGCGGTCAATGGATCCAAACCGGTGGCGCGCCATTCCTCTTCGTCCATGCGAAAGATCATCGGCGGCAGTTTGTATTTCTCGGCAAGGCCAATGTATGCGTTCATGAATTTCACACAGGCAACCGATCCCATATGGGTATCGATATGGGTAGGTTTAAGGCCGGCGTTGAGTGCCCTGTCCAATTGCGCCTGTAATTCGATTTTTACTGCTCGGGGTTTTCCGTGCTTCTGTGCTTCTTCAGATGTTCTGAAAAAGTAACCTTCACTGTCCATCATTCCGGATCGCCGGTCGCGGGTGGAAATGGGACCCCAGCGGTAAGTCTGCCATTCGCTGGTCAACGTCATGTGCACGCCCAGGTCAGCCTGGGGATGAGCTTTGGAATACTCGATAGCTGCGTTTGACCAGGAACACGGGAACATGATAGCTCCAGAGGAGATAATCCCGGCTTCCCAGAGGTCAGCAAAGGCATCCACATTCGATTGGCACATGCCAATATCATCAGTGTGGATGATTGCGACGCGGTCGTCGTCAGACAACCCCAACTTTCTCAAGATAGGATTTGGACTTTTAGGCATGATGTTCCTCCGTAAAAATGATTTCACTTGCAATGCAAGTGGTGATGATTTGTTTGGGTTATTTCGTTACTTCGAACTGAATTATTTCAGAAACGGCCTTATTGCCAGCTTTATCCCACGCCTTGACCTGTAATTTATGTTTCCCCGGAGTCGAGTTCCATAAGACAATAAAAGGGGCGTCCGTTTGTTCTGAGATCAACTTACCATCGAGCCACCATTCCACGCGAGCCACACCCACCATGTCTGAAATATTGACGGTCAGGGTTACGGCGCCGTTTATGGCGAGAACCTTTCCTCCAGCACTGGGATAGGTGATCTGAATCGCGGGCGCGACATTGTCAACCGTTACCTGGATTACTGAAGTACTGACTTCGTTGTCTTTGGAGACGACGGTCAAACGGATGGCGTAGAGACCTTCCAATCCGCTGGTATCCCAGGTGGCCAAAGTGCCATTGATCACCGGCTTTGTGCCGGTTGTGCCGATCTGTTGCCATGTATCTGGGTTAATGCCCTGACCTACCTGGACGGTATACGACGCGAATGAATCGATGTTTGCCGTCCCGGTGATGATCACCTTTCCCTTCACCGGTGAGAAGATTACCGGGCTGGTGATTTGCACCAGTGGATTGGAAGCGGTCATGGGAATGGCGTCATAGCCTTGCGGAAGCACGGCGTAACCGGCGTTAATTGCCCAATTGCGTATCTCTGCCGGTACATTCAGATAAATATTTTCCTCGATCATGTCCGGCGGGGTATAAACGGTTGCCAGCAAGCCCGTCTCGCGATTGACCTTGGCCTTCTGATAAAGCGTGTCTGCTTGGGTGGGTTCATTACCAAAAATGAACACGTCAGAAGTGATGAGGGGGCAATCATTGGTGGGGAGCATTCCCGACGGAGAGCAGACCTGTATCTCGGTCACGTCCAGCGGCTTTGTCCAATCATCTGCGGGTAGATCAAGCGATGTATATTGGATCAACGCATGCCAGAGCCCCGCGCTCATTTGATAATCAACCTTGGCAACCTGATTGGATGCCATTCCATTACCAACCCAGGTGAGCACCAGACGATATGGGGTGTACCCTACCGTCCAGGTTTGACCGTGATCCGATACCTGTCCGATCTTAACCGCAGCTGGCCGGCCGACTTCAAGCGCGTTGGGATGGCCCAGGCTGCTCCAACGCGAAGTTTCATCACTAAGGATATTGTTCACCAGGTAAGCCAGTGAAGTGCTGATGATCGATTGCTGGCGAGGCAAGGTGTTATCCACCAGGGTCTGACCATTGCTGGTTTCCACTTTTAAGATGGATACATTTTCCAGTTTTCCTGTTACCGGGTTGATCACGCCATTTTGGACGCCTTCGCTGGCGAGGATGGCATAAGCCTGAGCAACTTCATTCAATGTTGTTTCCCCGCCACCAAATAACAGGGATGGGGAAGCCGCTCCACCTTCAACAATTGAAAGGCCGGAGGCAGCGGCGATCGACCAGACGGTTTGCCGATCATATTGTTGAAAGATCGCTGATAAAGGAGTCACGTAATCATTGGCCAGGGCGATCCGGTAATTGACCGGGCCATGGAAAATTCCATCGGGATTTTTTTGTCCTTCAAGACCAGCCAGCAGCGAGATGGGTACGTCCCAGGTCAACGAAGCGGGTGAATCACCGCGGGCAAAGGCTGTTATTGCCACGAATGGCGAAAGCAATGATCCGGGTTGGAGAGCTGCCTGTATTCTGTTCCCATTAAAATCTATTGGAGCTGAGTAAGCCAGTATCTGCCCAGTCGCAGGATCCATGATCAGGCCCGCGGCAGCAAGACCCGTGTTGGCTGCGCTGTAACTCTGCGTGGGCAGATAATTTGCTGCCGGGCATTCCGGCAAGTCTGGCGCTACACCTGAAAGCGAAATGGATTCGATTTGGAACAACTGGCTGCGGCTAGCGCAGACCAATTGGTTTTGCATGTCCAGGTCAAGCGTGGTGATCACATTCAATCCACCGCGTTCCACTCGTGTGCTTCCCACCAGATCGATGAGCTGTGTTTCGGCTAATTTGATGAAAGCTGAACTGGAATCCAGCCTCTCAAGGGGGGCAGACGCAAAGGTCAATATTTTTGTAGACGCTAGAGTAAATTCATCCACGGCGATCGTTTCGCTCTCGTGAAGATCATCAAGCAAGGCTCGCCAGTTCTCGAGGGCTGCTGTCGGAGCGTCGAGAGGGTTCAAAGCGGGAGAGTCGATCAATGAGACCAGCAAAGCGGATTCCGCCAGGTCCAGATCAGAGGCTGACTTGTTCAGGTACAGTTGGGCCGCACTTTCGGCACCGTAAGCCAGGTGACCGAAATAGGCGCTGTTCAGGTACCATTCCAAAACTTGAGTTCGGCCATATTTTGAGATGATTTGACTAGCCAATAGTCTCATTCGAAGAGCACTGCGGGTCGACTCTTCTTCATCAGCGATCAGCAATCCTCTGGCAAGTCTTTCTGCGATGGTGTGAGGCTGGGGATCTGTAAGGTCGTCTGTGTCTACTCCGGTGCTGGTCCAAAAATTTGGTTCCAGATGCGCGACCGCAAGTCGGACTAATTGCAGGCTGAAATGATCCGGTTGGTCCGGGTTTACAGTCAGAAATTTACGGACGATCCCCGGATTCTCGAGGGTGTAGAGTACTTCAGTCCCGGTCCGATCGTAAAGCCGTGACGGTTGCAGCAATTCACCATTCTCACGGTCCAGCATTACCGGCAATTGATCGATGGAAGGTAAGTCATAGGTCAATTGAGCGTATAGATACGCGCCTGTGATCAAGGCCGCGCAGATGAGCACACAAAAGAGGGAAAGAAAAACGCGAACAACGCCATCCGTAATCTTCCCCAATACCCTGCTGGGCTGTTTGTGCCTGTTTTGGCGGTTCTTGATGAGGACGTACGTTCTTAATCGTTTCACGTTGGCCCGATGAATCAGTTAGGGTGTGTTGGTGGGTTTTGGAGTATGGGTGTTGGTCGGCTTTTGGGTTTCGGTTTTGGTTGGGGTCGGAGTGACAGTGGGTGGAAGGGTGGGTTTCGGGGTATCTGTCACGGTGGGCGTATTGGAAGGCAACGGGGTCTTAGTTTTGGTTGGGGTGGGTGTGGGCGTATAGAGCATGGCCAGTTGTGCCTCGGCATCCTCACGCAGATTCATTGGCAGAATACCGCCTGGATATGCCAGCGCTTCTTCAAACTTTTTTATGGCAGCATCGGGATACTTCAGGCCTTGAAGGGCTTTTCCCATCCAATACGTCAGGATCGCTTTCTGGGTGTCTGTTTTTGCCAGATCCTTGGTGTAATCGAATTTATTGTAGGCGGCGCCGGGTAATCCTTTTGCCATGTACACCCGACCCAGGCCGATGTTCGCCTCGAAATTACCGTAGTCAATGCTTATGACCCTGTTGTAATCTGAGGTGGCTGCGTCCAGATTATTTTCGTCCAGATAGATATCGCCTCGCAGCAGATAGGCGTTGATGTTTTGCTTATCCTGTTGCAAAACCGTGCTGATGATCGTCATGGCTTTATTGGTATCGCCAATCTCGTAGTACGCCCTGGCTAAGAGCGACTGAGCTTCAAGATCGAGGGGCGTCTCGTTCATCACCGTCAGGAGCGGAGGAATGGACTCTTTGTACTGGTTGAGTGATTGCAGGATCTTGCCCCAGAGTTTGTAAACCGCGATCAGGGTCGGATCCAGTTTTTGTGCCTTGATGATCTCGGTCAGGGCATTTTCGTTATCGCCCTGCGCCAGGTAGACTTGGGCTCGGTACATGCAGGAGAGCGCGTTATCTGAGGTGTATTGTACGTATTTATCCAGCCAACCTAAAGCTGTTTGAGGATCGTTCAAAGCTAAATTGGTTCTGGCAAGCTCCAGGTAGGCTTCGTACATGTTTGGATCTTTAGTGATGGCTATCTGCAGGGCAGTAATGGCGTCTTTTGGTTTGGATGGGGTTTGATCCAGGAGCGCGCGGGCTTTACCAAGATAAGACGGGGCGAAATTCGGATCTAGTTTGATCGCTTTTTGATAGGCTTCCAGTGCTTCTTTATATTTCCCCTGGAAACGATAGACGTCACCGATGTGGTAATAGATATCGGGTGAATTCGGTTCATCAACCAGAACCTGGTTAAAGTACTCCAAAGCGGAATCCCAGTTACCTTTTTCATAGGCGCGCATGGCAGCGTTGTAGGCTTCCATGCGGTTATGCGGGGTGGCAACGTACAGCGGTGTGGGAGTGAATGTTGAATCGACAACAATCGCCAGGGGAGAAAATCCTGTGACCGTTGGACCGGGTGTGCTTGTGAATGTCAGGGTAGGCAGCGGAGTAATCGTCCAGCGCTTGACCGTCTCCATGGAGGATTGCTGCGTTGGTTTCAGTGCCATGTATAACCCGCCGCCGAAAACCACAATGATGATTATGCTGAGAATGACATATAAAAAGACTCTCGATTTGATCGCCCTGGGTCCGGTTGGATGTTCATCCGCGAGTTCCAGACTGGTTTTCCAACGGACCTGCCGGATGGGGATTACTTTGGAGGGATCGAAATCAGGAGCTTTTTCCCCCAGCATACGCAGACCCAGTGCGGCTTCTTCATTCTTTGGATCGCGGGCAAGCACTTCACGCAGGCAATAAACACGTTCTTTGGTGGTTCTGACCACCGCGCTCATCCATAACCAGTAATCGAGGTTGTCTTTATCTGCTTTGATCAAACGGGCCAATAGCTCGCGAGCCTTATCCAACTCGCCAGCTTGAATGAAGGATAATGCCTGCTGATATGCTTCCTTCTGGGTGGCCATACATAGAGTGTAGCATAGGCTCGGAAGGCGGGCAAGATTATTCGGGTATAATGCAAATCATGAAACTGGGAAAAGTGATTTTCACTCTTGTGATGTCTTGTGTTCTGGCGGCAGCCTGTCAGAGAAATTCGGATGTAATAATTTCGCCAACCGGACCTGTTGCAGGTGAGTTGACGCCATATTTCACAGCAACCATCGCGCCATCAATGACAGCCACGCCAATTGACGCGCCAACAGTTACCCCCCTGCCCACTCTGACACCCACCCCCAGAACATATGTCCTTAAGGAAAAAGATACCCTATGGACGATCGCTGCCAAAAACGGATTGACCGTGGCTGAATTGCAAGCGGCAAATCCTGGACTCGACCCCTATGACCTCAAGGCTGGGATAACCATCATTATTCCCGCACCGAGTGGCGCGCAGGAAACTGAAATAGTCCCTTCGCCAACGGCAATAGCAGTGAAAATCCATTCACCGGAATGCACGCCTTCGCTGACCGGTGGCCTGTATTGCTTCGCGATCGCTGAAAATAAACAGGGTTTCGATGTTGAAAACCTTGTCGCTCAATTCATTCTCACCGACCCTGATACTGGCGACCGCTACATTCAGGAAGGATTGCTTCCACTTAATCGTCTTCCGAGCGGCGTAAGCCTGCCTCTTTTTACATATTTTGCTCCTCCTGTGACCGGAACACCAATTGTAGAAGTCCAATTGCTCTCTGCGTCGCCCGTTCCGGATAACAGTGATGCCTTTTTGGATATTGAGATCGTAGATCTGACCACCACCATCTCTACTGATGGCTATTCTGCCTCCGTCACTGGCACGGTAAAGCTGGTAAACAGCAAAATGACTGCCAGCCAGTTCTGGGTGGCGGCAGTGGCCTACGACGCGCAGGGAAAGGTGGTTGGCGTGCGCAAATTCAACCAGCAGACGGAATTATCCAAGAACGTTACTGGCGATTTCTCGATCTATATCTATAGCATCGCGGGCAAGATTGATCATGTTGATCTATTTGGAGAAGCTAACCCCTAAGGTTACTGAGAAGGCCAAATTAAATAACCATCGGTTACACAAACTGGAGTGTTGTCTGTGCCATTGATACAGACTGATAATTCCAGAATGGTACCGTTCGGGATATCTTTCATGGGGGGAATGACCAGGGCGGACCGACCGTCCACACCTGTGGCGGGGAATTGAGCGGTGTACAGCGATCCATCAGGCATCTTGATCGTCAGTGTGGCCTCGAGGTTGGGGACGGGTTGCTGATTCTCTTTTTGAATGACAAGTATCTGAATTTGTTGTTGTCCGTCCGCCGGGATCTTCTGGCTCATTTTGGCTACATTTAAAATAAGATTATCTGATGAGAGGTTCGCTGGCTGTACTGTGGGCGAGCTGGATCCGCTGATCTGCTGAATGTACTGCATTCCCAGAGGAGCCAGGCTGATCTTATTCGAGTCGGAAGCTGCACTATCATAATCAAGGCAGTAATTTTCAAAACATTGACGAAAGACAGTGGCGGAGTATTGAAAAACTTCATCGATCGGATTTCCGGAAAAATTTTTACCGCCATGGTTAGCGATGAACTGATCGAAAACGAGTGGAACATGGTATCCCTTATTCCCTTTTATGGCATAGAAGACCATTCCATCACGGCTGGAATATTTTTGCGTTCCGGGTTCTGTTCGAGGAATATTTATCAATGTTGAAACCGGGCGCAGCCGCGCTGAATTGAGATCATTAACCGGAGCATAGACCACTGCGTTTGTATAGACCTGCTCTTCCATCCCATCTGAGGCAATGTAGGGCTGGGTGAGTGGCTCGCCCAAAATGGAGGTGTCCGCAATCTCGGAAAGGCCAGCCAACAATGGCTGATCCAAACTCGCTCTCGCGGAGTTCAGGATCGAAGCCTCTACTGAGGGAGTGTAGTTACATTTATTCAGACAACTATAAGCGCCATACGCGAGCAAATGGACCGAACCCGCGGTGTCGGAAAATTTGCGATAAAAGCCGACATTCTCAAAGTATTGTTCGATCCGTTGTTGCGAATAATTAATGTGAGCCTGGGTCAATGGTTTGCCAGTGAATTGCGCTCCCAACTGGTTGTATAAGGAAATGAACTCATCGTAAATCGTATATCCATCAACCACATTCGATCCAGGTTGGGCGGGTGATTGCGAAGGATCTTCGCGAATGTTCATTGAGTTGGCCAATGGGTAAAAGAATAACCGATTTGAATCGGTGGCTTGCGGATTGACACAGATCAATACGTTTACCGTGTATTGGCATTCAAAAGAATCCAGAGTAAATGGTTTACTGATTGCCGCGCCGAGCACATCATTTCCTCCAAGCTTTTCATAGAGCTCACGGAAGGTTGGCGATATCTGGTAAGTGGTTTGAGACGCGTTAGCACTCCCGGAATTGCACGCGGTCAGCGATAACCCCAGGAGCAGAATATAGACAATGATTCCTTTCAGCTTGCCACGCATCAGATCGATATTCTCCAGACGATCCGGACGCCATTTAATTGGATCCTTCTTCTTAATTATACGATTATCGGTTCATTTCATTCCCGTTCTGACCTGACCTCTTAAAAATGAAGTCATTTTTTCATCAGTGGTAGAATTTTATTAGTAAATCATTCCCGGAGGGTGATATGGTCGAAGTCGTCGTCGTGGATGCTGTGCGAACAGCGATCGGTGCGCTTGGAGGTGTTCTCGCCAGGGTCAGGCCGGATGATCTGGCAGCGTTGGTACTAAAGACCTTGGTGGAAAGGAACAAGATCGACCCGGCTGAAGTGGAAGAAGTCTACCTTGGCTGCGCCAACCAGGCCGGAGAGGATAACCGCAATGTAGCCCGGATGAGTTCGCTACTGGCAGGGTTGCCGGTGAGTGTCCCAGCGGTAACGGTCAACAGGCTATGCGCCTCAGGCTTGACCGCCATCAACATGGCCTTTCATGCCGTTCGTAACGGTGACGGAGAGATCTACCTGGCAGGCGGGGTGGAGAGTATGTCCAGGGCGCCTTATTCCCTGCCCAAGGCGGAACAGGGATTCTCTTTTGGTAATCTCACAGCTTATGACACAGCCCTGGGATGGCGCTATCCGAACCCTCGCATGAAAGAGCTTTATGGAACCGATGCCATGGGTGAAACAGCGGAGAATATTGCCGCGGAGACTGGCATAAGCCGAGCTGACCAGGATGCTTTTGCCGCTGAGAGCCACCGCCGCGCGATCGCGGCCATTGACAGTGGTAAGTTTGCCGATGAGATCGTACCGGTAGTGATCCCGCAAAAAAAAGGCGATCCGGTTGTGGTCAGTCAGGATGAACGTCCACGCCGCGATACAAACGCTGAGTCGTTGGCAAAACTAAAGCCGGCATTCAGGGAGGGAGGCAGTGTGACTGCCGGGAATTCCTCCGGTATGAACGACGGCGCTGCCGCGCTTTTGATCATGAGCGCTGAAAAGGCGCAATCGCTAGGACTGACACCGATGGCGCGGATCGTTTCATGCGGTGCAGCCGGCGTGGAACCACGAGTGATGGGTTATGGTCCTGTCCCAGCTACGAACAAGGCTTTGAAGCGGGCTGGGTTATCCATCAAGGATATTAGATTGGTCGAGTTGAATGAAGCCTTTGCCGTCCAATCGTTGGCAGTGATGCAAAAACTAGGTCTGGATCCGGTCATTACCAATGTCAACGGTGGAGCCATTGCTCTGGGTCATCCACTCGGTGCTTCGGGAGCCAGGATCATGACCACGCTGTTGCACGAGATGCGGCGCAGGGCTGCAAGCGAAAGTCATCCCTTCTATGGACTGGCCACCCTATGTGTTGGTGTTGGGCAGGGCGAAGCGACAATTATTGAAAGTCTGTAGATTAATCAGATAATTTACGGTCAAAATTGTGGTAATATCGCTTTGCCTTTCATGACGAAAGGCAGCGCCGAGTGGGATTGTCATCACTTTCGTAAACCTTGCAGACCCGGCATAATTGCACGTGTGAAGGTCTATACAATGTTGTCAGATTGACCATCTTGTACAAGGAGGAATGAATGCCCCCAAAGGGACGGATCAAGGTAAATGAAATTTATTGTAAGGGTTGTGAACTCTGTGTCACTGCCTGCCCTCAACAGGTGCTTGGGCTGGCCACAGATCATATCACCGCCAAGGGATATCATCCCGCTACTTTGATCGCTGAAGGATGCACAGGCTGCGCGATTTGTTCCGTTGTTTGCCCGGAAGCAGCCATCACTGTTTATCGTGAAAAAACCGGAGTCAATCAACCCACAGCCTAGGAGGCACCCATGACAAGAGAATTGATGAAAGGCAATGAAGCTGTCGCTGAAGCCGCTATCCGGGCCGGGGTGACAGCTTATTTCGGTTACCCGATTACTCCGCAGACTGAATTGCTGGAATACATGTCCAGACGCATGCCAGAACTTGGCCGCGCGTTTGTTCAGGCTGAAAGCGAACCGGCAGCCATCAACATGGTCTACGGCGCTGCCTGTACTGGTCGACGGGTGATGACTTCGTCATCCAGCCCCGGTGTGAGTTTGATGATGGAAGGTATTTCCTATATCGCGGGGACTGAACTCCCGGCTGTTATTGTCGACGTGATGCGCGGCGGACCTGGTTTGGGCAACATTGCCCCCGCCCAGGGTGACTACAACCAGATCGTCCACGGCGGTGGACACGGCGATTATCACGCCATCGTCCTGGCACCAGCCACTGTACAGGAATCGGTCGACCTAACCGTGCTCGCGTTTGATCTGGCTGAAAAATATCGTTCCGTGGTTGTGGTGTTGACAGACGGCTCCATTGGCCAAATGATGGAACCCTGTGAAATGCCGCCCTACCAGGAATTGAAAACGAAATTCCCCGAATGGGCAACCACCGGGGCTGAAGGACGCGACCGCCGTGTCTTAACATCGATCAATCTTGACCCGGCCGCGCAGGAAGATACGAATTTCAGACTGATGTACCGCTGGCAGGAGATCGAAGCGAATGAGATCCGCGTCAAACAGTATTACATGGACGACGCCAAGATAGCTGTGGTTGGCTTCGGTTCTTCCGGGCGCCTGGCGCTGTCGGCAGTGCGGGCAGCCCGCGCGGAAGGTATTCCCGTTGGCTTGATCCGTCCGATCACACTCAGTCCATTCCCGCGTCAGGTGATCCACGAAGCAGCCAAGAAGATGGACAGCCTTCTGGTGGTTGAGACCAATGCCGGCCAGATGCTCGAGGATGTTATGTTAGCGGGTGAGAACCAATGCCCGGTCGAGTTCTATGGTCGTATGGGGGGCGTTGTGCCATACCCCGATGAAGTTCTGGATGAAATCAAACGGGTTGCCAAAGGCAACCTCGATACCCAGGGTCATCCTCGCGACCGCTGGTTGAAGCGCATGCAGCGGAATAAATAAAGGAGCCTGACATGACCGATAATATGACAGAACTCGAAACCCTCGTTTACGAACGCCCCGATACGCTGACGGAAGTTAACACCCATTATTGCCCCGGTTGTACGCATGGGGTGGCGCACCGTTTGATCGCAGAAGTTCTCGAAGAGATGGGATTGCGCGAGAAAACCATTGGCGTGGCTTCGGTAGGCTGCTCGGTATTCGCCTATAACTACTTCAACACTGATTTCGTGCAAGCCCCGCACGGCCGCGCGCCCGCCATGGCCACTGGTATCAAGCGTACCCTTCCCGATCACACGGTTTTCACTTACCAGGGAGATGGTGACCTGGCTTCCATTGGCGCGGCAGAAATCACGCACGCCGCAGCCCGCGGTGAGAATATCACGGTGATCTTCATAAATAACACTAACTACGGCATGACTGGCGGGCAGATGGCACCGACGACATTACCCGGACAAAAAACCACCACTTCGGTCAACGGCCGCGACGTGGAATCACAGGGGTATCCCATCCGCGTGGCCGAATTCCTGGGCAACCTCGATGGATCCAGCTATGTGGTACGCCGCGCTTTGCACGACCCCAAGAACATCCGTCTGGCCAAAAAAGCCATTCGTACTGCCTTTGAGGTTCAGCAGCGTGGACTTGGTTTTTCAATGGTGGAGTTGCTCTCTATCTGCCCGACAAACTGGGGGATGAAGCCCACGGAAGCGTTGCAGTGGCTGGCCGATAAGATGGTCACATACTATCCGCTCGGTGATTATAAAGTCAACCCGGCAGTGGCCGAGATCAAATTGTAAGGCGGAGGATCAAAATGCAAACTGAGGTCATCTTTGCCGGATTTGGCGGACAGGGTGTTTTGTTCGGTGGACAATTGTTAGCTTACGCTGGCATGGACGAAGGGAAGGAAGTTACCTGGATCCCATCCTACGGTCCTGAAATGCGTGGTGGTACTGCGAACTGCACTGTGGTGGTTTCGGATGAGGAAATTGGTTCTCCCATCGTTCATAACCCCATGGCTGTAATCGCGATGAATCGTCCCTCACTCGACAAATACGAACCACTGGTAAAAGCGGGTGGGTTACTCATTGTTAATACCTCCATGGTAGATCGGAAAACTACTCGTAAAGACATTAAAGTGGTTGAGATCGCAGCCAATGAAGAGGCGGAAAAGTTAGGCGACCAGAAAATGGCCAACATGGTTTTACTGGGTGCGCTCCTGGCGAATCTACCCTTCCTGCCGCAGGAATCTATCGAGAAAGCGTTAAAGGCGCACTTGCCCGAACGGCACCATAAACTTCTCCCTAAGAATTTTGAAGCTTTGGAGATTGGTGCTCATTACATTCCGTAGTTACATGATTGACTGAACGCGTACTTGCCACCAGCGGAGCATCAGCCGCTGGTGGTTTCAATAAGCCATGTAAAGAGGGTCACGCTTGCATTCAATATAGGTTTATGTTATGATACTTCCATCACATGATAAGAATGATGTCGATCAGTTTTGAAAATCCATCCTGCAGGAGGGATTTTCTTTTCTTATCAGGTCGAGGTTTAGTCCGGGGTAGGAAATTGCTGATTGATGATAATTCATGAAAGGAAATGACATGCCAAATTCATTCTTGACACGCGAAGGATACCAAAAACTGCAGGAAGAGCTCGACGAACTGCGGACGCAAAAACGCGATGAGATTGCTAATCGCCTTCATGAAGCCATGGAAGGTGGGGAACTTATCGAAAATGCCGAATACGAAGCCGCAAAGAATGAACAAGCATTTGTGGAAGGCAGGATCAAAGAACTTGAAATTATTCTTGCCACATCTCGGATCATCGATGAAACAATCACCAACCATGATGCGATTCAGGTTGGATCGACAGTTGTGATCCAGGAGGAAGGCAGCAAAAGCAAAGAGGAATACCTGATTGTTGGCGTTGCTGAAGCAGAGCCATCAGAGGGTAAGATTTCAAACGAATCTCCGCTGGGCAAAGCTCTTCTTAACCATAAGGAGGGTGACCGGGTACAGGTGGACGCGCCTGCCGGTGCCTTCTTTGTCAAGGTAATCAAGGTGAGCTGATAAAGCAGACAGGGACTGCCCGGTTTATAGAAGAGTCATTCCACCTGGTAACCTGGAGCCTGCCCCAATAAACCTTAAGGGCAGGCTTTTTATTAAAAAGGAATTATTATGGAACTTTCAGACCTGGAAAAAGTTAGATTTAACAAGATCCAAGCCATGCGGGAAAACGGTATTGAACCATATCCCACTCGCAGTGAAGTGACCTGTACCATCGCTGAAGCCATTCATGCCTTTGAATCTGTGGAAAATGGTCCGGATGTAAAAGTAACTCGAGCGACCATTGCGGGCCGTCTACGTGCTATCCGTTTAATGGGTAAACTGGCTTTCGCTCACATTGAAGATGGAACAGCGAAGATTCAGTTGTTTATGCGTGTCAATGAATTGGGTGAAGAGGCGATGGAGCTTTTTAAAACCCATTTTGACCTTGGTGACTTTATCCAGGCGAGTGGCGAAGTAACCCGTACCCGCACCGGTGAGGTCTCTCTGCTGGTTGCTTCATTTAAAATGCTGGCCAAGGCCATCACCCCTCTCCCGGCAGCTAAGGATGAGATCGTGGATGGGCAAGTGGTACGTCACGCCACCCTGGCTGATCCGGAAACACGCTTCAGACAGCGATACGCTGACCTGGCAGTCAACGAGGACGTACGTAAGATCTTCAAAACACGTGCCGCAGTTGTCGCCTCTTTGCGTGATTACTTAAACGAACGCGGGTTTCTCGAAGTGGAAACTCCTATCCTTCAGCCCATCTATGGCGGCGCCGCAGCCAAACCCTTTATCACCCACCACAACCAATTAAAGCAGGATCTTTATCTACGGATTTCATTTGAACTCTATCTTAAACGTTTGGTGGTAGGTGGTTTCGATCGCGTCTACGAGATTGGTCGGGACTTTCGTAATGAAGGCGTATCTTATAAGCACAATCCTGAATTTACCCAATTGGAATATTACTGGGCTTATGCCGATTATTTGCAAGTGATGGAAATGACAGAAAACATGATCGCGTTTGTGTGCGACAAGGCATTGGGTACCCGCAAGGTGACTTTCAACGGTACTGAGATTGATTTCACACCGCCCTGGAAGCGGGTGGAACTGCGCCAGGGGTTGATCGACGCTACCGGCATCGATATCAATGCCTTTCCGACCGCGGCAAGTCTCGCCAAAGCCATGCAGGATAAGGGAATCAAATTCAACCCCGATGCTGCCCGCGGTAAATTGATCGACCACCTGCTGGGCGAATATTTGGAACCCACTTTCCTGCAGCCGACATTTCTTTATGATTATCCACGCGATATCTCACCGCTGGCCAAGAACAAGCCTGGCGATCCAACGACCGTTGAGCGTTTTGAAGGCTTCGCCGGTGGAATGGAACTCTGCAATGCCTTTACCGAATTGAACGATCCGCTGGAACAGGAAGCGCGCTTCCTTGAAATGGGTCGTGAGTATAAAGTCGATGATGAGGAACGCAATCCGATGGATGAAGATTATTTACAGGCAATGTCTTACGGCATGCCTCCCCAGGGAGGTTTTGGGATGGGCATCGATCGACTGGTTATGCTCCTGACTGGATACCGCAGTATCCGTGAAGTGATCCTGTTCCCCCATTTGCGCAGCACTGAAGAATAATCAAAAACTCCCGCTTTCGCGGGAGTGATTTTTTATTGCGTCGGCAGTGGTTGCCAGGCCGGGTCTTTTTCAAGTGATGGCGTATTCGTCAGGTTGGTGAGGTTGGTGCCATCGATGTTGATGATATAGATTTCCTGATCGCCGTCGCGTCCGCTGGTAAAAATCACCCACTGTCCATCCGGTGACCAGCAGGGGGAGTAATCCAGACCAGAGCTGGTAAGTTGGTTTACTGTTCGACCGCGATCTTTAAAAACGGTGGTGTACAGATTCTTTTTATCTCCTTGAGTGCGCGTGTAAACGATCATCGAGCCATCCAGGGTGATGCTCGGCTCAGACACATTACCCAGACGCCCGGCATCGGACGACATATCAAATTTCTTGGTGTCTTTATAGAGACTCCAAATGTCGTGCATGGAAAGGATGCTGAGATCGCTGTATTGCATGACATAAATCAGGAATTCATCATTTGGAGTCCAAACTGGCTGTTTCTCGGCAAAATGGTCGCTCTTGTTTCCAATTAATGAATAATTAGACGCATCAATCAGGAAGATCTGGGGCATCCCGTCGTCACGATAATAACTGGTATAAGCGATGTATTTTCCTGTTGGTGACCAGGAAGGATCTTCATCATCACCGGCGCGGTTGCTGATATCTACCGGTTCGGCATTTTCCTGGGTGAGATCGAGAACATAGATATCTTCCGCGTAAGGAGTCCCGTTCTGCGCAAACTCTTTGCTTTCACCCACAAACAGCAGTTTTGTGCCGTCTGGTGACCAGCTTGGCTGTGATTTGTCACCCGGGGAAAATGTCACCTGTTCCAAATTGGTGGCAGCGATCTTACCATTGCCATCCATACTAATGTCCATTAACCATATTTGTGTGTAGCCATCTGCCTGGCGGTTGCTGGCAAAGGCAATCCGACCGCCACGTCCGATGATTTGGGGGGTCAGGGCAACTGTGGGAGTCGCGGTGATCTCAAGGGTTGGCGTCGGAGTTAATGTTTCTGTCAGGGCAATGGCTGTGGTTGCAACTGAGGCAACTTCGGTAGTTACGGTTGGAGTAACGGTTAATGTTGGTGCCAGGGCAAATGGGAAGCCATTAAGCAAGCCCAGCGAATTCAAACCAAAGTATCCGCCTATGATCAGTGCCAACAGTATAATAATGATGAGTAACGCGGGGCTGCGTTTGCGTTTGGGCTGCGAGCCATTTTCCTGAGTTGGGGGACTCGCTGGGGGAATTTGGCCGGAAGTTCGTCCGCGAGAGGAAATGACCGTCTTTTGATTCTGGGCTGATGCTTCCTCCGGTTCGGGGTTGGTCAGGGCAGTGATGAAATCTTTCACGGATGGAAAGCGCTCATCCAGTTTTACTGATAAGGCACGAGTAACAGCTCTGCTGACATAATCAGGAATGTTTGGAGCTGCCATATCCAGCGGGACAAATTGCGCGGCTCCGATGATGCGCTGTGCGCTATCCACTGGTGGTTTACCGGCGATCAGATAATAAATGGTTGCGGCCAGGCTGTATTGATCGGTGTATGGTCCGGTGCGCATGCCACTTACCTGCTCGGGTGGGGCAAACCCTGGTGAGAACGCCCACGCGCCGGTCTGCGTTTCTTGAGACGGATCGCCCGATTTTGCTATACCAAAGTCAACCAGGATGACATCGTCTGAGGGAGTGACTTTGATGTTCGAAGGTTTAACGTCGCGGTGAAAAATTGGGGGCTTGCGGTTGTGGAGATAGGTCAAGGCATCGCCCAGCTCCACTGCCCATTTCAATGCCTGCTCCAAACTGATCTTCTTTTTGCTTTCTACCAGTTTTCGTAGATCGTTCCCGGGGATGTAATCCATCACCAAAATCTGGCAATTATCATCGGAAAAGTAATCGATCACGCGGGGAAGATTGGGATGTTTCAGGCTTGCGAGTAACCGGGCTTCACGGATGAATTGATTGGACGCAGTATCATTAAGGTTATGGTTGATCTTTACAGCAACCTGAGTTTCCAGTGACAGATCATCGGCAAGGTAAACCTCACCCATACCACCCTGGCCAAGTAATTCTTTAATTTGATAACGCTCTTTGAGGATTAATCCCGGCTCTATCTTCTGCATAGTGCTCCTGTTATCCCGGTCACTTCTCTATAATGATATACAAATACCATGCCATCCGTCAATCAGTTTATTGGTTGAAATCTATTGTATTGATTTCACTTTATTCACAAAAATCATTGCGGAAAATTGTAACACGCGAAAAGGAAAGAGACCCTTTCGGGTCTCTGATGAGAGCGGGCAACGGGAATCGAACCCGTCTAAGTAGCTTGGAAGGCTACCGCACTACCACTATGCTATGCCCGCATTTAGGTTTTTATTATAATCAAGAAAAGTCCATTTGTGAATAATTATCAGAGAGTCAAAGAACCAGATAAACGCTATTTGAAGGAGATTATTCCGTTTTGTTATTTGTTGCTGAAACCTTATAATATGGATATTGATCCACATCTTGAACGCATGGAGAGCATTAATGGTCAAGATTGTTGTTCCGAAGACCCGAGAAGATTTTAAAGAGTATTATGACCTGCGCTATAAGGTGTTGCGTGAACCCTGGGGAATGCAAAAAGGTACAGAAAAGGATGATTTTGAACCAATTTCACAGCATTTTATGGCCGTGGATGAGGAAAACAACAAAGTGGTTGGTGCCGTAAAACTTTATGAGAAGGAGCCTGGGGTGGGCTGTTTTTCACATTTGACCGTGGCGACTCAGTATCAAAACAAGGGGATTGGAAAGATGTTGCTCTCACTGGTCGAAGAACAAGCACGCAAGAACGGCTATAAGATCTTGGGCACACAGGCGCGTTTGAATACAACCGCCTATTTTGAGAAGGCTGGATATGTCCTAAAAGGCCTTCCCGCCCATTATTTTGGAACAACCCAAGTCGTATGGATGGAAAAGCCTTTATAGAATTATTGAGAATTATCGTGAAATTTCAGTCGTTTGCCTGCGTTTGAAGATCCATTTCGCCAGGTTAAGGATTAACTTGAACAGTCCGATCACCGGAGCCAAAAGCCAGGTGATCGTGCCGTTGATTATGGTGAATCCTTGACTGATCCAGACGAGGAGCGGTCTTAACAATCGCAATGGTTTGATATGCGCGTAAGCCAGGGTTAACGCAATGGTCAGCATGGAAATTCCGAAGCGGGTCCAGTCACCGATGGCAATGTGGTTGCTCTCAATGGTGATCAGACGCTGCCAAAAGTTGTTGAGCACCAGAGGTTGAGCCAGCTTGTCGAGCGGGAATTCCTCGATCAATAATTCCACACCGATATTGAGCACGAGAATGTATGCGGCGGTCTTGAGGATGGGCTCTTTTTCGACCACGTAGGAGAACAATCCGGCAGCGAATCGCATCACCAGAATACCGATAAAAACACCGATGATGACAACCCAGAGTTTTTCTGATAATGATACTGCAGCGACGACGTTATCCAGACTGAAAGCCAGGTCCATCAGCTCAACACTGAGTACAGTCATCCAAAAAGAGCGAGACTTGATGGGTTTTTCTCCCGCATCGCTATCACCCGCTTCTGAAGCGCTCAGATCTTCCAACGCCAGACGCACCAGGTACAACGCGCCGATCAGCTTCAGCCATAGATTCTTGATGATGAAGCTGGCGGCCAGCAGCATCAGCCCACGACCCACATAAGCACCGAGCAAACCGACCCGCAAGGCGCCGGTTCGCTGATTGCCCAGTATTTTGTTGAGCTTGTGACCAATCGATTTTAGACTGGTAGGCCAGGGAATCTCTTCCTTGTCGGAAAGCGGCGTGACCATGGCACCAAGCACGGCTGCGTTGTCAATCGAAAGGATGCCTTCAAGAAAGATTAATTGAATGATGATTGCAATAATTGAGAAATCCATACCAATCTCCGGGTGATGAGAAATAAATCACCCTCACCAGTGCAAACACGACGGGTAAGGGTAAATCATTCATCATTGATGATTTGTCGCTAAAAATTTATATCACATTCCCGGTTGGAAAAATCAATAAAGGTGTCTA
This sequence comes from Anaerolineaceae bacterium, assembly GCA_034430175.1. Taxonomy (GTDB): domain Bacteria; phylum Chloroflexota; class Anaerolineae; order Anaerolineales; family Anaerolineaceae; genus UBA6107. The sequence goes on along the minus strand of DAOUFI010000015.1, from coordinate 51,795 downwards.
TCATCCAAAAATAAGGAAGAATATCCTAAGGAATTGTACACGTAGACGGCACAGCTTCGTAATCGTTGGTGAACTTGACGTAAAGCGTATCTGGCAGCAAGTCAATTTCCTTGCCGAAGACGTCGCGCAGGATCAGACGGAAAGTGTTGACAGGGGTAATCGTTGGATACAGATCGTCTTTCATTTCTTGCGGCACGTAATAAGCGTTGAGAATCTTGTGCTTCTCCAACCCGGAAGTGATAACGTGAGCACCGTGGTCACCCTGGATGATGATGATAGGAGGCGTCTTCGAATTCTTGATTAGCTCATCCACCAACTGAAGCACGCGTTTGTTGGCATAACTGATCTGATCCAGATAGGGGGCGGTCATCTGATCGTCTGGCGGATTGTAGGTGTACTTGAAATTACCGTTGGCGTCATAAACGAAGGGCTGGTGTGGCAGGTTGATATGCGCGTAGATCAAATAATTCCCGGGTTTTTCGGGGAAAGTCGCTAGTTGGTCGAAGACATAATTGGTCTGGTTGAACCAGAAGCTGGCGTATCCCAGCACTTTATCGTCTTTTTCTGAAATAAAGAGCCATTGCGGCAGGTTGCTGTATCGCACTGGATCCATGTAGTAATACTCGAACATGACGCGCAGAAGGGTGGTCTCGAAGTACATGCGGGTGAACTGCGCCTGCATCACTGTGTCTTTGATGCCGGCATCTTTGAGATAATTCAGATAGATATCTGAATTGTTGACGTCGTCTTCGGAGGAAAAACCCTTATCGGTAACGAATAGATACCCGTAGGCTGCCAGGTCCTGACGAATCTTGTTGTCTTTCAGACTTACGGAGCTGGTTTCGTCTTCAGACGTGGGATTATCGACGTAAGAATAATTCAACGCCGAAGCGATCGAATCGACCGTACTGTCGTAATTGGAATTGGCGCACTCGGGGATGTAGAACCCACGTTCACGCAATGCGTCAATAAACGCCGAGTTGTCATAACCCATTGCGTCTTTGAGCACGTCCTGGCGGGAATACGAGTCGAGGATGATGTAGTAGATATCGGGCAGATCAAATTCGGTAGCGGTGGCGGTCTGTACTTGCGACGTTGTTTCCGCGGAACGGTCACGTCTCACGCTCACCTCGAAAGCGATAATTTGCACCGCGTTGAATAACAACAACAGAGTAAAAATGCCATTCAACCAGAGTGTAATGTCTGATGAAATCTTCCTTACTCGGACGGCAACAAAGACCACCAAAACCAAGAGAATTGCGTAAACGGCAGCCAGTTTAAGGAAGCCGAAAGAAGGTAAAGCATTCTTGAGGAAGTTATAGACATGCCCGTACGAGAAGAAAAGGATGAAAAGCAGCGATGAAGTCAGGCTGGCGCGAGTGGCAGAGCGGAAGATCAGCAGGGACAGCAGCCAGACAGCGACAACGAACGCGGCGCTGATGCCGATTGAAAGCCAAACATCTTTGGCGTAGATCTGCGATTTATTGTTGTTCCAAAGGGCAATGATCGGGAACAAGCCTAACAGGAAGGCATAGAATGGGAAATGGATGATTTTTTTGAACATAGTATGCGAATTCTACACCCATTCCCGTGATGCGGTTCAACCTGCGGGGATCTTTGCAAAATGGCTTTCCAACCATTTCTTCAACTCATCACTGGCGGGAAAATTACTTTTCCAATTGGCTTCCTTGTAAAAACATTCATGCCTGAAGGTGATCAGTTCATCCATAGCGCCGGGACGGTGGCCGGTCATGTCGCGCTCAAAGAGGTGAACAGGATAGTTGTAGGTCGGGGGTAACTCAACCAACTCATCAGGTGAAAAATGGCTCAGCGCCACACCCGTTAAGAGCGCTTGATGCAGAAAGATCTCATAACGGTTGTCTTGCTGGAAGAGACGCTGATATTCTTCGGATCGACTGGCTTGCTGAAAATGTTCATTCCACAAGCGTAACAGCCCGCGCTGAGGGCGCAAGACCAGCAGCCCGGCATTGAAATAAGGACGCATCTGGATTGTTTCTGCCACCGGCTGCATGCGGAAGACGCGGTCAGCAGTGACGCCGCAGTCGCGGTAGATCAGGTTCCAGAAGGGGTCGAGGGGTGTCTCCCAGCGCGGACCCAGGATGAGCAGGTGCACCGGGCGATAGGCGAAGGACTTGCCCTTGGGCAGAATGAGATCGTCGGGTTCGTTGACAAGGATCGTGTTGGCATCCATCCAGATAAGAGAGTCGGTCTCCGAGGCAGCCTGGGTTTCTGCCTGTGCTAACCCGGCCAGTTCGCCATAGAAAAAGAAGCGCAGTTCTTCGCGTTTGACCTGGAAGGGGATAACCTGGACACTTAATTCGTTCAACCGTTTAACCGCGTAGGCAGATAAGGGTTTGCCAAAATCGGGCGTTATCATCCACATCGTTGTATTGGAAAACGCTCCACCAAAGCAGCGTACGCTTTCCGCGAACAACAAAGGATTGGTTTCATAACCAGGAAATACGAATGAGCAAAAAATCGGTTTATCGTCCATGCGATTAATTATGCACGATTTATGCTCTCAACACGCTCGATTACGGGTTCGGATGTTCTGGAAGGTCCACGTCCTTGACTTGAACCTTGCGGGGCTCGCGAACCGAAAAAGTCAGCAGCGCGAAGCTGATCACGGCGATCACTGCTGCTGTGATAAACAGAACCTTGTAGTTCACTGTCCCAGCCAGCCAACCGCCTAAGAGAGGAGCGATACCGCTGGCGATTCCTGGGATGGTGTTGGCCAGACCAATGTAGGTGGGCCGGTTCTCAGGGTCGGTAAATTCATAAACGATGGAAATTCCGGAGATGAATGTACCAGCGGTGACGGCGCCGCGCAGGAAGAGGATCAGGTAGAACCAGATGGGATTGGGTGCCAGGAAGGCCAGCACGAGCGAGAGGATACTGATGAGCACACAGATCTCGAGGGTGAGTTTGTGACCTTTGCGGTCCGAGAGAAAACCGAAAATAAGGTAAGCCAGGGTGGTTCCTACCTGAAGCGCGATGGTGAAACCGCTGGCGCTGGAGTCGGTCATATTCCAGGTTTTAACTGCGTACACCACCAGGAAACCATTAGCCATGCTGCTGAGCGAAAAGACGATCTGTGCGATCAGATACATCAGGAAATTGTGGTCTTTGCGCAGAATGCCGGGTAGAGAGCGGAAATAATCCGACTGCGAGGTGACCGGTTTATTGCTATAGACAGCCGGTTCGCGTGACATCGAAATGAACAGCCAGGAGATAAAAATGAACAGAGCGGCAATGGCAAAGGCGATCACAAAACCGTTAGGGAAGGCGAACTTGGCAAGCACAAAGGGCACGACCAGCGCGCCGAGGATGCCCGTGCCGTTGCCGATGAAATTGGAGATGCCGAAGAAGCGCCCGCGTCTGTCGACGGGGATTAGTTTGGCGATCATATCCTGCCAACCCACGCCGATGGTACCCGCACCGATACAATGCCAACCGTAACAAGCGAGAAAAGCGATCGTAGCGCCTACGGGGTGATTGGTGGCCAACAACCAGGCGGTCGGCGCCAGCGGGATGATGGGCAGACGTTCGAGGAAGAAGCCGATGTTAACTGGGAAAATCTTCTTGATGGGGGCGCGTTGCACCACGTTGGCGGTGAAGAGTTGTGGCAGCAGGTAGCCGGCGGTGGCAAAGAACGGGATGAGACCGATGAGAATGGGGTTGCTGGTGAAGTGACTGAGGTAGAGCGGCAGAATCACCGAAGATGAGATGAAACTGGCTCCCAGCCAGAAACTGGCGCCATCCAGCATGTTCACGGTGAAGTTCCAGCGGAAATTCTTCTCGATCTCTTGTTGTGCCTCTGAAGGCAGCAGGTTGTTGGTGTCGCTCATTGTTGTTTTTCCGGGATATGTCATTTTTTGGGGAACGCTCTCATTTTACCCACAGACAGAAGCGAAGGCAATGGAGTAAATGATGAGATATGCAGAATTCTCTGTATTCTGGATTCTTTTAGGGGTTTAATCAGGCTTGGATTTTGTATAATTTTGATGTCGATTGAAGTGTGATCTTTTTCGTTTTCAAAAATCGATAGGGAGCTTGTTTTGAGGCAGATGCCCAACAAAAGAGCCTGGAAGAAGGGACTGGCTGAACTGTTTGATGATCAAAAAGCCAACCGGATCATCTCCCGAGCGCAGTCGATTTACCTGGAATACTACGGGTCGTGTGCCAGGGAGGCCGGGCACGCCAACCGCAATGCCCTTATGGCGCGGATCCTGCCGGCGCTCTCGCTTTACCACGCATTATTGGCGGAGGGAGTGGATCAAGAAGAGGCGCTATCGCATTTGGATTGCCTGTTCAGAAGGGTGTTTTTTTCCAAACGAATGCAGGGGATTCGGGTGTTGAACCATCTGCCCAACCCTTTTACCATCGTTCGACCGCTAATGAAGTGGATGATCAAAGACGAGTATCTACCGGGCAGCCAGGAGATCGTGGAAGATAACGCTGATTGTTTTGCTGTGAATGTTTACAGGTGTTTCATCTTGGATACACTGGCGGCCCACGGCGCTGGGGAATTGACTCCGCTTTTCTGCAACACCGATGACTGGCTGGCTGCCGAATTGCCCTCGATCAATTGGGAACGCACTCAGACCCTCGGCCGGGGAGGGGATTACTGCGATTTCAGGTGGAGCCGAAAAATCTAGTGGGCGAAAGTTTTAACCTATTTATTACTTGATGAGATAAAGAATTCACGAAAATTGCAGGGAGAATTGTGAGCCCGGATGGAGTCGCGTAGTACCCTTATGGGGTAAACCATCGACCGAATTGAAATAGCTAAAGTAAGTGGGCCCGGATGGAGTCGCGTAGTACCCTTATGGGGTAAACCATCGACCGAATTGAAATAGCTAAAGTAAGTGAGCCCGGATGGAGTCGCGTAGTACCCTTATGGGGTAAACCATTGACCGAATTGAAATAGCTAAAGTAAGTGGGCCCGGATGGAGTCGCGTAGTACCCTTATGGGGTAAACCATCGACCGTATTGAAATAGCTAAAGTAAGTGGGCCCGGATGGAGTCGAACCATCGACCAAGCGATTATGAGTCGCCTGCGCTAACCACTGCGCCACGGGCCCTGTTTGCAAAATTATATCATAAGCGCGTTCAGCAGCGCCCTATTTGGCGCACTGCGGCGAATCCTCGAATTGTTGCGTCAGGTCCATGGGGCGAGCAAACGTGGACATATAGGAGCGATCTTCCAGCAGCGGCAGGTCGGTACCGAAGTAATTATTGAACACGATCCTGAAGGTGTTGACAGGGGTGATGGTGGAGTACAACTGATCCTTACCGGCACCGGGCAGGTAGATGGCGTAGAGGTTCTTAAGGCGCACGTCCTGCAGCAGGCCGTGATCACCTTCGATGATAATAATGGGTGGTTGTTTCGAGTCTTTGAGGATCTGATCAACGATGGGGATCACCTGCGAGTTGACGTATTCCACCTGGTTGATGTAACCGAGCTTTGTGTATTTCTCTCCAGGCATGTAGATGTTGGGGTAGTACGATTTATCAGGGTTGATCGAGCCGTCGGGCATGAAAATGAAGGGGTGGTGTGGTACTTCCACATGCACGTAGACGAACTTAGGCCCTTCCACGTTCGCCGCCACGGTTGGCAGCTTCTTGAAGATGTTCTGCACACTGGCTTTTTGAGCGTTGAAAGGGAAGACCCATCGATTAAAGTAGTGGTCCATAAAGTCGGTCTGGGTATCCATCACGAACAGGAAGGCGCTATTTTTCAGATAAAGATACTCAAATTGTTCGATGTAGGGCGAGAAGAGAACGTTGTCGTTGCTCTTATAATACACGTCCGCATCGGTCATGTCGGTGAAGATGTAGCCTGTTTCAAATGCTACGGTTTTATAACCTAAAGCGGTAAGGTCTTCACGCACCTCGCTGTGCAGTAGGACATTGTTGAACTTCGGCTCGCCCTGTGCGTTCACGTGTGTCATGTCCAGGCCAAGCGTTTCCAGGTAGTTCATGTTCAAAGTGGAGCTCAGCGACAGGCGGGTATAACCGTAATTACTACGCGAGCAGTCGGCCACGTAAAATCCGCGCTGGCGCAGGTCTGAAATGAACTGGGAGTTGTCAAAGTCGTAAGCATCTTTTAGAGAATCCTCGCGGCCGTAGCTGTCAAGCACGATGAAGTAAATGTCAGGGTTGGTGCCGGCGGTAAGGGTCAGGTTGGCGGCGTCGGAGGTTGGCTTGGGGGTGTTGGATGAAGTAGAGGCGGTCTGGTTCGTTGGGCTATTCTTTGCCCTTAACAATGAAATCCAATCCGGAGCGTAATACGCGATTGATTGGATCAGCGGAATGGCCAGGGTAATGCCCAAGACCAGGTTTAAATAACCGGTCAGTTTCTCAGGTTTCTTTGCCCGCGTGATGAAGAAGATGGAAACGGCGAGGATTACCAGGCAAATCAGACCTAGTGTCGAATGGTGTCCCAGGAAGGAAAGCGCTTTGCTGTCGCGCAGTAGAGCCATCACCTGACCATAACTGGAAAACAGGATCAGCAGGACCGTCGACACCATGGCGGCCTTATCACGGTTGCGAAAGATCGCCAGGTTGGCCAGGTAGACGACCAGGGCAACCACCAGCATGATCACCGCCAGCCGGACGGCTGAAATGGGCATGATCTCGGCTTTGTTTGTGGCGAAAAGGGACACGACACTGGCCAATGCGATAAAGAATGGATGCAGGGGTAGGCTCCCGCGTTGTTTTTGTTTCATTGACTGATCTCCAATGACTGATTGATTTTCATGAAGATAGATTGCATCGAACCAATCTTACTTCGTCGAACAGGAAGCGTAAGGGTCATCCACCGGGGTGACAGCCAGTTTGTCTTCGTAATTTGAAAAGAAGGATTCATCCGGCAACAGGGGTAGATCGGTGCCGAAGTAATTGTTGAAGACGACCCTGAAGGTATTCACCGGTGAAATGGAGGAGTACAGGTCCTGTCGTCCGGCATCAGGCAGGTAGATGGCGTTGAGAATCAAGTTGCGCTCGCCGATTTCCAATCCGTGGTCACCCTGAACGATGATGATGGGCGGGGTCTTGGAAGTGGCTAGAATCTGATCCACGATTGAGAGGATTTGCGAGTTCACGAACTGGACCTGGTTGATGTATCCTTTTTTCTCCAGGTCGATCTCGGGCATATAGATGTTGGGATAATAGCGGCGGTCAGGGTTGATGCTACCGTCGGGCATAAAGATAAATGGATGATGGGGAATGTCAATGTGAGCGAAAACAAATTTTGGCTCATCGATGGCGCTAAGCGTTGGCAGCACCGAAAAAGCGTTCTCCACTCTCATCTTCTCGCTGGTGAACTGAAATACAAGCGGCGAGAAATAGTGATCCATGAAATCGGTCTGGGTATCCATCACGAAGCGAAAAGCGGAGTTCTCCAGGAAGAGGTATTCAAACGGCTCGATGTATTTTGACAGGATCACGTTATCGGGGCTCTTGTAATAATAATCGGCGTCGGTCATTTCGGTGAAGACATAACCGGTTTCGAAGGCGACCGTTTTATAGCCGATCGCTTCCAGGTGGCGGCGCACCGACGAGTGTAGGAGCAACGCCGACAGTTTGGTGGCGTTGTTTGAATTGGGCGAAAGGTCAATCCCCAGGTCAGGCAGGTAATTCATATTGAGGGAAGAGCTCAACGAGAGGCGAGTGTGGGCGTAATTGCTGCGACTACAATCACCGACAAAAAATCCACGGTCGCGCAGCGCCTGAATGAAGGCCGAATTGTCGAAGCCGTAATCGTTATAAAGCGCATCCTGGCGGGTGTAGCTATCGACGATGATGTAGTAAATATCTGGTTTGACCTCAGAAGAGAGCGTGTAATCGGGATTATTCACAACCTCCTGGCTCACCTGCGTTTTGGACGGCGAGGCATTACCAATGTAATAAGCCGCGCAACGGACCAAAGGGATGATCAACGCGAAACCCATGATTACATTCAAGGCCCAGGTGGTTTTCTGCGGTTTCTTCATGCGGATGATGATGAGGACCGCTGTAGCCAGCAGCGCCAGGAAGAAGATGGCTAGATAGCTGTGGTGAGCCAAAAATTTTAACGCTTTTGAACCCTTGAGCATGTCGAAAAGTGACCCGTAGGATACAAAGAGAACCAGTAGCACGGTGGTTACCAGGGCGGCTTTGTGCTTGTTTCTGAAGATCGCCAGCAAGACGAGGAATCCGATCAGGGTAACGACCAGCATGACCACAGCCAGACGAACGGCAGCGGTGGGCCTGATCTCAGACCGGTTGGTGGCGAGCAGCGAAACGACGCTGGTTAAAGCGAAAAGTAATGGATAGATCGGTATGGTGCTTCTCTTCTTTGATTTCATATGTTGACTCCAGTACAAAGACACCAGATAGTTTATTACGTGTTTGATAGTCGGTGGTGGGGACGAATAAAACATCATTTTAATGATGTTTGACAAATATCGGGTGAATTATAAGACCCTTCGAGCATTCCAGAGGAGGAAATCCTTCGCGCTCTTCGGAGAATGAAATCCTTCGATTATTCCGGATATTGAAAACAGAACCCTCTGACATTGCAGAGGGTTCAGGGTCGAGATTTGCGGTTATTGCTGCGGCGCGCAGTTCTGATCGAACAAGAATAATTGCATATTACCCATGTGATCCACGTTTTCCACCAGCGAAAGGCAGCCGGAAAAAAATTCACGGTAGGGATCGGCTTCGAGCAGCATGTACGAATTTCCCCAGACATACTGCATTCCTGTTCTCTTCAGGAAATCCAGTGTTGTCCCGTCTTGCATGCTTTGCAGGTACTGGGCGCTGTTGATCAATCCGTCCAGGTTGATGATTGTGCGACCCTGGATGAAATAGCCATCCATGCCGCTTCCGGTCATGCCAATAACTGAACCGGATGGCGTGATTGATTCCAAGTACCGGACCTCTGCCAGGTAGGCTTCCTTTTGGTCGGCCGCGACAGTCAGGGGAACGGAGCGGAGCACGAAGGTAGTCCCTATGAATAGGAAGTAAGCCGCCAGAGCGGCGGATGCGAAGGGAAGCGCTTTTTCGGCAAAACGAAACCTGGTCAACCACTCTACCAGAATATTGACGAAGAATACGACAACAAGCAGGAGGAGTAGGCTTTCAGTGATCCAGTACCAACCACGGATGGCGGTATATCCGTACAGTGTATAAAAGGTGACCCGCAGAATACTGCCGATGAGCAGCGCGGGGATCATGAGATTCACTAAAAAGTTGCGATATTTTATAGGTGCCTTGAGCAGGAGAATTGCCAGCAGCGTGGAGATCAGCCCGCAAACAAGCAGGTAGGCGATCTCATCGCCGGCCGGGTTCTGCACGCCGAACAACGAAACCAGCCATTTAGCGAAATCCTTCAATGGTCCAGTGACGCTGGCAAAGGGGTTCATGGCTTTACCAGCGCCGAAAATGTCGTATAGATTGCGCACGTTCGTGTAGGGAGTGTTATCGAAGGTACTCCAGAAATGTTTGACGCGTCCACTAACCGGGGTAGCGGAGAAGAAGAGGATCTTGTTGACCATGACGTAAATGAACAGGACAACCGCAGGGGGGAGTGCCACAAACAGGCTACGGCGGAAAAGTCCGTAAAAATCGAATTTATCGGTAGGGGATTCGGTTTCTTCTTTACCGAACCACCAGTGGGCGAAGTGGTTGAGCAAGAGCAGCCCGATCGTTGCTGCAACGTCGGCGAAGATAACTGGTTTTGAAAAGCGCACCTGCCATCCCATGGCGTTGATAGCATACATCAGCCCCACGAAAAGGAAGGAGACGGTCAGCACCTGCCCAACGATACCCAGGGCGTGTTTGATGGTTTTCTTGTAATAGCGTTTATAGGCACCCACCAGCCATAGCAGCAGCGGTTTAACGCATAAAGCCAGCACCAGAAGCGGGTACACCGAGTAATCCAGCACCACGTCAGGTTTGAGGGCGATGAGCACCATCCAGGCGAAGAACGAGGATGCGGCTATGCTCAGAAGATCAATGAAAACAACCTGTCGCGGAAATTTTACGCGTAAAACGTAAAACAAGCAGATTACGACTACATAAAAAGCGTTATCCAACCTGGCGAGGATCGCGAGAGCGGCGAGGATACCCAACCGTAATAGATCGGCTCTGCTGGGTTGACTGCCTTCCATCATTTCTTGTACCTTCAGTAACAGGAGAAGCAGGCAGAATACGCTCAATCCGGTTTCCAAACCGCGCATGGTGGTCACCTGGAAAATTTCGGGAAGAAGCGCCCAGGCAGCCGCAGCCGCAAAAGCGACCGCCTTGTGCAAATGCTTAACCAGGAGGTGGTACAACAAAAGAACGGAGCCGGCGTTCAACAGACCGGAAATGATAACGATGAGACGGAGGGGAAGGATCAGGTTGATGCGTGTAAACCAGAAGGCCACCAGACAAACAGCCATCCAAAGCGGATGGAAGCCGTTGGTGTTGTTCATCCCGTCAAAGGTAAACCCGTGACCGGTGGTGGCGTTTTGGGCCACTTTGAAATAGTAAAATGCATCATCCGTAGAGAACCAGTTAAGCAGGTTGTTTGCTGGGGTTAAGCTTGCCAGCAGACTTGGGAGGAAGCCGCAAATTACCAGAATGACAATCAGGGTTGTATCAAGGCGGGATTTATTTCGAAACATGGTAATGATCCCTCGAGTGGTTGGGTAAATTGAACATATTATACAGTGGATGAGGGTGGAAAAACCGGTAAAACCGACGTTATCCCTACGCTTTCCCTACTTTTAAATATGAGGGCTTGACCTATTTCCAAGCAGCGGTATAATTCAACGATTGAATATTGGAGATGAATGAGCCTGGATAATTCCATCGAGCGAGACCTCGTCATCCTGGAAAACATCGAGAAAGATCCGGATACGACTCAAGCGGCCCTGGCATCAGGGCTTGAAGTGGCGGTAGGCACAATCAATTGGCATCTAAAAAGGCTGATCGAAAAGGGGTACGTCAAAGTCAGCCGTGCTGAACGCCGCAAACTCAAATACATCATTACACCCGAAGGCATTGCGCTACGAACGCGCCTGACCTTGGATTACATCCAAAATTCCTTTAACCTCTATCGTCTGGTACGTCGGCGCGCCATTGCTGTGCTGGTGGACCTTCAGGAGTCAGGAATCGATCAGGTACGCATCGAGGGCGATGGGGATGTGGCGGAGATTTGCCGGTTGACCTGCCTGGAACAGAACATGCGGATCACCAATGACGGTAACGCTCCGTTGCTTCGCATTAATGGCTTAAGGGTATACATCGAATCGGAGGAAAAAGAATGACTGGATCAATCAATCCGTTTTGGCAGGGCAAGCGTGTTTGTGTCACCGGCGGCGCCGGTTTTCTGGGTTCTTTCGTTGTAGAGAAATTGAACACTCGTGGAGCGGAAGTCTTCATTCCAAAGATCGAAGATTACGACCTGACGAAGATCGATTCGATCGAAAAGATGTTGGACGACTCAAAACCGGATATTATCATTCATCTGGCTGCGCAGGTAGGCGGTATTGGTGCCAATCGTGAGCATCCGGCGGAATTTTTCTATAACAACCTGATGATGGGTGTGCAATTAATCCATGCAGCCTGGCAGCGCAAAGTGTCGAAATTCGTAGCGCTGGGTACGATTTGCGCTTATCCTAAATTTACTCCAGTCCCCTTCAAGGAAGATGATCTTTGGGGTGGTTATCCCGAAGAGACCAACGCTCCGTATGGCCTGGCCAAGAAGATGCTGCTAGTCCAGTCACAGGCATACCGCCAGCAATACGGCTACAATTCCATCTTTTTGATGCCGGTTAACCTCTACGGACCGCGCGATAACTTCAACCCTGAGTCATCGCATGTGATCCCGGCCCTCATCTGCAAATGCCTCGAAGCCAAAGCTGCGGGAGCGCCGTCAATCGAAGTTTGGGGCGATGGTACACCCACCCGCGAGTTCCTTTACGTGGAAGACGCAGCGGAAGGCATCCTGCTAGCAACCGAGAAATACAATGGATCCGAGCCGGTCAACCTGGGTTCGGGTATGGAGATCAGTATCAAAGATCTGGTTACCCTTATTGCCCGGTTATGCGAATATAAAGGACAGATCGTTTGGAACAAAGATAAGCCAAATGGCCAGCCACGCCGCCGCCTGGATGTGAGCCGTGCCGAACGCGAGTTTGGCTTCAAAGCCCAGGTGGGTTTTGAAGAAGGACTGCGGCGTACCATTGAATGGTACGAATCTACGATGAAAGCAAAATAAAAGTTATGACAACTACTGCGATTGAAACAAAGAAAAAAATCGATGTGGTGACGATACGTCCCTCGAAGGGGTGGGTCGGACTGCATCTTCGAGATATCTGGCTTTACCGCGAGCTGGTATATTTCCTCACCTGGCGCGACTTGAAAGTACGCTACAAACAGTCTGTGCTCGGTGTGCTCTGGGCGATCCTCAAACCTTTCCTGAGCATGGTCGTGTTTAGTGTCCTTTTTGGAAAGCTGGCCAAACTGCCCTCAGACGGTATTCCTTACCCGCTGTTTTATTTTGTCGGTAACTTGCCGTGGGATCTGTTCAGCACTTCTCTTTCGGTCGCCAGCAAATCGATGGTCACCAGTTCGAATATGGTTTCCAAGATTTACTTCCCGCGTTTGATCATTCCACTGTCATCAGTTATGGCCAGTGTGGTCGACTTTTTAATCAGCTTTGTCATTCTTATCGGATTGATGATCTTTTATAAATACGCGCCTACCATCGGTGTTCTTTGGTTGCCGGTGCTTATCTTGCTGGCGCTTGTAACGGCGCTTGGGGTCGGTTTTTGGACTTCGGCATTAATGGTTCGTTATCGTGACTTTAACTACATTTTACCGTTCGTTACTCAATTATGGCTTTTCATCACACCGGTACTTTATTCTGCCAAGGTGATCCCGCAAAAATGGCTCTGGCTATATTCGTTGAACCCGATGACAGGTGTCATCGAAAGCTTCAGACATTGTTTGCTGGGAACTGATTTCTCGATTTCACCGTTATTGATGGTGATTTCCATTTTGATTTCGATCCTCATGTTTATCAGCGGTTTGTTCTACTTCCGCCGAATGGAACGTGAATTCGCAGATATGATCTAAAGGACGACCAATGAGCAATATCGCAGTCCGAGTCGAAAACATCGGTAAAGAATATAACATCTTCAAGGAAAATATCAAATACGCAACCCTGCGCGATAAGATTGTGAACACGATCAAATCGCCGATGAAGATGCTTTTAAACCCCGCCGGTAGCAACAAGTTCTGGGCGTTGCGCCACGTATCTTTTGAAATTGAGCATGGCCAGGTGATGGGTATTATTGGCAAGAATGGCGCTGGAAAAAGCACCCTCCTTAAGATTCTTTCACGTGTAGCCGAACCGACAGAAGGCTATGCCGAGATCCACGGCCGGGTGGGATCGCTGCTTGAAGTCGGTACCGGTTTCCATCCCGAATTGACCGGGCGTGAGAACATTTACCTGAACGGCGCTATCCTCGGAATGAAACGCGCTGAGATCGATCGGAAATTCGACGAGATCGTAGCATTTTCCGAAATCGGTAAGTTCCTCGATACACCGGTGAAACGTTATTCCAGTGGTATGTATATGCGTCTGGCGTTTGCCGTTTCAGCACATCTTGAACCCGAGGTTCTTGTCGTGGACGAAGTGTTGGCGGTTGGCGACGCCGAGTTCCAGCGCAAGTGTCTTGGAAAAATGAGCGACGTGGCTTCTGAAGGTCGTACCGTTTTGTTCGTTAGCCACAACATGTCGGCCATTCAACGTCTCACCAGTGAGTGTATTGTGCTTGATAATGGTCAGATGATCATGCGCGCCCCCACTGCCAAAGCGGTAGATTATTACCTGACGCATGATTTTGAAAGCGGTGGTGAACACCGTTACACACCCGATGAGATTCCAAATAGCGCGGCACCGTTCAAACCGATCGCTGTTCGCGTAAAAACTGCTAAGGGGATCACCACCGACAATCAGCTTTCAACTGAACCGATCACGGTAGAGGTGGAGTATGAGCTTGCCGCTGATATCACCGGGCTGCGGGTGGGGATTTACCTATTCACTTCACGAGGCGAGTTTATTTTCACTTCGTTTGATACCGATGATATTGCCAAATACAACCATTATCGAGTTCGCAAAGCTGGACATTACATCAGCCGGTGCGTCATCCCGGCGGACATGTTGAATGAAGGTCGATTTGTTATTGGTATGAACGCAAGTTCCTATATGGTCAAAAGATACTTTGGCGATGAGAGAGCGTTGAATTTCAATGTGAACTCCACAGGCGCCCCGGGTATGCAATGGGTGGAAGTCCGCAATGGCCCCGTCCGCCCGCGGCTCGACTGGGAGATCAAGGAAGCCTAAAATGACAGACTCTCGTAAGGATCGGATCAAGCAGATACTTGGCGACATTCCCCTGACTGCTGAGGTATTTTGGCTGGTACATCGTTCTGATAACCCTGCCAACGTGCGATACAGTCTTCGGCATATTAAAGAAGTACTGCCTGAAACCATAGAGGCAGCTCAAACCGCGAGTAAGCACGCCCAACCTGGCAAAAAGATCTTTCTTTTCGCATCCATGCATTACTGGCTGGAGCATATTTCCATGATGAGCATTGCCCTGGCTGGCCAGGGTCATGACGTTACCCTGGGTTATTTTCCTTATGCCAAGTGGAGTATCGTTCAGCCAAAATTCGATATTCGTCGCCAGGCTGTCTATACAAAAACGGTACTCAAACCGGTAGAGTCGGTGATGAAACTGGTCGATCTGTTCCAATCTAATGGCTCTTATGTGGTATTACCCGATGTGATCAAACAGGCGGTCGAGCAAGTCACCGAATACGATTACATGTATGCCTTCCAAACGGAAGAGGTGGACCCGGAGAATGAGTTCTACCATTTCAGGTACGAACGAAATTTGCATGCTGCCAAAGTTTTGTATAACTACTTGCGATCAAATAAACCTGATTCCGCAATAATCCCCAATGGAACAGTGATGGAATTGGGTGTCGCTTACCGTGTTTGCCAATTCCTCAAGATTCCTGTGGTCACTTACGAGTTCAGTGAACAAAAACAAGCCATGTGGTTAACCCAAAACGGCGAAGTCATGCGTCAGGATACCAGCTTGCTCTGGAAAACAAAATCGTCGATGAAACTGACCGATTCGCAAAAGGAGAAGATTGAAACTTTGATCTCCTCGCGTAAGAATGCCATGCTCTTCTCCAATTTCTCCAGACAGTGGCAAGTTGCGCCATCTAAGGGAGCCATGCTGGCAAAAGAAACGCTAAAATTGGACGACCGTAAAGTGGTATTGCTTCCGACCAACGTGTTGGGAGACAGTCTCACCCTGGGGCGACAGGTTTTTTCAAAATCGATGACTGAATGGATAATCCGAACCATCCAGTATTTCATCGAGCGCAAAGACGTTCAGCTCGTGATCCGAATTCACCCGGGCGAAGCGAAGATCAAAAATGGTTCCGTGTATGACAAAATTCGTGAAGCCTTGCCGCATCTCCCTGATCACATTCATGTAATCGGTCCAAAGGAAGAAATTAACACCTACGATCTGATGGAACTTGCCGACGTCGGTCTGGTATACACCACCACTGTTGGTCTTGAAATGGCCATGAGCGGTATTCCCGTGGAAGTCGCAGGTCTGACCCATTATCGCGGCCGTGGTTTCACTTTCGATCCCGAATCGTGGGTGGACTACTTCAAGATTCTTAACAAGTTGCTGGCTAACCCGGCAAAGACCCGGTTGACCAAAGAGCAGATGGAAATGGCCTGGAAATATGCTTACCTGTTCTTCTTCGAATACCCGCATCCCTATCCCTGGCATCTTTCGTTCAGAAATGAAGATTTTAAGAACAACTCACTAAAATATGTCCTTTCCGCTGAAGGTAAAAAGAAGTTTGATAAAACCTTCGAACTTTTGACCTTTCAACAAAAAGAAGGATAATTTAGTTGACGTAACGTAGTTTTGTTTTTGCCCAAAATTATGAAGGTACAGGAAGTGAATTATGGATTGGACAAATAAAGTTGTACTGGTAACCGGCGGTACCGGTTCGTTTGGCAAGAAATTTATCCAGGTGATGCTCAATGAATATCACCCGGCCAAGATCATCGTTTTCAGCCGTGATGAGTTGAAACAGCACGAAATGCGGGTCGCCGGTTACGATGACCCGAGTCTGCGTTATTTCATCGGAGATATTCGTGATCTGCCCAGGTTGAAACGAGCGTTCGAGGGTGTTGATATCGTCATTCACGCGGCGGCCTTGAAACAGGTGCCCGCTTGTGAATATAACCCAATGGAAGCGATTAAAACCAACATCCTTGGCAGCAGCAATGTCATTGACGCTGCGATCGATACCAGTGTGAAGAACGTGGTTGCCCTAAGCACCGACAAAGCGGTCAACCCCGTCAACCTTTACGGCGCCACCAAGCTGGCTGCTGAGAAATTGATCGTTCAATCGAACGCTTATGCCGGCGGAAAGAACGCCCGCTTCTCCTGCGTCCGATACGGCAACGTGGTTGGCAGTCGCGGCAGTGTGGTGCCAGTCTTCCTCAAGCAACGCGAATCCGGAAAAGTGACCGTCACCGATGATCGCATGACCCGATTCTGGATTAGCCTGGAGCAGGGAGTACGATTTGTCATCCGTGCCGCTGAGAACATGCACGGTGGCGAAGTGTTTGTTCCAAAGATCCCTTCGATGACCGTGGTAGACCTGGCGAAGGCCATTGCTCCCAAGGCGAAAGTGGAAATCATTGGCATTCGTCCAGGTGAAAAACTACACGAGGTCTTGATCTCGGACGACGAAGCTCGCCAAACAGTCGAATTGGATGACATGTATGTGGTTCAACCCGCTGAGGCGTTATGGTTTGGGCGTGATTGGGAAGCGAAAGGTAAATTACTGCCGGACGGTTTCCGATATGCTAGCAACACCAACGACGAATGGTTGAATGTCGAACAGATCAGCCAGATCATCGCTCCCATCGAAGCCGATTATCTTGCCGGGAAGTTGGGATGACGCGTATCCTGCTCACCGGGGCAAGCGGATTGCTTGGCCTGAATCTGGCTCTGGCTGTGGATGGGAAGAAACACCAGGTGATCGGTGTGGCCAACACCCAGCCCTTCAAATGGGTTAATTTCAAGAGCGTCCAGGCTGAACTGACTGAGCCTGGCGTTCTGGAGCGGTTGTTCGAAGAAGAAAGTCCTCAGGCGGTTATCCATTGCGCGGCCATGGCGAACGTGGATGATTGCGAATCCAAACCGGAGCTGGCCGAAATGGTTAACGCTCAATTACCTGGGCGGATCGCGGCGCTGGCGGCTCAACATAACGCAAAAATGGTCCATATTTCAACTGACGCGGTTTTCGACGGCGTCAGGGGAGATTACCTTGAAACCGATGAGCCGAATCCATTGAGCATATATGCCGCCACCAAGCTGGGCGGCGAAAAAGCGGTGGCTAAAGCCAACCCAGACGCGATGATCGCGCGCGTAAACTTCTACGGTTGGAGCCAGACTGGAAAACGAAGCCTGGCGGAGTGGTTCGTCACCAACCTGGCAGCCGGAAACCCTATCAAAGGATTCTCAGATGTGCGGTTCTGCCCGTTCATGGTGATTGACCTGGTCAACACCTTGATGGAAGCTATCGATCTTGACCTGAAGGGTATCTACCACGTGGTTGGCGCGCAACCGATGTCAAAATTCGATTTTGGTCAGGCTATCGCTGCCAAGTTCGGTTTCGATGGTAGTTTGCTTACCCCCGCTTCGGTGGATGACGGTGGGTTGAAGGCAGCACGATCGCATAACCTCACCCTCAATACCGCGAAGATCAGTGCCGCTCTGGGGCATACTCTGCCAGATTTTGAAGGTGGATTGCAAAAATTCTATGACCAGTATCGTCATGGATTTCCTCAGTTCTTGAAGACTCTTTACTAGAAGGTTTATCTGTTGTGACGGAAAGGAGTTCAAAATGGAGCTACAAATTGGTAATCACCCGATCGGTCTGAATCATCCCACTTATTTCATCGCTGACATTTCCGCCAATCACGATGGCGACCTGGACCGTGCCAAGATGCTGATCCGGCTGGCCAAAGAAGCCGGAGCGGATGCGGCGAAGTTCCAGAACTTCCGCGCGCCCAAGATTGTTTCAGATTACGGGTTTACTCACATGAATAGCCAGGTTTCGCACCAGGCCAAGTGGAAGAAATCGGTCTTCCAGGTGTACTCTGATGCTTCGATACCCTTCGATTGGACTCCAATTTTGAAGGAAGAATGCGACAAGGTAGGTATCGATTACTTTTCATCGCCGTATGATTTTGAGGCAGTCGATTACCTCGACCCATTCGTCCCTGCCCACAAGATCGGCTCTGGAGATGTGGACTGGTTGGAGATGCTCGAATACATCGCACGCAAGGGCAAGCCGGTGCTGATGGCAACCGGCGCTGCCAATATTGGCGAGGTGCAGCAGGCGGTTCATACCGTGCTGGCCATCAATAAGCAACTCGTCCTGTTCCAGTGCAACACCAATTACACAGCCGAGGCAGTGAACTACGATCATATCAATCTGCGTGTTTTGAATACTTACCAGATGATGTTCCCGGAGGTTGTCGTTGGCTTATCCGACCATACCCACGGACATACCACGGTGCTTGGAGCCGTTGCACTCGGCGCCCGCGTGATCGAAAAGCATTTCACCGATGACACCACCCGCGTGGGTCCGGATCATCCCTTCTCGATGACGCCGACCACCTGGCGAGAGATGGTGGAACGCACTCGCGAACTCGAACGGGCGCTGGGCTCCGCTGACAAATCCATTGCCGGAAACGAAAAAGATACTTCTGTGGTACAGCGCCGTTGCCTGCGTGCCGCGCGCGATATCAAAGCGGGAGAAGTCTTTACCCGAGAGATGATTGACGTGCTTCGCCCGGCCACCCCTGGCGCCATTAAACCTCCATTGATCGGTTCGGTCATCGGCACGCGAGCTCTCAATGACATGCCTGCGGGCAAAGAAATCCGTTGGACAGATCTCGGAGAGTAATTCCGCGACGACGTACAATGAAGATTCTCTATTTCACCCGCGGTCAATCCCCGCACGACTTGCGTTTCACCAAAGCGTTGTCGACTTCAGGTCACAGTGTTGCTGTGCTTTGCCTGGATGGGAATAGAGGCAGGGAATGGCCGAAGGGAATCAAGGAACTTGAGTGGCCACATCGACTGCAATATTTCTCATGGCTTTCCACACCAGCGTTGGCGAAGGCCTTTCGGGAAGTCGCGAAAAACTATCAGCCAGATGTCATTCACGCTGGCCCGATCCAATCCACCGCGTTTATTGCCGCTTATGCCGGCTGCAGACCGCTGCTGAGCATGTCGTGGGGATCTGATCTTTTATTGGATGCCAACCGTAGCCCGATCTTGCGTTGTATCACCGCGTACACGCTGCGCCGTACCACTCTGCTGGCGGCTGATTGTCGCACGGTGGTGGATGCGGCCAAGAATTTCGGTTATAACGGCCCGGTGAGTGTCTTCCCCTGGGGAGTCGACCTAGATCATTTCAAACCAGCCGAGTATGGTGAATTGCGTCGTAAACTCGGCTGGCAGGATAAAACCGTCTTCCTGAGCAATCGCACCATGGAGAAGCTATATGGAGTGGAGATTATCGCGAAAGCATTTGCTTCCGCCGTGAAGAAAAATCCCGATCTGCGGTTGTTGCTCTACGGTAAGGGGTCGAGGGAAATGGTTGTTTACAAGATTTTGCGGGATGCCAAAGTGGAGAACCGAGTGTTTTTTGGGGGTTTTGCTGGTTTGAACGATCTTCCGGATATTTATCACAGCGCGGATTTTTACATCAGCGCGTCTCACACTGATGGTTCGTCAGTTTCTCTGATGGAGGCACTGGCGTGCGGCCTACCGGCGATCCTTTCCGACATCCCCTCTAACCGCGAGTGGATCGAGAGCAGTGTGCAGGGTTGGTACTTTGCTGACGGCAGCGTTGAGGAACTCGAAGAAAAAATGTTGCAAGCCGCCACAGAGAAACGAAATTACGAAATGTCCGCTGCTGCCCGCAGCCTGGCAGAAGTCCGCGCTGATTGGAAGAAGAATTTTGCGATATTACTTACGGCATATGAGGAGACTCATGAGCTTGGAAAGGTGATTTCCTAATGAAGACTGTAGCGATCATCCAGGCGCGCATGAGTTCCACTCGCTTACCAGGCAAAGTGCTAAAGGTGGCAGAGGGACGTACCATACTCGATCGCATGGTCGAACGGGTAAAAAATGCCAGTTTGGTTGATGAGGTGGTAGTAGCCACCACCACTGATCTATCGGATGAGCCTATCGTTGAACTATGCCAAAAGTTGATGATTCCCGTATTCAGAGGCAGTTTGCAAGACGTGTTGGATCGTTTTTACCAGGCTGCCGTGATCTATCAGGCTGATATCATCGTCCGTCTTACCGGTGACTGCCCGCTGATCGATCCGAATCTCATCGATGATGTGGTCAGAGCTTTGATCGATCAGAAAGTTGATTTCGCCTGTAATCGCCTGCCTCCACCCATGACGCGTACCTATCCAATTGGGTTAGATGTGGAAGCCTGCACATTTCCGGCATTGGAACGAGCCTGGAAGGAAGCTACTGAGAAACACGAGCGCGAACATGTACTGCCGTACCTGTACAGCGTCCCCGGGCGGTTTAAGGTCGTACAATTGAATTACAGCGAAGATCTAGGCAAGCTGCGCTGGACGTTGGATACTCCCGAGGATCTGCAGTTACTGGAACAGGTCTACGCCCGGTTCAATGGACGTAATGATTTTTCATGGCTGGATGTACTAGATTTGTTCCGGCGCGAGCCGCAATTGGCTGAGATCAATGGTCAGGTACATCATAAAAGCTACCTGGATTATGAAAAGAAATGATGGTGAGCCGATGAAAGACAACTCTGAGAAGATCGTCTGCCCCAAATGCAGATCAGAATTTGACCGTTCCAGCAAGGATACCTGGAAATGCAAAAAGTGCGGATTTTCTGTTAAATTGCTGCTGGGAAAGCCGGTTTTTACCCAGGCGCCCGATGACTTGAATCCGACTGAATTTATCGAACGGGGTCCTGAGAAGGGTACTCTATGGCGCCGATTCAACTGGGCGTTCATCGAGAAAACTGCCAGGGTCCTCCCGGAAGGCGCGGATATATTAGATGTTGGCGCCGGACGAGGCGATTTTAAGACCATCTTTGTCAATCATAATTATCTTGGACTAGATATCTATCCTTATCCAGAAATAGATCTCGCGGTTGATTTGATTGAAGAATGCCCGTTCAAAGAGGGAACATTTGATCTGGTGCTGCTGGCAAATGTGATTGAACACGTCTATGATTATCGCGCTCTGGTGACCCGCGTAGCGTCGCTGGTCAAGCCCGGCGGCAGGATTCTGATCACTGTGCCATTCATGCTTAAATTGCACCAGGAACCGGTGGATTACCACCGCTATACCCGTTACACGCTGATCCAACTGGCTACTGATCTGGGCTTGCAGGTGGAGGTTCTGGAAGGCTATTACAATCCTCTTGGTTTGCTCGACGAGGGAATTGGCAATGCCTGGCAGTTTGGATTACCCAAACTGCATGGAGTCGCGCGATTATGGGCGAAGGTTCAGTTGGTTATTATCCAGAAGATTTCAAACATACTAAAACATTCAATCGGCAGCGGATATATCGCCAATGCGACGGTCGATCCCAATCCGAATGTGATGGGTTACCAGTGTGTTTTCCAAAAACCATTGAAATAGAGAGGTTACCTTGGCACGTGTAGCAATATTCACGGCTCCGAAGCCGTTCGTAGATGACCATATTAAAATCATTCAAAATAACGCCATCCGATCTTGGAAAGCGCTTGGTAGCGATGTTGAGATCTGGCTGGTGGGAGATGAAGAAGGGGTGGAGCAGGCAACGAAAGAATTAAGCGTGGGGTACATCCCCGAAGTTGCCCGCAATGATTCAGGCACACCACGGATTGATTCGATATTTGGTCTGGTAAGGGAGAAAAGCCAGGCAGAGTATCTTTGTTACGTAAACGCGGATATTTTGCTCTTTCCTGATCTGCTTGAAACGATTGATCTGGTCAGTAAAACGAAAGACAAGTTTTTGTTGATCGGTCGCCGCTGGGACGCGGATATTAACGAACCTTTGCAAATCCAACCCGGGTGGGGAGTTGGATTTATTGAGAAGACAACCAAACGAGCAAAACTGCATCGGGCGATGGGTAGCGATTATTTTGTCTTTCCCCGTACCATCTATACCGATATTCCACCGTTCGCGGTAGGTCGCGCGGGCTGGGATAACTGGATGATCTTCCACGGCCGGGTGGAACATTTGCCTGTCATAGACACCTCGAATGCCATCACGGTCATTCACCAGAACCATGATTTCGCACATTTTGCTGACGGTAAAAAACATCGTCACCAGCCAGAATCATTTGAGAATGTTGATCTAGCCGGCGGGCATTACGCCATGTATACGCTTTACGACACTGACTTCCAGATGGTTGACGGCAAGGTGGTGCGGTCAAAATTGACCTGGTGGAAGCTCGGTAGGGAGATTTCCATATTTCCAGCAGTCACTCTTAAATGTACCTGGCTTGCTAAAGCTTTTTATGCGTTGTTTAATATGAAACGTGTGCGTAAGGACGCCAAGAAGCGTAAAAAGATGGAAGAATCCGGAAGGTTAAAAAGAGCATGAGAAAAGGTCAGAACCCAGCAAAAATTCTCAACTCAGTCGCAAAACCTGAACGGGTGACTGTAGCTGTCTTAAACCACATCCCCTTTCTTGAAGGTTTTTACTCCGACATGCTCAATGTGCTGCGGGTTAGTTTGACCAGCTTGCGCGAGAACGCGGGGATGCCGTTTGATCTGCTGGTGTTCGACAATGGCAGTTGCCACGAAGCCAGAGAATTTCTCACCAAAGAATTTGAGAAGGGGAATATCCAGTTCCTTATTCTCGCTGATAAGAATTTGGGCAAGGGAGGTGCCTGGAATGTGATGCTGCAGGCTGCGCCCGGTGAGATCATTGCCTATGCTGATAATGATGTGGTTTACTCAAAAAACTGGCTCAAAGAGAGCGTCAAGGTGCTGGAAACCTATCCCAAAGTGGGAATGGTCACCTCTCGTCCTTTCCACACCAAACCGGAGCTGTATCAGAGCGTGGTCAAATGGGCGGAGACAACTGCCGGAGCGAAACTAGAACGCGGCTTTTTTGTCGATCCGCAGTGGAACCGTGAGTTTCTGCTCAGCGTGGAACGGCCGGAGGAGGATATTCAGAAAGACCTGGCCATGGAAGACGTCAGGGTGACCTACAAGGGTATTACCACATACGCGGGAGCATCCCACTGGCAGTTCCTGAGCTGGAAATCGGTGTTGCTGGAATTTCTTCCGATCGACCTTACCAAACCGCTGGGACAGGTATTACGTCTGGACGAGGCCATGGATCAACGAGGTTACCTGCGCCTGATGACCGATCGACCTTACTCGATGAATCTGAGCAATTCGGTACAATTACCGCAGGCAGATTCCACTGGGCAGGATAGGAAAAAGAATTCCTTTGGGAGAAGATTACTCAACTTGCCTATCATCCGCGGACCGTTGATGCGTGTTTACAACGCAATTTTCAAACTGTACTACGAAAGGTGATGGTCATGAAAATTCTTTACGCCGCGGGAAGATACAGCCCTCTCAACCACGATGAGGGAAGTGGAACGGATTACTGCTTGTATCACGCACTAAAGGGACAAGGCGCGGAGATCGATTTCGTTGGACCCTTCGACGATACACCTTCCGCTTTTGAAAAAGTTTATCGAAAAATCCACCGTTTATTGAGTAAGAAGAGACCCGCGAAATATACCGCAGCCATGCTTCGCCGCGGTTCTCGCGCTTTGACTGATAAAATTAAAACCTATCAACCCGATATTGTGTTTTCGAAGAATCTTTCTTCTCTGGTCTTGCTCAAAACCGACCGGCCGATTGTTTACATGCTCGATGATGCTGTTGTCGACATGAACCGTCAGTGGCCCACGTTTTCAAAATTTGAAGCCTGGCGCATGATCCAATGGGAAAAGAAGGTTGTCGCCAAAGCAAGCTACATCATTACACGAAGCGACACCACGGCTGACGTTCTGGTGAAGGAATATGGCTTCCCGCGCGAAAAGATCGAAATTGTTTACAACTCCTGCTCATTGCCCGAAAGGGTAGTTCCTCAAAAGGTTGATTTTTCCAAGCCGGATTTTTCAGAGCTGCGATTGTTGCTTGTTGGACGCGAGTACAAACGCAAGGGAATTGATATCGCGATCGAAGTAGTCAGATTACTCAACGAACAGCAAATACCAACAAAGTTACACATTGTCGGAATGACCGGCGAGAGTACTGATCAGGTGATCTATATTGGCAAGTTCAAGAAATCAGACGAAACTCAACTCAAGGAGTACGCCAGCCAATATTATTGGCCGCATTTCCTGATCCATCCAGCCAGATATGACGCGGCGCCAATCGTTACCACTGAAGCTGCTGCCTTTGGAATTCCATCTCTGTCTGATAACGTCGGCGGCATTGGCAGTACGGTCAAAGATAAGATTTCAGGGATTGTCCTCCCGGCTTTGAGCCCGGCGGAAGAATACGTTAAGGTAATCAAATACTACATGGAACATCCTGATGAATATGTCACTCTACGACGTTCAGCACGAGCCAGATACGAGAAAGAGTTAAATTGGCCAGCCGCTGGTAAACATATCCTCGCGTTTCTTTCGCAAAAATTTGAAAAGAAAGAAGCGAATTAAATTATTGCCAACCAGGATCATGAAAATGGATAAACATAAGGTTGTAAAGGCAAGGGAAAAATTATTACAGCATTATCCGCAATTCCCAATTCCTGAATCCAGCTACCTGATCCTGGAGACACCTCGAAGCGGGAGCACCCTCTTAAGCGCGCATTTGCAGAAGATCGAATATGGTTTTCCGATCGAGGCATTTAATCTCAACGCGAATTATCGAAAACGCTTCAATCTTACCGCCAGCATTGATGATCCGGTTGCCTGCATCCGCGAAGGTATCGAATTTCAAACCAGAAATCGCGTGATGGGAACAAAATTCCACCGTAGCCAGTTCCAGAATTTTCAAAGAATGGCCAGGAATGCCCTGATGTTTTTGGAATTGCCATTTACCGATGGCGAAGTGACAGAGCTCTTTTTCCCGAACGCGAAATTCATTTTCTTGCAGCGAAAACAAAAGATCAGGCAAGCGATCTCTTATTCCAAAGCCTTGCAAACGGGTATTTGGAATGAAACCACCGACCAGGACCAGGATTATAAGAAATATGTATTGCCTGCTTTGTACGATCGTGAACATATTGAGGCATGTTTTGATATGCTCCTGGCAGATGATTTTGCCTGGAAGAATTTCCTGGAATCTAACGATTTTCGATCTTTGCATATCTGGTTCGATGATTTGGTAACGAATTACGAAGCCAAAATGAAAGAGATCTATACTTACTTGGGCGTCAAAGGGTCGGAAAGGGTCACTCCGCTTCTACGTCAACAATCGAACAAAGAGTCGCTTGAGTGGGAAAAGAGATTCTGCGAAGAAACGCCATGGACCAAAGATGCCGCGTATATGGATGCTGTGGCCAGGGCCGATCTGGATTCGCTCTGGGCGTTCCGCAGTCAACAGATCGTCCGTGCAAATGAACACCGGCGCTGGATAGAAATGCCCGCCACCCGATATAAATCAGTAAGGAGTTTCTGGTTCAGAGTTCAGCGAAAACTCAAGGAGCTTATTTCTGCGAAAACGGAAAAGTAATTCGCTATTTTCGCGTGTGGTAAAGGAAAATCATTGGGAATAACTTGCAGGGGGGTTAGACTTTTACTAGGTTCACTTCCAACCAAAATCGGTTCCAAGCAGTTGATATAGCGCCTGGTTCTTTGGGCGGAAATAGTCGTTCAAGTAATCGACAACTTCCTGGCTTACGGTCTCTTTGTTTTTCGCCACAAATTTGGGGGAGAGATCTTCGATCTTTACATTCCCCTCAAGGTTAATGAATTTGAAGATCCGATTCAGGCAGTCTTGGGTATTGGTAAAAAAATCTTCACTGGAGAGGATCAGGAATTGCTCACGGGGAAATAACTTGAAGTATCTTTCCAATTGCTCCGCGTAATGACCGCGCATCTTATAGGAAAAATCGCGCAGGTCTTTATTGAAATAGTCCTTTGAACTGAAAATTGGTTTAAGCCTGGCTTCTTCCTTTTGAAAGGCTTCCATCATGGGCAATGTTTCCACCCCGGTGCGCTTCTTGTGGAAGTAATGCGAAATTGCTCTTTGTGTTGGGTTGCGCAGCAACACGACCATCTTTACATTGGGTAAAGTTTCATGAACTCTCTCGGGAACCAAGGGATGAAAGATATAGCTGGGTGTGGCTTCAAAGGTTTGTTTACCACCGTTAAGTTCTGAAACATATGGGAAGTACGAGAGATAGTAGGAAATTCCTTTTTGGTAATCATCAGAGCCACCTTCACGACCACCATCGAAAAAATGGACTTCCTTGGTCATGGCGGGGACTATTTGGGGATGTTGTGTAAGATAGTAGTACAGGCTGGTTGTGCCAGATTTCATTGCGCCCAGGATCATAAAGCCTGGTTTGCTGCGCATTTTCCAGGTCAACAATCGAAATTGCTTATCGATTTTCTTCCTAGAAATTTGAACCAGGTTAATCATCTTCCTGGTGTACTTTGACTTTGTGAGCTTGTCTTGCATCGTTTTCCTTGATGAGGTTAATTTGGAACAGGAAATCTGATGGTATTTCTTGTTTCAGGGAGGTAATTATAGCGCTTTATTGGGTGCTATGAAATTTTAGATTGACACCTCTAAAAAATATTCTTTCTTTTTTTCAGCCAGTTATTATCTTAGAAAAATTTGGCCTCTGAACAAACTCAATGCCGTTATTTTGCATTCACTAGTATTCAGGATCGCATATTTACCGATTTCAAATATCAGGCGAATTACAAATCATTTGTGAACCAGGCTATTAAGTACCGAGACTCTACAATTCTCCACTGGAAATTCAATAATTATTGACCTGGGTATAGATAATTAGTGTAGAATATTAGCGAACAATAAACACTCGTCCACTATTAGACATAAGTACATTATATGTAATGTTTCTTGGAGAGAATCGTGGTTTATTTTTTCAGGAGAGTGGAACGAAAATTGGATGAGATCTCAGGAAAGAGATTCATCCATTTAATTCATGTAGGGAAAACGGGGGGAACGGCTATTAAATTTGCCTTGAAACCTTATTATCGTCACGGCAGATTTGTAATCTACCCTCATTCTCACAGCTTTACATTAAAAGACGCGCCAGTGGGTGAGGGTATCATCTTTTTCCTCCGTGATCCAATCACACGTTATGTCTCTGGTTTCTATAGTCGACAACGCGAGGGTAGACCTCGTTTGTATAGCCCGTGGACACCTGATGAAAAAGTCGTCTTTGAAAGATTTACAACACCCAACCAACTCGCGGAATCATTATCCTCATCAGTGACCAGTGAACAAGAATTCGCCAAGTTCGCGATGAACAGTATCAAGCATGTTCGAAACCATTACTGGTATTGGTTTGGTGATGAAGAGTATTTTTCCTCCAGACAGAGCGATATTTTCTTTATTGGTTTTCAGGAGACTCTTGATCATGATTTTGAGATATTGAAAAGAAAGCTAAAACTTCCTGCGAAGACGGTTTTGCCAACGAATGCCATTGTTGCCCACAGGAATCCAGAAAGCCTCGACCGGAAGCTGAGTGACCAGGCTGTAAAAAATTTGCGCGATTGGTATTCTCAGGATTATGAGTTTATCGAAAAATGCAAAAAAACAATAATCGATGCCAATCTCCATGGCGTATAGAAATCTCATGTTAAAGTAAGGCTCAAAAGGAACTCAAGAATTTCTTGAGTTCCTTTTCTTAAGTTACAATTGGGAGGCATTTTTTTATGAACAAATAACAATGATCAGGTGAAAGATTGAAGAAGAATTTAATCCGTTTGTTTAGTTTTCTCTTGGTAATTCTGATTTTGTTTGGATCATTAAATTTGGCAATGGAAGATGAGAACCATCGATGGTCTATGTTTTATCGTTTACCAAAAAACTCAATAGATGTAGTATTCATGGGCAATTCTCATAACTTCAGTACATTTCAACCACAAATTATTGACAATATTATTCCAGTCAATTCTTATGTGGTGGGCGTACCTGGCGAAAATACATTTGTTACTTATTATGAGTTAAAAGAGCTTCTGCGATACCAACATCCTAAGGTGGTTGTTCTTGAGTCTTTTGCAACAAATGTCACTGGAAGCGAGGACATGGGATATATTTACGAGTTCCTGGATCCCGGAAGATTTGATATCAACAGGTATATGGTCGCGAAAGAATTTCTTGGGTTGGAGAACGCGTTTTCCATCTTCCCGGCATTGCGGACACGCATTTACTGGAATCCATTGTCTCATTACACGTCGAATTTTGTATACCATGCATTTGAAGAGAAAAATTTTGCAATTACTAAAGATATGGGGGCGAATCCAAAGGAGAACATCATTTCTCAGACAGATTATTCGGGAGGACTAAAGGAATCCTGGATTAACTCGATATCTACAAGTGCAGAAAATTTGGAGTATCTTCAAAAAATTTATAACTTGTGCAAAGCTGAAGGCATTCAGTTGATAATCACAAGCGTGCCAGTCATTTCACAAGTACCCGAATTGACCAGTGAAATTGAAAAGTTCACCTCAGAAAACAATATTCCATACTTCACATATGAACAAAGTCAGTTCAATCATTTGCATTTTGCCAATACAACCCATGTTTCTATTTTTGGATCGGTGATCATTTCGGTAGAGATCGCGCAAAAACTCGCTAATTATTTGAACCTGCCCATCGATGAAACCTCGCTCCATTATTATCAAACCTATTTTTACTCGGATTATAAAATTACAAATCAAGGGAATGATTACCAGATACAATTACAGCAGACGGAGCCTAATCTGATAACTGAATACACTTGGAATATTCAAGATACTTCAACTGGTGAAGTAATACTTGAAGAAAGTGTGAATCTGAGTTCTGTAAATTTCAAATTATCCAAGCCGGGAAAATATCGAATTGCAGTTACAATTAAGAACCCAGAAGGGGATTACCAGGTCAACGCCTGGTTCGTAGTAACAAAAGAGACATGACGGTATGATGTCAAAAAGATGTTTTGGAATATATCATCTTTCAAAGAATGCCCCGTCGTTTGTGAATTCTACTTCTGTTATGATCACAAGATACGTCACGCCAAACCATGTGAAAGTTTGATACTTCTTTGTAAAATGATTGAGATTATTCGATGTTAATCATTCCAGCTATATTGGAATGTAAAAAGACCACAAGGAGAACCTTGTGAAATCCGTGATTGTGGGTTTTGGTTCAATTGGTAAACGCCATCTTGAAAACCTGATCAATCTGGGCGAAAAGGATATTGTCCTTCTCCGCACCTACCATTCAACATTGAAAGATTCGGGGTACGATACCGTCCCAGTGGTTACTTCAATGGATGACGCGCTGGCTTTGAAACCAGACGCGGTTATTATCGCCAACCCGACAAAGCTTCATATGCAGACAGCCATACCGGTTGCTGAAGCTGGCTGCTCGATTCTCATGGAAAAACCGATATCCGATTCGTTCTCAGGAATCGATACCCTGAAAAGAGCTTTGGAAATTGGCGGAGGCAGATTCTTGACAGGTTTCCATTTCCGCTTTAACCCTGGATTGCGTCAGGCAAAGAAGTGGTTACAGGAGAACAAGATCGGCAAGGTCGTCTCCGCATATGTTTGCTGGGGTGAATATTTGCCGGATTGGCATCCCTGGGAGGACTACCGTCAGAGTTACGCTGCCAGGGCAGACCTGGGTGGCGGTGTGGTAAATACCCTCTGCCATCCCCTTGATTATCTACGCTGGCTTCTGGGAGAGGGGATTACTCTCAACGCGACTATTTCAAATCAGGGATTAAGCCTTGATGTGGAAGATACAGCGGATATCATAGCGCAATATGAGTCAGGAGCGCAGGCGCACATTCACCTGGATTACATGCAGCGACCTGGAGAACACACCCTCAAGATCATTGGAACCGAAGGCATGATCACCTGGGATAACGCGACCACCATCGCCAGATGTTATTTAGCGGCTCTCAATACCTGGGAAGAGGTTCAACCCCCGACCGGTTTTGTGAGGAACACAATGTTTATGGATGAAATGCGTCATTTTATAAAAGTGGCACGAGGTGAAACTGATCCGATTTGTACTCTTGACGACGGAATCGCTGCTTTGGAAATGACGCAGGCAATTCTTCAATCAGCTCGAACAGGATGTTCAGCTAAGCTTAGAAAATCACTAAATTGATAGGCAAGCGATGATCTTTGATCAATTTTCATTGAAAGGTAAAGTGGCATTGGTAACCGGCGGCGCGGGTCTTTTAGGCAAGGAATTTTGCCGTACGCTTGCCGAAGCTGGCGCAGAGGTCTATTGCGCCGACCTTGATCTCGGATTGGCGAAAAACGCAATCGCGGGTTTGAAATCGCAAATCCAGCATGTTCATCCCATTCAACTTGATGTTACAGATCCGGTCTCCGTTGAAAAAGCTGTGGGCGAAATCGTCACCCGTTCAGGTTCACTGGATGTGTTGGTAAACAGCGCTGCGCTTGATCCCAAGTTCGACCCGACCCATACACAAACTACCAGCAACGCTTTTGAGAGCTATCCCTTGAAATCGTGGCAGGATGCTCTCGAAGTCAACCTGACAGGACCTTTTTTGGTGACCCAGGCGGTTTGCCGACAGATGGTCAAACAGGGCAAAGGCTCGATCATCAATATTTGTTCCATCTATGGTTTGAGTGGACCAGATCAGCGGCTTTACGAGATCCCTGACGAGCCCCGTACGTACAAACCTGTCTATTACTCGGTCAGCAAGGCTGGTATTCTGGGATTCACAAAATATCTGGCAACTTATTATGCTAATACCGAGATCAGGGTAAATTCATTAACCCCTGGCGGCGTGTTCAATAACCATGAAGAACATTTCGTTAAGAATTATTCTGCCCGCACCGTATTGGGACGTATGGCTCGCAAGGACGAGATGAACGGAGCCTTGCTTTTCTTGGCTTCAGACGCATCCTCATATATGACTGGCAGCAATGTTGTTGTGGATGGAGGTTGGACGGCATGGTAATTAAACCAGAGGTATTGGCAATCATTCCCGCTCGCGGGGGCTCGAAGGGGATTCCGCGTAAAAATATCCGCGATTTTGCCGGTTTTCCCTTGATCGCGTATTCGATCGCGGCCGGATTGCAATCAAAATACGTCACACGCACGATCGTCTCGACAGACGATGAAGAGATTGCGGTAATGGCACGAATGTACGGTGCTGAAACGCCATTCCTGCGTCCCGCGGAGTTTTCACAGGACAATACCACCGATCTGCCAGTGTTCAAGCATGCCCTGGAATGGCTCAAAGAGAATGAAGGATACATGCCTGATATTGTCATCCAACTGCGGCCGACCTCACCAATTCGTCCCCGCTCCTGCGTGGATGATGCCATCCAAATCCTCATCGATCATCCAGAAGCTGATTCGGTACGTGGCGTGGTTGAATCGGGTCAAAACCCTTTTAAAATGTGGCGGGTGGATGCCAAAGGTGTGATGCGGCCCCTTTTAACTGTTGAAGGTGTCAAAGAAGCCTATAACGCGCCACGGCAGCAGCTTCCGACCACTTACTGGCAAACCGGTCACATCGATGCCATCCGTCCAAGAGCCATCCTGGAAAAGAACTCGATGAGCGGTGATGTAATCATGGCATTGCACATTGATCCGCGTTTCACCGTGGACATTGATTCACCTGCTGATTGGATCCAGTACGAGCGTCTGGTGCGTGAAGGTGGTTTAGAGATGGTCACCCCTGGTCCGAGTAAGCGACAATTCCCAAAAAAGGTTGCTTTGCTGGCAATGGATTTTGACGGCGTGCTCACCGACAACCGCGTTTGGGTTAGCGAAAAAGGTGAAGAGATGGTGGCTGCGAACCGTAGTGACAGCCTGGGATTAAATATCCTAAGGAAGAAACTCGGTATTGAGTGTCTGGTCATTTCCACCGAAACCAACCCGGTAGTCAGGGCAAGATGCGATAAAATGAAGGTTCCCTTCCTGCAGGCGGTGGAAGATAAGGAGACCGCGCTGAGGAAAGTGATCACTGATAAAAAGCTCGATCCGGCACAGGTGATCTTCGTTGGCAACGATACGAATGACCTGCCCTGTTTTCCGGTGGCAGGGTACGCAGTTTGCCCAGCCGACGCGCAACCTGATATTATTGCGAAGGCAGATCTTGTTTTACAATTGGATGGCGGGCGTGGAGCCATACGGGAGCTATGTAATCTGCTCCTGGGCCGGTTGACGCAGCCAAAACTTAAAGGCATGGAATAAAGGAGTCACGCATGTTTGATATTGAATTTTATATGAAGGTTTATGATCTCAAAAAACGTTTGATGAGCGGTGAAAAAATGGATCGCGAGTTCCTGGTTGAGAAATTGGAATCATTCCGATCTCCCCAGCCGGTCGTCTATAACATTGAAACCACCAACGCTTGCAACATGCGCTGTGAGATGTGCCCCCGTACCACTATCATGACCCGTCCCATTGAGACCATGAAACCCGATATGTTCAAGCGTGTCATCGACCAACTCAGCCCGTTTACCCCTGAACAAATCGCCCGCTGGGAAGCTTTTGCCGAGAAGAATTACGGCATCAAGAAAAACGAGATGAGTGAGAATCACTATTTCCTCTATGTGATCCCGCGCGTGATCGTGCTGCACGGATACGGTGACCCCTTGCTCGATAAAAACATGCCGCAATATGTGAAATGGATGACCGAGAAAGGTCTTGAAAGTTATTTCTCATGCAACCCTGCCAACATTAATATGGACCGTACCATCGAGACCTTTGAGAACGGCCTGGGGTACGTAAAGTATTCCATTGAGAGCGTCGACGATCTACGCCATAAAGAGGTGCGCGGCCAGGCTTCCAACTTCACTGAATCGTATAAAAACATTCTCAAACTACTCGATCTGAAGGCGCAGCGTAACTACAAAACTACCATTGTCATCACCATGATCAACTTGAACAAACCCTGGCAACAAGATGAGTTCGAAAAACTGCAGGAAGCTTTTAAGGGAATGGACGTCTATGTTTACCTGAAGAGCCAGGATCAGATGTGGTACGAAGACAACAAGCAGCAAACCAAATCCATCCATTGGCTGGAGTTCTGCCAATTCCCCTGGTCATCCATGACCATCAAATCCAACGGTGAAGCGGTGGAATGCGTGGAAGACTTCAACAACGAGATCATACTTGGCAATGTGGCCACCGAATCCTTGCGTGACATCTGGAATAGCGAAAAATACAAACAATTCCGCAACGATCATTTCGATTTGAAACCAGGAATCAAGTGCACCGAACAATGCGACATGAATCTGATTGGCAGCTTTCTTGCTGCGTAACGACCCTCAGCGATCAGGAGAGAATCAATGACTAGAGAAATCAGTATTGGTAACAGGAAGGTCGGGGATGGTCACCCGGCGTACATCATCGCCGAGGCCGGTATCAATCATAATGGAGACATCGAACTAGCCAAACAATTGATCCAGGCAGCCAAGCACGCTGGAGTGGACGCCATTAAATTCCAGAAGCGTACACCCGAGCTATGTGTTCCACCCGAACAGCGGGGTCAGATGCGTGAGACACCCTGGGGATACATCACCTATCTCGATTACCGCTATAAGACTGAATTCGGTGAAGCCGAATATGCTGAAATTGACCGTTACAGCAAAGAATTGGGCATCACTTGGTTTGCTTCTGTGTGGGACGAACCCTCGGTCGATTTTATGGAAAAATTCAATCCTGTATGCTATAAGATTCCGTCAGCGTCACTGACCGACACGAACCTGCTCAAACACCTGCGCAAGACCGGCAGACCGCTAATCCTCTCCACCGGTATGTCTACGATGGAACAGATCAAGGACGCGGTCAAACTACTGGGTGAGGAGAATCTGGTCTTATGCCATGCCACCAGCACTTATCCGTGCGATCCGCATGAGCTGAATCTGAAGATGATCGAGACCCTGCGTAATACTTTCTCCTGCCCAATTGGATATTCCGGGCATGAGGTAGGTCTTGTCACTTCTGCTGTGGCAGTCGGGTTGGGCGCATGCATGGTCGAACGTCACATCACACTCGACCGCGCCATGTGGGGTTCTGATCAATCTGCCTCAGTGGAACCCGGAGGATTTGAGAAATTAGTCAAGTATATCCGTGTGACCGAACAATCTATCGGTGATGGCGTCAAGAAGGTATACGATAGTGAGCTATCTTCGTTGAAAAAATTGCGCAGAGTGCAGAGTTAATGACCAATCTGGTATTTAGAGCGAAACAGGCGATTAACCAGCGCTGGGTCCATGCGGCAAGCAACCGGCGCTGGCAGTATTTGAGTCGGGAAGTGGCGCAGTATGCTCTTGAGAAATCCGACCAGGCGCCTGTTATTTTTTTCAACGCGTCTACGCGACTGCAGGCGATGAGCCAGAATGCCGCGTATTCATATCTCACCGCTCAGGCGTTACGGATGCAAGGCGTGCCAATTATTCAATTTGCTTGCAAAGCAGGATTAAGCCGCTGTGTGCTTGGCAGCAATCGTGATGACGTGAGCAAAGCTCCCCCCTGTGACCGCTGTATTGCCCAAAGCGCCGCTGTTTACGAGAACATTCCCACACGTTGGTTTGAATATCGTTCTGATGTCGCTTTAGAAAAGGAAATAGAAACACTTTCCGTCCCGGAACTGATCGCCTTCACTCACGAAGATGCGCCACTTGGTTTTTGGGCGGTGAATTCGTTGCGTTGGGTATTAAGACGCCATCATTTGAACGATGACCCCAACACACAGCAGTTCATGCGCCACTTTATCCTTTCTGGGTGGAACGTGGTAAAGCAATTCGGAGCTTTGGTGACCGAAGTACACCCGCAGGCGATTGTGGTCTTCAACGGTATGTTCTTTCCAGAAGCTGCTGCCCGATTTGTCGGTCAAAAACACAAGATTCGGGTGATCACCCATGAAGTGGGGATGAGACCGTTCACAGCTTTCTTCACCGAAGGCGAAGCTACCGCCTATCCTATCCACATCAGCGATCATTTCCAATTGACCGACCCGATGAACGAGAAACTCGATCATTATCTCAGCCAACGTTTCCAGGGCAATTTCACCATGGCAGGAATCCGTTTTTGGCCTGAAATGAAAGGGCTTCCAGCAGATTTTTTGGAGAAAGCTGCCAGGTTCAAACAGATCGTTCCTGTCTTTACCAACGTCATTTTCGATACCAGCCAGGTACATGCCAACACAATTTTCGAGGAGATGTTCATTTGGCTCGATAATGTGCTTGATGTGATTAAAACACATCCTGATACGTTATTCGTGCTTAGAGCCCACCCGGATGAACACCGTGAGGGTAAGGAAGCGCGAGAAAGCGTACGGGGTTGGGCGAACGAACGGAACCTGGCTCAATACGACAATGTTGTTTTCGTGGATTCACGCGAATTCCTCAGTTCGTATGATCTGATACAGCGATCGCATTTTGTAATGGTCTATAATTCGACGATCGGCCTTGAAGCCTCGTTGATGGGCAAGGTTGTGCTGGCTGCCGGTAAGGCGCGTTTCACCCAGTTGAAAACGGCTTTTCTGCCTGAATCGAAGGCTGCTTACTTCAAGATGCTGGATGAGTTACTGAAGGCTGAAACCATCCAGGTGCCTGACGAGTTCAAAGCGAACGCTAGACGATTTCTATACTATCAACTTTACTGTTCCTCGCTTCCATTCGACGCTTTTCTCAGGGAAGATGGCGTTTGGAAGGGGTATGTGACCCTCAAGGAATTTCAGCTATCAGATCTTACGCCTGAACATTCTGCCACCATCCAGTCCATTCTGGAAGGCATCCTCATGAAGAAACCCTTTGAACTATCCTTATGAGCCAGAAACCAGTTTGTTCCATCATCATCCGGGCGTATAACGAGGAAGCGCACATTGAAAAGCTGTTGGCTGGTATCACCGCGCAGACGGTGAAGGATGTGCAGATCATCCTGGTCGATTCTGGTTCTACGGATCGTACGATAGCCCGAGCCAAACAATTTCCGGTAGAAATCGTGAACATCCGTCCGGATGAGTTTACCTTTGGCCGTTCGCTCAATATGGGCATCGCTCAGGCAAAAGCCGATATAGTGGTGATGGCTTCGGCGCATGTTTACCCAGTATACCCCGACTGGTTAGCATCGTTAATCGAGCCTTTCGCTGATGAAACCATCGGACTGACCTTCGGAAAACAACGCGGTTGCGATACCACCCAATTCGCCGAACATCAGATTTTTCACCAGTGGTTCCCAGACCGCTCGGTACGCCGTCAGGCCACCCCTTTTTGCAACAATGCCAACGCTGCGATCCGCCGCAGCCTGTGGGAACAACACCCTTATGACGAAGCACTGCCCGGGCTTGAAGACCTGGCTTTTGGCAAGTGGGTTCAGGAAAATGGTTTCGGTATCAGCTATGTTGCCGAGGCGGAAGTCATCCACGTTCACAATGAGTCGCTGGATGGCATCTTCAATCGTTACCGGCGTGAAGGAATGGCGTTCAAACAAATCTATCCGCATGAGAACTTCTCCCGTCGAGATCTGTATCGCCTATTCTTTCAGAATATTTTCAACGATTGGCGCGAATCCGGACGGCAACACCGTCTGGGACGCGATTTCTGGAATATTGTACGCTTTCGCTGGTACCAGTTTAGCGGAACCTATCAGGGATACAAACAATCCGGTCCGCTCACCTGGCAATTGAAGCAGGCATTCTATTATCCACATGAACGAGTCGTCCAGGTTTCTGAACGCCAGGTGGAACCGATCAGGTACCACGAATTACTTGAACGGAATGATACAATGGATGGGAAAAAGTAGAGGAGGCGAAATGGATTTCAAGACAGTCACGGCGCTCGTGCCCATGCGGCACCATTCACAACGGGTTCCCGGAAAGAATTACCGCCTGCTCGATGGCCGCCCACTTTACCAACACATCATTTCCACCCTACAGCAAGTAAAAGAGATCACACAGTTGGTGGTGGATACCGATAGTCCTGAGGTCATACAGGGAATCCACGAAAATTTTCCTCAAGTAAAAGTGTTAGATCGTCCAGAATCCTTGCGCGCTGATACCATACCGATGAATGAAATCTTGATGTACGACGTCTCACAATTCCCCTCGGACCTTTATCTGCAAACTCACAGCACCAATCCGCTGGTCAAGCCAGAGACTTTCTCCAGAGCGATCCAAACGTTGACCAGACTTTATCCTGCATATGACTCTCTTTTTGCTGTCACCCGGTTGCAATCACGTCTGTGGGACGGATTGGGTCGCGCTATCAATCACAATCCAAACATCTTGCTTCAAACCCAGGACCTTCCACCAGTCTACGAGGAGAATTCCTGCATGTATCTGTTCACCGCGGGTATTCTGGCTAATAAACGCAACCGTCTGGGAGACCGGCCGTATCTTTTCGAGATCGACCGGGATGAAGCCTGGGATATCGATGAAGAGATCGATTTCCGCCTGGTCGAGTTGCTGATCGAGGCAAGGAAGACTGCCCATAAAGCCAAGTAACCATGCCAAAGAAATGGACGATCGTCATACAAGTGGTCCTGGTTCTGTCAGCGTTGGCCGGCAGCGTTTACGTCGCGCTAACCCCTGCCAACTCGATGCTCAATTGGTATAACACAGACGACGCCTTTTTCTATTACAAAGTAGCTGTAAATTTCCTTTCTGGTCACGGGTTTTCATTCGACGGTATCAATTTATCCAATGGTTTTCACCCCCTATGGATGGTGGTTTGCCTTTGCGTGTTTTGGCTGGCTCATTTTGATCTGATCCTGCCTCTCAGGGTGTTGGTAATCATTAGCGGATTGTTCAATGCTGCCACAGCGCTGGTGATGTACCGTTTGTTGGCGCGTCACCTCCATCCCGCAGCGGCGGCGGTAGGGGCGTTCTTATGGGCGTTGCTTCCCACGATCTACTCCACAGTCACTGAACACGGCATGGAATCAGCCATCAGTGCTTTCTTCTTAATACTTCTGGTATCCATGGCTGAGCGTCTGTTGTTCGCGGAAAAGGTCACCTTCAAACAGATGACCGTAGCGGGGCTGATTGGAGCGCTGACCATTTTTGCCAGGCTGGATAACGTCTTCATCGTGGCTGTGGTTGGCTTTTTTCTTATGTTCAAAGTGACGCGTATTCCCCGGCAGTACATTTTTGACCTGGCGGTGATTTGCTTTTCGATGTTGGCCAGTTGGGTGCTGCGGTTTGGACTGAACAATGTTCAGGTCAATGCCTATTCAATTTATCCTTCCCTCGGAATCGCGGTTTTGGTCAAGCCAATTGTGTATTATTTTTGCGGGATGTATCGGGGTTTTTCAGACCGTAAACCCTGGCAAAAACTTGTGTTTCAGCTAATTGCTACCGGGATCAATTTTCTTGTAATGTATGCGATCATGGCACTTTTACGCCTGATCGGTTTATTCCCCATGTTCTCGCGTTCCCTGTTGGCTCTCGATGCAGCAATTTGTAGTTCTTTGATCTTCTGTGCGCGCCTGGTTGTTCGTAAGACTGGCGAAATTAACATTCTACCTTTCAAACAATTTAGCAAGTGGGTGAAGGAGAACTGGAAAGCCGCGTTGCTTCGCGGAGCTGGATTTGCCACTCCGATCGCGATATTGATGGGAATCTATGTCACTTTCAATAAATTGATCTTCGGTACCTTCTCGCCAGTGAGCGGACGGGTAAAAGTTTGGTGGAGCACGTTACCTAATACGCCCTACGTTCGCCAAAGTACATTGATGACCCTGCTCGGACTCAGCCCACGTAGCAGCGACAGCCCCTGGTCGCTGGTCACGTCTAAATTGGATTCAGTGGCTGAATCCATCCTTGCTTTGGTAAAGAATGAATCAGTCATCATACACTCTGTACTTTTTCTTGGTTTATTCCTTTTATTGATCTGCGCGGTTTTCGCGATTCTCAATTCTCATGGCAAACAGGCTGGAAAAAAATCTGTGCGATTGATGTTGCCAGCATTGTTGCTTGGGAGTCTCTTTCAAATTGCCTATTACAATACCGTGGGATATCAGGCAATGCGTTCGTGGTATTGGGTGTGTCAGATGATGACACTCATCTTGCTAGCTGCAGTTATTCTAGATCCTTTCTTTGCCTGGCTGGATGGATTTAAACCCAAATTTGCCTGGACGGTAACGATCGCTGTGCTGGCGGTTGCCATCCTTGGTGCGAAGCATCTCGATTACATTAAATCCACTTATCCCTCTCAGGTCAGCAAGAAGGATGAATACGCATACCTGGCTGAAGTAGAAGAGGTCGAACGGCTAACTGAGCCTGGTTCAAATATCGGCATGACCGGTGGCGGTTTTGTCGGATATTTCATTCACGACCGTACGGTGGTAAACCTGGATGGGTTAATAAACAGCGTGCAATATTTCCAGGCTTTGCAATCTGGTGCCGCCAGAGCGTTTCTGGACGCGATCCCCTTGAATTATGTTTATGGTAATTCCTACATCTTGCTTTCATCTGATCCTTATCATGAATTTCTTCCCGGACGTTTGATCGATATCGGTGTGATCCGTGGCAAGGATGATTTCAACCTCTATCTGTATGAGCCCAACCAGTAATTCAGCCCTTGAAATTGCTTTATAATTATTTCATTCGATTCAATAATCGAAAGGTGAAAAATGATTTCAGTCTTGATGTCCGCGCCGTACATGCTGCCCACGATTGATCGGTTTCGGCCGATCTTTTCTCACTATGGTATTGAATTGATCACACCGCATGTAGAAGAACGGCTTGAAGAAGAAGATATTTTAAAATACGCGGGTCAATTTGACGGAGCTATCTGCGGCGATGACCGTTATTCTCGCCGTGTACTTGAGGGTTGTCTACCACGCCTTAAAGTGATTTCAAAGTGGGGAACGGGGATCGACTCCATCGATAAGGACGCCTGCCAGGAACTTGGGATTGCCCTTAAGAACACACCCAATGCCTTTACCTTGCCGGTTTCCGATTCGGTAATGGGCTACATGCTGGCGTTTGCTCGCCGTCTGCCCTGGATGGATCGCGCGATGAAAGACGGTATCTGGCAGAAGCTTGCCGGACGTTCGCTCTCTGAGTGCACCCTGGGTGTGGTTGGTGTGGGTAACGTGGGCAAGGCAGTCATCCGGCGGGCGCGCGGTTTTGGTATGACCATACTTGGTAACGATATCCAACCCATCGCCCCCGATTTTCTCATCGAGAACAAGGTGGAGATGACCAGCCTCAAAGACCTGCTGCAGCGGGCAGATTTCGTGAGCATGAACACCGATCTCAACCCTTCCAGCCGTCACTTGATGAACTCGGAAACGCTATCCTGGATGAAAAGAGACGCCATCCTGATCAACACCTCACGTGGTCCTGTAGTGGATGAGAAGGCACTGATCGTGGCGTTGCAGACTGGACAGATTGCTGGCGCAGCCCTCGACGTTTTCGAGTTTGAGCCATTACCCAAGGATTCACCGTTGCTCAAGATGGACAACGTGATGTTAGCGGCGCATAATTCAAATTCAAGCCCACAGGCATGGGAACGCGTTCATTGGAACACGATCCGAAACCTGCTCGACGGTCTCGCGATCCCGGCAAACGACCTGGATCAAGTGGCAAAAATACAGTAAACGAGGATATGATGTCACAAGAAAAACGCGTAGCACTGGTGACCGGTTCGGCCGGAGGGATTGGCCGGGCAGTGGTCAGTTTATTCGCTGAAAATGGATGGAAGGTGATCGGCGTGGACCGCAACGAATTTGGACCGGGTTTTCCGAAAGACGGTTTGTTCATCCAAAAAGACGTTTCGATCCCAGAGCAGATCGTTGAGGTCTTTCAAGAAGCGGCTGCTTTTACATCGGTGCTACATGTTGTGGTGAACAACGCCGCGGTACAAATCCACAAGCCCATCATCGATACTAGCGTGGAAGAATGGGATCAGACCATTGCAACCAATTTACGTCCAACCTTTATTGGCGCGCGCTATGCCCATCCATTGCTTGTCAAGGCGGGGAAGGCGGCCATCGTCAATGTTTCCTCAGTCCATGCGGTGCAGACCTCTGCCAGTATCGCTGCCTACGCTGCCAGCAAGGGCGGTATTTTGGCGTTGACCCGTGCCATGGCTATTGAATTCGCCCCTGATAACATTCGAGTCAACGCGGTGCTTCCTGGCGCGGTCGATACCCCCATGCTGCGTGACAGTATGAACCGCGAACACATGAGCGGCCCATCCGTCACCGAACGCCTTGACAACCTGGCAAAAAAGACGGTCAATGGTCGTATTGGTACCCCCGAGGAGATTGCTCACGCCATTTATTTCCTGGCGGATAATGATCAGTCCTCATTCATGACCGGGCAGGCGCTCGTCGTCGACGGCGGTGCCACCGCCCGACTGAGTACGGAGTGACCTATGCGCGCGAAACTTATTCATTCCCTTCCCGTCCCTCTTGCCAACTCGCTGCGTACCGCGCGCGATTCTGCCATCATCGCTACCCACTGGCCAGAAAGCCAGTTCCATCCTTGGCGGGTTGAGTCGATTAGAAAATTGAAAGCCTTGCGTAACACCCATGAAGGTGAGCGCTGTTTTATCATTGGCAATGGCCCCAGTCTACGCAATACCGACCTGACCAAGTTGCAGAACGAGTTCACCATTGGAATGAATCGTTTCTACCTGGCTTTCCCTGAGTTGGGTTTCAAGACTTCGATGCTATTGACGGTCAATGATTTGGTCACCGAACAATGCGCGGAAGATATCCGCGCGCTACCCATTCCCACCTTCGTTTCCTGGCGCGGGCGCAAATGGATCCAGCCAGCGCAAAACTTGCATTACCTTTATACCACATACGAGTTGCCTTGTTTCAACGGTAATGCTGCTGGCAGGCTGTGGGAGGGTGCCACAGTCACTTACGTGGCCATGCAATTAGCTTTCCACCTTGGTTTCAAGCAGGCGATTTTGATTGGGGTGGATCACAGCTTCGCCACCCAGGGAAAACCCAATACCACAGTGGTCTCAAGCGGTGATGACCCCAACCATTTCAACCCCGGTTACTTTGGTAAAGGATTTCGCTGGCAATTGCCTGACCTGGAAACTTCCGAAATTGCCTATACCATGGCACGCGAAGCGTATAAGAAAGCTGGACGTGAGATCATTGACGCCACCGTGGGTGGAAAGCTGACCGTTTTCCCTAAAGCGGATTACGAGGGACTTTTCTAGGATGAGCTCCCAGCCGCTGGTTTCGATTGTCACCCCTAGTTATAACCAGGCAAGTTTTCTTGAGCAGACCATCCGCTCGGTGCTCGAACAGGATTATCCCAATATTGAGTATCTTATTGCCGATGGCGGTTCTACAGACGGCAGCTTGGAGATCATCAAAAAATACGCGGGCAAACTCGCCTGGTGGGTCTCGGAAAAAGACAAAGGACAGGCGGACGGTATCAACAAAGGTTTTGCCCGGGCGAAAGGAGAATTCATCGCTTGGGTTAATTCGGACGATTACTACCAGCCGGGTGCCATCAGCGCCGCAGTGGCCGCGTTGCAAGCCAACCCAGACGCAGCCTTCGTATTTGGCGATGTCCAGGTGGTGGATAAGGATGGGCGCATCCTTAACAACCTGCGTTATGATAATTGGAGCCTGGCTGATCTGATGACTTTCCATATCATTGGGCAGCCGGCGGTGTTCATGCGCCGCGCAGCGCTTGAAGCCGCGGGGTACCTCGACTTGAGCTACCAGTTCATGCTGGATCACCAGTTGTGGTTACGGGTGGGTTTGTACGGAAGCATGAAATATGTTCACCAGTTATGGGCAGGCGCGCATTACCATGAGGATTGTAAAAACCTGGCACAAGCAGCCAAATTTGGTAAAGAAGCCTACCACATCGTTGAATGGATGCGTAGCGCGCCTGAATATGCCGAGAACGTCGCCTGGTTGCTACCGAATATTCAGGCTGGAGCAGAGCGGATTAATGCCTTCTACTTGTTAGATGCTGGTGATTACAGCCGTTCATTCAGGTCATACTGGCGAGGCTTTTTACTGGCGCCAGATATCATATTGCCGGAGTGGTATCGTATGGTATACGCGCTTTTCGCGCCGCTCGGGCTGCAGAGACTGCGGGAACGCCGTATCCAGGCACGCGCGCGCAGCCAAATTGAACGATAAATAATGAAACATAGGTGACCGATGAGCGATATTCAGAAAGATGAAAGAGTTCTGTTCCTGCCGAATACCCGGTGGGTGCGTATTTTATTGGTTGCCTTCTTCGTCTTGCTCGGTTTTGGCACTCGACTGATTGATATTTCCGATCCTCCGCTCGATTTCGCGGCTACACGCCAGTTGCATTCGCTCATTTTAGCTCGCGGTTATTACTACGAGATGGATCTTCCATCTACACACGCGCTGCCAGAAACGCAGCGAGCTTTTGGTATTCAGGCGGGAAAAGATGAAGTCTTGGTTGAACCGACTATTATGGAACATCTCACCGCGCTAACCTACGCAGTGGCGGGCGGTGAGAATTTTGAAATTCCACGGGTCTATTCCAGTCTGTTTTGGGTGTTGGGGGGCATCCCACTCTTTCTATTGGCGCGCAAGCTCATGTCAACAAATGGAGCGATAGCCGCTCTGGCGTTCTATGAACTGCTGCCGTTTGGCGTCATTGCCGGGCG
Organism: Anaerolineaceae bacterium; assembly: GCA_034430175.1. GTDB lineage: Bacteria > Chloroflexota > Anaerolineae > Anaerolineales > Anaerolineaceae > UBA6107. The sequence goes on along the minus strand of DAOUFI010000015.1, from coordinate 7,832 downwards.
CAGTATCCAACCGGACCCGCTGATGATCTCGTTGATGGTCACCGCGTTGTACTTCCAGTACCGCTGGAAGGAGAAGGACACGCTCAGCAGCGCGCTGTTGGCGTCCATCTTCACCGGACTGGCCATCCTGGTCAAAGCCACTGCCATTTTCTTTGTTGGCATCCCCTTCATCGGGTTTGTGCTGATGGGAGGATTCAAACAGGCACTACGCAACTGGCGTGTTTATTTGATGGCACTGATCTCCTTGCTCCCGGGGGTGCTCTTCAACGTCTTGAGCGCGACGGTTGGAGGAAATTCTGGTTCATTGTTCGGATCGCGCTTTTTCCCCTCGTTGTATTCCGACCCGAAGTGGTATCTCAGTTGGTTCATGATGGCCAAATCGGTGGTTGATTACATTCCCCTGATCATGGGTGTGTTGGCTTTCTTCCTGTTCATCAAGAAGGAAGGACGGGTCCTCTACACCTGTCTGTGGATCGGTTACCTGCTGCAAGGGTTTGTCTTTGCTTATCACATCTATACCCATAATTATTATCAATTACCGATCATCCCCATGACCGCCCTGGGTTTTGGTCTCTTCTTTGCGATGTTCATGGAGAAGATCGAATCCTTGAAGCCCACGGTGGTTGTGCGTATCTTAATCGCGGTAGTTTTGGTTTTTTCCACAGCCCTGACCGTGTTCAAATCGCGCTCGGTCCTCCTCGCTGACGATTATCATTACGAAGAGAAATACTGGAAGCAGCTAGGTGAGAAGATTGGCCAGGGAACACCTATCGTGGCGTTGACGCATGATTACGGCTATCGATTGAGCTTCTGGGGTTTCGTTCAACCCACTCTGTGGGAGACCAAGGGAGATATGACCGTGCAATCCCTGGCGGGGAATGAAGAGCAATCCTTCGAGAAAACCTTCGCCAAGAAGACGGCAGACAAGAAATATTTCCTGGTCACTCTACTTAATGATTTCAAGTCGCAGAAGAACCTCTATAATTATCTTTTCGATCATTATCCATGTGAAAAGGGTGAGGGTTATTATCTGTTTGACCTTACCAAACCGGTTGACCAATAAGAAAAGCTTATCTTAATGAATGAATTAGTTTCGATCATAACCCCCTCGTATAACCAGGGCAAATTTCTGGCAGAGACCATGCGCTCGGTGCTTGAACAGGATTATCCGCATATCGAGTACCTGATCATTGACGGTGGTTCTACTGATAACACCGTGGAGGTTATCAAGTCCTTTGAGAAGCGTCTGGCATATTGGGTATCAGAAAAGGACAGGGGGCAAACCGACGCCATAAACAAAGGCTTTGATCGAGCCAAGGGTCAGATCCTGGCCTACATTAACTCGGATGACACTTACAATCCCGGCGCGGTCAGCGCCGCGGTTAAATACCTGAATGAACATCCCGATGTGGGTGTGGTGTACAGTGACCTCAATTTCATCGATGAGGAGTCACGCGTTGTTGGCAAATTCCCAGCCGCTCAGACGGATCTCAAGAAGTTGCGCCGTGGTTTTGTGCACGTTCCGCAGCCAGCGACGTTCTTCAGGGCCGAGTATTGGAAACAGATCAGGCCGCTTGACCCCACTTTCTTTTTTGCCATGGATTACGATCTGTGGGTGCGTCTGGCAACGGTGACAAAACTACAGTATCTACCCGGCCCGGTGTGGGCGAACTTCCGAATGCATCATGACACCAAGACGATCAATGCCGATGACCGCTGCTGGCCAGAAATGCTGCGTGTGCATTACCGTGACGGTGGAAAATTCCTGTCACCCATCGTGGCCAAGTATTACATCCGCAAGGTGGTAGCACCGTTTCTCAATTGGCGCAGACGAAAAATGATGGATTGATCAAGAGAGGTGTGATTGAACAAATCGCCCTCTCTTTTTGGAATTATCTGGATAATCGAAACCATTATTGTTCGAGATCGTTTACCGATTGATATTAACCTTCGCCTTTAGATTGATCCAGACAATCATAAGTAAGTTCACGGCGAGATAATCTGCAAATTATTTAAAATCTCAAATAGCTTGAAAATCTCAACGCAAATTAAAATTTATCGCGATTTCATGAATTATATATTGATTCCCACCTGATTTGTTGGTTCTGCCAGCAAAAAGTTGTATAATAATATGAGTAATATTGTCTACAAAGTATAAAAAAGGAGCAAGAGAATGGCTACCTCAAATGAAATTCCACCAGTGGCAGACGTTACGAGTGAAGATCGTTTATGGGTTCTGCTTTGCTTTTTGTTCACCCCGCTTTTCCCAATCATCACACTACTCGTCGAAGAAAAAAAGAATCGTCCATTTATCAAGTATCACACCATCCCAACATTAATCCTTGGGATAGCAGAGATCATTTTTATTTCTGTTCTAGGCTGGATTCCCGTCATCGGAATTTTCGCCGGATTGGTTTGGATCATTAACTTGATCTACGGACTTAAAGCCAATGGTGGTGTTTTAACTGATATCCCTGTGATCACTGAATATGCCAGGAAACAAAACTGGTCGTAAATCAGTAAATCATTCAGTTGTTCTAATAAAAACCAACCCTTTTTAAACTAGAAAGGGTTGGTTTAATTATTCGAAAGCATTATTTTCGAAAACTATTATAAATGGGGCGCGACAGCGATGCGCCCCTACAACAATCCATCAATCCATCTTCTTATTTGATCACGCCGAGTTTTTGGCCGACTTTCTTGAAAGCGACCAGACCCTGGTCGAGATCGTCCTTGCTGTGACCGGCAGAGATCATCACGCGGATACGCGCCTTGCCCTTTGGCACGGTCTGGAAACCGAGCGCCATTGCGAAAACGCCGTTCTCGTACAGCTCGCGGCTGAACTGCTGAGCCAGCGAAGCTTCACCAAGCATGATCGGGGTGATGGGGGTAGTGCTGACACCGGTATCGAAACCGTAGGCTTTCATCTCTGTCTTGAAGTATTTGGCGTTATCCCATAGTCTATCGACCAACTCCGTTGACGACTCGAGTAGCTCCACCGCGGCGATGCAGGCGGCTACATCGGGTGGGGTAACGGCCGAGGAGAACAGGAAGGGGCGTCCTCGTTGGTGCAGCCAGTCGATGATTTGCGCGTTACCCGCAACAACGCCACCAACCGAGCCGAATGCTTTCGACATGGTGCCGACTTCGACGTCTACCTTGCCGTGTAGGTGATAGTGGTCCACAATACCACGTCCACCACGGCCAACGACTCCTTCGCCGTGCGCGTCATCGACCATTAGCATTACGTCGTATTTGCTGGTGATCTCGTATTCCTGATCGAGGGGGGCCAAATCACCGTCCATGCTAAAAACGCCATCGGTGATCATCAGGGCACGGCGGTAGGTGCCGGCGTTCTCTTTGATTACCTTTTCCAGATCAGCGGGGTCGGCGTGGGCGAATTTCACGATTCGTGCGCCAGAAAGGCGGCTGCCATCGATGATACTGGCGTGGTTGAGCTCATCCGAGAAAATCACATCTTCCTTACCAACCAGAGCTGGGATGGTCGCCAGGTTGGCGCAGAAACCTGATTGGAAAGTGATGGCTGCTTCAACACCTTTGAAGGCTGCCAGACGTTTCTCCAATTCTAGGTGGATATCCATCGTTCCTGCGATTGAACGAACGGCTCCGGGGCCGGCACCGTATTTTTTCAAGGCTTCCTGTGCTGCTGCTATGAGTTTGGGATGATTGGCAAGACCCAGATAGTTATTGGAACAGAAATTGAGCACTTTCTTTCCATCAACAATCAACCAGGGACCCTGCGGGGACCCCAGTGTGCGGATCCGGTTGTACAGTCCGGCTTCTTTCAAGCCATCGAGTTCCTCTTGGACCCACTCCAGCCTCTTAGTCATATTCACCTCTTTTAGAAGGATTTCCCCCGGCTCATTCGTAGGGGACGGTTGAATTATACATCCGAGTCGAGCTTAATATCGACCAACAAACCCAGTTCAGCCAGGCTCTGGCGAATCTGTTCTACTTTTCCAGCTTTTATCTCAATTGTTTGGCTGTTGAGTACCGTGGCAATACAACCGCTGGCACGATTGTTTTTTTGTAGCAAGGGCAGCAACTCCGGACGGGCAAGCCGCAATAGGATGACCTGCTCAACGGACGCTTCAACGCCGTATTTCTCCCAGCGCTCCATCTGTTGGATGAGACTTGGTGGTAGATCTTTGACCCTGGCTTGTTGGAAGAGTTGGAGTAAGTGGCTAACTTTCAATCCCTGTTCTGAAGCAGCCTTAAGGGAAGCCGGGGTGATGCGGTATTTACGCTCACTGCTTTCACCGGGTAGCAGGCTGGAGAAGCGCGCTACCTGGTAACGAATGGCGCGTGGAGTATTGGCAGGGACGTGTAGGATCCCGTCGCTGCTGATGGTGAGGACGCCGTCCTCGACTTTGCTGGTGGATGAAGTGCGACCTTCAAGCATATCCATGCCGATTGGCGAAAGTTTGAATGCGGTGAAACGGCTGCCCTTGTCGCTTCGCGCCAGGTCAGTCACCCCCAACCAACGCAACGGGCCGCTCAACAGGTAGTACAATAGCGAGCCTTCGATCCGGTCCCAGTATTGGACGCCGTGCAGGTGTTCGTTGGTGGACGCGTCTCGAATGAACCAGGAATCGTAATCCCCGGCGGGGCGTTGAAAATCAGGTTGTCTCTCTTTGACCTGACCGACGAAAGCAGCCAAACTCCACCATATCTTAGGGTCTGTTCCCCTCAGAGAATCGATCACCAGACGGCGCGCAGTTTGTGGATCATTGCTCCAATTACCTTCGAATAACAGGCCGGGAAGCATGCGAAGATCATTGATCCGGTTGCTGTTCATCCAGGTCTGGAATAACTCCAGCAGCGCTGACCCGCGAGGTTGAGCCAAAAAATTTTTAACACGGGCAGCGTCCGGAGTCAGGGGAGAGCTCAGAAGCCCGGATTCGAGTAATAGACTGCTGATAAAATGCTGGTAACTCTCGCTGTGAGCCAGGAACACGCTTTCTGCGGGTCGCCCCATGCGCAGAGCTGCCAACAGGTCGGTGACGTCGTCAAGGATTCGGTCCGAGGCAAGGGTGACAAGTTTCTTCTCCAGGGCGGCAGCTGGTCGTAGTTCGATTTGGTCTACTTTATTTCCCAAAGGATGAACGAATGCCAAGAATTCATCTGGAATGTAGGCGTACTCCTGGGTGGAGGGCGGACGATTGAGGAAAGCGCGCCCGATCAAACCACGATACCAAAGTTCCTCGGTGGCTGAAATTGGGTGCAGATCGGGTTCTTCACGTGCCCGTTTGGCGACGCCAAAGACACGCAACTCGCCAAATTGACGAGTGAAGATCGACCAGGATTCCTGTCCCTGGTGGGAAACCAAATATTGCCAGGCGTTGGCGGCTTGACCCGGTAGCGTCTCGATGATTTCCTCGAAGAAATCTGGATTCTTTACCAATCGGATGAACTCATCCCTGGCAGCAGCAAATTCACGGGCTTCGAGCTCGATTTTCCAGCTTCGGGCCAGCCTTTGAATAAAGTCCAGGTCTGTGGTACGCAGGGTTTGGAACAGGTCAGGCATAATTTTTATCCAGATACGATTATATCCAATCCTGATATTCAAGATGGTTGTTCAGTTCGGTTAATTGACTTACTCTATCCTTGTAAGTATAATTTCTAATGCTTATCTGCTGATAACAGGATGGCTATGGCCTTAAAAGGCAATCTACGCGATTTCTCGGTCACACAAATACTCAACCTGGTGAACATTGCCAAGAAGTCTGGTACTCTCTATATTGAGGGTCCCCGTGATGAGGCGCGTGTCAATTTCCGCAATGGGCAATTGTGTAATATTCAGATTGGGCAACAAGAAAAAAGCCTGCTGCAACGGGTAGCTGAAGAAAAGAAGATTTCTCCGAGTCAATACAAATTGCTTTCTGAACGCTTGGCCGGTAGATCGGATAAGGAAACCGGTCTCTACCTGGTTAATGGTGGCTATGTCAACCAGGACGAGATATTCGAAGTACTGGCTAAATCCTTAACTTCTGAAATGCGCAGCTTACTCACCTGGGGAGACGGATTTTTCCATTTTGAAGCTGGTGAGATGATCTCACCGGATAGAATTCCGGCGCGGGTCGAATTGGAGAGTCTTATTGTCGAAGGCGCGCGCAAACTTCATGAACTTGAAGACCTTAAGGCTGAAATCCCCAGTTTGGAGATGGCGCTGAAATTCTCAGAACGACCGGGAACGAATATTCGCAACGTCAACCTGTCTGAAAAGGAATGGCAGGTGGTCAATTATGTCGATCCCAAGAACTCTATCCAGCAGATCGCCGATATCACCAACATGGACAGCATCGAAATCCGACGAGTGGTTTACGCGCTACTTCAGGCAGGTTTGGTGGAACTCATCCGTCCGGGTGGCGCTCCTGTAGCAATGCCGGGTAAACAAATACAACCCTTCGACTATAAGGGTCAGCGGGGTTTGGTCAATCGTTTGATCGAAAGAATACGCTCGATATAAAAGCGCAAAGGAAAAGAACGATGCAGACACAGACAGTAAAAATCGTAGTGACTGGACCATTCAACTCAGGGAAGACGGCTTTAATCCGTTCTGTTTCCGAGATCGATGTGGTCTCGACCGAAAAGAAGATCACAGCTGAAGCTGAGAAGATCAAAGATTCGACCACGGTGGCTATGGATTTTGGCCGTATCACCGTCGATGAAGACCTGGTACTCTTCCTTTTTGGTACTCCAGGACAAAAACGATTTGATTTCATGTGGGAAATCCTCTCCGAGGGGATGCTTGGATTTATTGTTATCGTTGACAGCACTCGACCGGAGACCTTCAAGGAAGCGCGCAATATCCTGGAGACATTCCATGCCTACGCGCCAACCCCGTACATCGTTGCTGCGAACAAACAAGATTTGCCCGACGCCTGGGAAGTGGAAGATATCCGCCTGGCGTTGCGTTTGGACGAAGGGATTAAGGTTCTACCCTGCATCGCCAAGGACAAGAACTCAGTAAAAACGGTCTTGCTCGAATTGCTGTACGCCATCCTTGAAGAAGTCGATAAAAAGAAATAAATGCCAGAGGACCTCATGGATACAATGAGTATGGTTATGCATGGGAATATCGATTCGCCGTTGTTTTTGGGATTGCAGGAAACGATTGGACCAGCTGATGCAGCTAAGCTCCTTGATTTATTAAACAGCGGAACAGACCTGAATGGTGATGTTCGAAGAAAGATGGATGAAATGTACGGGAAGGCTGGGGCAAGTGGGGTAGCCATTTGCTCCGGACGGGCAGCGTTTAAGTATTTGTTGGAGAAGGACGGCAAGGCGATTGGTTTCGATGACCCAGATTTCCGATTCCTGCCGATCCGCATTAAAATGCGCAAGGGACTTGAACTGCTGGCACGCTGGTTCGAGCTTAATTACGGAGTAAAGACCTCACTGCATAGTGAGGAAAAGGAGTTTCGCATTGAAGTAAAAGACTCAGTGGGAAGTTCCTCAAACACCAATTTATGCGATTTTACCTCAGGATTGCTGCAAGGATTTTTAGCTTGGATCAGCGGTGGTAAATTCTACGTGGTACGCGAGACGGAATGCCGCGTCAGTGGGGCTGAGAAATGCAGCTTTTCGGTTGGAAAAAATCCACTGGAATAAGACGAGTTTCTTGACACATCCCCATCGGTCAGGTAAAATACTAACCTAATGCCGAGATAGCTCAGTTGGTAGAGCACACGACTGAAAATTGTGGTGTCCTGGGTCCGATTCCCAGTCTCGGCACTGGCACTCCCCTTCGCGGGAGTGTTTTTTTGTTAGTAGAGCACACGACCTTTATCATGATGTCCCAGTTCCGA